>CAWKGC010000019.1:0-682089 GCA_963849005.1 uncultured beta proteobacterium | reverse complement strand
GAACCAGCCCACGGACAGAGCAGTTACGCGAGCTGTTCCGCCGGACTGCGATTACTGGGGAGTCGCACCCTCATGTCTGTGTGCCGTTGTGGGAGAAGTTCATCTTGCTCGCCGCTAATGGCGGGACATGGCGATGACGGTCGGCCCATTGGTCCGATACGTACCTGCCCGGAGACGAGCACCCCTTTCCTGGCGCGATTGAGGAAGCGGCGGCGGTGGGGCGGGCGCTGAGCATTCCCCAACCGGAGGATTGTGTGGACCAGCACTTGGCACTCGTGTCAGGTCTGGACCCGTCCGCACGCAGCTCCATGTCCCACGACGTGATGGCAGGCCGGCGTTTGGAACTCGAAGCCCTGATGGGATCTGTGGTCCGACTCTGGGCGACAAGTAGGGATTTCTACCCCGCTGAACTTCGCCGTGTATGCCGTGTTGAAGCCCTACGTCGAGGGTGCACCACCGGCCTGACATCGGTGTGCAGGCGCCCGCTGGAAAGCCTGGACCTGTTTGTGAATCTGATGGCCAATATGGCGACTCGGCACGGCTTGTTGATTCAGGCCGAACTCGACACCGGGTGCTATCCAAGATCGGACGAGAAGGCTCGCTACACTCATTCCATAACAGGTCTTTACTTCGGCGCAAACCGCAGCGCGGAGAGCGACAGCAGTTCCCCGAGCATCATCGCCGTAGCGCCCCAGACCGTCTGGCCAGCCACCGCATAATAAGGCACCTGCACGACCTGCCCGCGCAGCGTCCAGGGTTCGCTCCGCCGCGTGGCTGGCGCCAACAGCAGGTGGAGCGGCGCCTCGATCAGGTGCTCCACCTCGTAGGGATCGATGCGAAACTCAGGCCGATAGTCGATCCAGGCCACGATGGGCTGGACCAGGTAGTTGCTGGCATAGACGTAGAGCGGGCGTGAGCGGCTCCCAGCACAGTCACCTCGCTGGGATGGACGCCCACCTCCTCGTAGGCCTCCCGCAGCGCAGTGGCAGTCAGATCGGCATCCGTCTCGTCATAGCCGCCGCCGGGAAAGCCTACCTGCCCGCTGTGCACGCCCGGGTAGGTGGGGCGCAGGATGAGCGGCAGATAGATCTGGCCCTGCTGTGGGTAGAAGAGCACCAGCACGCCTCCTCGCCGCGCATCGGCCCGGGGTGTATCGTAGAATTCTGCGCCAGTGCGTGGGCGGGGCGCCATGCTGTACTGGGCCTCTTTGCCCGGCAACGGTCCCGCCAGATCGAGCCGCAACTGGCGCAAGAACGGCCCGAAGATCTCATTCATAGTCACCCACACGCCCGAGCAAGCCCTTGAGATACTCGCCTTCCGGAAAGGTGATGGCGACTGGATGGTCGCTGGCCTGGCGCAGCCATTCCAGGATCTGGAGCGGGCGACCCGCGTCCAGCGTCGCGCCGAAGAGCACCTTCTGGAAGAGATCGGCGCTGACCAGCCCGCTGCAGCTGAAGGTGGCCAGGATGCCGCCGGGACGCAGGAGTTGGAGCGCCAGCCGGTTGATCTCTTTGTAGCCCCGCAGCGCCCGCTCCAGATTCCGCTGGGACTGGGCGAATTTGGGCGGATCCAACACGATCAGGTCGAAACTGGAGGCCGGCTGCGGACTGCGCTGCCAGTCGTGGAGGACGGCGAAGACATCGCCGGCAATGTTTTCGGTCTGCCGGTCGGGGTCGAAGCCGTTGGCCCGCAGGTTTGTTTCGCCCAACTCCAGCGCATCCACGCTGCTGTCCACATTGGTGACGTGGCTGGCGCCAGCAGCCAGTGCAGCAACGGCGAAGGCCCCGGTGTAGCTGAAGGCATTGAGCACCCGGCGCCCGCCACAGTAGGCAGCCACCCGCTGGCGATTGGCGCGCTGGTCGGTGTAGAAGCCGGTCTTCTGCCCGTGGACCAGGTCGACCAGAAAGTGCAGACCATTCTCCGTGATCTGCGACCGGCCCGTCGGGCGCCGCGCCGCATAACAGGCCGGCGGCCGGCGGCAGCCCTTCCTGCCGGCGCGCCGCCATCTCGCTGCGTTCGAGGACACCTTTGCAGCCGGTCAGTTCCTGGAGCAGGTTGGCCAGGAGTTGCTTGCGCTGGTCGATGGCCAGGGTGCCGGCTTGCAGGACGAGATAGTCGCCGTAGCGGTCCACGGTCAGCCCGGGCAGGCCGTCGTTTTCCGCATTGACCAGGCGCAGGGCGTCGGTGTGGGCCACTTCGGGCAGCGTCCGCCGCATGGCCAGGGCCGCCGCCAGCCGCCGGCGCCAGAAGCGCTCGTCGATGACCTCTCGCTGGTCCCAACTCAACAGCCGCACCTGGATTTGGCTCTGACGGTTCCAGTAACCTTGGGCCAGCCAGCTGCCCGTCGGCAGCGACGACCGCCACGATCTCGCCATCGGCCAGGTCTGGGGATATCGGCGATGGCGCCGCTGAAAATCCAGGGATGGCCCTGGCGCACCGGCTTTTCGCGTCCCGGCTTGAGCACGACGGCATTGTTCATGGGGTGATCTCCTGGGTAGGCGCCGGGGCGGCTGCGTCGCCCGCAACTTCCCAGCCGTGCTGGTTGATCGCAATGCGTCCGCGTAGACAGGTGCACGATCATCTGGTCTGGGTCGTAACGAAACGGCAGTTCGGCGCCGTCGGCGTGTCGTCAAGACCCCGGTCACTGTCTGCGCCGTACGGGTGGTGAAACGCACCTTGTAGCCTTTGTAGATCACCCAGTGGGTGAAAGGTTTGACGTTTGGTCCCATCATCTGCTCCAGCTATGGTCGGCGGACTTATACCGCGCCCACTTCAACGCCAACACGCGCGTCGTCTCCGGCGTGACGCGGGCAGTGTGGGCCACGTGCAGACCGCACACCCATAATACCCGTCCCGACGGTTTATCCACAATCAACGGCCAGCCTGAGCGCAGGGACGCGGAAGCTTGCGGTCGGTGAACAGGTCGCCCAGGGCTTTCTGGCGCCCCGCCATCCCCAAGGGAGCGAATCGCTGGCCGGGCTCGGGGTGCAGCCAGACTGGGCTGCTCCACCGCAGTGGCATCCAGGATAGGCGCGCCACGGGTCGGCGTTGTGCTGCCAATCCGCCGGCAAGTCCCCGCTGGCCAGTTCTTCCACCTGCAAGCGCCAGGCGCCGACAGTGTACAGACCCCAGGGACAGGCAACGCCAGAGCCCCATGGGCCGCTCGCCACGCGCCATCCAGATAGGGCTGGCGGGGTGCAAAAGGCAGCGCATCCGCCCGGTGCAGGCTCAGGCGTGCGGCTGGTCGCCCGTGGCGCCGGCGATCGTCCACGCTGCGCCGCCGGCCAGGGGATGGGGACCGGTGGCATGGGCGCTTTCTGCGGCGCGGCGCGCCACCTCATCGACAACGGCAAAACCCAGGCTGCGCTGGTCGACGGCCAGATGAGCCAAGGCCGCGTGGAGCAGCGCCCGCCGCCCGGCGAGCGCCATGCTGGCCCAGGCCGTCCAATCCAGCACCACCCGTTCAGCAGTGGCAGGCTCGGTGCAAAGCGCCGCCAGTTGCGCCTGGTCGAGTTCACCCAGGCGGGCCGCAGCGTCAGTCATGAGCACAGCGGTGCGGCCGAGGGCGGCAATCACCTGCGGATTCAGCGTCGCCAGCAGGGGCAGCACCTGGTGGCGAATGCGGTTGCGCAGAAAGGAGAGCTGCTCGTTGGTGGCGTCGGTGCGCCAGGTGAGCGCGTGGCGGCGCAGATAGGCTTCGATCTCCCCGCGCTGACGCCCCAGCAAGGGGCGCACGAGTTGAACCACTGGCTCCTGACCGTCCGTCGCCGCGGGGAGAGGACTCACCCAGCCCATGCCGGCCAGGCCCTGCACCCCCGCGCCCTGTATGCAGGTGGAGCAGCACCGTCTCGGCCTGGTCGCCGGCCTGGTGACCGACCGCCACGATAGGAGGCTGCCCGGGCGGCGTCACCGCACGGGCCACCGCGCCCAGCCAGCCATAGCGCGCGTCACGGGCGGCAGCCTCCAGGCCACCTGGCTGTTGGCTGAGCCATTGGGGATCGAGTCTTGTCATGGCGCAGGGCAGATCGAGCTGGCTGGCCAGTGCGGCCACAAACGCCGCATCGGCGGCAGCCTCGGGACGCAATCCGTGATCGACGTGGGCCACGTGGAGGTCGAGCCGCCACGCCGGCGCCAATGTGTGCAGCGCATGGAGCAGACAAACGCTGTCCGCGCCACCGCTCACGGCGACGACGACCGTGGTTCGTCCCGTAGGCGTCAGCGGAAATAACTGGTAACGCGTCTGCGCGTCGCGCAAGGCCGCCAGCAGTGGATCCTGAGCTAGAGCATCTGGAATGTGACTCACGGCAAGCATTATACCATCTTGCAGGGGCGAGACACGGGCGTAGCCTCGCCTGGGTGCATTTCACAGGTGAGGCAGAGTGACCTTGCTCACCCAAATCATGCGCACGTGGGCGTGCGCACTCCGCGACATGCCGACTTTGGGCGTGAAATGGACCCCCTCACCCCTACAGGTTGCGCCCAACCCATCGCCGTGTTACCCTACGCCGCACAGGTTCAACCTTTGTGAAGATCTGGAAATCGACATGAGTCTTGCCGAACGTTATGCACAATTGAAAACCGCGGCGGCCACGGTCATCGTGGGCCAGGAACCAGTGTTCGAGCAGGCGATGGTCGCCTTTCTGGCCGGCGGCCACGTGTTGTTGGAAGGGGTGCCCGGGGTGGCCAAGACGCTGTTGGCCAAGACCTTGGCCCGCCTCATCGACGCCCGCTTCTCCCGCATCCAGTTCACAGCCGATCTCATGCCCTCCGACGTGGTGGGCACCCAGGTCTTCGATCTCAATCGGGGCCAGTTCTATCTGAAGAAAGGCCCAATCTTCGCCAACATCCTGCTGGCCGACGAGATCAACCGCGCGCCAGCCAAGACCCAATCGGCGCTGCTGGAGGCCATGGAAGAGCGGCAGGTTACCATCGAAGGCGAGCGCCATCCGCTGGACGAGCCGTTCATGGTGTTGGCGACCCAGAACCCCATCGAATACGAAGGCACCTATCCCCTGCCCGAGGCGCAGTTGGATCGATTCATGTTCAAGATCGTCGTGCCCTATCCGACCGAAGTCGACGAGCAGGAGATTCTCCGCCGCTATCACACCGGCTTCGACGCCCATCGCCTCGATGCCGCAGGCCTCCAACCGGTCATCCAGCCTGCTGAGTTGGCGGCGGTGCGCGCCGAAATCCAGGCCATCACGGTCGAGGCTGGCATTCTGGCCTACATTACGCAGATTGCCAGCGCCACGCGGCGCAGCCAGGATTTGATCCTGGGCGGCAGCCCGCGCGCCAGCATTACGAGCCTGTTGGCCGCCAAGACCTACGCCGCGCTCCAGAGCCGCACCTACGTGACACCCGACGATGTCAAGGCGGTGATCCTGCCCACCTTTCGCCACCGCATCATCCTGCGCCCGGAAGCGGAGATCGACGGGCTGGACGCGGATGCGGTGCTCCGGCGCATCGTGGCGGGCGTGGCGGTGCCGCGATGAAGGTAGGGAAGGATGATTTCACAGGAAGGCGCGAAGGCACGAGATTTACAGTTCGTGCCTGCGCTGAAATTGCAGTCGGCAGCTAAGATCAAATACGCGGCAATCGCTGATCAGACTCGTCCGTTCGGCGCGGATCAATCCGTTTGGCCTGCATTGGCCGCGGTTTATCGTGGCGGAAGTGGCCGGGCAGTTGGTGGGCGTGGGGCAGATCAAGATCCTGGGCGATGGCACGCCGGAGTTGGCTTCGATTGCCGTGACGCCTGCCTGCCAGGGATTGGGTATCGGCGGCGTCATTGTGGAGACCCTGATTGCGCGCGCCGCTGGTCCGCTCTACCTGCGCTGCGCCAGCCACAACGAGAGTTACTACCTGCGCTTTGGCTTTCGCACGCTGACGCCGGCGGAGATGCCTCCTAGCCTGGCCCGCACCCACCGGATCGCCAATCGGGTCATGCGCATCATCAACTGGTTCACCGGCAGCCAGGAACGGCTCGTGATCATGGGCATCCATCTGGAATCGGGACGAACCACATGAGCAGCCATCCAATCCCCAACGAACGCGAGCCACTCTACGAACGCATCTACCTGCTGGTGCGCCAGATTCCCCCCGGCAAGGTGGCGACCTACGGCCAGATCGCAGAGTTGGCCGGCAACTGCACCGCACGCATGGCTGGCTATGCCATGGCGGCGGCGCCCGACGGCGTGCCCTGGCAGCGGGTCATCAACGCGCAGGGCAAGGTAAGCCCCCGCGCAGACCACTGGGGCAGCGAGGTGCAGCGCCAACGCCTGAGCGAGGAAGGCGTCACCTTCGATGCCGAGGGCAAAGTCGATTTGGCGCAAGTGCGTTGGACCGGCCCTGATTTGGGGTGGCTGCTGGAGCACGGCTTCACGCCGCCAGCCGAGCCTCCTCGTCCGGCGCCAGTGCAGCCCGATCTCTTTGGCGACACTGCATCATGACTGAGTTCACGGTCACCACGCTGCAGCCCCAATACTTTGCCGCCCTGGAACAGCTCCAGCGGGATTGTTATCCCACGCTGGGTGCGCAGGAACTGATGTCGGTGGCGCATTTCGCCAGCCAGTATGCGATCTTCGCTGAGGGGCAGATCGTCATCCTGGACGGAGCGCGCGTCATCGGCCAGGGTTCGGGCTTCTTCATCGACTTCGATTTCGAGCAGCCGGGCCACACCTTCCGCGAGATCTGCGACAATCTCTACTTCCGGAACCACGACTGGAACGGCGCCTATTATTACGGGGCCGACATCAGCGTCCATCCCGACTATCGGGGCCAGGGCATCGGGAAGCTCATCTACACCGCCCGCAAGGAGGTGGTGCGGAAGTACAACAAGCGGGGCATCGTCGGCGGCGGGGTCTTGCCCGGCTATGTGCACCACAAACAGACCCTCACGATCCAGGAATACGTCGATCGGGTGGTGGCCGGGGAGTTGTTTGACCCGACGCTATCCTTTCAGTTGAAACAGGGCTTTGTGGTGCGGGGATTGCTGGAGAACTATCTGGAGGATAGCGCTTCGGATAATTGGGCGACGCTGATTGTATGGGATAATCCAGCGTGTTCACATGGCACTTTAGAAGCAGTTGTCAAGATATCAGTCCTAGAAATCGAATGGACACGGCTTGCAGTCCACTGAATGCTGTCGAGGAGTCCTACAATGTGGACGTTCTTATTGCAAAGGAAGCGCGCTCAAGGCACGTAAGTCGCTGGCGTTGTGTCTACGCATTTCCGGAGAAAAATCAAGAGCTACGATGTATCAGCGTAGGTGACATATCGATACTAGGCGTGACCGACTCATGTATCATGTGCGACGCGAGAGGAGCACGCATAGTATCTGGATTGACTCGTCGCCTGCGGAAACTTGAACCGGCGCAAAGCTAACGTAAATCAACTTGCTGGCCGCCATCGATCCTGGAACAGGCGAAAGGAACAAATTATGAATCCAAACAAAACTGCGCGTAAGTGCACCAGGACGAGAACACACGATAGCAATGCCCAGGCCATCATACCGGTACAATGTGCCCGACCTGGATGAAATCCGTAATTTGCCGACGAATTGCATGCTCAGAAATGTGGAATTCGACGACGAGGTTTGGGGCTGGCCAGTGCACTACGACCCAGAGTTGCCAGAACCACCCGTCGACTCTCGGCTCAGTTTCACGCCTGCTTCATTTTGGATTGGAGTCTGGCCAGATCTGGTATGTCTCGCTTACCTGGGAACACGGGCGGGAGCACGGGAGCCGAATTTGCTCGTGGGCGAAGAAAATGTGGTGATGTAACCATCCTGCGACATCTATGCGTGCGTTCGATCTGTTCGCCTGGCGCTGATCCTCGCCCTGCTCTTCGCCTTCTGGCTGCGCCTCCAGGAGTTGACCCGCCAGGACATCTGGTGGGACGAAGCCCGCAATATCGACGTGGCGTTGCGGCCATTCCTGCAGGTGGCGACTGCACCGGAGCTGGACATCCACCCGCCCATCTACTTCTGGCTGCTCCACGGCTGGAACCAGCTCTTTGGCATGGTTGCCGGCGTGGCGCCTGCCCAATTGGCTTTGGTCAGCCGGCTCCTGAGCGTCTTTGCCGGCGTCGTCGGTGCGGCGCTGTTGTTCCCTTTGGGGCGGCGCGCCGGCGGCAATCTGGGCGGGTCTGCTGGCGCTGGTGGTGGGCGCCTGTTCGCCCTTCTGGCTTGCCGAAAGCCAGGAAGCGCGGATGTATACCGTGGGCTTTGCCCTGCTCACGGCGGCCGCCGTGGCCTTTTTGTCCGCGTGGCGCTGGCCAACGGCAGGCGCCGCGGCAGCTGAAGCCACGCTGGCAGACCACGAGCATTTCCTCAGCGGACGTCACCTCCCACACCCTAGCGCGACAGCGGCGGCCAGGTCACTTATCAGGCGCGGTTGGCTGGCGGCTTTGTCCTCCTGTCGGCGGCGGCGTTGTTGACTCACTACAACGCGGTCTTCATCCTGGTGGCCTGGTATTTATGGTGGGGCGGCTGGGCGCTGCTGCAGCCCAATCGGTGGCGGCAGTTGCGCACCGTCTTCGTCTGCGGCCTCGCCATGACCGTGCTGGTGCTCCCCGTCGCCCCCATCGCCTTGCGCCAGATTCCCGTCTATGCCAATCCCAATATCACCATCCCAACCGTGGGCGAATACCTGAGCCAGAACTGGCAGGCCTACCTCGGCGGCTACGCCTTCGACCCCGCCCTCCTGGCCAATCAAGCCACCCTCTGGCTCTGGCTCGTCCTGCTCGTGAGCACCGTCGGCGTCATTCTGGCTCTAGCCAACGCCCGTCCGTCACCCGTCACCCGTCACCCGTCACCCGTCACCCGTCACCTGTCACCCGTCACCCGTCACCACCCTCACCTTCCTCCTTACCTGGCTGCTCGGCGGCCTGGGCCTCTACTACCTGGCGGTGCTCGACCGGAATGCCTTCAACGTGCGCTACAGCAGCTTCGTGACGCCCGCCCTCTACACGCTGATCGGCGTAGGGCTGGCGGCCTATGCCCGCTGGTGGAAGCCGCTGCCTGTGCGCGGCGTTGGCGATCCTCCTGGTGGGGCTGTGGCCCGCGCTGCAGGCTGATCTCTACGACACACGCCACGATCGGGAACATATCGGCGAGGTGACCGCCTGGCTGCGCGCCAACGCCCAGCCGGGCGATGTGATCTTTGTGGACCAGAAGTATCCCTTTGGCTTCTACTATCAGCCCTACAGCATCGACCCGACGGCGGCTCCAGCCAGCCAGCGCCGCGCCGCCAGCCCGCTACCTCTTCGTGGACATCAACACCGTCGACCAACAACTCGACGCCTGGGCCAAAGACGCTCGCCGCGTCTTCTGGGTGCAATGGTTCGAGAGTGACACCGATCCGCGCCGTGCCGTTCATTTTCTGCTCAACAAATATGGCCGCCACGCGGGCGAGAAGTGGTTCCAGGGCTATTCCATCGACTGGTGGGAGTTGGAGCCGCCCACCAATTTCGTGCTGGCGCCCAACTTGCAGCCCGCGCAGTTCGGTCTTTGGGCCAGATGTGCAGACGGTGGCTGTCTCGCTGCCCCAAACGGCTCTGCCACCAGGTGGTTCGCTGCCGGTGGTCATTCGCTGGCAGCGAACCACCACTGGCGGCAGCGACCGCCCCCTCAAAGCCCGCGTCGCCCTCTACGACGCCGCCGGCAACCGCCTGGCCCAGGCCGACGAGCGCCTGCTCAACGACCGCCATCTGACGCCCGCCCAGTGGCAGCCAGCGGATCAGCCGTTGAATGTCTACCTGCTCGACCTGCCGCCGGAATTGCCGCCTGGGCGCTACGAGTCTGCGTCTCCTTGTTTACGATGCCGAGACGCTGGAGCCGCTCACCCTGCTCGACGCTGCCGGGAATCCCGCCGGGCAGGAGGCGACGCTGGGACAGGTGCAGGTCGCTGCGCCATAGCTCAGCAAATCGGCCACCGGAACATTCGCGACAGCAAACCCGTCCCGCTGTGGCGTGACGCGGCACGCCACCAGATAGGACAGAGTTTCTTGCTCAACTGCACGTCGCCTGACCTATGACGCGGTGTTGTTCCCGTCGCAAAACTAATGCTTGCAAGTGCAATCGAAACGGTCTATGATCGAGGGGGCTGTTTCCGCCTGTGCACACCTGCACAGCCGTCGTCACCACCGGAGGAGGAGAAGGTTCTATGCAAACCCGCACCCGTTCCCTGTTGCGCGGCCCAGCCTGGGCCGCTGTCAGCCTGTTGGTCGTCGTCAGCCTGCTGGCTACCTCCCTTGGCCCAGTGCTCACGCCGCTCCATGCCGCCAGCCGGCCCGTCGTCGGACTGGCGTATGCCTGTCAATCAGGAGACCCAACCCATGGCCCCAACCGTGCCCACGCCGGGTGAAACCGGCGGCCTGACCATGCTGTTGAGCGAGGGCGCCCAACAGCCCCTGGCGCCAGTTGTCGTCGCCCCTGCTACGACAGAGCCGCTCACCCCAGCCGAGATCCAGCCCATCCTCGACCGGATGCCGCCCCTCGACGCCAGCACCGCCATGACCGAGGAGTTCAAGCTGCCGCCCCAGTCGCTGCCACCGCCCGTGCCCGGGGTGACGATGGAACAGAGCTTCCCACCGCCAGAGACGGCAGCCGCGCCGGAACCACCGGCGGTCGACGAGCTCCAGGTGCTTGCGCTATGCGCCCGAGGGCGAAATTCCCATTGCGCCGTTCCTCAACGTCACCTTCAATCAACCGATGGTCCCGCTGGCCACGTTGGACGAGTTGGCAGCCGCAGATGTGCCGGTCAAGCTGACGCCGGACATGCCCGGCGTCTGGAAATGGCTGGGCACCCAGACCCTTTCCTTTGAGTACCGCTCCGACGAACTCAACCGCTTCCCCATGGCCACCGAATTCACCGCCGAAGTGCCCGCTGGCACGACCTCGGCCGTGGGTGGCGTGCTGGCGGAGGCAGTGACCTGGCACTTCAGCACACCGCCGCCGCAGGTTGTCCAGAGCTTCCCGACCGATCAGCCCGCAGCCGCGCGACCCGCTCCTGTTTGTGGCCTTCGACCAACAGATCGATCCGGCGGCAGTGCTGGAAACCATCACCGTGCTGGCCGGGCGCGAGCCCTATGCCTTGCGCCTGGCCACCGACGCCGAGATCGCAGCCAATGACCAGATCAGCACGGCAGTTGAGCTATCTGCCTGCGGGCCGTTGGCTCGCCTTCCGCGCCGAAGAGGAGTTCCCCGCCGACACGACGGTCACCGTCAACGTCGGCCCCGGCACGCCCTCCGCCGAAGGGCCGCTGGTGAGCAAAGAAGCCCAGACGTTCAGCTTTCAGACCTATGCCCCGCTGCGGGTGGTCGAGTCCTACTGCGGTTGGCAGGGTGGCCCCTGCCAGCCGGGCACGCCCTTCACGATTCGCTTCAACAACCCGCTGGACACGAAGAGCGTGAGCCAGGAGTCGGTGACTGTCGAGCCAGCCATCCCAGGCATGGTGGTCTCCGCCAGCTACGACACCCTGCAGATCTGCCGGGGTTACCGCCGGGCGCACGACCTATCAGGTCAAGCTCAAGGGCGATGTCCAGGACATCTTCGGCCAGACTCTGGGCGCCGACCAGGATTTCACCTTCAAGACCGGCAACGCCGACAGCTATCTCACCGGCCCCAACCAGGCGCTCACCACGCTGGACCCGACGGCAGCCACGCCCGCCTTTACGGTCTACAGCATCAACTACAATGCGCTGCGTGTGCGCGCCTATGCCGTCACGCCGGCGGACTGGCCAGCCTATCTCGTCTATCTGCAGAATCAATATCAGGAGCCGAAAGCGACACCGCCAGGCGAAAGAAGTGCTGAACACGGTGATCCAGGTGGACGCCCAGCCCGATACGCTGACTGAGACCGGCATCGACCTGAGCCCGGCGCTGGACGGCAAGTACGGCCACCTGATCGTCATCGTCGACAAGCCAGCCTCGCTGCTCAATCTCTTCGACCAGAGCTATGACTATGTGGTGCAGAGCTGGGTGCAGGTCACCAACATCGGCCTCGACGCGATCGTGGACCAGAGCCAGATGACCGCCTGGGCCACCGCCCTCACCGACGGCGCACCGCTGGCCGATGTCTCCCTGGCGCTGCTGCCGACGAATGTCCAGGGCGGCACGGGCAGCGACGGCGTGGCCAAACTCACCCTGCCCCAGGAGCCTGCCAACGTCCTGGTGGGAACCCTGGGCGACGACGTGGCGATCCTGCCCTACTCTACCTACTACTGGGACAGCGATGGCTGGCAGGAACGACCGGTGAGCGACGAGTTCCGCTGGTACGTCTTCGACGACCGGGGCATGTACCGCCCCGGCGAAGAGGTCCACGTCAAGGGCTGGCTGCGCCACATCGGCGGCGGCCAGGACGGGGACGTCTCGCTCACGGACCTGGCTGGCGGGGTCATCTACTACGAAACCCGGGACCCCCAGGGCAATGTCATCGCCACCGGCAACACCGAGTTGAACGACCTGGCCGGCTTCGACCTGGCCTTTACGATTCCCGTCGAATCCAACCTGGGGTATGCTCAGATCACCTTCAACGCCTCGGGCGTGGGCAGCGCGTCCAATCAATCCTACTGTCACTCCTTCCAGGTCCAGGAATTCCGCCGGCCCGAGTTCGAGGTGACGGCGCGCAACGAGACGACCGGCCCCTACTATCTGGGCGGCGACGCCGTCGTGGCGGTCAGCGCCCAATACTATGCCGGCGGGCCGCTGCCCAACGCCGAGACGACCTGGAGTGTGACTGCTTCCCCCGGCGCCTATTCCCCGCCAGGGTGGGATGAGTTCGTCTTCGGCGTGTGGACGCCCTGGTGGCGGATGGACTACGGCGGCGGCCCGGTGTACGGCGACGTCTTCTATCGGGGCTCCTATCCCAGTTATGGCGGCGGGGCGCCGCTGGAATACACTGCACGCACCGATGCCACCGGCAACCAGTACCTGCAGATGACCTTCGTCAAGAGCGCAGGAGCCGCGCCCCTACAGCGTCATGGCCGAGGCACGGGTCATGGATGTCAACCGCCAGGCATGGGCGGCCAACACCAGCCTGCTGGTGCATCCGTCTACGCTCTATGTCGGCCTGCGCAGCCTGCTCACCTTCGTCGAGCCAGGCGACCCGGTGACGGTGGATGCCATCGTCACCGACGTGGACGGCAACGCCGTGGCCGGCCGTCAGGCCAGCCTGCGCATGGTGCGCGATGACCTGGGAGTTCACCGACGGCGCCTGGGTGGAGGTGGAGGCAGACGAGCAGAACTGCGAGATTACCTCGGCCGCCGAACCGGTGCCCTGCACGTTCGAGACCACCGAAGGCGGCGAATATCACATCTTCGCCGATGTACGCGACGACGCAGAGCGCCTCAACCGCACCGAGATCGAGTTCTGGGTCGCCGGCGGCGGGAGTGTCCCGTCGCGCGACGTGAGCCAGGAGCAGGTGCTGCTCATCCCTGACAAGAAAGACTACCAGCCGGGCGATGTGGCCCGGGTGCTGGTGCAGGCGCCCTTTGCGGACGGCGAAGGGCTGCTCACGGTCAGCCGCAGCGGCATCCTCTACACCGAACGGTTCACGCTGAAAAATGGCGCGGCGGAACTCGAGATTCCTATCGAAGACAGCCTACATCCCGAACGTCAACCTCCAGGTGGATGTGAATGGCTCAGCCCCGCGCCTGGATGACAAGGGCCAACCGGTACCGGGCGCGCCGCCGCGGCCGGCCTACGCCACCGGCAGCCTGAGCCTCGCCATCCCGCCCCTCAGCCGCACGCTGACGATGACGCTGGAGCCAGCCGCCAGCGCGCTGGCCCCGGGCGAGGAAACCAGCCTGGCGCTCACCGTGGTGGACGCCGCCGGTCAGCCGGTAGAGAACGCCGAACTGGCCATCGTCGTCGTGGACGAAGCGATCCTGGCCCTGAGCGGCTACACGCTGGCCGACCCGCTGGCGGTCTTCTATGCCGCCCGCAGCGCCAACACCAGCAGCACCTATGGGCGCAGTTCCATCGTGCTGGCCAACCCGCAGGAACTGCTTGCCCAGATCGCGCGGCGTACGGGCGGTATGGGCGGCGGCGATGATGCATGCTTGGCCGATGCCGCCGCGCCGATGGCGACGGCCAGCCTTGAGATGGAGCAGAGCCTCAGCCGCGGAGTCCGTCCATGGCAGCGCCGGCGCCGGCCGATGGCTGCGGCCATGCCTGCCGCCGCCGAGGCCGCTGCAGCAGCCCAGGCGTCGACGCCCATTGCCGTGCGCACCGACTTCAACCCCCTGGCCCTCTTTGCCCCTGCCGTGCGCACCGACGCCGACGGGCAGGCGACCGTCACCTACAAGCTGCCCGACAACCTGACCCGCTACCGCGTCATGGTGGTGGCGGCCACCGAGCAGCAGTTCGGCTCGGCCGAGACCAACATCACGGCCCGCCTGCCGCTCATGGTGCGCCCGTCCGCGCCGCGCTTCCTCAACTTCGGCGACCACTTCCAATTGCCCGGTCGTGGTCCAGAACCAGACCGACGAGCCGCTGACCGTGGACGTGGTGGTCCAGACCGCCAACCTGAAGCTGGAGGGCGACCAGGGCCTCCGCGTCACCGTGCCGGCCAATGATCGGGTCGAGGTGCGCTTCCCGGCCACGACCGACAACGTGGGTACGGCACAGCGTCCAGATTGCGGCGACGTCTCGGGCGCCTATGCCGATGCAGCCAACATCGCCCTGCCCGTCTACACGCCGGCCACCACCGAAGCCTTTGCCACCTACGGCGTGGTCGACGAAGGCAGCGTGGCCCAACCGGTGGCCCAGCCGCAGGATGTCTTCCCGCAGTTCGGCGGGCTCGAAATCAGCACCTCCTCCACAGCCCTCCAGACCCTGACCGACGCGGTCATGTACCTGCAAGCCTATCCCTTCGAGTGCTCGGAGCAACTCGCTTCCCGGGTCATGAGCGTCGCTTCCTTGCGCGATGTGTTGACCGCATTCGAGGCAGCCGACATGCCCACGCCAGTGGAGATCGACGCCGCCATGAAGCGCGACATCGACCGTCTGCAAAACATGCAGAACTACGACGGCGGCTGGCCGATCTGGCAGAAGGGCGACGAGTCCTGGCCGTACCACTCTGTCTTCGTCGCCCACGCGCTGGTCATTGCACGCAGCAAAGACTACGCAGTAGCCGACGCAACGCTGCAAGCGGCACTGGAGTTCCTGCGCAACATCGAAAACTACTATCCATCCTGGTACAGCCCCATGGTACGCCAGACGCTTGAGCAGCTATGCCCTCTATGTGCGCCAGCTCATGGACGACGTCGACTACGGCAAGGCGCGCACGCTCTTCGCCGCCATGCCTGTGGACGAGCAGCGCGTTGGAAGGCCTCGCCTTCCTCTGGCAGGTGATGGCCGGCGACCCCGCCGCGACCGAGCAGGTGGCCGAGATCCAGCGGCGCATCAACAACAGCGCGGTGGAGACCGCCGGCACGGCCAACTTCTTCTCTTCCTACGGCGACCAGGATTATGTCATGCTCCATTCCAACCGGCGCACCGACGCCATCGTGCTCCAGGCGCTCATCGCCGAGACGCCGGAGAGCGACCTGATCCCCAAGGTGGTGCGGGGGCTGATGGCGGCACGCGACAACGGCCGCTGGAACAACACCCAGGAGAATGTCTTCGTCATCAACGCGATGGACGACTACTTCAACACCTTCGAGAACGTGGCGCCGGACTTCATCGCCCGCGTCTGGCTGGGCGAGACCTATGTGGCCGAACATCCGTACCAGGGCTACAGCACCGAGACCAACAAGACCGTGGTCCCCATGTCCTATCTGACGGCCATGGACGGCACCCAGGATGTGATCATCCAGAAGGATGGCGAGGATGGCCGCCTCTACTACCGCCTGGGGCATGAGCTATGCGCCCACCGACCTGGGCCTCGACCCGCTGGACATGGGCTTTGTGGTGCAGCGCACCTATGAAGCGGTGGATGACCCGGCCGACGTGCGCCGGGATGCCGACGGCGTCTGGCATGTGAAGGCCGGGGCGCGGGTGCGGATCCGCCTGACCATGGTGGCCGTCAACCGCGCTACCACGTGGCCCTGGTCGACCGCCTGCCCGCCGGCTTCGAGATCATCAACCCGGACCTGGCCGTCTCCGAAAGCGTGCCCCAGGACCCAGCAGACACCAGCCAGGGCGGCTGGTGGTGGTGGGGTCCCTGGTATTAGCACCAGAACCTGCGCGACGCCGGCGCCGAGGCCTTCACCACCTACCTGTGGGACGGCGTCTACAACTACAGCTACGTCGCCCGCGCCACCACCCCCGGCGAGTACATGGCGCCGCCTGCCAAGGCCGAAGAGATGTATTCCCCGAGGTCTTCGGGCGCAGCGGCAGCGATCGGGTCATAGTCGAATAGACAATAGGGGCGAGGCATGACGGGTCGGTGTCATGCGGCATCCGGCTGCACCGGATGCCGCATGACACCGCACCACTATGCCTCGCCCCTGCTAGAACGGCATGTCCGCTTCGTCGTCCCAACTCCAGAAGCGGTGGCCGCTGCGCACTTCCTCCCGCAACTGGGCTTCAGCTGCCGCATAGCGTTCCTTGTTGGTGCGCACAGCCGCGATGGCTGCCAGATAGTAGTCGATGGCCAGGGCCACGGGCAACGTCATGCACCTTATCGTACGCATAGCGCGGCCTTGGCATCCTCGACGATCGCTTTCAAATCAGCCCCAGTCATCTCCTCGGTCGCTTTGATCAACGGGATCAAATCCAACGTGGTGATTTCCGCGGGCAGATTCACCATGTTCTGATAGAGCATCTGCATCCGCGCCATGCCGTCGGGCAACTGCGTCTCCAGCCAGAGTTCGATGCGGCCTGAGCGCACCAAGGCCGGCGGCAGGCTGGCGACGTTCATGGCCGTCATCACCACGCAGACCTGGCTGGCGCTCTTGCTATGCAGGCCATCCAACTGTGTCAAGCAAAAAACGATAGAAGCCGCTGGCGCGGCCACTCTCGAAGATCACGTCGCTGTCGTCGATGAAGACTACCGCCGGCGCGTTCTCGGCCGCGGCCCGGAAGGTTTGCGCGAGCTTATAGTGAAAGTCCATGGATTCCGCGATAGCTGTGCCGTCGATCAGGAAGAACTTGCCCTTGAGGCGGTGGGCCAGCGCCCGGCCGATGGTGGTTTTCCCTGTCCCGGTGGCCCCGCCAGGAGCACGCCCCGTTTGGGCCGCAACTGCAGCGCCTGGGCCAACTCGCCATGCTCCATGGGCACGATGACCCCCGCCATCAGGCTATCCACCAACTCGTCCAGCCCACATAGATCGCCGAACTCCACCGGCTGCACCTCGTCGAGATCCACGTTGCTGGCCAGTTGCTGTTCGCGGAGCAGGGCGACGAAGCCGTCTGTATCCAGCTGGGGATCCTGCGCGGCATGGAGGCACATGCGCTTGAGGTCATGGACATTCAGATGGGCGGCGAAGCGATAGATCTGGTCGTAGTTCAACGCCTGCCGCCATGCGATGCAGGCAAGAAATCGCTGGCCGAAAAAGGCGTAATCCGCAGCGGCAAACGCGGGCATCTCCAACCGCAAGGCGCGCCGCCAGAGCGGCTGCGGCAGATAGGGTGCTTCGTGAACGATGAGCAACTGTTTGCCGTCGCTCAAGACGTAGGCGAGGAGCGTCTCACAGACCGTGTCCAGATAGCCGCTGCGCGGGTAGGCCGGACCCTGGGTCAGCGCCACGAAGAGCTCGAAGTCGTCGATCAGCAGGCTGGAATGGTTGCCCAGCTCCTCCAGGCAGAGCTGCATGAAGGCATCTTCCATGGCCAGGGGATCGTCGCCCAGATCAGCCCCTGGTACAACGGCCTCCTGCATATCGGCATCATGTACGCCGCCGGCATCGGCTCCATCTGGTGGTGCGTGAACCAGCTGCAGGACGCGCGCTGGGAATGGCTGGTCATGGTTCCCGTGGCGATTGCCGGCAACTTCGTCGAGTGGGGCATGCACATGTTCGTGATGCACCGCCTGCGCGACGTGTTCGCGCTGCGCGCGATCTACGACCGCCACACCCGCCAGCACCACCAGTACTTCACCGACAACGACGTCACCATCCACACGGTGAAGGAATTCCGCATCGTGTTCTTCCCGTGGCGCGTGCTCGCCGTGCTCGCGGTCGCGGGCGGCGGGATTTCGCTCCTGATCGCGCAGGCCGTCAATGCCAACGCGGGCTACATCACCTTCATCACCATGATCGGCCACTACATGGTGTACGAGACCTTCCACTTCTGCTGCCACGTTCCCGAGAACGCGTTCGTGCGCAACGCCCCGTTCATCAACACCATCCGCCGCCACCACACCGCGCACCACAACCTGGGGATCATGATGCACTTCAACATGAACCTCACGTTTCCGGTCGCAGACTGGTTCATGAACACGAGCGACCTCGATCGCGGCCTGCTCGGCCACCTCTTCAACGGCTACGACGAGACGCACATCAAGGAAGAGCTGAAGCCCCTCATCGCGCGCTTCCGCACCGCCAAGACGCAGGACGAGCGCGTGACGCTCGATGGCCCCGTGCTCACCGAGGACGAGTCGCAGCTGCTTTCGCGCGCGAGCCACGCCTGACCGCGGGCCTGCGTCGGCCCGGGCGCTAGAGGAACGGCTGCGCGCGCTCGATCAACTCGGCGAGCCCCGGCTCCTTGTCGTTCCACGGCTTGCCCGGGTGGATGATCGCCACCTGGCAGCTCTCCGCGGCCTCGACCATCTGCTTGAACGTGCCGGCCTTGAGGTCGCCGATGTAGGCCTGCTTGTTGGCGTTGTAGAGGAACATCTTGTCGTTGATGAGCTGGCACTCGTTGCAGCTCGGGCAGCGCGCGGTGTCTATCCACGCCTCGTCGGGCGAATGCGCCGGCGCCTCTTCGACCATCGCCGCCTGGGGCGCCTCGCTTGCGGTCCCGGCGGCAGGGGCAGGAGGCGCGACAGCGCTGACGGCAGCTGGGGCTGCCGTGTGCAAGGCCTCGATCTCGCGCCTCTTCTGCGCTTCCCATGCCGCCTTTTCGACCGCAAGCAGGCGATCGGCGTAAGAGTTGTGTATGCCGCCCTGTTCCTGGAGGCGATGCCAGAGCACGAGGTTGCGCCGCACCGCCTGCATCAGCCGCGCATCGACGATCACGCGATGCAGCAGGTCGTCGGCGTCGACCGCGAGCAGGTAGGGAATGCGGTTGCCCGCTTCCTTCGCGTCGAGCCCCAGCCAGTCGGCAACCGGCAGCATTCCCGCGTTCCAGCGCGTGCGCGGCACGCGGGCGAAGTGCCCGGCATAGCGCTTGTCGCAGAGCACGAAGTCGGCGAACGTGAACGCGCCCTTCTCCGTCACGCGCTGCATCTGTTCATCGGCATACTCGACTTCCGCCGCCGACCAGTCGGCCTCCGGGTCGGGATTGTTCTCGAACGAGAAGCGCGCGGCCTGGTTGTCGCCCGCATACGGGTCGTAGGAGAAAGTCGGGCACGCCCGCGACTGCATCGCGGCGGCCGCGGTGAGATAGGGCGGAAGGCCCGAGGCCGGCGCGCCCGCGCCGGCATAGACGCTGAACAGCGCCGGGCCGCGGTGCTGGAGCCCTGCGGCGATGCGCGAACGCAGCCGGTACAGGTTCGAGCTCGGCGACTGGATGACGAACACGCCGCCCAGCCCCGTCGCGGTCATCGCCAGCCGCGTGCTGCGTACGCCGAACGCGAAATGCCCGACGCCGATCGCCGCTTCCTCGAGCAGGTCGCCGGTCTCGACCAGCACCTTGACCGGCAGTCCCGACGACAGGAGTTCCATCAGGTTGGCGTTCTCCGGCGCGCCGGTGCGCTCCGGGGGAATGCAGACGAGGTAGTCGGGAAAGATCGCGAGGTCCTCCGGCGTGAGCGTGTGCTCGCCGAAGCCCTCGAAGAACGCGTCGTGATGCGCTTCGTCGTAGGCACCCTTCGCCTCGAGTTCGGCCACGGACATGGCCTTCACCGTCTCGGCCAGCGTCGCGAGCCGTTCGCGGAAGGCGGCGGCTGCGGCGGCGCAATCCCCGAAGCGGAAGGCGTAGCCCTCGCCGCCCGGCTGCGCCGACGCGCCCTTCGGATCCGGGTAGAAGCGCTGCGTGCGCAGGATTTCCAGCGCCCATTCGATGCGCTTGCGTCGCGGCGCGGGCAATTCGTCCTTCGGCGTGCGGCGCGCGACCAGCCGCGACATCGCGTCGAAGTCGAACTCGTCGCCGTGCGGGGAACCTATGCTCGCGCGCAGCGCGGCGGGCTGTTGCCCCGCCTGGGAATGGATGTAGGCCGCGCGCAGGATGTCGGAAAGCCGCACCACGAGCGCGTCGACCGTCTTGCGGAAAGCGCGCGCCCGGGCTTCGTGGGCCTCCTCCCATGCGTGCGCGAGGAAGCGCGGCGGCATCGCGGCGTTGCAATCGATCATTTCGCCGTCGAGCTTGAGCGTATCCGCGGTGTAGCGCAGCACTTCCTCGGCATCCTGGTCCGATGGCGCGCCGACTTTCGCGGCGGCCACCGACCACAGTTCGGACAGCAGGCCCGCCTCGCCTGCCGCGACGCGCGCGCGGATCTCGCGCTCGAGGCGCAGCGCGTGCCTGCGCAGGCGATCTCCCTCGACGCCGCGCGGCGCGATCTCGCCCAGCACTTCGTCGACGATCGCCGAGAGCGCGCGCACCGGGCCCACGCCCTTGTCGTTCCTTACCAGCACCAGCGGAAAGTCGTAGCGCAGCCGGGTCAGGTCGCGGAAGCCCGAAAACATCGCCGGGCGCAGTTGCAAGGCATCGATCGCATCGACGCCTTCCTCGCGGCGGCCCGTGGAAAAGAACACTTGCTGCTCGTTTGAAGTGGTGGCCATGTCCATGTCGTCGTCTTCTTCGCCTGGCGCTAGTCCGGGTTGCTCATGCGGCCTGCCGCCCGTTTCCCGCGTCGCTGGGCCACACGGTGACCCGGTCGAACTCGGCCTCGAGCCCCGCGCGGATGTGCTGCGGCGTGCGCAACTGCCCGGCGTGGCGCACCTCCTCGTAGCAGGGGATCTCTGGGTTGCGGTACAGGATGCCCACCGGGATCGGGTCGTCGCACGAGGCGATCTCCCTCGCGCGGTCGAGGTTCGAGGGATCGTGCTCGAGCTGGTTGCGGTAGGTGCGCGAGAGTTCCGGCGAAAGCTGCAGGCCGTTGGCGTGCGTGAGGATCTGCGTGCGCTGCGGGTCGGCAAGCCAGGGCTCGAAGGTCTTGGGCATGAACTCCGGGCAGCGCTGGATGATGCGGATGAAGGAGAAGCCGCGGTGATGGTAGGCAGCGTTGATGATGTCGAAGAGCACCTCGGGGACCCAGTCCACCGCCTGCGCGACGAAGGACGCGTTCTGCACGCCGAGCGTCACGGTGAGCGGGTTCAGCGCGTCGAGGTAGGAGCCGCGCGGCGTGGTGTTGCTCTTGAAGCCGATCGGCGACGTGGGCGAGGCCTGCTTCTTGGTGAGCCCGTACACGTGGTTGTCGTGCAGGATCACCGTCATGTCCATGTTGTAGCGGATCGCGTGGATCCAGTGCCCGGCGCCGATGCTGCAGCAGTCGCCGTCGCCGGTGTTGACGAACACCTTCAGGTCGGGCCGCGCCATCTTGATGCCTTCGGCCACCGGGAACGCGCGGCCGTGCAGGCCGTGGAAGCCGTAGGTCTTCATGTAGTGCGGGAAGCGGCTCGAGCAGCCGATGCCCGAGACGAACACGGTGTTCTCGGGGCTCAGGTTCTCGTCGCGGCACAGGCGCTGCACCGCGGCCAGGATCGCGTTGTCGCCGCAGCCGTTGCACCAGCGCGGCACGCCGCCCTGGTAGTCCTCGAGGCTGTGGTGCGCTTCGTGCAGCTTGATGACGCATTGGGTGATGTGCGTGTCCATGGCGATTCCTCGGTTAAACAGCCGTCATTCCGGGCTTGACCCGGGATCCAGCCAATTTTTCACGAATCACTTCGACGATGGCGCCGGGCTTGATCGGCTGGCCGCGCGCCTGGCTCCAGCAGTCGATGTCGACGAGGAAGCGCGAGCGCAGCATCAGCGCGAGCGGCGAGTAGCGGCGGTTGTCCTCGTCGATGAGTTCGTCCTCGCTGCGGTCGGACCAGTTCGCCTCGACCGTCATCACCTGCTTGAAACCCTTCAGGATCTCGCGGATGCCCGAGGGCATCGGCTGGATGTACTTCATGTGCATCGAGGACACGCGCAGGCCCTCGGCACGGGCGCGCGCCACGGCCTCCTCGATCGTGCCCTTGGTGCTGCCCCAGCCGATCACCAGCAGGTCGCCCTCGGGGTCGCCGAACACGGCCGGCGCCTTGAGCGTCTTTTGCAGCGCGGCGAGCTTCAGGCTGCGGAAGCGCAGCCCTTCCTCGTTGGTGGCCGGGTCGTACGCGACCTTGCTGCCGCGGTCATGCGCGAGGCCCGTGAGCGTGTGCATGCCGCCCGGCTGGCCGGGCTGGAAGCGCCGCGCGATCCCGGTGACGGGATCCCAGTCGTAGGGCTTCGCTCCCTCCGGGACCGGCGTCTGGTCCACGGGCGGGGCAAGCCAGTCCTCGCTGAACTTCGGGCGCGGGAAGGGTTGCTGCGCGGTCGCGAGGTTGGCGTCCGAGAGCAGCACGACGACGGTGTTGAAGGTCTCGGCGATCTTGCGCGCGGCGATCACCGAATAGAAGCAGTCCTCGATGCCGGAGGCCGCCATGACGACCTTCGGCGCGTCCCCGTGGCTGCCGAAGCAACTGGTGAGCAGGTCGCTCTGCTCGCTCTTGGTCGGCTGCCCGGTGCTGGGGCCGCCGCGCTGGACGTTGATCACCACCAGCGGGATCTCCGCCATGATGGCCAGCCCGATCACCTCCTGCTTGAGCGAGTAGCCGGGCCCGGAGGTGATGGTCACCGCGCACCGGCCCGCATAGGAGGCGCCGACGGCGAAGGCGCACGCGGCGATCTCGTCCTCGGCCTGGTGCACCATGCCGCCGACGCGCTCGAAGCACTCGGACAGGAAATGCGAGGTCGAGGTGGCCGGCGTGATCGGGTACATCGCGCAGATGTCCATCCCCGAGGCCAGCACGCCCAGGCCCAGCGCGGTGTTGCCGTTGACGACGACCAGCGGCTCGCTGACCGGCTCGACGGGAATCCGGTACTTGAAATCCAGGTGTTCCTCGGCCCACGCCCGCCCGGCCTCGAGCAGGCCCTGGTTCACCTGCACCACCTTCGCGTCCTTCTTGCCGAAGGTGAGGGCGACCTGGTCGTGCGCGATCTTCCGGTCCAGGCTGTAGATGTTGCACAGGATGCCCAGCACGAACATGTTCTTGCCGCGCCGCGAATCCGCGACCAGCTTCGAGCAGGCGTCCTCCAGCGGCAGCTCGTAGAGCTTGTAGCCGCCTTTCTTCAGCATCTCGACGGTCTCGGCATACGAGGCCACGACCTTCGGGTCGCGATGATTGCGCCACATGCTTTCCAGGAGGATCGTGCAGCCGGGCTTCAGCTCCCCGGCCATGACGCGCCCGAGCAGCACCTGCTCGTTGAAGGCGACCACGAGGTCGGTCTCGTCGCCGCCGTTGGTGACCTTCTTCGCGCCCATGCGGATGCGGATGCCGCTGGCGCCCGCGACGCTGCGCGCGGGCGGCTGGATCTCGGCCGGGATGATCTCGGTCGTCCAGATGCCGTTGCCCATCCTTGCTGCGATCGCGCCGAGCGACTGGCCGCAGCGCTGCGCGCCTTCGCCAGAATCGCTGATCACCTCGACGATGTGCTCTTCGATCGCGAGCGCTTCGCGGGATTCCGCCGGCGCGGGGGATTTCCGGGCCGCGGTGGCGCCCGGCTTGCTGATCACGGTCTCGGTCATGGCCTTGGCAGTCGTTTCAGTTGCGGGTTTCGGAGCGTTTCGTCATTGCCGCGAACATCCGTCATTCCCGCGAAGATCCGTCATTCCCGCTTTCGCGGGAATGACGAAGGAAGAGCGAATGGAAAGCGAACATTGCAGTGCGTCCCTAGCCTACGCGCACGCGCACGTAGTTGCGCTCGCCGGGATCGATGCCGAACAGGCGCGCGCCGCCATCGGCGGTTTCAGGGCTGTAGGCGCAATCGGGATCGCGCAGCCCGAGCCACCCCTTCATGCCGCGCGCGGCCTTCCGGCCCGCGCCCATCGCCTGGATCACGGTGGCCGCGCCGGTGACGATGTCGCCTCCGGCGTACACGCCCGGGATCGAAGTCGCGAGGTTCGCGTCGGTCGCGATGTAGCCGCGCTTGTCGAGCTTCAGCTTCGAGGTCTGGCCGAGGATCGGGTTGGCGTTGGTGCCGATCGCGTAGACCACCATGTCGGTCTCGAACTCGAACTCGCTGCCGGCGACCGGCACGGGACGGCGACGCCCCGAGTCGTCGGGCTCGCCGAGCTCCATCCTGATGCAGCGCATGGCGCGCACGTTCTTCGCGCTGTCGCCGAGGATCTCGACGGGGCTGGTGAGCCAGTGGAACTCCACCCCCTCCTCGCCGGCGTGGTGGATCTCCTCGACGCGCGCGGGCGCCTCGGCCTTGGTGCGCCGGTAGACGCAATAGACGTTGTCGGCCCCGAGCCTCAGGCTCACGCGCATCGCATCCATTGCCGTGTTGCCCGCGCCGATGACGGCAACGCGCTTGCCGGGCTGCAACGGAGTGTCGTAGTTCGGGAAGTCGCGCGCGCGCATCAGGTTGCAGCGCGTGAGCAGTTCATTGGCGGAGAGCACGCCGTTCAGCGATTCCCCGGGAATGCCCATGAAGCTGGGATAGCCCGCGCCGGTGCCGACGAAGACCGCATGGAATCCCATCTCGGTGATCATCTGCTCGATCGTGAAGAGCCGCCCGACCAGCGTGTTGCATTCGAAGCGGATGCCGAGCTTCTTCAGCTTGTCGATCTCGACGTCGATCACCTCGTTGGGCAGGCGGAAGTCCGGGATGCCGTACTTGAGCACCCCGCCGGGCGTGTGGAACGCCTCGTACACGACGACTTCGCAGCCGGCCTTGGCCATGTCGGCGGCGCACGCCATGCCGGCGGGCCCCGAGCCGACGATGCCGACGCGAAAGCCGCTCGGCTCGATGTAGGGCACGTTGGCCCAGCCGTCGGCGATCGCCATGTCGCCGACCCAGCGCTCGAGCCTGCCGATGGCGACGGGCTCCAGCGACTCGCCCACGGTGCACACGCCTTCGCACTGGCTTTCCTGCGGGCAGACCCGGCCGCACACCGAAGGCAGCAGGTTTGTCGTGGTGATGGTGTCGTAGGCGCCGTGGAAATTCTTTTCCGCGATCTTCTGGATGAAGCCCGGGATGTCGATGCCGACGGGGCAGCCGTCGACGCAGGGCTGGTCGGCACACATCAGGCAGCGCTCCGCTTCCAGCAGCGCCTCTTCCTTCGAGTAGCCGAGCGTCACTTCGGCGAAATTGCGCGCGCGCACCTTCGGGTCCTGCTCACGCATTGCCGTGCGCGCCTGCGGGATGGTCCTTATCGTCTTCTTCTTCGCCAATTCTTCCTCCAGACGCTTTAAAGGTCCGTCGACCCGCGGTCATCCACCGCCTCGAGCTCAGGCACCGTGGGCTCGATGCCGCTCAGCCGGCAGGTCTCCTGCCATTTCTCGAGCGCGGCTTTTTCAGTCGGCTTGTAGCGCACGAGGCGCGCCATCAGGTCGTCGAAATCGACTTCATGCCCGTCGAAATCGGGGCCGTCGACGCAGGCGAACTTGACGTGGTCGCCGATCTTCACGCGGCACCCGCCGCACATGCCGGTGCCGTCCACCATCACCGGGTTCAGGCTCACCATGGTGCGGATCCCGTGCGGGCGGGTGGCCTCGGCGCAGCCCTTCATCATGATCGGCGGGCCGATGGCGATCACTTCGTCGATGTCCTTGTGCTTTTCGATCGCCTGCGCGATGCCGGCAGTCACCAATCCCTTGATTCCGGCCGAGCCGTCGTCGGTGCAGACGATCAGTTCGTCGCACACCGCGCGGAACTTGTCTTCCCAGAACATCAGGTCCTTGTTGCGGAAGCCGAGCACGCCGATCACATACGCGCCGCCCTGCTTGCACGCGCGCGCCTGCGGGTACACCGGCGCGACACCGAGGCCGCCGCCGACGCAGACGACTTTCTTCGCCGCGCCGAGGTGGCTGGGAATTCCCATCGGGCCCACCACCGCGTAGAGCGAAGTGCCGACCCGGCAGTTCTTCTGCATCTCCTTGGTGGTCTTGCCCACCGCCTGGATCACGAGCGTGATCGTGCCCTTCGCCGCATCGAAATCCGCGAGCGTGAGCGGAATGCGCTCGCCGTGCTCATGCTCCATGACGATCGCGAACTGCCCCGGCCTCGCGGCCTTTGCCATCATCGGGTGCTTGATCTCGAGCAAATAGGTGACGTCCGAGAAGTCCTCGCGCGCCACGATCTCAAAGCCCTTGCTGCCGTCGTATTCGGACATGGTTCCTCCGCCTGGATTATGCGGATTCCGCTCCCGCATAGAGGAGCGGTCGCTGGTCCGGGACAGGCTGGTTACAGGTATAGGCTTCTGGCGCCGCGCGACCTTGATCTACCGCAAAAAGCTCCGCATTGGGCGGCACGGCAAGGCGCCGGGAATTCAGTCCAGGGCCGGCCAGTCCACCTCGATCGCCAATCCGCCCAGTTCGGCGGATCGCGCCACCCGGACCTCGGCAAGGTGCGCAGCGGCGATGCGCTTCACGATCGACCAGCCCAGCCCGCTCCCCCCTTCCCCGCTTCCGAGGACGCGGAAGAAGCGCTCGCCCAGCCGCGCCATGTCCGGCCCCGTCATGCCCGGACCGCTGTCTTCGACCCGCAGTCGCGCGCGCGCGCCGCTTGCCACCACGGCGACCGATACCCTGGCATCCGGCGCGCTGTAGCGGATCGCGTTGTCGACAAGATTGCGAACCAGCACGGCCACCAGCGTCGCATCTCCGGAAACCCGGCACGGCTCGGGCGCCGCGACTTCGATCGTCTGGCCCTTCCGGATCGCCTGCGGCGCCAGTTCGGCGACCACCTGCCGCACCAGTTCGCCCAGTTCCACAGGGGCAGGCGCGGGCGCCGCCCCGGCCTCCAGCCGTGAAAGCATCAGCAACTGCTCGACCAGGTGGGTCGCGCGGTCGCAGCCCTCGAGCGTCGCCTGCAGTGCATGCACGCGGTCCGCAGCGTTGCTTTCGGCCATCGCCACCTGGGCCTGGGCGCGGATCGCCGCGATCGGCGTGCGCAACTCGTGCGCCGCATCGGCGGTGAAGCGGCGCTCCGACTCCATCAGCGCGCCGGTGCGCGCGAACAGGCTGTTCAGCGCCTCTATCATCGGCACCATTTCCGAAGGCGCGCGCTCGACGACCACCGGGTCGAGCGCCTGCGGACGGCGTTGCGCGAGCATGCGCCCGAGCCGGCGCAGCGGCGTCACGCCCTCGTACACCGCCCACCAGATCGCCAGGGCCAGCAGCGGCAATGCCACCAGCATCGGCCAGAGCATGCCGCGCAGCGCCGCCCAGAGGATCGCGGACCGCGAACTCACCTGCTCGCCGACATACACCTGCACGTCGCGTTCGCCACCGTGGGTCGCGAACACGCGCCAGGCGAGGCCGTCGATCTGCACGAACTTGAAACCTTCCCGGAATTTCTCGCCGAACGCGACCATCGGCATGTCGGGCGCGTTCGCCGAACGCATCGCCAGCCGACCTTCGTGGAATACCTGGAACGCCACCTTCGGGGCATAGCGATGCAGGGTCGGGGCATCGACATGGTGGCCCTCGTCCTCGAACTCGCGGGCCTGCTGCGCGACCAGCAACGCGGCGGCCTGCGCCAGGTGGCTGTCGAGCAGCTCGTCGAGCTCGTGGCGCACGTCGAACCAGGTCATCGCAGCCGCGGCCAGCCAGACGCCCACCACCAGTCCGAGGACCAGCACCAGCAGCCGGCCTTGCAGCGAACGCGGCGCCTTCATCGCGGCTTCGGGCGATCGCCCGCCAGCACGTAGCCCACGCCGCGCACGGTCTGTATGAGCGCCGCGCCCAACTTGCGGCGCAGGTGGTGGATGTGGACTTCGACCGCGTTGCTGTCGACCTCCTGTCCCCAGCTGTACAGGCGTTGCTCGAGTTGCTCGCGCGACAGCACGCGGCCGGCATTGAGCATCAGGGCGTGCAGCAGGTCGAACTCGCGCGCCGACAGGGTCACTCGCTCGCCCGCCTGGCATACCGACCGTGCCGCGGGATCAAGGATGACATCCATGGCCGAAAGGCTTTCCTGCGGCTGCCCGTGCGCGCGGCGCACAAGAGCCCGCAGGCGCGCGGCGAGTTCGTCCAGGTCGACCGGTTTGACCACATAGTCGTCAGCACCAAGGTCGAGGCCGCGAATGCGGTCGGGCACCGCATCGCGCGCGGTCAGCACCAGCACCGGGATAGCGATTGCGTCGCGGCGCAGGGCCGCCAGCACCTCCAGGCCGTCCTTGCGCGGCAGGCCCAGGTCGAGGACCGCGGCAGCATACGGCTCGGCGCGCAGCTCGCGTTCCGCCGCCTCGCCGTCGCGCACCCAGTCGACGTGGAAGCCTTGCTGGCGCAAGCCCGCGCGCAGGCCGTCACCGAGCAGAGGATCATCTTCGGCGAGCAGGATACGCATGGACGGAATTGTGGCACGCCGCGACCAGCTCAGTTGGCACGGCGTTGATCATGCTTGCCAGGCGCCGCGGCCACCGTGGCGTCGCCGCGATTGCCTCCGGCCGACGCGTCCTGCCACTGCAGCCACCAGAAGCCCAGCACTGTGACCACCATGAGCGCCGCCACCGAGCGCCACGCACTGCGCACCGCCTCTTCCGGCCGCGCGGACTTGCGGCCGTCGATCATCGCCGCGACCAGGTTTTCGCGATGCAGCCAGCTGCCGAGCACGACACCGGCGACGTGCACGCCGACGACGGCCAGCATCAGGCCGGCGGCGGTTTCGTGTGCATCCTCGAGCCACCCGCCGCCGAATTCGTTGAAGGTGGCCCACCCGGAAAACGTGACCGCGAGCGCCAGCCCGAGCAGGGCGACGATCGCGAGCGCGCCCGCCGGGTTGTGGCCGGCGTAGCGTTCGGGCCGGCCGCGCAGCATCGCGCCGAGGTAGCGCGCCGCGGCAGCGGGGCCGCGCACGAAACTCGAGAAGCGCGCATGGCGTGTTCCCACCAGCCCCCACAGGATGCGAAACGCCACCAGCCCGGCCATCGTGTAGCCCAGCGTCACGTGCAGCAGGCGCCAGCGCTCGCTTTCCGCGGTCAGCCAGGCGCCGGCGAAACTGGCAACCATCAGCCAATGGAAGACGCGCACTGGAGCGTCCCAGACCAGCGCCTTGCGGCCTGCGGCCCCATGGGACTGCGTTTCAGCGCGGGATGCGGACGTTGCGTTCATTGAAGTCTCCCTGTTCGGCGCCGGCATGACATGCGGCGCAATTGGCGGCGCCTTTCACCGCGGGCAGCTTCCACGCGGCGGCCGGCACTTCATCGTGCTTGCGGATGAACCACGCCGAGCGCGTGATGCGCTCCTCGGGCGGTTCCTCGCGCACGCGCTTGAACGTCCCGCCGTTCGTGGCAAGCCACCCCGAAATCTCCCTGAGGGTCGCCGGGTCGAGCGAGGCATCGGTGCCGTAGTGCCGCTGCAGGTTGCCGGCAAGGCGTTGCCAGGAAGCGGCCGGCAGCATTCCGGGCGGGTAGGCGACATGGCAGGCGCCGCATTCCTGCTGGTATCCGGGCAGGAGCGGCGCGAGGGAACCGCCTTTGTTTGCGCCGGCGAGCGCCGGCTGTGCGAGGCCAATGGTGGCGATCAGGCCGAAAAGTGCCTGCTGCCAACTGAAACAGGTATGAGTGCGCATCGATGTTTCTCCGGATGACAGTGCGGTTCGGGTAATCAGGGTTTCAGCGCCATCAGCCAGGCGAGCAAGTCGGCCTTTTCCGCGGGCGTGCATTCGCGTCCGGCGACGTCGTTGCAGTTGCGGCGAAACCACTTCTCGACTTTCGCGGCATCAGTGAAGCGATCGAGATTGGACGCCGGCGCCATTGCGCCGATTGCCTTGCCCGTCGCGGCATGCTTCCCCGCCTGCACCGGCACGGCACCATGGCAGGTGGCGCAAGCCCATTCCTTGCCGTGGGTCGTGGTGAAGAATTGCTGGCCGCGCGCGGCCGAGGGCGCGGACCCTGCCTGCGAAGAAAATCCGGCCAGCAGTTCCGCCGGAGTGGCCGCTTGCGCCTGCTGGAGAAGGCCCGGGCCGGCCAGCGCGGCGGCAGCCAGGCATCGGGCAAGGGTCGAAACGGTCGAACGGTTCATGGCAACTCCTTCGCTTGTGAGCCGCCATGGTGAATGCCGCGCCTTAGGGATTCCTTAACGCGCCGGCCGCGTTAAGGCGGGCTTAAGGCGCAGCGCCCACACTGGTCGCACTGGCCAACACCCATCAAGGAGCATCATTCATGGACAAGTCACTTCGAAGTTTCGTCATAGAGCTTGCTGGCGCCATTGGTGGCGCGCTGCTGGTGGTGATCGTGATCGCCTCCCTGTCGATCCCGCACCACCTGCGCGACAGTTCCGGCGAGGCGCGCAACCCCGCCGCATCCGCGCCCTGGCACCCGACCTGAGCCCGGAGGGCTGCGGCACTTCGGTGGTCACGTCCGCCTTGTTCGAGTATCGTTGCCCAACTCGAACAGGAACCGCGATGGCCATCACCCGTTTTTCCTTTCCCACCACCATCCATTTCGGCGCCGGCGCGCGCCAGCTCGTCGCAGAGCATCTTTGGGAGCAGGGCATCGAGCGCCCCCTGGTCGTCACGGACAAGGGCGTGGCCGCGCTGCCGATCCTCGCGGATTTCCAGTCCGGCCTCACCGGGCTCACCGTGGCCACCTATTCGGGCGTCTTCGGCAATCCGGTCAGGAGCCAGGTCGACGAGGGTGTGGCGGCCTACAAGGCGCACGGCGCCGATTGCGTGATCGGTTTCGGCGGCGGCGCCGCGCTCGACGTGGCGAAGGCCGTCGCATTGATGGCGGTGCACGACGGCGGCGTCATGGAATACGCCTGGGACCATCCGCGGGCGCGCGAGATCACCAACGCGCTTCCGTATTTCATCGCCCTGCCCACGACCAGCGGCACCGGCTCCGAAGTCGGCCGCTCCTCGGTGATTTCCGACGACGCGACGCACGTCAAGAAGATCATCTTTTCTCCCGCGCTCCTTGCCAAGGCGGTGTTCGCCGACCCCGAGCTCACCCTCGGCCTGCCGCGCGCGATCACCGCGGCCACGGGGCTCGACGCCCTCACGCACAACGTCGAGAGCTACCTGTCGCCCGCCTACCATCCGCTTTGCGACGGCATCGCGCTCGAAGGCGCGCGCATCGCCGCGCAGGCGCTGGTGAAGGCGGTGAAGGATCCGGGGAACCTGCAGGCGCGCTCGGACATGATGATGTCCTCCCTCATGGGCGCGATCGCCTTCCAGAAGGACCTGGGCGCCGTGCATTCCTGCGCCCACGCGCTGGGCACCGTGGTGGACATGCACCACGGGCTCGCCAACGGCATCATGATCGACCACGTCATGCGCTTCAACGCGCCCTCGGCGCAGGCGAAGATGAAGGAACTGGCCCGCGTCTGCCACGCCGGAGACACGCCGGACGATTTCATCGCCTGGCTCGCGCACCTGAAGGCCGAGGTGGGCATCCCGGCGAAGCTCTCGGCCAAGGGCGTGAACAGGGGCCATATCGCGGCGCTGGTCGAGGTGGCGATCAACGACACCTGCCACCAGACCAACCCGCGCCCCTGCACCCGGGCGGACTTCGAGCGCATCTTCGCCGAAGCGATCTAGAATAGCGGCATGGGAACCACTTTGAGGATCGGCCTTTCGGCCCGCCTGCTGCACCCCGACGGCAGCCGCGCCTTCCTGCCCACCAAGACGCTCCAGTACGTCGAGCAGCGCGTCGCCCACTGGGTGATGTCGCACGACGTGCTGGTGTTCATGATCCCCGCGATCAGCAGGGAGACCCCGCACGGCCCGGGCAACATCGCCATCGAGGACTACGTCGACAGCCTCGACGGGCTCGTGCTCCAGGGCGGCGCCGACGTCGCGCCCGAGAGCTACGGCGAAGCGCCGCTCAGGCCCGAATGGGCCGGCGACCGGGTGCGCGACCTCTATGAACTCGAATTGATCCGCACCTTCATGAAAAAGGGCAAGCCCGTGCTGGGCGTGTGCCGCGGCATGCAGTTGATCAACGTCGCTTTCGGCGGCACGCTCTACCAGGACATCGCCACCCAGCATTCGCAGGACACCCTGCACCGCTGCGAATCACTCTACGAGAACAACTTCCACCAGATGCGGATCGTCGCCGGCACGCGCCTGGCGCGGCTCTATCCCGAAATCGAGGAAGCGACCATCAATACCATCCACCACCAGGCGGTCAAGGCGCTCGGCCGCGAGCTTGTGGTCGAGGCGCGTTCCACCGAAGACGACATCGTCGAGGCGATCCGCTGGCAGGGGCCGGGCTACGTGGTGGGCGTGCAATGGCACCCGGAGTTCATGGACCCGTCGCATTCGCACCTGCTCGACGGCGGCCCGGTGCTGGCGGAATTCCTCGCTGTCGCGCGCGCTGTCAAGGCAGGCAAGCCCGCCGTCGCCGCGAAGAACGCCGCCTGATGGCCTCGATCAAGGTCGCCAGCCCGGCAAACGGGAAGGTCCTCGCCACCTTGCCCACGGACGACGCGAGGACGATCCGCGCCAAGTACCAAGGCGCCCGCGCCGCGCAACCGGGCTGGGCGAAGACGCCCCTCAAGTACCGCCTCGCCACGATCGCGGCCTTCCGCGACAAGGTGATCGAGCGGATGGAAGACCTCGCCCTCATCCTCACGCATGAAGTCGGCAAGCCGCTCTCGCAATCGACGAACGAGTTGAAGGGGCTCATCGGCCGCATCGACTTCTTCCTCGCCGAGACCGCCGGGACGCTGAAGACCAGGAAGGTCTCCGGCGGCAAGGACGGCGGGATGGAAGAGGCGGTCTCGCACGAGCCGCTCGGCGTCATCGCCAACATCTCGGCGTGGAACTACCCCTATTTCGTCGGCAGCAACGTGTTCGTCCCGGCGCTGCTGGCGGGCAACACCGTGCTCTACAAGCCTTCGGAATTCGCGGCACTCACGGGATTGGCGATCGCGAAGATGCTGCACGAATGCGGCATTCCCGACGACGTGTTCATTCCCGTGATCGGCGCGGGCGACGCGGGAGAGGCCCTGATCAGGCAGCCGCTGGACGGCGTGTTCTTCACCGGCTCCTACCCCACCGGGCGCAGGATCGCGCAGGCGCTCGCCGGGCGCATGATCAAGCTGCAGCTGGAGCTCGGCGGCAAGGACCCGGTCTACGTCTGCGAGGACGTGGACATCGCCAAGGCGGCGGCGGGGATTGCCGACGGCGCCTTCTACAACGCGGGGCAGAGCTGCTGCTCGGTCGAGCGGATCTACGTGCACGAGAAGATCTTCGACGGCTTCGTGAAGTCCTTCGTCGCCGAGGTGAAGGGCTTCAGGGTCGGCAACCCGGAAAGCCCCGGCACCTACATCGGGCCGCTAACGCGCGCCGCGCACCTGAAAGTGCTCGAGGCGCAAGTGAAGGACGCGACCATGAAGGGCGCGAAAGTGCTCGCCGGCGGCAAACGCATCAAGGGCAAGGGCAACTACTTCCAGCCCACCGTGCTCGTGAACGTGGACCACGGGATGGCGGTGATGCGCGACGAGACATTCGGCCCGGTCATCGGCCTCATGCCGGTGAAGAACGATGCCGAGGCGGTGGCGCTGATGAACGACACCGATTACGGCCTGACTGCCGGCGTCTACACGGCAGACCGCAAGCGCGCGATGAAATTGCTCGCGCAGGTGGCCAGCGGCTCGGTGTACTGGAATTGCTGCGACCGCGTGAGCCCGAGGCTGCCGTGGTCGGGCGTCGGCCACTCGGGAGTCGGCCTGACGCTTTCCACCTACGGGATCGAGACTTTCACCCGGCCCAAGGCCTGGCACCTCCGCGGAGCTTGAAAATGCGCACCCCCATCCTTGCCCTGTTCATCGTCGCCAGCCCGCTCGCGCTGGCGCAAAACCCCTATGACGACGGCTACAAGCGCGGCTACAAGGAAGGCTTTTCCGAAGGCTATCGCAAGGGGCAGGGAGATGCGCGCGGCACCGCGGTCGCCACGCCTCCGCCGATCGGCGGCTCGATCAACATCCAGGTGGCGCGCTACGGGTCATCGAACAAGATCTGCGACGCGACTCGCCATGTGCGGCTGAAGGCGCAGGGCAAGCTCTCGGCCTCGATCGACGCCACCAACTCGATCTGCGGCGATCCCGACCCCGGGCAGCGCAAGGAGCTCGAAGTGAACTACACCTGCGGCAGCGTGGCGAAGACGGCTTCCGCCTACGAGCACCGCACCGTCTATCTCGACTGCAGCAGCTGAGGCGGCGCTAGCGCAACGCCCGGGCGCGCCCTTCCGATTGCGCGGGCGCCGGCACCCCGACCACCACGGCAAGCGTCGGCGCGATGTCCGCGACTTCCACCGGTTCGTCGATGCGCGCGGCGCGCACCCAGCGCGGGCCGTAGAACAGGATCGGCACGTTGGTGTCGTATTCCCAGGCCGAGCCATGGGTCGTGGCGGCACTGCGCGAGGATTCGAGCATCCAGTATGGTTTCGAGGCGAGCTGGATATCGGCAGAGCGCTCCTTGTACCAGGTGTTGCGCATGCGCTCGTAAGGCTGGCCTGTGGGCCCGGTGCCGTTCTCCAGCTCGGGGCGGATGAGCGCGGCGGAGATGCCGGGCTCCTGCAGGAGCAGCTTGCGCATCTCCTCTTGCAAGGCCACGGCGTCGACATTCTTTTCCTTGATCAGCTTGCCGTTGAGCACCACGCCATACGCGGAAAACCCGAGCGCCCAGGTGCCTTCGCCGAATTTCGGCGCGAGCGACGCGTTCAGGCGCGCCGTGGTCTCGCGGGTGTTCTGCCGTCCGGCGTCGCGGCCGAGCGTCTTGCTGTACTCGGGCACAGGCATGAAGCCGTGATCGGCGGAAAGCACCACGACGTAGTTGTCCTTGCCGACGCGCTCGTCCAGGAACGCGAAGAACTTCGCGAGGTGGCGGTCGAGCTGCAGCACGTGGTCATGCGACATGCGCGATTCCGCTCCCCACGCATGGTTCACGTAATCGTGCGACGACAGGCTGACCGAGAGGATGTCGGTCACGTCGTCCGCGCCCAGCCCCTCGCCTTCCACCGCGGCGCGCGCGAAGGCGAGCGTGAGTTCGTCGCCGAACGGGCTCGGCATCAACGCGCCATAGAACAGCGGACCGGGGCTGTCCTGCCCTTCGCCCATCTTTTTCGGCAGGCTGCCGCCCTTGTTGAACCACGGGCTGTTGTCGGGGACCGATTTCGCATAGGCCGCTTCAGGCAGCAACGGCGACCAGACCGCGCCAAAGAACCTGTCCGCGGGCTTCGCCGCGTTGAAGGCTTGCACCCAGGCCGGGTGTTCCTTCATGTAAAAGGTAGTGGAGGCGAATTGCCCGGTCTGCGCCATGTACATGTAGGCCGTCCCCGCGTGGCCCGCGGGCAGGATCGCGCCGCGGTCCTTGCCGGAGATGCCGATCACTTTGGCCTTGCCCGCGCTCTCGCGCCTCATCACGTCGCCGAGCGTCTCGACCTTCATGTTGCGCGGGCTGGTGCCATCGAGCGCCGACGTCTTGTGCCCGATGTAGGTATAGGCCGTGTCGCCGGTGCAGTAGACCGTCTGCCCCGTCTGCGGATCGCGCCATTCGTTGCCGATGATGCCCGAGCGGTGCGGGTAGGCGCCCGAGAGCAGCGCCGCGTGTCCCGCGGCCGTCACGGTGTACGCGTAGCCGTAGTTGGCCTGCGAGAACCACCGGCCGCGGTCGAGGAAGCGGCGGAAGCCGTCGGGCGCGAGCTGCTCGCGGTGATCGAGCACCTGCCGCTGCGGCAGCCCGTCGACCACGACCAGCACCACGAGCTTGGGCGGCGGCGGGGCCTCGGCGGAAGGACCGGACGCGCAGCCGGCGAGCAGCAGCTATGGCGAACAGGAAGGAAAGAGAGCGCGGCAACGGGGCGGGAGGTTTTCATGCCCGCAAGTCTAGGAGCATTGCCGCGACAGGACAATGACCTCAGGAAACGACGGTGGCTGCGAGCTTGCCGAGGTAGTCGCGGAACGGAGCGTTTTCCGCCATGCCGGCGAGCGTGGCCGCATGGGCCAGCCGGCCCTGGCGCACGAAGATGAAGCGTTCGCAGATCTCGCCCATCAATTCGACGTGGAACGGCTCGTTGGGGTGCAGGCACACGAACACGACCTTGCCCTCGTCCTTCAGGCGGCGGAAGAAGTCGAGCATGAAGCCGATGTAGCCGTCCTGGGTGTTGAACTGCGGCTCGTCAAACAGGTGGATCACCGCCTTGTCCCCCAACGCCTGCTCGAGCAGGAAGGAGGGCTTGCCGCGCTTGATCGAGCGCACCTGGTAGGACTGGTGGTAGTGCATCGCCAGCCGGGAACGCTGCTCGTAGCGCACCCGGTGGATGTCCTGCCCGTTGCAGAGCACGCGCCCCGACGTCGGCTGGTTGCTTCCGGTGATCAGCTCGAATAGCGTGGTCTTGCCCGAACCGTTCGGCCCCATCACGCCGACGATTGCCGGCTTGTCGATGGCGAAATCGGCCTCGAGGCTGAAGGTCGGCGCGCGCGAGAAGCGGCCGCGCGTGTAGACCTTGGTGAGCGCTTCGACCTTGAGCATGCTCATGTGCCAAGCAGCCTCGTACGCAGCGCCGCGTCGTCGCGCAATTGCGCCGCCGTTCCCGAGAAGGCGACCTTGCCGCGATCGAGCACGTAGGCGCGATCGGCGACATCCAGGGCGGTCGCGACGTTCTGTTCCACCAGCAGGACGCCCACGCCTTCGTCACGCAGGCGGCGCACGACGCGCATGACGTCCTGCACGACTTTCGGCGCGAGTCCCTGGCTGGGCTCGTCCATCAGCACCAGCCCGGGGGCCCCGAGCAGCACGCGCGAGATCGCCACCATCTGCATCTCGCCGCCGGAAAGGTTCTCGCATTCGCGCTTCATCAGGTATTCGAGCGCGGAGAAAACCTCGAAGCACTCCTTGAGCGCCCAGGACCGGAAGCGCGTCTTCTTGCAGGCGATTGCGAGGTTCCGCGCGACCGTCAGGGTGGGAAAGATGCGCCTGTCGTCCGGCACCCAACCGACCCCGGCGCGCGCGATCTCGTGCGTCGGCACCTGCGAGACGTCGCGCCCGTCGAATCGCACGCTGCCATGGCGCGCTCGCGTGAGGCCGAGGATGGAGCGCAGCGTCGTGGTCTTGCCCGCGCCGTTGGCCCCCAGCAGCGCGACCACTTCCCCTGCCGCGACGTTGAGCGAAACGCCGAACAACGCCTGAGTCTCGTCGTAATAGGTATCGATGGCGGAGAGGTCGAGGATCATTTCTTGTCGTCATTCCCGCGGAGGCAGGAATTTAGCGGCTGGATCCCCGCTTGCGCGGGGATGGCGAAGGAAGAGAGGTTGGAGCGCTGCACCCAGGGGTTCGCGCGCAGTTCCGCCGGCGTGCCGCGGGCGATGACCTGCCCCCAGTGCACCACCGAAATGCGTTCCGCCAGCCCGAACAGGAAGCGCATGTCGTGCTCGATGATCACCATCGTCACCTTGCCTCGAAGCGATCGAACGAGGTCGGCAACGCGCGTGATGCCCTCGGCACCCAGTCCCGCCGTCGGCTCGTCGAGGAAAAGCAGGCGCGGGTTTCCTGCGAGCGCCACGCCGATCTCGAGCGCGCGCCGGTCGCCGTAGGCGAGGCTCCTTGCCACCACGCCGGCGCGATCGGCAAGCCCGACCGACTCCAGCGTATGCAGGGCGCGTTCTCGCGCGGCGGCCAGCCCGGCCGCATCCCGCAGCCAGTCGAAGCCCCGTTCGCGCAACTCCGGCGTGGCCATGGTCACGTTCTCGAGTGCAGTGAAATCGTTGAACAGGTTCATCAACTGGAAGGAACGCGCGATGCCGCGCCGGGCGATCGCGCGCGGGGCGAGCCCGGTGATGTCCTCGCCGGCGAAGCTCACGCGTCCGGCGTCCGGGCGGTGCGTCCCGGTGAGGACGTTGAAGCAGGTCGTCTTTCCCGCCCCATTGGGGCCCATGATCCCGTGCACTTCGCCCTCGGCGACCTCGAACCCGACGTCCTGCAGCACGACCCGGTCGCCGAAGCGCTTGGCCAGTCCCTGCGCGGCAAAGATTGCGCTCACGTCGCCACCACCGCCCTGCGCGCGCGGATCGACTGCCAGATGCCGGCGATGCCCTCCGGCTTGAACAGCACCATTGCCATGAAGGTGAGCCCGTACCAGAGAAGCCAAGTCTCCGTGTAGGCGCCGAGCAGGTCGCGCGCGAGGATGAAGAACGCGGCGCCGATCACCGGCCCCCAGAAGCTCACGAGGCCGCCGCCGATCAGCACCATCATTACCACGAATCCTGAATTGTGCAGGCTCATCACGTTCGGATAGGCCGACTGCTGCGCCATGGCGAAGAGCGCGCCGGCCATCCCCGCGACGGCGGTCGAGATCACGAATGCGGTGAACTTGTAGCGCCAGGTGTGGTGGCCCAGGAAGGCGGCGCGCACCTCGTTCTGCTTGACCGCCTGGAGCACGCGACCGAAAGGCGAGTGGATCAGCCGGTACAGGAACACCACCACCAGCACGAACATCGCCAGCGTGAAGTAGTAGAGCGCGGTGTTGGAGTCGAGCGGGATCGTGGCGAAGCCCAACTCCAAAGGCGCGCGCTTGATGTTGAGGAGCCCGTCCTCGCCGCCCGTGACGCTGTGCCACTTGAAGGCGATGAACCACAGCACCTGGCCGAAGGCGATGGTCAGCAGCGCGTAGTAGATGCCGCGACGGTGCGAGATGAAGGCCGCCACCACGGCGCCCGCCAGCGCGGCAACCAGCACCGCGCCCGCGAGCCCGGCGACGAGGCCGAGGCCGAACTTGAGCTGCAGGAGTCCGAAGGCGTAGGCACCGACACCGAAGAAGGCGCCGTGGCCGAAGGAAGGCAGTCCGCCGTAGCCCAGCAGCAGGTTATAGCCGAGCGCGAAGATCATCCAGATCATGATTTCCAGCGCGAGGTAGGGATACAGGCCCACCTTGTTCACCCACAAGGGCGCGCTCGCCAGCAAGGCGAAAGTCGCCAGCATGGCGGGCGTGACGAGGGGCGTTCGCGCGGTGCTTGCAATCATCTATCGGTCTTGCGAGCGTTTCGGTGTCGGGAATATACGTTCTAGTATTGCATTTTGCAAGAACATTTGTTCTAATCACCTCGCCATGGACCCGCGCGCCGCCAATTTCCAGCAACTCAAGGACGAGATCGCCCAGCGATTCCCGGACCTCTCGCGCCAGTTGCAGCGCATCGCGCGCTACGCCCTGGACCACCCCCAGGATGTCGCGCTCGATACCGTCGCGGCCGCGGCCGCCAAGGTCGACGTGCAACCGTCGGCGATGGTGCGCTTCGCGCAGGCGCTCGGCTACTCCGGCTACAGCGACATGCAGCAGGTCTTCCGCGAGCGGCTGCTCGAACGCTCCTCGAGTTACCGCGAACGCATCGAGGGCCTGCGCCGCGGCAAGGGACGCGCGGCGGAGCGCCCGGCCTCGGTGCTGCGGGAATTCGTCGCCGACTCGGTCGCCAACCTCGCCCACCTCGAAGACCACGTGGAGCCCGCGCTGCTCGAGCAGGCGGTCGAGCTGCTGGCCGGTGCCGAGCGCATCCATGTGCTGGCGCAACGCCGCGCCTTCCCGGTCGCCTGCTATCTCTCCTATGCGCTGTCGCAACTCGAGTTGCCGGTGACGCTCATGGATGGCGTCGGCGGCATGCTGCAGGAGCAGGCGCGCGGCATCGGCCCGAAGGACGTGCTGATCGCGGTGAGCTTCCGCAACTATTCCCCGGAAGTGATCGAGCTTGCCGCCGACTGCCACCGCCGCCACGTGCCGGTGGTGGTGATCACGGACAGCCCGATGAGCCCGCTGCACGGCACGGCCAGCCTCGCCTTCGACCTGGGCGACCACAGCGACCGGCCGTTCCGCTCGTTGGTGGAACCGATGTGCCTCGCCCAGGCGCTGGTGGTGAGCGTCGGTTACCAGACCGCCGGACGCAACGCGCGCAAGCCCGCCGGGCAACGAAGCGCGGCCACGCGCAACTGAACATGGCCGGCGAGCGCCGCTTCGATGTCGCCTGCCTGGGCCGTGCCGCGGTCGACCTTTACGGCGAGCAGCTCGGCTGCCGGCTGGAAGACGTCTCGACTTTCGCCAAGTATCTCGGCGGCTCGCCCGCCAACACCGCCGTCGGAGCCTCCCGCCTCGGACTCAGGGCGGCGATGATCACGCGCGTCGGCGACGAGCACAACGGCCGTTTCGTCCGCGAGACGCTCGCGCGCGAAGGCGTGGATGTCGGCAACGTGTCCACCGACGAAAAGCGCCTCACGGCACTCGTGTTCCTTGCCATCCGCGACGCAGATACCTTCCCGCACATCTTCTACCGCCACGACTGCGCCGACATGGGGCTGCGCGCCGAGCGACATCGACGGCGCCGTCATCGCGGCCGCCGGCGCGCTGCTGCTCTCCGGCACGCACCTTTCGCAGGACGGCACCTTTGCCGCCTGCGAGCGCGCGGTGCAGCTCGCGAAGGCCGCCGGCGCGAGCGTCATCCTCGACATCGACTACCGCCCGGTGCTGTGGGGCCTGGCCGCGCCCGGCGACGGCGAGGCGCGCTACGTGGCCTCCACCGAAGTCACGCGGCGCATGGCCTCCATCCTCCCCGCCTGCGACCTGGTCGTCGGCACCGAAGAAGAGATTCGCATCGCCGGAGGTGCGCACGACACGCTCGCCGCGCTGCGCCGCCTGCGCGAGAAGAGCGCGGCGCTCATCGTACTGAAGCGCGGCGCGGACGGGCTGCGTCGCCTTCCCCGGCGAGATCCCGGGGCGCGTCGAGGACGGCGTGGCTGCCGCAGGCTTCCCGGTCGAGGTGTTCAACGTGCTCGGCGCGGGCGACGCGTTCATGGCGGGGCTGCTGCGCGGCTGGCTGCGCGGCGCAGCCGCTGGAGGAAAGCCTGCGCTTCGCCAATGCCTGCGGCGCGCTGGTGGTCTCGCGCCACGGCTGCGCGCCGGCCATCCCCAGCTGGGTCGAACTGCAGCCTTCCTCGCGCGCGGCGTCACCGTTCCGAAATTGCGTTTCGACCGCGAACTGGAGCATGTGCATCGCGCAACCACGCGTTCACCGATCGCCACGCCGCTGCACATCCTTGCCTTCGACCATCGCTCGCAACTGGAGCTCATCGCCGAAGCGCATGGCGCGCCGCTGGAGCGCATCGCCGACTTCAAGGCGCTGGTGGCGCAGGCCTTCATCGAAGCCAACGAGGGCCGCAATGTCCCCGCCGGCGTGCTGCTCGACGACCGCTACGGCGAGGCCACGCTGCCCAGGCTCACCGGCCAGGGCTGGTGGGTGGCGCGTCCCGTGGAAGCGCCCGGTTCGGTGCCGCTGGAATTCGAAGGCGGCAGTAATGTCGGGCTGCAGCTGCGCACCTGGCCCGCCGAGCACGTCGTGAAGTGCCTCGCCTTCTTCCACGCCGACGATCCGGCGCCGCTGCGCGACGCACAAGTGGAAAGCCTCACCGCGCTGGCCGCAGGCTTGCGCGCTGACCGGCCACGAGCTCCTGCTCGAGATCATCCCGCCGCACCGACCCGGCAACGACGCGAAGACGGTGGCACGCGCGCTCGAGGCGCTCTATGCGGCCGGCATCCGTCCCGACTGGTGGAAGTTGCCGCCCGCGACCGACGCCGCCGCGTGGCACGCGATCGACGCCGTGATCGACAGGCACGACCCGCATTGCCGCGGCGTGCTGGTGCTCGGCATGGAAGCCGGGGACGACCAGTTGCGCGAAAGCTTCGCCGCCGCGATGCGCAGCCGCTGGGTGCGCGGCTTCGCGGTGGGCCGCTCGATCTTCGCCGACGCCGCGACCGAATGGTTCTCGGGGCGCATGGCCGACCGCGCCGTCGTCGAGACCGTCATGAAACGTTACCTCGACATCGGCGCCCTCTGGGAGGAGGCGCGCCGCGAGTCCGCATTCCCAACGATATTGGAGGCAGTCAAATGAGCAATCCCCGCATCGGCTTCATCGGCATCGGCATGATGGGCCACGGCATGGCGAAGAACCTCATCGCCAAGGGCTTCCCGCTGACTCTCAAGGTACATCGCGACCGCGCGCGCGCCGCCGACCTGCTCGCCGCGGGCGCGAAGCAAGCGAAGACCAACGCCGAAGTCGCAAGCGCCTCCGATGTCGTGATCCTTTGCGTCACGGGCTCGCCGCAAGTCGAAGAAGTGATCTTCGGCGCCGACGGCATTCTCGGCGTGGCGAGGAAGGGGCTCATGGTCATCGATACCTCGACCGCGGAGCCCGGCTCGACTGCGAAAGCGCGCGACGCGCTCGCCGCCAAGGGCGCTACCTTCATCGACGCCCCGCTCGCCCGCACGCCCAAGGAGGCGGAGGAAGGCCGCCTGAACACGATGGTCGGCGCGAGCGATGCCGACTTTGCCACGGTGAAGCCGGTGCTCGCCGCCTTCTGCGAGAACATCTTCCACGTCGGCCCGCCCGGCGCCGGGCACACGCTGAAGCTCGTCAACAATTTCATGGCGCTCACCATCGTCGCCAGCATCGCCGAGGCATTCGCGGTTGCCTCGAAGGCGGGGGTCAGGCTCGACAAGCTCTTCGAAGTGGTCTCGCAGGGCGCGCTCAACTCCAACATCTTCCAGATGGTCGCCGGGGGCGCCGTGGCAGGCGACCTCACGCGCATGAAGTTCTCCATCGTCAACGCGGCGAAGGACCTGCGTTACTACACCCATCTTGCCGAGTCGCTCCCCGTCCCCAGCCATGTCGGCGAGAGCGTCCACCAGTCTTTCGCCCAGGCCGTCGCGCTCGGACTCGGCGACAAGTTGCTTGCCTCGATGATCGAAGCGCAGGAGAAATTGATCGGTTCCCCCATCGTCAAACGCTGAACGTCCAGAAGGAGGAGAGAAAATGAACGAAGACAAGAAAGACAAGCCGGTCTCGAAGCAACGCCGCAGCCTGCTGCAAGCCATCGCGCTCGGCACGGGTGCCGCCACGTTCTACGGCCCGTGGAAAGCCAACCAGGCTTTCGCGCAGGCGGCAGGCAAGAAGCCGCTGGTGATCGGCCTTTGCATGGACGCGAGCGGCCAGTACGGGGCCTCGGGCCAGATGGAGCGCCTCGGCGCCTCGCTCGCGATCAAGGAGTTCAACGAGAAGGGCGGGCTCCTCGGCAGGCCGATCGAAGCGATCCACATGGACACGGAGACCACGCCCGCCACCGGCTCGCGCGTGGCCGAACGCATGATCACGCGGAACGAAGTCGCCTTCCTCATCGGCGGGCTGCACTCGGGTGTCGCCAATGCGATCTCGCAAGTGGCGCAGAAGTACGGCTGCATCTATCTCAATACCAACTCCAGCTCGCCCACCGAGGCCGGCGCCAATTGCCACCGCGTGAAATTCGTCTGGGACGGCAACGGCACCAACTTCGCGCTCGCCATCGTCAAGAACGCGATGAAAGTGAACGGCAAGAACTGGATCCTGCTCACCAACGACTACGTCTGGGGCCACAACACGTCGAAGGCGACGCGCGCCATCATCGAGGCGAACGGCGGCAAGGTCATCGAGGAAATGCTGGTGCCGCAGAACACGCGCGACTTCAGCGCCTACCTGCTGAAGATCCAGCAGCTGAAGCCCTCGGCTGTGGCCACCGCGGTGGGCGGCGACGACATCAAGGCGCTGCGCAAGCAAGTAGTCCAGATGAAGATGAACAACTCGGTCGCCTGGATCAACAACCAGCAAGACTGGCCGGACGTGTATGGACTCGGGCCGGAGGAAATCTTCGGCGTGTTCGGCACCACGTGGTACTGGAGGCTCGACCTGCCGGGCGTGAAGGAATTCGTCGCCGCCTACCAGAAGGCCTACCCCGGCGTGCAGATCAAGGTGCCGGGCAACGTCTACTACAACGGCTACATGGGCACGCGCGAACTGCTGCGTGCGGCAGAGCGCGCCGGCTCCACCAACAACATCAAGATCATCAAGGAACTGGAGAACCTGAAGGTATCGGCGAGGGACCGCATGCAGGCCTTCGATGCGTACATGAACCCGACCACCCACCAGTTGCAACAGACCATCTACATGGCGTCCTACAACGACAAGCCGGCGGAGAAGGACGACATCTTCAGGATCATGACCGAAGCCACGCCGCAGGAGTGCGAGGACAAGGAGGCGCCGCTCAATTGCAAGCTGGAGTCCTACGAAGCCACGCCGACGTACGAACAGTAGCGTGATCGCCAACCTCCTCCCGCACCTGGTCAACGGCCTGTCGCTCGGGCTGCTGTTCGCGTTGATCGCGCTCGGCTTCATGCTGATCGTGGGCGTGATGGAGGTGATCAACCTGGCGCACGGGTCGCTGTTCGCCCTCGGGATGTATGTCGCGCTGTTCCTGGTCGCGCCCAACGTCGGCTTCCTTGCCGGGCCCATGGCCGGGTACATGGAGCTGCCGTTGGGATCGCGTTATGCGATTGCGCTGCTGGTGGCGCCATTGCTGGTGGGGCTGTTCGGCATGCTGCTCGAACTCACGATGCGCCGCACCTACGGCAAGGATCCGCTCTACGGGCTGCTCCTCACCTTCGGCGCGGCGCTGGTGATCGAGGAGCTGATCCGGCTGTTGTGGGGCTCGAACGAGAAAACGCTTCCCGTACCGGACGTCATCTCGGGCGCAGTACTGCTGGGCGACCTGATCTACGCGAAATACCGATTCTTCGCCTGCGCCTTTGCGGTGGCCGCGATCTTCGCGCTTTGGCTGTTCATCGAGCGCACGAAAGTGGGCGCCATCATCAAGGCCGGCGCGCACGACAGCGAGATGGTGCGCGCGCTCGGCTACAACCTTTCGCGACTGCGCCTCGGCGTATTCGCGCTCGGCACTTCGCTCGCGGCGGTTGCGGGGGTAATCATGGCGCCAATCTGGGGTATCCGCCCGCATGTCGGCGTCGATGCCCTGGTGCCCGCGTTCCTGATCATCGTGCTGGGCGGCGTGGGCAGTTTCTGGGGCGCGGTGGTGGCCGGCATCATGGTCGGCGTCGTCGTCGGGCTCACCGGCGCCTACGCTTCCGAGTTGTCGCTGCTTTCAATGTACCTGCTCTTCATCGCCGTCGTGACCTTCCGTGCGCGCGGGCTTTTCGGCAAGAAGAGCGTGCTCGACACCTGAGCGGATAGAATCAAGCCATGACTCCCCTTTCCGGAAAGACGGCGCTCGTCACGGGCGCAGCAGGGACGATGGGCCTCGCGGCGACGAAAGTCCTGCTGGAAGACGGTGCGCGCGTGGTGATGGTGGACCTCGATGCCTCGCGGCTCGAAACCGCGGCGCAGGGTCTGTCTGGCGAAACGCTGCGCGTGGCGCTCGACATCGGCGATGCCGCCGCGGTGAAGGCCGCCGTCACCAGGATCGATGAAGACTTTGGCGTGATCGACGTGCTCGTCAACAACGCCGGCATCCTCACCAACAACAAGGCCGAGGCGACCACGGAAATGGAATGGCATCGCGTGCTCGCCACCAACCTCGATGGGGCGTTCTACCTTGCGCAGGCGGTGCTGCCCGGCATGAAGGCGCGGCAATGGGGGCGCATCATCAATGTCACCTCGCTCGCCGCGAAGACCGGGGGGCTCACCGCCGGGACCGCTTATGCCACCTCGAAGGGCGCGCTCGCTTCGCTCACGTTTTCGCTGGCGCGCGAGTCCGCTGCTTTCGGCGTGACGGTCAATGCCATTGCCCCCGCCTACGTGAACACGCCGATGGTCACGCAAGGGCTCACCGAGGCACAGCGTGCCACCTTGCTGGCGACGATTCCCGTCGGGCGGTTCTGCGAACCACATGAGTTCGCGCACGTCGTGCGCTTCCTCGCTTCTCCCCTTGCCGGTTTCATCACCGGCGAGGTCGTCGATATCAACGGTGGCTTGTTGATGGATTAGGAAAGAGCAGAATTAACCGCCGATGAACGCCGATGAACGCCGATAAACCCAAAATCAAATTCGATTTTGGCCGGGGAAACTCGATCGATTGCCGCAGCCGCCAGCTATCAATGTCTTATCGGCGTTCATCGGCGTTCATCGGCGGTTCCAATCCAAATCCTGAAGACTCACGATGCCTGACCCTTTCAAACTGACAGGAAAGACAGCCTTCCTCCCCGGCGGTTACGGGGAAATCGGCGCAGCCATCGCCAAGGCCTATGCGGAAGCCGGCGCGCAAGTGGCCATCGCAGGGCGCGACGGCGCAAAGGCAGAACGCCTTGCGGCTGAGCTCCGCGCTTCGGGCCACCGCGCCATGGGACTGTCACTCGACGCTACCGACGTGAAAGCCATCGAATCGGCGGTCGAGCGCGTCACCAGGGAATTCGGCGCAATCGACATCCTGATGAACTGCGTCGGCAAGAACCGCGAGCAGAAGCATGCCGATGTCACCGAGGAGACCTTTGACGAGATCTACCGCACCAACCTCAAGTCGGCGATGTTCCTGTCGCAATCGGTGGCAAAGCGGCAGGTCGCGGCGGCCCGCGGCGGCAAGCAGATCCACCTCCTGTCCGTGCGCGCGCAGCTAGGCATGGCGCAGAACGGCTACTCGGCCTACTGCGCCACCAAGGGCGCGCTGGTGATGCTGGTCAAGCAACACGCCGGCGAGCTCGCCGCGCACGGCATCTGCGTGAACGGCATCGCGCCGACTGTGGTCGAAACCGAGGCGGCGAAGAAATGGTTCGAGGACAAGCAACGCTACCGGCGCCTGCTGGAACGCATCCCGCTCGGGCGAGTTGCGCAGCCCGCGGACATCGCCGGGGCCGCGCTGTTCTTCGCCTCGCCCGCCTCGGACTTCGTCACCGGCCAGGTGCTCTACCTCGACGGCGGGCTTACCGCGACCCAGTGACCGCGGTTCGGGCGCCGCGCCGTACAATGGCGTTCCGACTTCTCCCAAGGCAGGCATTGTGATGCACAAGGTATTCGTCGACGGCCAGGAAGGCACGACTGGGCTGCAGATCCGCGACCGGCTGCTCGGCCACGGCGGCGTGTCGCTCATCGAGATCGACCCGGAAAAGCGCAAGGACACCGCCGAGAGGAAGCGCCTCCTGAACGAGGCCGACGTCGCCTTCCTCTGCCTGCCCGACGCCGCGGCGAAGGAGTCCGCCGCGCTCGTCACCAATGACCGCACGCGCCTCATCGACGCGAGCACCGCGCATCGCACGGAGCTGTCCTGGGTGTATGGGTTGCCGGAGCTGAACAAGGCGCAGCGCGCGAAGATCCGCGAGGCCAGGCGTGTGGCCAACATCGGCTGCCACGCGGCGGGGTTCATCCTCCTGATGCATCCGCTGGTGTCCGCCGGCGTGGTGCCGAAGGACTATCCCGTCACCTGCCATTCCCTCACCGGTTATTCGGGCGGCGGCAAGAAGATGATCGCCGAATACGAGGCGCCGGGGCGCCCCCGCTTCCCCCTGGGCGCGCCGCGCCACTACGCGCTCGCCATGAAGCACAAGCACCTGCCGGAAATGCAGAAGTACAGCGGGCTCGACTTCGCGCCGGAGTTCAACCCGATCGCCTGCGACTTCTACAAGGGCATGGCAGTGACGGTGCCACTGGCGACCCGGCTGCTGGCGAAGAAGCCGACTGCGCGCAACGTGCGCGACATGCTGGCGGAGTTCTACGCCGGCGAGCGCTTCGTGAAGGTCATGCCCTTCGACGATGCCGCGAACCTGCACGACGGCTTCTTCGATCCGCTGGGCACGAACGACACCAACCGCAACGACATCTTCGTCTTCGGCAACGACGAGCACATGGTGCTCGATCTCGCGGCTGGACAACCTCGGCAAGGGCGCCTCGGGCGCCGCGGTGCAGAACATGAACATCATGCTCGGCATCGACGAGGGCACCGCGCTCGTCGCCTAGGAATTCTCGTCATTCCGGGCTTGACCCGGAATCCAGTGTCTTCGATCAAAAGCGCTGGGTCCCGGACCCGATCCGGGACGACGAGTTGAGGGAAATCACTCGAGCGGGATGCGGTCCTTGTACTTCGCGAGCCATTGCGCGAATGTCATCAGCTCGGGATTCAGGGCCCGGGAGACGGCGAGGCTGCGCGCGCCGCAGAACATTTCCTCGAAGTCGGCCTTGAACTGGAACATGTTGCCGAGGTCCTCGGCGCCGGGGAAACCGAAGCCACGAAACGCTTCCGGCGTCACGGCGTTGTAGCGCACTTCCTTGCCGAGCGCCTTTGTCATCGCCGCGGCCATCTGCGCGCCGGTCGGGTGCTCGCCGGCGATGCCGACCGTCTTGCCGATGTACTCGGCGCCCTTCTTGAAGATGCCGTAGGCGCACTTGCCGATGTCCTCGGCGGCGATCCCGGGCAGCTTCTTGTCGCCCATCGGCAGCGTGATCGCGAGCGTGCCGTCCGGGCCCTTCTTCGGCCCCATGCCGAAATAGATGAAATTGTCCCAGTAGAACGACGTGTTCAGGAACGTCGTGGGCACGCCCATCTCGGTGAACACCTTGTTCGATTCGCCCTTGGCGTCGAAGTGCGGGACCTTGTATTCGCCCATCAGCGTCGGCATGCGGCTGTCGGAGAGCGGGACCCACTGGCGCGTGTCCTCGAGCGTGGACCAGATCACGTGCTTCGTTCCCGCCGCCTTCGCTGCGCGCGCCATGCTGCGGATCTCGGCCTTTTCCTTGTCCGGCGAGAAATGCGCCCAGAAGAAGGTCACGAAGTACGCGCCGTGGGCGCCGGCGCAGCGCGCGCGCGAGGCTCGCCTCGTCGTCGATGTCGGCGGCAACCACCTCGGCGCCGAGTTTCGCCAGCTCCTTCGCCTTGTCGGAATTCACGTCCCGCGTGATCGCGCGCGCGCGAAAGCCGCCCGACGGGTCGGCGAGGATGGCGCGCACCAGGCCGCCGCCCTGCGCGCCGGTCGCGCCCACTACTGCAATGGTCTTCTTGTCGCTCATTTCATCGTCCTCAAGGTGAACTGGTTTTCCGGAAGACCGACATCATACTTCGAGGCAGGCGCGCGCGAATGCCGCGACCAGCGGCGGCAACCGGCCCTCGAGCGCCGCGCGCTCCGGCTGGAAGAGCGTGGCGACGAAGAAGGGATGGCCGTCGAGCTCGACCGCGCGCACTTCGCCCGCGGCGTCTTCGGCGCTCACGCGAAGCGGCCCGCAGACAAGACGATCCCGGAACACCGGGCTGAGCCCGTAACTGCAGTGATATCCCTCGGTGATTTCGCCGGCGCCATAGGCCGCGGCGATTCGCGTCCCCGCGAGCAAACGGATGGCATCGCGGACTTCGACGAGGGCGCACGCCAGCGGCGCGATGACAAGCCGTGCGGCATCGGGCGCGGTCTCGGCGTGCTCGGCATCCTCCCACCCGAGCACGTTGCGCGCATATTCGACCACCGCATGCTGGAACCCGCCGCAGGTGCCGAGGAACGGCCGGCGCATCTCGCGCGCGAACCGGATCGCCGACAGCGCGCCCTCCATGTTCTCGTAGGGGCTCGCCGGCACGCACCACAGGCCGTCGAACGAAGCGACCCGCGAAGCATCCCGTATCTCGCGCGTGGGCACCCAGTCGGCCTGGATGCCGAGGCCGAGCGCCTCGGCCGCGAGCTGGAGCGCGACGGGAATCGCCTTGTGCGCTGTCACGGCCGCCTTGCGGTCGCCGACGAGGCCGATGGAGATCGACTTGCCCACGCTCATCCCCGCGCTTCACCGGCCGGATGCTCGCCGCCCTTGGGCCCCCAGAAGACGACCCACACCTCGAGGTCGCCGGTGAAATCCTCGAAGCGGTGCGTGACGCCCGCCGGGACGAACAGGACGTCGCCCGGCGCGAAGCGGTGGCGTTCGGCACCGTTCACGAACCAGCCCTGGCCCTTCCACACCACGTAGAGCTCGTCCTGCGTCGTGCGGCGTCTGCGGGTCGCTGCCGCGCGGCGCGTAGAAGCGCAACTGCATCGTGCCGTGCTCGATCAGCAGCGACGAGCGGCGGCCGGCGGGCAGCGGCGCGGCCCTGGCCATCTCGACAGTCGCAAGGATGGCCTTGAGCCGGTCGCCATTGATGCCTGTCATGTCGTTTCTCCCCGTATGCCGATGACCTTGCCGGCAACCAGCCGGTCGATCTGCTCCGGCGGATAGCCCAACGCAGCCAGCACGTCGCGCGAGTCCTCGCCCGGCTTCGGCACGTCGTGGCGCACGCCGAAGCGGCGCCCGTCCATCTCCAGCGGCAGGACCGGCACGCGGGCCGCCCGCCCGTCGGGCAGCGTGATCGGGGCGAAGCCGCCGGAAGCATTGAGGTGCGGATCGTCGAAGAGGTCCTCGGGCTTCACGATCGGCGCGAACGGCAGTCCCGCCTTCTCGCACTTGCCCATCAACTCGGCCTTGGTGAGGTCGAGGAAACGCTTGCGGATCGCCGGAAGGAAGCGGTCGCGCGCATGCACGCGCTGGTTGTTGGTGGCGAGCGTCGCGTCGGCGTCGAGTTCCGGCAGGCCGAAGTCGCGGCAGAAGACCTTCCATTGCGTATCGCTCACGACGCCGACGAACACCTGCGCGCCGTCGCCGGTGTCGAAGACGTCGTACACCGCCCACGAGGCGAGCCGGCTGGGCATGGGCGCGGCGGGCCTGCCCGTGACCGCGTACTGCATCATGTGCTGCGCGACGAGGAACACGGTGTTCTCGAAGAGCGCGCTTTGCACGTACTGCCCGCGCCCCGTGCGACGGCGTTCGATGATCGCGGCGAGGATCCCGATCGCCGCGAACATGCCGCCCATGACGTCGTTCACCGAGGCGCCCGCGCGCAGCGGCCTGCCCTCGGGACCGGTCATGTAGGCGAGCCCGCCCATCATCTGCACCACTTCATCGAGCGCCGTGCGCTGGTCGTAGGGCCCGGGAAGGAAGCCCTTCATCGAGCAATAGACGATCTCGGGCTTCAGCGCCTTCACGCCTTCGTAGCCCAGTCCCAGCTTGTCCATCGCGCCGGGGCGGAAGTTCTCCGTGATCACGTCGGCCGTCGCAAGCAGCTTCTTCACCGCCGCCATGCCCTCGGGCGATTTCAGGTCGACGGCGAGGCTCTTCTTGTTTCGGTTGTAGGTGACCCAGAAGCCGGCGCCGGAGCCGGTGAGGCGGCGCGTGTTGTCGCCTTCCGGCACGGGCTCCACCTTGATGACCTCCGCGCCGAGGTCCGCAAGCACGAGGCCGCAGGCCGGGCCCATCACCATGTGCACGAACTCGACGACGCGGATACCTTCGAGCGGCAATGCCTTGTCGGTCATGCGGTCGTTCCTGTGCGCTGGTTGCCGGCAACCGTTCCCGGCTGGTTTCGCGCCGCCGGGCATCGCGCCCGTCGGATTTTGCGCCTGCACCAGGCAGAGGGCAACGCCGATGCCGGGCAAGGCTAGCTGGAAGGTCCCCTGGTGCGATCCGCCTTGCCCGAGCCCGAGCCGCGGTGAAGCCGCCGCTCTGCCCCGAGCGCGAGTCCCGGGCCGCCGCCGGCGGCGAGGAGCCCATCCCAGTCGATGCCGTCCGGACGCACGTGCTCGAGGACGAGCGTCACCCATTGGACGTGTTCCGCTTCCTCGCGCGCCATCTCCCCGGCAAGGGCGCGGACCTCGCCATCGGCCGCCGTTCCCGCGACCCACTCGAAGAAGCGACAGGCGTTCTTCTCGGCCTTGAGCGCGATCTCGAGGAGCTGGCGGGGGCTGGCCACGCGGAAGACGAGCGCGTGGTCGACGCATTCCGGCGGCCCCGACTCGAGCCAGCGATAGCGGTCGGCAGAAAGCTCGGGCAGCTTCATCGCCTTGGCGCGGTCGAGCAGGAGCTCGTAATGCTCCTGCTCGAAGTGAGCAAGATTGCCGCACAGGCCGGCCAGGACTTCCTCGCCCCGGCCAGTGAAGTGCTCCTGGAATTCCCGGTAACACTTCGCGGCCTCGCGTTCGATGGCGAGCGCATGGGCGTAAAACTCTTCCACGGATGCGATGGGCTCGAGCATGGCGAGGCACCCCCTCATGTTCCAGATTGCGCCAGGCGGACCTCGACGGTTTGACTTGCGTCAACGTGACCGGAGATGCCGCCGGGAAGCGGGAGACCTGCTTCGGGCAGGGATGCTCTTCCTGTCAGGCAGCGCTTCCCGCAGCGGACGAAGCCCTTGGGAAGCCGGCGTCGGGAAGGTGCCCGTAGAGGGGTTCGCCGGGGAGTCCCTCCAGCACCAGCGGCCGCGCGGCGAGCAGATTGCCGATGTCGATGCCTGTGCGCAGCCCCATCGCTTCCAGCAGGAAGACGAGGTCCTCGGTGACGATGTTGCCGGTCGCCCCCGGCGCGTAGGGGCAGCCGCCGAGGCCGCCCTGCGAGGAATCGAAAGTCGTGACGCCGGCGTCCAGCGCGGCAACGACGTTGGCCAGTCCCTGCCCGCGCGTGTTGTGCAGGTGCGCGCCGCCGAGGCGCTCGCCGATCTCGCGTTTCAGCCGCGCGAACATGCGCCTCACCTGCACGGGATTCGCGTAGCCGGTGGTGTCGGACAGCCCGATCGAGTCCGCTCCGGCTTTCGCCAGCATCGCGGCAAGCTGCATCACGCGGTCTTCCGGCACCGCGCCTTCCATCGTGCAGCCGAAAGCGGTCGAGATCCCGACTTCGACGGCGGGTCGGCGGCCTTCGGGCAGCCCATCGCGCAGCTCGACCGCGCGCGCGACCTGCGCGACGGCCTCCTCGGGAGTCATGCGGATGTTCTTCAGGCTGTGCTCGCGCGACGCCGACACCGGCATCGTGATCTTGTGCGCGCCCGCGGCCATCGCGTTCTCCGCCCCCCTCGCGTTGGGCGCCAGCGCCAGCACCACCAGCCCGGGGATCTTCACCGCCTCGCGCACCACCTCGGCGGCGTCCGCCATTTGCGGCAGGAGCTTCGGCGGCACGAACGAGGCCACTTCGATCTCGCGCAATCCCGCCGCGGCGAGGGCAGCGATCCAGCGATGCTTGGCGGCCGTGGGCATGGTGCGCTTCACGCTCTGCAGCCCGTCGCGCGGGCCGACCTCGCTCACCAGGATGTCGATGTCCGGGTCCATTTCCATTTCCGTTGCGCCGCCGCCGCGGCCCGCGTTGTGCGTCCTAGGACGTCGGCGTCCCGGAGCCGGCGGCCTGCTGCACCGTGCGCACCGCCTCCTCGGCGCGCGCCCGGATCACCCCGGGGCGTCCCTCGTGCGCGATCGGCTCTTCCGGGAGCACCATCCACGACATCAGGTCGCGAATCGACACCAGCCCCTCGACCTTGGTGCCGTCGGCGACCAGGAGGTGCCGATGGCCGTGCAGGAGCATGAGGCGCAGCGTCTCCTCGACCGTCGAGGACGAGGGCACGCGCCGGACGTCGGGGCTCATGACCCGGGAAATCGGCGTCGATTTCGGGTCGAGGCCCTTTTCGACGACCCGGCACAAGAGGTCGCGCTCGGTGAAGATCCCGCCGACACCGCCGGCCGCATCCTTGACAATGACCGAGCCCGCGCCCTTGCGGCTCATCAGCCCGACCGCGTCGAGCACCGTGGCCGCCGCAGGGACCGAGAGAAGTTCCTGGATTTTCTTGCCCTTCATGAAATGCCCGATCGATTGCGCAATCATCGTTTCCTCCGCGCGTTTGTTGGCCGTGCACCAATGCTACGCCACCTCGCGCGGGGCCGTGCTTGACGCGAGGCCAAGGGGCAGGCGACCATCACTCTCGTTGTTGCCGCCCGCTTCCCGCAAAGGCCTGCGGACGGCCAGATTCTTTCACGACGATTTCGCGAGGCCCATCCGCGACGTGCAGGCCAGAGACACATCCCCACCCCGACAGGAGTTGCCCGAAATGAAGCGAACCCTTTCCACCCTGGCCAGCGATCGCATTGGCGCTCGCGCTGGCCGCCTGCGCTACACCGGGCCCGAATGCCGGCGAAGTCGAAATCCGCAAGGGCGTGGTCGAGCAGATCACCGACGTGCAACTCGACAGCAACCACCAGGCTGGCGTCGGCGCGGTCGTCGGCGCCTTGGCCGGCGTCGGCATCGGCAGCCTGATCGGCGCCGGCACCGGCCGCGATGTGGCGATGGTCGCCGGCGCGCTTGGCGGCGCCTGGGCGGGCAACGAAGTCCAGAAGAGGAACGCCACACCGCAACCCGGCCAGCAGATCATCGTGCGCACCACGAATGGCGTGCTGGTCTCGGTGACCCAGCCCGGCAACTCCGGCCTGCGCAACGGGCAGCGCGTCTATATCGAAGGCAGCGGCGACGGCGCTCGCGTCGTGCCGCAGTAACCGCATCCCGCAGGAGAGTCGCCCGGGCCCGCCAGCCTTGGCGCGCTGCTTTCGGACAGGAGGACCAGCAATGGAACGCATCACCATGTCGATCGACGAAGGCCTCGCCCGGGAGTTCGATGCGCTGGTCGCGAAGCGCGGCTATTCGGGGCGCTCGGAAGCGATGCGCGACCTGCTGCGCCGCGAGGTGGAGGCGAACCGCGCGACCGACGACAAAAAGGGCGCCTGCGTGGCCAACCTGTCCTACGTATATGATCACCACCAGCGCAGGCTTTCGGAACGGCTGACCGAGGCGCAGCATGCCGAGCACGACCTCGTGGTCGCGACCACGCATGTCCACCTCGACCATGCCAACTGCCTCGAGAGCGTGATCCTGAAGGGGCCGACAACGAGGGTGCGCGCCTTTGCCGAGGCCATCCAGTCCGAGCGCGGCGTCCGGCACGGCCAGCTGAGCATCGTCGCGGTGGACATCGGCGACCGGCATGCCGGGCTCAAGTTCCGCCCCCACCACGGGCACATGCACCTGATACCCCGTTCCTGAGTAAACGCGCCGCGGCACCCAGGATGCGCTTGCGCAACAGTAGGAAGATGTGAAACACTCTTCCTACCGCTTCGACTCCGCCAAGGACGCCGCGCGATGGATGCCCCGCCCGCCACCTGGACCGCGCTTTGCGCGCTCGCCTTCGTCTTGGGCATGCGCCACGGTTTCGACGCCGACCACCTTGCGACGATCGACGGCCTGACGCGCGCCAACGCCCGGCGCAACCCGCGGCTCGCGCGCCTTGCCGGCACGCTCTTCTCGCTGGGACACGGTGCGGTGGTGGCGACGGTGGCGCTCGCCGTGGGGACGCTGGCATCGGGCTGGCAGGCGCCGCAGTGGCTGGAGGCCTTCGGGCTGCTCAGTTCGGCCGCGGTGCTGTTCGCGCTCGCCTTCGTCAACTTGCGCAACGTCTGGGTGAGCGATCCAGGCACCCGGTGTCCCCGGTCGGGATCAAGGCGCGGTTTCTCGTGCGGCTCCCGGACATCGATAAGCCCTGGGCGGTGGCGGCCGTCGGGGCCTTGTTCGCGCTTTCCTTCGACACGATTTCACAGGCGGCGCTGTTCGCGCTGGCCGCCGGCCGTTTCGGCGGGCCGGCGAGCGCGCTGTTCGTGGCCGGCCTTTTCGTCGCGGGCATGCTGCTGGTCGACGGCGTCAACGGCCTGTGGATCAGCCGACTGCTGCGCCGCGCCGATGCAACCGCCGCGAGCGCCTCGCGCATCATGGCGCTCACGATTGCCGGGTTGGGGCTCGCGATCGGCCTGATGGCGCTGGGCAAGCTGTTCTTTCCCGCTGTCGAGGAGTGGACGGGTGAACGCGACCTGATGCTGGGCGGCGCGGTTGTCGTTGCGGTGCTGGCCTCCTTTTTCGTCGCCATGGCCTCCGCGCGGCGGCGCGGCAGCTGACGACCTGCATTGGAATCTCGTCGCGGCCTAGCGGTTGTTGCGTCCTCGCAACAAAGCGGAAAGCTCCCGCGTTTGCTTGACCTCGATCAAACGATCCGGATTTGCAGGTCGGAAACTGGGCAAAGTTCCCGGTAATGCGTGAATTCAAGAAAATAAGGGGGTCTGGCCATGCGATTGAAATTCTCCACGGCAGCGCGGTGGCTCACCGTCCTGTCCGCTTGCTTGTTTGCCGGTCACGCGATGGCGCAAGCCACGATGACAGCCAAGACCGGGGCCACCCCGGTATGCGCCAAGTGCCATGAGGAAACGCACAAGTCGATCCAGTTGACGCCCCACGGCGCCAAGAACGACGCCGACGGCACCATGTGCCAGGCGTGCCACGGCGATGCGACGGCCCACCTCAAGGACCCGACCAAGGCCAAGCCGGTGGGCGCCTTCACCAGCAAGGACGCCACCGCGGCGCAGAAAAGCGCCGTGTGCCTGACCTGCCACGACAGCAACCGCCAGTTGGCCTTCTGGGCCGCCGGCGCGCACTCGCGCAACGACGTGAGCTGCGCCAGCTGCCACAACATCCACAACAAGCAGACCAAGGTCGTGGTGTCGCCGTTCACGACGTCGATGCGCCCGAACGAGGCCGACCTGTGCGGCACCTGCCACCAGCAGGTCCGTGCCGCGACGTTCAAGCCCTCGCACCACCCGATCGTCGAGAACAAGATGAAGTGTTCCGACTGCCACAACCCGCACGGCGCGCTCACCCCGGCGATGCTCAAGGCGGAAACGGTGAACCAGCAGTGCTACTCCTGCCACTCCGACAAGCGCGGGCCGTTCATGTTCGCGCACCCGGCCGTCGAGGAGAACTGCCTCTCCTGCCACAACCCGCACGGCTCGGTGTACGCGAAGCTGTTGAACGAGAAGCAGCCGAACCTGTGCCAGGACTGCCACGATGCCGCGCGCCACCCGGGCACGGTCTACGGCGGCGCGGCGGCCTTCAACAACCCGGCCACCGGGTCCCCGCCGAACCCGACCGTGAACACGCGCTTCATCGCGCGGTCCTGCACGAACTGCCACAACTCGATCCACGGCTCGAACGCGCCAGGCGCTCGTGGCCAGTTCTTCATCCGCTAGCGGGAGACCCATCGTGAACAAGAGATATCTCGCCACCCTCATCGCCGCCCTGTTTGCAGCCACTCCCGCCTTTGCGGAGGACGACCCCTTCCTCTCCACGGGATCGGTCACCGCCGGCGGCATCGTTACCGACTCGAGCACCAAGGACGCGTCGAAATTCCAGGAATACCAGGACCTGAACAACGGGATGCTTTCGAACATCGGCGTCACCGGGCGCAACAGCCGCTCGTGGATCGACGCCTACGGCGAGAACTTCGGCCGTGACGACCTGTACGTCAATATCCGCGGCGGCATGTACGACGTCTTCAAGGCGCGCGCGTATGTCAACTGGATCCCGCACAACTTCCTGTTCAACGGCCTGACGCCCTACGCCGGCAGCGGCGGGACGGCGCTCACCGCGACCTTCCCGCAGTTGAACCCGGGCACCTGGAACGGCGTGAACCTCGGCTACGACCGCAAGGACACAGGCGGATACTTCGAGTGGCAGCAGCAGTCGCCATGGTACTTCCGCGTCGAAGGCAACCAGGTCAAGACGCAGGGCACCAAGGTTGGCGCAGCATCGAACGGCACGAGCCCGGGCAACGGCTACGTCGACCTTGCCATCCCGGTCGAATTCGAGACCAACAACGCGGCGGTCGAAGCCGGCTATGCGACCAAGTCCATGACCTTGAGCGCGAGCTACCTCGTCAGCAATTTCGGCAACAAGAACGAGCAGCTCAAGTGGACCAACCCGTTCTTCGGCAACGGCACGGACACCACCTACCTGCCCGCCAACAACCAGTACCAGCGCTTCGGGTTGAACGCCGTCTGGCGGCAATTGCCGATGGACTCCACCGTCGCGGCCCGCTACACCTGGGACCAGACCACCAGCGACGTGAATGTCCCGACCAGCGCTTTGAACATCGCCAACGGCGGCTCCATTCCCATGCTGCCCACCACCAACATGTTCAACGGCGACGAGACGCGGCAGACGTTCACCCTCGGCTGGTCGGCGCGGCCGGCGGCGGGCCTCGATACCCGGGTCTACCTCAACTGGCAGAAGATGAAGAACGACGGCACCCAGGTCGGGTTCTGCGAAAGCGGCGCGGCGGTCTGCGGCGGCACGTTCGAGAACGAGCTTTGGGACTACCAGAAGGAAAACGCCGGCCTCGACGCCTACTATCGCCTCGACAAGCACAACCGGATCGGCGGCGGCTACGACTACAACCACATCACGCAGAACCGCATCGACTTCGACGACACCACCACCAACACGTTCTGGGTCGAGTGGAAGAACTCCTCGCTCGACAACCTCGTCGCGCGCCTGAAGTATTCGTACGTGGACAGGAGTTCCACGTTCCTGCTCGGCAACGCCGGGACGGGGCCGAACGATGCGGCGTATCTCAGCCGTTTCGTGAAGGCGTTCGACCTCGCCAACCTGACCCAGAACCGCCTCAAGCTGACGCTCGACTGGGCGGCGATGGACGGCGTGGGCGTGGCCTTCGAGTACCTGTACAAGGACAACCAGTACGGCGATACGACGCTCGGCCGCACCAGCGACACGCGCAACGAGGTCTTCGCCAACGTGACCTGGGGCGCTCCGAACTCGGCGCGCGTGACCCTGTTCGGGGACTACGAGACCGTCAAGTACGACTCGGACCACCGCTATGTCGGCGCGAGCCCGACCTGCACCGCGGCGACCGGGCCAAACTGCTTCGACCCGAGCAACCCGAACCCGACGGCGCAAGCCTACAACTGGAGCGCCTCGGTCAAGAACAACAACTGGCTGGTCGGGCTTGGCGTCGACTTCCCCGTTGACGAGAAGTTCGTGGTCATCGGCTCGCTGATGTACGAGCAGGTCGATGGTTCCTCGGACATGTCGGCGCAGAACAACTTCGGCAACCCGTTGCCGCTGCCGAACTACCCGAACATCAAGACCACGTCGTTCAACATCAAGGGCGTCTACACGTTCAACAGGAACTGGTCCTTCACTGCCGGCTACGCGTACCAGAAGTACGACTACAACGACGACCAGTACAACGGCTACACGAACACGGTCCTGCCGATCACGACGCCGCCGACCGCGGTGAACCAGACGAGCTATCTCAACGGCTGGAACGCGTTCCAGAGCTATAACGCGAACATCGTCTATCTGCTCGGGACGTTCAGGTTCTAGGTCACCGTAAAGGGCCGGCTTCGGGGATGGTATTATTTCTTCCCGGGCCGGCCGGTTTTTTTCTGCGCGACCGCCTCTTCGGATAACTTCAACAAGGAGAATACGGATGTTCAAGAAGTTCGCAATTGGCGTGGCGGCAACCGGCCTGCTCGCTTTCGGCGGAGCGGCGCTCGCCCAGGATGGCGCGGCGCTGGCCAAGAGCAGCGGCTGCCTGAACTGCCACGCGGTCGATACCAAGAAAATGGGGCCGTCGTTCAAGGACATCGCAGCCAAGTACAAGGGCAAAGCCGATGCCGAGGCAACCCTCACGGCCAAGCTGGCCGGGAAGAAGGGCCACCCCGAAGTGAAGGCCCAGGGCGCCGACCTCACCGCGATCGTCAAGTGGGTCCTCGCGATGTAACCGTCGATCACCGGAACAATGAAAAGGCCCCGCGGTTGCGGGGCTTTTTCATTTGCGCACTGCGCGCAAGCGCTACTTGAAGCTGTATTTGAGGACGATGCCGCCGCGCTTCATGGACATGCTCTCGGGCGTGAGCCCGTCGACTTTCGGCATGTACTCGCGCACCCCGCGATAGACGGCGTGGCGTTCGCGCGCGTCGAAGCACAGGTCACTCGCCGTGATCTCGCAGTCGGCGCGCGGGTGGCGCGCGTCGGCCGGCACGCCGACGTGCGCTTCAATCGGCGACAGGAGGAACGTCGCGTCCGCAGACCATACGGAAGGTTTCGCGGCAGGCGGGGCGTTTGCAACGGCAATGGACGAAGCGAGCGACTTGGCCCGCCTCGCCAGCTCGATTCCCTCCTGGGCCTGCGCGGGGAGCGCCAGGCCGGCAAGGGCGATCAAGACTGCGATTGCGTGTCGCATGCAACCTCCACGGGAATCTGCCCGACCCAAGCTAGCCCCCTGGAGCCTGGAAGTCTGTACGGAAAGTCACATTTTCCGTGCCGATTTTCCGACGATCCTTGACGAAGCGGCGTGCACGGGCGCAACTTCTCGCTGCAACTCCGGCCCTTCGCCGGCACTTTCCCCGGACTTCGACATGCGCTCAATCTCGATCCACATGGTGCTTGCACTGGCGGGCGGCATCGGGACCGCAGGCGCCGCCCGCGCCCAGGCGAGCGCACCCGAACCGCTCGATCCGGTGGTCATCACCGCAACCCGCAATGCCGAACGGGCATTCGACCTGCCCGTGGCGATCGATACCGTGGGAGCCGACACGATCCAGAACGGCCAGTTGCAGGTGAACCTGTCCGAGTCGCTCGCGCGCATTCCCGGCATGTTCGTGCAGAACCGCTGGAATTACGCGCAGGACCTGCAGCTGTCGATACGCGGTTTCGGCGCGCGCGCCAATTTCGGCGTGCGCGGCGTGCGCCTGTACCAGGACAACATTCCCGCGACGATGCCAGACGGCCAGGGCCAGACCGGAAGCTTCAGCCTCGCGTCGGCGCAACGCATCGAGGTCCTGCGAGGGCCCTTCTCCTCCCTCTACGGCAACGCCGCTGGCGGGGTGATCTCGGTGTTCACCGAAGACGGCCCTGCGACGCCGCAGGCAACGCTGCAGGTGATCGGCGGCAGCTACGGCACCTCGAACGTCATCGCCAAGGTGGAAGGGCAGGAAGGCGCCTTGAATTACGTGCTGGCCGCGAACAGGTTCGGCATCGACGGCTACCGCGACCACAGCGCCGCGACCCGCGACCTTGCCAACGCCAAGCTCAAGCTGGCAGCGACGCCGGACACGACGATCACGCTGATCGCCAATTCGCTCTACCAGCCCGAGGCGCAGGATCCCCTTGGCCTCACGCGCGCGCAATGGGAAGCGGACCCGCAGCAGGCGGACCCGGCAGCCTTGCGCTTCAACACGCGCAAGACCGTGAACCAGGCGCAAGGCGGCGTGACGGTCGATCAGCGTCTCGGCGGCGGCGCCGACCTGCGGATCACGGGGTACGGAGGATCGCGGAAAGTGCGGCAGTACCTCGCGCTTCCGGGAACGGCAATCACCTCTTCAGGCGGGGTGACCGACCTCGACCGCACTTTCGGCGGCGTCGACGCACGCTACGCGATGCGGTTCTCGCTCGCGGGCCGCCCGGCGGTCCTTACGCTGGGGGCGAACTACGAAACGCAGAACGAGCACCGCCAGGGGTTCGTCAACAACGACGGCAACCTCGGCGATCGCCGGCGCGACGAGGACAACTTCATCGCCAATACCGACGGCTACCTGCAGCTCGAGTGGTCTTTCCTCGATTACCTGTCGCTGCTCGCGGGATACCGCTACAGCGATGTGCACTTCAAGAGCGACGATAACTTCATCGTCGGGGCCAACCCCAATGACAGCGGCGAGCGCAACTACAACCATGGCAGCCCGGTTCTCGGCGTGGTCTGGCATGCGACCGACGAGATCAACGTGTACGCGAACTACGGGCAAGGCTTCGAGACGCCGACGTTTGCCGAAATCGCCTATCGGACGATCGGCCCCGGCCTCAACCTCGCGTTGCAGCCGAGCCTCAGCAAGTCGGCGGAAATCGGCGTCAAGGCGCTGTTCGGCCGGCAGCAGCGCATGAACCTGGCGGCTTTCAACGTCGAGACGACGGACGAAATCATCGTCGACACCGCAGTCGGCGGGCGCACGACCTACAAGAACGCCTCGAGCACGCGCCGCCGCGGTTTCGAGGCGACCTGGGAAGGCACGCTCGGCGCCGGATTCACCGGCTACGCATCGTATACGTGGTTGTCGGCAACGTTCACGTCGGACGCGACGACCGGGTCCCCGCCATTGCCCGTCCCATCCGGCGCGCGCTTGCCGGGCGTTCCTGGCGCGAACGCCTTCGGCGAGATCACGTGGTCGTATCCGGCCGCCGCGGGCCTGGTCGCGGCGCTCGAGGTGCAGTACGCGGGCAAGATGTACGTGAACGATCGCAATTCCGACGCGGCGCCCGCCTACACCATCGGCAACCTGCGCATCGGCTTCGAGCAGCGCAGCGGCCGCTGGCTGTTTCGCGAGTTCGCGCGGCTCAACAATTTCACCGACCGGAACTTTGTCGGGACCGTGATCGTCGGCGACGTCAACGGACGCTATTTCGAGCCTTCGGCGACGCGCAATTTCCTGGTTGGCCTGAGCGCGAGGCTTGATTTCTGATCCGAGCCAAAGAAAAAGGGCCGGTCTCTCGACCGGCCCCTTTCAATCTATCTGGCGCGCCCAGCAGGATTCGAACCCACGACCCCCTGGTTCGTAGCCAGGTACTCTATCCATCTGAGCTATGGGCGCAACGGACTGAATTATATCAGGAACTCCACCCCGCCTCCAGCCGCGGGGGAAAACGAAAACGGGCGCGAGGCCCGTTTTGATGGTTGGCGGAGAGGGAGGGATTCGAACCCTCGATACAGGTTTAAGCCCATATAACGCCTTAGCAGGGCGCCACCTTCGGCCACTCGGTCACCTCTCCGATGCAAAGAATTTTACCATAGCGACTGCCAGCCGCTTTCCCGTCCCATCCCACCCCGGAGAAACCCCGTGCCTTCGATCGCAAATACCTTCAAGCGGCGCCTCAATGGCGCGGACCCGTTGATCGGCCTGTGGATGCAGCTCGTCAGCAACTCGGCCGCGGAATCGCTCGCCTACTCGGGGTTCGACTGGCTGCTGATCGACGGCGAGCACGCGCCGAACGAGGTGCAGGACGTGCTCGCGCAATTGCAGGCGATTGCCGCCGGCGATTCCTCGCCGATCGTTCGCATTGCCTGGAACGACGCGGTGCTGTTCAAGCGCCTGCTCGACATCGGCGTGCAGACCTTTCTCGTGCCGCAGGTGAACAGCGTCGAGGAGGCGAGGAAGGCGGTGCGCGCCGTGCGCTATCCGCCCAACGGCGTGCGCGGCATGGCCGGTTGCAGCCGCGCCAACCGCTTCGCCCACGTTCCCGACTACTACAAGGTCGCCGACGGCGAGATCTGCATGATCGTCCAGATCGAGACGCGCGCCGCCGCCGCGCAGGTTCGCGAGATCGCGTCGGTGGAAGGCATCGACGCGGTGTTCATCGGCCCCGCCGACCTCGCCGCCGACATGGGGCACCTCGGCGATCCCGGGCATCCCGAGATCCAGGCCGCGATCGCTGGAGTCCTGTCAGCCGCGCAATCGGTGGGCAAGCCGGCGGGCATTTTCGCCTTCGGGCCCGACGACGCGCGCAAGCGCCTCGCGTCGGGCTTCCGATTCGCTTCCGTGGGCGCCGACCTCTCGACGATGATCAAGGCCTGCGAATCCATGCTGGCGGTCGCGCGCGCCAAGGGCTGAACCGCTTGCCCTGAGGCCGTGTCCCGGCGCTTCAGGCCGGGTCGGAGTGCAGCGGACTGCAGACAACGACGAGCGCGGTTGCCTCGCCATCGAGGCTTCGCCCCCGGTGCGGCAAGCGCGCGTCGAAATAGACGCTGTCGCCCGCCTCCAGGACCAGCTTGTCGCTGCCGGCCTGCCACTCGACGCGGCCGCTCACCACGAACAGGAACTCCTCGCCCTCGTGCTCGAAGAACACGTGCTTGTCGATCTGCGAGGGAAACGTGAACAGGAACGGTTCCATCTTCTTGTCCGGCTGCCCGTCGGCAAGGCCGACATAGTCGTAGCCGAACGCCGTGCCGCCGCGCACCACGGGCCGCCTCTGCGATGCGCGGACCACGCAGTAGCCCTGGCTCTTCTGCCTCGGCACGGTGCGCAGCAACTCCGTGATGTCCGTCTTCAGCGCGCGGGCGATGCGCGAGAGCGAGCCGATCGGCGGCACCTTGCGCGAGTTCTCGATCTTCGACAGGTAGCCCTTGGAAAACCCCGTCTCGCTCGCCAGCTGGTCGAGCGTCATGCCGAGGCGATCGCGCAGCTCGCCGATCCGCTCGCCGATGGCCTTTTCGATTGCGTCGGTGGCTAGTGGGGCGTCCGTCATGGCGGGCTCAGGTCGCGGCATTGATGGCGGGCGAGCGCGCTTCGTTGGCGGCGCGTGCAGCCGAGTATTCCATGATCCGCGCCGTTTCGCGCGCGGCTTCGGCCCCATGGAAGCGTTCGATGAGATGCAGCGTCATGTCGATGCACAGCGTCACGCCGCCTCCCGTCAGCACTTTGCCGCAATCGACCAGGCGCGCATCCAGCACCTTGATGGCGGGATGGCGTTCGCGCATGAGGCCCAAAGGCGGGACTTCCGCGCCGATCACCTCTCGCTTGGTGGTGGCGCTGCGGCCATCGAGCATTCCGGTCGCCGCCAATATCATCCCTCCCGTGCAAACCGCGGCCACCGTGGCGCGAGTGCTGTACGCGCGAATGAAATCCAGCATTGCCGGGGACTGCGCCGCGCGTTGCCACCCCGGCCCGCCGGTGATGATGAGCACATCGGCGGCAGGCGCATCGGCGTAACCGAAGTCGGCGATGACCTTCAATCCATTGGCGAGCAAGACCTCCCCTGCCCGCTCGGCAACGATGAAGGCCGCGATCTCCGGAACGACACGCCGCGCCATCGACAGCACGCCGTAGGTCGCCAGATCGATCGGTTCGACGCCCTCGTAGATCAATATCGCCGCACGCACGCCATGCCCTCCGATGTTTCCTGATGGTACATCTTGCCCGAAACCGAGGCGCAGATATTTTATTCTTATAAACCAATTGATTAAGGCTATATTTCAGGCAAAGGCGAATTTCCGGCCGAATTCCGATTGACATCAAGTTTCCCATTGGTCAATATTTGGGCGGGCCTCCGGAAGAGGTCGATGCCGGTCGGCAGCACCATTTTCACCGCGCGGACAACCGGCCAATGCTGTGACCCAACAACCCAGGGAGATCACGATGGCTCGCATCCTCCGCGGCAAGTCCGCATCCGTTTCGACAACCCCCGCCGCAGCTTCTCCTTCCCGACGCCAATTCCTCGGCGCCGCCGGAGCGGGCGCGGCGCTTGGGGGGTTCCCGATGATCGCGAAGGCGCAGGCGCCGATCACGCTGCGCTTCCAGAGCACCTGGCCGCAGAAGTTCATCTATCACGAGCTGGCCATCGACTTCACCAAGCGGGTTGCCGATATCACCGGCGGCAAGTTGAAGATCGACATGCTCGCGGCCGGCGCGGTGGTGCCGGGGCTGCAGCTCCTCGAGGCCACCAGCAAGGGCGTGCTCGATGGCGGCCACGGCATACCCGCATTCTGGTTCGGCAAGAACACCGCCTTCGGGCTCTACGGCGCGGGCCCCGATTTCGGCATGGACGGCAACCAGATGCTCGGCTGGATCGAGTACGGCGGCGGCAAGGAGCTCTACGCCGAGATACAGGCGGCCGCGCAGGTCGATGTGGTGAGCTTCCTGTTCGCCCCGGTGCCCTGCGAGCCGATGGGCTGGTTCAAGAAGCCGATCAAGGGCCTTCCCGACATCAAGGGCATGAAGTTCCGCACCGCGGGGCTGGCGGTCGACATGTTCAACGAGCTCGGCATGTCCACCGTGCAGATGGCGCCGGCCGACATCGTCCCGGCCATCGACCGCGGCGTGCTCGACGGCGCGGAATTCGCCAGCGCGACCGACGACCGCACGATGGGGTTCCCGGACGTGGCCAAGTATTACCTGCAGCAGAGCTATCACATGTCGAACAATTTCTGCGAGATCATGATCAACAAGAAAAAGTACGACTCGCTCCCCGACGAGATGAAGATGGCGCTCAGGATAGCCAGCCTCGCCGCCAGCGCCGACGCCGAATGGAAGAGCATGAACCGCATGTCGCAGGACTTCATCGAGCTGCAGACGGTGAAGAAGGTCAACGCCTACAAGACGCCCAAGGTCATCCTCGACGCGCAATTGAAGGCCTGGGACGTGGTGATCAAGAAGCGCTCGGCGGAGAACCCGCTGTTCGCGAAAGTCGTCGAATCGCAGAAGGCCTGGGCGAAGCGCGTCATGTACTGGCACCTGAGCGTGCAGGTGGACCAGAAGGCGGGCTACACGCATTACTTCGGCAAGGGGCCCATCGAGGCCTGACCGGCCGCAAAGGAGAAACGCCATGGAAGTGAAGGAAGCCGCGCCCGAGCGTTTGCACGGGCACCTCGAACCGACGCCGAACGGCTCGGTCTACGTGAAGCCGCAGGAAATGCAGTGGAAGCCCTCGCAGTTCGAGGGCATCGAGATCAAGGTGCTCTACGAGGACAAGGCGCGCGGGGAGATGACGTGCCTGCTGCGCTGGCAGCCCGGCACCACCCTGCCCTTCCACAAGCATCCCGAGATCGAGCAGAGCTGGGTGATCTCGGGTTCGTTCTCCGACCACGACGGCATCGCGCGCGCCGGCGAATTTGTCTGGCGCACGCCGCAGTCGATGCACGAGACGCACAGCGCGGAAGGCTGCACCATCCTCGCGATCTACCGCAAGCCGAACATTTTCCGCAACAGCGCCGGCTTCGAGCCGGGCGGAAAGCGCATAAAGACCGACCGCGCTCCAGGCACCTTCGCCGCCAAGTGACCTCCTGACCTCGCAACGAAAGGCAACACGATGTCCGAAGCCGTATCGAAACTGGCCGCGCTCGGCCTCGCCCTTCCCGCCGCGGCCGCCCCGGTCGCGAACTACGTCGGCTACGCGGTGAGCGGCAAGACTGTCTACATCTCCGGCCAGTTGCCTTTCAAGGACGGCAAGCTCACCTGCACGGGCAAGCTCGGTGCCGGCGTGACGGTGGATGAGGGCTATGCGGCGGGGCGGCAATGCGGGCTCAACATCCTTGCCCACCTCCAGGCGGCCTGCGGCGGCGACCTCGATCGCGTGGCCCGCGTGCTGCGCCTCGGCGGATTCGTCAACTCGACGCCGGAATTCACGGACGCGCCCAAGTGCATCAACGGCGCCTCCGACCTGATGGTGGCGGTGTTCGGCGATGCGGGCAAGCACGCGCGCGCCGCGGTCGGCGTGGCCTCACTGCCGGCCGGGGCCGCGGTCGAGGTCGATGCCATCGTCGAACTCAAGTAGCGCGAAACAACAGGGACCAGGCATGACACCGACGCTGCGCTACTTCGGCTGGTCCGCGCTCGCCATCGAGACCGACGGCGGCACGCTCGCCTTCGATCCCTTCTATCGCGAGTACTGCGGCGCGAAGTGGTTCACGCTCGAGGACTTCGCGCGCGCCACGGTGGTTTGCGTGACCCACGGCCACGAGGAGCACTACCTCGACACGCCTGCCGTGCTCAAGCGCAGCGGCGCGACGCTGGTCGCGCACAAGTCGGTATGCAACTACCTGCGCTGGCGAAGCCGCATCGACAGCGCGAAGCTCGTGCCGATCGCGGAATTCGAGACGCTAGAGGTGCCCGGATTCAAGGTGAGCGCGTTCCACTGGCAGCATCGCGACATCAACCTCTACAAGGCGCTCACCAAGGCGGTATTCCAGGGCAACGCCACGCAACTGGCGTGGGCGTGGTCGAGCGCGATCAACGCGCCCTTCTACGCGCCCTACACCGGGTTCCACGTCGAGTTGCCGGGCGGGCTCACGGTGCTCAACTACAACGAGGGCTTCAACACCAAGATGACCGACCGCGAGATCCACAGCCTCGGGGCACGCTACCGCACCGACGTGCTGCTGGCGGGAATGCAGCTGGACTTCGTCGATGACGTCGCGCGCGGCGCGGAAGCGTTGCAGCCGAAGATGGTCGTGCTCTATCCGCCGCACGACCATTTTCACCGCATGATGGGCGTCGCTTCGAAACCGTGGCCGGAGTTCAAGGCCGCGGTCGAAAAGCGCCTGCCCGATGCGAAGGTGATCATCGCCGAGCCGGGCACCGAGATCGATCTCGCCAGCGGCGAGGCCACCCTGCGGGCGCCGGCTGCCCGCGCCGCCTGAGCGAAGGGCCTGGGCGCGTACCCGGGTCAGCTGCGCTTGCCCAGCCAGAGCTGCGCCTTCTGCATTGCCAGCAGGCGCGCCCCTGTTCCCATGCCTTCTTTCGTCGCCTCGGCCATCGCGACCTGGAACAGCATGGCGGTGGCGAAAGCGTCGGCGACCGCATGGTGCCGCTCGCCGCCGGCCAGCCCGAAGTGCTTCAGCCAGTCGTCGAGAGAGGTGCATTCCGTGTTCGGGAACACCGCAGGCAGCAGGAATGCGAGGTCGATCCACGGGTGCCTGAACCGCAGGCCCAGGATCGAAGTCATCGCGTTCTCGACGATCGTCCGGTCGAACTCCGCGCGGAAAGCGACCAGCGGATCCTTGCCGAGATAGTCGAGGAAATCGAGCATCGCGGCCTTCGGCTCGGCGCCGCCGACCTGCGTCTGCCCGCCTATCCCGTGAATCAGGATGTTGGCGTCGGCGCTCGCCTTTTCCTGGCGCAGCACGATCTCGAAGCAATCGGACAGGTCGAGCTTCCCGGCGGTTATGCCCGCCGCGCCCACGGCGATCAGCTGGTCGCGCCGCATGTCGAGCCCGGTGGTCTCCGTGTCGACAACGACATAACGCAGTCGCGAATGCGGAAGGCCGACGGGCGCCCTCGGCAGCCGCTGCCACTGGCTGTATCGATCAAGCTGCAGGCCGCCGATCTTCGGGCCGCCAAGAAGAAATTCCCATGTGGCGGCAAACGGGTTCACGCGCGCCTCACCACTGGTAGGTCTCCTTCAGCCGCTGCTGCAGCTTGCGGGCCTGGCGAAAGGCTTCCTTCAGCATCCGCTGGTCGACTTCGTTCAGCGCGTAGGGATCGACCCGGTTGCTGCCGTCGCCGCCGGAAAAATCCTGCTGGCGCAACCGCAGCATCTGCAGGTAGTGGAAGGCATCGATCGTCGCGGCCACGTGCCGGTCCTCCACCTTGAGCCGGCTTCCCGCGATGCGCAGGCGCGCCGCCGTGCCCGTTTCCGCGATACCCTGCGCAAGGGCGAAGACGCGCGCGGCGTCGACGAACAATCTTGTCCCCCTCGCCTTGAGGTCGATGGTGCCCTTGCGGGCGGGACTGTCGTCGGTCACGAACGCGCGGATGAGCCCCAGGGGCGCGTCGACCTCCAGCGCGTTCTGCGTCATGAGCCGAAGGAAGATCCTGCCCTCGGGCGTGTAGTCGAACAGCCACGCGCGAAGCTGGTCGGCCAGCGTCGAGTCGCCATAAAGCTCCCTGAAGTCGAACAGGATATTGGCCTGCAGCAGCGACTCCGGCGTCGGCGCGCGGATCCAGGAAAGGAACCTCGCTTTCCATTCCGCCATCGACAGGCACATTTCCGGGTTGCTCGCCATCACGTCGCCCGTGCACTTCGGAAAGCCCACGGAATCGAGGTCCTCGTTGACCTCGCGGGCGAAAGCGATCAGCCGCCGCCGAAACTCCCCGACGTCCGCTTCGTCCGCGAGGAACAGGAGCGCGTTGTCCTGGTCCGTGGCAAAAGTCTGCTCGCGCCGGCCCTCGCTCCCCAGCGCGAGCCAGCACCAATCTATGCCGGCAAGGTCGTGCCGCAGGAGTACCAGTTCGATGACCCGCCGCGAAAGCTGGTCGTTGAGAGATGCGATGGTCGCCGTCAGCGGTTCTGCCGCCGCACCCTGGGCGAGCAGGTTCTGCGACAACTGGCGGATGTCGTCCGCGGCGCGCTTCAGCCCGTGCCTGTCCTGCGCCTGGCGCAAGGTCTGGCTCACCTGGCGCATAGAGATGCGCTGAAGGGAGAAGAGATCGCGCTCGGACACGAGCCCTACGACGCGCGACCCGTCAACCACGATCACCTGGCGGATCGCGCGGTCGGCCATCAGCTGCAGCGCATCGTAGGCCGCCGCGGCCGCCGGCAATGTCGCCGCCGGCGAGGTCATCACCTCCCGGACGGGCGTGGACAGCGGCTTGCCCGGCAGGACGACGCGCCCAAGCAGGTCGATCAAGGTGAATATCCCGACCGGGCTGCCCGAGTCGTTCACGACGACGATCGTGCGCACGGCCGCTGCCCGCATGGCCTCGAGCGCCTCGCCCATCGGCGCGTTCTCGTGTGCCGTGATCGGCGCCCTGCGCACCAGTTCCGCGAGCGGCCGGGTAAGGGTCTGCTGCTCGGCGGCGAGCTGGCTGTACTGGCCCTGCAGCTGGGACAGCGATTGCTTGAGCGTTTCGGTGATCGCCTGGGTGCAGAACCGCTCGAACTCGGGCGACTCCTGCCTGAGCGATACGAAGTCGTCGCGCGCGAGCAGGTAGCAGAACGTGTCCTGCACGGCATGGTAATGGCGCGTCGTCGCGCCACCGGCCGAAAGCGCTCCCACGGGAAACAGTTCGCCCGGGCCAAGGGTCGGATTGGGCTCCGCCCGCGGATCCGACGGCCGGCTCCCGACCACGCCCCGTTGCACGATGTGCAAATGTGCCACCGTGCCGCTCTGCGGCGAGAGGATCGGAGCGTCCTTGGCGAAGTACGCGAGCTTGAGCTTCGGAATGAGCGAGACGAACGCGTCGTCGGACATCTTGTCGAAAGGCGCGTGGCGTCGCAGGAACTCGCGCGTCGCCTCGATGATGAGAGGAGGTGCGGTCATCGGGTCAGGTTAGCGGCGCGACCGGCGACGCGCAAGAAAATGCCCCCGCGCGCTGGCGGGGGCATCCGTGCTGCATCGTGCCGCGTCGTGCTCAGTGCGCAGCCGCCTTGGACGCGAGGATGCCGGTGTTCTGGCGCGCGTACAACTCGTCCCACATGCTCTCGGCACGCTCGTCCTTGTACAGCAGCGAACCGATGATCACGGCAAGGAACCCGAGCGGGATCGAGATGAGGCCGGGATTGCGCAGGTCGAACAGCGGCTTCTCGAGGCCGACCATGCTGGTGTCGTCGCCCTTGAACTTCTCGAGCGTCGCCTTCGCCCCCGCAAGGTCCTTCTCCGCGCCGGCAAGAGCCTTCTTCAGTTTCGCCTTCGCCGCATCTTCCACCGCGGCCGACAGGTCGGCAGTCAGCTTTTCCATCTTCGCGGGCGCGGCATCGACGACCTTCTGCGCGGCCGCCTTCAGCGCCTTCGGGTAGGTCATGTTCGGCGACACCATCACCAGCCCGATCGCGGTGACCGTGCCGACGATCATTCCGAGCACGATGCCACCGGTGTTGCAGCGCTTCCAGTAGAGCGTAAGCAGCACGCACGGGAAGTTTGCCGAGGCCGCGACGGCGAACGCCAGCGCGACGAGGTGGGCCACGTTCTGGCCCTTCGCCGCGATGCCGATCGTGATCGCCATCGCGCCGACGATCACGGTTGCGATCCGCGCCGCCTTGACCTGCTCCTGCGGGGACACGTGTTCGCTGCGGATGACGCCGACCCAGAGATCATGCGCCATCGCGGACGCTGCGGCGAGCACGAGGCCGGCCACGACCGCCACGATCGTGGCAAACGCCACGGCCGCGACGAACGCGAGCATGAAGTTGCCGAGCAGCGAGTCCGGCCCCCCGCCCAGCGCCTGCGCCAGCAAGGGCGCGGCCATGTTGCCTCCCGCGTCGATTGCGCGGATCTGGTCGGCACCGACCTTCATCGCCGAGCCCATGCCGAGGAACAGAGTCAGCACGTAGAAGCCGCCAATGATCGCCATCGCCCAGATGACGGATTTCCTGGCAGCCTGCGCGGTCGGCACGGTGAAGAACCGCATCAGGATGTGCGGCAGGCCGGCGGTTCCGAACACGAGCGCCATGCCGAGCGAAATCTGGTCGATCGGCGCCTTGAAGAGCAGGCCCGGTTCGAGGAAGCGCTGGCCGAGTTCCTGCGGCGACATGTTCTTCGCCCCGTCGCCGAGGATCTGCGCGACGCGCGCCTGGACCTTCGCATCCGAAATGACGTTGGTGAGGAAGTCGCCGAAGAAGCCGTACTGCGACCAGACCATGATCACCAGCACGATTGACGCGACCACCAGCAGCACCGCCTTGATGATCTGCACCCAGGTAGTCGCCACCATGCCGCCGAACAGCACGTAGCCCAGCATCAGCACGCCGACCACGACCACGGAGATCTCGTAGTCGATCCCGATCAGCGTCTTCACCAGCACGCCGCCGCCGACCATCTGCGCCGTGAGATAGAAGGTCGACACCGTGATCACCGAGATCGCCCCGACGATGCGCGTTGCCCTGGGATTGTTGCGGTAGGCAAGGATGTCCGCCAGCGTGTACTTGCCGATGTTGCGGCACGGCTCGGCGATCACCAGCAGCACCGTGATGTAGGCGACCAGCCAGCCCACCGAATACATGAAGCCGTCGTAGCCCCAGATCGAGATGAGCCCGGCGATGCCGAGGAAGGACGCCGCGGAAAGGTAGTCGCCCGCGATCGCCCAGCCGTTCTGCAGGCCGGAAACGCCGCCGCCCGCGGTATAGAAATCGGCCGCGCTCTTCACGCGCTTGGCGGCAAGGTACGTCACGAACATCGTCGTGCCGATGATCGCGCCGAAGACCAGGAACGTGAGCCAGCGCCACTTTTCGGTCACCGCGCCTTGCGCGAGTGCCGGGGTGGCAACCGCCAGCAGGGAAACGGCGCCGATGATGAATAACGCGCGACGGGAATTCATTTGCGTCCTCCCATCTGCTTTTCGACATCCCTGACGATTTCCGCGGCCGCCGTGTCGAATTCCGTATTGGCCTTGTGCGCGTAGTAGAACGCGATTGCCCAGGCCACGACGAACTGCGACAAGGCAAAGAAGATGCCGACGTTGACAGGCCCGTAGACCTTGACCTTGAAGATTTCCGGGAAATAGGCCGCGCCTACCGGCAACAGGAAATAGAAGGCCACGGAAAACACCATCAGCCCCCAGAGGAATCCCATTTTCTTGCGGTGCAGCTCCTGGAACCTTGGGTCGGCGACGATCGCCTTCCAGTCCATCCCGGACATGTCAGCCATGTTCCCTCCTCGCGTGGCACGGTTGAACTCGCCGACATTCTGCGGCCGGCATCGAATCTCGTCATTTGGGCATGTTGCCGGGGGTGACGGATTGATCCAGATCAACGGGCAATTTGGTCCGGCGGCACGGCCCTTGCCGGCCCCGCGTGTGCCGGGCGCCACAGGCGCTTGGCGGCGCTAGCGAAGCTCCTTCAGCAGGAACGAATACATGAGTGCCTGCCGGTAGGCGACCTGCGGGTTGTTGGCCGAAGCCGCGTGGCCACCCTCGATGTTCTCGTAGTAGAGGGCGTCGTGGCCCTGCTCCGCCATGCGCGCCATCATCTTGCGGGCGCGGGCCGGATGCACGCGGTCGTCGCGCGTCGAGGTGAAGAAGAAGGTCCGCGGCAGCCTCATGCCCGCCTTCACGTTCTGGTAGGGCGAGTACTTCGAAATGTATTCCCATTGCGCCGGTATTTCCGGGTTGCCGTACTCGGCCATCGCGAGGCTTGTGCAATTGGCGCGACCACCGGACGCCCCGCCTTGCCGGACTTGTCGACCCAAGCCCCGCGGAGATGCCCAGGAATGTGCAGTAATCCACAAGAATCTTGTGGGTAATTGAGTCGAAAATCAACTTGACAGGCGGTGAGTGCAATTGCATGATTCTCAACAGAATCCAAATGTGTCCGCTTGCGCGCATTGTTAACGGACATGCGAAGGGTCAAATTCAATGCATAACGGCCGCATTGGATGTCGTTTTTTTCCCTGCCTTCTTCCTTGACTCCCGGGGTGCCTCAACGCAGTATTCGCTTCCCTACAACGGGCGCGTAGGGTGAACTTGCGCGCATTTTCTTGAGGGTCACATGGCAAGCAACCTGGACAGTTTTTCCTTCAGCAACCCGCGCTTTCTCCTCATGTACTCGGCGCTTCAGTTCGGCCCCGAGGAGATGGCCAAGCCCGATGGTTCGCTGAGCCTTCCCTACCTCGCCGGCGCGATCCGCGAGGCGGGATACGACGTCAAGATCCTCGACGTTTCCGTCGGCGACAAGGACGAACCCCTTCAGGACAGCTTCTTCAACACCGAGCACCTGGCCAGCGGCCTGATCCGCTGCGGCATGCCGCCCGAGAAGGTAGCAAAGCAGATCGCCGAATTCGACGTGATCGGCGTGTCGTCGATCTTCACCACGCAGACGACGATGGTGCTGGACCTCATTCGCCTTGCCAAGCAGACCCACCCGGACAAGCTGGTCATCGCCGGCGGCGTCAACGCCCGCAACATGCGCAATCGCTTCTTCGATGCCGGCGCGGACATCATCGTGCTGTCCGAAGCCGAGCGGATCATCGTCCAGATCGCGGAGGCCGTGCGCGGCAAGAAGCGCCTGTCCGAAGTGCTGGGCATCGCATTCATGCAGGACGGCAAGGAAGTGGTGAACCGCACCGCGCCACCGATCGAGAATCTCGACGAGCTGCCGATGCCGGCATGGGACCTCCTGCCGCTGAAGAAATACTGGGACCTTTCCAGACCGCACGGCGGCCAGTTCCCGGAAGGTGCCCGCATCCAGTACGCCTCGCTGCAGACATCGCGCGGTTGCCCGTTCCAGTGCCTGTACTGCCACATCTCGAAAGAGGTCGAAGGCGAAGTTGCAGGGCCGGTAGGCAATTTCCGCTTGAAGTCGATCGACCGCGTCCTCAAGGAGCTGCAGACGCTCAAGGACCTTGGCGCGCACTACATCTTCTTCGAGGACGACAGCCTGTTCGCGAAGAAGAAGCGCGCCTACACGATGTTCGAGAAAGTCGCGGAAATGGGCCTGCACCTTTCCGACGTGAACGGCATCAACATCGTCCACCTGCTCAAGAACTACGGCGGGCGGCTGGACATCGATACGGAATTCCTCGAGATCCTCTCGACCGCCGGGTTCCACATGCTTCACCTGCCCTTCGAATCGGCCAACCAACGCCTGATCGACAAGTATTCGTCCGGCAAGTGGAACATGAGCCACACCGACACCAAGAGGCTGATCAAGGAGTGCGACAAGGCCGGGATCAAGACCGCCGGCAATTACATGATCGGGTACCCGGACGAGACGCTCGCCGAAATCCACAACACCATCCTGTTCGCCAAGCAGCACGTCGAAAACGGCCTGAACCACGCTGCGCTCTTTGCCGTGGTGCCGTTCCCTGGAACGCGCCTTTACGACACGGTCATCCAGAACGGCCAGCTTGACCCGAACTTCGATACCGACACCATGAAGTGGACCAAGTCGATCCTGAAGGGGCTCGCCGTGCCGGCCGATACGCTGGAACACATGCGCCAGCTGGCGTGGCTCACGGTCAATTCGACCGAGTTCGTCACCTACAAGATCGGCATGCGCGTGAAACAGCCGGAGTTGAACCTGCCGCCCACCATGGCGCCGGTGGCACCGACTTCGCTCGCCGTACTGTAGTTTTCAATCCTCGCACGGCAGGCCTGCAAGGGCCTGCCGTTTTATCTCGACTGCACGGCACGAATGCGCGCTACCCCGACCAGCCTTCCCGGCGTACTGATCCTCGAGCCGCGCGTTTTCGCCGACGAACGCGGATTCTTTTTCGAAAGCTTCAACCAGCGCGGGTTCGATGCAGCGACAGGCACGCCGACGCGCTTCGTGCAGGACAATCATTCCTGTTCGGCCCGCGGCGTCGTGCGCGGCCTGGGCTACCAGGTAAGGCAGCCGCAGGGGCGACTGGTGCGCGTGATCGAAGGCCGAGTATTCGATGTCGCGGTGGACCTTCGCCGCAGCTCTTCGCATTTCGGCCGATGGGCGGGATTCGAACTTTCTGCCGAGAACCGGCTGATGCTCTGGATTCCGCCGGGCTTCGCGCACGGGTTCCAGGTGCTGTCCGATGCCGCGGAACTCCTTTACAAGGCAGGCGCCCGTTACGTCCCCGAGTGCAAGCGAAGCCTGCTCTGGAATGACCCGGCCCTCGGCATCGACTGGCCTTTCCCGGGCGAGGCCACGCTTTCCGCGCTCGACCAGGCCGGCAAGCCGCTCGCCGAAGCCGAGACCTACCCGTAGCGCCGTGGCTGCCGGCCTCAGTGCCGGCCGAGATAATCCCGGTAGGCCCGCATCAGCGAAGCCTGTTCGGCAAAGGCGAGCATTTCCGGTTCGCGCAGGATTTCGTCGACCGCGATGAAGGCCGTCTCGGAGGCCTCCGGAGTGGAGAAGCCCGGTGGCGGCTCGGGCCCGGCCAGCCGCGCGACGAAGCCCACTTCGAGGATGCAGATCTGCTTGCCGCGATAGCTGTAATCGACGAGGCCGGCGTGCAGCAGCGACTCGACAGTCACCTCAAGCCCGACTTCCTCGCGGGCTTCGCGGACCGCGGCAGCTGCCGGCGTCTCGCCGTAGACCACGAATCCGCCGGGCACGCACCAGCGCCCGATATTCGGCGTCGTAAGCCGCCGCAGGAACAGCACTGCTTCGGCGCGCCCGGGTTGGGCGATGACGGCCACCGCCGAAGGCAGGGGATTCTGGTAGAAATCGAAACTGCAGCCGGCACAGAGGAAAACGCCCGCCGCGGGCTGGAAGTCCTGCGGCCGGTACGCGCTGCCGCAACGCGGGCAATGGCGATACTCGCTGTAACGCTGGCGGTCCGGCGGGAACTCAATCGGCGGCAATGCTTGATCCGCCGGTGTTCTCTTCGCCGCGCAATTCCTTGAGCGCCTTCTCGCCGGCCTGCAGGCCGCTCGACATCGCTTCGTGGCTCCAGAAATAGTTCCACAGGCCGTAACGCCCGGTTGGAACGATGTCGTGCTTCATCATCCACTCGCGCACCAGGCGCACCGCGCCCTTGCGATGGAAGTCATGGATGCAGTACGCGTAGCGGATATCGCGGGTGCTGCGGTGGACGATGACGTCTTCCCGGCTGAGCACCCCCACGCGCCGCAGGTCTTCGATCACCCTTTCGATGATGCTCGCGCGATCGATCGGGTGCGTCGGGGAATACGCCACCTCCGCCGAGATGGAAGACAGGCCGGCCGGAGTGACATTTCCGGCGAAATTGTGCGGGAAGCTGATGCGGAAGAAGCTCACGTCCTTCTCCGGGAAATGCACCCAGTGCCAGCCGTTGTTCCCGGGGCGGCCGATGCCGAGGTTCACCACGAGGATGCTGTTGGTGCGAAGCCTGGCCACTGCCTCGCGAACCTCGGCCGGCGCGTCCGGGCAGATCGCGACCAGGTCGGGAAGCGGAATCGTGCTGATCAGGCGCCGGTACGAGACGGCCTTGCCGTTGGCAAAATGCACGGTGTGCCCGTTCACGTCGAGCCGCGTCGCGCGGTGGCCACGGTGCAGCGCAGTGACCCGGCTCGAAAGCGCCTCGCCGATGGCACCGTAGCCGGGCGCACTGTTCGGGTACCGGAAGTCCACATTGGTGCCGATGCGCGTCTGCTTGCTCCACAATGCACCACGAAGGACCTGCATGGTCGTGGGTTGCGGCACACGGTTGCCGGTCCACTCGTGCGTCATCTCGCGCGGATGCACCGTCCAGAACTTCTCGCTGTAGGGAATGAGGAAGGTGTCGGCAAAGCCGCGGCCGAGGTTGGCATGCATCCACTCCTCGTAGTTGCGCGGCTCGGCGTTGCGGGGACGATTGAGGAAGTTCCACACGCAGCGAATGCGCAGCGGCAGGGGCAGCCCCGCCGTATTCACCTGGAAGGGGTAGGCGGTGTAGGTGCCGTGCGAATAGATGTAGGCCTGCCGGCTGTGGCTGCCGAGGCGAACGCCGCACTCGTCGAGGAGGTTGAGGATCCTGCCATTGGCCGCCTGCAGGATGTGTATCCCGCGATCGAAGGTGAAACCCTCGTCGCTGTCGGAGGCGGCCACGCCCCCCACCTTCTGCTCCGCCTCATAGACGGGCGCACCGCTCACGAGCGACGCCGAGAGGCCGGAAATCCCGCCGCCGAGCACCACGATCGGCTCGCTTCGGGACTGGCCATCCATGTGGGCTGCGCCGGGACCCTTTTGCGCGTCCGCCCTCAATGCAGTTATCGACATGCTCAACGACCTCTTCGCAGCGTGGTGGAGGAGTCCTGTTCCGAAGTGTTTTCGCCTGCATTATAGAGCGAAAAAACGCCTGTCGAGAACATCCGCGCGGCGGCTGTTACCGAAACGGACGGCTTTGCGCAATGAACTGGTTCACAGTGAAAAGCGGGAAGTTTGTCCTTCTAGCCACCGTGCATCTATGTCTATAATGCCAGTGTCGCCCGCATGCGCCTTGTGACGGCTACCGCGACCGACCTGATGCAGGATCCCGCGGCCTCCCCTGGTTGCAATCAGGCGGGCGAATTGGTCGCAGGTAAACCAACACCGCTGAGACTGCAAGGAAGCCGATGGACAATGAACGTGTCTTGATCACGGGTGCAGGGGGCATGCTCGGCAATGCCGTGTATCCCTATTTTTCCTCCCGCTTCGCCAACCTTGTCGGCAACGGACATGGATGTGAACGAGTCCTGGCTCTCGCACCTGGATGTCCGCGACGACGCGGAACTCCGGCGCCGCTTCGAGAACATCAAGCCGACACTCGTCCTGCATCTGGCTGCCTGCACCGACCTCGAGTTCTGCGAAGTGCACCCGGACGTGGCAAAGGATACCAACAGCACGGCCACCGCCGCAGTCGCGGCCCTGTGCGAGGAATATGGCGCGACGCTGGTGTACATCAGCACGGCGGGCGTTTTCGACGGCGAGAAGGAAGGCTTCTACACCGAGAAGGACCCGCCCCGCCCGATCATGGTGTACGGCCAGACCAAGTACGACGGCGAACTCCACGCCGCGGCCAGGTGCAGCCGGCATTTCATCGTGCGCGCCGGGTGGATGGTCGGCGGCGGCGCGGCGAAGGACCACAAGTTCGTGCACCACATCCTCGGCCAGATCGTCTCCGGGGCCAAGGTCATCCACGCGGTGAACGACCGTTTCGGCACGCCGACCTACACGCACGATTTCGCATTGAACCTCTTCAAGCTGCTCGACAGCCGCAAGTACGGCACCTACCACATGGTGTGCGAGGGCTCAGGCACGCGCTACGACGTCGCGCGCCACATCCTCGACATCTGCGGCCGCACCGAGATCGAGCTCAAGTCCGTCGACTCGTCCTTTTTCGAGAGCAACTACTTTGCCCCGCGGCCGGTTTCGGAGATGATGCTGAACGCCAACCTGAGCGCGCTCGGGATCAACCTCATGCGGCCCTGGCGCGAGGCCCTGAAGGACTATGTGACGCGCGAATTTCCGCTCGCCCTGGCAGGCGCCGACCCGGAAGCGGAACGCCGCGGCCGGGGAGAGCGGCGCAAGCTCGTCGTTTCGTGGAACGCGAAAGAGCGCCGCAAGACAACGGCAAGGCGCTCCGTCGAGGCCGTCAAGAGAAAAAAGAAGGCCTGACGGGCGGTGGCAATGCACCGGAGCGCTGCAGTGGCACTGTCGGTTGCGTTGGCGTCGGGCTGCGCGACCGTCGAGTATCCCGCGCCGCCTTTGCCGCCGCGCGAGGAGTCGCCCTCCCTGTATGTCGCGCCCATCGAGCAGGACTACCGACTTCAGGTCGGAGACGCGCTCGCGATCCGCTCCTACTTCGACGCGCAGTTGAACCAGGAGGTCGTGGTCCGGCCGGACGGCAAGGTCTCGGTCCTGCTGATCGGCGACATCCTGGTGACGGGAATGACGCCGCAGGAACTCGCCGCCCGCATCCGCGAACCCTACAAGCGCCTCGTTGGCGGCACCGATGTCACGGTCGCCCTGACGCGCAGCGCCGGGATGAACGTCTACCTGAGCGGCGAGGTGAGGGCGCCGTCACTGCTGCAGATGGACGGCAACCTCACGCTTTTGCAGGCAATGGCGCGCGCGGGCGGCACGCTGCCCTCGGCCAACACCGGCAACGTGCTCCTCATCCGCAACAGGGACGACGGCACCCTGATGGTGAGCAAGGTGGATCTCGAGAAGATCCTGCGCAACGAGTCTCCCGACGTGTTCCTGCAACGGCGTGACGTGGTCTATGTGCCGAAGAGCGAGATCGCGCAAGCCGGGCAGTTCGTCGAGCAGTACATCAATGCCATCGTCCCGCGCTTTGTGCAGCTGCAGTTCGGCTGGTTCAATTCGCGCGTGACGAATAGCGAACCCGGTAATCAGCGTGACACCCCAATGAACACTTCCGCAAGCAGGTTTCCGGGCGCGCCGACTGATCGCGAACAGGCGGCAACAGTGCCGCACGTCGGTCGCGCGCCGGCACCCCCTCATCGCCATCGAGGTGGATCCCCGACGCAAGGCGCGAGCCATCCCTTGCCGTTGCCGCCTACCGCGCATTCGAGTTCACGGCCGCGTTTTGCGCGCTGGTGCTCACGTCGCCGATCATCCTTCTCGAAGCGCTGATCATCAAGATCGAGCACGCCCGGCCCGGCGCTCTTCTTCCAGCCGCGCTACGGACGCAGCAAGATCATGCGCGGCTCGGACCTCGCCGGCCGCACCGACTCATTTCCGCCACCGGGCGTTTCGAGCCCGACAAGCACTACTGGGTGCCGACGATCTTCAAGTTCGTGAAGTTCCGCACCATGTACGTGGACGCGAACAAGCGCTTCCCGAACCTCTACAGCTACGAGTTCGACACCCACGAGGAGTTTCGCGCGGCTTTCTACAAGCTGGACAACGACCCGCGAGTGACGCCGGCCGGGAATGGCTGCGGCGCCTGACCGTCGACGAGTTGCCCAACTTCTGGAATGTCGTCACCGGGCAAATCGGGCTGGTCGGCCCGCGCCCCGAGAACCCGGTCTACCTCCCCTACTACTCCGCCGAGGAGATGAAGAAATTCATGGTGCGGCCCGGCATCACGGGTCTGGCGGTCATCAACGGCCGCGGCGAACTTTGCATCGGCGGCCAGCTTGACTGGGACCTCACCTACGTGCGCGAGCACTCGGTGATGCTCGACATCAAGACGCTCTTTGTCACCGCGTGGCTGGTATCACCCGGCGCGGGGCATTCTGACCGGCGCGCCGTGAAGACGACCCGATGAACGTCCCCCAGGCCCTTCCGGGCAAGCAGCGCGACCCCGCGTCCGGATTACTGGCGGGTCCTTTCCGAGCAACGCTGGTTCATCATCGTGTTCGTTTGTTCGGCGCTGGCGACGTCGCTTGCGCTCACCTACATCTACTCGGAGAAATACGAGTCCTACACGGCCATTTCCTATCGGGTGCAGGAAGTGACGCGCTTCAAGGCGCAGCAGAATGAGGCCATGGGATCGCCGGCGCCGCAGGCGCCCTTCAAGGTGATCGGCTCGACGCTGCAGGAAGTGCTCAAGAGCGATGCCATCCTGCGCGACGTCGTGATCGCGCTGCGCCTGGACGAGAAGATCGAAACGAAGAGCGACGGGCCCTGGTACAAGGTCTGGTACGAGAGCGCCAAGAGCTGGACCAGTGAATACGCCGGCTATGCGTGGAAGCTGCTCAAGTACGGCCGCATCATCGAGGACAACCAGCTTGCCTCGGCGATCGAGGAGTTGCGCGGCAACATCAAGGTCACCAACCGCGACTCCTACATCTTCCACCTCCAGGTGCGCGACCGGTATCCCGACCGCGCCGCGAAGATCGTCGATCACCTGAGCAAGGTGCTCGCGGCGTGGCTGCTCGAGTTCGACCGGCAGCCCGGACGTTACCGCGCCGAGCAGCTGCGCATCCTGCTCGAGGACAAAGGCAAGGAACTCACCCAGCGGCGCAGCGAGATCGAGGCCCTGCTCACCGAGAACCGCGTCGCCTCGGTGCAACAGGAGACCGACAAGCTGACCGAGCACCTGTTCGCGCTCAAGCTCGAGGAGTCCCGCCTTGCCAGCGACATCGCGAAGGCACAGTCGCGCAAGACGTCGATCGAGGCAAAGCTCGCGCAGAAGCAACGCATCCTCGGCGCGCAGGGCGCAGCGCCCGGCACGCCGGCGGAAGTACTCGAGTACATCCCGCCCGAGGATTTGAGGAAGCTCGCCTCCGAGCGCGTCTTCGGCGAACTCGAGCTCGGCAGCCTTATCGCCAAGCGCGACGCCCTGCAGTCCTCGATCGACGAGATCGCGAATCGCCTGCGCAAGCTGCCCGGCATCCAGAATCGCCTCGACACGCTGAAGATGTCGCTCGCCTCGATCGAGCGCGAGTATTCGCTGCTGAAGGACGGCTACCAGGAAGCCGCCGTGAGGGCGACTTCCCCGGTGAGCGAAGTGCGCGTGCTGCATCCGGCGCTGGTCCCTTCCAGCCCGGTCACGCCGATCAAGGTCTATCACGTCCTCCTCGCCGGCGGGCTGGGCCTGCTTCTCGCCGTGGGCCTCACCTACCTGCTCGACTTCCTCGGCATCCAGCTGCTGCCGCCTCGCCGCGGCGCGGCGCCGGCGCAAGCCGTAGCAGCGGCGCGCGCCGACAAAACGGTGGAGGACGCGCGCGGATGGCTGATCAAGATCGCGTTTCGCCGGAGTAGACCGTGCCCGAGGCGTGCCGAATTTCTCGTTCGCGACGCCTGCCCGCGGTCGTTCGGCTCTTCATCGCAATGGCATTCGGCGCAATGTCGCGGCACTCGCCTCCTACCTCATGCGCACGATCGGCTTTTGACCGCGGCCATGCGCGGCCTCGCCTTCCCCCTCGTCCTGGCAGCGATTCTGGCCGGTTGCCAGGCACCGAAACCGACGGTGAAATCCCGGGACCTTTTCGGCATCTATACCGCTACCATCGACGGCCGCAACGTGAAGAGGATCGTCTCCGACCCGAGTCGCCAGATGACGCACGCACGCGTTTCGCCCGACGAGAAGTGGATCACCTTTACGTTACAACAACAAGAGCCTTCTCGGCGGAACTGCCGAGGAAGAAGGCGGCTACACCGATACCGAGATCGTGATCGCGCGCATCGACGGCAGCGGCGTCGAGTCCGTGGTCCCGCCGAAACGCGGGATCGTCGCCTCCAACGGTACCTGGGTCGATGGTGGACGGGCGCTGCAGTTCGTGTCGACCGACACCCCCGACAAGATGCCGCAGATCAAGGTCATCGACCTGCAAACGCGCAGGATCAGCGTGGTCCCGACACCCGCGAGGCTCAAGACCACCGACCCCCATCGCGTCGGCAACCGCATCGTGTTCCCGGCAAAGGGCGACACCATCGACGCCCTCTGGACAATGAACATCGACGGCACCCAGGCCAGGCAACTTACGCGGCCATCCGGCTTCACGAACAAGGGCAGCAAGGAACTGAACCTCGGCGACTACGACCCGAAGCTCTCGCCGGACGGCAGCAAGGTGGCGTTCATGCGCAGCTTCGGCAACGAGATCTGGCGCATCTATGTCGTCGACGTCGCCAGCGGCCGCGAGATGGCTCTCTCTCCCGCCAATGCGCCGGGGTCGGACACGCTCCCGGAATGGTCGGGCGACGGCAGGTTGCTGGTGTTCTGGCATTTCGATCGCAAGAACCTGCCCGCGACGGGCATCTACACGATGCGGCCCGACGGCAGCGAGCGGCAAATGGTGCCCCTGCCGCGCGGCCAGCTCACCGGTCACGCGAACTTCTTTCCCAACGACGGTTCCGGCAAGGAGGCCAGGATCATCTACATGGCGAAGAGCCTGCCGCAAATGCCCTGAAGGCGACGCGATGAACAGCCCGGCGAGGGCCGCCCCGCAGATCAGCGTTGTCCTCGCGACCTACCGGCGCGCGGAGACGCTTCGCCGCACGCTCGATCACCTTGCCGGGCAGGACCTGCCCCCCGGAGTCTTTCGAGGTGATCGTCATCGACGACGGTTCGCCCGACAATACCGCTGCGGTGGTGGCGGAGATCATTCCCCGCGTCCCTTTCACGCTGACCTACCTGCGCCACGAGAACCACGGCCCGGGTTACCCAGAACCGCGGCATCGAGAAGGCGCGCGCGCCGGTGATCCTGCTGATGGCTGACGACATCTTCCTCGCGCCCGGGTCGCTTCGCGCGCACCTCGAGCAGCACGTCGCCAATCCGGAACTCCCGGTCGCGGTGCTCGGCAAGGTGGTGCAGTCGCCCGACCTCACGCAGACCGTGTTCCTGCGCAAATGGGACCCCTTCCGCTTCAATGAGCTCGAGGACCTGAAGGAACTTCCCGCCTATCGTTTCTTCGCGATGAACATCTCCGTCAAGCGCGATTTCCTGCTGCGCAACGGCATGTACCTCGAGCACCGCGGCCGGGGCGGCGCCTCGTGCATGGAAGACCTCGAGCTCGGCATCCGCCTGAAGAACTACGGCTTGCGCCTGCTCTATTCGAAGGCGGCGCTGGCCAGCCACTACCACGTCATGACGCTCGACCAGGCGATCACGCGCTGGTACGAGCGCGGCCTCAACTATGGCGAATTCCGTCGCCATGCGCCGATGCCCGAACTCACCGTGTATTTCCATGTGCTGGACCGGCACACCGTGCGCGAGTATTTCAGTGTCCTGCGCGGCCCCAATTCATTCCGGGAAGCGAGCGCAGCATCGTGTGGCATCTGGTCCGGGAGGCCGGTCGCAGGGTGACGCTGAATGCAGCCTACCGCGCGCCTGCTCTGGCGGCCGCTCTTCGACCTGGCGGAACAGCTCACCTGCCGTGGCGAAGCTGGTCAAGCCGAAAATGTATCGCGCCTTCCTTTACTACCATTTCCTGCGAGGGGTGCGCGACGGCCGCCGCATCTACGGCGATTGAGAGCCGGGCTGCGCCGTGGGCCCGCCTTGGCATCGCTCTTGAATTCGTTCAGGAGCAACATCAATACCGCGCGCGCGGAGAGGGCGCCGTGCGGCAAACAGGGCGCGGGGATCGAAAGGGCCGAGCGCATGGTACTTGCGATAGAAGCGATAGGCGCCGATGTGGAAATGGCGGATGCGCCAGGTGCTCTTCTTCTTGCCGGCACGGTTGTTCTCGTGATGGGTGATGCCGACATCGGGCACGCAATACACGGCCTTGCCCGCCCGCTTGATCTGCGCGCACCAGTCCGAGTCCACCCAGTAGCAGCGATATTCCTCGTCCCACGGACCCACCTCGTCCACCAGAGAGCGGCGCATGAACATGCAGGCCGCGGAAACCTGCTCGATGCGGAAGGGCTCCGTGTTCGCGAGGTTTTCCGGCGCCAGGTAGCGGCGCGAAAAGGGATTGCCCGGGAAGAGGCGGGTCAGGATCGACTGCCGGCCGAACAAGCCGCTCATCGCCGAGGGCAGGTTGCGCGCGCTGGGCTCGATCGTCCCCTCCGGCGTATAGATTCGCGGCGCGACCAGCGCAATGTCCGGCCGATGCTGCAGGAAGTCGAGCAGGCGCGCCGGCGTGCCCGGCTTGACCTCGGTATCGACGTCGAGGAGCATCACGAATTCTCCGCGCGCGGCTTGTATGCCGCGATTGACCGCGGGGGGCAAGCCGAGATTCACCGGGCTTTGCTCGAGGCGCACCTCGGGAAATTGCTGCCGCACTTTTTCCGCCGTTCCGTCAATCGAGCCGTTGTCGAACACGAGGATTTCCGTATCTCCGGCGCCGGCCTTGCGGATCGACTCGAGGCAGCGTTTCAAGTCGCCCCACGAGTTCCAGGTAACGATCAGGATGGTGAGTCTGGGAGCCGACGCAGAGACCATGGAAATTCCCTCGCTTATAGAGGCAAGCGCGGGCCTGGAGAGGCGAGGCCACGCATGAGCGCTGAGTATAATGCCGAACCGACTTCCACGAACTTCGCGCGCCATTCCGGACAACCATGAAAAAGACCGTTGCCGTCATCCTGGCCGCCGGAAAAGGGACGCGCATGCATCCCTTCAGCGACTTCTATCCGAAGCCGGGGTTGCCGATCTGCAACAAGCCGCTGGTTCAATATCATATCGAAGCGTTTCGCGAACTGGGGATCCACGAGATTTACATCGTCATCGGCCACCTCGGCCACGAGCTCGCGCAGGCGCTCGGCAAGGGTGAATCCCTCGGCGTGCGGATCCGCTACGTCGAACAGACCAAGATCCTCGGCATCGCCTCCGCTCTCGGGCAACTCGAGCCGCATGTGTCGTCGCGTTTCTTCATGGTGCTCGGCGACATCTTCCTCAAGGGCGATCACCTGTCCGCGATGTCCGAGATGATGGACGCCAAGGGCGCGGGCGCGGTGCTCGCCGTGAAAAACGAGCCTGACCCGGCCGCGATCCGGCGCAATTTCACCGTGCATCACGACGAGACCGGGCGCGTCCGCCGCGTCATCGAGAAGCCGCGCCATGTGGCCACCAGCGTCAAGGGCTGCGGGCTCTACCTTTTCGACCTGCCCATCTTCGACGCGATCCGGCGCACGCCAAGGACCGCGATGCGCGACGAATATGAGATCACCGACTCGATCCAGATCATGGTCGACGACGGCTGGCCCGTGTACACCGCGGAAGTCGTGAAGTGGGACGTGAACCTGACCTCGCCCGCCGATGTCCTCGAGTGCAACCTCTTTGAATTGCGGCAGCGCGGGCTCGACCACCTGGTGGGTGCGGGTGCGACGATCCATCCGGGCGCGAAGCTGCACAATGTGGTCGTCGGAGAACGCGCAAGCATCACGCACCCCGTCGCCATCAGCAACAGCGTCATCTTTCCGGACACTGTGGTGACATCGCAGGCCGGCTTCGATCGCTTCATCGTCACCCCCGAGGTCCAGATCGACTGCCGCGCCTTTGTCCAGGCCCGCAGTGACTGAGTCGCCGCGCAAGGCACTGGTCACCGGTGGAGCCGGGTTCATCGGCTCGCACCTGGTGCGCGCGCTCCTCGCCGACGGCCTCGAGGTGACGGTGCTCGACGACCTGTCGATGGGCAAATTGGCGAACATTCCCGCCACCGCCCGCTTTGTCCGGGGCGATGTCCGCTCGCCCGAGGACGTCATGCGCGCGATCGAGGGCGCGGACATCGTCTTCCACGAAGCGGCACGCGTGAGCATCCGCGCGTCTGTGAAGGAGTTTGTCGGTGACGCCGATACCAATTTCATGGGCACGCTGAACCTGCTGCAGTGTTGCGCGGGCAGCGCGGTGAAAAGGCTGGTCTTCGCTTCCTCGATGGCGGTCTATGCGGACAGCGCCTCGCCCACGCCGATCGACGAGGCCCACGCGACCGAGCCGATCTCGCCCTACGGCATTGCCAAGCTCGCGGCGGAGAAGTACTGCCTGCAGCTCGCGCGCCACATGGGGATCTCCTGCCATGTGCTGCGCTACTTCAACACCTACGGGCCGGGCCAGGCCTTCACGCAGTACGTGGGCGTCATCACGATCTTCATTCGCCGCCTCCTGCAAGGCGAGCCCCCGGGGATTTTCGGCGACGGCGAGCAACGCCGCGACTTCGTGCACGTGAATGACATCGTCGCCGCGAACATGCTGTCGATGAAGTCGCCGATCGAAAGCGGTCTGTACAACGTGGGCACGGGCATCGCGACTTCCGTCAACGAGGTCGCCGCCCTGCTGTGCGAGAGGATCGATCCGCGCGCCCGCCCGCAGTACTTCGCAGCCCATCCTGGGGAGCTGCGCAACTCGATTGCGGACACCGGCCGGATCCGCGCCGCACTCGGCTTCCGGGCACAGGAGACGCTCGCCGGGAGGATCGATGAACTGATTGATTTCTATCGCACGAATGGAGATGCAAATCGTTGATGGATAAGGGATAATGATTACAGGAGGAGTGGCAATGGGGAAATCTCCCTGTGGCCTTCATGTTCCAGGAAAGACAGCGTTGAGCGAAACCGGCACCAGCAACCCGCAACCCTTCCTCGTTGCCACGGCGAGGAGGGCGATGGCCTTTGTGCTGTTGGCGTTCGCGATGGGTACATCCCAGGCCGCGAAAGACACGCCTTTCGGCTCGGAAATGATCGCCGCAAACTATCCGTTCACGACCCAGGACGATATCGTCCGCGCGCTGTACCTGACGGCTGCGATCGGGAGCCACTCCTCGCACATCTGGTACTTCGCCGACCAGGCCAAGCTGGCGGACATGCCGATGCTGGTCTCCTTGATGCGGTCGGCCGGCCTCAAGGTGATGCTCCAAATCGGCCCGACCTTCCTCGACATGCCCGCTCCTCCCGAGGGGATGGTGAAGAGCTTCGCGGATCCGAACACGCGCGCAATGTACCTTTCGAGCGTGTTCCGGCTCGCGCTGAACAAGCCCGAATACTTGGTGCTGGCCACGGAAGCGAACCTGCTGTTCCGCTTCAACCGTCCCGAGTTCGAGAATTTCCGCAGTCTGTATACGCAAGCCTACAACATGGTGAAAATCATCTCCCCGAAGACCAAGGTGGGTGCCTCGTACCTCTACACGGTGTGGTATGTGAACTACGTCCGTGAAAACACCGACGTCCCGGGAATGCTCACGCCCTATGACATGGTGGCATTCACCGGCTACCCCGAGGACATCGTCAATGCAGGCGTCTACGATTCCATCGCGAGCATTCCCCCTGAATGGTACGGGGCAGCACGCAACGCCTATCCGAATACGACCATCGGATTCTCGGAAATGGGCTGGTCCTCGAAGATTCGCGGCACGCCGGAACTGCAGGCGGAATTCGTTCGCAACCTGCCCCGCCTCATGTCGAAAACCAACCCCGAGTTCATCACCTGGGCGGTGCTGCACGACGTCGATTTCTTCAAGCGCGACCTGCTCACCCTCGAGCAGGCGGCGTTCCTCGAGGGGCTGGGTGTCGATATCGACGTTCTCTTCGGGCACTTCAACGGCATGGGGCTGCTGGACGGGACAGGCAAGGCCAAGCCGGCATTGATCGAGGCGGGGAAACTCGTCTTTCCCACGCCAGCAGCAAGCGCTCGCCGCTAGGACGGGCGATCGCGTTCCTATCGGCCGGGGCCATTGGACAGCGGCGCTAACAACGTCTTCCGCGGCATCCCGAGGCTCCTGCTGGTCGGCATGCTCGGGTTCCTGTTCGCCGCCAGCCTCTATCCTCTGTGGAACCTCGAGGGCCGCTGGTTCGTCGTGACGTTGGTCGCGCTGGTGCTCGTGTCGGTCTCCATGATGTTTGCCGGGCGTTTTTCCGACGCGCTGTTCATCCTTCTGCTCTTCTGCGTTCCGCTCGCGGGATTCAAGAAGTTCTTCTTCCTCGACGACTACGTCACCTGGACGAACGCGCTGGGCCTGGGCATCATCGACTTCCTGGTCGCGGGCCTTTACTTCGCCTGGCTGTTCCGCATCCTCGTCTTTCGCAGCGACCCGATGCCGCGCCCGGAGGCCGCCGACGTTTGGCCTCTGCTGGTGGTGCTGTCCTGCCTGCTGTCCCTTCCGGGTTCGGGCGAGCCGCGCCTGGTGATCTTCGCGTTCCAGAACCTGCTCCTGCATGTGCTAGTGTATTTCTACGTCTCGCGCCACTTCCGGCCCGGGCATGTGCCATGGCTGCTCATGGCCATCGGCTTTGCCATCGTCGTGGAGTCCTCGCTTGCGGTGGTGCAGAACCAGTTCGGCATCCTTGTCGGCCTGATCCTCGACAAGGGCGCCGGCGGCGACCAGCTCGAGAGCCAGTACGTCGTCCCGGGAATCGAGGACGTCGCGCGCGGCACGGGCACCACCTACGACTCGCATTCGCTCGGCGTGTTCATGGCCATGGTGGCGCCGTTCGCGCTCGCCTGGACCTATTCGGGGCGCTTGCCCGCGTACCTGCGCGCCACCAGCGCACTCCTTCTCGTCGCCGCGCTGGCCGGCCTTGCCGTCAGCTACTCGCGATCGGCATGGTTGTTCGGCGTACTGGCGCTGGTGATCGGCGTGGTGGTCCTGGTGTTCTGGCGCGAACGCAACGTGCTGCCCAGCATCGCCGCCGCGTGCGCCGCGTTCCTGCTCGCGGGGCCGTGGCTGTTCACGACGGTATTTCGCCGCCTGCTCGACGCCCCGCCCGAGCTGCTCACGGCGCGGTTCGACCAGTTCCCCGTTGCGCTCAGCATCTGGCGCGAGAATTTCCTGTTCGGCGCCGGTGCCGGCAATTACATCGGCGCGATGTCGCGGCACAACCTCGACTGGGCCTTCGAGATCACGGTGCACAATGTGCCGCTCTACATCGCCGCGGAGCTGGGGCTGTTCGGCTTGATCGCATACTACGGGTTGGTCGCAGCCACGATGATTCGCTTGTGGCGCCTCATGCGCAGGCGCGACGAACCGGCCAGCCGCATCGCCCTCGCCTCGTTTCTTGCCTTGTTCGCCTATGTCCTGGACGGCATGAGCGACCCGATCTTCCGCGAGCCGGTCCCGTATCTGTTCTTCTGGATCATAGTCGGCATCAGCGTCGCGCTGGCACGTTCGCCCGGCGGCGCGTTCCAGCCCCGCCTGGAGCAGCCCGGCGCAGCACTTCCCCTGGAGGCCAAATGAAGCGTGCAAACCTGTTCACCACGATTGTCGGCGGTGTGCTGGCCCTGGCCAGTGCGGTCGCGATTTGCGCCGAGCCCGCGGCGTCGTTCCGGACCGGCGCCGTCGTGACGCCCCGGAATTTCCCGGACCACACCGCCGACGACGTCGCCGACATGTTCCGGCTCAACGCGGAGCTGGGAAATTTCTCGGTGATCCGGGTGACCTGGAGCGACCCGAACCGGCTGAACGCCGTGCGCGGCATGATGGACCTCGCGAAGCAATTCAACCTGGCTCCCGTGGTCGAGCTGAGCCCGTTCAAGGCCGACGAACTGAAGGGCGCGAAGCTGGAGGTGCCGCGCGAGGTGACGGGGGCGGGAGGCCGCATCTCCTTCACCAATCCGGCCGTGGCCGAGGCCTACAGCAAGATGGCGCTCGAAGTCGCCGAGCTGAAGCCACCGTACCTGGCGCTCGCCACCGACGTGAACCTGCTCGCGCTTTCCGATCCGGGCGAGTACTCGGCCTTTTCCGCCGTCTATCGCAAGCTCTATGAACGCATCAAGCAGGCCTCGCCCGCCACCAAGGTCTTCGTCGCCTTTCAGTGGGACGCAATGCAGAAGCGCGACGCGAAGGCCAACCGTGAGGTCATCGACGCCGTGCGCGCACAACTCGACCTGCTCGCCTTCAGCTCCGACCCGGTGAAGCTCTTCGACAGCAAGGGCCCCTCCTCGATCGCCGCCGACTACTACGGGCGCATCGCCGCCTATCGCACCGGGCGCGAGGAAGTCTTCGTCGAACTCAGCTGGCCTTCGGACGGCGGCTCCGGCGAGGCGAACCAGGTCACGTTCATCCGCAACCTTCCGCGCCTGATGGCCGACCTGAAGCCCGCGATGGTCGCGTGGAACTTCCTCCACGACATCAAGGTGCTCATCTTCACCGCGCGCAACGGCCTGATCGCGGCCGACGGGAAGCAGAAGTCGGCCTTCGCGGCCTTCCGCGACCTGGGCGGGGCGCGTCCGGCGCCCATGGCGGCAGCCGGCCCGAGCACGCAACGCGTCAAGCAGACGCCCGACCGATTCGCGATCTACACGGCGCGGATCGATGGCAGCGACCTGAAGATCCTGTTCTCGCGGCCGGACAAGGAGATGACGCACGCGCGCATCTCGCCCGACGGCAACCGCGTGGTCATCACCGGTTACAACAAGCGCGACAAGGACGGCTTCGCGACCGAAGACGCGGGCTACGAGAACACCGAGATCATGGTGCTCAACCTGGACGGCACGGGCCTCGAAACGATCATCCCGCCCAAGCCGGGGGTGATCGCCGCCAACGGCGACTGGACGCCCGACGGCAAGTCGCTCATCTTCATCTCGACCGACAATGCGCAGAAGAGCCCGGAGATCCGCCAGATCGACCTGGCGACGCGCAAGATCACGCGCGTGCCGACTCCCGAAGGACTGAAGGCGAGCGATCCTCACCGCATCGGAGCGCAGATGGTGTTTCCCGTGAAGGCCGGTGAAAAGGGCGCGGACGCGCTCTGGGTCATGAACACCGACGGCAGCGGCGCGCGGCAGGTCACGCGCCCCCCGCGGTCGAGTTCTTCCGCCGGGCTCTACGGCGACTTCGATCCCAAGCTCTCGCCCGACGGGACCAAGGTCGCGTTCATGCGCATCGACGGCGGCGACTCCTGGCGGGTGATGACGGTCGATCTCAAGACCGGGGAGGAGCGCCTGCTCTCGCCGGCCGGCATCATGCAATGGCTGCCCACCTGGTCGGGCGACGGCAAGCTGCTGCTCTACGTGCACATCGACCGCAAGAACCTGAAGGACACCGGGCTCTACACCATGACGCCGGAGGGAACCGATCGCAAGAAGGTCCCCCTGCCCCCCGGCTACCTCTTCAACCACAGCACCTTCTTCCCTGCCGACAAGTCGGCACCGAACGCGCGGATCATCTTCAGCGGGTCGCCGAAACCCTGGCTGTGACTCGCTCGCCGGAACCGAAGCGCCGGTCGGCTAGAATCAGGCAATGCAGCGAGGGCGCCCCCTCGCCAAAAGGAAAGGACCAGCGCAATTGTTCTTGAGCGTCGAGATCTCCAGCTACAACCGCGGGCACATCCTGCGCCTGGTCCTCGAACGCCTGGCGCAGCAGTCGTACCCGATGGACCGCTTCGAGGTGATCGTCTCCGACGACGGCTCCACCGACGGGACGCCCGAATGGCTCGCCGAGTACGCCACGCAAACCCCGTATCGTCTGGAACTGGTGCGCAACGATCACGCCGGCTGCGGCATGACGCACAACAACGGCATCCTGCGCGCGCGCGGCGATGTCGTGCTGATGATCGCCGACGACGTTTTGCCCTCGCCGCGCCTGCTCGAGGAACACGCGCGCATGCATGAGAAGCATCCCGACCACTCCGTCGGCATCGTCGGCCGCCTGGAGCAATCGCCCCTGCTCGAGAAGACGCCGTTCCAGGACACCTGGAACCGCATCGTCACCTCGCTCTTCCCGCGCAATCGGGTCGAACTCGATTATCGCGATTTCTGGGTGAACAACCTGTCGTTCAAGAAGGACTTCATGGTGGCCAACGGCATGTTCCGCTCCTGGCCGCCGGCGTCGCACGAGGACGTCGAGCTCGGCTACCGCCTCGAGCAAAGCGGCATGCGCCTGTTCTACTGCGACGGGGCGCTTGCCTACCATCACCACCCGGAGACGATCGACACCGTCTCGCGGCGGTCCTATGCGCAGGGATACAACTGGCAGCTGTTCGAGAGCCACGTGCCGGACGCCTGGGTGCGCGCGCGCTCGGGGAATTTCCTGCCGGGCGACAGCCTCGCCTCGCGCCTGCGCTTCCGGGCACGCAACATCGCGCGCACCGCGCTGTTCAATCGCGCCACCGTCCCGCTCGTGATGCCGCTCATCCGCAAGTCCGATGCGCATGCCTGGCTCGCGCCGGTCGTCGACATGTGCGCCGCCAAGATCAGCTCGTACTACTTCCGCAAGGGCGTGATCGACCGCCGCCGCGGACTGCCATGCCGGCCCGTCTGATCCCGCCGTCGGGCGCCGCGCGCCCCGTGCCTTCCTAGCGCCGTGGCCACGGCAGGCGAGAAACTGGACGCCGAGGGCAACCCGGCCGGCAAGGACCTGCATGCGATCGCGGGCGGCGCCGGACTGTCGCTCCTCGGCCGGGTCGCCAACGGCGCCATGGTGTTCGTCTATGGCATCGTCGTCGCCCGCCTTCTGGATGTTCGCAGCGTCGGCATCCTGATGCTCGGCCTCGCCATCATCAAGATCTCGGAGCTGGTGTCGCGCATGGGCCTCGAGATCGGCATCCTGCACTACGTCGCGATCCTGAAGGGCAACGGCCGTGAAGGCGACATTCGCGGCACGGTCCGCCAGGCAGCATTGCTGGTGCTCGCGTCCAGCGCTCTGCTGGCCCTCGTGATCTTCGTCCTCGCCCCGCTGGCGTCGCGCAAGTTCGCGCTCCCGGAACTGGAGACGGTGCTGCGCATCCTCGCGGCCTCGCTGCCGCCCACATCGGTCGCGATGATCCTGCTCACCGCCCTGCTGGGGCTGAAGCAGATGGCCTACAACACGATCGGCGAGAAGATCTTCCTTCCCGCCGCCAACCTTGCCGCATGCACATTGCTGCTGCTCGCGGGCTTCGGGCTGGAAGGCGCGAGCACCGCCTATCTCGCGGGTGCCGTGCTCACGGTGCCGCTTGCCGTCCACTACCTCTCCCGCTGCACCACCGCCGGCAACCAGGACGCCAGGCCCGTGCCCGCCGCCGACCTGCTGCGCTTCTCCGCGCCTATCGTGCTGGTCGCGATCATGACGCAGGCCATGCTCTGGACCGACACGATCATCCTCGGCCTGCTGCGCGACGCGAGCGAGGTCGGCATCTACAGCGCCGCGGCGCGTACCGCCCTGATGGCGGGCCTGGTGGTGGGCTCGTTCAACATGATCTTTGCGCCGACCATCTCCGACCTCTACCACCGCAAGGAACTCAAGCACCTGGAATACCTATTCAAGACCGTGAGCAAGTGGATGTTCCTGGTGGTGTGCCCGTTCGTGCTCTCCCTGGTGCTCGTCTCGGAAGAGGTGCTGATGCTCTACGGCGCGACGTTCGCCGCCGGAAGCACTGCGCTGGAAATCCTGTCCCTCGCGCAACTGATCGCCTCGGGCACCGGCGCCGTGGGGTTCATGCTGACCATGTCGGGACGGCAGAAGATCATGCTCGTGAATACGGTCGTCGCCTTCTTCCTTAACATCGCGCTCAATTACTGGTTCGTCCCGCAGTACGGCATCGAGGGCGCCGCCGTGGCGACCTGCATCTCGATCACGGTGTTCTGCCTGCTCGCGCTGGTCGAGGTGCAGTGGGCGCTCGGGATGCATCCCTACTCCGGCGGTCACTTGAGGATCCTTGCCGCCGGACTGTTTGCGCTCGGCACGCTGGCCTTCGCCAAGCGCCATCTCGGCGGGCTGTCGTACCTCGAGGCCCTGGTCGCCTACTCGCTCGCCTATGCGGCGCTCTATGCAGCCGCCTTGTACGTCCTCGGGCTGGCGGATGAAGAAAAGTTGATATTCTCGACACTCAAACGCAAACTTCTCGGCCGTCCATGAGCGCGAACCACGATACCGGCATGCGCAGGAATCCTCCATGTTGAGACTGAGCGTCGTACTGGCGACCTACAGGCGCGCCGACACCCTGCGCCGCACCCTCGAGCACCTGGCCCTGCAGGACCTCGACCCGGGCGAGTTCGAGGTGCTTGTCGTCGACGACGGCTCGCCCGACAACACTGCGGAGGCCGTGAACGCGTTTGCCGCGCAGTCGCCATATGCACTCAGGTACCTCCATCATGCCAACCGCGGCCCGGGCTACACGCAGAACCGCGGCATCCGCGAGGCGAAGGCGCCAATCGTGCTCCTGATCGCGGACGACATCTGGCTCGCGCCGGGCGCCTTGCGCGCGCACCTCGACATGCACGATCGCAACCCGGCGCCGGAAGTGGCGGTGCTGGGCCAGGTGCTGCAGTCGCCGGAGTGCAACCAGTCGGCCTTCCTGCGCCATTGGGATCCCTTCGGGCTGTCTGCCTGCCGTGGCGTCACGGAATTGCCGTTCTTCATGTTCTGGGCGTGCAACATTTCCGCGAAGACGGCATTCCTGCTTGCGAAGGGCCTGTTCCAGGAAAGCTCCGGGCCGGCCGGTCACCACACCCACCACGATACGGAACTGGGTTACCGTCTTCGCCAGCACGGCCTTCGCGTCCTTTACTGCGAGCACGCGATGGGGCACCACTATCACCCCGCGACACTCGAGCAGACGATCCGGCAGTACTACGAGCGCGGGCTCAACTGGGACTCGTTCCGCAAGCTGGTGCCGGTCCCCGAAGTGCTGATTCCCTTTCACCTGCTCACGCCGGACACCTTCAGGGAATACGCCCGGGCCGTTCGCACGCCGGACCCCCTGCCCACGGCCGAGCGCTCCCTGCTGCGCCAGGTCGCGCGCACGATCGTCAGGACGCTTGCCTTCAATCGCTTCACGGTGCCCGGCCTGTGGAACCCGGTCATCGCCAGGGCGGAGTCGAGCCCGCTGTTCGAGCGCCTGCTCAGCCGCCGCACTTTCCGGGCGCTGATGCACTATCACTTCGTGCGCGGCATCCACGACGGCGCGCAGCAGGCGGGCAAGTAGGCCTGCCACGTGGCTCGCATGGTTTGTGCCACAATTTGCCGATGGCGAAACGCCATTCGAGCCCAGCAAGGAGTTCGGCGATGACTGCCCAGGTCAACACGGTTTCCCCAGGCGTGCCGCAGGCTGCAGGCGCGATTGCCGACGAACCGGCCTCGCGCGGCTTCGAGGAATATCGCGCGCACGTCGGCCCGTCGGAGCTCTACGACGTCTCGAGCGCCGTGCAGTTCAACCTGCTCACCGCGCTCGGCTTGCGCGAAGACCATTTCCTGCTCGACGTGGGCTGCGGATCGCTCAAGGCCGGCCGGTTGTTCATCCCTTACCTGCGGCCCGGGCGCTACTACGGCATCGAGCACCTGCCCTGGCTCATCCAGGAGAGCATCGAGCGCGAGATCGGCGCGGATCTCGTGCGCATCAAGAAGCCGGTCTTCAGCGACGACAACAACTGGACGATGAGCGTCTTCAATCGCCCCTTCGACTTCATCCTCGCGCAGTCGATCTTCTCGCACCTCCCGCAACAGGGCATCCGGCGTTGCGTCGCGGAGGCGAAGAAGGCGCTCAAGCCCGACGGGATCTTCGCCGCCTCGTTCTTCCTCGGCCTGGACAACTACGACGGCCCGTCGTGGGTGGTGAAGGCGGACTACACGCTCGACTTCATGTGCAGGATGGTGGAGTCCGAAGGCATGGCGTGCACGCCGATCGACTGGCAGCACCCCGATCCGCAGCAGTGGATACTGATCCATCACCCGGGAACGACCGTCCCGATGGCACAGGCGACGGATGCGCAGCGCATGCACATGCTCCAGGAGCAACTGGCGCTGAGCAACCGGCAATTGATGTCGATTCGAAACCATCCCTATGTGCGGCTCGGGCAGAAGGTCAAGTTCTTCCTGATGTGGCCGCCCGTGCTGTGGCGCCACGTCGTCAGGCTGGTGCGTGAGCGGTTCTAGGGGCGACGCGTGAACCACGTCCTGGTGACCGGCGGCGCCGGGTTCATCGGCAGCCATGTCGTCGAGGCGCTGCTCGCGCGGTCCTACAAGGTGCGGGTGCTCGACAACCTGTCGCAAGGCAGCGTGGACAACCTCGCGGACGCAAAGGGAGCCGAGTTCATCGAGGGCGACGTGACCGACTTCGCGACCTGCCGCGAGGCGGTGCGCGGCGTCGATGGCGTGTTCCACCTCGCCGCCATGAGCAAGGTCTTCCCGTCGCTGGGCAACCCCGACATGATCGATTTCTGCCTCGCGCAGAACGTGCAGGGGACGCTCAACATGCTCAAGGCCGCGCTGGAACGGCGCGCGGCACTGCGCAAGTTCGTCTACAGCGGTTCCTCGACGTATTACGGCGCCAATCCCCCGCCGCACGCGGAGTCGCAGCAGCCCGGCTGGCAGACGCCCTACGCGATGACGAAGTACATGGGCGAAATGGAGTGCGAGCTCTTCTCGCGCCTCTACGCCATGCCGACGATCCGCCTGCGCTATTTCATGACCTACGGGCCGCGGCAGCCGAGCACCGGGCCCTATGCCGTCGTGACGGGCGTCTTCATGAAGCAATGGGAAGGCAACCAGCCCCTGACGATCATGGGCGACGGCATGCAGACCCGCGACTTCATCCACGTGGGCGACATTGCGGAGGGCACCGTTCGCGCGTTCGAATCCGCGGCCACAAATGCCACGATCAACATCGGCACCGGGAAGTCGTTGACCATCAACGCGCTCGCCGACCTGTTCTCCCCGCATCGCAAGCAGCTCCCGCCGCGGGAGCACGACATCCCCCACCAGCAGGCCGATATTTCCACGATGTTGCGCGAGCTGTCGTGGCGTCCGCGCATCGAGCTCGAGGACTATCTCAAGGACCAGCTGCGCAGGCGGCTCGATGCCGCGCCGGGAACTTTTCCCGAGCCCGCGTGGTATCGACGGGACAGCTAGTTGACGTTTGGCAGCGGAATCTGCGGAAGGGCGAACAACCTGAAATTTGTTCTGGTGGCGGCCGCCGCAGGTCGCCTCTGCCCACCGCCGCGCATGCCTGCCGGCTCTAGCGAAGCTCCTTCAGCAGGAACGAATACATGAGTGCCTGCCGGTAGGCGACCTGCGGGTTGTTGGCCGAAGCCGCGTGGCCGCCCTCGATGTTCTCGTAGTAGAGGGCGTCGTGGCCCTGCTCCGCCATGCGCGCCATCATCTTGCGGGCGTGGGCCGGATGCACGCGGTCGTCGCGCGTCGAGGTGAAGAAGAACGTCCGCGGCAGCTTCATGCCCGCCTTCACGTTCTGGTAGGGCGAGTACTTCGAAATGTATTCCCATTCCGCCGGTATGTCCGGGTTGCCGTACTCGGCCATCCATGAAGCGCCGGCAAGGAGCTGGTTGTAGCGCTTCATGTCGAGCAGCGGCACGCCGCACACCACCGCCTTGAAGAGTTCGGGGCGCTGCAGCATCACGGCGCCGACCAGGAGCCCGCCGTTGGACCCGCCGTACATCGCCAGGTGCTTGGGCGAAGTGATCTTGCGCGCGATGAGGTCCTCGGCAATAGCGGCAAAGTCGTCGAACGCCTTCTGCCGGTTCTCCTTCAGCGCCGCCTGGTGCCAGCGCGGGCCGAACTCGCCCCCGCCGCGGATGTTCGACTGCACGAACACGCCCCCGTTGGCCAGCCAGGCATTGCCGATCGTGCCCGAGTAGGTCGGGAGGTTGGAGATTTCGAAGCCGCCATAGCCATAGAGCAGGGTCGGGTTGGTGCCGTCGAACTTCATCGCCTTCGCGCGAAGGACGAAATACGGGATCATCGTGCCGTCCCGGGACTTCGCCTCGAACTGCTCGACGGTGTAGGGCGCCGGATCGAAGAAGGCCGGCAGCGCCTTCAGCTTCTCGCGATCCTTCGCGCCGGCCTTGGCCAGGTACAGCGTCGGCGGCGTGAGGAAACCGGTGTGGGTCAGGAAATAATCATCCGTGGTGATGCCGCTGTCGTCGGGCTCTTCATCTTCGGTGAGCGCGCCGGCCGTGACCGTGCCCAACCCGGGCAGCGGCACTTCCTTGCGCGTCCATGCGCCACTCGCGCGCGACCATTCGTACAGGCGGCTCTTCACGTTGTCCAGCTCGTTCACGAGCACGAAGTTCTTCGTCACGGAATACGACGCAAGCGAGCGGCGCTCGGAGGGCTCGAACAGCACCGAGAAATCGCGGGCACCCGCCATGAACCTGCCGTAGTCGATGACCAGCAACGCGCCCTGGGGGTAGGTCTTGCCGCCCGTCGTCCAAGCGCTGCGCAGCTGCACGAACAGCCATTCGCGCATCGTGCGCGGCTTCGCGTCGATCGGCAGGTCGAGCTTCACCAGCTTGCCCTTGTCCAGCTGGAAGAGCTCGCCCTTGAAGAACATCGGCACGACCAGGACGAAATCGCGCTGCACGCCCTGCGCGCGATCCGTGATAGGCGCGACGTAGGTGTCGGTCACCTTGCCCTCGTAGACGAGCGCCGCCTGGTCGAGCGGACTGCCGCGCGTCCACTCCTTGACCATGCGCGCATAGCCCGAAGTGGTCAGGGTTCCCGGGCCGAAATCGGTCGCGACGAGCAGCGTATCCGGGCCCTTCCAGGTGAGGATGTTCTTGGCCTCGGGGAGCGCGAAGCCGTTCTTCACGAAGCTCCTCGTGGCGATGTCGTATTCGCGGCGCACCGTGGCATCCGCGCCGCCGCGCGAGAGCGACAGCATGCAGCGTTCGTGCTTCGGCGCCAGGCAATCGGCGCCCTTCCAGACCCAGTTCTCATTCTCCTCGGAGGCGAGCTTGTCGAGGTCGAGGACGGTCTCCCAGCGCGTGCCGGGCTTGCGGTACTCATCCAGCGTCGTGCGGCGCCACAGGCCGCGCTTGTTGTTCTCGTCCTGCCAGAAGTTGTACAGGAACTCGCCACGCTTCACCACGAACGGGATGCGCTCCTTCGAATCGAGCACTTCAAGCGCCTTGGCTCTGATCGGGGCGAACTCGGGCAAGGCCTCGAGCTCCTTCTGCGATATCGCGTTCTGCGCGCGCGCCCAGTCGAGCGACTTTTCGCTGCCCACATCTTCCAGCCAGAGGTAAGGGTCCTCGGGCGCCTGCGCAATCGCCGTGGCGGAAACGGTCATCAGCGCAGCAGCCAGAAGCCTGAAAAGGGCACTCTCACGTCTCTTCATGGCTTCATCGTCTCGTGCACGGGCGCCTTGTCCAGCTCGAACGCCTTGTGCAGCACCCGCACCGCGAGTTCCATGTACTTCTCGTCGATCACGACGGAGATCTTGATCTCGGAAGTCGAGATCATCTGGATGTTGACGCCCTCGGCGGCGAGCGCGGAGAACATCTTCGAGGCGAGCCCGACGTGCGAGCGCATGCCGACTCCCACCACCGAGACCTTGGCGATGCGGTCGTCGCCGACGATGCTCTTCGCGCTGATCGCCGACTTCACCGAGGCCTCCAGGAGCTGCATGGTGCGCTTGAACTCGTTCCTGTGGACGGTGAAGGAGAAGTCGGTGAGCCCGTCGGTGGAGGCGTTCTGGATGATCATGTCGACTTCGATGTTCGCCGCCGCGACCGGGCCGAGGATGGCGTAGGCGATGCCCGGCCGGTCGGGGACGCTCAGCACCGTGATCTTCGCCTCGTCGCGGTTGAAGGCAATGCCGGAGATGATGGCCTGTTCCATGTCGTCTTCCTCGAAAGTGATCAGCGTGCCCATGTCGTCCGATTCCACGTCGGTGAACGACGAGAGCACGCGCAGCTTGACGCGATACTTGCCGGCGAATTCCACCGAGCGGATCTGCAGCACCTTGGAGCCCAGGCTCGCGAGCTCGAGCATTTCCTCGAAGGTCACGGACGAGAGCCTGCGCGCATTGGGTTCCACGCGCGGGTCGGTGGTGTAGACGCCGTCCACGTCGGTGTAGATCTGGCACTCTTCGGCCTTCAGCGCGGCGGCAAGCGCCACGCCGGTGGTATCCGAGCCGCCGCGGCCCAGCGTGGTGATGTTGCCCTGCTCGTCCTCGCCCTGGAACCCGGCGACCACCACGATGTAGCCGGCGTCGAGGTCGCGGCGGATGTTGGTCTCGTCGATCGAGACGATGCGCGCCTTGCTGAACGCGCTGTCGGTGAGGATGCGCACCTGCGGCCCGGTGTAGCTCTTGGCCTTGAGCCCCAGCTTGTGCAGCGCCAGCGAAAGAAGGCCGATCGACACCTGCTCGCCGGTCGATGCGATGACGTCGAGTTCGCGCGGGTCCGGGTCGGGATTCAATTCCCTGGCCAGCGCGATCAAGCGGTTGGTCTCGCCCGACATGGCGGATACCACGACCACCACCTGGTTGCCCAGGCGCTGGTGGTGGGCGACGCGCCGCGCGACCTCGCGGATGCGCTCGGGACTGCCCATCGAGGTGCCGCCGTACTTCTGGACGATCAATGCCACGATTGCGATTTCCGGGGGCAAAGACCGCCATTTTACCGCGCCGGGGGGGCGCGGGACAAACCAGCCATTCAGGGCTTCGGCGAGTACAGGCCGAGGGCCTTCAGGTCGTCGACGAACTGCGATTTCGCCTTGTTCTCGTTGTACATGGCGACGAACCGGGCTTTCACGGCGTCGTTGCCCGGCCATACCGAGTCAAGCCAGCCGAAGCCCGCGGTGCCGTGGCCGGTATAGGCGTAGCGGTCCATCTCGCCGGCCATCTCCGCCATCATGCCGGTCTTCCAGTAATCGTCCCAGGGCACCTTGCCGTGGTCGCGGCCGACCTTGATGTCCTCCAGCTGCGCCTTGATCTTCGCCGTGCGAGCCTTGCGCCTGGCCGAGGCGTACTCGTCGCACACCCGCTGCTGGAAGGATTCGAGCTTGACGCCCGCCGTCGCGCATATGGGCGGCGGCATCCCCGGCAGGCGGGATTTCATCAAGTCCTGCGCAAAAACGAAACGCCCCTTGTCGCCGACCTCGAGCACCACCATCGGGAAGACGGACCCCGCGTAGGAAGTGAACGCATACGCCGAGGTGTCATCTGCCGAAAAGGCGACCGGCTTCTTGCGGCCGGGGATATCGACGAAACCGGTGGCGCCGGTGTTGCCCGACGCGAAGGCCGCCACCTTGGCGACCCGTGGCTTGAGCGAATGGACGAAATAGGTAAGGCAGCAGTGCGCGCCCCCTGAGAACACCGAGAACAGGAGGTCGGGCTGGCCGTCTCCCGTCAAGTCGCGGCCCATCGACTTCAGCTCGATGCGCGAGCCTGCGGGAACCTCCTTGTCCGTGCTCTCCCAGGCCTTCTTCGCCTGCTTGAAGACGATCAGGCGCTGCTGGGCGGCGACCGGGTCCTTCGCGCCCTTGACGTAGGCCACGACTGCGACAAGGTCCTCGTAGGCGAGGCTCTTGTCGACGTCGAGCCCGGCAGCATCGAGCTGCGCGACGATTTCCGGCGCGGGTGCCTGTGCCGAGGCGGAAATGGCGGCGGCAAGGATGAAGGCGAACAAGGCGAGACGCATGGGCTCCTCCCGGAGGTGCTGGTGGTGCAGCCTGTGCGCGAGGATTTCTTATGCTCTTGTTTCAATAGCGTAGCATGGCCTTTCCCCCCATCAGGAATTCCCATGAGCGAAGACGGAAAGACCGCCGAGAAGGCGGATCCGGTGAAAGACCTGGCGATGCAGATCTTCGTCGAGTTCGCCGCGAAGCATTACGCCGGCGGCATGCCGAAAGGGTCGCCGGACCCGAAGGCCGTCGCGATGCTCAGCTTCAAGCTCGCCGAGGCGTTCCTCGAGGTCCATGCCGAGGTCAACCACGAGGCCAACGAGGTGATCCGCAAGCGCACCTACTTCAATACCGACGACATCGATGTCGGCGGGATGATGAAGGGGTAGTGGTGGGGTCAGACCACTGCTGGGGTCAGACCACATTTCCCGAACGTGATGCCCCTGACCTGCGCGATCGAATTCGGGAAATGTGCTCTGACCCCGTTTGCCTGTTGAAGCGATCTCGTTGCAAGACCGGTTGCTGGCGGAAGGTGTGAGATTCGAACTCACGAGGGAGTTGCCCCCCTGCCGGTTTTCAAGACCGGTGCGATAGACCACTCCGCCAACCTTCCATACGCCAATTTCTTCCGCTAATCCTTGTTTTTCAAGATTTTACACGCGGAACGCCAGGCCAACAGCTTGCGACAGGAAACGCTGCAAGACTTGAAACTATTACATTCCTCCCCTACTCTAACGAACGGTCGATTTCGGCCGGCACTTTCATGACAGGAGCCGTAACAATGCAACCCGAACTTCAATCGATGACCCCTTCCCCGGCGGGATCCCTAGCGGTCACCCAGAACCGGGTCCTGCGCAACACCTACATGCTGCTTGCGCTCACCATGGTGCCGACGCTGCTCGGTTCCTGGCTGGGCGTCACCTTCCAGCTCGGCTTCATGAAGACCAACCCGATCATCAGCGTGGTCGTGTTCTTCGCGGTCGCCTTCGGCTTCTTCTTCGCCATCGAGAAGTTCAAGAACAGCGCCATCGGCGTCGGCCTGCTGCTCGGCTTCACCTTCTTCATGGGCCTGTGGCTGTCGCAACTGCTCCAGGTAGCGCTTTCGTTCCGCAATGGCGCCACCGTGATCGGCATGGCCGCGGGCATGACGGGCGTGATCTTCTTCGCGCTGGCAACTCTTGCCACGACCATCAAGAAGGACCTGTCCTTCATGGGCAAGTTCCTGTTCATCGGCGCCGTGGTGGTGATCCTCGCGATGCTGGCGAACATGTTCTTCCAGATCCCGGCGCTGCACCTCGCGCTGTCGGCGCTGTGCGTGGTGATCTTCTCCGCCTACATCCTCTACGACGTGAACCGGATCGTGATGGGCGGCGAGACCAACTACGTGAGCGCGACGCTGGCGCTCTACCTCGACATCTACAACGTTTTCGTGAGCCTGCTGAACCTCCTGCTCGCCTTCACGGGGCAGAAAGAATAGCCGGCCGGCACCGCGGCATTCGAAGGGCGGTTTCGGCCGCCCTTTTCTTTTCCCGCTTCGTCATTCCCGCGCAAGCGGGAATCCAGTGCCTTTCATGAAAACCGCTGGATTCCGGGTCAAGCCCGGAATGACGGTCACTTCCGGAAAAGCGCGATGGACTCCACGTGCGTGGTGTGCGGGAACATGTTGACCACGCCCGCAGCCTCCAGCCGGTAGCCCTTGACGTTCACCAGCACGCCGGCGTCACGCGCGAGCGTGGCCGGGCTGCAGGAAACGTAGACGATGGTGCGCGGCCCGGCGTCGGGCAGCGACTTGCAGATGTCGAGCGCGCCATCGCGCGGCGGGTCGATCAGGAGTTTGCCGGGCTTGCCCATGTTCCGGACCGTGGTCTCCGCGTCGACGAACAGGTCCGCCACCGAGAAGGTCGCAAGCTTCGCCAGCCCGTTGGCGCGCGCGTTCTCCTCCGCGCGCGCCACCAGCGGCGCGTAGCCTTCGATGCCATGCACCTGCGCGCCGCGCGACGCGATGGCGAGGGTGAAGTTGCCCAGCCCGCAGAAGAGATCGACGATCCTGTCGCCGGGCCGCGGATCGAGCATCTGGATCGCGCGGCGCACCAGGACGCGGTTCACTCCCGCATTGACCTGCGTGAATTCCGTGGGCCGGTAGCCGATCGTGATCCCGAACTCGGGCAACCGGTAGTTGAGCGCGGGGGCGTCGAGCGGATAGAGCGGTGTCGCTGTCTCAGGGCCCTTGACCTGCAGCCACCACTGCACCCCATGGGCGTCGGCGAAGCGGCGCAGCGCGTCGAAGTCTTCCTGGGGCAGCGGCTCGAGGTTGCGCAGCACCAGCACGGTCACGTCCTCGCCGACGGCGAGCTCGACCTGCGGCAACCGGTCGCGCAGCTTCATCCCGGTGAACATCTCGCGCAGCGCCGGGATCATCGCCGACACGCGCGGCGGCAGCACTTCGCACGACATCGTGTCGGCGACGTAGCTCGATTTCTTCTCGTGGAAGCCGACCAGAACGCCGCCCTTCTTCGCCACGTAGTGCACGGAAAGCCGCGCGCGCGCGCGGTAGCCCCAGGTCTCGCCCGCGATCGGGGGCAGGACCTGTTCCGGCCGCACCTTGCCGATGCGCTCGAGGTTGTCCTCGAGCACGCGCTGCTTGGCGGCGAGCTGCCCGGAAGCCTCGATGTGCTGCATCGCGCACCCGCCGCACAGGCCGAAGTACTTGCAGCGCGGCTTGACGCGCAGGCAGCTTTCGCTGATCACTTCGGTGGTGGTGCCGAGGTCGTAGTTGTCCCGGCCGCGGCGCCTGGTGAAGGCCACGGTCTCGCCGGTGATCGCGCCGTCTATGAAGACGACCTTGCCGTCGACATGGGCGACGCCATGCCCCTCGTGGTCCAGCGATTCGATTTTCGCGACCAGCGATTCGCCCGCCATTCAGCTGCCGCCCTCGCACTCGGTCGCGGGAGCCGAGAACACCTGCCGCACGATCGGCTTGCTTACCTGGGCGCCGTTGACAGAATAGCTGAGGGTGCCCGTGTTGCCGGTCGGGAAGCGCAAGCTCATCGTGCCGACCTGCTGCAGGGCGATCGGCACCCAGGGCTGCGCGTTGAACGGCGGGCCGGTAGTGCGATACAGCTCGCCCGAGTAGCTCCCGTCCGGCTGCTTGCGGCCCGCCGACATCACCAGCCACATGTCCCTGCCGCCGGGCGCATAGGTGAACATGGTCGCGAAAAGGATGCTGCCCTGGTGCACGAGGTTCAGGCCCCAGCCGGACTCGGCGGGGTTCCACCAAAGGTCCTGGAAATTGCCCGCATAGCTGCGATCGAAGCCCGACCAGATGCACGTGGGCGGCTTGTCGTAGACCTGGCGCACGATGTTCTTCGTTACCTGCGTCCCGTTGACGCTGTACGCGAGCACCCCGGCACCGACGCCGGAAAAACTGAGGCGCATCGTGCCGACCAACTGGTAGCCGATCGCCGACCAGGGCTGCGCGTTGAACGCCGGGCCGGTGGTGCGATACAGCTCGCCCGCGTAGCTTCCGTCGGGCTGCTTGCGGCCCGCCGACATCACCAGCCACATGCCGGTGCCGTCGGTGTCATAAGTGAAGAGCGTGGCGAAGAGGATCTCGCCCTGGTGGTTCAGGTTCAGGCCCCAGCCCGATTCGGCAGGGTTCCACCACAGGTCGGTGTAGTTGTCGGTCACCGGCGACCAGGTGACCTTCAGGGCATACGGGCCCGTGCCATCGGCATCGAAATGGCCGACGAGCACATGGTGGACGCCGGCGGCCACGCGGCGCGTGATGCCGAAATCGTTGTTGCTCCTCTCCACGTCGTCGTTGGCCTCGATCGCCCTGCCGCTCGGCATCGAGCAGCGTGCCGACGGTATCGCCGCCGCCCACCGTCCGCACCGTAAGCGTTCCCGCGGCGCCGACGAAGAACGAGATCACGTCGAGGTCGCCCGCGTAATCGAGGCGGCCGTTGAAGGTTGCGTCCGCGATCCCCTGCGGCGCCGGCGAGAACAGGACCGCCGGCGGAGGCTGGTTGGCCCAGTCGTCAATGACCTGTGGCAGCGCGCCGATCGTGCGCGCGATCTCCGGGTAGAAGATCTCCAGGCGCGAATACAGGCCGAGTTCACCGGTGTTGGTGCAACTGAGGCCGCCGGGGCCGTTTCGCACCGAGGTCCCGGTCAGGACACCGCGCACCTGCAGGCCGGCGCCGGATCGCGTGAACAGCGCGGACCCGCTGCTGCCGCCCTCGACAATGCCGCGCGAGTAGGAAACGCCGTACATGTCCTGCGGCCGGCCGTCGGGGCGAAACTCCCCGGAAACGGTGCCGAGCGCGAATTTCTTCACGTCGCCAGTCGGGTGGCTGATGCTGGCGATCGCCTCGCCCATCGCGAGGCGGGCGGGATTGAGACCGGCGAACACGGCGCGCGCCGGCGGCGGCTGGTTCAAGGCGAGCAGCGTCGAGTCCACGTTGAAGTTCGTGAACGCAAGCGCGGCGCCTCCCGACACCTGGACGGCATCGGGACTCACGGCACCGCTGCCGCAGGCGGTCGCTTCGCGGAACCACAGGCTGGTGATGCTCACCGCCGCCGCCTGCGTCGAAATGCAGTGGTTTGCCGTCAGCAGGTAGGCCTTCGGGAATTGCGGCGTGTTGATGAGCGTGGCCGTGCACAGGTAGCTCAGGCCGCCGTCGACGAAACTGATGCGCGCCACGGCGTCCTTCGCTTCGGCGATCGCCGCGTCGAGCACCGCGTCGCCCGAGCTGCACGACACATCGGGGCTGCAGGCGGCCGCAGCCTTGGCCGTGAGCGAGCGGTCGAAGTGCACCATCGCCTCCACGGCGACCGGGGCGCTCGGCAGGGAAATCGAGAACACCTCGATGAGCTGGTGCGGGCCCTCCGTCCACGGGGTCCATGCTTCGCCGGCCGCGCCGCTCGCGAGGTCATGGCCTTCGATCCGGCCGGCATCGCCGACCGCGCGCAACTCGCCCGAGACGATGCCGGGCGGCAATCGGAGTTTCGCGCGCAGGCCCAGCGCGCCTTCGGAGCTCGACTTCGATGCGCGCGACATAACCTTCGCCCGGCAGCGACCCACGCCGCGGTTCCTGCCGACTTCGGTACCGCGCGCACGATGCCCACTCGCAACGGGCCGGGCCTGTCGCCCCGCGGCTCGGCGGCCTTCGCATCCGGCGCAGGCAAGGCAATCGACATTGCCGCAGGACCGCTGCCGCGAAACATCTTCGGCGCCGCCGGCGCGCCGTCCCATCGCCGCGAAAATGTTTCTTGCGCAGCCACCGGCAAGGCTCCCAGCAGGAGCAGCACAAGCAGGTGTTTTCCGAGCATTTTCATATGCTTATGGTAACATGGCCACCCTGTGATCAAGTTCTGCAACGTTTGCGGCAATCCGGTTTCGCATCGCGTTCCCGACGGCGACAACATGCCGCGCGCGGTCTGCGAGTCCTGCGGCACCGTCCAGTACCAGAACCCGAAATTCGTCGTCGGTTGCATCCCCGAGTGGGAAGACAAGATCCTGATCTGCAAGCGCGCGATCCAGCCGCGCTACGGCCTCTGGACGCTGCCCGCGGGCTACATGGAGAACGACGAGACCGCGGGAGAAGGCGCGGCGCGCGAAGCGCTTGAAGAGGCCAACGCGCAGGTCGAGGTGCATAGCCTCTATACCTGCTTCAGCGTGCCGCACATCAGCCAGGTGTACCTGCTGTTCCGCGCGCGGCTGCTCAATCTTGATTTCTCGGCGGGCAGCGAAAGCCTCGAGGTCAAGCTCGTGCGCGAGGAGCGAGATCCCCTGGGACGAGATCGCGTTTGCCAGCGTGAAGCGCACGCTCAAGCATTTCTTCGACGATCGCCGCGCCGGCCGCTTCGAGGCGCGCTTCGGCGACATCCGGCCGCCGGAACGCTAGCTCACCAGCCGCTGAAGCGCGGCCAGGTCGCCTCGACCGCCGTGCCGCCGTCGCGGACCACGTGGTACGCGTCGTGCTGCGCGCATGTGGCGCAGGCGTGGTTCGGCAGGACGCGCAGCATCGTGCCGACCGGGAAACGCGACAGGTCGACCTTCCCGCCGGCGCGGTGCGCGACGATGCCATGTTCCTGGTTCGCGTCCACCACGACCAGGTCCTCGAGCGGCGACCCCGACACATCGCAGACGAGCCCGTAGCCCTGGTCGACCTTCTGTTTCGCCGTGCCGCGATCGCGCGACAGCGCCATCCAGCCCGCGTCGGTGATGATCCAGCCCTTCTCCGGCTGGTGGCCGATGACGCGTTGCCAGCACGCTCGCGGCGATGTCTTCGATGCGGCACACGCCCAGCCCCGCCATGACGAGGTCCTGGAAGACGAAGACGCCCGCGCGCACTTCGGTCACGCCGTCCAGGTCTCCGGCGAATGTCGCGGTCGGTGTCGATCCGACACTCACGACCGTCAGCGGCATGGCCATCGGCGCGCAGCATGTTTGCCGCGTCGACCACCGCGCGGCGTTCCTGTTCCGCCATCGCGAAGATTTCCGCGGTGGAGCGGCAGTTGTAGGACTCGCCCGCATGCGTCATCACGCCGCGCACCTCCATGCCGCCGTCGCGAAGCGCGCGGGCGATCTCGAGCAGCATCGGGTCGCCCGGCCTCACGCCCGAGCGATGGCCGTCGCAGTCGATTTCGATCAGCACGGCGAAGGCGCACGCCGAGCGCACTGCCCTTCTCCGCGACCATCTTCGCCGCAGCGACATTGTCGAGGACGATGCCCATGTCGACGCCGCCGCGCCATCAAAGCCGCGACGTGGTCGAGCTTGCCCGGCGCGATGCCGACCGCGTAGAGGATGTCGGTGACGCCGTGGCCGGCGAAGTAATCGGCCTCCTTGAGCGTCGATACGGTGATCGGCCCGCGTCGGCGAGGACATCGCCAGCCGCGCGACGTCGATGCTCTTCGCGGTCTTGACGTGCTGGCGGAGCCGTCACGCCCAGGCGCTCCATGCGCGCGCGCATGCGCCCGACGTTCGCCTCGACGATCGCGGCATCGAGCACGAGGCAGGGCGTTTCCAGCGCGGCGAGCGGAATCGGCGTTTCCGCTTGCGCATCCATCGCGCCATTATCCCCGAACCCGCCCTCGAGGCGGTTCAGCATCGCCAGACGTCCCGTGCGGAAACGATCGTGTTGGCGTGGATCTCGACGGAGTCGGCGATGTTCCGCGCATAGCCGCCGGCCATGGCGATCGCGACCGGAATGCCGCGCGCCTCGAGCACGCGCAAGACGTGATCGTCGCGCCGCGCGAGCCCCCACTTGCTCAGCTTCAGCCGGCCGAGGCGGTCGTCTTCGAAGGGGTCGGCGCCCGCGAGGTAGATCGCGAGGTCCGGCGCGGAACGCTCGAGCGCCTCGCCGAGCCCGCGCTCGAGGTGCCAGAGGTATTCGTCGTCGCGCGTGCCGTCGGCAAGCTCGATGTCGAGGTCGCTCTCCTCCTTGGCGAACGGGAAATTGCGCGCGCCGTGGATGGAGAAGGTGAACACCGTGTCGTCGCCGCGCGCGATCGCCGCGGTGCCGTTGCCCTGGTGCACGTCGCAGTCGACCACCAGGACGTTCCGGGCAAGGCCCTCGGCCTGCATCGCGCGCGCCGCGACCATGGCGTCGTTGAAGACGCAGAAGCCCTCGCCGCGGTCGCGAAAGGCATGGTGAGTGCCGCCGGCGAGGTTCGCCGCGCAGCCTTCAAGAATTGCCGCGCGCGCAGCACCCAGCGTCGCGCCGGCGGAACGTCGCGAACGTTCCACCATCTCGACAGTCCACGGAAAGCCGATCGCGCGCATCTCGGATGCGCTCAACTCCCCTGACTGCACGCGGGATACGTAGGCCGGGCAGTGCGCCCGGGCGAGTTCCGCGTCGCTGGCGGCATCGGGAACGACGAAGTCCGCATGGGCGAAATCGCCGCTGCCCTCGAGGCGTTCGCGCAGCAAGCGGTACTTGGCCATCGGAAAGCGGTGTCCGGCGGGCAGCGGGAGAACGAACTGCCCGGAGTGGAAGAGTTTCACAACCCGATTATCGGAGAATTCGGGGTCAGAGACGTAATATTGAGCGTAAGCGAAATATTACGTCTCTGACCCCGGTTTCCTGCCAAGCGAAATATTGCGTCTCTGACCCCGGTTTCCTGCCAAGCGAAATATTACGTCTCTGACCCCGGTTTCCCGCCATGCCTTTTCCCTACTACGACCGCCTGAGCCCGGCCAGGCAGCGCATCTACCGGCGCAGCGACGCGATCCTGCGCATCCCGCTGCCGGACATGCCGGCGCTGATGCCCCTTGCCCGCGCGATCGAGATGCCGCTCGAGTCGGCGCGCCGCGCGGATGTCGAGCGCGCCTGCCAGGCCCTGGTCAACGGCTTGAACCTGCAGCTGCGCACGCCGGCCGTGCGGGTGACTGTCATGGAGCGCCGGCCGAGCGACGACTACGGAGAGTTGCACGGCCTCTACGAGCCCGAGGACGGCGGCAAGGTCGCGAAGATCACGGTCTGGATGCGCACCGCGAAGAAGGAGAACGTGGTCAGGTTCCGCACGTTCCTGCGCACGCTCGTGCACGAGGCTTGCCACCATTTCGACTACGAGCACTTCGGGATGGCGGAAACCTTCCACACCGAGGGCTTCTACGCTCGCGAGTCCGCGCTGGTGCGCGAACTCCTTGGGGAAACCGCGGCTGCGGGCTGAACGCCCGGCTTATTGCGCCGGCGGCGCGACCCGATGGACTTCTTCCATGGTCGTCAAGCCGGCCGAGACCTTCGCCGCGCCGGCCACGCGCAACGGGCGCATGCCCTGCTTCAGGGCCGCCTGGGACAGCGCCTGCAGGTCGGTCTCGGGCGTGATGATGCGCCGGATCTCGGGCGTGAAGACGAGGATCTCGTAGATGCCGATGCGCCCCTTGTAGCCGGTGTTGCGGCATTCCAGGCAGCCGACCGGGCGGTAGACGAACTCCGGCGGCGCGGCCTTGAACGGCGCCACGGTCGCGTTCCAGAGGTCGTGCTCCTCGGCGCGCTTGAAGGGGACCTTTTCCTTGCAATGCGGGCAAAGCGTGCGCACGAGGCGCTGGGCCATCACGCCCAGCATGGTCGCGTTGAGCAGGTACGAGGGCGCCCCCAGGTCGAGAAGGCGCGTGATCGCCGTGGGCGAGTCGTTGGTATGAAGTGTAGTAAGCACGAGGTGGCCGGTGAGCGCCGCCTGGATCGCCATTTCCGCGGTCGGCAGGTCGCGGATCTCGCCCACCATGATGATGTCCGGGTCCTGCCGCATCAGCGCGCGCACCGCCTCGGCGAAGCCCAGGTCGATCTCCTTCTGCACTTGCAGCTGGTTGAAGCGCGGCTCGACCATCTCGATCGGGTCTTCCACCGTGCAGACATTCACCTCGGAGGTCGCCAGCGCCTTGAGCGTGGTGTAGAGCGTGGTGGTCTTGCCCGAGCCGGTGGGCCCGGTGACCAGCACGATGCCGCCGGGCGCGTTGGTGAGCCGGGTCCAGGTGTCGAGCTCGTCCTTGGCGAAGCCGAGTTCCTCGAAATCGCGCACCAGCACTTCCGGGTCGAAAATCCGCATCACGGTCTTTTCGCCGTGCGCGGTGGGCAGCGTGGAAATGCGCAGCTCGATCTCGGAGGCGTCGGGCATCTTGGTCTTGATGCGCCCGTCCTGCGGGCGGCGCTTCTCGACCACGTCCATGCGCGCGAGGATCTTGATGCGCGACGTCATCGCCACCAGCACGGTGTAGGGGATCTGGTAGACGTCGTGGAGCACGCCGTCGATGCGGAAGCGGATCGCGCCGATGTCGCGGCGCGGCTCGAGGTGGATGTCGCTCGCGCGCTGGTCGAAGGCGTACTGCCAGAGCCAGTCGACGAGGTGGACGATGTGGTGGTCGTTGGCGTCGAGCTGGCGGCCGGCCTTGCCGAGCTCGACCAGCTGCTCGAAGTTCGACAGGCCCGAGGTCGCAACGCCCGTGGCCTCGGCGCGCTTCACGCTCCTCGCGAGGTTGTAGAACTCGCCCTGGTAGCGCTCGATGTCGAGCGGGTTGGCCAGCACGCGCTTGATCTTCATGCGCAGCATCCCGGCCAGCTCCTCTTCCCAGCTGCGCATGAAGGGCTCGCAGGAGCAGATCGTGATCTCCTTGCCGACCACCTCGACGGGCAGCAGCCCGCGGTGGGTCGCGTACTCGATCGACATCACGCCGGTGATCGACTTCAGGTCGATCTTGAGCGGGTCGATATGGTAGTAGGGCACCTTCAGGTGCACCGCAAGCCATGCGGTGAGCGTCTCGAGCTGCAGTACGTTGTGCGGCGGGATCGCCGAGCGCAGCTTCAACTCGGAAAGCGTCAGGAGCGGGTGCCGGTTGCCCCGCGTGAAGCGGTGCTCCTCCGCGACGCGGATCGCGGCGTCGCGATCGACGAGCCGGTCCTGCACCAGCCACTCCAGCACTTCCTTCAGCTGGAGCTTGCGGTCGACGGCCTTGGCGGCAGGGGGGGCGGCAGGCATGGGCGGATTATCCCCGGTTCGGCGCGCGGGTTCCACCGGAACATCGTCGCGGCGGGGAAAATCACCGCGTTCAGGCAAGAGCCCGGGGCGGGACCAGCACTGCGGCGCCTTGCAGCCGGCCCCGCCTCAGGTCGTCCAGCGCCCGGTTCGCTTCATCGAGGGGATAGCAATTCACCTCGGCGCGCACGCCGGCCAAGGGCGCCACGCGCAGGAACTCCTCGGCGTCGCGGCGCGTCAGGTTGGCGACCGACCTCACGCTGCGCTCGCCCCAGAGCAGCGCATACGGAAACGCGGGAATGTCGCTCATGTGGATGCCGGCGCAGACCACCGAGCCGCCCTTGCGGGTTGAGGCGAGCGCTGCCGGGACGAGAGAGCCGACCGGAGCGAACAGCAACGCGGCATCGAGCGGTTCCGGGGACGCGCTGGTCGAATCGCCCGCCCAGCGGCATCCCAGCCGCAGCGCGAAAGCCTGCGCCGCCGCATCGCCCGGGCGGGTGAAGGCGAAGACCTCGCGTCCCTGGTGAATCGCCAGCTGCGCAATCAGGTGCGCGGCCGCCCCGAAACCATACAGCCCAAGGCGCCGCGCATCGCCGGCCATCGCCAACGCCCGATAGCCGATGAGCCCGGCGCACAACAGGGGTGCGGCTTCCGCGTCGCCGTACTGCGCGGGAATCGCGAAGCAGAAGCGCTCGTCGGCAAGCGCGTACTGGGCGTACCCGCCATCGTGGTGAAAACCGGTGAATCGCGCGCCATCGCAAAGGTTCTCGCGCCCGTTGCGGCAGTGCTCGCAGTTGCCGCAGGTCCAGCCCAGCCAGGGCACGCCGATGCGCGCGCCCCTTTCGAAGCGTTCCGCCCCTTCGCCACGATCGGCGACCACGCCGACGATCTCGTGGCCCGGCACGATCGGCAGGCTCCCGCCTTCGAGTTCGCCGTCGACGATGTGCAGGTCCGTCCGGCAGACGCCGCAGGCATGGATCGCGACCAGCAATTGCCCCGGCCCCGGCAATGGAACGGGGACTTCGTCGCAACGCAGGTTTTCGCCCGTGGCGTGCAGCCTCATGGCGCGCATGCAGCCATTCTCGATTGCCGTCGCAAGGGCCCCATTGACCTCAGTCAAGCGGGTCCGTGGTGCCCGGCGTAGCCTGCAAAGGATGTCGCACAAGCCCCACCGGCCGCCCTTGCCGCCGCCCGAGTTCCCGGCGGGACTCACGACCGCCGAGGCGCGGCGCCGCGCCCAACGATTCGGTCGAAACGAAATTCGTCCTCCGCAAGAACGCGCGCTGCTTCTCGAACTGCTGCGCCGCTTGCGCAGCCCGCTCACGCTGATCCTGCTCGCGGCGAGCGCCGTTTCCGCGCTCACCGGCAATGTCACGAACTTCGTGATCATCGTTTCCATGGTCCTGCTCGGGATCGGCATCGACTTCGTCCAGGAACATCGCGCGGGCCGGGCGGCCGAGGCGCTGGCGCGCCGCGTGCAGGTCCACGCGACCGTGCTGCGCGACGGCCGGCCGGTTCGCATCGCCGTGTCCCACCTCGTGCCCGGTGACGTGGTGCAGCTCGCCGCAGGCTCCGTGATCCCCGCCGACGGCGTGCTGCTCTCTGCCAACGGCCTTCACGTGAACGAGTCCATGCTCACCGGCGAGCCCTTTCCCGCTGCGAAGAGTCCTTCGCCGGACGCCGCGAATGACGATGCCGCGTGCGACCTGTACATGGGCACGTCGGTCGTCAGCGGCTCCGCCTCGATGCGCATCAGGAACATCGGCGCCGCGACCGAGATCGGCAGGATCGCGCTCGAACTCTCGGCCGAGCCGCCCGCCACGAGCTTCGAGCGCGGGACGCGCGAGTTCGGGCTGCTCATCATGCGGCTCACGGCGTTCATGGTCCTTTTCGTGCTGCTGGTCAACGCCGCTTTCGGCCGGCCGCTGCTCGACTCCTTCCTCTTCGCCGTGGCGCTCGCCGTCGGGCTCACGCCGGAACTGCTGCCGATGATCGTCTCGGTGACGCTGTCGCGCGGCGCGCTGCGCATGGCCGGGCAGCATGTCATCGTCAAGCGGCTGGGGGCGATCGAAGGGCTGGGCAGCATGGACGTGCTGTGCACGGACAAGACCGGGACGCTGACCGAGGCGAAGATCCGCCTCGAGGGCGCCACCGATTTCGCGGGCAACGCGAGCGGGCGCGTGCTCGAGCTCGCCTGGCTCAACAGCGCGCTGCAAGCGGGCATCGCGAACCCGCTCGATGAGGCGATCCTCGATCGCAAGCCCGCCGCCGCCCCATGGATCCGCATCGACGAGATCCCGTTCGACTTCGAGCGCCGCAGGGTCGCGGTCCTTCTCGGCGACGGCGAGCGCCGCCTGTTGGTCGTCAAGGGCGCGCCCGAGGAAATCCTCGCGCTCACCACCCGGCATGAGGTCGCCCCCGACGGCCAGGTCCGGGAATGGGACGCCGGCTCACGGGCAGCAGCGGCGCGGCAACTCGAGGCGCTCGGCCGCTCGGGCCTGCGCGTCCTCGGGGTGGCGCACAGGCCGCTCGAAGGCGATCGCCTCCTGGCAAGCGACGAGGCCGCCATGGTGTTCGCCGGATTCGTCTCCTTCCTCGATCCTCCCAAGGCCGATGCAGGGCGGGCGCTTGCGGCCCTTGCCGACATCGGCGTGAGGGTGAAGATCCTCACCGGCGACAACGAACTGGTCACGGAGCACGTTTGCGCACAGCTGGGCCTCGCCGTGACCGGCGTCCTGACGGGGGCGCAGATCGCGCGCATGGACGACCTCGCACTGGGCGCGCTCGTGGAATCGACGACGCTCTTCTGCCGCGTGAATCCGGCACAGAAGAACCGCATCGTGCAACTGCTCAAGGCGCGGGGACACGTCACCGGCTACCTCGGCGACGGGATCAACGACGCTCCGGCGATGCATTCGGCCGACGTCGGCCTTTCCGTGGAAAACGCGGTGGACGTCGCGAGGGAGGCCGCCGACATGATCCTGCTCAGGCGCGACCTCGGCGTGCTGCATGGCGGCGTGATCGAGGGACGCCGCACCTTCGTCAACATCCGCAAGTACCTGCTCATGGGCACGAGCTCGAACTTCGGCAACATGTTCAGCATGGCTGGCGCGGCGCTGTTCCTGCCGTTCCTTCCGCTGCTGCCAACGCAGATCCTGCTGAACAACCTGCTCTACGACATTTCCGAGGTCCCGATCCCGCTCGACGGCGTCGACCCGGAGGAAGTGCGCGTTCCGCAGCGCTGGGACATCGGGCTCATCCGCAACTTCATGTGGACGCTCGGCCCCGTCAGTTCGCTCTTCGACTTCCTCACTTTCTACGTGCTGCTCGTCGTCCTCGAGGCGGGCGAGACGCTTTTTCGCACCGGCTGGTTCATCGAATCGCTTGCGACGCAGGTGCTGGTGATCTTCGTGATCCGCACTCGCGGAAGCCCGTTCGCGAGCCGCCCCAACCGGGCCCTGGTCGCCACCTCCCTCGCCGTGGTGGCAGCGGCGATCGCGCTGCCCTTCACTGCGCTGGGGCCGCGACTCGGTTTCGAGGCCCCGCCAGCGGCATTTTTCGCCGTTCTCGCCATCCTGGTCGCGGCCTACCTGGTGCTCGCCCAGGGCGCAAAGCACCTTTTCTACCGATATCTTTCACCTCATTGACATGGGTCAGGCCATCGCCCCGGCGAAGCGCTAAATTATCCTCGTCCGGCGTCAGTTGCGCGTTGGGCGCGCTCCCGGACAAGCGAAGGAGCGATCATGGTAAACATCATTCGTACCGATCCCGTACAGGAACTCACCCGTTTCGACCCGTTCTGGAACCTGGAGTCGTTCGTCCCGTTCCCGAGGATGTCGCGCTGGATGAAAGACATGCCCACCGAGCCCGTCATCAAGCTCGATGTGACCGAGGACGACAAGTTCTATCACGTCAAGGCCGACATTCCCGGCGTGAAGAAAGAGGACATCCGCGTCGAGATCGAAGGCAACCAGGTCTCGCTCACGGCGGAAGTGAAGCGCGAGACCGAGGAGAAGAAGGGCGAAGTGCTGGTCCACAGCGAACGCTTCTATGGCAAGCAGTTCCGGACTTTCACGCTGGGCCAGGACATCGACCGGACAAAGGCCGAGGCCAAGTTCATGGACGGCGTGCTTGACCTGACGCTGCCGAAGACCGGCGTAGCCCCGGCGCAACGGATCACCGTCCAATAGTGCAGCAAGGCCCGCGCGGCGGCGAGGAGGCTGCTGCTGCGCGGGCTGTTTCTTTCCCGCGGCTCAGCGCGGCCGCGCCCCGCCGCCATCGACCGGCGCGGGAACCTTCGGGTCGTCCCAGCTCTTCGGGTCTTCCAGCGGCTCGAGGTGGATGAGCACTTCGACGTGGGGAAGCGCGGCGCGAATCTCGCCCTCGAGACGGTCTGAAAGGTCGTGGCCCGCCTGGACGCTTGTCGCGCCCGGCAAGAGCACGTGCACGTCGACGAAGCTGCGGCTGCCCGAGACGCGCGTGCGCAGCGCATGGTAATCGCCGCCGCCCGACTTGATGCACTCGAGAAGAGCGACGATCCGCTGGCGCTCCGCCTCCGGCATGGCGTGGTCCATGAGGCCGTCGAAAGAACGCTTGAGCAGCCGCCATCCGGTCCAGACGATCTGCAGGGCCACCGCGATCGCGATCAGCGGGTCGAGAATCAACCAGCCGGTGAGCGCGACCAGGCCGACGCCGAAGATCACGCCCACGGTCGTCCAAACATCGGTGAGCAGGTGGTGGGCATCGGCCTCGAGCGTGATGGAACGGTGCGCTCGCGCGCCTTTCAACAGGAGCCAGCCGCACAGGGCATTGGCCAGCGCGGCCGCGACCGAAAGCGCAAGACCGAGGCCGACCTGTTCGAGCGGCTGAGGGTCGACCAGGCGCGGCACGGCAGTCCAGATGATAGCGATCGCGGCGACGAAGATCAGCGATCCCTCGATGCCGCTGGAAAAGTACTCCGCCTTGTCGTGGCCGAAGTTGTGCTCGTCGTCGGCGCCTGTGGAAATGTAGTTCAGCGTGACCAGCGCGACGATCGCGGTGGCGAGGTTGACGAAGGACTCGAGCGCGTCCGAGAGCAGGCCGACCGAGCCGGTGAGGAAGTACGCCGTGAACTTGAGGGCGATCGTCACGAGGGACGTCGCGATCGAAAGCCAGGCGTAGCCGGTCGCCGCCATGCCGCTCATTCAGAGAGTTCCTTCCGGTTTCGATAATGCTCCAGCGCTTCCGGGTTGGCCAGCGCCTCGACGTTCCTGACGGCTTCGCCATGGACAACGGCGCGCACCGCGAGCTCGACGATCTTGTTGGACTTGGTGCGCGGGATGTCGGGCACCTGCAGGATCACCGCCGGGACGTGGCGCGGCGTGGTGTTGGCGCGGATCAGCTCCTTGACGCGCCTGGTGAGCGCCTCGTCGAGCGTGAGCCCGTCGCGCAGCCGCACGAACAGCACCACCCGCACGTCGCCCTTCCAGTCCTGGCCGATCACGATCGATTCCATCACCTCGTCGAGCTTCTCCACCTGCCGGTAGATCTCGGCGGTGCCGATGCGCACGCCGCCGGGATTGAGAACGGCGTCCGACCGCCCGTAGATGACCATGCCGTCGTGCTTCGTCAACTCGCACCAGTCCCCATGGCGCCAGGTGTCCGGGAATTTCTCGTAATACGCGGCGCGGTAGCGCGCGTCGCCCGGGTCGTTCCAGAAGCCCAGCGGCATGGTCGGGAACGGCGCCGTGCACACCAGCTCGCCTTTCTCGCCACGCATCGGCCTGCCCTCGTCGTCGAACACGTCGACCTTCATCGCCAGCATGCGGCACTGCAACTCGCCGCGCCATACCGGGAGCACGGGACAACCTCCGGCAAAGCAGGCGATGAGGTCGGTGCCGCCGCTGATGGAGGCGAGATTGATGTCCTTCTTGACCTTGGCATAGACGTAGTCGAAGCCTTCGGGGGCGAGCGGCGAGCCGGTCGAAAGCAGCACGCGCAGGTCGCCAAGCCTGTGGGAGCGCATCGGCTCCACTTTCACCTTGGCCAGCGCGTCGATGTACTTGGCCGACGTGCCCAGGTGCGTCATGTCCTCCGCCGCTGCGTAGTCGAACAGGATGTTGCCGCGCCCCATGAAAGGCGAGCCGTCGTAGAGCAGCAGCGTGGCCTCGGCTGCGAGCGCCGAAACCAGCCAGTTCCACATCATCCAGCCGCAGGTGGTGAAGTAGAACACCCGGTCGCCGCGCTTCACGTCGCAATGCAGGAGGTGTTCCTTGAGGTGCATCAGCAGCGCGCCTCCCGCGCCGTGCACGATGCACTTGGGGACGCCCGTGGTGCCGCTCGAATACATGATGTAGAGCGGGTGGTTGAACGGCATGCGGGCGAAGGCGATGTCCCCGGCGTCGAAGGGCGCGATGAAATCCGCCATGGTGACCGCGTTGCGCACCGCGGAGACCTCGAGTGGCCTGCCCGCCTCGAAGATGCCGTCGTGCAGGTAGGGAACGACAACCACCCGCTTCACGCTCGGCAGCTGCGCCGCAATCGCGGCAATGCGCGGCAGCGTTTCCACCGGCTTGGCGTTGTACCAATAGCCGTCGCAGGCGAAGAGCACGGTGGGCTCGACCTGGCCGAAGCGGTCGAGCACGCCCTGCTCGCCGAAGTCCGGGGAGCAGGATGTGAAGGTGGCGCCGAGGCTGGCGGTCGCCAGCATCGCGATCACCGTCTCGGGCATGTTGGGCATGAAGGCGGCAACGCGATCGCCCGGCTTCACGCCGCATGCGGAGAGCGCCTGCGCGGTGCGCGAGACGGTGTCGTAAAGCTCGCCGAAGGAAAGGCGCCGCCGCACCTTGTCCTCGCCCCAGAAGACGATCGCGTCGGCATCGTCCCGGCGCCGCAGCAGGTTCTCGGCGAAGTTCAGTTTCGCGTCGGGGAAGAAGCGCGCGCCCGGCATCTTGTCGCCGTCGACGAGCACTCGGTCGCCTCGCGTCCCGGCAATCACGCCGCCGAAGTCCCACAGCGCGGCCCAGAACTCCTCGAGATTGCCTATCGACCACGCGTAGAGCGCGCCGTAGCCGTCGATCGCGAGCTTGTGGCGCCCGTTCACCAGCTTGATGAAGGCGGTGATGTTCGCCGCCGCGATGCGCTCGGGCGACGGCGTCCAGAGAGGTTTGTCGTTCATTTTCATGTTGCCGGATTTTTCAAGGACTGCATCTCGGGAGGGCGGCCCCCCAAGGAAACCGGATCGCGCTGGGCAATTGCAATACGCCTTCCCCTGGTTTTCTCTGTGTGCTCATTTTTCCCTGTGATCTCCGTGTCCTGAGATTCAGTCAGTCGAGATCCCCGCCAGCCTCAAATCCGCGCGGTGCTGCAAGGCGGCGGAAATCGCCGCCGTAACGCCGCGTACCATGGTCGCGACCGCCATCGCCGGCTTGCCCGGCTTGTCGAGGACCTGTTCCTCGGCATACGGAACATGGATGAAGCCGGCGCGCGTCGCAAGCCCCTGCGCGGCGATGTAGTGCAGCACGCCGTAGAGCAGGTGGTTGCAGACGAACGTGCCGGCGCTGTTCGATACTTCGGCCGGGACCCCGGCCGCCAGCATCGCCTGCACCATCGCCTTGACGGGCACGGTCGCGAAGTACGCCGCCGGCCCGGGTTGCGCGATCGGCTCGTCGATGGGCTGCGCCCCGGCATTGTCGGCGATCGCGGCATCGTCGATGTTGATGCCGACGCGCTCCACCGACATGCGAAAACGCCCGCCGGCCTGTCCCAGGCAAAGCACGATGTCCGGACTGTGCTCCTCCATCGCCTCCGCGACCGCGGCGATCGCCCGGCGGAACTCGGTGGGGACGAGGCATTTCGCGATCCTTGCGCCTCCGACCGCCGCGGGCAGGCCCGCCGCGACCTGCCAGGAAGGGTTCACGCCCTCGCCGCCGAAGGGCGCAAAGCCGGTGACCAGCACCTTGGCGGCGCCCGCCGCGGCGCTCCGCTTGCGCGGCGCCTCAGCGCGCCGTCCAGCCACCGTCGATCGACATCGCGGAGCCGGTGATCGAGCGCGCGGCATCGCTCGCGAGGTACACCGCCATCGCGGCGATGTCCTCGATGCGGCAGAACTCCTTGAAGGCCTGCGGCGCGAGGATGATCTCCTTCTTCGCGCGTTCCTGCGAAATGCCGTGCGCCCTGGCCTGGTCGTCGATCTGTTTCTGGACGAGTTCGGTGAGGACGTAGCCCGGGCAGATCGCGTTCGCCGTGATGCCATGCTCGGCCGATTCCAGCGCGAGCGCCTTGGTGAATCCCACCACGCCGTGCTTGGCCGCGGTGTAGGCGCTCTTGTTGGGCGAGGCGATCAGCCCGTGCACCGAGGAGATGTTGATGATGCGGCCCCACTTGCGCTTCTTCATGCCAGGCAGGGCTGCGCGCGTGCAGTAGAAGACCGCCGAGAGGTTGATCGCCATGATCGCCTCCCATCTGTCGTCGGGGAACTCCTCGATGGGGGCGACGTGCTGGATGCCGGCATTGTTGATGAGGATGTCCACCGCGCCGAATTCCCTCTCGGTCGTGGCGACGAGGTCGGCGATCTCGCCGCGCTTGGTCATGTCCGCGCCATGGAAACGGGCCTTCACGCCGAAGTCGCGCTCGATCGCAGCGCGCGTCCGCTCGATGTCGCCCGCGTCGCCCAGGCCGTTGATCATCACGTTGGCGCCCTCGCGCCGCGAAAGCGCGCGTCATGGCGAGCCCGATGCCCTGGGTCGAGCCGGTAACGAGGAGCGTCTTGCCGGAAAACTGCTTGCTCATGACTGTCCTTTCGTCATTTTCCCGGGAGCCTCCCGGAGCATGGTCACGTGGGGAATGCCGTCTTCGTCATAGGGCCCGGAGACCGTCGCGAATCCGAACCCGCCATAGAACCGCTCGAGGTACTGCTGCGCGCCGATGCGGATCGGCCGCCCCGGGTACAAGCTCTCGCAGCGCGCGATCGCCTCGTCCATCAATGCCCTTCCCGCGCCGGTCCCGCGTCCCGCCCCGCGTCGTGAGGACCCTGCCGATCGAGGGCTCGGCGAACTTGAGCCCCGGCGGCACGATGCGGCAATACGCCGCGAGCTCGGCGCCGAGGCGCCCTACGAGGTGCCAGCACTCGGGATCCGCCCCGTCCGCGTCGAGGAAAGCGCAGTCCTGCTCGACGACGAAGACCGCCTCGCGTGCCACCGTCACTTCATACCACTCGCGGCTCGAGAGTCCCGCCATTTTCGCGAACTGCCAGGCGCAGCATCGCCTTCAGCCCTTGGAGAGGTGGATCCAGGTCTCGACCACCGTGTCCGGGTTGAGCGACATCGATTCGATGCCCTCCTTCATCAGCCAGTGGCCAGGTCGGGATAGTCGCTCGGTCCCTGGCCGCAGATGCCGACGTACTTGCCCTGCTTGCGGCAGGCCTGGATCGCCATGCGAGAGCATGCGCTTGACCGCCGGGTCGCGCTCGTCGAAGCCCTCCATCACCAGTCCCGAGTCGCGGTCGAGCGCCAGCGTGAGCTGCGTCATGTCGTTCGATCCGATCGAGAAGCCGTCGAAGTGCTCGAGGAATTCGTCGGCGAGGATCGCGTTGGACGGGATCTCGCACATCATCACCACCTTGAGGCCGTTCCTGCCGCGCTCGAGCCCGTTCTGCTTCAGGATCGCGATGCACCATTTCCGCTTCCTGCAGCGTGCGCACGAACGGGATCATGATCTCGACGTTGGTGAGGCCCATGACGTCGCGAACCTGCTTCATCGCCTCGCACTCGAGCTTGAAGCAGTCGCGGAAGCTCGCCGCGATGTAGCGCGAAGCGCCGCGGAAGCCGAGCATCGGGTTCTCCTCGTGCGGCTCGTAGCGCGCGCCACCGATCAGGTTGCGGTATTCGTTCGACTTGAAGTCCGAGAGTCGCACGATGACCTTCTTCGGCCAGAATGCGGCGGCGATCGTCGCCACGCCCTCGACGATCTTCTCCACGTAGAAGCGCGTCGGGCTCGGCGTAGCCGCGCGACTGCTTCGCCACCTGCAGCTTGAGGTCCGTGGGCAGCGTCTCGTACTCCAGGCAGGCCTTGGGGTGGATGCCGATGGTGTTGGAAATGATGAACTCCAGCCGCGCGAGCCCGACGCCGTCGTTGGGAAGCTGCGCGAAATCGAAGGCCAGTTGCGGGTTGCCGACGTTCATCGCGATCTTCACCGGGATCTCCGGCATGTTGTCCAGCGATACCTCGATCACCTCGTAGCCGAGCTTGCCGGCGTAGATGAAGCCGGTGTCGCCCTCGGCGCAGGACACGGTCGCGCTCCGTTCCCTCGCTGATCACTTCGGTCGCGTGCTCGCAGCCGACCACGGCCGGCACGCCCAGCTCGCGGGCGATGATCGCGGCATGGCAGGTGCGCCCGCCGCGGTTGGTGACGATGGCCGACGCGCGCTTCATCACCGGCTCCCAGTTCGGGTCGGTCATGTCCGTCACCAGCACGTCGCCATCCTGCACGCGGCCGATGTCCGTCACGTCCTTCACCACGCGCGACCTTGCCCTGCCCGATCTTCGAGCCGATCGCGCGGCCCGAGACCAGCACTTCCCCGCGCGCCTTGAGCCGGTAGCGCGTGAGCGTTTCCTTCCTGTGCTCCTGGCTCTTCACCGTCTCCGGGCGCGCCTGCAGGATGTAGAGCTTGCCGTCGCCGCCGTCCTTGCCCCACTCGATGTCCATCGGCCGGCCGTAGTGCTTCTCGATGGCCATGGCGTACTTGGCGAGTTCCTCGACATCGGCATCGTCAGCGAAAAGCGGTCTCGGTCGGCCTGCGCCACGCTTTCCTGCAGGACCGACCTGCCGGCCGAGGCATCCCCGGTGAAGACCATCCTGATGCGCCTTGCCGCCGAGCGAGCGGCGCAGGATCGCGGGCTTGCCGTCGGCCAGGCACTTCTTGCTCACGTAGAACTCGTCGGGATTCACCGCGCCCTGCACCACCATCTCGCCCAGCCCGTAGCTGGAGGTGATGAACACCACTTCGCGGAAGCCCGATTCGGTGTCCATCGTGAACATCACGCCGGCAGCCCCGGTGTCGCTGCGCACCATTCGTTGCACGCCCGCGGAAAGCGCGACATCGGCATGGGCATAGCCCTTGTGCACGCGGTAGGAGATGGCCCGGTCGTTGTAGAGCGAGGCGAAAACGTGCTTGATCGCCTCCAGCACGTTGTCCGCGCCGCGGATGTTGAGGAAGGTCTCCTGCTGGCCGGCGAACGACGCGTCGGGCAGGTCCTCGGCCGTGGCCGAGGAGCGCACGGCGAAACTCGCCGCGCCGCTCGTGTCGAGCCCGGCGTAGGCCTCGCGCACCTGGCGCTCCAGCTCCGGTTGCAGCGGCGCCCTGGCGATCCAGTCGCGCACCATGGCGCCGGTGCTCGCCAGGGCCCCGAGGTCGTCCACGTCGAGCTTGAGGAGCGTCTCGTCGATCCTGGCCTTCAGGCCGTTGTGGGCGAGGAAATCGGTGAAGCGCCTTGGCCGTGGTGGCGAAGCCGCCGGGCACGCGGACGCCCGCGCCGGAGAGCTGGCTGATCAGCTCGCCCAGCGAGGAATTCTTGCCGCCGACCGAGGCGACGTCCTGCATCCGGAGCTGGTCGAGGGGGACTACGAGGGGGCTGGAGGGCATTTTCTGCTCGGAGATGCGTGACGGACGGGGCAAACTTTGTAATTATATCGGAGGAGCGCACATTCCCCGCCTTCGAATTCCCCCAAGAAGAGACCATGCCCGACCGACGCCGCGTATTCTTCATCTCCGACCGCACCGGGATCACCGTCGAGGCCCTCGGCAGTTCGCTTCTCACCCAGTTCGAGGGAATCGACTTCGTCCGCGTGACCCAGCCCTTCATCGACTCGGTGGACAAGGCGAAGGAGGTCGTGGAACAGGTGAACAAGGCCCATCGCGACACCGGCAAGCGCCCGCTGGTGTTTTCCTCGCTGGTCGACGACAAGGTGCGCGCGGCGATCAACGGCGTCGACGGCCTCGTGCTCGACGTCTTCGAGCGCTTCATCATCCCGCTGGAGTCCGAGCTGGGGCAGAAGTCCACGCACTCGGTCGGCAAGAGCCACAGCGCCGGGAACGTCAAGGACTACAACCAGCGCATCGAATCGATCAACTACACGCTTTCGCATGACGATGGCGTCACCCACCGCGGGCTGGAAGAGGCCGACATCGTGCTGGTCGGCGTGTCGCGCAGCGGCAAGACGCCCACCTGCCTGTACATGGCGATGCAGTTCGGAATCAAGGCCGCGAATTACCCGCTGATCCCCGAGGACCTCGAGGCGAACCGCCTGCCGCCCTCCCTCATCCCGCTCAAGCACAAGGTCTGGGGCCTGTCGATCGGGCCCGACCGCCTGCACCAGATCCGCCGCGAGCGCCGCCCCGATTCCCGGTATGCCTCTCCGGAGAACTGCCGCTACGAAGTCGATGCCGCGGAGAAGCTGATGCGCCAGGCCGGGATCACCTTTTTCGACTCGACCACCAAGTCGATCGAGGAAATCGCCACCCACATCCTGCACGAGGCGCAACTGGTGCGCCGCGTCTATTGATATGGCATCATGGCTCGCTCGTGAAGGCGGTCGAAACCGCCCACGGAACAGCCAGTCGAATCCAAAAAACACGCCCCACTCCCGGAGGAGTCCCCATGTCGCCGAAGAAACGCCTCGTTCCCATCCTGGTCGCCGCCGCACTCGGCGCCGGGCTCGCCACAGAAGCCAGCGCCCAGAATTTCAGCGGCGTCGTCTCCTTCGGCGACAGCCTTTCGGACGGCGGCTATTACCGCCCGTGGCTCGCCAGCATCGGCCTGTCGCCCGCGAACGTCGCGATCCTCGGCCGCTTCACCACCAACCCGGGCCCGATCTGGTCGGAGAACGTCGCCCGCTATTACGGCGTGACGCCCGGCCCGAGCAATGCCGGCGGCTCGATCTACGCGCAGGGCGGCGCCAACGTCGCCACGCCCTCGGCCCTCACGCCGCCGGGCCAGGCGCAGCGTCCCGTGTCCACGCAGATCACGGAATACTTCGGCGCCAACAGCGGGGCGGCAAACCCGAACGTCCTGTACACCGTCTGGGTCGGCGCCAACGACATCTTCAACAACCTCGGCGCGTTCCAGGCCGGGGCGATAACCGCGGCCCAGCTTCAGGCCAACGTGCTGGCCGCCGCCACTGCGGAAATCGGCCAGATCGGCCGTTTGCGCGCCGCCGGGGCCCGCTACGTTGCCGTATTCAGCCTGCCCGACATCGGCACGACGCCGCAATTCGCCGCGATCGGCGGGGCGACGGCCGCGTCCGTGACCGCGCTCTCCGCCGGCTACAACACGACGCTGTGGACCGGGCTGCAAGGTGCCGGCATCCAGGTAATCCCGGTCGATGCGGCCGCCCTGCTCGCCGAGATCCGCGCCAACTACGCCGCCTACGGCTTCACGAACATCACCAGCCCGGCCTGCGGCCCGAATCCGCCATACTCGTCGCCGCCGTTCCCGAGCTCGCAGTTCTGCACGCCGGCGCAACTGGTGGCCCCGAATGCGGCGACGACATACGTTTACGCGGACGGCGTGCATCCGAGCACCGCCGCGTCCGGAATCGTGGGCGACTACCTGATCTCGCTGCTCAGCGGCCCGCAACAGCTCGGGCTGCTCGCCGAGGTGCCGCTGCGCACGCACGAAGCGCAGGTCCGCACCCTTCTCGACGGGCTGGTGCAGGCGAGCAAGCAGGCGCCCGGCAAGCTGGGCGCATTCGCCGCGCTCGACGGCGGCAATTTCGACATCGACCCGTCGACGGGCAATCCGTCGCTGTCGTCCGACAACCAGACCTGGACGATCGGCGCGACGATGCGCGCATCGGAAACCTTCACGCTCGGCCTGGCGATCGGCCAGAGCACCGCGACCGCGACCTTCGGCGGCCCCGGCGGCAACTTCCGCACGAAGGAGAACCAGGTATCGGCGTTTGCCGGCTGGAGATACGAAGGCTGGTACGCGCTGGCAAGCGCTTCGGTCTCCAGCGTCGACTACACGCAGATCTCCCGGGCCATACCGCTGGGCATCGTCACCCGCACGGCGCAGGCCACCTCGAGCGGCGGCAACGGGGCCGGCGGAGCGGCGATCGGCTATGACTTCAACCTGGGCGGCTTCCTGGTCGGCCCGTTTGCCGGGTTCTCCTCGCAGAGCGTCACCGTCAATGCCTTCACCGAAGAAGGCGCCGGCAGCGCCAACCTGCGCATCGGCGAGCAGAAGCGCACCTCCCTCGTTACGACGCTGGGCCTGCGCGCCTCGGGCACTTTCGGCATGGTCTCGCCTTACGCCCGCGTTACCTACAACAAGGAAAACCGCAACGACGATCGCGTCATCACCGCTTCGCCGGCTGCGCTCGCCACCATCAACGCCTACCAGTTGCCGGCCTACACCCAGGACGACACGTGGGGCACGGCGGTGATCGGCGTGCGCGGCAATGTATCGCCGGACGTTTCGCTGGGCCTGTCCTACTACACCGTGTTCAGCATGTCGAACATCAAGCAGCAGGCGCTCACCGGGTCGGTCGTGATCGGCTTCTGAGGAACCGCGGCAATGCAGCAAAGGGCCGCGCCAGCGGCCCTTTTTGTTTGCCGGGAAGATTCGCCCGCGTGAAGCTGGTCTACACCGCCGCCAACCTGCCCGACGCCTGGAACATCGCCAACCTGCTGGGCATCGAAGGCATCCGGGCGCGGGTGCTGAATGCGCATGCCGCGGGGGCGCTGGGCGAGTTGCCGGTCGATGCGAGCAGGCCGCAGGTTTGGGTGGAACGCGACGCCGACGAACCGCGCGCCAGGAGTTTCGTCGCGCGCTGCCTCGCCGCCGCAACGAGCATGGCGGTGAAGCCTTGCGGGCAATGCGGCGAGGACAATCCGGTCGCCTTCGAGGTCTGCTGGAACTGCGCGGCTTTCCTTACCCCGGCACCGTGAGGTAGCGCGCTTCCCTCCGCCAGCAAAAGCCTACGGCGTCCCGAGGAACAGGAACCAGCGGAACGGGCCGCCATTGGGCGCCTTGGCCCCGCCGATGTAGAGCGGGCCGAGCGCGCTGGTGGTCGCGATGTAGGCGCCATAGGAGGGCTGCCAGCCGCCGAGCGACGGCTCGGTATAGCGCACCCCCATGCGCCCCGCCTCCAGCAGCAGGCCGGCATCGACCCGCGTCTTGAGGAAGGAAGTGCTCCTGACGAGTTGCCACTGCGCTGTCAGGCGCGCGTACTGGACGTCATCGCCGATGAACTGGTTGAGGGCGAAACCGGTCAGGTTGAGCGGCCCGCCCATCTTGAGCGCGTCATACGCCGGCAACACGCCGCGCGTGGATTTGGCGTAGCGATACGCGGCGCTCGTGGCAAAGCGCTCCCATTCCCGGGCGACGCTCGCGAACCCGTCGAATACCGCGTAAGGCGAAAGACCCTCGGCCAGCCCGGTGTTGACCGCGTACCACGACAGGTTCACGTACTCCCCCTTGGTCGCCAGGATGGGCTCGTTGCGGGTGTCGTAGCGCAATTCGACCGTGGGGCCGCCGACATTCGACGTCGTGGTCTCGAAGAGCGGCGAGCCGACGACGATCTCCGAACTGATCCGGCGCTGCTGGTAGCCGGCCTGCACCTGGCTCCAGGGCGCGAGCTTGAACCCGCCAAAGGCGTAGGCCCGCAGCTGTTTCACGTTGTAATCGGCAATCCGGTTGCTGTTGAAATACAGCGGCAGTATCTGGTCGCTGTACCCTGCGCCCGCCGCGACGAACGTCAGCTGCTTCCCGTCGAGCGGCTGGAACCACTGCGTCGAGATCCCCCCGCGCTCGCCGATCTGCATCACCGTCAGCCATTCGGCGCCCAGCGAATTCATCCAGGTGCGATTGATCGCCGCGCGCAGGTTGTAGGACGCGCTGTCGGAGAAGTTGGAGCTCAGGTTGATGCCGAACAGCAGGTAATTCGGCCCGATGGCCTTTTCCCTGGGGACGATGTCGACGATGTAGCGGTCGCCCTCGCCGATCTGGATGTTGTAGTCGACCGACTCGAAGTCGCCGCTGCCGATCATGTCGATCAGGCTCTCGTCCAGCTTCCTGAGGTCGAGGGGTTCCCCCACCTTGATCAGGAGGTAACTCTCGACCAGCTCCGGGTTGACCCGCTGCATCTTGGCGATGCGGATTTCGTCGACGATGCGCGGCGCCACGGGCGCTTCGCGGATGCGGGCGCGCCAGAGGCGGTATTCCGCGGGGCTCACCGAATACTTCGCCAGGCGCTCCCTTGCGGCTTCCGCCGCAGCGCGCCCGCGCGCCATCGCTTCCTTCCATCTCGCGAAATCGCCGGCGGTGATGGTGCCGAGGTCCGGGCTGACCAGGATGTCGCCCGCCTTGAGCGAGGCGAGGGAGCGGTCGACGTTCTGCTGCGTGAGGAGGTTGACCATCTGGATCGCGACGTTGATCGGGCCGTTCACCTCGTCTTTCGGCAGCAGCGGCGAGCCGACGTCGACGGCAATGACCACTTCGGCGCAGCGTGCGCGGACTTCGTCGATCGGGACGTTGTCGACGAGCCCGCCGTCGACCAGCTTGTGGTTGCCGATGGTCACCGGCTCGAGCACCCCCGGGACAGACATGCTCGCGCGCATGGCGATCGCGAGACCGCCCTCCCTCATCGCGAATTTCTTGCCGGTGCCGATGTCGGTGGCAATCAGGGTGAGCGGCAGCGGCAGCTTCTGGATGAGCCGTTCCCCGCGCGTGTTGCCGACCAGCCGGTTGATGAAGAGCTTGATCTTGTCCCCGGCCACGGCGCCGTCGCGAAACTTGATGCCGTCCTTGCTGATGCCGAACTCCAGCCCGGGAAACGACCGGTCCTCGATTTCCTTGCGGCGCAAGTCGAGTTTCTCCCGATTCGGGCCGTCGTCGAAGATCGTGGTCCAATCCGTCTCCGAAATGAGGCGCGTCATCTCCGCGGGCGACGAGCCGGCGACATAGGTCCCGGCCACGAGCGCGCCCATGCTGGTGCCGGCGACGCAGTCGACCGGGACGCGCAGCTCTTCCAGCACTTCGAGGAAACCGACGTGGGCCATGCCGCGCGCGCCTCCGCCGCCCAGCACGAGGCCGACGCGCGGGCGCTTCGCCTGGGCAAGGCAATCGGCGGCAAGGGCAAGCGACAGCATCGCCGAGATTGCGACAACAATCGTCTTCATCGAGAGGTCCCGGAATGCCTTGGCGAGCGGAAGTTGCGCGAGAGCCGGGAAATTATACCTCGCCCCACAAGGCAGCCGTATTGACTTGAGCGGCCGGCGAACGCACATTGGCTGCTCTCGCAACCATTCGAACGCCCCCAACATGGCCCACTTGACCGACCGCGCGGGACGCCTCCCGCGGCCCTGCCGGATCGCCAGCGGAAGGAATCTTCGCCTCGGGAGCATCGGTCCCGCCTGCGCCGGGCTGCTCGCCATCGTCGCTGCATTCGCCGGCGGCGCCGCGCTCGCGCAGGCGCCTGCCCCGGGCGCCGGGGTTGCCGCGCCGAGGGACTCGATCATGGTGAACAAGTCCTGCGACGACTGCGGGGTGGTGCGCAGCATCCGCAAGGTCGAAACCAAGCAGCCGCTCGACAGCGCCGACCGCAGCGCGACCGCCGGGCTGGTGGCGAGCATCCCGCTCGACGGATCGAGGGCGCAGGTCGGCTCCTCTACCGAGCTGCGCAATGAGATGAAGCCGCCGGGCGTCACCTGGGAGATCGTGGTCCGCCTGGACGACGGGCGCTTCCGCGTGGTGCTGCAGGACGACCCCGGCCCCCTGCGCGCGGACGACAAGGTGAAGATCGTCGAAGGCAAGGTGCAGTTGCGCGGCAACTAGCTCCCGGGACGCCTCAGGCCTTCAGGGAAAACGGCGTGAAGTCGGTGTCGCGGTCGTAGTAGTCCTCGTGCTCCTTTTCCTTCAGCCATCCGACCAGCGCGTAGGTGAAGGGCGTGAACAGCACTTCCACGCCGACCTTGGTGACGAATTGCGCCAGCATCACCAGCGGCAGCTTTTCGTCGGGGATGATGCCCGTGCCGTAGAAGGCGAGCGGGTAGAACAGCGCCGAGTCCACCGCCTCGCCGAAGATCGTCGAGCCGATCGTGCGCGTCCACAGCCACTTGCCCTGCGTGAGTATCTTCATCTTGGCCAGGACGAACGAGTTGACGAATTCGCCGCAGAAGTACGCGAACATGGACGCAAGCGCGATGCGCCAGGTCGAGCCGAACGCGATCTCGTAGGCGCCCTGGTTCTTCCAGAACGGCGCGGGCGGCAGGCTCACCACCACCCAGGCCATGAATGACGCGAAGGCCAGCGCCGGCGAAGCCTGCCCAGATCACGCGCCTGCGAGCGCGCGTAGCCGTAGACCTCGGTGAGGATGTCGCCGAAAACGTAGGAGATCGGGAAGAACAGCACGCCCGCGCCGAAGGTGAATGCGCCCACCAGCGGCAGGTCGACCTGCGCGATCTTGGCCGGCCCGATCAGGTTGGAGCACACGAGGATCACGACGAACGCCACCATGACGAACTCGTAATACTTGTACTGGCGCGGCGGCGCGGCGGGGGATGGAGTTTTCATGAGGTGGTCTCCGACTCAGGCGTTCAACTTCGGGATCGGCGCTGGCGTACCGCTTCGAACAGGCAGGCCGCGACGGCGCTTGCCGCATTCAGGGATTCCATGCGGCCCGGCATGGGCACTGCGGCGCGCAGCTTCGCGGCGCGCTCGATATCAGGCGTAAGGCCCGCGCCTTCGTTGCCGACGACGAAAGCGACTGGGCCGCTGAGGTCGAGATCGTACACCTCGAGCGCCGCGCGGGGCGCGAGCGCGATGCTGCGGCCCGGAAACTCGCGCAGCCACGCGGCAAGGTCCGCGCCCTCGACGATGTTGAGGAGGAAATGCGCGCCCATCGCCGCGCGCAGCACTTTCGGCGACCATGCGAACGCGCAGGTATTCGAAAGCAGGACGTGCTCCACGCCGGCGGCGGCCGCCGTGCGCAGCATCGTGCCGACATTCCCGGGTCCTGCACGTCCTCGATGAGCAGCACGAAGCGCGCGGAGGCCGGCGCAATCGCGCCTTCCGGCGTGGCCGCGGTCGCAATCACCCCGGTCGGCGTCTCGACGGTCGATACGGCGCGAAACAGCGCGTCCGAGAGCCGGTAGACCGGCGCGGAACCGACCCGCCCGAGCAGCGCCGCGACCTCGGGATCCGCCTCGCCCGCGGCATCGACGAATACCTCCTCCGGCTGCCGCCCCGAGTCGAGCAGGGCGGACAGCAGGTGGACCCCGTCCAGGACGGAACGCCCGCGCTTGCGCCTTTGCCTCGCGGAATGCGCGAGCTTCTCGAGCGCCTTGAAATGCGCGTTTGCCGCCGACGCGATCGGTTGCGCGCCCCTCACCATTGCAGCTCGCGTTGCGCAGCGGCGAGGCGCACCGGCGCGAAGCTCATGCGGTGCACGGCGCAGGGGCCGAAGCGCGCGAGCGCGGCAAGGTGCGCCGGCGTCGGGTAACCCTTGTGGCGCGCGAACCCGTATTGCGGGAAACGGCTGTCGAGTTCGACCATGTCGGCATCCCTCGCGGTCTTGGCGAGGATGGATGCCGCCGAGATTTCCGCCACGAGGCTGTCTCCCCTCACGATGGCCCGGCATGCACAGGAAAGCTGCGGCACGTGCAGCCCGTCGACGCAGACCTCGTCGGGCACCATGCCGAGCGCGAGGACGGCACGGCGCATGGCGATGAGGCTGGCCTGCAGGATGTTGACCTCGTCTATCTCGGCGACCGAGCAGGAGGCGATGGCCCACGCGGCAGCGCGCTCCCGGATGAGGGCGGCGAGTTCTTCGCGCCGCGGCGCGCCCAGTACCTTGGAGTCGGCCAGGCCGCGGACCGGGCGCGCGGCGTCGAGCACGACGGCGGCGGCAAACACCGCGCCGGCGAGGGGCCCGCGGCCGGCCTCATCGACCCCGCACAGGCGCCAGGTCGGCATCGCTTTCGGCCTGGCGCGCAAATCCGTGCGCGCGCGGAGCGAGGAAGGGAAGCAGGGCCTGCCCGATGCGTTCCGCGCTGTCCACGCGAAGCGCCGCATGCATTCGGGCGAAGCGCTCCTGCAGCCGCTCGCGCGCGGCGGCATTCTCGAGCCAGTTGCACAGCGCCTGCGCGAGGTTGTCGGGCGTGGCGTCATCCTGGAGCAGCTCGGGCACGATGTACTCGCCGGCAAGGATGTTCGGCAGGCCGACATAGTTGATCACGCTCCGGCGCGACATCCACCAATAGGACAGGCGCGGGATGCGGTACGTGATCACCATCGGGCAACGCGCAAGCGCCGCTTCCAGGGTGGCGGTGCCGCTGGCGACCAGCGCGACGTCGGCGGCCTGGAGTGCCAGCGTGGCGTGCCCGAAGAGGATCGTGAACTGCAGCTCGTGCGCATCGCGCGCATAAATGCGCGACTCGAAATAGTCGCGCGTTTCGCGCGTGGCGAGCGGGACGAGGAACCGCGCCCCGGGCCGCGACTGCGCGATCCGTTTCGCGGTCTCGATGAAGAGATCGGCGTGCTGCTCGAGTTCGCCCTGGCGGCTCCCGGGAAGCAGCGCGATCGCCGGCCCCGCGCCGCCGAGGCGCAACTGGGTGCGCGAGCCGTCCTTCTGCGCATCCGGCAGGCAGCGCTTCGGCAAGCGGATGGCCGACGTACGTCGCCGCGATCCCGGCGCGGTCGTAGAGCGGTTTCTCGAACGGAAACAGGCAGAGCATGTGGTCGACGGAGCGGCCGATCGAGTGGATCCGCTCCGGGCGCCACGCCCAGATCGAGGGGCTCACGCAATGGACCACGGGGATGCCGCGCGCCTTCAGCTTCGCCTCGAGCCCGAGGTTGAAGTCGGGCGCGTCCACCCCGATGAAGAGCGCCGGGCGGTCTGCGGCAAGCCGCCTGCCGATTTCGGAGCGGATCCGCAGCAGTTCGGGCAGTCGCCGCAGCACTTCGACATAGCCGCGCACGGAGAGCTTCTCCATCGGGTAGAGCGTCGTCGCTCCCGCCGCGATCATTTTCGGCCCGGCGATCCCGTAGAACTCCGCCTCCGGCACTCGCTCGCGCACGGCACGGATGAGGATGCTGCCGAGCAGGTCGCCCGAAGCCTCCCCGGCCACGATGGCGATGCGCAAGGGCGCTACCTTGCGATGCCGCGGCTGGATGCGGCGAGGAATTCGACCAGCGGCAGGAGTTCCGGCTGCGTCGCGGCCTCCACGGCGATGGCCGCGCGCGCCTCTTCGAGCTTGAGCCCCGAACGGTAGAGCGTCCGGAAAGCGCGCTTGATTGCCGCGATCGCCTCCGGTGTGAAGCCGCGGCGCTTGAGGCCCTCGGCGTTGATGCTGCGCGGCGAGCAGGGCGCGCCCTGCACCGTCACGTAATGCGGCACGTCCTGGAGCACCGCCGAGGCGCCGCCGACCATGGCGTGCGCGCCGACGCGCACGAACTGGTGCACGCCGGCGAATCCGCCCAGCACCGTCCAGTCGCCGATGTGGACGTGCCCGCCCAGCGTGGCGTGGTTGGCGAACACCGTATTGTCGCCGACCACGCAGTCGTGCGCGACGTGGCTGTAGGCCATGAACCAGTTGTCGCTGCCCACGCGCGTGACGCCGGCATCCTGCACCGTGCCGCGGTTCAGGGTGCAGAACTCGCGGATCGTGTTGCGGTCGCCGATCTCCAGCCGCGTTGGCTCGCCCTTGTACTTCTTGTCCTGGTTGGCCTCGCCGATCGAGTTGAACTGGAAGATGCGGTTGCCGCTGCCGATGCGCGTATGGCCCGTGATCACGCAGTGCGCCCCGATGGAGGTGCCCTCGCCTATCTCGACGTCGCCATCGATGATCGTGTAGGGCCCGACGGCGACGCCGTCGGCCAGGCGCGCGCGCGCGTCGACGATCGCCGTGGCGTGGATGCTCGCGGCCATGTCCCCTTCAGCCCTTGAGGACTTCGCTGATCGGGATCGGCCTGAGCACGCACAGGATCTCCGCCTCGGCCGCGAGCACGCCGGCCACGCGGGCCGTGGCCGCGAGCTTCGACAGGCCGCGGCTCGTGCGAATCAGCGTGACCTCGATCAGGAGCGAGTCGCCCGGCACCACCGGGCGCTTGAATCGCGCCTTGTCGATGCCGGCGAAGAAATAGATGCTCACGCCGTCGTTTTCCAGGCCGTTCGACTTGAGCCCGAGCACGCCTGCGGCCTGCGCCATGGCTTCGATGATCAGGACGCCGGGCATGACCATGTAGTGCGGGAAATGCCCCTGGAAGAACGGCTCGTTCGCGGTCACGTTCTTGATCGCGACGATGCGCTTGTGGGCCTCGAACTCGACGATCCGGTCGAGCAGCAGGAACGGATAGCGGTGCGGAACGATCCGCTTGATCTCTTCGATGTTCATCATTTCTTTTTCCTTCTCCCGCTTCAAGCCGCTTCACCGCGCGCGCCAGGCCATCAAGGCCCCGCAATTGTGCCGCATTCCGCAGCCATTCCGAATGGGGCATCATCGGCATCGACGAGGAATAGGTGCCGGGAGTGGTGATGGACTTGGTCACCAGCGTCATGGCGGAGATCGTCACGCCGTCGGCAATCGTGATGTGCCCGACCATCCCGACGCCGCCGCCGATCATGCAATGGCTGCCGATCATGGTCGACCCGGAAATGCCGACGCACCCAGCGATGGCGGTATGCGCGCCGATGCGGCTGTTGTGGCCGACCTGGACCTGGTTGTCGATCTTGGCGCCCTCTCCGATCACGGTGTCGCCCATCGCGCCGCGGTCGACGGTGGTGTTCGCGCCGATTTCCACGTCCGGGCCGATGACGACGCGGCCGACCTGCGGGATCTTCAGCCAGGCCCCGCCTTCGGGCGCAAAACCGAACCCGTCGGCACCGATGACGCTTCCCGAATGCAGGATGCAGCGCTCGCCGACGACGCAATGGGCATAGATCGTGACCCGCGCATGCAGCAGGCAATCCTCGCCGACCGTCACGCCCTCGCCGATCACCGTGCCGGGCCCGATCACGGCGCGTTCGCCGACGCGCGAGCGGGCCCCGATCACCGCCATCGGGCCGACCTCCGCCGTGGCCGCGATCTCTGCCGTCGCATCGACTGCCGCCGAAGCATGCACGCCGGGCACGGCGCTTCGCGCAGGATGGAACAGTTGCGCCACGCGGGCGAAGTAGGCGTAGGGGTTGGCCGCGACGATCGCGGGTATCGCCGTGGCATCTCGATCGGCGGCGCCGAGGATGACCGCGCCGGCGCGGGTCGAGCCGAGCTTCGCGCGATACCTGGGATTGGCAAGGAAGGCAATGCGGGTCGCATCCGCCTCTTCGAGGGTGGCTACGCCGGCCAGCGGCTCGCGCACCTCTCCCGCAGCCTCGCCGCCGAAGCGGGCGACCAGCTCGGCTAGCGTGAAACGGGGCGTGACGCGCGTGCCCAAGTGGCGGCCCGGGTCACTTGTCCGCAAGCGCCTTGATCACCTTGTCGGTGATGTCGATGCGCGAACTCGCGAACACTGCTTCCTGGACGATCAGGTCGAACTTGTCCTGTTCCGCGATCTGGTTGATCACGCGCGTGGCGCGCTCCTGCACGATCGCGAGTTCCTCGTTGCGGCGCAGGTTCAGGTCCTCGCGGATTTCGCGCTGGACGCGCTGGAAGTTGCGGCTCACGTCGGCGAGCGCGCGCTCCTTCTCGCGGCGCGCAGGCTCGGGGAGCGTGACGTTCTCCTTCTCCAGCTCGGTCTGCAGGTCGCGGCCCTGCTTCTCGAGCTTGGCGAGCTCGGCGTTGCGGACGGCAAACTCCTTTTCGAGCTTGGCCTGCGCGCGCTTGGCCGGAGCCGCCTCGCGGAACACCCGTTCGGTATTGACGAACCCGATCTTCAGCTCCACGGCCTGCGTCGCAAGCGAAGCCAGCGCGAGGGCCGCGCCGCCGAGAACGGGCCGCCATGCAGCGGCGAAGTTTCCACTGGTCATCAGAATATTCTACCCAACTGGAACTGGAAGCGCTCCAGCTTGTCCTGGGGCTGCGTGCGGAACGGGTAGGCGATGGAAAACTTGAGCGGGCCCACGGGCGAGTCCCAGCTCATCGCGACTCCCGTGGACCAGCGCAGGTCGCTCGCCGAGACCTGCTGGAAGGCGCCCCATACCTGGCCGGCATCGAGGAAGGTGGACAGCCGCACGGCCTTGTTTTCCTTCATGCCCGGGATCGGGAACAGCAGCTCGAGGTTGGCGACGAAGCGCCGATTGCCGCCCACCGCATTGCCGGCGAGGTCCTCGGGCCCGAGCGATGCGGTCTGGTAGCCGCGCACGGAGCCCACGCCGCCGGCGTAGAAATTCTTGAAGAAGGGCAGGGGCTTGTTGTCGTAGCCGTCGGCGTAGCCCAGCTCGAGGTTGCCCAGCACCGTGAGCCACGGCAGGGCCTGGAAGGTGTAGAGCTGCTGCACCAGGCCCTGGACGCGATAATAGGTGAGGTCGCCGGGCGGCATGCCGATTTCGGCGCCGACTTCGAGCAGGCGCCCTTTCGTAGGGTAGACCAGGCTGTCGCGGGTGTCGCGCGAGTAGCCGATGTTGTAGCGGAACGTGGTGGTGTTTTCGCCGAAGATCAGGACGAACTCGATGTACTGGATCGACGCGGTAAACGGGTCGAGGCCGAGCTCGGTCTTCTCCACGGCGAGGCCGGTGGTGATCGTGTCGAACTCCGTCACCGGAACCGCAAAGCGGATGCCGGCGCCCGTGGTGTTGGTCGTGTAGGAGGCGACCGACAGCGAGGAGGTGTCCACGTTGCGCTGGTAGATGTCCCAGCCGAAGCCGATGCCGTCGACCGTCCAGTACGGATCGAGGAAGCTCAGCGAATAGACCTGGTTCACCGAGCCGGTGTTGAGCTGCAAGCGAGAGCTGGTTGCCGGTGCCGAGGATGTTCGCCTGCGACACGGAGGCCGTGACGGTGAGCTTGTCCGCGGTCGAATAGCCGAGGCCGAAGTTGAGGCTGCCCGTATTGCGCTCCATGACGGTGATGTTCACGTCCACCTGGTCCTGCGTCCCGGGCACCGACGGCGTCTCGATGTTCACTTCCGAGAAATAGCCCGTGCGTCTGCAGTCGTTCCTTGGACCGCTCGATCTTCTCCAGCGAATACCATGAGGCCTCGAGCTGGCGCATTTCGCGCCGGATGACCTCGTCCTGCGTCTTCTGGTTGCCGGCCACGTTGATGCGGCGCACGTAAACGCGGCGGCCCGGATCGACGAACAGCGTGAACGACGCGACGCGCGCTTTCGCGGTTGATGTCGGGCACCGGGTTCACGTTGGCGAACGAATACCCGTCGTTGCCCAGGCGGTCGGTGATCCGCTTGGTGGTCTCGACGATCCTCTCGCGGGAAAAGATCTCGCCCCTCGCGCACGGTGATGATCCCGTACAGCTCTTCCTCGGGCGCGATGGTCTCGCCGCTCAGCTTCACCGCGCCGAACCGTGTAGACGCGGGCCCTCGGTGATGGTGATGGTGATGTAGATGTGCTTCCTTGTCAGGCGTGATCGACACCTGGGTCGAGTCGATGTTGAACTCGAGGTAGCCCCGGTTCAGGTAGAAGGAGCGCAGGGTTTCCAGGTCGGCGGCGAGCTTCTGCTTCGAGTACTGGTCGTCCTTGGTGATACCAGGTCAGCCAGCCGGGCGTGGTCAGCTGCATCTGGCGCAGCAGCTCGCGCTCGGTGAAGTGCCTTCGCGCCGATGATGTTGATGTCGGCGATCCTGGTGACCTCGCCTTCGTCGATGTCGAGCCTGAGCGCGACCCGGTTCCTCTCCAGCGGCGTGACGGTGACCGCGACCTTGGCCGCGTAGAAACCGCGGCTGGTGTACTGGCGCTTGATCTCCTTCTCGGCGCGGTCGGCCACGCTCTTGTCGAAGATCTTCGCCTCGGCGATCCCCGCCTGCTTGAGCCCGTCCTTGAGCGCGTCCTTGGTGAATTCCTTGGCGCCCTCGATGTCGATCTGCGCGATCGACGGGCGCTCCTGCACGAAGACGATGAGCACGTCGCCGTCGACTTCCAGGCGGACGTCGTTGTAGAAGCCCGTGGCGTACAGCGCCTTGATCGCCTGCGCCGACTTCTCGTCGTCGAGGCGCTCGCCGACCTTGACCGGAAGGTAGGTGAAGACCGTGCCCGCGTCGGTGCGCTGCACGCCCTCGATGCGGATGTCCCTGATCGTGAAGGGCTGGATCGCAAGCGCGGGTAGCGCGGCAAGAAAGGCCAGCGCGGCAAGGAGGGGAAGGCGCATCGGGAGGGGTCAGCCGGTGAGCAGGCGGTTGATGTCGTTGTAAAAGGCGAACAGCGTGAGTGCGAGGAGCAGCGCAAGGCCGATCCGCTGGCCGAATTCCATCACGCGTTCCGAGACCGGGCTGCCCTTGCACAATCTCGACGACATAATACAGCAGATGCCCCCCATCGAGCAGCGGGACGGGCAGCAGGTTGAGCACGCCGAGGCTCACGCTGATCACGGCGAGGAAGCCGAGGTACCAGACGAGGCCCAGGCGCGCCGTCTGGCCGGCGTAGTCGGCGATCGTGAGGGGGCCGGACAGGTTCTTCCACGACACGTCGCCGGTGACCATCCGCCAAAGCATCTGCAGGCTGAAGATGCTCACCTCCCACACGCGCGCGGCCGCGCGGCCGACGGACTCGAGCGGGCCATAGCGGACGATCGTGGAGGATTCCGCGATGCGCGCCTCCTGCTCGGCGGACAGCCCGATGCCGATGCGGCCGACGCTCGCCGCGCCATCGGAGGCGGACTCGGGCGTGACCCTGCGCTCCAGCCGCGCGCCGCCGCGCTCGATGGTGAACTCGAGGTTCTTGCCGGCACCGGCCCGCACGCGCGCGACCAGGTCTCCCCAGCCGCGCACTTCCGCGCCGTCGATCGCAACCACGCGGTCGCCGGCAAGCAGGCCCGACTTCTGCGCCACGCCGCCCTCGATCACGCGGCCGATCACCGGGTCGAGCTTCAGGCCCAGCGCCTTGAATCCCAGGCGGGGCATCAGGTCCTTGTCGAGGTCGTCGGTCGAGATCCCGCGCGCATCGATGCGGCGCGTGGCATCGCGCCCGGCGGCCGTGCGCACCTCGATGTCGATCGCTTCGCGCTTGACTGCCTGCTTGAAAAGCTGCCAGTAGACGTCGCTCCACGTCTGCGTGCGCATGCCGTCGATGGCGAGGACGGTGTCGCCGCGCTCGAACCCGGCCGCCGCCGCGGGCGTCCCGATCGCGGGCGCATCGACGATCGGCTTCGTCCCGGGCTGCCCGATCACGAACAAGGCCCAATAGAGCACGAAGGCCAGCAGGAAATTGGCCGCCGGTCCGGCAAGAACGATGGCGATGCGCTTGCCCACGGGCTGGTTGTTGAAGGCGCGGTGGCGCTCCTGCGGGGCGACGTCGCCCTCGCGCTCGTCGAGCATCTTCACGTAGCCGCCGAGCGGGACGGAGGCGATCGACCATTCCGTTCGGTCGCGCCCGAAGCGGCGCAGCCAGAGCGGGCGCCCGAAGCCGACGGAGAAGCGCAGCACCTTGACGCCGCAGGCGCGCGCGGCGAGGTAATGGCCGTACTCGTGGATCACCACGAGTATCGCGACTGTCGCTAGAAAGGAAAGTACGGTGGTGATCCCGCTCATCATTCGCCTGCTCCCGTGCTCACTGTCCTCGCGACGCGCGAGACCCGTCGGCTGGCCAGCGCGCGCGCCTCGTTGTCGGCGACCGCCAGCTGGTCCAGGTCCGCCAACGGCTCGACACCGGCCTCGCCGAGGACGGCCTCGATGATTCCGGGGATCGCGTCGAAAGCGAGCCGTCCCGCCAGGAACGCTTCGACCGCGATTTCGTTGGCCGCGTTCAACGTCGCCGGCGCGGTTCCACCCGCGCGCAGCGCCTCGTACGCGAGCCGCACGCAGGGGAAGCGCGCCGCGTCGAGCGCCTCGAAGGTGAGCCCCGACAAGCGCGCGAAATCCACGGGCTCCACACCCGCCTCGACGCGCTCCGGCCAGGCGAGGGCGCACGCGATCGGCGTGCGCATGTCGGGCGCGCCGAGCTGGGCGATCACCGAAGCGTCGCGGTACTCCACCATGGAGTGGATCACGCTCTGCGGGTGCACCAGGACCTCGATCGCCTCCGGCGGCGCGCCGAACAGCCAGTGCGCCTCGATGACCTCGAGCCCCTTGTTCATCATCGTCGCCGAGTCCACCGAGATCTTCGGGCCCATCACCCAGTTGGGATGGGCGCAGGCCTGCTCGGGCGTGACGTGGCGCAATCGCGCCACGGGCGTGGTGCGGAACGGGCCGCCGGAAGCGGTGAGCAGGATCCGCCTGACGCCGGCCGCCTCAAGGGCCCCCGGCCGGCCGCAGGCGAAACCGCGCGGCAGCGACTGGAAGATCGCCGAGTGCTCGCTGTCGACCGGCAGGAGCGTGGCCCCGCCCTCTTCGAGCGCGCGCATGAACAGCGCGCCGGACATCACCAGCGCTTCCTTGTTGGCAAGGAACACGGTCTTGCCCGCGCGCGCCGCGGCGATGCTCGAGGCAAGGCCCGCGGCACCCACTATGGCGGCCATGACGCCATCGACGTCGGCAGCCGTGGCAACGCCCACCAGGGATTGCGGCCCCGCCAGCACCTCGATTTCGAGCCCGCGCTCGCGCAACTTCGCCTCCAGCCTCTCGGCCGCCCCGCTGTCGCTCATTGCCGCGACGCGCGGCGAAAATTCAACGCACTGCGCGAACAGCGCGTCGACATCGCCGCGCGCGGCGAGCGCCGTGATGCCGAAGCGCCCTGCATTGCGCCTGACGACATCGAGCGTGCTCTTGCCGATCGAGCCGGTCGATCCCAGCACCGCGAGGCGCATCATTGCGGCGCCCCGAGGTGCAGGAGCAGCGCCGCCACCGGGAGGGTCGAGGTCAGGGCGTCGATCCGGTCGAGCACGCCGCCGTGCCCGGGCAGGAGCCCGGAGGAATCCTTGAGGCCGGCGCCGCGCTTCATCCAGGACTCGAACAGGTCGCCGATCACGCTCACGAAGACGAGCGCGATCATGAGCAGGATCACGACGACTCCCCCGGACCCCGCGAAAAGGACGGTTACGGGAAGGGCCTCGCTCGCGGAAACGAACTTGAGCGCAAGGCCGAAGGCGAGCACGCCGGCAAGCGCCCCCAGCACGCCTTCGCGGGTCTTGCCCGGGCTGATCGCCGGGGCGAGCTTGACGCGCCCGAAGCGGCGGCCGGTGAAATAGGCCGCGATGTCGGCGATCCATACCAGCGCGGCCGCCGCGAGCAGCAGCCACGGGCTGCGGTCGTGGAGCACGACGAACGCCGCCCATGCCGGCAGGATCGCCGCCCAGCCCGCCAGCGCGCACACCCAAGGCGCCGGGCGCAGCTTCAGGTAGAGCCACGCCGGCACGGCAAAGATCCAGAAATACGCGGCGACGATGAAGCTCGCCAGCGCCAATTGCGGGAACAGCGCCTCGGGCGACCGTTCATAAGCGACGTAGAAGCCGCCCGCGACGATGGCCGAGCAGGCAAGAAACGCGCGCGCCGCGCCGCGTCCGGGGAAACGGCACATGCGCGACCACTCCCAGCAGGCCACCAGCGAAATGCCGAGCATGAACAGCGCCCAGGCGCGGTTCGGCGCGAGGAAAAGCATGGCGAGCACCACCGGAAGGATGGCGAGCGCGGTAATGACGCGGGTGAGGAGCATCTGGGGAATTGCGCCCGGGCCGCCGGCTGGAACTCAGCGGGGCGGCTTGGAGGATTCGGCGCCGCTTCCGGCGGCCGCCTGCGCGGCGCGCAACTGCTCGCTGGTGCGGCCGAATCGGCGCTCGCGTTGCTGGAACGAGGAGATCGCCTCGTTGAACGCCTTCCGGTCGAAATCGGGCCACAGGCAGTCGGTGAAGTAGAGCTCGGTGTAGGCGAGCTGCCAGAGGAGAAAATTGGAGATGCGCTGCTCGCCGCCGGTGCGGATGAAGAGGTCGGGTTCCGGCGCGTGGCTCATCGACAAGTGCGGCGTCAACTCGGCCTCGGCGATGGCGCGAGGCACCAGCGTGCCCTCGCGCGCCACGCGCGCCGCGATGCACCTGTTCATCGCCTGGAGCAGGTCCCAGCGCCCGCCGTAGTTGGCGGCGACGGTGAGGCTCAGGCGCTTGTTGCCGGCAGTGAGCGCTTCGGCCTGCCGGGCCAGCTCGGTGATGCGCGGATCGAAGGGGGCCAGGTCGCCGATCAGGCGGAAGCGGATGCCGTTGGCGTGGAGCTTGTCGACTTCCTGCTCGAGCGCGCGCAGGAACATCTGCATCAGGAAGGTCACCTCCTCGGGAGGCCGGCGCCAGTTCTCGCTGGAAAACGCAAACAGCGTCAGGTGCTCGACGCCGCGCTCGATGCACGCCTTGACGGTCTCGCGCACGGCCTCGACCCCACGACGGTGCCCCGCGACGCGCGGCAGGAAGCGGCTTTTCGCCCAGCGCCCGTTGCCGTCCATGATGATCGCGACGTGGCGCGGCACCGCGTCAAGCGGGGGCAGTACCTGCGTCGAGCTTTCGTGGGCGGCCATGGCTTGGAGACGGGATCTCGAGGCGGCGCCTCAGACCGCCATCAGGTCCTTTTCCTTTTCGGCGATCAGCTTGTCGATTTCCTTGATCGCGTTGTCGGTCATTTTCTGCACCTCGTCCTGCGCGCGCTTTTCCTCGTCCTCGGAGACGGTCTTGGCCTTCAGCAGTTCCTTGAGGTGGGTGTTGGCGTCGCGGCGGATGTTGCGCACCGCGACCTTGGCGTTCTCGCCCTCGTGCTTCACCACCTTGGTGAGTTCCTTGCGGCGCTCCTCGGTGAGGGCGGGCATGGGCACCCGGATCATGTCGCCCTGCGAGGCGGCGTTCAGCCCCAGGTCGCCTTCGCGGATCGCCTTCTCGATGACGTGGCCCATCTTCTTCTCGAAGGGCTGGATGCCGATGGTGCGCGCGTCGATGAGCGTGACGCTGGCCACCTGGTTGATCGGCATCTCGGCGCCGTAGTAATCGACCCGGATGTGGTCGAGCATCCCGGTATGGGCGCGCCCGGTGCGCACCTTGGCGAGGTCCGCCTTCAGCGTGTCGATCGACTTGTGCATCTTGGTCTCGGCCTGCTTCTTGACTTCGGCAATGCTCATCTTCCCTCCGGGCAAGGCGTCATGCGTGAACCAGCGTCCCTTCCTCTTCGCCCATCACCACGCGCTTCAGCGCGCCGTCCTTGAATATCGAGAACACGCAGATCGGCAGCTTCTGGTCGCGGCAAAGCGCCAGCGCGGTGGCGTCCATCACCTTCAGGTTCTTCACGAACGCCTCGTCGAAGGTGAGCTTCGCATAGCGCGTCGCGGTCTTGTCCTTCATCGGGTCCGCCGTGTAGACGCCGTCGACCTTGGTCGCCTTCAGCACGATCTGCGCCTCCATCTCGCGGCCGCGCAGCGCCGCCGCCGTGTCCGTGGTGAAGAACGGGTTGCCGGTGCCGGCGGCGAAGATCACGACCTTGCCCTCCTCGAGGTAGCGCATGGCCTTGCCGCGGATGTAGGGCTCGCACACCGGCTCGATGTTCAGCGCCGATTGCACGCGCGCCACGAGCCCGGCGCGGTTCATCGCGTCCTGGAGTGCCAGCGCGTTGATGACGGTGGCGAGCATGCCCATGTAGTCGGCCGTCGCGCGGTCCATTCCCGCAGCGCCCTGCGACACGCCGCGGAAGATGTTGCCTCCGCCGATCACCACGCCGACCTGCACGCCCATGTCGGCGACGTCCTTCACCTGGTGGACGATGCGGTCGATCGTCGCCTGGTTGATGCCGAAGGCGTCGTCGCCCATCAGCGCCTCTCCCGAGAGCTTCAGGAGGATGCGCTGGTAGGCGGGGGTCTGGCTCGGCATGGGGGCGGCCTTCGCGTGAGCCTCGTTCAGGCCGCCGTCTTTGCCATCGACGCGACTTCAGCGGCGAAGTCGGCCTGCTTCTTCTCGATCCCGGCCCCGACCACGAGGAACCGGTAGCCGTTCAGCTTCGCCTTGTTGGCGGCGAGCATCTTCTCCACCGTGAGCTTGTCGTCCTTCACGAACGCCTGCCCGAGCAGCGTGATCTCGGCGAGGAACTTGTTGATGCCGCCGTCGACCATCTTCGCGACGATCTCGGGCGGCTTGCCCGATTCCGCGGCGCGCGCGGCGAGGATGGCGCGCTCGCGCGCGACCACTTCGGGGTCGACCTGGTCCTTCGACATGAATTGCGGCTTGGCGAAGGCGATGTGCATCGCGATGTCCTTGCCGACCGCCTCGTCGCCCTCGAAATCGACCAGCACGCCGATCTTCACGCCGTGCAGGTAGTGGACAAGCTTCGAGCCGGTGGCCACGCGCACGAAGCGGCGCACGGTCACGTTCTCGCCGATCTTCTGGATCAGCGCCTGGCGCGTTGCCTCGACCGTCTTGTCGCCGATCGCGAGCGCCGAGAGCGCGGCCACGTCGGCCGGGTTCGACTTCGCCACCAGCTCGGCAAGCGCGCCCACGAACGCGAGGAAGTCCTCGTTGCGCGCCACGAAATCCGTCTCGCAATTGACCTCGACCATCGCGCCGAGCTTTCCGTCGGCGGAGAGGAAACTGCCGATCGCGCCTTCGGAGGCCACGCGCGCGGCCGCCTTGCTCGCCTTGGCGCCGCTCTTGATGCGCAGCAGCTCCTCGGCCTTTTTCAGGTCGCCGGCGGCCTCCTCCAGCGCCCTCTTGCACTCCATCATGCCGAGACCCGTGATCTCGCGCAGTTCCTTGACCATTGCCGCGGTGATTTCCGCCATGACTTCCACTCCAGTTCGATTCACAAAAAAGGGGCTCGCGCCCCCTTTTGCCGCAATGCCCGAGGGGGCTCAGGCGTTCTTTTCGGCTTCTTCGACTTCGACGAATTCGCCGGTGGGCGCCACCATCTCGGTGATCACCTGGCTGCGTCCCTCGAGGATCGCGTCGGCCACGCCGCGCGCGTAGAGGCGGATGGCGCGCGTGGAGTCGTCATTGCCGGGAATCACGTAGCTCACGCCGTCGAGCGAATTGTTGGTGTCGACCACGCCGACCACCGGGATGCCGAGCTTCTTCGCTTCGGTGATGGCGATCTTGTGGAAGCCCACGTCGATCACGAACAGCGCGTCGGGGACGCCGGTCAGCTCCTTGATGCCGCCGAGCGAGCGCTCGAGCTTCACCATCTCGCGTTCCATGGTCAGCGCTTCCTTCTTCGTGACCTTCTCGAAGGAACCGTCGAGCTTCATCTGCTCGAGTTCCTTCAGGCGCTTGATCGAGCCCTTGACCGTCTTGAAGTTGGTGAGCATGCCGCCCAGCCAGCGGAAATCGACGTAGGGAGAGCCGGCGCGCAGCGCTTCTTCCTTGACGATCTCCCGGGCCTGCCGCTTGGTGCCGACGAACAGGATGTTGCCCTTGTTCGAGGTCAGCTGGCGCACGTACTTGAGCGCGTCCGTGTACATCGGAAGCGACTTCTCGAGGTTGATGATGTGGATCTTGTTGCGGGCGCCGAAGATGAAGGGGGACATCTTCGGGTTCCAGTACCGCGTCTGGTGGCCGAAATGGACGCCGGCCTCCAGCATTTGACGCATCGTGACAGACATGAAAACTCCTGGTGGTCAAGGTTGGCCTCCCCCCGCGCTACCCGTTTTCACGGGACCTTAAACCTGAGGCGGGGGTGTGGATTTGCCCGGGATTCGTTCCCGAACAGCCTCGCATTATAACAGCAAAACCCGCGCCTTTTCAAAGGCTTCGAATGCCCCCCGTCACTCCGAATCGGCGATCAGCGAGGCATTCCCGCCGGCGGCCGCGGTGTTCACCGTAAAGGTGCGCTCGAGCGCGAAGCGCAGCAGGTAATGGGGGCCGCCGGCCTTCGGGCCCGTGCCGGAAAGCCCTTCCCCGCCAAAGGGTTGCACGCCGACGGTGGCGCCGATCATGTTGCGGTTCACATACAGGTTGCCGACCCGGGCGCGAGCGCGGACGGCCTCGACGGTGGCGTCGATGCGGCTGTGGATGCCCATCGTGAGTCCGAAGCCCTTGGCGTTGATCGCGTCGACCGTCGCCTCAAGGGAGTCGGACTCGAAGGTGACGACATGGACGATCGGGCCGAACACCTCCCGGTCGATCGCCGACAAGCCGCGCAACTCGTAGGCGCGCGGCGCGAAGAAGTTTCCGGCGAGGCCTTCGGGCAGGCGCGCCCTGCAGATGAGGCGCGCGTCGCGGTCCATGCGCGCGGCATGCGCCTCGAGCATGTCGAGCGCTTCGCGATCGATCACCGGGCCGATGTCGGTCGCGAGCAACGCCGGGTCGCCCACGCTCAATTGCGTCACGGCGCCTTCGAGCAATTGCAGCACGTGGGGCGCGATCTCCTTCTGCAGGCAGAGGATGCGCAATGACGAGCAGCGTTGGCCGGCGCTGTTGAAGCCCGAAGCGATGACGTCGGCGACGACTTGCTCGGGCAATGCGCTGGAATCCACCAGCATCGCGTTCAGCCCGCCTGTTTCCGCGATGAACGGCACGAGCGGGCCGTCTCGCGCGGCGAGCGCGCGGTTGATGGCGTGCGCCGTCGCGGTCGAGCCCGTGAAGGCCACCGCGTCGGTGCGGGCGTCCGCGACAAGCGCCGCGCCGACGGTTTCGCCGCGTCCCGGCACGAGCGCGATGGCCCCGGCCGGCAGGCCCGCGGCGATGAAGAGCTTGGCGGTTTCGAATGCCACCAGCGGCGTCTGCTCGGCCGGCTTGGCGACGACCGCGTTGCCCGCCGCGAACGCCGCCGCGACCTGTCCCGCGAAGATCGCCAGCGGGAAATTCCACGGGCTCACGCACAGGAACACGCCGCGCCCGGCGAGGCGCAGCTCGTTCGATTCCCCGGTCGGCCCGGGCAGGGTCTCTGGCACCACAAATAGCTCGCGCACCTGCATCGCGTAGTAGCGGCAGAAGTCCACCGCTTCGCGCACTTCGCCCAGCGCATCGGGCAGCGTCTTGCCCGCTTCGCGCACCAGCAGCGCCATGAGTTTCGCGGCGTCGCGTTCGAACAGGTCCGCCGCGCGATCGAGTATCGCCGCGCGCGCTTCGGCATCCGGAATCCGCGAGCGCGACACGGCCTGCAGCGCCTCGCCCGCAAGCGCGGCATCCGCTTCATCGACGCTGCCGATGACGAGGTTGCGCGCGGGGTCGCGCACGTCGACCTTCTTCCCCTTGCGCTCCAGCCCATCGATGAGCGTGCCCGCCTTCCAGTCCGTGCGCGCGAGGTGCGGGGCCATGGCGTCGAACAGCGCGCGCGATGCATGCTCGTCGGCAAACAGCACGCCGCTGGAATTCCGGCGCCCCGCGCCATAGAGTTCGGAGGGCAGCGGCAACCTGGGATTGGTCTTCACGGGGTTCTCCTGGCAGGCCGAGACCGGGTCGGCGACGACCCTTGCCACCGGCACGGCGGTATCGGCGATGCGGTTCACGAACGAAGTGTTGGAGCCGTTCTCGAGGAGGCGCCGGACGAGGTAGGGCAGAAGGTCCTCGTGCGTGCCGACCGGCGCATAGGCGCGGCAAGGCCTGCCGAGGCGCCCGATCACCTCGCCGTAGAGTTCTTCGCCCATGCCGTGCAGGCGCTGGAACTCGAAGTCCGCCCCGGGAGGCGCGCGCTCGAGGATGGTGGCGACCGTGTGCGCGTTGTGCGTGGCGAACTGGCTGTAGAACGCGTCGGGCGCGGCAAGCATCTTCGCCGCGCAGGCAAGGTAGGACACGTCGGTGTTCACCTTGCGCGTGTAGACCGGGTAACCCGGAAACCCGCCGGCCTGCGAACGCTTGATCTCCGCATCCCAGTAGGCGCCCTTCACCAGCCGCACCATGATGCGCCGGCCCTGCGAGCGCGCCAGCGCGGCATGCCAGTCGATCACGAAAGGCGCGCGCTTCTGGTAGGTCTGTACGACGTGGCCGAGCCCCTCCCAGCCCGCGAGCGAAGCGGAGGTGAAGACGCGTTCGAGGATGTCGAGGGACAGGTCGAGCCGGTCGGCCTCCTCGGCGTCGAGCGTGATTCCGATGTCGCCCCGGCGCGCGCGTTCGGCAAGCGAGAGGATGCGCGGCGCGAGCTCGGCGAGCACGCGTTCGCGCTGCGCGTGCTCGAAGCGGGGATGCAATGCGGAAAGCTTGATCGAGATGCCCGGCCGCTCGAATACCGAAGATGGCGGCATCTTCCCGGCACTGGCCGAGATCGCGTCGATCGCGCGCTCGTAGGCGACGAAATAGCGCTCCGCGTCGGCCGCGGTGACGGCCGCCTCGCCGAGCATGTCGTAGGAGTGGCGGTACGGTGCCTCCCCGGCCGAACGAGCGCGCTCGAGCGCTTCGTCGATCGTGCGGCCCATGACGAACTGCTCGGCCATGAGCTTCATGCCCTGGCGAAGCGCCAGGCGCACCACGGGCTCGCCCGCTTTCGCCGCAAGCCCCGCCAGCCAGCCGCCGAGGTCGCGCATGCCCGCCGGCTCGACGTTGACCAGCCTGCCGGTGAGCATCATGCCCCACGTGCCCGCGTTGACCAGCAGGGAGTCGCTCTTGCCGAGGTGGTTGTCCCATTCGCCCCGGGAAAACTTGTCGCGGATCAGCTTGTCCGCGGTGGCCGCATCCGGGATGCGCAGCAGCGCCTCCGCCACGCACATGAGCAGCACGCCTTCCTGCGAGGAGAGGTCGTATTCCTGCAGGAAGGACTGCATCCCGACAGCCGCCCTTTGTTGCGCGCGCACGCGCTCGACCAGGTCCGCCGCCGTCGCGGCAACTCGCGCGTTGGATGCGGCGTCGAGCGTGGCGAGCGGCAGCAGGCGCTCGAGCGCTTGCGTCTCGTCCGCGAAGTAGTGCGCGCGGATTGCCTCGCGCTGCGCTGCCAGCGGGGATGTCATGGCGGGATTCCTGTCCGGAAGACCGCCATTCTACTTTCTCCGCTAGGCGGACGGCTGCGGCGAAGCCGCGTCCTGTTCGGCCAGTTTCGCGCGAACCACTTCCATGTCCAGCGCCTTCGAGCGCTCGACCACCTGCTCGAAGGCCGATTGCGGCAGCGCCCCGGGCTGCGAGAAGACGATGACCTGGTCGCGGAACACCATCAGCGTCGGGATCGAGCGGATGTTGAAGTGCGCGGCGATCTCCTGCTCGTCCTCGGTGTTGACCTTGGCGAACACCACGTCCGGATGGGACTCCGAGACCTTCTCGAAAGTCGGCGCGAAAGCGCGGCACGGGCCGCACCACGGCGCCCAGAAGTCCACGATCACCGTGGCATTGCCGGTGACGACGGACTCGAAATTCTCTTTGGTCAGTTCGACGGTTGCCATCTATTTCTCCAGTAGCGCGCGCAGCATCCACGCCGTCTTTTCATGCACCTGCATGCGCTGCGTCAGCAGGTCGGCGCTCGATTCGTCGGTGGCCTTGTCCACCAGCGGGAAGATGCCGCGCGCGGTGCGCACGACGGCTTCCTGGCCTTCGACCAGCAGGCGGATCATCTCGCGGGCCTCGGGCACGCCGGCCGTTTCCTTGATCGAGGCAAGCCGCGCGTAATCCCTGTAGGTCCCCGGCGCGGGAAACCCGAGCGCGCGGATGCGCTCCGCGATCAGGTCCACCGCAAGCGCCAGCTCGTTGTACTGCGCCTCGAACATCAGGTGCAGCGTCTGGAACATCGGACCCGTGACGTTCCAGTGGAAATTGTGGGTCTTGAGGTACAGCGTATAGGTGTCGGCGAGCAGGTGCGACAGGCCCGCGGCAATCTTCTCGCGGTCCTTCGCGGAGATGCCGATGTTCACCACGGATTGTGCAGCGGTCTTCTTCGCCATTTGCTCTTTCCCTTTCAAGATCGAGTAAGAATTCTGGACCAAGCCCGCGCGGCCCGCCAATGAAATCTTCCAATCCGCGCGATTGGCCGCTGCTATCGCGCTGCCACGCGCCGCGGCGCGCAAGCTAGGCGGCGAGCTTGCGGCTTGCCTCGGCCAGTTTTCTCGTCGCCGACTCGACCGCCCTCGCGTCCTTCAGCGCGCCATGTTCGTCAAAGGCCTCGTGCGCCCGCGGCAGCGAAACTTGCGCGCCCAGCACGGTGACGCCGAGCGTCGCCAGGATCTGGCGAAGGTGGGGCAGCCCGCGCACGCCGCCGAACCCGCCGGGAGAAGCCGAGAGCAGCAACGCGGCCTTGCCGGCATACGGCGCCGTCCCCGCGTTCGCGCCCTTGCCGTCGCCGATGTCGCGCGAAAGCCAGTCGAGCGTGTTCTTCAGCAGGGACGACACCGAAGCGTTGTTCTCCGGCGAGGCGACCAGCAGCGCGTCGTGCGCGAGGAACAACTCGCGCAGCCGCATCGCGTTGGCGGGCATTCCCTGGCTTGCCTCGAGATCGCCGTCGTAGAGCGGCAACGGATAGTCCGCGAGGTCGATGAAGGTGGCTTCCGCGCCGGCTTTTCGCGCTGCTTCCGCCGCCGCACGGGCCAGCTTCTTGTTCAACGAATCGCGCCGCGCGCTGCCGGCGAATGCCAATATCCTGCTCATCTGGTTCGTTCCTGGTGGTTGTCCGGACTCATGGCGCGAGCGCGCCCATTGCGCCGGTCATGTAGGCTTTCTCCGCCGCCCTGACCTGCTCGAGGGAATTCATCACGAAGGGGCCATGGAACACGAGCGGGCCTTCGGCAGGCGCTCCGCCGAGCAGCAGCACCTCGAGCCTCCCGGCGCCGGCATTTTCCACGCGCACCGCATCGCCCTCGCCGTCGAGCACCGCGAGCTGCCCGGTGCGCGCCCCATCCGCGGCGCCGTCGATGCGGGCATGGCCCTCGATCACGTACACGCCCGCCTCGTATCCTTGCGGCCACGCCGCTTCGAAGATGCATCCCGGGCGCGAGCGTGAGGTGGGCGAGCAGCGTCGGCATGCGGGTGCGCGCCGGGCCCGTGAGGCCGGCGAGTTCTCCCGCCACGACGCGCAGGCGCTCGCCTTCGCGTTCGCGCTCGGCGACTGCCGAGGCGTCGATCTGCTGGTAATCGGGCGCGCTGTCCTTGAGGGCGCGCGGCAACGAGGTCCAGAGCTGGATGCCGTGCATCTTCGCCGCGCCCTCGCCGACCATCGGCCGCTCGGCGTGGACGATGCCGCGCCCGGAGGTCATCCATTGCGCGCCGCCCTTGCCGACCTTGCCTTGGTGCCCGGCGGAATCGCGGTGGTGCATGGTTCCCGACAGCAGGTAGGTGACCGTCTCGATGCCGGCGTGCGGATGCGGCGGCACGCCGCGGTCGGACGGGTCGATGTCGAAGGGGCCGAAGTGGTCGAGGAACACCCAGGGTCCCAGCGAGCGCACGCCCGCGTCCGGCAGCGCGCGCCGCACGCTGAAGTTCGCGACCTGCGCCATTTCGGAATCGATTACGCGTACTGCCTTGCGTGGCTTCATGTCGGCTTTGCCTTCTCAGTTGAGGTCGAACAGCAGCACTTCGGCGCCGCGGCCGTGTTCGAGCACGATCTCGCGCTCGCCGCTCGCCTTGAGCGCGTCGCCCGCCGCCAGCGGCTGGCCGTTTACCGTGACCTCGCCGCGCGCCACGTGCACCCACGCCTTGCGGCCTGCGGCAAGGCTGTGGCGCACGACTTCGGCGCCGTCGAGCAATGCCGCATAGAGCATCGCGTCCTGGTGGATGCGCACCGAGCCGTCCCGGCCGTCGGGCGAGGCGATCAGCTTGAGCTGCCCGCGCTTGGACGCGGAGTCGAAATGCTTCTCCTCGTAGCCCGGCGCGATCCCGCGCTCGTTCGGCTCGATCCAGATCTGCAGGAAATGCACGGCCTCCTTGTCCGAGGGGTTGTACTCGCTGTGCAGCACGCCGGTGCCGGCGCTCATGCGCTGCACGTCGCCGGGCGGATCACGGAGCCGTTGCCCATTGAGTCCTTGTGCTCGAGCGCGCCCTCGAGCACGTAGCTGATGATCTCCATGTCCCGGTGGCCATGGGTGCCGAAACCGGCGCCGGGCTGGACGCGGTCCTCGTTGATCACCCGCAGCGGCCCGAAGCCCATGTGTTCCGGGTCGTGGTAGTCGGCAAAGGAAAACGTGTGGAACGACTTCAGCCACCCGTGGTCGGCGATATCCGCGTTCGTTTGACTTTCTGATGCCAATCATCATCGATTCCTTTGAATTAAATAACGTCGTTAATGAACAGCATATTGATCTTGCCCATCCCCTGAAACAAGGCCACAATACTGTCCATCTTGTTCGAATTTATGGAACATGCCGCTGTCCCTTGAATCGCTGCAGGTGCTCGACGCCATCGACCGGCGAGGCTCCTTTGCCGGCGCGGCCGAAGAACTAGGCCGTGCACCGTCAGCGATCACTTACTCCATCCAGCAACTCGAGCACGGCCTGGACGTCCTCCTGTTCGACCGCCGGGGCCACCGGGCCAAGCTCACCGAAGCCGGCCGGGAGCTGCTCGACGAAGGGCGCAGGCTCCTGCAATCCGCAGTCGACCTCGAACGCCGCGTAAAGCAGGTCGCCAGGGGATGGGAGGCCGAGTTCCGCATATCGCTGGACACCCTTTTCGACTTCAACTGCTTCTCCGACGTGGTGAAGGAGTTCTACGCGCAGGCCTCGGGCACCCGCCTGCGCTTTTCGCAGCGAAGTGCTGGGCGGCAACTGGGACGCGCTCGCCTCGAATCGCGTCGACCTGGCGATCGGCGCGTCCGGGGCGGCGCCCTCCGGCGGCTTCGCGACCAAGGTCATCGGCCGGGTCGAGTTCACGTTCGTCGCCGCTCCCGGCCACCCGATCGCCCTCGAACGGACGCCGATCGCCTCGAGCACGATCCTGCGGCACCGCGCCGTCTCCGTCGGCGACACCTCGCGCAACCTGCCGCCGCGCACTTCCGGCCTGCTTGTCGGGGCAGGACGTGCTCACCGTGCCCGACTTCGACGCCAAGGTCGCCGCGCACGTCGCGGGCCTCGGCGTGGGCTACCTGCCCAACCACCTTGCGCAGCCGGAGATCGCAGCCGGAAGGCTGGTCGGGCTCGAGGTCGAGGCGCACAAGCCCGGCGGGGAGTTGATGGCGGCATGGCGCCCGGAACGTGCCGGCAAGGCGCTGAAATGGTTTGTCCACCGGCTCGACGACTTCGCGCTGGTCGAGCGCCTGTTCGGCGGCTGAATGGCCGGGCCGCGCTACATCGGGACGCTTCGCCCCGTCACCCACGGGCCCGCTGCACTTCGGTTCGCTGGTCGCCGCGCTGGGCAGCTATCTCGATGCCCGCGCCGCCGGCGGGCGAATGGCTGGTGCGCATCGAGGACCTCGATGCCCGCGCTCGAGCCGCGCAGTGGCCGACGATATCCTGCGCACGCTCGAGGCCTTCGGCTTCGAATGGGACGGCGGGGTGCTGTTCCAGAGCGGGAGCACCGCGCGGTATGAAAGCGCCCTCGCCCGCCTGCGCGCGAAGGGCATGACGTATCGGTGCCGATGCTCGCGCCGGGAGATCGCGGACTCCGCATTGCAGGGCATCGAAGGCCCCGTGTATCCCGGCACCTGCCGCGATCTTGCGATCCCCGGATCCACGCCCGCGGCGGTGCGGATTCGCACGCGGCATGGACGAGATCGCCTTCGAAGACCGCCTGCAGGGCCGCATCGCGCAGCGGCTCGCCACCGATATCGGCGACTTCGTCCTGAAGCGCAAGGATGGCCTGGTCGCCTACCAGCTCGCGGTGGTCGTGGACGATGCGGAACAAGGCGTCACGGATGTGGTGCGCGGCGCCGACCTGCTGCTATCGACGCCGCGGCAGGTCTGGTTGCAGCGGCAACTCGACCTGCCCACGCCGCGCTACCTTCACCTGCCGGTCGGCGATCAATGCGGCCGGCCAGAAACTCTCCAAGCAGACGCTGGCGCCGGCCGTGGATCCGGCCGAGGCTGTCGCCGAGTTGCGGCGCGCTCTCGCCTTCCTCGGGCAGCCGCCGGTGCGGCCGGATGCCGCAAGCCCGGCGGCGCTGCTCGCCGCCGCCACGGCCAATTGGCAGCCCGCGGGATTGCCACGGCGGCCCGCGGAAAGGGCGCCGGACGAAGGCGCCGGAGTGGGATAGCCTGCGTGCCTGGTGACGGGCAAGCGCCGTCAGAAGCCGACCGCGCCGCCGTCCTTGCGATGGTCCGACCCGGCGCAGTAGCCGTCGTCGAGCTTGTAGATCAACTGCGCGCCGCCGAAGCCGAACATCGGCACCTCTGGGCTGACGACGCGCTGGCCCGCGCTTGCGCAGTTCGTCGATCACGCCCGCGGGAAAGCGCGCTTCCTCGAAGCTCACGCTGAAGTCCGCATTCACGACCCAGCGCGGGCCGTCGGAGCACGACTGCGGGTTCTGCCGGTAGTCCACGATGCGCACCACCATCTGCGCGTGGCCCTGCGGCTGCATCGTGCCGCCCATCACGCCGAAGCTCATGACCGGCTTGCCGTCCTTGGTGAGGAAGCCCGGGATGATCGTCTGGAACGGGCGCTTGCGCGGGCCGACCTGGTTCGGGTGGCCCTGCTCGAGCGAGAAACCCGGCGCCGCGGTTCTGCAGCGAGATGCCGGTGCCCGGGACCACCACGCCGGAACCGAAGCCCATGTAGTTCGACTGGATCATGGACACCATCATCCCGTTCGTCGTCCGCGGCCGTGAGGTAGACGGTGCCGCCGTCCTTGCGGGATGCCCGCCTTGTGGTCCTGCGCGCGCTTCATGTCGATCAGCTTCGCGCGCGCTGCTAGGTAGTCCTTGTCGAGCAGCTGCGCGGTCGTGAGCTGCATCGTCGCCGGGTCCGCCACGTAGGCGAGTAGACGTCGGCGAAGGCCAGCTTCATCGCCTCGATCTGCAGGTGGACGCTGTCGGCGCCAGTCCGACCGGCATCGACGCCACGTCGAAGTGGCGCAGGATCCCCAGCGCCATCAGCGCGACGATGCCCTGCCCGTTGGGCGGGATCTCGTGCAGCCGGTAGCCGCGGTAGTCGTGCGAGATCGGCTCCACCCAGTCGCAGCGGTGCGCCGCGAGGTCTTCCACGGTATGCGCGCCGTCATCGGCCTGCGCCGACATGCGCGATCCTCTCGGCGAGCGTCGCCGCGGTAGAAGCTCTCGCCGCTGCGTCGAGGCGATCTTCTCCAGCGTCTCGGCCTGGTGCGGGCAGTTGAAGCGCTCGCCGGTCGCGCGGCGCGCGGTCCGCCGGGCAGGAAGGCTCCAGCGAATTCCGGGCAGCCCTTGAAGTTCGGCGCCTGCCGCGCCCAGCTCATGGCCGTGATCGGCGAGACCATGAAGCCGTCGCGCGCGTAGCGGATCGCGGCCTCGAAGAGCTGCGCGAACGGCAGCTTGCCGTAGCGCTTGCGAAAGCTCGACCCACGCCGACACGCAGCCCGGCACCGTGACCGAATCCCAGCCGCAGCACCGGCATCGCGCTCTGCCCCGCGAAACGCTCCGGCGTCCACGCCGCGGGCGAGCGCCCCGAGGCGTTCAGGCCGGCAAGCTGCTTGCCGTCCCAGAGGATGGCGAAGGCGTCCGAGCCGATGCCGTTGGACGTCGGCTCCACGACGGTCAGCGTGATCGCCGCGGCGAGCGCAGCATCCACCGCGTTGCCGCCCTTGGCGAGCATCGACAGGCCGGCCTGCGCGGCGAGCGGCTGCGAGGTCGCCACCACATTCTTCGCCAGCACCGGCATGCGTTGCGACGTGTACGGAAAGTCCCAGTTGAACAATTTCTATTCCTCGGACTTTTGTGAAGAGGCAAAAGCAGAATTAACCGCCGATGGACGCCGATGAACGCCGATAAAAGCAGAACCAGGAATACGTTCGGTACCGTGGGCACAGTGGTCAACGCAGCCACCCACCGTCAAGGTTTTATCGGCGTTCATCGGCGTTCATCGGCGGTTTCAAATTGCCTTTGTTCATTCTGCGCGAACGTTGGCGTCCCTGATGACCCTGGACCACTTGGCCGCATCGCGCTGCACGACGGCGGCGAACTCGCCCGGCGTGCCGCCCGCAGGCTCGAAGCCGAGTTGCGCGAAGCGCTCGCGGATGGCAGGGTCGGCAAGCACCTTGTTCACTTCCATGTTCATGCGCTCGACCACGGCCTTCGGCGTTCCTGCAGGCCCGAACACGCCGAACCAGGTGACGCTTTCGAAGCCCGGCAGGCCGGACTCGGCGATGGTCGGCACGTCGGGCACCAGCGGCGAGCGTTGCAACGACGAAATCGCCGAGCGCCTTCAGCTTGCCGCTCTTGATGTGCGACTGCGCGGTCATGATGTTGTCGAACAGCATCGACACCTGCCCCGAAAGCAGGTCGGGTATCGACAGCTGCACCCCTTTGTACGGCACATGGGTGAACTTCACGCCGGCCATGTTGGCGAAATGCTCGCTGGTCAGGTGCACCACGGTGCCCACGCCGCTGGTGGCGTAATTGAGCTTGCCCGGGTCCTTCTTCGCCAGAACGATGAGTTCCTGCACCGAATTCACGCCGAGGCTGGGCGGCACCACGAGGATGTTGGTGGCGTTGCCCACCCAGACGATGGGCGTGAAGTCCTTCTGCGGGTCGTAGGGCAGCTTCGCGAGGTAGGGGCCGATCGAATGCGTGCTGGTCGTGGCCATCACCAACGTGTAGCCGTCGGGCGCGCTCTTGGCGACGAAGTCCGCCCCGATCGCGCCACCCGCGCCGGGCTTGTTCTCGATCACCACCGGCTGGCCCAGCGCGATGCCGAGCTTGTCCGCCATGGCGCGCGACAGCACGTCGGTCGGGCCCCCGGCGGGAAACGGCACGACCAGCTTCACGGGCTTGTTCGGCCAGGCCTGCGCCGATGCGCCGTTCGCCGCGGCCACGAGCAACAGCGCGGCGATTGCCTTCGACATCATCCTCGGGGACTCCTCGCAGGGGAAAACTGAAGTAATGTTAGCACTCGCGCCGCGCCGCCCGCGAGCAATGGCGGCGGCCCGCAGCGCCAACGGAGATTCCGCCATGGAAAACCGCATTTCCGCACTGGTCTTCGACGCCTACGGCACGCTATTCGACGTGCACTCGGTGACGCAGCTTGCCGAATCGCTGTTCCCGGGAAAAGGCGCGCAACTATCGCAGGCCTGGCGCGTGAAACAGCTCGAGTACACGTGGCTGCGCAGCCTCATGGGCCGCTACGAGCATTTCGACCACGTCACGCGCGCCAGCCTCGACTTCGCCTGCGCATCGCTTGGCCTCGCCGCGGACGAAGCGGCGAAGCAATCGTTGATGGAGGAGTACCGCAGGCTCGCCGTGTTTCCCGAAGTGCACGCCGCCCTTGCGCAACTCGGCGGCGACGCGCAAGCTCGCCATTCTCTCCAACGGGCACCTGGACATGCTCGATGCAGTGGTGCGCCACAATGGCCTCGAGAAGCGGCTTTCGGCATGGCTTTCGGTGGATCCCGCCGGCATATTCAAGCCGCATCCAAGTGTCTACCAGCTCGCAGTGGACGCGCTGGGCGTGCCGAAGGAGCAGATCGGTTTCGTCTCCTCGAACGGTTGGGACGCGCAGGGCGCGAAGAGCTTCGGCATGCGCACCATCTGGGTGAACCGCGGAGGCGCTCCTGTGGACGGCCTGGGCTTCCCGCCCGACGCGACCGTGCGCGACCTTTCGGAAGTGGAGGCCGCGCTCGGCATCGCCGGCGCGGCCGCCTGAATCACTCTTCCTGGAAGGCTTCCTCGCGCTTCTTGCGGATGTTCGGCGCGAGCACGATCACCAGCAGGAGCACGGCCACGATCAGCAGTCCCAGGCTGATCGGGCGCTGCACGAATACCATCGGGTCGCCGCGCGAGAGCAGCATCGCGCGGCGCAGGTTTTCCTCCATCATCGGCCCGAGGACGAAGCCCAGCAGCAGCGGCGCCGGTTCGCAGCTCGAGCTTGATGAAGACGTAGCCGATGAAGCCGAACGTGGCAGCGAGCAGCACGTCCATCGGCGCGTTGCTGATCGAGATACACGCCGATGCAGCAGAAGATCAGGATCGCCGGGATACAGGAAGCGGTAGGGCACCGTCAGCAGCTTCACCCACATGCCGATCAGCGGCAGGTTCAGGACCACCAGCAGCAGGTTGCCCACCCACATGCTGGCGACCATGCCCCAGAACAGCTGCGGGTTCGCGGTCATGATCTGCGGCCCCGGCTGGATGCCGTGGATGATCATGGCGCCGACCATCAGCGCCATCACCGGGTTGGGCGGGATGCCGAGCGTGAGCAGCGGGATGAAGGAGGTCTGCGCCGCGGCGTTGTTGGCCGCCTCCGGTGCCGCCACGCCTTCGATCGCGCCCTTGCCGAATCGCGAGGGATCCTTGGCGAGCTTCTTCTCCAGCGTGTAGGCCGAGAAAGCACCCAGCACCGGCCCGCCGCCGGGCAGGATGCCGAGCGCCGAGCCCAGCGTCGTGCCGCGCAACACGGCCGGGAAGGCCTGCTTGATGTCCGACCAGTTCGGCAACAGCCCGGATACTCGCTTGGTGAAGACTTCGCGCTTTTCGCCTGTGCTTCCAGGTTCTTGATGATCTCGGAGAAGCCGAACATGCCCATGGCGACTGCGCCGATGCCGACGCCGTCGATCAGTTCCGGCATGCCGAAGGAGAAGCGCGCGACGCCGGAATTCACGTCGGTGCCGATCAGGCCCAGCAGCAGGCCGAGCACGATCATCGCCATCGCCTTGATGAGCGAGCCGTGGGCGAGTACCACGGCCGCGATCAAGCCCAAGGTCATGAGCGAGAAGTAGTCGGCTGGGCCGAACTTGAGGGCCACCTCCGCGAGCGGCGGGGCGAACGCCGCAACCAGGACGGTCGCCACGCGTGCCGGCGAAGAACGATGCCGAGCGCGGCGATGCCGAGCGCCTTGCCGGCATGCCCCTGCCGCGCCATCTGGTAGCCGTCCAGGCAGGTCACCACCGAGGACACCTCGCCCGGGCAGGTTGACCAGGATCGCCGTGGTCGAGCCGCCGTACTGCGCGCCGTAGTAGATGCCTGCCAGCATGATCAGCGCGGACACCGGCGGCAGGTGGAAGGTCGCCGGCAGCAGCATGGCGATGGTCGCGATCGGACCGATCCCGGGCAGCACGCCGATCAGCGTGCCGAGCAGCACGCCGATGAAGCAGTAGAAGATGTTGCTGCAGCGACAGCGCGACGCCGAAGCCGAGTGCGAGGTTGTTCAGGAGTTCCATCATGGCGTCATACCCTGCAGAGCCGTGAACTGCTGGAACCACTCGATATCCGGGCACATCGGGATCGGCAGCTTCAGGCCGATACGAACACCAGCGCGCAGAAGGCCACCAGGCCGACTGCCGAGGATCAGCATGCCCTTCAGCTTGAATTCGTCGCCGCCGATGACTCGAGATCCGATACCAGGACGAAGCCCGCCACCAGCATCCCGACCGCCTTGAGCAATCACGCCGAACATGACGATGCTGCCCAGCACCCAGAAAATCGGCCTCCAGTGGAATTGTCCGACCGGCTGGCCCTCTTTCCTGCAGGAAATCGACCAGGATGACCACGCCCAGAAGCCGGCCATGATCAGGCCGAGATAGAAGGGGAAGAATCCCGGGCCCATGCGGTGCCGCGGTGCCCGAGCTGAATAGGTGCGGGCGATGAACGGCGAACAGCCCAGGCCGATGACGATGAACATCACGCCCGACCAGAAATCCTGCGGATTCTTCTGTTATGCTGGATGTTTCACTGTGCCATGTCATGCGCAGGTCCGTCGCCTCTCCCGGCGTTCCGGCCGCGCATCCTCCGCTGGAGTTCGTAGTTGCTCGTGACCTCGCGGGGGCAGTCATCGAACTGCGCGCTACTTGCACCAGCCCCATCAGCTTCGCGACCTCGACGTACGCCTTGGCCGCTCCGCCATGAACGCCGGCATCTTGTCGTAGGTGATGTCGATCAGCTCGAAGCCGCCGTCGGCCATCTGCTTGCAGGAATTCCGGGTCGCGGTTGATCTCGGAGAACATCGTGGAAATGCGCATGCGCAGGTCCTCGGGCGTGGACATGGGAACGCCTTCGCCGCGATAGGCACCGTCCACCCAGTCGACGCCGAGTCTCCCTGAAGGTCGGCACGTCGGGAAACTGCGGCAGCCTCTTCTCCGAGGCGACCGCGAGCATGCGCATCTTGCCCTTCTGCGCGATGGCCAGCGTCTTGTAGGACATGGCCACGGTGACGTGCCCCCCGAGCAGCGAGGCGACGAGGTCGCCGGTGCCCTTGAAGGGCACGTAGTTGGCTCGTGCCCCCGGAGACGAGGTTGAAGCGCGTGTGCGCGACATGATTGGCGCCGAATTCGTCGCCGAGCCGGCGAAGTTGATCTTGTCGCCCGGCTTCCTTGGCCGCCTTCATCAGTTCCTGGATGGTCTTGTAGGGCTCTCGGTGCGCACGATCGACCGCGTCCGGCGTGTACTGGTAGAAGTGGACGTTGGTGATGTCGTCGGTCTTGTACTGGACGTTGCCCTCCAGCGGTTGCAGCACGAGGTGCGGCAGGTTGGTGCCCATGAGCGTGTAGCCGTCGCCGGGGAAGCTGTTCAGCTGCGACCATGCCAGCGCGCCGCCGGCGCCGGCCTTGGACTCGATGATGAGTTCCTGGCCGAACTTCCGGCGGTACACCGCCTGCTGGCAGCGCGCGCCGATGTCGGACTCGCCGCCGGGCGCAAACGGGATGATCAGCCGCACCGGCTTGTCGGGATAGGCCGCGCGGGCCGGGAAGCCCAGCGTCAGGGCCGCCGCGCCGGCACCGCCGGCGATGAGAAAGTCGCGTCGTTTCATGCCTTGCTCCTCGTTTTCGTTGTTTGCGCTTCCGTTGTGACCGCAAACCCTACCAGAACTTACAGCGCTTCGGCGATCGCCTTGCCCACATCCGAGGTCGACGCCGTGCCGCCCATGTCCCGGGTGCGCGGGCCGTCGGCGAGCACCTTCTCGATGGCCTTGACGACGGCCGTCCGCCGCCGCCTTGTGGCCGAGGTGCTCGAGCATCATCGCCCCCGACCAGATCTGCCCGATCGGGTTGGCGACGCCCTTGCCGAAGATGTCGGGCGCGCTGCCGTGCACCGGCTCGAAGCACGACGGGAACTCGCGCTCCGGATTCAGGTTCGCCGATGGCGCGATGCCGATGGTGCCGGTGCACGCGGGACCCAGGTCGGAGAGGATGTCGCCGAAGAGGTTGGAGCCGACCACCACGTCGAACCAGTCGGGGTGCTGGACGAAGTGCGCGGTCAGGATGTCGATGTGGTACTGCGAGGTCTTCACGTCCGGATAGTTGGCGGCCATCACCTTGAAGCGCTCGTCCCAGTACGGCATGGTGATGGCGATGCCGTTGGACTTGGTCGCGGAAGTGACGTGCTTCCTCGGCCGTTTCTTCGCCAGCTCGAAGGCGTATTTCAGGATGCGGTCCGTGCCGCGCCGCGAGAACACCGACAGCTGCGTGACGAACTCCTGCTCGGTGCCGCCGTACATGCGCCCGCCGAGCGACGAGTACTCGCCCTCGTTGTTCTCGCGCACCACCCAGAAATCGATGTCGCCGGGCTTCCTTCCCGCGAGCGGCGAAGGGATGCCGGGCATCAGGCGCACCGGGCGCAGGTTCACGTAGAGCTGGAACTCGCGGCGGATCGGGATCAGCAGACCCCACAGCGACACGTGGTCGGGCACCGTCGGGAAGCCCACCGCGCCGAGGAAGATCGCGTCGTGGCCCTTGATCTGCGCGAGCCCGTCCTCGGGCATCATGCGCCCGTGTCTTCATGTACAGTGTCGCAGCTCCACGGCTTCTCGTCCCAGGTGAAGGCGATGCCGAACTTGCGTCCCGCCGCTTCCAGCACGCGCATGCCCTCGGGGACGACTTCCTTGCCGATGCCGTCACCGGCGACCACCGCGATCTTGTGCGTCTTCATGTTTCCCGCTTCCTGTCTATTGGAAAAACTGTTCGAATTCGTCGCCGACTTCCTGCGGCGTCTCCTCGGGAAGGTAGTGGCCGCCCGGCAGCGCGATGCCGCTCACTTCGTCCGCCACCTTCGCCCAGTCCTCGAGCGGCCTGAAGCACCGCTCGATCACGCCCTCGGCACCCCAGAGGACGCGCAGCGGGCAACGCACCTTGCGTCCCGCCGCGATGTCGGCGCGGTCGTGGTCGAGGTCGATCGCCGCCGCCGCCCGGTAGTCCTCGCAACTCGCGTGGACCGCCGCCGCATCGAAGCATCGCACGTATTCGGCCCAGGCCTCGGGCGCGAACGGCTCGAGGCCGGCGCTGCCGCTTTGCATCTTGGCGCGCAGGTAGCGCTCGCGGCCGGCGTTGATCATGTCCTCGGGAAGCGGCGCGGGCTGGATGAGGAAGAACCAGTGCCAGTAGGCCCGCGCGAAGTCCATGTCGGTCTGCTCGTACATTGCGAGCGTCGGCGAGATGTCGAGGACGGCGAGCTTCCGCACGATTTCGGGATGGTCGGCCGCAAGGCGATGCGCGACGCGTCCGCCGCGGTCGTGGCCCGGCGAGGAAGAACTTCTCGTGCCGAGGGCGCGCATGACCGCGACCTGGTCCGCGGCCATCTCGCGCTTCGAGTAATTGGCATGGTCGGCGAGCCCCGGCGGCTTGGAAGAATCGCCGTAGCCGCGCAGGTCGGTCGCAACGACGGTGTAAGCGCCGGGCCAGGCGCGGCGCGACCCGGTGCCAGATCGCGGACGTCTGCGGATAGCCGTGCAGCAGCAGGAGGGGAGGACCGCTCCCGGCCGTGACCGCCGCAATGCCGATGCCCCCGACTTCGATGCGGCGCCGGGCAAAACCTTCGAACAGGGCCAAGGACTCCTCCGGAACCAGCGCGCCAGCCTTCACGCAAGCCGCTATCTTGCCTTGCCGCAAGCCCTCGCGCATTGACTCGCGTCGTGTTCGGCGGCGCTTGATGCATGTCAATGGGCGGGGCCGGCACATCGCAATAATTGTGATGGGTCATCCCCCGGCTTTGCAGGAGCGCTCGCCAGTGACGCAGGGAAACATCGATGCAATCGTGGTCGGCGGCGGCGTTTCCGGCCTGACGGCAGCGTTCCACCTGCAGAAGCGCGGCTTCACGGTCGAGGTGCTCGAGGCCGCGGACAGGACCGGCGGCGTCATCGCCTCGCACCGGCGCGACGGCGTGCTCTGGGAATCGGGCCCCAACAGCACGCTCGACACCACGCCGCTGATCAATGAAACGCTCGAGGCCGCGGGTATCCTCGGCGAGCGGCTCGACGGCAGCGCCGCGTCGGCACGCCGGTTCGTCATCAAGGGCGGGCAACCGGTCGCGCTGCCGGGCTCGGCAGGCGCCTTCGCCACCACCGGGCTCTTTTCGCTCGGCGCGAAATTGCGGCTCGTTCAAGGAGCCCTTCATTGCCGCCTCTCCTGCGGAATGGAAGAGACCGTCGCCGATTTCGTCCGCCGCCGCCTGGGCCGCGAATTCCTCGACTACGCGATCGAGCCCTTCGTTGCCGGCATCTATGCGGGCGACCCCGAGCTGCTTTCGGTGCGCGCCGCGTTCCCCAAGCTGCACGCGCTCGAGCAGCGCTACGGCAGCCTGATCAAGGGGCAATTCCTCGGCGCCCGCGAACGCAAGCGCCGCGGCACGGCTGCCGCCAACACCGCGAAGAGCTTCTCCTTCCGCGAGGGCATGCAGACCCTCACGGATGCGCTCGCGCGCGGCGTCGAGCGAATGAATTCGGCGTTCGCGTCACCCGGCTCACGCGCAATGAGGACGGCAGGTTTCGGATCTTCGCCCAACGCGGGAACGAACACCTCGAACGCCGTGCACGCTGTCGTGGTGCTCGCCGTCCCCGCTTCCGAGGCGGCGCGCATCGTCGGCGAGGTTGCGCCCGACGCCTCCCGCGCGCTGGCGCGATCGACTACAACCCGGTCGCCGTCGTGGCGAGCGCGTATCGCCGCGAGGACATCGCGCACCCGCTCGACGGCTTCGGCTTCCTCGCCCCCGGCGTCGAAGGCCGTGCCGTGCTCGGCACGCTGTTCTCGACGTCGATGTTCGACGGCCGCGCGAAGCCCGGGACCGTGCTGCTCACCACCTTCGTCGGCGGGCGGCGCAATCCGGCGATTGCCGCGGCACCACGGGAGGAAATCGAGCGGGCCGTCTTCGCCGAGCACACGGCGCTGCTGGGCGCCAAGGCGCCGCCGCTCTGGAACGAGATCACGCGCTGGCCAATGGCCATCCCGCAATACGCGCTCGGGCACCTGGGGCGGATCGCCGCGGTGGAAGGCGCCGAAACGGCATTGCCCGGACTCTACTTCTGCTCCGGCTACCGCGGCGGCGTCGCGGTCGGCGACCGCATCAGGAACGGCCATGCGATCGCCGAGTCTGCCGCCGGCCTGCTGTCCGGCGTCGCCCAGAGGCCAGGGCGGGTAGCGCCTTCAGCCTCACGCGCCGGCGAGATGTCCGGCGCAACTCGGTCTTCAGCACCTTGCCGTAATTGTTCTTCGGCAGCGCATCGACGAAGCGATATTCCTTCGGGCGCTTGAAGCGCGCGATCTGCGCGAGGCACAGCCGGTCGAGCTCCCCGGTCGGGGGCGGCGCGCCGCGCGCGACGATGAACGCCACGACTGCCTCGCCCCATTCCGGATCGGGCCGTCCGACGACCGCAACCTCGGCCACCGACGGATGCATGAGCAGCACCTCTTCAATTTCGCGCGGATAGATGTTCGAGCCGCCGCTGATGATCAGGTCGCGGCTGCGGTCCTTGAGCGTGAGGAAGCCATCGGCGTCGAAAGCGCCGACATCGCCCGTCCAGAGCCAGCCATCGCGCAGCGCGCGCGCCGTCGCTTCGGCATCGTTCCAGTAGCCGGACATGACGACCGCGCCGCGCACGCAGACTTCGCCGATCTCGCCTGCGGGCAGCGCCTCGCCCGATCCGCCGCGCACCTCGACCTCGACCGCGCTTTGCGCCACGCCGACCGAGGCGATGCGCTGCTCGTGGCGCGGGTGCGCGGTGTCGGACAAGTGATGGCGGGAAAGCGCGGTGATCGTCATCGGGCTCTCGCCCTGCCCGTAGATCTGCACGAAACGATTGCCCATCACCGCGAGCGCGCGGTGGATGTCGGCCACATACATCGGGCCGCCGCCGTAGACGATGGTCTTCAGTCCCGAAAGGTCGGGGCCGGCCGCCTCGGCGTGGTCGACCAGCCGCTTGACGATGGTGGGCGCGGCGAACAGCGTCGCGCCGCGATGCTTTCGCGAAAGCGCGAACACTTCGGCCGCGTCGAAGCCGCCGGACTCCGGCGCCACCTGGCAGGCGCCGGCCAGCACGTGGGCGAAGCTGTAGAGGCCGGAGCCGTGCGACATCGGCGCGGCATGGATGATGGCGTCGATCGGCGCGATCGCATCGACGTCGGTGAAGTAGCCCTGCGTCATCGCCAGCAGGTTGCCGTGCGAGAGCACCGCGCCCTTCGGCCGGCCGGTCGTGCCGCTGGTGTAGAAAAGCCACGCGGCATCGTCGCGCGCCACGTCCGCGCAGGGAACGGGCGCAGGCGCAAGGAGCGCCTTCCAGTCCGCGCTCCCGGCTTCGATGACGCGCGCCGCGCCCGGATCGAGCCCGGCGGCACAATCCGCGCGAAACGAACGCCAGCGCCGCGCCGCTGTTGCCGAGGATGAACTCCGCCTCGCGCGCATGCAGCTTGGCGTTGACCGGCACGGCGGCGAGGCCCGCCCACCAGATGCCGAACAGCGCCTCGAGATACTCGGGACGGTTCTCCATGAGCACCGCGACGCGGTCGCCTTGCCCGAGCCCGAGCGAACCCCGCAGGCCGCCGGCAATCGCCGCCGCGCGCGCCGCGAAGGCGCGATAGTCCGACCATGGCGCCTCGCCCAACGCGATGGCGGGACGCTCGGCGAAAGCCAGCGCGGCACGCGCGAGAAGTCGGGCGACGTTCATGGAGGGCGACTCTACTCGCGTAGAATCGCCGCGTGCAATCCACGCCTGCGCTTTCGCGCACCCTCGCCCTCGCCCCCGCGCTGTTCGTCTTCCTCTGGAGCACCGGCTTCATCGGCGCGCGCTACGGCCTGCCGTTCGCGGAACCCTTCACTTTCCTCGGCGTGCGCATGGCGTTGGTCGTGGCGATGCTGCTGGCCGCGACCTTGCTGCTGCGCGCGCCGTGGCCGCGCGCGCCGGGCGACTACGGCCATCTCGTCATCGTCGGCTTGCTGGTGCACGGCTGCTACCTCGGCGGCGTGTTCTCCGCGGTCTTCCACCACGTGCCGCTCGGGCTGACCGCGCTGGTCACCGGGCTGCAGCCGGTGGTGACGGCCTTGCTGGCCGGGCCCGTGCTGGGCGAGCGCATCGCGCCTCGGCAATGGGCCGGCGTGGCGCTCGGCCTCACGGGCGTGGCGCTGGTGGTCGCCGGCAAGTACGGGCTGGCGATGCCCGATCCTGCCGGTTTCGCCTGGCTCCTGCTGGCGCTCTTCGGCATCAGCGCCGGCACCCTGTACCAGAAGCGCTTCTGCACGCGTATCCCGATGCTCTCCGGCGGCGTGGTGCAATACACCTCGACCGGCATCGTGTTCTTCCTGCTGGCACTCGCCACCGAGACGCGCGAGGTGCAGTGGACGGGGCAGTTCGTGTTCGCGCTCGCCTGGCTGTCGCTGGTGCTCTCCCTTGGCGCGATCGGCCTGCTGTACCTGATGATCCGCCACGGCGAGGCATCGCGCGTGGCAAGCCTGTTCTTCCTGACGCCGCCGGTGACCGCGGTGCTGGCATTCGTGCTGTTCGACGAGCCGCTCGGCGCGCTCGCGATCGCGGGCCTCGCGATTGCCGCGCTCGGTGTGTCGCTCGTGGTCCTTGCGCCGCGCCAGCCGGTGCCTGTGGCCACGGTAGAATAGGCGCCTACCTCACACGCCCCGGGCGGCCCATGACCACCATCGTCGTCGTCAAGAAGGCAGGCGCCGCCGTCATCGCCGCGGACTCGCTCACCACCTTCGGCAGCACGCGCCTCGGCCCCGCCTACGACAAGTCGCCGCAGAAGGTGCTCAAGTACCGCGACTCCTGGATCGGCGTGGCCGGCAGCGCCGCGCACCAGCTGGTGCTCGACAACCTGCTGGCGAAGAACACCGAATTCGACCTGCACGGCAAGGCCGCGATCTACGAGTCGTTCCGGCTCATGCACCCGAAGCTGAAGGACGAGGCCTTCCTCAACACCAAGGAGGAGGACGACGATCCCTACGAGTCGAGCCAGATGACCATCATGATCGCCAACCCCAGCGGCATCTTCGCAGTGTATTCGATGCGCGAGGTATTCGAGTTCGAGCGCTTCTGGGCGATCGGGTCGGGCCGCGATTTCGCGCTGGGCGCCATGTACGCGCGCTACGGCGAGGCGAAGACCGCGGAAGAGGTCGCCGAACTCGGCGTGACCGCCGGCGCGGAATTCGATACCGGCAGCGCGCTTCCCATCTCGCTCCACAGCGCCAGGCTCGGTGGCTGATCCCCTCGTCCGCCTCGACAAGTGGCTCTGGGCGGCGCGCTTCTTCAAGACGCGCGCGCTGTCGCTCGCCGCGATCAATGCCGGCCGCGTCGAGGTCGAAGGCGACCGCGCCAAGCCCTCGCGGCACGTGAAGCTGGGCGACCGCGTCGTGGTGCGCCGCCCGCCGTGGGAGCACGAAGTGGTGGTCAAGGGCCTCGACGACAAGCGCGGGCCTGCGAGCGCCGCGGCCAAGCTTTACGCGGAGACCCCGGAAAGCATCGCCCGCCGTGAGAAGCTGCAGCTGGAGTTGAAGGCCACGCCCCCGCCGGTGTTCAAGGGGCGGCCAACGAAGAAGACACGGCGCGACTACGAGAAATGGCTCGCGCAACCCGACCCCGATTGAAGGAGAAGACCATGCTTGCCCGATCCCTGCTTGCCGTCGCGCTCGCCATGCCGCTCGCGGTGCTGGCGCACCACGGCTGGAGCGAATACGACCAGGAGAAGGTCCTCACGCTCACCGGCAAGGTGCTCGAATCCGGCTACGAGCATCCGCACGGCCACATCCGGCTCGAGACGCCGGGCAAGACATGGACCGCCGTGCTGGCACCCCCTTCGCGCATGGAGAACCGCGGTTTGAAACCCGAGGCCATCAAGGCCGGATCCACGGTCACCGTCGTCGGTTACGCCAATCGCAGCAAGCCCGATGAAATGCGCGCCGAGCGCATCATCGCCGACGGCAAGACCGTCGAGCTGCGCTGAGCCGCGCGTGGACCCGTCGCATGTGATCGAGGGCCTGCCGCTCGCCAAGGCGATGCGCGAGTGGCTCTGGCTATACCCGATCGTCGAGATCGTGCACATCTGCGGCTTCGCGATCCTCGTGGGCTCGGTCGTGATGTTCGACCTGCGCGTGCTGGGCGTGGCCAAACAGATCCCGCTGCGCGCGCTGTCACGTTTCCTCCTGCCGTGGAGCTGGGCCGCGCTCGCGCTGGTCATCCCGAGCGGCATGATGATGTTCTCGGCGCACGCCTCCGACTTCCTCGGAAATCCCGCCTTCAAGCTGAAGATGGCGCTGCTCGTGGCGGCGTTGCTGAATACGGCGTATTTCCACACCGGGCCGTTCCAGGGAGTGGCGAACTGGGACCGCGACGCCACGGCGCCGGTCGATGCGCGGCTTTCCGCCGCGCTTTCTATCGTCATCTGGCTGGGCGTGATTTCCTGCGGCCGGCTGCTGGCCTACCTCTGAAGTCGCGCCCGCGGCCTCTCCGGCCCGGGTTCGGCGCAAGTCACCGAATCATCATCCGCCCGATCACCCGCAGGCTGCAGCAGCCGTCTGGCTTCACCACGACGATCTCGCCCGTGCCGACCGAAAGTTTCGTGAGCGCGGCGATGTTCACGTTGTGGGTGACCATCACCAAGTTGCCCCGCGGCTTCTTCGCCGCGTAGCCGGAGATTCGCCGCTTCGCGCTTTCCGTCATCTGCGCCTCGCGATGCGGGGTGTCGAAGAAGGAGCCCAGCGGCTCCCACGCCTCCGCGCTTCCGAACGCGATCCGCGCAGTGTCGAGGCAACGGCACCACGGGCTGGAGTAGACGCGATCCACCGTCACGCGCTCGCGCTCGAACGCGGCGCCGATGCGCGCTGCGTCGGCGCGGCCTTCGGCGGAGAGATTGCGCTGCGATGCGCAGTCCTCGACGCGATAGCCGGGAGGATCGCCCAGCCCCGGCCCAGTCGCCGCGTGACGGATGAGAACGACATGGCCGCCTTCCCGCAGGCGCTTCCACAGCGCTTCCGGGGAATCGTCGGCGGCCCGCGCCGGGCCGTACGCGAGCAGCAGGAAAAGAAAGAGCCGGGCGATGCGCCCGGCCCCGATTGCGTCCGGCATCGAAACGCCGGTCAGGCGAGCTTCTTGAAGTTGTCGAGCATCCCGGCCAGCGAGCTGGAGTCCGGCAACTGGCCGTTCGGCGTGAGCTTGTCCACCACCTGCGGCAACAGCTCCGACAGGTGCGAGGCCGCGTCGCCATGCGAGAGCCCGAACTTTTCCGCGAGCGCGGCGATCTGGTCGCTGCCGAGCACCTTGGTAAGGTCGCTGGTCGAGATCGGCAGGTTCTCGCCGGTGGAGACCCAGCTCTTGGCGATGTCGCCCAGGCCCTTTTCCTGGAACGACTGCAGCAGCCCGCCCAGCCCTCCGGACTGGTTGTCCTTCAGCATCGACAGCACTGCGCCCAGCATCGGGTTGCCGCCGGAATTTCCTTGCGAACCGCTCGTCGCCATGCCCAAAAGGGTATCGAGAAGACCCATGAAACCTCCTACGCTGCGTTCGCTCGCGGGGGCTTTTCGTCGAAGCGGTAGCCGAGCCGCACCACTTCGCCCTTGAAGTACTGCATCGCGCCGGGCACCTGCGAAGGCTCGCCGCGGATCGACAACTCGATGATACGGCCATCGGCCACGAACTGCGGCAGGCTGGAGAGCTTCACCTGCGCGAAGTCGCGCAGCACCGCGTTCATCGCATCGAGCAGGTCGCTCTCCCCGGCCTGGTGGACGACGATGGTCTCCTCGATCGAGGCGACCTTGTGGAAGAGGTGCGCGTAATGCGTGTCGAGCACCCACTCCATCATCGGCCACGCCATCTCGGGAAAACCCGGCAGGAAATAGTGCGAGCCGACGCTGAATCCCGCGATCTTGTTGTACGGGTTCGGAACGATCGCCGAGCCGGCGGGAAACGTCGCCATGATCAGGCGCTTCGCGTTCACGTCCTTGCCGAAGCGCTCGACCAGCATCGCCACCGCCTCCGGATGCGGCTCGATTCCGCGCCCGAGCGCGGCAGCGGCGCATTGCCGGGTGTGGTCGTCCGGCGTCGCGCCGATGCCGCCGAACGAGAACACCACGTCGCTCGAGGCGAAACTGAGCCTCAACGCCGCGGTGATGCGCTCGGGCACGTCGCCGATGTATTGCGCCCAGTCGAGCTCGAGGCCGCGTGCGCCGAGAATTTCGATTGCGCGCGCGAGGTGCTTGTCCTGGCGCTTGCCCGAAAGGATCTCGTCGCCGATGATGAGCGCGCCGAACGCCAACCTCAGGCCTTCACTTTCGGGTTGAGCGAATAGAGCCCCGTGAGCGACGCCTCGGCGAGGATGTGCCCCTGCATCGCCTTCCTTGCGTCCGCGCCGGTGAACGCGCCCTCGACGGCGAGCTTCGCCACATCGAGCGCATACACGGTGAAGACGTAGTGGTGGACGATCTCGTCGTTCCACGGCGGGCACGGCCCGTCGTAGCCGAAGTAGTTGCCCGCCATCGCGGCGTCGCCCGCGAACCAGCCGGTGTAATCGTTGATGCCCTGCCGCGCGCCGTGCGCCGCCTGCGGGCCGGGCTTGCCCTTCGCAGTGACACTTGAAGCGTATTCGCCCGCCGCGATCGACGTGATCGTCGCCGGCAGGTCTGTGAGCACCCAGTGGAAGAAGTCCACGCGCGCAAGGCTTGCCGGAACGCTCCTGCCTTCCTGGTTCACGTCGTCGCCCTTGCTCGGGACATCGGGATCGCAGCAAATCACCGCGAAAGACATGGTTCCCGCGGGGGCGTCGCTCCACGCGAGGTGCGGATTGCGGTTCTGCGACAAGGTCGCATGCGTGGCGGGGTCCGGCGCGCAGAACGCGAATTCCGCGGGAATCGCGGAGCCGTTGGAGAAACTCCCGCTGGCGAGCTTCATTTCTTCGCGGGCGCCGGCGCGGCGGGCGCGTCGGCACCGACGATCTGGATCAGCTCGACTTCGAAGAGCAGCGCGGAATTGGGCGGGATCTTCGGCGTCGGAGACCTTTCGCCGTAGGCCTTCTCCGCGGGAATGATGAGCGTGCGCGTGCCGCCCTTCTTCATGCCGACGAGGCCCTCGTCCCAGCCCTTGATCACCTTGCCGACGCCGAGCATGAAACCGAACGGCGTGACGCGCCCGCGCGAGCTGTCGAACTCCACGCCCTTGTTGTCGGGCGCGCACGGGTCGAAGAGCCAGCCGGTGTAGGCGACCAGGATCGGCGTCATCGCGGCGGTTTCCCTGCCCTCCGTGCCCACCTTGGTGTCGATCACCACGAGTTCCTTGGGCGCGGACTTGCCGGCGACGAATACGGTGTTGTTCGGACCGGTGGCCTTCTCGCCGGCCTTGGCCGGGCGCGGGTAGCCGCACTTCGCGTCCTGCTGGGCGGCGACGGAAAATGAAAACGGAAGGGCCAGGGCAAATGCGGCAACTGCAAGCTTCTTCATGTTCAAACTGTGTTCTCCCGGGATTTCAGGTTGATGAAACGAAACGGTTCAGCGGCCCCTGGCCACGCCTTCGCGGCGCGGGTCGGCTCCGCCCTGCCATCCGTCCCTGGTGCGACGGATGCCCTGCAGGCCGCTGGTCATGTCGATCACGCGCACGTCGTGGCCCATGGCCTTCAGCGCAGGCTCGGCCTGTTCGAGTGCCGAACCCTTCTCGAGTTCCGTCGGCCCGTTGCGGCTGCCCATGTTGGCGAGGTTGATGGCGGACTGCACGTCGAGGTTCCAGTCGAGGGTGGCGATGAGCGCCTTGGCGACGTAATTGATGATCAGGCTGCCGCCCGGGGAGCCGACCACCATCTCGAGCCGCCCCTTGGGGTCGAACACCAGCGCAGGCGCCATGGAGCTGCGCGGGCGCTTGCCGCCGGCCACGCGGTTGGCGACCGGCATGCCATTCTCGACAGGCAGGAAATTGAAGTCGGTGAGTTCGTTGTTCAGCAGGAAGCCTCGCACCATCAGCTTGGAGCCGAAGAAGCCCTCGATCGTGGTGGTCATCGAAACCGCGTTGCCGTCGCGATCGACGATCGCGATGTGGCTCGTGCCCACGACTTCATCGACCGGATCGTCGGCCCACGACACCTTCGCACCGGGCGGCGTGCCGGCTTCGGCCTTGCCCATCGATTTCTGCGGCTGGATCAGCTTCGCGCGCCCGGCAAGGTAGGCGGGATCGACGAGTCCCTTGACCGGCACGTCGACGAAGCGGTCGTCGGCGACCCATTTGTTGCGGTCGGCAAATGCCAGCCTTCCCGCCTCGGAAAAGAGATGCGCGGATTCGGCAGAGCCGGGGCGAACGCCCGCCATGTCGAAGCCCGACAGCACGCCGAGGATCTGCAGCACCGCGATGCCGCCGGAGGACGACGGCGGCATGCCGCAGACCTGCCAATTGCGGTAAGTGCCGCACAAGGATTCGACGTCGCGCACGCGATAACCGGTTAGGTCCGCCTCCGTCATCAGGCCGGGGTTGGTGGCGTGGTTGCGCACGGTGGCGACGATGTCCTTCGCGATGTCGCCCGTGTAGAACGCATCCGCGCCCTTCGCCGCGATGGCGCGCAGCGTGCTTGCGTACTCCGGGTTTTTCAGGATCGTGCCGACCGGTTTCGGCTTGCCGTCGGCAGCGTAGAAATACGCGCGCGCCACCGGCTGCGTGACCAGGAACTTGTCGTCGCCGAGCAGCTTGTGCACGCGCGGGGTGATCGGGAAGCCCTTCTCCGCGAGATCGATCGCCGGCTGGAACAGCTTCGCCCACGCAAGCTTGCCGTGGCGCGCGTGCGCGACTTCCAGCAGGCGGGGCGTCCCGGGAACGCCGACCGAACGCCCGCCGACGACCGCGTCGCTGAAGGCCATCGGCTTGCCGTCGGGCTTCATGAACAACTGGTCGGTCGCCGCTGCCGGCGCCGTTTCGCGGCCGTCGATCGCCGTGATCGTCTTCTTCTTCGCGTCGTGGAACAGCAGGAAGGCGCCACCGCCCAGGCCCGAGGCCTGCGGCTCGACGAGACCCAGCACGAGCTGCACGGCGATCGCCGCGTCCACCGCGTTGCCGCCCATGTCGAGCATCTTCAGCCCGGCGTCGACCGCCAGCGGGTGTGCCGCCGCCACCATGTGCTTCTTCGCGGTGACCAGCTTCTTTTCCGTCCAGCCGCTGGGGGGTTCCGGCTGCGAGGGCCTCAGCTGCGCTTGGGCGCCAAATGCGAGCAGCGTGGCTGCGAGGCAAAGCGTGGCGCGCAACGGCAGGTGGATGGAACCGCCGATGAACGCCGATGAACGCCGATAAAACCAAGATGATGGGTTTGGCTTCGGGACCGCCCGGGGGTCGCCGAACCAAACCCACTCTCGCGTTTGCTTTTATCGGCGTTCATCGGCGTTCATCGGCGGTTAATTGCATTTGTCTTTTCCCAAACCTATTGCATGCCGCCAATGCACAGGTACTTGATCTCGAGGAAGTCGTCGATGCCGTACTTGGAGCCTTCGCGCCCGAGGCCCGATTGCTTCACGCCGCCGAAGGGCGCGACCTCGTTGGCGAGGATGCCGACGTTGATTCCCACCATGCCGGTCTCGAGCGCCTCGCCGACGCGGAACACGCGGCCGACATCGCGCGAATAGAAATACGCGGCCAGCCCGAATTCGGTGTTGTTGGCCATGTCGATGGCTTCCTGCTCGGTCTTGAAGCGATAGAGCGGCGCCACCGGGCCGAAGGTCTCCTCGCGCGAGACCTTCATCGCGGTGGTGACTTCGGTTAGCAGCGTCGGCTCGAAGAATCGCCCGCCCAGCGCGTGGCGCTTGCCGCCGACGATCACTTTCGCGCCCTTGGCGATCGCGTCGGCGACGTGCTCCTCGACCTTGGCCATGCCCGCTTCGTCGATCAGCGGTCCCATGTTCACGCCGGCCTCGGTGCCGCGGCCGACCTTGAAGGACTTCATCTTCTCGCCGAGCTTGGCGGCGAAGGCGTCGTACACGCCGTCCTGGACGTAGATGCGGTTGGCGCACACGCAGGTCTGGCCGGCGTTGCGGTACTTCGACGCCATCGCGCCCTCGACCGCGGCATCGAGGTCCGCGTCGTCGAAGACAATGAAGGGCGCATTGCCGCCGAGCTCGAGCGACAGTTTCTTGATGGTGTCGGCGCTCTGCCGCATGAGGATGCGGCCGACCTCTGTCGAACCGGTGAAAGTCACCTTGCGCACGATGGGATTGGCGCACATCTCCTTGCCGATCGCGACCGCATCCCCCGTGATGATGTTGATCACGCCTTTCGGGAAACCGGCGCGCTCGGCGAGTTCCGCGAGTGCCAGCGCCGAGAACGGCGTCTGTTCCGCGGGCTTGAGGACCACGGTGCAGCCGACGGCCAGCCCGGGCGCGACCTTGCGCGTGATCATCGCGGTCGGGAAGTTCCACGGCGTGATCGCCGCGAACACGCCGATCGGCTGCTTGATGACGATGAGGCGGCGGTCATTGGTCGGGCTGGGAATGGTGTCGCCGTAGACGCGCTTGCCCTCCTCGGCATACCACTCGACGAAGGAGGCGCCGTACATGATCTCGCCCTTGGCCTCGGCGAGCGGCTTGCCTTGCTCCGCGGTGAGGATGGCCGCGAGGTCGTCGGCATTCGCGACGATGAGGTCGAACCACTTGCGCAGCAGCTTCGAGCGCTCCTTGGCGGGGAGTGCGCGCCAAGCGGGCAGCGCGGCGTTGGCGGCGTCGATGGCGCGCTTGCACTCGGCCGTGGACATGTTGGGCACGGTGCCCAGCATCGTCCCGTCGGCGGGGTTGTCGACCGGGAACCGGGCGCCCGAGTCGGCCTCTGCCCACTGGCCATCGAGCCAGCACTTGTCGCGCAGCAGCGTGGGGTCCTTCAGGGCGGGAACGGCGGGACGATCCTTGACGATGGCATTCATGGGTGGCCTCCGGGAGAGTCGCAAATTATAGCGCCTCCCGCGCGTGTTCACCCCTGCTTCGGCAGCAACTCTCCCAGCGCGTACAGCGTCTTCTGCGGGAAACGATCCAGCGGATAGAACCGTGTGATCACCGCGACCGCTTGATCGTAGCTGCCGATGGCGAGATGCCGGAGCAGGTAGCGTATGTCGTCCTCGTCGTGGGACTCGGTGCCGATTCGCAGTGCCAGGCATTTCATGGCCAGCAGGTACTCCGGCTGGGCCACCATGACCCGCAGGTGATCGAGTTCGAGGAAGAGGCTGAACTCCCCGCGCTCGCTCAGGAATCCCTTCACGCCGTCGTTGAGCCAGTCGGGCGAAATGCCCGCCTGCAAGGCCACGCGCGCCGCGGCTTCGCGAACCTCGCGGGCGGGGCGAAAAAACCCGTCCACGTCCTGGGTCGATGGGCGCGCGGCATAGGCCAGGCATATGACGGCTCCGCCCACCAGGAACAGTTCGCCCTCCGTGCCCGCCTTGCGCAGCTCATCGTCGAGCAGCGTGAAGAGCCGTCGAATGTCCCGGTCGGCGAGTGCGGCCATCTCAAACCCGGGAACCGACGCTCGCGTCGATGAAGATGTTGCGCCGCCGGAAGGGCGCCGGCGAATGCGCCAGCAGGTACAGGCGAAGGCTCATGAGCGCCGAGCCGAACACCGGCTCGGCGAGAGGCGCCGTCGCGCGGAGCCACGACGGAGGAGTGACGCCTTTCCCGGCGCACGCGTACTCCACCATCGCGGCGACGTAGTTGGCGAGATACGGCGTCAGCCGGGGAGGTGGCGACGAGACCGCTTCCTGAAGTTCGCCCGCGCCAACGCTTGCCAGCCAGGAGTTGAGCTCCGCCAGGGCGAAGCGCGCGTCCCCGGAATCCGCGCAGGCCTCGGTGAGTTCCTGGAAACGGCGCGCCGGCGCCGGCAGCACACGGGCGAGGACATAAGCGGACATGTCCAGCCCTGCCCGGCGGGCGGCGCGGCCGATCGCGGCCTTCTGGGCGGGCGTGACCCGGATCTGGAGCTGGCCGGACTTGGTGGCGGTGGGCATCGCGCAAGCTTGAGCCGGGCCTGGCGATCTGTCAATACATATGTACTGACATGGTTGCTTCTCCTAGTTCACGCAAGGGGCCGAAACATCGCCACCGGAAAGTCGAGCGGGCGAGGACTCGGGACGAGACGATGAGCGTCATGCCGCTTGCCGCGGGCCGACCGGACCGGGCTGCGCCATGCACTCTCCGCGCGCTACGAGGCCCCGCGAATCGACCAGCCGATCATGAGCAGGCCGCTCGCGGCAATCCAGCTTCCCGCGACGCGCACCGCGATTCGCGACCATTGCGCCCGCAACCGGACGACGAGCGCGGCGATGAGGGCGGCAAGAACAAATACCGCGGCCGCCAATCCGAGAACTGCCACGACCGCAGGCACGGAAAGGCCCATTCCCGTTCCGTTGAGGTAACCGTGCACCAGGCCGAGCAACGCGCAGAGCACCGTCATCGAGCGCAGCGACAGCTTCGCATCGACCAGGACCAACCCGCCCAGCAACAGGAACCAAAGCGCCGCCCCCAACGTGCCGGTGCTTGTTGCGGCAGCGGAGAGGCCGAAGAGGCTGCCCAGCAACCATGCCGCCGGAAGCGTGAACATCGCGCGCCGGCCGTAGGGCGCGCCACGCAGTCCTGCCAGCAGTGCAAGCGCCAACGCCGGAACGAGGTCCTCGGGGCTGGTCAGGAAGTGCATCAGGCCGTCGTAGATCGGGCCCATGCCGGTTGCCTCGAGATGCGCTTCGGCCTGCGGGCACCACAGCACGACGGCGAGCAGCGCGACGACGCGCGCGCCCTTCATGCGAACGCCTTCCACATGAAGAAGGCGCCGCCCGCCGCGACCACCGTGCCGGCGACCCGCAGCAACCGCCGTCCCCAGGGCCGGCGGTGGACGGTGCCGATGCCGATGCCCACTGCATGCAGGCATCCCGTGGCGATGACGAAACCCATGCTGAAGAGCAACGCGCTTTGGCCCGGCGGGAGTTCGGTGCCGTGCGCATGGCCGTGGAAGACGGCGAAGCATGCGACCACGAGTGCCGCGATGACCAACGGCGGCCGGATTTCGAAAGCGATCGCGGTGCCGAGCACGATGGCCGACGCGGCGATCCCGTATTCCACGCCGGGGACCGGAACGCCAAGAAATCCCAGCATGCCGCCCATCGCCATCACCAGGGGAAACGCCACAGGCAGCACCCAGATCGCCGGCGCGCCAAGTTGCGCGCCCCACAAGCCGACTGCGACCATCGCGAGGACGTGGTCCAGGCCCGAGACGGGATGCAGGAGCCCCGACAGCAAGCCCGCGGGCCTCGCCCTGCTCGACGTGCGCCATCGCCGCCTGCGCCCAGAAGGCCGCCACCACGGCCAGGGCTTGCGTCGATCGACGCAATCTTTCCGGCCTCATCGCATCCCCCCGATCAGGAGCGCCACGCGCTGGATCGTCCAGAACGCCCCGAGCGTGCCGACCGTGTACCCGGGAAGCGCCTGCACCCAGCGCGGCCAGCGGACTTCCAGCACGCGGAATGAACGTTCCATCGCGAGGACCAGGGCGACAAAGCCGAGCTGCCCCAGCTCGACGCCGATGTTGAAGGACAGCAGCGCCAGGGGCAGGTCCTGGCGCGGCAGGCCGGCACTGGTCAGCACCGTGGCGAAACCGAATCCGTGCAGCAGGCCGAACGCGAATGCCACGACCCACGGGTGGCGGATGGTGAAGCTCGTCTCGCCGCGCCACACGCGAACGATCTCCGGCCCGAGAAAAAGAATGCTCAAGGCGATCGCGGCATTCAGCGGCAGCGCCGGGGCCTGCGCGTAGCCCAGCGTGGCGATGGCGAGCGTGATGCTGTGCGCGACGGTGAATGCGGTGATCGTCTTCACCAGCATCCAGGCATTTGCGACGATCAACAGGAGGCCCAGCACGAACAGCAGGTGATCGGCACCGAACAGGATGTGCCGGATGCCCTCGACGATGTAGGTGCCCATTACCTCCCAGCGCGATTGCGTAGCCGCGACATCGACCCACGGATGCGAGGGACGCGCGATGGTCTGCACCGTCGTGCCATCCAGCAGCTCGACCCGAACCAGCGCATCGGTGATCGTGAACTGGAGGCCCCTGATCTCGATGCGCTTCCCGGCAAGCCCGACCGGCCCGGCATCGATCCAGCGGCGCTCGACAAGGGAGTCGCTGAGCTCCTGGACCGCGGGCGGCTTCAGGTCCTTCACCCCGTCGGGCAGGCCCAGCGCCAGGGGCAGGCGCGCGCCCGCCAGTACCGGCGTGCGAAACAGCAATGCGTACTGGCCAGGCGCCGTCTCCTTGATCTCCAGGTACGCGGGCCGCGACTCGTGGGCGCGCGCCGCCGGCAGTCCGGCGAGCACGACCAGCAGCGCCGCCGCGAGGCATGCGGCGATGCGGCGCACGCCCTTCACTTCGACGCCTCGCCCGCTGGCGCGGGCGGCCCGGGCAGCAGCACCGTGTAGTTGGCGCGCATTGCCTTGTAGGCCTTCTCCCAGGCCTGCGCCTTCTGTTCGCCCAGCCACGCGGTCCTGATTTCGGGCTCGACCTCCTCAAAGGCGGGGACGCGGCCGGGAATCGCGGTGTCCACGAACACGAGGTGCCAGCCGAAGCCGGACTCGATGGGACCTTGCCACGAACCGGGCGCAAGACTGGCCACCGCCAGGGCGAACGACGGTCCGAACTCCTTGCCGAGATATTCGGGCACGCGATCACGGTAGTAGTCCTGGAACATGAACGGGTCGGCAAGCGAACCCCCGATCTTCGCGTCGACCGGCTGGCCGGCAAGCTTCGCCAGCGCCTGCTCCGCATCGCTTCGCGCCCGGGGGCCGCGCCGATCGGGCGCGAAGTACAGGTGCCGGAAGCTCAGCCGGGGCGGCTGCGCGAACTTGGCGCTGTTCTTCTCGTACCAGCTCCTGAGCTCGGCCGTCGTCGGCTCGCGTGCGGCGGCCACGTCCTCGGCCAGGAACTGCATCTTCTGCGCCATGCGGCGCTTGACGATCTCGTCGTCCTTGTCGAGGCCCATCGCGAGCGCCTCTCGGTAGAGGATTTCCTGCTGGACCTTGTTCTCGACCAGGCGCTGGAGTTCCTGCGGCGTCGGCGGGCGGCGCCACTGCGACTGGAAGAGCTGGGTGAGCTGCGAGATCTCGCCGAGCGACAGCCGGATCTCCCTGGAAGGCGTGGTGGACGCGCTTCCTTGCTGCGTGAGGCTGTAGGCGCCGAACAGGACCGCACCGAGCAACAGGAAGTGAATCAGTGGTTCGCGCAACAGACGCTTCATTGGACGCTTTGCTGGATCGACATGGGATGCTGCCGGAACCGCGCACGGATTGCGCGATGGCCTCGGGAGAAGATGGAGTCTACTGGCGCATCGCCGGCAATGCGTTGGCCTGAAGGGCGAACTCGCGCGCCTCGGCGGAGGGACTCTGCCGCAGGTACGCGAGCGTCGCCAGCCGGGACGGGAATTGCTGCCGGACCTCGGAGCGCATCAGCGCAACGTACTCCGGCACCGCGTCCCAGTACTGCCAGGCCGCGAGGTCCTCGGCCACGTATCCGGCGATCTCCGGGTGCGCCTTCATGAACAGCCGGTAGGACCGGATCACCCGCTCGCGAGGGATCACGCCGCCCGCGTTGCCATGGACCGAGAGCGCCAGCAGTGCCGCCCTGATTTCCGGCGCCGCACGCGACTGGTCCCGCAAATATCTTTCGTCGATCCATGGCATTCGCGCAGCGCCCCGCAGTTCGAGGTCCGCTGCCAGCATCGAGGCCAGGTTCGTCGCATCGCCGGATTTCCATGCCGCTTCCACGCGCTGATCGAGGGCGGCGGCGTCGCCGGGACTGCCCGCAACCCCCAGCAGCAGGAAGTAAAGCCGGTGTCGCGCGGCGAGCTTCGGGTCCGCCAGCCACGCGCGAACGGCGCGTGCCTCGAGCTGCGGCTTCGCCGTCCGCATCGCGGCATACGGTGCGGCGGCGAGTTCGCCATAGGCGAGCTCCGCCACCAGCGGTTCGGGACTCTCGAGATGGGGCACCACGAGCGCGACGCGGGCCCGCCAGTCCTCCGCGCTCATTTCATCGGCGCGTTTGCCCGCGGCGAACTTGCGCAGCCAGCCCGACTGCCCGGCGTCGATCGCGCCGAGGATGACCCAGGCCGGGAGCGGATCGTTGCGCACCAGCAGCAGCGGCTTGCCCTTCGGCGCCGTGGCGTCCGCCACGGGACCATGCCGCGAATATCCGCCTTCGATCGTCGTGCTCGAAGGCTGCTCGCCCTTGATGACTTCGGTGACCCGGAACCGGCTCGCGTCCGCGGTCGGGACCGCGAGCACCGCCTGCTGCGCAGCGGCCAGTTGCTCGGCCGTGGTTGGCTGGCCCGCTCCCAGGCAGAGGGGACATGCCGCAGCCGCAGTGCTCACACTCAGCAGCGCCGCGGAGAGCCAAGCCCGAGTCGCCCGCCTGCTGCCGTTTCGCTGGATGGCCTGCGGCTGGCCATCCAGCCTGCCCAGCTACTTCTTCGTGTTGGCGAACCAAGCTTCCACTCCCGCCTTCGCCTTCTCCAGCCCCTGGCTGGCCGCCTCCTCGATGATCCTGCGCCGCATCTGCTCGCGCATGGCCTGGAACTTCGGCTGCTGGCTCGGGTTGAGCAGCGGGGAGATCTTCTCGTCGAAGGAGACGCCGATCTTGCGCAACCCCTCCACCTTCTGCACGCCGGTGAGCTTGGTGTCCTTCTTCAGTTCGCCGAGTTGCTTGAGCTCCTGCTGGAGGATCGGGACGATCTGCTTCTTCTGCTCTTCCGTGAGCCCCAGCTCGATCGAGAACTGGTTCGACAGCGCTGTCGAGCGGATTGGCGGCGGCTTGCGGCGCCGGAACGATCTCGTAGTTGGCATAACCGAACTCGTTGCTGCGCGCGGCGTAGTAGGTGTCGCCGACCTTGTAGAACGAGAACGAATACGGGTCCTGCGACACGGAGATGACGAGCTTGCCGCCCTCGATCTTGTAGGCGGAGGTCGTTCCCTGGTAGCCGTCGCGCTCGACGTTGCCGAACGCGCTCGGGAAGACGGCGCCCGATCCGACACGCATCACGTTCGTCTGGCCTTCAGCCGTGAACGGCTGGAAGAACTGCTCGCCCGTCACGTTGTTGCGTACCCAGATGGCCTTGCCGACGATGAGCGCCTTCAGCTGCGCGTCATTCAGGGCAGCGACGCCTTTCTTGCCCAGCTCGGTGACGGTCATGCCCGCCGGAGCATTCTTGCGCGCCTCGGCCGACGGCGCATACCAGACCGGGGTGGTCCAGGCGCGTTCCTGCCCCGTCAGCGGCACGACATCGGGCGGCGGCAGCCCCGCCTTGACGGCCTGGATGAGGGTCCAGCGCGGCGTGGGTATCTCCAGCACGCGGGCGTAGTAGAAGGCGTGCTGGCTCGCGTCGAACTCGGGATCCGTCCACACCGTCTTCAGCTCAGCCGCACCGACGTCGTTCGTGTAGGTGGCCTTGTCCAGATCCACCGTGCTGCGGATGGCCGGCACGCGGCCGGACCACTTGTCGGGCTTGCGCTCACCCGCCCACACCACGTCGAAGACCTTCTCGAAGCTCTGGCCATTCTGCGTCCAGCCCTTGACGACCTGGATACGGTCGAGGTTGCCCGAGGTCGGGTCCTTCACCGCCCAGACGACGAACCTCGGCGCCGTGCCCTTGCCGCCCGCGGGCATCGGCGGCAGGTCCGCGCCCATCGGCACGCCGCCGGCGTAGGACTGCTTCACCCAGTCCCCGGCCTTCAGGATGTCGTTGCTGTAGCCCCAGCCGCCGAACAAGCGAACCTTGATGCGCGGGCCGCTGACGCCAAAGGTTTCCTTGCGGTACATCGCATCCCAAAGCGAAGCCCGGGTGTTCTCCTCGGCCCACACGCCGGCCAGCCCGCCCGGGTTTTCCAGCCGCACGTCCATCGTGCCGCCGATCAGCACACCGGCAAAGCGCCGCTCGAGCGTGCCGTCGGCGTCGGCGTGCAGTCCGAAGAAGTTGTCCTGCCGATACGGAGCGGCGGAGTTGTGCGAGTCGGAGCCGCCGGCCATGCCGAACTTGTACGGGTTGTAGCCGCGCGTGTCCTGCATGGCGATGCCGTCCTTGTACGCCTGGCGCGCAAAGCTGCCCGTGATGCGGTCGATGCGACCGACGTTGGCCGGCAGGCCGAGGAGGGCCTGGAACAACTCGTAGTTGGCAAACTCGTCGTTGGGCGACAGCAGGGGGTGCGTCTCCGACTGTCCCTTGCCCTGCTTGATCTCGACCAGCCGCTCGTTGCGCATGCGCGAATCGGCCCAGGCGGCGTCGATCGGCCGACCTGTGGTCTGGTCGACGTCGACCGGGTACATCCAGCCGTCGCTGACGTTGGCGTTGTGCGAGATCGCGAGCAGTTCGTTGCCGCTCTTGCGCTGCGCGTCCATCCAGTTCCACAGCTCCGTGGGGCGCGTGGAGTCGAGCGAACTGAAGGGATAGTCCGGCACCTTGGCGCAATCGCGGAAGAAGACGTTGCGGTGCAGGTTGCGGTTTTCCGGCATCGAGGTCCACTCGTACGAGCAGAACGCGGTGAACTTGCCGGGCTTGTTCTGCTCGTCGGCGATCTTGACGTTCTCCTTCCACACGGTGGCAGTGATCTTCGGGTCCATGAACGCCTTCACCGGCGCGCCTGCGCCCAGCTTGAGCAGGTACGAGAAGACCCGGTTCTGCTCTTCCGCGCTGGACGGATCCTTCATGATCATCGGCTGCGCCTCGGGCAGCTTGCTCACGTAGGACCCCGGCGTGTTGGCCTGCTTGGTGACGCCGACGTACTCCGAGTGATCGGTCACGCCCATGAAGTCGAGCGGCGTGTCGATCTTGATGTCGAAGCCCATCGGGTGCTTGATGGTCGCGCCCTGCGCATACTGGTAGGCGTCGGCCGGGCCGGTGATGCGGTTGCCCATCACCCAGGCGTCGACCGACCAGCTGGTGTGCAGGTGCGTTTCGCCGAAGTACGCGTCGCGCTCCGGGTTGGGCCGCGGCGCTGTCGCAGTTGCCGCGACAGGCTGGGCAGTGGCGGCGGCCTTCTTGGCCGTGTCGTCCGCTGCGGACTTCTGCGCAGGCGCTTCGGCCTGCTTCTGGCCGCAGGCGCCGAGCGCCGCGAGTGCGAGAACAGAGAGAGCAGTCGTGAAAAAGCGTGAGTTCATGAGGGTGATCCCATGGAGAAGAGGTTGCGATCGAACTGACTGTTTCACTGCGGGTCTAGCGCCACATCGGGCACTTGCACCAGGAACCCGGGCTCGTCCGGGAGCCAATCGATGGACATGCCCGTATTTCTACCATGTATTTCGAGAAGTGCGGGAACCGCACGCCGGCGCAGGTCATGGGTCCTCGCCGGCACGGCCCTTCACTGCCGTTGGGCGCCCGCGCAGCAGCAGGATGACGAGGATCGCGTGCGCAACGACCGCCGGCCACAGCAGCACGCCGGCGAAACCGCCCGCAATGCCAAGATAGGCGAGATACACCGCGACGGCGCCGCCGTAGGCAAGCATGCCGGCCAGCGGCGGGCCCGGCCAGCAGGCGATTCCCAATCCGACCAGGGCGATGCCGGTCACGCGTGCGATGGGTATGGCGACTCCGGCCAGTTCCGCACCGAGCAGCAATTGCCCGACAAGCGACGGGACAAGCAGCAACGCCAGCCCGGTCGCGATTTCGCCAGCCGCGGCGAGAACAAGCACCCACTTCATCGCATCACTCTCCGGCCCTTCCTCGATATTTCAAGGCGTCGGGACCACGGTGTAATGCACGCCGTTCGCGCCGTACGCCGGCAGGAACCAGGTGTTTCCGTTCAGGAAATAGTTCGTGCCGTTCTTGTTGATCGTCATCGAGCCGGCCGGCAGCGTCGCGTAGCTCACGCCCATCACGTAGCTGCCCGCTGCGGGCGAACTCGCCACGGCCACGCCGGTGGCAACGCCAGCGCTGTACGCGGCACTTGTGGCCGCCGCCGTGCTCGCGCTGCCCGCCGCCACTCCCGAGGCGTAGGCGTTCGAAGTGGCAGCTGCGGTGTTCGCCGATGCGGCAGCCGCGCCGACTGCCACGCCGACGATCGCGCCTGCCGCTGCGGCGCAGCCGTAGCAGCCGGACGAGTAATACGGCACCGCTGTCGGGGGGTGGTACGGGTAGTAGGCCGGGTAGGTATATCCCGGCGGATGGTACGCGGTCGCGCCAGACGGATACGTGTGGTACGCGCCGTAACCGGCCGCGCCATAGGAACTGCCGCCGTACATGTTGGTGTGCTCGGTGCCGCCGTAGGCGCTGTGCGCCGTGCTCCCGCCGTACACGTTGGAGTGCTCGGTGCCTTCGCCGGCCGTGTGCGTCGAACTGCCGCCCCAGGCGTTGCTGTGGCTGGTCGATCCCCAGCTGTGGCTCGTGCTGCCGCCATAGCGGTTGGCGGATGCCCAGCCTGCTGCCGGACCGGACCAGATCGCGACGGCACCCGCCGCCAGCGCAACGACAAGCTTGAAGGTTCGGATCATTGCATCACTCCGATCATTGTGGCTTGGCCGGCGCCGGTGCCGCCTTGGCCGGTTTCGATTTCGCGAGCGGCTTGCCTGCCACCGGCACGGTCGGCACGGGGCTCTTGAAAGCGATGCGTTTCGCCGATTGCGCCTTCTGCGACGCGAAGGTTTCCGCCGGCATCGCCCCGTCGAGCTTCCAGTTCGACAGCTCCATCTCGTGGCGCAGCAGCAGCGGATCGGCGCGGTACACCGCGCGAATCCGGCGCGGCAGCTTGTCGTCGACGCCGATCCAGATCTGCAGGAACACGTCGTCGTTGGCCCACGCCACCATGTCCGTCTTCACGCCGCCGACCACGCCCGACGGTCCGATGTAGAACGCGAGCTTCGCGCCGTCGGTCAACGCCGCATAGGGATCGGCGACGATCATGTCGGTGAACGGGAAGTAGATGGCCGCGCTGTCGTAGGCCTTCTTCAGCGCCTCGTCGATCGTCGGCGGCGCATCGGCCACCGCGACCAGGTCTTCCGCCGGCGCGTAGGCCATCATCGCCTTGCCGTCGTAATAGAACTCGGATGCCGGCCCGTCGCCGGGCGAGACGATCCGGAGCTTGTCCGGCCGCTGCGCCGATACGTCGTAGCGGATCGTATAGACGATGGGGGGCCCGAGCTTGCTGGGAAATTCGTAGTTCACGACCGCCGTGAACGACATCGATTTCGCCGCCGCAAGCCGGGCGCTCGTCGCCTTGAGGAGCTCCATCGCCCTGGGCTCGAGCACCATCTTGAATTCCGGGGCCGCGGGCTTCTTCGCCGGTTTCGCCGACTTCACCACCTTCGCGGGCGGCGCGGTCGGCGCGGGAACGGGTGCGGCTGTCTGTGCCGCGACGCCCGCGGAGGCGAACAGCCCGATCGCCAGCACGAGCACCCGCCCGCGCATTCCGGCCAAACCGGCTTCAGTACGCATGGTTCACCTCTTTGCCGACATCACGGGATCATCCCGCATTCGAACATCTTGTTGACGATCGGCCCGGACACCTTGTTGAAGAACGCCTGGCGCATCTGCGGGTCTTCGCGCAGGAAACCGATCACGCGCTTCTCCTCCTCGGACTTGGGCTGGCTTTTCTGCGCCCAAAGCTGTTCGCAACTGGCGCTCTGGTATTTCTGCACCACCCTGTCGGCAATCAGGTCCATGATCGGGTACTGCGCATACGCGATACCCGCAGCGGCAAGCGATCCGGCGGCCAGGAGCAACCACGATTTCCTTTTCATTGCGGACTCCTTCGAATTCTGGGGACGGGTGGAGGAATGAAATGTAGCAAACCCCGCCCGACCCAGCCTTGCAATTCCGGCCACAAGCCGGTAATAGTCGGTCGCCGATACCCGGCTCCTGGCTGTTCCTTGATGCTACTCAACAAATGTGACATCACCCGCTTCCGGGGGCTCGGGGCGCAGGGCGCCACCGGAAGCGCCGGGCGACGGCCTTGCAAGCCAGGACTCGTGCATTGAAGAAGAACACCCTGGCGAATGGGCAGCCACCGCGCGTGCTCGAATCGAGTGGGCCGGGGGACGTCCGGATCGGTCCCGTCATCGCGATCCCGGCGGTCCTCGCCGAATTGGGCGTCAGGCCGCGGCGCGCGTTTGCGCAAGCCGGCGTCGACCCGCGGCTGTTCCAGGATCCCGATGGCCGCATCCCGTTCGAGGCGCTCGGCAAGTTGTTCGAGTGCGGCGTCGCGCTCACGGGCTGCCGCCACTTCGGCCTTCTGGTCGGTGAGCGTTTCGACTTGCGAGGGCTCGGTCCGCTCGGCCTCCTTATGCGCAACTCCGCCACGGTCGGCGAAGCACTGCGCGCACTGTTGATGCACCTCTACCTGCACGACAGGGGTGCGGCACCCTTGCTGCTTTTGCCCGGCGATTCCCGCGCCATCCTCGGGTATTCGATCTACCGCCACGGCGTCCCGGCCACCGCGCAGATTTACGATGCCGCCCTGGCGATCGGGCACGCCATCCTGCGTGAACTGTGCGGGCCGGTGTGGAAGCCGCTGCGCGTGCAGTTCTCGCACGGCAAGCCAGAAAGCATCGCACCCTACCGCAGGCTATTCCGGTCGAACGTCACCTTCGACGCGGAACTTTCGGGCGTGGTATTCGCCACTTCCTGGCTGGAGAGACCGATCGCGGGCGCGGATGCGACGTTGCATGCTTTCCTCGACAAGGCAATCAGGCAAGCGCAGGCCGACAGCCCGACGGCATTCACCGATCAGGTGCAAGGCATGCTGCATCAATTGGTGCTGAGCGGCTCGGCGTCCGCCGATGCGGTCGCGCGCCTGTTCGCGATCCACGAGCGAACACTGCGGCGTCGGCTGGCGAAAGAGGGGGCCAACCTCCAGAAGCTCATCAACCAGACGCGTTTCCAGCTCGCAAAGCAGCTGCTCCAGAATACCGGACTGGCAGTATCGGAAATTGCCGCAGCCTTGCAATATGCCGATCCGAATGCCTTCAGCCGGGCCTTCCGGGGCTGGGCCGGACTCAGCCCCATGCTGTGGCGCGAGCGGAATTAGGCGGCGCAGCGGGCTGCCCGCGAACGACACTCGAGGGGCGGCCGTCCCGCGTGCGGCCCGTTTGCCAGCGACCGCGAACCGCATGTTGCCGATATCGACCCCCTCAACGATGTCGGTCTTGATGCAGCAGGGGAGCTCGAGTTCGCGACCCGCGCGTCAGTTGAGGTCCGGATCCCTGGAGTACTTCGTGCCGGACACGGTGATCGTGGCGGCAAGCCCGGTGTCGGTCAGCTGGTAAACATAGATGCCCGGAGACACCGCCGCGGCACCGCTGAACATCGCGCCCTGTCCGCCCGCCATCGCGGAGAGGTTCGCCTGGGCGCCGAATTCCCAGCCCTGGTTGATGAAGTTGAGCAATGCCTTTTCGTTGGTGAAGACGAAGATCAACCGGTTCTTGTTGACCCCGAATCCCAGGCCGCCCTGCACCTGCAGCATCTTCATGAAGGTCTGGCGATGGGTGCGCTGGTTGACGACCATGCCCTTGCCTGTCGTCCCGCCGGCAAAAAAGAGCTTGACGCCGAAGGTGCTGAAAACCGCGTAGCCCGCCGCGCGTTCGATGGCGCGGCGCGCGTTGGGCGCGATCTCGTAGAGCGAGGCCAGGGCATCCTGCGACATCTCCCGCACCTGGTGGCGTGCCTGGATGACCTTGCTTTCGCTTGGGACACCCTCGGGGAGCGCGCTCTCGACGTCCTTCAGCGGATCCCAGGACCACACCTGGGCGGCAATCGGTGGCGAAGCGAGGCACATGCCGATTGCAAGTACTGTGAGTTTCCTTTTCATGCGATCTCCCCAGAATGTTGAACAGTTTGGTCGCGATTCAAAGCCCGAAACGCCTCGGAGCCCGGCGGCAATTTCCCGGCATCAGCCGTAGTGCCGCCGCCAGCGCCAAAGTGCCAGCGCCACGGCCACCGCGGCCTGCGCGCCCATCACCAGCAGCGCGCGGGAGCCTTCGCCTGCAACCAGCGGCATCACGAGGCCGGCGAGGAACGTCATGCCGAACCCCTTCAGCAGCGCGGGCACGAGCCAGTCGAGCAGGACGAGGTAGAGCAGCGTGGTCACTTCCACGCGGCGCGGCCGCGGCGCGAAGGAGAAGAACAGGAAGATCGCGGCATCGCGCACCGCCATCGCGGTGAGTGCCAGCGGCAGCAGCGGAGCGCCGGGGAAAGTCTTCTCGAGCACGCGCATGAGGTCGTCGAACAGGGCCGCGCCCGCGAGCGACAGCAGGGCGAGCAGCGCCAGCGCCACGGGCCACGCGGGCAGCTCCTGCAACGCGCGCGGCCATTGCGCCGCCCGCGCCCGCAACAGCAGACGGCGCACGGTCATCGCGCCGGTCGGTTCGCTGAAGAGCAGGATATAGAACATCCCGAGCGAGACCGGCACGCCGATCGCGACGATGGCGACGAGCGGCGTCGGCGCATCGGGCGCCCCGTAAGGGACTAGCCCGGCGAAATAGACCGCGAGGAAAATCGCGAAGGCGGCGGTCGCCCACGGCACGGTGCGCACCAGCAGCGCCTTGCCCATCATCCGCCACGCGGCAAAGACACCCCACGCGGCGAACGCAAACGACGAGAAGAGCATGAAATCGTGCATCGGTATCGGCCGCGAGAACCACGCGATCGCACGGCCCTCGTCGGGCGAGACGAGCCCGGTGGGCACGCCGCCCATCATGACGATCGCGACGACCAGCAGCAGCCCCAATCGCGGCGACGCGGTCCCGTCCTTCTGCACCAGTTGCAGGCTCGCCGCCATGGCCGCGCCCTGCAGCGCGAGGCCGCCGGCGATCACGGTGAGCGCCGTGCGCACCGCTTGCGGCAGCATTTCGAATGGCGTTGCCGCAAGCAGTATCGCGATGCAGATGAGCGCCCCGTACCACGTGAACGCCGTGGCGCCGAAGAGCTTTCCCGCCATCATGTCCCAGGGTGAAAGTGCCGACAGGCGCTGCAGGTCCCAGGTGCGGCCGCGCAGTTCCTCGTTGACGGAATCCGCGGCGCGCTTCGTTCCCCAGAGCCAGGCGATTACGACCATCACCCACACGACGGTGGCGGCCACCGCCCTGCCGCCCGATCCGCCCATCAGGGTATTCACGCCAGGACGATGACCAGCAGCACGGCCGGCATCGCCACCAGACGGTGCGTTGAAAACTCCAGCCAGAGATTGCGCCGGAACTCGGGGTTGCCCATCATGCCAACGGCTCCCGGCTGGACTGCATCGTGCGCAGGTAGGAGGCGTGCAAATCCGCGCGCAGCGGCGCCGCCGACGAGACCGCGAATCCCGCTTCGACGAGCGCGCGCACCAGCGCCGCCTGCGCGTCTTCGCCGCCCTCCAGCTTTACCGTGGCCGAGCGCGCATCGGCCGCGATCGTCACCATTCCCGGGCGGTCGCGCAGCCAGGCCTCCAGCCGCGCGTCGTCCCGCGCGAGCGTGAGCCCGATCTCCACGCCTCCCGGCGCCGCGGCGAGCGCGCGATGCTCGACCACCTTGCCCGCGCTCATCAGCATCATGTGCGTCGAATATTCGTCGAGCTCGGCGAGGATGTGGGACGAGACGACGAGCGTGATGCCGCTCTTCGCGAGTTCGACGAACAGCGTGGCGAGCGAATGGCGCGCCTCGGGGTCGAGGCCGGAAGCCGGTTCGTCCAGCAGCACGACGCGCGGGGAATGGATGATGGCCTGCCCGATCGCCACGCGCTGGCGCAGGCCGCGCGACAGCGTCCCGGCAAGCTGCTCGAGGCGCTCGACGAGCCCCAGGCGCAAGGCGGTGCGCTCCACCGCAGCGGCAACCTCGCCCTCGGGGACCAGCTGCGCGCGCGCGGCATAGGTGAGGCATTGCCGCACGCTCAGCGCGTCGTAGAGGCCGAAGAAGTCCGAAAGGTAGCCGATCTGCCGGTGCGCGAGTCGCGGCTCCTCCACCACGTCGATGCCGGCGACCTCGACCGAGCCCAGCATCGGCCGCTCCAACCCCGCCAGGCAGCGCAAGAGCGTGGTCTTGCCGGCGCCATTGGGCCCGACCAGCGCCGTCACGCTGCCGGCGTCGACGCGGAAGGCGACGTTGTCGAGTGCCCGCACGCCGGGGTAGTCGAAGCGCAGGCCATCGACCTGGACCACAGGCGGGGACACGGAAAAGGGGGCGTTCATCGGGTCAGGGGAAGCGGGCAAACGCGATTCTACCGCGCCGCCCTAGCCTATTGCGCCCGCGTTCGCCTATGATGGCTCCTCTTCACCGGAGACCCCCATGAAAAAAATCCAGATCATCGCCGCGGCCCTGCTGCTCGCGGCGCTCCCCCTCGCCCACGCCAAGACGCTCCGCTGGTCCAGCCAGGGCGACTACCTCACCGCCGACCCGATGGCGCAGAACGAGTTGCTCACCAACTCGATCAACGGCCATGTCTATGAGACCCTGGTCGGCCGCGGCAAGGAGCTGCAGATCGTCCCGGCGCTGGCCGAAAGCTGGAAGCAGACCGGGCCCACGACCTGGGTGTTCAACCTGAGGAAGGGCGTCAAGTTCTCCGACGGCACGCCGTTCACGGCCGAGGACGTGGTGTTCTCGATCAAGCGCTCGCAGGGGCCGACCTCGAACTTCCGCGTCTACGGCAACGCCGTGGGCGAACCGAGGAAGATCGACGACCACACGGTGGAGTTCACCACGCCGGTGCCCAACCCGGTGATGCTGGAGATGCTCGCCAACAGCCTGTTCATCATGAGCAAGGACTGGGCGGTGAAGAACAAGGTCGAGAAGACCCAGGACTTCACCAACAAGGAAGAGTCCTACACGGCCAGGAACGCGATGGGCACGGGACCGTACCTGCTGGTCTCGCGCGACCCCGACGTGAAGAGCGTGTTCAAGAAGAACCCCAACTGGTGGGGCATCAAGGCCGGGATGTTCGAAGGCAACGTCGACGACATCGTCTTCACGCCGGTGAAGAACGAGGGCACGCGCATGGCGGCGCTGCTTTCCGGCGACCTCGACTTCGTCCTCGACCCCGCGGTGCAGGACATCGAGAAGCTGAAGCAGGACAAGAACATCAAGGTCTACGAAGGCCGCGAGAACCGCATCATCTTCTTCGGCTTCGACCAGGCGCGCGACGAATTGCTCTACTCCAACGTGAAGGGCAAGAACCCGTTCAAGGACAAGCGCGTGCGCCAGGCCTTCTACCAGGGCATCGACGTCGACGCGATCAACAAGGCGGTGATGCGCGGGCTCTCGGTGCCGACCGCGATCAACCTGCCCAACCCGACGCGCGCGGGCATCCCGAAGGAGATGGACAAGCGCTACCCCTACAACGTCGAGGCGGCGAAGAAGCTGCTCGCCGAAGCGGGCTACCCGAACGGCTTCGAAGTCCAGCTCGACTGCCCGAACAACCGCTACATCAACGACGAGAAGATCTGCATCGCGACCGCCGGGATGCTCTCGAAGATCGGCATCACGGTGAAGGTGAATGCCATCCCGCGCGCGCAGTACTTCCCGAAGGCGCAGAAGATGGACGTGTCCATGTACATGCTCGGCTGGGGCGGCGCCACGACGGACGCCATCTTCACGCTGCAGCCGGTGCTGCACAGCCGCAACGACAAGGGCGACGGCGACTACAACTGGGGCAACTACAAGAACGCCGAGTTCGACGCGCTCGTCGACGATGCCAAGGGCGATACCGACCCGAAGCGCCGGCAGGCCACCATCATCAAGGCGATGCAGCTGCACCACGACAACGTGCACCTGATCCCGCTGCACCTGCAGGTGATACCGTGGGCCTCGCGCGCCAACGTCGATGTGGTCCACCGCGCCGACAACTGGCTGCAAGCCACCTGGGTCAAGATCAAGTGACGGGCTGACCCCGCTTCCACTCCGGCGAGCAGCGCGGGGCGCAACCATTGCTGGTTGGAACCGCCGATGGACGCCGATGGACGCCGAAAAAGACCTGATAGTGGGAGGCGTCCGCAACGGCACAGCATTCCCGGACCATTCCCGCCGGGCTTTTGCCTGCGGGTTTATCCGCGTCCATCGGCGTCCATCGGCGGTTCCATTGCTCTCATGATCCGTTTCCCCACCCTGCTTGTCGCGGCGCTCCTCGCCTGCCCCGCGCAGGCGGGCACCCTGCGCTGGTCCTCGCAGGGCGACCTCATGACCGCGGACCCGCAGGCGCAGAACGAGGGGCTGAACAACATGCTCATGGGCTACGCCTATGAGCGCCTCACCACGCGCGACAAGGAGCTGCGCCTGGTGCCTTCGCTGGCCCGGTCGTGGCAGCAGGTGAATCCGACCACGTGGCGCTTCGACCTGCGGCGCGGCGTCGCCTTCCACGACGGCACGCCATTCACCGCCGACGGACGTGGTGTTCTCGATCGAGCGCGCGCAAACGGCGAATTCCAATTTCAAGACCTTCGCCGTCCCGCTCGGCAAGGCGCGCGCGATCGACGACCACACCGTCGAGATCGTCACGCCGCGGCCCCATCCGCTGCTGCTCGAGGACCTGAACACGATCTACATCATGAGCCGCGCCTGGGCGACCAGGAACCGCGCCGAGCTGCCGCAGGACTTCAAGAGCGCCGAGGACACGTTCGCCTCGCGCGCCGCCAACGGCACGGGGCCCTATGTGTTCGTCTCGCGCGAGCCGGAAGTGCGCGTCGCGTTCCGCAAGAATCCCCACTGGTGGGGGCTGAAGGAGGGCCGCTTCGAGGGCAACGTCGACGAGATCGTGTACCGGCCGATCAAGTCGGACGCGACGCGCATGGCGGCGGTGATCTCGGGCGAACTCGACTTCGTGCTCGACCCGCCGCTGCAGGACATCGGCCGGCTGAAGGGCAACCCGAAGGTGACGGTCATCGAGGGCCCGGAGAACCGCATCGTCTTCCTCGCCATGGACCAGTCGCGCGACGAGCTCAGGTATTCGAACGTGAAGGGCAGGAACCCGTTCAAGGACAGGCGCGTGCGCGAGGCGCTCTACCACGCCATCGACATCGAGGCGCTCAAGGCGCAGGTCATGCGCGGGCAATCGCGGCCCACCGGCTCGATGGTCCCGGCCGAATCCGCCAGCCCGAAGGCGCTCGAGCCGCGCCTGGGCTTCGACCCGCCGCGCGCGAAGCAATTGCTCGCCGAGGCCGGTTATCCCGACGGCTTCGAAGTCGCCCTCCTCTGCCCGAACAACCGCTACGTCAACGACGAGCGCATCTGCACGGCGCTCACCGCGATGTTCGCCCGCGTCGGCGTGCGCACCAGCCTCACCACGCTGCCGCGCGCGCAGTTCTTCCAGAAGGTCGACCAGCTCGATTTCAGCCTGCACATGTACGGCTGGGGCGGCGCGGTCACCGATCCCGGCCGGACCCTGATGCCGCTGCTGCACAGCTTCGACGGCAAGGGCAAGGGCGACTTCAATTCCGGGCGCTTCAGGGACGAGGCGCTCGACCGGCTGATCGAACGGTCCGACGTCGAGATGGACCCGAAGGCCCGCGCGCAGCTCCTCGCCGAAGCGCTGATGGTCGTGAAGGACAACAGCTACGCCATCCCCCTGCACCGGCAGGTGATCCCCTGGGTCGCCCGCGCCGGCGTGAAAGTCGTGCACCGCGCCGACAACCTCCTCGAGCCGCTCTGGGTCACGCTGCCCTGAATCGCTCCGCGTTACGGCGTAACCCGGTTGTAAGCGTCCTGAAAGGCCGCCCCGCCGATACTGGAGCCCTGCGCCCGCTCGCCCGCCCGGCGAGGCGACACAAGCCTCTCAAGGACAGGACTGCCGATGGACCTCAGCAACAAGCCCCACTTCACGGCCGATCGCGAAAGCGAGCTGGCGTGGATCGCCTATTGCCGGGAGGAAATGGCCGCGTTCATGTTGCGCGCGATGGGCGCTGCGGCACAGCCGCTGGCTCGAAGGCATCGCGCCGCAAAGGACCTCGCGCAATTGAAGCGCGAAGCCGAGAAGTGCGCCTGGATCCTGGCGAAGAAGGCCGAGCCCGAGCACATCGAGGCCTTCCGCCAGCAACTTCGCCCTGGTATTGGCCTGACGCAGCAGGCCGGCCGCGGCAACTGGTAGCATCTCGCCCATGCCGCGGTCGCCCGATGCGCCTGCCGCATCCATGTGACCGCGACCAAACCGATCCCGCACTGCGCAACGCCGCCGCAAGCCGAGCCCGCGCTCGCCGTCGACCTCGACGGCACGCTGCTCGCCTCCGACCTGCTGCTCGAAAGCCTGGTCGCGCTTGCTCGCGAGAGCGCCGTGGACCGTGCTTGCGCTGCCCTTCTGGCTCGCTCGGCGGCAAGGCCGCGTTCAAGCAGTCGATCGCCGGTCGCGTCTCGCTTGCGTCCGAAACGCTGCCGTGGCGCGAGGACGTCCTCGCCTGGCTGCGCAGCGAGCGCGCGCGAGGCCGGCGCATCGTTCTCGCCACCGCCAGCAACGCGGCGCTCGCGCAATCGGTCGCCGCGCCCCTCGGCCTCTTCGACGAGGTCCTCGGCAGTTCCGCGCAGCGAGAACCTGAAGGGGCCGCCAAGCGCGACGCTGCTCGTGGCGCGTTTCGGCGCGCGCGGTTTCGACTATGCGGGCAACGACAGGCGGACCTGCCGGTATGGGCCGCCGCCCGCCGCGCCATCGTCGTCAGCGCGAGCCCGGCGTCTGCGCAGCCGCGCCGCCGAATGTTGCGAGATCGAAAGGACCTTCGATCGCCGCTCCCGCAGCGGCTGGCCGTTGCTTCGCGCGTTGCGCCCGCACCAGTGGGTGAAGAACCTGCTGGTCTTCGTGCCGCTGCTGACCGCGCACCTGCTCGGCGACGCCGAGCGCGCGCGCCGCCGCGCTTTTCGCCTTTGTCGCGCTATGCCTCACCGCCTCCGCGATCTATGTCGTGAACGACCTCGCCGACCTCGAGGCCGACCGGCGGCACCCCGACAAGACGCTCGCGGCCGTTTGCCTCCGGGCAACTCGGCCTCGGCGCCGGCCTGCTCATCGCGCCGCTCCTGTTCGCCTGCGCTGCCTTGATCGCCGCGCGGCTCGACACGGGATTTGCCTGGGTGCTCACGGCCTACCTCGCCACCGCGCTCGCCTACACCCTGCGCCTGAAGCGCGTCGCCGTGGCCGACGTGTTCGTGCTGGCCGTCCTCTATACGCTGCGCATCGCCGCCGGCGCGGCGGCCATCGGCGTGGTGGTGTCGCACTGGCTGCTGGCGTTCTCGATGTTCCTGTTCCTTTCGCTCGCGCTCGGCAAGCGCCATGCGGAACTCACGAGACTGGAAGCGCGCGAAACGCCGGACGCGCGCGCCGCGGGGCGCGGGTATCGCGCCGGCGACCATCTCGCGATCGGCATTTTCGGCGCGTGCAGCGGCTACCTCGCGGTGCTGGTGTTCGCGCTCTACATCACCAGCCGCGACGTGCTCGTGCTCTACCGCCAGCCCGCGTTCCTGTGGGTGGCGCCGCCGCTGCTGCTCTACTGGGTGACGCGCGTCTGGCTGCTCGCGCACCGGCGCGAGCTCGGCGAGGATCCCGTGCTGTTCGCGATCCGCGATCCGTCGAGCTACGTGGTCGGCGCGGCGATGCTGGCGGCGATCTACTTCGCCACCTGAGGCGCCGGCGTTTCTGCCGGGGTCGCCGCGGGCGCGGGCTGCAGGCGCCTGCGATCGATCTCGGTGACCACGCCCTTCGCGTTCTTCACCTCGACGCGCATCTCGGCGGGAAGCGTCGCCAGCGCCTCGGCCGGCACGTCGATCACGAACGCGGCGCGCTTCGATTCCGGATAGGAAGGAAAGACCCGCTGCAGGTCGGAGCTGGGCTGGCCGATCGTCGCCGCGACCGTGCCGGTCGCCGATGCGGGCCGTGACTTCGGCGACGCCGAAAGGATCGAGCGCCCAGCCCTGCACCGTGGTTCCGGAGGGCGCGACGCGGTTGCCGAGCGGTCGGATACCACGCCCACCGCGAGCCTCCTGCCTTCGACCCATTTCGCCAGCGGCAGCATCGCCCCGCCCGCGGCGGCGAGCGCGATGACGAGCGCGACGCGCTGCCATGCGGTCGCCTCGCCGCCCAGCGTCTTCAGCACAAGGATCAGCGCGGCCACCAGCCACGCATAGAGGCAGGCCGTTCCGAGGAGCTGGTGGCGCGCCGCTTCGCTGAAGCCGTCGCCGAACGCCGTCGTTCCGAGCGCGTAGGCCATCGCGATGGCGAGCAGGACGAGGTACGCGGGCAGCGCGCGCGGCCCCTGCGCGCGCCGCGTGCTTGCCAGCGCCACCCAGAAAAATGCCGCCACGCTCGCCAGCATCGCGAACGCGACCAGCGCCATGTACGCGAGCGAGGGCAGGCCCGCCGCCATCGCCCCCCACGCCGTGCCTGCCTCGACCGGCAGCGACTCGACGCCCGCGAGGCGTTCGCCGGCGACCACGCCGAGGTAGCCGAGGTAGGCGTTCTGCGTCGCCGGCAGGATTCGCGCGACGACGTCCGCCAGCGTCTGCGGCTCGCTCGTGGCGAGCTTGAGGAAGGCCACGCTGGAAATGCGCAGCACTTCGGGGCAGATGTCCTCGATCTTCTCGCCCCGCTTCAGGTACCACGTCGCGCCGGAGAGCGCCGCGCAACGCGCGGGCAGGCCCAGCCGCGCGAGCGTGGCCTTCTCGTCCTGCGAGGCCGGCAGCACCGCGCCGAGATAGGCATTGACGCGATTGGCCTGCTGCACGTCCCCGGGCTTGGCGATCGCGGAAAGCGCGAGCGCGGCGACGGGAATGAGCGCGACCAGGATCATCACGAAACTGGCGCGGCGCGAGACCGGCCAGAGCGCGGGCATCGCGGCCAGCAGCAAGGCGAGCGGCAACAGAAAGAACTGTTCCTTCGCGAGCCCGAGCAGCAGGCAGCCGAAGGCCAGCGCGATCCAGTGCCCCGTGCGCGCGGAATCGCGCAGCCCGATGACCATCACCATGCCGATGAGGAAATACGCGCCGAGCAGGATCGACGCCTCGGCGTAAAGCGTGTTGAACCAGAGGCCGACAAGCGGATCGCCCAGCACCAGCGCGACCGTGGTGCCGTGCACGATCGAGGCGAGGCCGAAGGGCCACAACTGCCATGCGAGGATGGCGACCATCGCCGCGGCGACCCCAAGCTTCACGTAGCCGACGGTGCGCAGGCTCACCTTGCGCTGGCCTGCCGCGCCATCGCCGAAAGCGCGCGTCCACGCGGCCACCGGCGCGGCGAACAGCAGTTCCGAGCCGGCGTAGCAGTCGGCGCCGCGCCTTTCGCCTAGCGCGTAACGCTCCAGCGGGGCTTCGATGGTGGCGGCGAAACGCTGCGGCTCGGGCAGGTCGGGATACAGGCCCGTGCAGGCGCTGATGCGCAGCATGTCGTACTGGTTGGCGTAACCCAGCAGCGGGTCGTGCGCAACCAGCAGGCCGAGGCGCGCCAGCCCGAAGACGGCAAGCAGCACTCCGATCAGCGAACTCGCATGTCGCAACAAGGCTGTTCTTCGCGGGCAATGGCGGGAGGAGTTGGCACTCTACCCGAACGGCCCTTCCCGGCGAAAGCGCCCAGCCGACGTTCAATATGTGGATTATTGATTTTACGCCCCGCCCCCAATCGCCGACACCCTCTCAGCTTCGCCATGGCCCTGCATCTTCTCCAAGTTTTTCGAAAGAAGGATTGCAGCGGCTTGTACGTCCGTATTCGACCCGAAGCTGCCGTTGGGCATCGAGCCAAGCGGTCGTAAGACTCCAGCAGCGCATGCCTCGCACCTTGCCGCAAAGGCGGGTCGAACATCCGCTCGATCCGTTCGAGAGTCCGCGCGCCACTTTCGGCCGGCGGGTGCCCTGCCGCCGCTGTCCGTCTAAGAGGTTAAGTGCGCCATACCAGGGGCACATGAGGGAGCGCATGCGCCGATGAACGAGTCGCGGCAACAGGTACACCCGCGGCACGACGACAGCCCGCAGCGGCAGCACGACGCCGCTAGCGCGCCCAATCACCGGGGCGACGCCGCGGCCGGCGGAAGCAACCGCACGACCGCAAGCCGACCGTCGGTGCGCCAGCGATCGCCGCCCCCGTTGCGACCCTCGAGCTCGGTATGGAATCCCGTGATCCACTCGACGCCACCCGCCCAGTTCGCGCCGACGATCTTCTGCGCAAGACGATCGCGCTCGGCGTCCACGTCCTCGCCGATGTGATGCGTCACCTGGCCGGTGGTATAGCTCAGCCCGGCGCGCTCGTCGTAGGTGACGGCCCCGAACCACACCGGCAAGTCGTCGCGTTCTTTGCTCCAGCGCCAGAACCGGACGTGGTGGCGATGCTTGGGACCGCCCGGCACCGGCTGCTCGAAGGCCAGGTCCTGCACGCGTCCGAACAGGAACAGCGGGCTGACGGGCGCCGAGTCGTCGGGACGCCGCAACGCTGTGTCCACCGCGATGCGGACGCTCGACTCGAACGTGACCGGATCGGCGGGTAACCAGCCTGCGGCGAGCATCGCCTTCACGACATCGTGCTCGCTGCCCTCCAATGCGATGTTGACCGGATCGCCGGGATGCCCGTCGGACGTGTGCGTGACGCGTTCTACGTCCGGCAGAGGCTTCGCGTGCTCGAAGTAGTACGACCACAGCCGGGGCGCGAGCAGATAAGCCACGATGGCCCATATGACCAGCGCAACCGAGATCCATCGCCAACGCGACCGGCGCTTGCCTGCGGCGCCCTGCACGCCGGCGACCCAACGCTCCGGCTTGTCCACCGACGATCAGCGCCGGCCGCGGCCGCCACCGCCGCGAAAGCCGCCGCCCCCCAGCCGCCGCCGCCGCGGTCGAATCCGCCATGCGATTCCGGCTCGCTGCCGCTGCCGTGGAAGCCGCTGCCGTAGCTGTGCTCGCCCCCACCCCACGACGACGCCGCGGAGCGCTGCTCGCCCATGTTGCGCGCCTGCTGCTCGGACTCCATCGAGTGCGCACCCTCGCTGCTGGCGCTGCTCCATCCGCCGCTACTATTGTGTTGTTCCCAGCCGCTGCCGGTGTTCTTGTAGACGTTCCCGTTCACATCGGCGTAGTGATCGTTGCCCACCGTGGCGGCGCGCACATCGTTGCCCCCAGGGCCGCTCACGTTCGCGCGCGCGACGTTGGTCGATTGTCCCGTGTACGCGTTGCCGACCGTGCCTTTCGCGCCCGAAGCCGATACGCCCGTCGTCGGGTTGTACGTCGCGCCGCGCGTGCCGCTCGCGTAGTTGCCGGTGTAGACGTTGCCCACTGTGCCGCGCTGGCCCGCCGAAATCTGTCCGGTCTGCGAGTTGTACGAGTGCCCGGCCTGTCCTGACCAGGCGTTGCCGGTCCACGCGTTGTAGCCCGCGGACGAATGCGTGACCGCGCTCGTGTTGCCCCACTGGTGATAGGTGTTGCCCGACGTGGCCGCCCATGCGCCCGGACCCCACGCGCCGTAGGCGCCCGCGGCGCCCCATGCTGCGCCTGCGTAGGCGCCCCAGTACGGCGCAGCGCCCCAGCCCCACGCGCCCGTGCCCCACGCGGCCCCGTAGGCCCACCCCATACCATAGCCAAAGCCCCAGCCGGTCCATGGCGTCCACGCGAGGCCCGCCGCATAGCCGTAGGTCACGGGTGGTGCGTACCAGACCGCCGTGCCGATGTAGGGGGCGTACGCGTAGCCCGTACCGTAGACGACGGTCCCATCGGCGACGTACGAGCCCATATAGCCCGGAAGGTAGCCGACCGTGACCGTCGTTGGCGTCGCGTCGTAGACCTTCACATACGTAACGTAGTAGAGCGGCGAGCTGGGCGGGATCGCGTAGATTTCGGCCGGCACCGATGTGGCGACCGCCCACTGGCCCCTCGGCGTCGGCGCGGTGAACCATACGGCCTTGTCCAACGCGTACCAGACCCCGCTCGGGACCTGGATCAGCGGCGAACGCCGAATTGACGACGTACTTGAGCGAAGTATTCGCAAGCGGCGCGATGTCCGGCGCGCCGGGAAGCTGCGGATCGAAAGTGGCCTTGGCCCGGTCTACCTGAGCGGTCTGCGGAATCTGCGTTGCGATCAACGCTTCCTTGGCCTGCGTCGTCCCCGGAATCGACGCCTTCACATTCTCCTTCGGGCTGTCATTTGGGATCTTGCCAAACGCTGCCGGAAGATCCTTGGCCGCGACGTACGACCACGGACCTTTGATATCTTTCGTCGTGAACCAACGCCCGCTCACAAGCACGTAGTTCTGGCTTGTGTCCATGTCGACAAACAGATTTGCGTCGGTGTTCTTCGCGTAGAGCAGCGAGCCGGTGCCGTCGAGTCCCGACCCAGTCGGGCGCACCGTCGGTAACGATCAACTCGGTGGGCTTGGTCACGACGATGACGCCCGGCGCGCCGGCGGCGAGCGAGGGCTTCTTGGCGGTCTTTTCGTCGACTGGGCCTTCCATCAAATCGACCGCCCCGCCAGCGCCAAGATCGGTAGCGGCCTTGACGATGCCGGGTGGGACGAGTGTTGCGACCGACCATGGGCCCGCGAGCCCCGGCGCCTTGAGGAATCCGTCGAAGAGGTGGAAATAGACGGTGGACCCGTCCCGCAACAGCAGCGGTCGTGTGTTGAGCACGCGCTCATACGAAGTCCCCGCGATCTTTCGCCACGCCGGGTCGCCGTCGACCGTGACGAGCACCGCCGGAGTCGTCGAGAACACGAACTGCGGGACCGGATTCTGCACCGGAACCGAATTCGCCTGGTTCTGCGCGTTGAGCACGGCCAGCGCCGCCTCCATGCGGTCGAGCGCGACCGTGAACGGCCCCTTGACGAACAGCGCCTGAAACGCCTGCTGATAGCTCGCCGCCCAGTTCGGCGCGGAAGGAAAGTTCGCGGCCTGCACCGTTGTGTCGGTGAAATACACTGTCCGCGCGAGGCGGTCGACCTTCGTCTTCGCCGTGAGCTTCAGTACCCCGAACGCGGGAGCTTCGCCGCCCGGCGGCAGGACGGACACGGCCGCGTGCGCCGTCAGGTTGAACAAGTCCCAACTGTCGAGTTGCGGCTGATAGACGGTGTAGGTCGCGCCGTCGAGCTGCGCGGTTTTCGGCCAGCGGTCACCGGTCGCCGGTTCGGCGGCGGCCTGACTTGCGGCCGGCGCCGCCGGCGCCTGCGCCTGCGCCAAGGCGCCGCCGATCACGGCGATGGCGAGCAGACAGATTGTTGCGATTGATCTTCTCATTCGTCCCTCCCTCGTTGTCCAATTTGCGTCACGGCGCTGATCGATCAGGTCGCGCTTGCTTGTTCGGAATCTTCTCGTCCCGGGACTCCGAAAGCGGCCACACCTTCGACAGCTTGCACTCGAGGTACCGGACATCATCCAGCGGGCTCCCGTCGGCATATTGCCCCGGCCTGAGGTCGCTTACGCGGGTCATCCGCGGATCTGCCATCTTGTTTTTCTTCATCTCGATTCCCTCGAAGTCTGTACTTCTTCGCGCTTACCGAAGAACATCGCCGCAAGCTTCTGCGGCCCCAGGACGCGGCCGATCTCGCCGAACGCGAAAAATGGAACGATGGCTACGAAGAGCGTCAGCACGCGCGCGCCAAGCTCGTAGGCGCCAACGCTGGCAATTTCGCGTAGACCACCCACCAGGCCCTGCTTGTGGAACCACCCTTCGACGAGGTGCTCGACCACGCCGAACAGCAGCACGAGGATGGCAGACAGGATCGATTTGTAGAGCACCGGCACGAACAGCGGCTTGTTGTCGAAGCGCCGAGTGAAGCCGAACATGCCGCCTATGAGAATGACTTTGGCGATGACGAGCGCTTCGATCACCGCGATGCCGTAGTGCAGATAGGCTGTGCCGGTTTCGGCAACGACGAGCCTGCGGTAGACCGTGAACGAGCCCAGGAATACCCAGAGGTACAGGGCGATGAGCCAGAAGAGCTTGAACTCCTCGACGGCCCGTGCCTTCAAGCTCTCTCCGGCTTCATTTCCCATTTCGATGCTCCTTGCGAGAGGACGCTGCAGTCAGGTCGCCTTCGCGCGTTGCCGTGCAAGCTCTTCGGCGAGAATCGGCACGCCGAGGTTCAGCGCCTGGACGCTTTGCACGACGCAAAGCTTCAGCACCTCCATGACTTCCTCGATCTTCGCGCCCGCCTTGAGCGCGTTGCGGATGTGACGCCGCGTGCCGAGCGCGCACATGTGCGTGAACGACGCATCGAGCGCGATGCTCAGCAGCTCCACGTCCTTCGGGGGAAGGATTCCGCCCGCGTAGATGCCCGCGCCGGTTGCCATGAACTCGTCGGTAAACGATGGGTCAAGCTCGTAGAATGGGTCCCACGCCGTGTTCCACTGCCCCATGGCTTTCATCTTGTCGCAGGCTGGCGTTGGCACTGGGAGGCCGGTTTCCCGCTTCACGCCGAGGTTCTTCGCCTCTTCCAGGAGAATGGGCGCGCCGAGGCTGCACGAGTGAATCGACATCACCGCTGCACACTTCAGGGTGAAAAGGATCTCGTCGCGGCTGGCGCCGGTCGCGAGCGCCTTGCGAATGTGCCGTCGCGTGCCGTCCGCGTTGAGGTTCGTGCATGCGGCATTCAGGGCGACGCTGATGAGTTCGACCAGCTTTCGGGACAGGACACCGGATCGCCACGGGTTGGTCGCTATGCGTGCACACGTCTCCGCGAAGCCGGATTCCCACTCGACCAGTTGGAGCAGCGCGTCGTCCCAAGGCCCGGTTTGCGGCTCGGTCTGGTTGCTGTCATTCATGGATTCGGCCGATTGCATGAATCGTCGAAGTGAGTAACTTCCAGAGGACACGGAAGCGCGGCGCCTGCGTCTGTGGTTCGCGCAAGCACCGCGCCTACGCGCTCACTACAGGATGCTCACGGGGTTGGTGCGGGTGTCTCCCGCCTTCGGCAGGCGACCATCCGTGTCGTACGCGAGGAATCCCTTGTAGCCCTCCGGCCGGTTCGGCGGCAGTCCTGCCTTGAACAGCGTCTCTTCGACCGTCTCGTACCACACGCCGATCTTCATGATCTGGCGCGCCTCGTCGGCCGTCGCCGACCTTGCGGCCGAACTGCTCGCTCTGCTTGACCGCCCACTCGACTTGCTTCACCGTCGACCAGCGCTTCTTGTGCATGTCCCAGATGTTGTCCTCATTGCCGACGCGCACATGGACGCCGAGGATCGTGGCCAGCGTCTGGATCGCGATGTTGCCGCGCATGCTGCTCCAGAATGTGACACTCGATGCGCCGTGCGGAGCGCGGCGCAGCATCTCCATCCAGTCGAATGGGTTGCGACCCATCGTGCCGCCGCCGTAACCACAGAGCGCGAGATTCAGCGGGCCCTTGTACACACCCGCGCGCAGAACCCGCTCGATGATTTCGAGCTGGTGGACGTGGGCCGGCACGAAGTACGGCTGGATCTTGTTCGCGGAGAGCCGCTTCAGGTGTTCGAGGTAGAACTTGGAAGTCGAATCCACGACCATATCGGCCCAGGCGGCCGCGACCTTCGGATCATTGAGGTGCGTCCCGTCCGCATCGCCGGGGACGAATGCTTGCGTCACGTCCCAGAGCGTCGTCCCGGTCGTGACCGTGACCACATCCGGCTTCGGGTTGAGTTCCGTGAGCATGTGGCGCGTGTCATAGTCGAGCCACTTCGCCTTCGCGTCCGCCGTATGGGGCGCAAACGAGATCGATCCCCCGACCTGCAGGATCATCTTCGGCACGGCGGCGCGCAGCATGCTTAGAAGCTCGTTGTATTGATCGAAGTTGGTCGAGCCTTGGCCCGTCTTGGGATCGCGGACGTGGACGTGCAGCATCGTGGCGCCGGCGTTGTAGCAGTCGACCGCCGCCTGCACCTGGTCCTTGAAGCTGACAGGAAGATCCTCCACATCTCCGGGAAGCCACTCGGGACCGAAAGGCGCCGCAGTGATGATCGTCGGCTGCATGTTTTCGGGAAACAGCGAATCGTCGGTGAAGTACATGAACGCTCCTCTATCAGGTTCGACGGGAAAAAACCGCTGCCGGCTTATCGCCGGCAACCGGAGTGAAGTAGCGGCGACCCGCGAGTAGCGCGTCGACCGCCGGCAACAAATCGGTCGCCATCGCACGCTTCAGAACGAGGCCGTCGGCGCCTGCCGCAACCGCGGCAGCGGCGACCGCCGGCTCGTCGTGCACGCTGAGCAACAGTACCTTTGCGGCCGGCGCGCCCTCTCGAAGCGACTCAACGAGACACGCCAAGTCTCCGCCGGCGAGCGCCAAATCAACGACGACCAGCGTAGGTTGAATACGTGCAGCGCCTTCCATCAACGAATTCGCGTCCGCAACCATGAACACGGCGCTGAAAGCTGTCTCCAGCAATCCACGGACGCCGTCGCTCAGGCCGTGATGCCGCTCGCCCAGTAATACGCAGTTCATGCCGTTCGCCATGAAGGACGTTGCTCTTTTCGATTGAGGCGAACCGGATCATGGGCAAACCGTGGCCCGCCGTCAGCTCGCACGTTTTCGAGCGACAACTGGAAAAGTTACGCGGCGAAGACTGGAAAAATTACTAGCGACGGCGGCGGACGCTGCAGTCGCCGAGCGCGCGGCCTTGCGCACTCGGGGCTAGACGATGCCCTGCTTTATCGTGAACTGGATCAGTTCGGCGCTGTTCTTGAGACCAAGCGACTCCATGAGCTTGTACTTATGGAATTCGACCGTGCGAGATGATATGTCGAGCGCCTTGGCAATTTCCTTTGCCGAACGGCCGTCCGCGAGCAGGCGCAGAACGTCGCGCTGGCGCGCCGATAAAGTGACGCGCGGCCCATCGTTGCGTCGCGCCTTCGCCCTCTCAGCTTCAAACAGCTCGGCGGCGAGCGAAGGACTCACGTACGTTCCGCCTTCCAGGGCGACCCGCACGGCCCGTACCAGCTCTTCTGGAGCCGCATGCTTGAGGACATAGCCCGCAGCTCCGGCCTCAAGCGCCATAGAGGCATACTCCACCTCGTGGTGCATGGTCAGGAAGACTACCGGGACTTCGAGACCATCCTTCCTGAGCTGTTCGAGCGCCTCGATGCCGTTGAGCAAGGGCATGCTGATGTCGGCGACGATGGCATCGGGACGCAGCGTACGTGCCGCATCGATCATCCTTTGTCCGTCTTCGACGACGCCAATCAATTCGAAGTCGCGAGCGAGGAGACTCTTGAGTCCTTCCACCACGATCCGGTGATCGTCGGCGAGCACGATTCGGGGACGTGTCATGCGGCCTCCTGCATGGGCACCCAGGCAACCACCGAGGTGCCGTGATCGGGTCGACCGATGATGTCGAGCTTACCGCCAACAAGGCGAACCCTTTCACGCATGCTCACGAGGCCGAGGCTCGCGCGGCCATCGGCGCCTGAATCAATCAAACCCCTGCCGTTGTCGTGCACGGCAAGCGTGATTCCGCCTTCAGTGCGCCGCAACGAGACCTCGACGCTACTTGCGTTTGCATGACGCACGACGTTGCGCAGCGCCTCCTGCGCGACTCGGAACAGACAGATGGCCGTGTTCGCATCGACCTTTTTCGGGATGTCCTCAGAAGCAAAATCCACGCTAATGGGCTCCTGGCGCGCAATTCTGTTGCATTCCACTCTCAACGCCGCGACCAGTCCCAGGTCCTCGATCACCGCGGGGTGCAGGCGATACGACAACGCGTGTACGTCCTGGCTCAATTCCACCAAGCGCTCGCGAATGGTATCCAACGCTTCGCTGCTCGCAGAGTTTGCCGCATCGTGCTGCATCTTGGCGGCATCGATGGCGAGGGCAGCCAAGCGCTGCGTCACGTCGTCATGCATCTCTCGCGCAAGCCTGCGCCGTTCATCCTCCTGTGCCGTCAGGATGCGCCCTCCGAGGCGCTGAGCATCTTGTTCGGCCCGGCGGCGTCGGCTCCGCTGGATGAGGAGCGCGGTGATCAGCGCCGCCTGCAAGAGCAACGCGGTCGTCGTCGCGATGACGGCGACTTGGTGCTCCTCCCAGATCGACGGAGGTTTGTACCGGACCTCACTGCCGGGCGGAAGCCTCCCGCTGTCGATGTTCCACCGGCTTAACTCGCGCCAGTCGTACACCGGAGCCTCGGAACCGATGATGTCGACCTGCGGCTGAAAATCGGTTGGGATGTGCAGCGCGCGAAGGGTCGCCGTGGCGATATGCTCGCCCCGGATACGTTGCGAGGAATAAGGGCCGCCGACGATGCCCTTGCCAAGTTCGCTTTCGTATAAGCCGAAGATTGGAGCGTTCGCCGCGGAATGAAGCTGCGCCAGCGCGTCCTGCCTCTCGTGAGGAACGCCCGCGGCATCGACAATGAGCAGAGCGTACAAGACCGCCGAATGCGGTGGCAGCTTCGCAATTCGCTCCTGCATCTGTGCAAGCGAGAGGTCGTTGAGCCACTCGAACTTGACCCGGCTCGTGAACGATGCGAACTCGCGTTTGAGTTCCCCGAGCCAGAAGCGTTCGAGTTCGGATGCGCCGACCACGACAGCAATGGTCTGGGTTTCGGGCAGCACCTGCAGTATGTTGCCGACCAACGCAGGAAGGTCGAGCTTTCCGGCCACCACGGCATCGCCCGGCAGCAGGGGAAGCTGCTGCGAGAATCGTGCGTCCAGGGCACCCATGACGAGCGGCGCATTGGCGAATAGTTCCGCCCGGTGCCGTATGTAGAACCGAGCAGCGGGGGGGCCAAGCGTTACCACGACATCCGGCGGGCCGTCGTCGGACCGAGCGTTTAGGAATTCGACGTATGCGCGCTCTTCCTTCTCATTGGCTACGCGCCTGAAATCGAGGTTCACTTCAACGAAACGTGAGCGGCTCGGTGGAGCGCCGCGCGAGATCGGTTCGAAAGGTGGACGCGATTGCGTCGTACGGCGCGAAGTCGCGACTAAAAGAGTGAAGGATAAGCACGCGCTTGGGACCTGCGGCCTCGGCGCCAAGCGCGAACAACAACGTGAAAAGCACGAGGCAAAAGCCGCACGCGACGCGCGCAATGAGGCTACGCGAGGTCCCGCGCAAGAGCTTCATACAGGGTTATGATTTTTCGAGATCGGCTCCGCCATGGCGCTGTTTTCAGTGAGGAAATGTGCCGCGAGTTTCGTACCGCTATTGAAGGCAACACGGCACCCTCGCCCTCACTCAATTGCGAATCCATCGCATTGGAAGCAAATTTTATGAAGTATGGCGATATTCGGCGGACCCCGCAATCGTCGGCACAAATCGCATCGGTCAGCTTGACCTTTATGTAACCAAAATGCGCGCAGCGACGTAGGGGCCCAACCGCCCCATTGCCGCGGTGGACCAAGGCGCACTAAACGACCGGTTTGCGGGCAGTTGAGAGGCACTGGCCACCGGCTCCTTGTGGCCGAAAGCACACACTCAGTTGGTGAGCCGGCACAATTGCCGATGACAATTCCATGGCGACCACCTGACGAGCTTATTCCGCAGCGTTCTTGCGTGCTTGGCGGGTCGCATTGCGGCCCGGGTGCACGACGCGATCGCTTGCCAGGACGGCCGCGGCCGAATGCGGCTCGCGCGAGCGAAGCGCGGCGTAATAGGGCGTGAAGTCCGGCGCGGTAGCGTCGAACAGCTCGCGGAAACTCTCGATCACGAAATAGGTTTCCTGGAAGGTGTCGATCTTGTAGCGCGTCTGCATGATGCGCAGCGAGGTCGAAGCCGAGCCGGTTGGGCTGTTCGCTTTCGATGGCATACGCGATCTCGCCGCCCGAGGAGAGGATGCCGGCGCCATAGGTTCGCAACCCCTTCGGCGTCTCGATCAGCCCGAACTCCACCGTGTACCAGTAGAGCCGCGCGAGGAAGTCGAGGGCGTCGAGCCCCTGCGCCTTCACCCCGCCCTTGCCGTAGGCCTCGAGGTAATCGGCGAAGACCGGATGGAAGAGCAGCGGCACGTGGCCGAAGAAGTCGTGGAAGATGTCGGGCTCGACGATGTAGTCGAATTCTTCCGGCTCGCGCAGCCAGACCGTCACCGGGAAGCGCCGGTGCGCGAGGTGGTCGAAGAACGTGAAGTCAGGCAGCAGCCCGGGCACGGCGACGATCTGCCAGCCGGTGGCGCGCGCGAGCTTCGTGTTCACCGCGTCGAAGCGCGGGATGCCGCGGCCGAAGTCGAGCTTCGCGAGGCTCTCGATGTATTCGTCGCAGGCGTAGCGCGGCACGAGGTCCGCTTGCCGCCGATACAGGCGGCGCCACAGCTCGTGCTCCGCCTCGCTGTAGGCGCCCCACGCCTGGTCGACCGTGAAGTCCGGCCGCATGTCCGCGTAGTTGCCTCTCAGCTTGTGGTCCGTTTGTCCTGCCATTTCCCTTTTCCGTTAACGCGAATTTCGGGCAAAGGGCGATGGAACCGCCGATGAACGCCGATGAACGCCGATAAAATCGTGAAGGTCGGGTGGCTTCGGCAACCGCCAGCGATCCCGGACCAAACCCCGAATTGCCTTTGCATTTATCGGCGTTCATCGGCGTTCATCGGCGGTTCAATTCTGTCTTTCCGGTATTTCTCGACCCGCTGCTCGATGGCGCCGAAGATGGTCTCGCCATGGTGGTCGAACATCTCGATCTTCACGCTGTCGCCGAAGGAAAGGAACGGCGTCTTCGCCTCGCCCAGCTCGACCTGCTCGACCAGGCGCGCTTCCATCAGGCAGGCGTAGCCGGTGGCGCGGTCCTGGTTGGAGATCGTGCCGGTGCCCACCAGCGTGCCGGCCTTCAGCTCTCTCGTCTTCGCCGCGTGCGCGATCAGGTCGAACAGGCTGAATTGCGCGTCGTCGCCCGCATTCGGGTTGCCGAACCACTGCCCGCGAACGTGGCACACCAGCCGCAGGTGGATCTTGCCGCCGTCCCATGAATTGCCCAGCTCGTCCGGCGTCACCGCCACCGGCGCGAGAGCGTTCGCGCCCTTGCCGTTGACGAAGCCGAAGCCCTTGGCGAGCTCGGCCGGGATCAGCCTGCGGTACGACACGTCGTTCACCAGCGTGAGCAGGCGCACCGCGGTCGAGGCTTCCGCGGCGTGGCGCCCATCGCCACGTCTGCCGTGATCGCGGCGACTTCGCCCTCGAGATCGATGCCCCAGTCTTCCGACAAGGCGCGGATCGGGTCGCGCGGCCCCATCATCGCGTCCGCCCCGCCCTGGTACATGAGCGGGTCCTTGTAGAAACTTTCCGGCACCGTGTCGTTGCGCGCGCGGCGCACGCGCTCGACGTGGCTGAGGTAGGCGGAGCCGTCGAGCCATTGGAAGGCGCGCGGCAGGGGCGCGGCCACCTCCCCCTTGGCGAGCGCCGCCTGGAAATCGAAGGCGTGGCGCTCGCCGCCGCACTCGAGGCTTTCCGCGGCGTCGATCATCCTCAGGTAGAGCGCGTCCCAGTTCTCGAGCAGGTGCTGCATCGTCGGCGCGATGCCTTCGGCCGTCACCGCGCGCGAGAGGCCGGAATTGACGATGAGCAGCGTGCCGTCGCGGGTCGGGCCCTTCAGGGATGCGAGTTTCATTTTCCGGTCTTCGGCTTGTCGAACCCGGACCAGGCCTGCGTCGTAGTCGGCCTGCAGCGCCGGCGATGCGAGGGCGAAGGCCGTCGGCTCCAGCACGAAGCGCGTCTCGAACATGAAGGCCAGCGTGTTGTCGAGCTTCATGCGGCTCGAGCTTCGCCGGACACGGCCTTCTCGTAGGAGGCCTTGTCCGGGCCGTGCGCGCTCATGCAGTTGTGCAGGCTCGCGCCGCCGGGCAGGAAGCCGCCCTCCTTCGCGTCGTACTCGCCGCGCACCAGCCCCATGAACTCGCTCATCACGTTGCGGTGGAAATACGGCGGGCGGAAGGTGTGCTCGGCGACCATCCAGCGCGGCGGGAAGATCACGAAGTCGCAGTTCGCCGTGCCCGGCGTGTCCGACGGCGAGGTGAGCACGGTGAAGATCGACGGGATCGGGATGGTCGAAGCTCACCGTGTTGATGACGTTGAAGCGCGCGAGGTCGTACTTGTACGGCGCGTAGTTGCCGTGCCACGCCACCACGTCGAGCGGCGAGTGCGCGAGCTCCGTCGACCACAGGTGCCCCGCGAACTTCGCCATCACCTGCGACCGGGCCGGGCTGGTCCTCGAACGCCGCCACCGGCACGAGGAAATCGCGCGCCGCGGCGAGCCCGTTGGCGCCGATCGGGCCGAGCTCCGGGCAGGCGGAACGGCGCGCCGTAGTTCTCGCAGACGTAGCCGCGCGAGGCGCCTGCGACCTCGACGCGAAACTTCACGCCGCGCGGCACCACCGCGATCTCGCCGGGCGCGGCCGCCAGCACGCCGAACTCGGTGGCGATCATGAGCGCGCCCTGCTGCGGCACGATCAGCAGTTCGCCGTCGGCATCGTAGAACACGCGCCCTTGCATCGGAACGGTTGCAGGCATACAGATGCACCGCGACACCGGTTGCTGCAGCCGCGCGGCGCCGTTGGTGGCGAAAGTGGCGAGCCCGTCGACGAAATCGGTCGGGGCCCTCCGGCATCGGCATCGGATCCCAGCGCAAGCGGTTGGGCGACGCATCGGCCTCGCGATGGGGCGCGGTGCGGATGATGCCCGTCGCCGATGCGGCGAAACGGCCCGTGCATCGCCGCCGGCCGCAGGCGATAGAGCCAGCTGCGCAGGTTGTGCGCGCGCGGAACGGTGAACGCCGTGCCGGAGAGCTGCTCGGCGTACAAGCCGAAAGGCGTCTGCTGCGGCGAGTTCTGCCCGATCGGCAACGCGCCGGGCATCGCCTCGCTCTCGTGGTGGTTGCCCAAGCCCGACGAGGTACTTCAGCTGCATATCATTGCTCGATCGTTCATTGTTCTCCCGATTCATCGGCGTCCATCGGCGTCCATCGGCGGTTAATTTGCTCTTGGCTTTCCTGCAATATTTCGGCCCTGACCCGAAATAGTGTCGTCGGCGGTTCCATCGCCCTTGCATTTGACAATAACAATGTAACCTGACCCCGTTATTTTCAGAGGACGCCGCGGGCGATCTGGTCGGCCTCGATGGACTCGAAGAGGGCCCTGAAGTTGCCCTCGCCGAAGCCTTCGTTGCCTTTCCTCTGGATGATCTCGAAGAAGATCGGGCCGATCACGGTCTCGGTGAAGATCTGCAGGAGCTTGTCCTCATGATGCTCCTTGTCGATGCCCTCGCCGTCGATGAGGATGCGGTTCTTCTTCAGCCGGGCGAGGTCCTCGCCGTGGTTGGGCACGCGCGTCGTCGATGCCGGCGTAGTAGGCGTCCGGCGTATCGAGGAAGCGCACGTTCCTCGCGCGCAGCCTCTCGACGGTGGCGAAGATGTCCGCAGTGGACAAGCGCGATGTGCTGGATGCCCTCGCCATGGTAGGCGTCGAGGTATTCCTGGATCTGCGACTTGTGGTCCGAGGGCTCGTTGATCGGGATGCGGATCTTGCCGCACGGGCTGGTGAGCGCGCGCGAGGTGAGCCCGGTCTTCTTGCCCTTGATGTCGAAGTAGCGGATCTCGCGGAAGTTGAAGAGCTTCTCGTAGAACTGCGCCCAGACGTCCATGCGCCCCGCGATAGACGTTGTGCGTGAGATGGTCGATCTCGATGAGGCCCCCGCCCGCGGGATGCTGGTCGACGCCTTCGAAGGGAACGAAGTCCACGTCGTAGATCGAGAGCGTGCCCTGGTTGCCCGGATAGCGGTCGATGAAATAGATGAGGCTGTCGCCGATGCCCTTGATCGCGGGAATGTTCAGCTCCATCGGCCCGACGCGGCCCTGGAAGGGCTTGGCGCCGAGGTCGATCGCGCGCTGGTACGCCTTGCGCGGCATCCTTCACGCGGATGGCAAAGGCGCAGGCCGACGGGCCGTGCACGCGCGCGAAGCTCTGCGCGAAACTGTCGGCCTCGCGGTTGACGATGAAGTTCACCCGCCCCTGCCGGTACAGGATCACGTCCTTCGAGCGATGCCGCGCCACCGCGCTGAAGCCCATCTGCTCGAAGAGCGCGCCCAGCACCTCGGGATCGGGCGCGGTGTACTCGACGAACTCGAAGCCGTCGGTGCCCATCGGGTTGTCGTGGGCGGGGGCGGGCGTGGTCATGGCGTCATCTCGCGGGCTTTTCGAGCAGCGATTTTACGCCGTGCCCGGCCCTCCTGCCGCCACCGCCGGACAAAAGACGTCCCCGCCACCCGGCCGGCGCCACCCCAGGCCATTGCAGGCGCAACCCGGGTGTGACGCAGTTCACGGAAATCGCCGGGGCATGGACCCATACTGCGGCCATGTTCTGCCAGGAGGCACGACGATGACCGGAAATTGTCCCGAGAAAATTGCCATTGCGGCCCGCGCCGCGCTGGTGGCTTTCGCCATCGGGCTGGCCACCTCCGCTTCGGCGCAATCCGGCGGCGACGCGAAGATCGTCTCGCGCGTCGACCCGGGCTTCCCGCGTGAAGCCGCCCAGGCCGGCGTGGACTGCCGGCATGGTGAAGGCGCGCATGACCCTCGACGCAGGCGGCGGCGTCACCAAAGTCGACATCGTCGATTCGAAGCCGGCGCGCGTGTTCGATCGCGCGGTGGTGCGGGCGCTCTCCGGCTGGCGGTTCAACGATGGCGCCGGCGGGCGCGTCGTGGAAACCGAAGTCCAGTTCAAGCGCTAGCCGCTTCTCCCCAGGCGACCGCTTCACGGTAGGCGTGCCAGGTGGCGTGGCCGACCACCGGCATCGTCACCACCAATCCCACGAATGCCGCGGCGAGCCCCGCCGCGGTCAGCAGCGCGATCAGCGCCGCCCAGACCAGCATCGCCGGCACGTTCTTGAAGACGGTGAGGAAGGACATCAGCGCCGCGCTGATGGCGTCCGTCCCGCGGTCGAGCATCATCGGCACCGAGACCACGCTCGCGCAGAACACCAGCGCGGCGAAGACGAAGCCGACCGCGAACCACACGGCGAGGAAATCGAGGTTGGTCACCGCGAACACCTGCGAGACGAAATTGCGCAGGTCGGGCAGCGGCCCGTTGAAGAACAGCGCGAAAGTCACCAGCGAGGCGCGCGCCCAGACCAGCATCACCACCGTCACGATCAGCACGTAGATCGACAGGCCGCCGAGGTTCTCGCGCCACGCCACGAGCGATGCGGCGAAGTCGGCGCGGCGGCCCTGCTCCCGGTCGCGCGAAAGCGAATACAGGCCGGTGGCGAGGAACGGCCCGAGCAGCAGGAAACCGGTGGCGAGCGTCGACACGTACTGGTAGGCGTAATCGAACAGCGCGGCGAGCGCCCAGCCCATGAGCGCGAACATCGCGCCGTAAAATCCGCTCGCCAGCGGCGCGGCGACGAAGTCCGCCCAGCCGAGCTTGAGCCAGCGCAGCGGCGCAAGCGGCGGGATGTCGCGCAATTCGTGGGGCGCGCCCTGCGGGCTGAGCAGCGATTCCCCGCTCATTTCTTCGCCACGCCGGTCGTGCGCATCGCCTCGAGCTTGTCGAGGTCGAGCTTGCCGATGGCGTCCTTGAAGGCGGCCATGTCCAGCCCCGTCGCCTTGGCCGAGACGATGAAGCGCCCCGCCACGATCACGTCGAGCTCGCCCGTGCGGCGCGGCTTCGAATAGCGCTCGTAGGCCTTGCGCCCGGCGACGTTCGTGGTCTTCTCGTAGCCGTCGCTGCCCTCCTTGTCGATGTCGACGTTGACCCAGGCGAGCGCCATCGAGGCGAGCCCCGTCATCGAGCCGGCGTCGGTAATCTCGAGCACGAGGCGCCCGCCCTTGCCGTTCTCGTAGGTCGCCTGCGCCTGCGACGATGCCACGCCGACCACGTTGCGCTTCGCTCCTTCGTTCGCGACCTTCTTCAGCGCGCCGATCGATTCGGGCAGGAGTTTCGCGAGCTCGCGGAAATCCACCGGCTCGACCCGGGTGCCTTCGCTGAAGGCCGAGCCCATCTCCTTCACCGCGCTGCCCATCTGCGCCATGTTGCCGCTCTTCGCGGCCTCGCCGATCTCCCTGGTCGCGCGCTCCATCTTCGACGCCGGGTCCTGCGGCTTTTCCTGCCCGCACCCTGCCGCCACCGCGCACGCGAGCGCCATTGCCAGCGATACCTTCGCCTTCATGCCTGCCTCCATCGGCCTTCGATGGCCGCTACGCTACCACGGTCGGCGCGAGGCGGCAGTCCTGGCTGGCAGTACCCCGGCGTTGACGCAAATCGCACCTTGCGGCATGATTTGCCACCGCGAAAAACGGTCGCCAGGCCGATGAAATCCAGCACTTGGCGCCGCCCGCACCCCCTTCCCCGCGTCACGAACCAAGCCCTGCCTTTCGGAGAAAAACATGAAGCCCACGCCCCTCATTCGCGTCCTGCTCGCCTCGGTGTTGATCGCGTTCGGCGCATCCGCCGATGCCAAGACGCTGCGCTTCTCGAGCCAGGGCGACATCACCACCATCGACCCGCACGGCAACAACGAGGGCTTCACCAACGCCTTCCTGGACAACATCTACGAGCCGCTGGTCACGCGCGGCAAGGACCTGAAGGTCGAGCCGGCGCTGGCGGTGTCGTGGCAGCAGGTGAACCCGACGACGATGCGCTTCAAGCTGCGCCCGAACGTGAAGTTCCAGGACGGCACGCCGTTCACCGCCGACGACGTGGTGTTCTCCATCACAGCGCGCGCTCTCCGACACTTCGAACTTCAAGCCCTACCTCGCCGGCGTCAAGGAGGCGAAGGCGGTCGATCCGCTGACGGTGGACATCGTCACCGACGGGCCCGCGCCGATGCTGATCCCGCAGCTCACCGAAGTGCGCATCATGAGCAAGGAATGGTCGACCAAGCACAACGTCACCAAGCCGCAGGACTACAAGGCCAAGGAAGAGACCTACGCCTCGCGCAACGCCAACGGCACCGGCCCCTACATCCTGAAGAGCCGCGAGGCCGACGTGAAGACGGTGGCGGTGAAGAACTCCAACTGGTGGGGCAAGCCCGAAGGCAACGTCGACGAGATCGTCTACCAGCCGATCAAGTCCGACGGCACGCGGCTGGCCGCGCTGCTCTCCGGCGAGATCGACTTCGTCGCTCGACCCTCCGCCGCAGGATGTGCCGCGCCTGAAGCAGGACAAGAAGATCAAGGTCGTCGAGGGCAACGAGAACCGCACCATGTTCCTCGGCATGGACCAGTGGCGCGACGAGCTGCTGTATTCGAACGTGAAGGGCAAGAACCCGTTCAAGGACAAGCGCGTGCGCGAGGCCGTGCAGCTGGCCATCGACGTGCAGGCGATCAAGACGCAGGTCGTGCGCGGGCTGTCGATCCCCACCGCGGTGATGTTCGCCCCGCAGGTCGCCGGCTACCCGAAGGACCTCGACAAGGTCAAGCCCGTGGACCGCGAGCGCGCGAAGAAGCTGCTCGCCGAGGCCGGCTACCCGAACGGCTTCGAGGTGACGCTCGATTGCCCGAACAACCGCTACATCGCCGACGAGAAGATCTGCGTCGCGATCGCCGGGATGCTCGCGCAGATCAACATCAAGGTGAAGGTCAACGCGATGCCGCGCGCGCAGTACTTCCCGAAGATCCAGAACAACGACACCAGCTTCTACATGCTCGGCTGGGGCGTGCCGACCTTCGACGCGCAGTACTCGGTGCAAAGCCTGCTGCGCACGGTCGTGCCGAAGACGGCCGACGGCGACTACAACCTCGGCAAGTATTCCAATGCCAAGGTCGATGCCGCGATCGACCAGATGAAGACCGAAGTCGATCCCGCCAAGCGCGCGGCGCTGGCCCGCGAGGTGACGAAGATCCACATGGACGAAGTCGGCCACATCCCGCTGCACCACCAGGTGATCCCGTGGGCGATGGGCGCCAACGTGACGGTCGTGCATCGCGCCGACAACCGCCTCACGGTCAAGTGGGTCACGGTCAAGTGACGAAGCGAGGGGCGGCTCCGGCCGCCCCTCTCGCTTGGGGACGCCGCGCCGGCGCGTTGCTGCTCGCGCTGCTGCCCCTGGTCGCCTGCGCGAAGACGCTGCGCTACGCGAGCCAGGACGACCCGCAGACGCTCGACCCGCACTCGGCGAACCTGCTCTCGACCTCGCGCGTCACCGGCAACCTGTACGAGACGCTGGTATGGCGCGACAAGGACTGGAAGGTCATCCCGTGGCTGGCCACGTCCTGGACGCAACCAAACGAGCGCACCTGGCGCTTCAGGCTGCGCGAAGGCGTGCGCTTCCACGACGGCTCCGTGCTCAGCGCCGACGACGTGGTGTTCTCGGTGGAGCGCGCGCTCTCGCCCACCTCGCAGTGGAGAGTGTCGCTGCAGGGCGTGGAGAAGGCGGTCAAGGTCGACGGCCTGACGGTGGACCTGGTGCTGAAGGAGCCCAACCCGGTCCTGCTCTCGCACCTCACGAGTTTTCGCATCATGAACAAGGCCTGGAGCGAGAAAAACGGCGCGCAGCGGCCGCAGGACTACACCGCGAAGGAGGACACCTACGCCGCGCGCAACGCCAACGGCACCGGCGCCTTCAAGCTGAAGGAGCGCTCGCCCGACGTGAAGACGGTCCTCGTCGCGCACCAGGACTGGTGGGGCAGCAAGGCCGGCGTGAACGAGGGCAACATCGACGAAGTGGTGATGCTGCCGATCAAGTCCAACGCCACGCGCATGGCGGCGCTGCTCTCGGGCGAGGTCGATTTCGTGCTCGACCCGCCGACGCAGGACGTGCAGCGCATGAAGAGCGCGCCGGGCATCAAGGTGCAGGAAGGCGGCGAGCTGCGCGTGCAGTACCTCGCCTTCGACACCTACCGCGACGAGCTGCTCTATTCGAGCGTCAAGGGGAAGAACCCCTTCAAGGACCTGCGGGTGCGCCAGGCCGTCGCGCACGCCATCGACGCCGAGGCGATCAAGCTGAAGGTGATGCGCGGCTTTTCCCGGCCCAACGGCTCGATCCTCACGCCCGGGCTGCAGGGCTACGCGGCGGACGCCGACAGGCCCGTGCCCTACGACCGCGAAAAGGCGAAGAGGCTCCTGGCCGAAGCGGGCTATGCGGAAGGCTTCGACGTCACGCTCGACTGCGGCAACATCCAGCCCGCGGCGGACATCTGCCAGGCGGTCGCGGTGATGCTGGCGCAGGTCGGCATCCGCGCCCGGCCCAACATCGTGCCGCAGTCGAACTACTTCCCCAAGATCGAGAAGTACGACACCAGCTTCTATCTCCTCTCGTGGGGCGGCGCCGTCACCTCGGACGCGCTCTACACCCTGCAAGCCCTCCTGCACACCGTCACGGGCAAGGGCGAAGGCGACTTCAACATGGGGCGCTGGTCGAACGCGAAGATGGACCGCCTGCTCGCGGCGATCCGCAGCGAGCCGGACGTGAAGAAGCGCGACGCGGCGATCCGCGAGGCCATGTTGCTGGCGAACGCCGAACTCCCGATCACCGCCATCCACCAGCCGATCATCCCGTGGATCATGCGCAGCAACGTCTCCGCCTGGTTCTCGCCGGTGAACACGGTGTACTTCTTCCGCGCTCGGGTAGACTGACCGCATGTTCGCATTCATCATCCGCCGCCTGATGCAGGGCGTCCTCGTGATGCTCGTGGTCGGCCTGATCGCCTTCTCGCTGTTCAATTTCGTCGGCGACCCGGTGGCGCTGATGCTGCCGCCGGAGGCCACCGGCGCGGACCGCGAGGCGATGCGCCAGTCGCTCGGCCTCGACAAGCCCTTCTACGTGCAGTTCATCACCTTCATCGGCAACGCGGTGCAGGGCAACTTCGGCATCTCGCTTCGCCTCGGGCGCCCCGTGTCCACGCTGCTGGTCGAGCGGCTCCCCGCGACGCTCGAGCTGGCGGCGTGCGCCGCGCTGATCGCGCTCTTCGTCGGCATCCCGATGGGCGTGTACACCGCGCTCAGGCGCGATTCCTGGGTCTCGCGCTTCCTGCTCACGGCGTCCCTCATCGGCGTGTCGCTGCCGACCTTCCTCATCGGCATCTTCCTGATCCTCATCTTCGCCGTCTGGCTGGGCGTGCTGCCTTCGTTCGGCCGCGGCGAAACCGTGAAGCTGGGCCTGTGGTCCACGGGGCTCCTGACCACCGGCGGGCTGAAGGCGCTGATCCTGCCCTCGATCACGCTGGGCCTCTTCCAGCTGACCCTGATCATGCGGCTGGTGCGCTCCGAGATGCTGGAAGTCCTGCGCACCGACTACATCAAGTTCGCGCGCGCGCGCGGGCTGACCAACCGCTCCGTGCATTTCGGCCACGCGCTCAAGAACACGCTGGTGCCGGTGATCACCATCGTCGGGCTGCAGCTCGGCGCGATCATCGCGTTCGCGATCATCACCGAGACGGTGTTCCAGTGGCCGGGCATGGGCCTGCTGTTCATCCAGGCGGTGCAGTTCGCCGACATCCCGGTGATGGCGGCGTACCTTTGCCTGATCGGCCTCATCTTCGTCGTCATCAACCTGGTGGTGGACCTGCTCTACTACCGCGTCGATCCGCGCCTGCGCGCCGATCGCGCTTCCGCCGGAGGGCACTAGGATGGTCGCCGCGCTGCGCCGCTTCTTCGACGGCGACATCTTCTTCAGCTTCAGGCATTCCCCGCTGGTGATCGTCGCCGCCATCACCACGCTCGTGTGCATACTTTCGGCGGTATTCGCGCCCTGGATCGCGCCGCACAACCCCTTCGACCTGAAGACGCTCAACCTGCTCGATGCCTTCACGCCGCCCATGTGGAGCGAAGGCGGCAAGCCCGGGTTCCTGCTCGGCACCGACGACCAGGGGCGCGACGTGCTCTCCGCGATCATGTTCGGCTCGCGCGTGTCGCTGCTGGTGGGGCTGTGCGCGGTGGCGCTCGCGCTGGTGTTCGGCGTGGCGATGGGGCTGCTCTCCGGGTACGTCGGCGGCAAGCTCGACGCGCTCATCATGCGCATCGCCGACGTGCAGCTCTCCTTCCCCGCGATCCTGATCGCGCTGCTCATCGACGGCGTGGCGCGCGCGGTGGTGGGCCGCGAAGGCCACGACCAGCTCGCCGTTTACGTGCTGATCTTCGCCATTGCCGCCGCCAGCTGGGTGCAGTACGCGCGCACCGTGCGCGGCTCGACGCTGGTGGAGCGCAACAAGGAATACGTGCAGGCGGCGCGCGTCATCGGCCGCCACCCGATCGCGATCATGTTCCGCCACGTGCTGCCCAACGTCATGGGGCCCGTGCTGGTGCTCGCCACGCTCAACATCGGCACCGCGATCATCACCGAGGCCACGCTGTCGTTTCTCGGCGTGGGCGTGCCGCCGACCCAGCCTTCGCTCGGCACCTTGATCCGCATCGGCAACGATTTCCTGTTCTCCGGGGAATGGTGGATCACAGTGTTCCCGGGCGCGTGGCTGGTGATCATGGTGCTGTCGATGAACCTGCTGGGCGACTGGCTTCGCGACGCGCTCAACCCGAAACTTCGCTGAGGAAGGGAACCGCAATGGCCGAACGCACGAACTTCGCCAGCGGCGCGCCTTGGGAGCCGATCGTCGGCTACTCGCGCGCGGTGCGCATCGGCGCGCAGGTCTGGGTGGCGGGGACGACCGCGACCGGCGAGGACGGCAAGATCGTCGGCGCGGGCGACGCCGCCGCGCAGACGCGCCAGGCGCTCGCCAACATCGAACGCGCGCTGAAGGGCGCGGGCGCCGGGATGCGCCACGTGGTGCGCACGCGCATCTTCGTCACCGACATCCTGCAGTGGGAGGAGATCGGCCGCGTCCACGGCGAGTTCTTCGGCGCCATCCGCCCGGTGACCACGATGGTCGAGGTGACCGGCCTAGTGGATCCCGAGATGGTGGTGGAGATCGAGGCCGACGCCTTCGTCCACGACTGATGCCGGCGCCCGGTTTTGCGCCATCCGGCCCGCGTCGGACATAATTGAGCGGCAAGCTTTGCGCAGCGACCTTCCACCCTTCACATCTTCGTAACTCATTTTCAAGGAGAGCAGCATGAAAAGAGCAGCAATCGCAGCCTTGTTCGCATCCGCGGCACTGTTGCAGGGATGCGCCGCCAGCGTGTGGGACGCGCCCTACAGCAGGTTCGTGATGGGCACCGCGTCGGCGGACGTGCTGGAAAAGCCGGGCGCGATAGAGAAGATCGACGGGCAAAGCACGGACAACACGAGAAACCCGTTCCCGGTCGCGCCCGGGAAGCACACCCTCCTGGTGGCCTACACGACGCCGCGCGCCGTCACGTCGATCGAGGACCAGCTGAAGAACCTGGTAGTCGATGCGCAGCCCTGCAAGCGCTACTACATCGTCGCCAGGTACGCGAACATGACCACGCCCGAGTGGACGCCGAAGGTCGCCTACGTCGAAAACATCGGCGAGTGCGCGGCGAAGTTCGGCATCAAGTGACCCAGGCCCTCCTCGAAGTCCGCCACCTGCGCGTCGAGTTCAACACTCGGCGCGGCACGCTCGTCGCGGTCGACGACGTGAGCTTCGACATCGCGCCGGGAGAAGTCCTCGGCGTCGTCGGGGAATCGGGGGCGGGCAAGTCGATCACCGGCACCGCCATCATCGGGCTGCTGGAACCCCCCGGCCGCATCGCCGGGGGGAGGTGCTGCTCGACGGCCGGCGCATCGACCAGCTGCCCTTCGAGGAAATGCGCAAGGTGCGCGGGCGCCAGATCGGCGCGATCTTCCAGGACCCGCTCACTTCGCTCAACCCGCTCTACAGCGTCGGGCGGCAGATCATCGAGACCATCCAGACGCACCTGCCGATGGACTACGACGCGGCGCGCAAGCGTGCCATCGAATTGCTGATGGAGGTCGGCATCACCGCGCCCGAGCGGCGCATCGACCACTATCCGCACCAGTTCTCCGGCGGCATGCGCCAGCGCGTCGTGATCGCGCTCGCCCTGTGCGCCAATCCGCGGCTGATCATCGCGGACGAGCCGACCACCGCGCTCGACGTATCCATCCAGGCGCAGATCATCCAGCTTCTCAAGCGCCTGGGCCGCGAGCACGGCACCGCGGTCCTGCTGGTCACGCACGACATGGGCGTGATCGCGGAGACCGCCGATCGCGTGGCCGTGATGTACGCCGGCCGCATCGTCGAGATCGGCCCGGTGCAGGAGGTGATCCACCATCCGCAGCATCCGTATACGCGCGGCCTGATGGGCTCCATCCCGGCGATCGGGCAGGACGTCGAGCGGCTGCCGCAGATCGAGGGCTCGATGCCGCGGCTGAACGCGATCCCGCGCGGCTGCGCCTTCAACCCGCGCTGCCCGCAGGTCTTCGACAAGTGCCGCACGGATCGTCCCGATCTTCTTCCCGCGGGGAAGACGAAGGCGGCGTGCTGGCTGCACGAGAAGCAGCTGGCCATCGACTGAACCGATTCCGGGCCAGAGCTGAAATGGGGGGAATTCAAAAGCAGAACATTAACCGCCGATGGACGCCGATGGACGCCGATAGAGTGCGCGCAAGGGGCTGGCATGGCTGACGGAGCCGCAGGACTGAAGCCGCTGCTCGCGGTGCGCGACCTCGCGCGCGACTTCGACGTGTCGCGCCCGTGGCTGAACCGCGTGCTCGAAGGCGCGCCCAGGCAGATGCTGAAGGCCGTCGACGGCGTCTCGTTCAACATCGAGCGCGGCGAGACGCTTTCGCTGGTGGGCGAATCGGGCTGCGGCAAGTCCACGGTGGCGCGGCTGATCTGCGGGCTCTGGACGCCCACGCGCGGGTCGATCGTCTTCGACGGCGTCGACCTCGCGAGCTTGCAGGGCAAGGAACTGGCCGCGCAGCGGCGCCGCTTCCAGATGATCTTCCAGGACCCGTACGCGTCGCTCAATCCGCGCTGGCGCGTCGGCGACATCGTCGCGGAGCCGATCCGCGTGCACGGCCTGATGGACGACGACGCGGCGATCCGGAAGCGCGTCGGCGAGTTGCTTTCCGACGTGAAGCTTTCCCCGCTGGACGCGGACAAGTTCCCGCACGAATTTTCCGGCGGCCAGCGCCAGCGCATCTCGATCGCGCGCGCGCTGTCGTCGAACCCCGAGTTCCTGGTGTGCGACGAGCCGACCTCGGCGCTCGACGTCTCGGTGCAGGCGCAGATCCTGAACCTGATGAAGGACCTGCAGCGCGAGCACGGCCTCACCTACCTCTTCATCTCGCACAACCTCGCGGTGGTCTCGCACATCTCCAACCGCGTGGGCGTGATGTACCTCGGGCGCATCGTCGAGATCGCCGACACGAAGACGATCTTCGCGCGCCCCCTGCATCCCTACACGCAGATGCTGGAGAGCGCGATCCCCGACCTCGACCATGTCGGGCAAGGCGCGCACGCCCGTTGCCGGCGAAGTGCCCAACCCGCTCGACCCGCCGCCGGGATGCACCTTCCACCCGCGCTGTCCGCAGGCCAACGACCGCTGCCGCAAGGAACGCCCGGAACTGCTGCCCTTCGAGGGCGCCGAAGTCGCCTGCCACGCGGTCGAGGAGCGGCGCATCACCTTCATGCGCGGCGCCTGAAAACAATTGGGGTCAGATACGCAATTTGGGGTCAGAGACGTAATATTGTCTTGAATGACTGCGCGTCAGTATTACGTCTCTGACCCCAAATTGCGTATCTGACCCCAATCACAATCACTTCTGCATCATCTTGCGAAGCTGCTCCATCCACGCGGTCCAGTCGTAGGGACCGTCGACGAAGCTCTTCTGCAGGTTCTTCAGCACGTTCGGCCAGGCCTTGGTGAAGTACCCATAGGCCTGGTCCCACTCGGCGCCGGTCCCCCAGCCCCCGTGATACAGGGTCACGAGCGTCTCGCCTTCGCCCTGCGGCGCCAGCCGGACGGTGACGTAGGTGCGCTGCTTGCGCACCTCGGCAAGGTGGGGAGGCGCATTCCACGTGAACGAGATCATCGTCTGCGGCTGCAGCGCGAGGATCACCATGTCGTCCGCGCCCTTCGCGCCGGGCGCAGCGAGCGGGTTGATGAAGACTTGGAAGGGCCCGTCGACGCGCGCCTCGATATTGGCGTCCGGGGCGAAGAAGGTCCTGATGCCGGCGGACGTCGTCCACGCCTCCCAGACCTTCGCGATCGGCGCCTTGACCACCACGGATTCATTTATCGCGCGCTCCGCCGCAAGCGACGGCAGGGACAGGGCAACAAGCAATGCGAACAGGATGGTCTTCAAGGCAGGTTCCTCCGTGCAATGTCATTGAACCGCGAGGCAAGGGTACCGGAAGCGCAATGCGGTGTTGCAACGGGTTCTTCCCAGGCGACTCCAACCAACGAAGCGAGTATTTACTTACTTGTAGGCTATTGTTTTAGTAAATAACAAATAGTCCAAGGAACTATTATAAAAACTCCATGGTCATTGTGTGACTGAGCAGTCATAATATGACCTCAGGTTCTTTCCCTCACCTGCCAACTGGAGATCAACATGCTGAAATCGAAAATCCAAGCCGCACTGGTTGCCATCGGTATCGCTGTCTCGGCCGCAGCACCCGTGGCCAACGCTTCGCCCACGGCACAGCTTACAGGCGGATACACCCTGGTGGAATTCTCGACCGGATTCGTCGCTGCACTGACTTCGTTGCAGATCGCGCCGTCCAAGGTCCTTCCCGCAAACCTCTTTGCCGTGGCCTATTTTCCCATCGTCGGCGGAAGGCTCGACGCCTCCAACGCCAAGGGTGAGATTCCCCATTCGGGCGGATTGGCGCTGACCAGGGACGCGACCAAGGTCATCCTGTCCGATTTCATCATCGACACGGCATCAGGCGCGCCCAAGCTGACCGGGATCGTCACGGCCAATGGGTCGATTGTCGGCCGCATCCCGTTGTTCAACCTCGCCCTGCCGCCGTTGTCGCTGCCCCTGCAACTGCCGGCCGGCCCTGAATTGCTGAGGATCGACAGCAGCGGCGTTACCCTGACTGCGGAGGCCGCGACCGCGCTCAACGGCGTCTTTGGCACTACCGCGTTCGCCGCCGGATTCAATATCGGCATTGCTTCGGTCTACGCCAACTACTGATGTGAATCACGGGCCCTCGCAGCGAGGGCCCGTTCTCATCCCCGGCTGCCGATGCCGCGTGCCATGAGGACCGCCGCGAGCGGGACGAAGGCGAGCAGGTGCAGCTCGATCATCACGAGGCGCCGGATGCGCCGCCGCTCGCCATCCGCCACGACGTACCCCGGATCGGCCGCGACCTGCGCGCGCCAGCGGACGAACTGCCGCGTGGGCCGGACCGACACCAGCAGCACCGCGACGAACAGCCCCACCTTCAGCCAGAAGACCGGGTTGCCGGCGTAGAACGCCATCCCTTTCGCGCCGTAAATCAGGCGGATGATCCCCGTGACAAGCGTGGCGATCGCCGAGCCGACGTACCAGAGGTCGCTGCGGCCAAGCAGCACCACCGCGCGCGCGTCGATCGGCTCGCGCACGAGCATGACCTCGACCGTGAGGAAGCCGAAGACGAGGAACATCGCCGAGAAGTGCAGGTAGGAGAGCGCCGCGTCGATCCACATCGCTCAGCACCCGCGAAGGTGGCCGGCGATGCGCTTCATCGCCTCCTCCAGCCGCGCGACCGGCTGCGTGTAGGCGATGCGGATGTGCCGCTCGGGCGCGTTGAAGCCGAAGTCCTTGCCCGGCGTCATCGCCACCCATGCGCGCTCGAGGATGTCGCGGGCGAGCGACTCGCTGTCCCGCGCGATGCCGCTCGAGTCGGCGTAGATGTAGAACGCGCCCTCGGGAGTCACCGGCACGCGGAAGCCCAGCGTCTTCAGCGCCGGAAGCAGGTAATTGCGGCGCGCGGCGAATTCGCGCCGTCGCTCTTCCACGATGGCGATCGTCTCCGGTGCGAAAGCCGCCAGCGCCGCGTGCTGCGCGACCGTAGAAGCCGAGATGAAAAGGTTCTGCGCGAGCTTCTCGACCTCGCGCACGTATGCGGGTGGCGCGACCAGCCACCCCAGCCGCCAGCCGGTCATCTGGAAATACTTGGAGAAGCTGTTGATCACGAACACGTCTTCTCCGAGGGCGAGCGCGGTGCCGGTGTCGCCTTCGTAGGTGAGGCCCTGGTAGATCTCGTCCACGACCAGCGTCGCGCCGCGCGCGCGCGCGAGCGCATGAAGGCCGGCCAGCGCTGCGTGCGGAACCAGCGTGCCGGTCGGATTCGAAGGCGAGGCGACCATGACGATGCGTGTCTGCGCGTTCCAGTTCGCCGCGGCAAGTTCCGGCGTCAACTGGTAATGCTCATCGGCCCCCACCGGCACCATGCGCGGCACGCCATCGAATGCGCGCACGAAGTGGCGGTTGCAGGGGTAGCTCGGGTCGGAGAGCAGCACCTCCTCGCCCGGGTCGAGCAGCACGCCGAGCGCCAGCAGCAGGGCCGCGCTGGATCCCGCCGTGACGATGATCCTCTCGGGCGCCACGACGACCTTGTAGCGCTCGAGATAGAAGCGCGAGATGGCTTCCCGCAGCGGCGTGATGCCGAGCGCCGAGGTGTAGAACATCGGCTCCGTCTTCAGCGCTCGAATCGCCGCATCGACGATAGTCTTGGGCGTGGTGAAGTCGGGCTCGCCGATCTCCATGTGGATCACGTCGCGGCCCTCGCCTTCGAGGCGGCGCGCGAGCGTCTGGATCTCCATCACCTCGAAGGGCGCGATGTGCGCCATGCGGGCGGCGAGGCGTTCCATCAGCGCTCGAACTTCACGGACAGCACGACGGAAGTCTGCGTGGACTCGATGCCCTCGATCGCGCCGATCGCATCGAGCACGCCGTCGATCCTGCGCGTGCTGTCGCCTTCGATCGTCGCAAGGTAGTCGAAGCCGCCCGAGAGCGCGTAGACGCCGCGCACGTACGGGATCGCCTTCAGCTCGCGCATCACCTTCTCCATCTTCTTCGGGTTCACCTTCATCAGCACCTGCGCGGCGATCTGCCGGTCGCTCACTTCGTTGGCCACGCGCACCGTGTAACCGGCGATCGTGCCTTCCTTTTCCAGGCGCGTGAGGCGCTCCTGCACGGTGGAACGCGCAACACCCAGCTTGCGGGCGAGCGACGCCGTGCTCTCGCGCGCATTGGCGCGCAGCAGGGCGATGAGCGAGCGGTCCTTGGCGTCCATCCCGGCATTATGCCGGCCTTTCCGGCATTCCGCCGGACTTTCCGGCACTCTCCGGCGCTTCCGCCCTGTGAACCGGCAGCCCCTCCCGGCATCCTTGGGTTCTGAAAAGTCACTTCCGGGAACCACCATGGCAAAGAAATCCCTTCTCCTCGTCGGCGGCGGCAAGATCGGCGAATGCATCTCGGCGCTGTTCTCGCAGGCCGACGATTACGAACTCACGGTCGTCGATCGCGACGAGCGCCTGCTTGCGGGCCTCGCCGGCATGGTGAAGGAAACGCGCGTCATCGACGCTGCCGACCCAGCGCAGCTTGCGAAAGTCGCCGCGGGCAAGTTCGCCGTGCTCTCCGCCGCGCCGTTTTATCTCACGCCCGCCATCGCCACGGCCGCGAAGGAAGCGGGCGCGCACTACTTCGACCTGACCGAGGACGTCGCCAGCACGCGCACCGTGAAAGCGCTGGCAGAAGGCGCGAAGACCGCTTTCGTTCCGCAATGCGGCCTCGCGCCAGGCTTCATCTCCATCGTCGCGCACGACCTCACGCGCGGCTTCGACAGCCTTCGCGACGTGCAGATGCGCGTGGGCGCGCTGCCGATCTACCCGACCAACGCGCTCAAGTACAACCTGACGTGGAGCACCGACGGGCTGATCAACGAATACTGCAACCCGTGCGAGGCGATCATCGACGGCGAGATGCGCGAAACGCTCCCCCTGGAAGAGATCGAGCGCTTCTCGCTCGACGGGCTCGAGTACGAGGCGTTCAACACCTCGGGCGGGCTGGGCACGCTCTGCGAGACGCTTGAGGGCAAGGTCGAGAACCTCAACTACAAGACCGTGCGCTACATCGGCCACCGCGACATCATGAAGATGCTGCTGCGCGACTTGCGCCTGATGCAGAGGCGCGACCTGCTGAAGGACGTGCTCGAGACCGCCGTGCCCATCACCAAGCAGGACGTGGTGCTGGTGTTCGTGACAGTGGCGGGCGTGCGCCACGGCAACCTCGACCAGACGACGTTTGCGCGCAAGCTCTACAGCCGCGAGATCGCCGGGCGGCATTTCTCCGCGATCCAGGTCACCACCGCGTCGGGAATCTGCGCGATGGTGGACCTCGTGGCGCAAGGCAAGCTGCCGGGCAAGGGGATGGTGCGGCAGGAACAGGCATCGCTTGCCGCGTTCCAGGAGAATCGCTTCGGCGCGAATTACCTGAAGGCGGCGGCCTGACGCTACGAATCGGAGCGTGGCCGTATTGGAGTTGACCCCGGCTGCCTGCACGGACAAACTGGCCGCGCCGTTGGTCACCTCCGGCCGACAATTCCGTCAAGGCGCCCAGACGATGAAGCCCGCACAGCACCTCAGGCTCCTCACCCAGGGCGTGGTCGTCTGGGGCGCGTTCTGGGTCGCCGGCCTGCCCGACTACTACCAGCAGTATTCCCAGCCCGCATTGGGCGTCGGGTGCACGCTGCTCTCGGTGGCGATCTCCCTCGCGGCGCTCTACGTCCTTTCGCGTGGCCGGCCCGAGACCCGGCTGTCCCGCGCATTCTGGATTTCGTTCTACTACACGCTTCCCTTCGCGGTCCTCGATACGCTTTACTGCGGCCTGTACCTCGGCCACGGCGCTTCCTACCTTTACAAGTACTGGTACCTCACGGTCTTCTACTTTTCGCCGTGGCTCACTTTCATTCCCACGGCCTTGCTGCTGCGCCGATTCTCCAGGGCAACTCGCCGGGATCGTCCTGCGAGCAGGCAGGCTTCGGGCGATGTTGCTCCCTAGACGACATGCCACTCCTGATCGCGGATGCATGCCGGAATCCTCGGCTTTCGAGGGCCCCTGCAGGAGTGGCGGCGGATCAAGAACTTGCCTTTGACGCCATTTTCCTGCCCTGACAAACTGGCAGCGTCATTCTTCCCTTTCAATGGATATTCCTGGTTGGAGTGTTCAATGCAGCTACCTCCTTACGTTGGCGCGAAACGATGGTCGTAATATTCACTCTCCTGGTTTTCGCTTGGCCGATAGCGGCTTTTGCGGCGCTGTTCATGTTTGATTCTCCCGCGGCGGGTGGCGTCCCTGTCTACATGCTTTTCTATTCGACAATGCTCTACGGACCTGTTTACCTGTTTTCGCTGGGCCTTTCATTTGCGCTAAAACGTGCTGGCAGGCAGGAAGCCGCCAAAAAAGCCTGGTTGCTGCTGTGCGGTGGAAATGTTGCGCTATGGATTTTGTCGTTCGTCCTTGTGCTGACCGTATGCCAGGGGCAGTTCGCATGCCGTTGACGAATGGACATTCCAACCATGTGTCGAGGCGGGCGCGGTGAGACGGTGCACGGCGTCAGGCTTCATGATCAACGAGGATATTGCCAATGCATGCGTTTCGATTCTTGCTCTTGCTCATCCTGGCGAGCCTGGTTGGCTACACCGCCGTCGTCATCAACAACCAGGGCCCGGGATTTCTACCCATCTTCTTCGGTGACATCGGGAAGATGGGCTGGCCGGGACAGTTCAACCTGGACTTCTCGTTCATGCTCACGCTCTCGGCGCTTTGGGTCGCATGGCGACATGCGTTCTCCTTGCCCGGCCTGTTGCTCGCCGGGCTGGCTGCAATCGGCGGAAGCCTGTTTCTGTCGATCTACCTCCTGGTTCTCAGTTGGCGGGCCAAGGGGAACATCAACCAGCTCCTGCTGGGTCCCAGCCGCGCGAAATGACCCGTTCACCAGGCTCGGCCGGACGCGCGTAAAGTCGGATCCGGACCGGGCCGCAATGGTTGGCGGCGTCACGGCCTTTGGCTCCGCGGAAAGGAGTGACAAATGAAAGTGCTCGTGGTGTTCATCGGTTGGTGCATCCTGCTGGCGCTCTCCTGGCCGCTCGCGATGCTGGCGCTGGTCCTGGCGCCGCTCGTTTGGTTGGTCGCGCTTCCATTCCGGGTCGTCGGCATCTGCATCGCTGCGCTTCTCGCATTCATCAAGGCATTGCTGTTCCTGCCGGCCCGGGCGCTGGGCTATCGTGGCTAGGTTCCCGCCATTCGGCAAATGCGCGTGGCCGGCTGCACCGGCAAAGCCGTAGGGCGAGCACGAGATGCGGACCAACTTCAGGATCCGCTCGATCGAAGGTCCCGAATTCGATTGCTATGTCGCAACGCCGGAGGCCAAGGAGAAGGTCCCGGCAGTCGTTCTCGCGTCAGCGATATTCGGCGTGAACGAGGATCTCCGCGGGATAGCCGACGAGTTCGCCTCGCGCGGCTGCATCGCGGCGGCACCCGACCTGTTCTGGCGAACGCTGCCCGGCCCGCTCGCGCACGGCGACCCGCGCGCATCGCCGCGCGGCCAGCCGCGCCTGGAGACGATAAGGACTGGCGAGCAGGACCTGGCCGACGTGCTGGCGATGCTGCGCAAGCATCCGCTCTCCAACGGCCGCGCGGCGGTGATGGGGCTTTGCTACGGCGGCCCGTACGCGATCCTCGGGCCGAAGCGGCTGGGCTTCGACGCGGGCATTTCGTGCCATGGCTCGCGGATGCTCGACTTCATCGGCGAACTCGAAGGCGTCACGCAGCCGGTGTGCCTGATGTGGGGCGACAAGGACGACGCGGCGCCCGCCGATGTCCTGGAAGCCTATGGCGCGGTGCCCTCACGAATGGCAAGTGTGGAGGTGCACGTCTTCCCGGGCGGGCAGCACGGTTACATGATGCGCGGCAATGCCAAGGCCTTCGACCAGACCATGTATGATTTTTCCATGGAACGCGCGCTCGCCATCGTGGCGGGCCTGCGACATGGACGAAACCCGCCTGAAGTCCGATAGCGCATCCGCCGCTGCGCCAACAACCAGAGGTAACCGAACCCCATGCCCCTCGTCACGATCACCGTCCGCAAGCCGAAGCCAAGCGCGTTCAAGACCGCGGTGCTCGACGCCGTGCACGCAGCGCTCATTTCCTCCGGCGTGCCGGCGACGGACAAGTTCCAGCGCGTCATCGAGCTGGACGCCGATGATTTCCGTTTCGACCCCACCTACCCCGACCTGAAGACGAAGCGAAACGACGACTTCGTCCTCATCGAGATCCTGTGGTCGGTCGGCCGCAGCGTCAAGGTGAAGAAGAAGCTTCTCGATGAACTCATGGGCAGCCTCGCCACGGCGGGATTCGATGTCGAGAACGTGATGGTCTGCTTCAAGGAGACATCATGGGAGAACTGGTCGTTCGCGGGCGGTCGCCTCATCCACACTTGAAGAAATGTCCCGCCAGGAGGGCAATGAACCATGGAAATCGAAACGCGGCTGCACGAGGAGTGGAAGGCGAACAACGACCTGCTCAAGTTCTACGAGGACCTGAAGCAGAAGCGCTTTGCCCATTTCCTGACCATCCAGACGGCGTTCCTAGCCTTTTTCGCGTTGCTTGCAAGGGACACGCTGGCGTCGCTGACCATGGTGTCGCTGACGGCTCTCCTGCTGATCACGATCCCGCCGCTGATCATTTTGAGCGAAAGCGCGACGGGAATGGGAAAGAACCGGCTCGAGGCATTCAGCGACGGCGTGATCGCGATCATCATCACGATCATGGTGCTGGAGATGAAGGTGCCCCACGGCGAGAACCTCGGGGACCTCGGGCCGCTGGTCCCGGTCTTCCTCAGCTACGTGCTGAGCTTCGTCTACGTGGGCATCTACTGGAACAACCACCACCACATGCTGCACGCCTGCCAAAAGGTGACCGGGCCGATACTCTGGGCCAACCTGCACCTCCTGTTCTGGCTCTCCCTGTTTCCCTTCGCCACCGGCTGGCTGGGCGAGAACCATTTCGCGCGCGGTGCCTGCGGCGCTCTATGGCGTCGTGCTGCTCATGGCCGGGGTTGCGTACTTCGTGCTGCAGCAGACGATCATCGCATCGCAGGGGCCGGAGTCGCTGCTGAAGAAGGCGGTGCGCGGCGACCGGAAAGGCAAGTTGTCGCTGGTCCTCTACGTTCTTGCCATCGCGCTCGCCTTCGCGTCCCACTGGATATCGCTGGGCATTTACGTCCTCGTCGCCCTGGTCTGGCTGGTGCCGGACAAGCGCATCGAGCACGTGCTTGCAAGCGAATGAGCAACGGCCTGCCGCTGCGCGACGGATCACTCCGGCGTGATGCCGTTGTCGCGGATGAACTGCGACCAGGCGCGAAGATCCTCCTTGATCGTGGCCGCAAGCACCGCCGGCGTCGATCCCTCGACCAGCAGTGATTGCTGGTCGAATTTCGCCCGCACCTCGGGGTCCTTCAGGGCAAGTGCGGTCTCGCGCGCGAGGCGATCGACGATGTCGCGCGACATCTTCGGCGGCCCGAAGAGCGCCTGCCATGTCGGGACCGAAACCCCGGGCACGCCGGCCTCGTCCAGCGTGGGAACGTCGGGTGCAAGCGCGCTTCGCCTCGGCGAGAGTATCGCAAGCATTCGCAACTGGCCGGTCTTCGCATACTGGATCCCGTTGGATGTCGGGCCGAGCGTGACCTGCACGCGTCCGGCGAGCAGATCCGAAAGGGCCTGCGCGCCGCCCTTGTACGGCACCCGCTCCATGGCGATTCCGGATGCCTTCAGGAACTGCGCCGCGGTCATGTATTCGCCCCAGCCGCTCGAGGCGTAGCTGAGCTTTCCGGGATTCGCGCGGGCGTACGCGGTCAATTCCGCGACCGATTTCGCCGGAATGCCGGGGTAGACGAACAGCGAGTATGCGAACCGGCCGACGATCGCGACCGGCGTGAACTCCGCGAGCGATTCGAAGGGTGCATTTTTCTGCAGGTGCGGCAGGGCCACCATGGAGGCGACGCCCCAGAGCAGGGTGTAGCCGTCGGGAGGCGAGGCCAGCACGGCCTGCGCCGCGATCGCGCCGTTGGCGCCCGGCCGGTTCTCGACCAGCACCGGCTGGCCAAGCGATTTCGACAGCGCCTGGCCGAGTGTCCGGGCCGCCGTGTCGGAGGCACCCCCGGCCACGTACGGCACGACCAGGCGGATCGGCTTGGCCGGATACTGCGCGGCAGCAGGGGCGCAAGCGAGTGCCAGGCAGAGCGCCAGCGACATCATGGAGAAAGGGATCTTCACGCTCACCTCCGCAAATCGGAAGACTGCAATGTAGGCCGATCGAGGGGGCGGGGGAATATCCCGGAACGCCAGCTTCGCTTTAACCGTTGGTTTAAGCATAATTGCCGGAAACTCCCTGGGAGACCTGGCATGGACAAGCTTCGCGCCTTGCAGTATTTCGTTGCCGCGGCGGAGGAAGGCAGCTTCACCGGTGCCGCGCGCCGCCTCGAAGTCAGCATCCCGGCCATCGCCAAGCTCATCGCCGCGTTCGAGCGAAAACTCGGCGCGCGCCTGTTCGAGCGCACGCCGCAAGGGCTGACGCTGACTGCCGATGGCGAGAGCTACCTCGACGCGTGCCGGCCGCTGCTCGAGCAGCTCGCCGCCGCCGAGGAAGCGGTGACCGGGGCAGTCGCCCGCCCGCGCGGCGTGCTCGTGGTCGGCGCCATGGCGCAGCTTGCGCAGCATTGCATCCTTCCGGCGTTGCCGCACTTTCGCGCGCGCTACCCCGAGATCCAGATCGATATCCGTGTCGTGAACCGGGTCGCCGATGTCGACGCGAGCGCGGTCGACCTGTTCATCCTGATGGGCTGGCCCGCGAACCCGGACCTGGTCTTGCGCCGCATCGCGCAGACACGGCAGGTGACCTGCGCCGCGCCCGCATACTGGGCGGCGCACGGCGTACCGCAACATCCCAGGGACCTCGAGCGGCATGCCTGCCTGACGTACCGCAACCCGGAAGGCACCGTCGTCGACCTCTGGAAGTACGTGCGCGGTGGCGAAGAGGAATCGGTCGCGGTCGGCGGCTGGCTGACGAGCAACCACCGCGACGTCATTCTCGACGCGGTGCTCGCCGGCGAAGGGGTCGCGCGGATTTCCGATCTCTCCAGCCGGCCGCACTTTGCCAGCGGGCGCCTCGTACCGGTGCTCCCCGACTGGGAAATGAAGGACGCGCCGCCGGTGAACCTGCTGTACCGGCCGAACCAGCGGCGCTCCCCGCGCGTGCGCCTGTTCATCGAATTCGTAACCGGGGTCTTCCGCGAGCTGGAGGCCCGGCGCGAGCAGGGCGTCATCGCGCGCCTCGCCGAGCGCCCGGACTGGTACGGGCGCCGCTCCGGACGCGCCTCCACCGCGGGCCGGCAGTAGTACGATGGGGACTCACGCGTAACCAGGCCTTCATCCGATGACCGAAAGCAGCCCGCGCAAGCCCTTCTCGATGATCCGAGAGTTCCACCTCGCGGACTGGTTCACGCTCGCGAACGCCGTTTGCGGCACCGGGGCGTTGTTCTCCACGCTGACCTACATCGAGACAGGCGACGTCATCCACATCTACTTTGCCTGCGGGCTGGTGCTCGCCGCGCTGGTGTTCGACGTCCTCGACGGCCGCATCGCGAGGTGGCGCCAGAATTCGTCGCCGCTGGGCCGGGAGCTCGACTCGCTGGCCGACGTCATTTCCTTCGGCGTGGCCCCGGCGATCATCGGCTACGGTATCGGCATGCAAGGGTTCTACGACCGCATCGTGCTGGCCTACTTCGTCGCGTGCGGCGTCTCGCGCCTTGCCCGGTACAACGTCACCGCCGAGGAACTGTCCGGCGGAACGGGAAAGGTGAAGTACTTCGAGGGAACGCCGATTCCCACATCAATCCTGCTGGTTGCGCTTTTGGCGGTGGCGGCGTGGTCGGGCGCGGTGCGCGAGCACTTGTGGTTCGGCGAAATGAAGCTGGCCGGCTTCACGCTCCATCCCCTGGTCCTGTTGTTTGCACTCTCCGGCTCGCTCATGATCAGCCGCATCCGCATCCCCAAGTTCTGAAATGGAGGAGGACAAGATGAAAACGATATTGCGCATGTTCCCGGCAGCCTTGCTGCTGCTCCTTGCCATCGACGCCGGCGCGGCCGATGGCCGGCCGCTCGTCATGGAAGAATTCATGGTGCCCTCCGTGGACCCGGGCATCAGCCTCTACGTGCGCAACAAGCATCCGCAGGGCGCGGACGCGTTCACGGGCGACAAGATCCTGCTCTACGTGCACGGGGCGACCTATCCTTCCGAGACGGCATTCGACCTGAAGCTGAACGGGCTGTCCTGGATGGACTACATCGCCGAACGCGGATACGACGTGTACCTCGTGGACCTTCGTGGCTACGGCAAGTCCACGCGCCCGCCGGAGATGGACAAGCCGGCTTCCGACAACGAGCCGATCGTGCGCACCGAAGTCGCGGTCAAGGACGTCGGTGCGGCGGTGGACTTCATCCTCAAGCGCCGCGGCGTGGCGAAGATCAACCTGCTGGGCTGGTCCTGGGGCACGACCATCATGGGCATGTACACCACGCAGAACAACGACAAGGTGAACAAGCTGGTGCTCTACGCGCCGCAATGGATCCGCGACAAGCCGGCCCTCACCGACTCGGGCGGCAAGCTGGGCGCGTACCGCAGCGTCTCGCGCGACGCCGCGAAAGGACGCTGGCTCACGGGCGTGCCCGAGGACAAGAAGGCGGGCCTGATCCCGCCGGGCTGGTTCGAGGCCTGGGCCGACGCCACCTTCGCTTCGGACCCCGTTGGCGCGAAGCAGACGCCGCCCGTGCTGCGCGCGCCCAACGGCGTGGTGCAGGACGGCCGCGATTACTGGGGCGCGGGCAAGCCGATGTACGACCCGGCAGCGATACGCGTGCCCACCTTCCTCGCGCACGCCGAGTGGGATGCCGACCTGCCCAACTACATGCTGTACGCCTACTTCGAAAAACTGGCCAATGCGCCCTACAAGCGCTACGTGCAGATAGGCGAAGGCACGCACACGGTCATCATGGAGAAGAACCGCATGCAGCTGTTCCAGGCGGTCCAGCAGTTCCTCGACGAAAGACTGGTGCCCAACCAATAGACGATCGGCGGGCAGGTCCGGCCCGGAAGCGGCCGGACGGACAGGAGCGATATGAGAATCGTATCGGTCATCGGCGCTTCACTGGCATTCATCGTCCTGCCCTGCCTTGCGGGCGACCTCGAGGACGGCATCAGGGCGCACGATCGCAGCGACTACGCAAAGGCCGCCGGCGCCTTCCAGAAGGCGGCCGCGAAGGGAAATGCCGAGGCGCAGCGGCGCCTTGGATTCATGTACTACCACGGGGAAGGTGTCGCGCAGGACAACAAGCGCGCCGTCGCCCTGTTCGAGAGTGCCGTGGCGGCCGGGGACATCGAATCGGCGTCCAACCTGGCGAAGATGTACGAATTCGGCATGGGCGTGGAGCCCGATGAGAAGCGCGCATCGGCGTGGTATCGGAAGGCCGCCGAAATGGGCGAGCCCGCTGCGCAATTCACCACCAGCGTCATGTACTACAAGGGCCAGGGCGTGGAACGGGACCGCGTCGAGGCGGCGATGTGGTGGACCATTGCGATGAGCCACGGCGGCAGGTTCGCCGAGAGCATCCGCGTGTCGGTCGAGTCGGCGGAGGGCAAGCTGGCACCCGAGGAAGTTGCCGAAGGACGCCGCCGGGCCGCGGAATGGACCAAGGCGCACGACGCGAAGAAATGAGGCCGCGGTTGGGTCAGTCGCGGGACCTTGAAATGCCAGACGGCGGGTTTCAGCGCGCCGGGATCGTCACCACCGGCGCCGCCTGGGCAGGCGCGCCCTCGGTCAGCGAGAACGCGAGCATCAGGAAAGTCATCGCGATCTTCGATTTCTGGTCGCGGTCGTCGATCCAGAACCACTGGTTGCGATAGCGTATCGCCACATACGCGTCATCGGGCGCGGCGATACCGTGGCGGACGACGAGCAATGGCGGAAACAGGTCCTCCTGCTCGGCGGTGCGTCGCGGGCTGTACACGCGCCCCTCGGCGACATCGGCCTGCGGCACCTCGACATGGGACGCGAAATCGACCATGACCTGCAGGATCGAGCGCGTCATCATGGCGATCTCGGTATCGTTCCCGGGAAAGGTCCCGTACACCACGTTGAACTCGCGCGCCTTGGCATCAAGGCCGAGCAACTCGCGCATCCTGCGGCTGGACGCGGACGGCCGCTCGTTCGGCGGGTGCATGAACATCACGATGGCCTGCTTGTCGTTGACCGGCTTGACCCGGAAGCCCGTGTCACCCGTGGACTGCGACTCGCGAAGCGAATCCATGAGCTCGCGAAACTTCGGGTCGCCTGCGCGCGGATTGCCGGGACCGCCATAGGCGTTTTCGAGGCCGTTGATCGAGCTCACGCAGACGCGCATCACGAAGTCGGCCGGATAGCCGCTCTGGATAAGGTAGAGAACCCCGGCGACCGGGATGGGCGCCATCATGCTCTTGGCGAACTTGTCTCCCACGAGCGGCTGGTAGGAAATGGTCGGCTTGTCCGCGTAGCGGCCGGTGGCGCCGACTCCGCCGAAGGTGTCGCCTCGTCCGGGCGGGGCATACTGGCCGGCAACGCTCACATCGGTCTCCAGGGAGTACGCGCTGATCACCGACGAGACGTCCATGAACACCGGCACATCGGCGTAGCGGACTTTCATCAGGTTGAGCAGCATCTGCCGCTTCCAGGAATCCGAGATGCTGCTGACATAGTCGAAGCGGTCGCGCACGATGGTGGGCGGGCCCACGCTCGCGCAGCCCGCCAACATCATGCCCACGAATGCCATTCCGATTGCCGCTCTCAAGGTGATGCTCCCCAAGGAGGACGCCGCCAGCCGCTCAAGGTGATGATGTGACCGGATCGCGCCCGTGTGCTTGATCGAGGTCAAGGCCGGGCGCGCCGCTAGCGAAGATTGTCGTCGCGAAACTTCTGCAGCCGCTTCACCGAAACGGGGAATGGCGTCTTCAGTTCCTGCGCGAACAAGGACACGCGCAGCTCCTCGATCAGCCAGCGGAATTCCTCCAGCTTCGGGTCGTGCCGCTCGGCGGCGCGGTCGGCCTCGGCGCGCGCTTCGTACTGGTTCCACAATCCCGCCACGGTGCCGGAATGCTTGCCGTCGCGTTCCGGGTTCTGGCGATACTTCTCGAGCCTGAGCGCGTAGCCGCGCAGGTAGCGCGGCAGGTGGCCGAGCTGTGCCCACGGCGTGTTGGACAGGAACCCCTTGGCGAGCAGCCTGTCGCGCAGCACTTTCGCCTCCTGCGTCACGCGGCCGAGCGCGCCGCTTGCGGCGATCTTCGCCATGAGCTCGTGGTTCGCGTCCGCGATCGCCTGCGCATGGCGAACGAGGCCGTCCGCCACGGCGGGCAGCCGCGTGCGGGCGCGCTTCTTCTGTTCCTCGAATTCCTTCGGCTTCCTCGGCAGCGCATCGTCGGCGATGAAGGCGCGGTCGGTGATTGCGGCCAGCATGTCGGCGCGCAGCTGGTCCGGCGAAACCACCGCCTGAAGCTTGAGCGCCAGCTGGTTGAAACCGGGCAAGCCGCGATCGAGCTGCTTCAACTGCTCGCGAAGTTCGAACGACAGCAGGCGCTTCACGCCGCCGCGCATCGCGGCCTCCGCCTTCTCCGGCGTATCGAAGAGCTGGATCGCGCAGCCCTCGCCTTCATCGACCAGCGCCGGGTACGCGGTGATCGTCTGCGTGCCGCGCTTGACGGCAATCTTTTCCGGCAGGTCGCCGAAGTCCCAGGCCGTGATGCCGGTCCGCTCCAGCCCCGACTGCGTATTGGCAATCGTGAGCTGCGCGGCCTGCCCGAGGCTCTTGCGCAATTCGGGGAGGCTGCGGCCCATGGCGAGCTCGCGCTTCGCGTCGTCGATCACGCGGATGTTCATTTCGAGGTGCGGCGGCAAGTCGTCCTTCGACCAGACGTCGCTCGCGAGCCTTTCGCCGGCAAGCTTGCTCACGTAGGCGAGCACGGCTTCGCGCACCGGGCGCTCTCCGGCCGGCTCCTTCAGGAGGAATGTCGTCACGTGCTCCGGCACGGGCACCACGAGCGTGCGCACGCGCTTGGGCAGCGACTTCATCACCGCGGCGACCTTCTCGCGGATCAGCCCCGGCACCAGCCAGTCGACCGCGGCATCGGGCAACTGGTTCAGGTTGGCGAGCGGCACGGTGAGCGTGACGCCGTCGAGCGGATGCCCGGGCTCGAAACGGTAGCTCAAGGCGAACTCCGACGTGCCGCTCTTCAGTAGCGGCGGAAACAGGTCCTCGGTGACGCTCTCCGCGCCGTGGCGCATCAGCCACTCGCGCTCCATCAGCAGCAACTTCGGTTCCCGCTTCACCGTATCGCGATACCAGGACTCCAGCGCCGCGGCGTTGAACGCCTCCTTCGGGATGCGCTCGTCGTAGAAGCGGTAGATGGTCTCGTCGTCGATGAGAACGTCCTGGCGGCGCGCCTTGTGCTCGAGTTCCTCGATCTCCTTCACCAGCTTGCGGTTGTGGGCGAAGAACGGCAGCGGCCTTTCCAGCTCGCCTTCGACCAGCGCGCCGCGGATCATGATCTCGCGCGCCTTCACCGGGTCGAAGCGCGCGAAGCTCACGCGGCGTCTTGCCACGAGGGTCAGCCCATACAGCGAGACGTTCTCGTAGGCCATCGCCTCGCCGCGGCTCTTCTCCCAGTGCGGCTCGAGGTGGGTGCGCGTGACGAGGTGCTCGGCCGCCTTCTCCACCCAGTCAGATTCGATGCGCGCGGCGTTGCGGGCGAATATCCGGCTGGTCTCGATCAGCTCGCCCGCCATGATCCACTTCGGCCGCGCCTTCTTCAGCCCCGAGCCCGGCCACATCGCGAATTCCAGCCCGCGCGCGCCATTGTAGTGGTCGCCTTCCAGCGCCTTCGAGCCGATGTTGCCCAGGAGCCCCGTGAGCATGGCGCGGTGGATCTGCTCGTAGGTCGCGGGCGTGGCGTTGTCGCGCACGCCGAGCTCGATCGCCATCTCGCGCAACTGCCCGACCAGCTCGCGCCATTCGCGCATGCGGAAGTAGGAGAGGAAATACTCGCGGCACAGCTCGTGCAACTGGCGGCGCGATTTCTTCTTGTGCGGCGTCACCTCGGCGACCGGCGCTTGCTTCGCGCCCACGCTCGGCGCGACCGACTCGTCGAAGAAATCCCAGAGGTTGAGCAGCGCCTGGAAGTCCGACGAGGCATCCGCGAACGGCTCGTGCGCGCGCGCCGCCGCCTCGCGCTTGTCGGCCGGCCGGTCGCGCGGGTCCTGGATCGAGAGAGCGGCAGCCAGCACCACCATTTCGCGCAGGCAGTGGAACTCCTTAGCCGCGTAGAGCAGCCTGCCGATGCGCGGGTCGACCGGCAGCTTCGCCAGCGCCTCGCCGATCTTCGTGAGTTTCCTTGTTTCGTCGATCGCGCCAAGTTCGAAGAGTTGCCGGTAGCCGTCGTCAATCGCGCGCGCACTCGGCGGCTCGATGAAGGGGAACTCCGCCACCTCGCCGAGTTCGAGCGCGATCATGCGCAGGATCACGGAGGCGAGCGACGTGCGCTGGATCTCCGGCGTGGTGAACTCGGGCCGGCCGTTGAAATCCTCCTCGGCGTAGAGGCGGATGCAGATGCCGTCGGCAACGCGGCCGCAGCGCCCCGCCCGCTGTCGCGCTGCCGCCTGCGAGACAGGTTCGATGCGAAGAACGTCGATCTTGCTGCGCGTCGAATAGCGCTTCACGCGTGCGAGTCCCGTGTCCACCACGTAGCGGATTCCCGGCACGGTGAGCGAAGTCTCGGCAACGTTGGTGGCGAGCACCACGCGTTGCTTGCCGGAGGGATGGAAGACGCGGTCCTGCTCCTCACTGGAAAGCCGCGCGAAGAGCGGCAGGATCTCCGCGCCCTTGGGATGGTGCTTCCTCAGCGCCTCGGCGGCCTCGCGGATCTCGCGCTCGCCGGGCAGGAACACCAGCACGTCGCCTTTCGCCTTGTCGTTGGCGAGCTCGTCCACCGCGCGCACCACCGCGTCGTAGAGGTCCGGCGGCTCGTCGTCTTCCTCCTCGTGCGCGAGGAACTCCGGGCGGTAGCGCATCTCCACCGGGTAGGTGCGCCCCGAGACTTCGATCACGGGCGCGCCGCCGAAGAACGCCGAGAAGCGCTCGGTGTCGATGGTGGCGGAAGTCACGATCACTTTCAGCTCCGGGCGCTTGTCCACGAGTTGCCGGACGATGCCGAGCAGGAAATCGATGTTGAGGCTGCGCTCATGGGCCTCGTCGATGATCAGCGTGTCGTAGGCGCGCAATTCACGGTCGGAGTGGACTTCGGCGAGCAGCACGCCATCGGTCATCACCTTGACCACGGTGTCGGGGCGCGTCGCGTCCTGGAAGCGGATCTTGTGTCCGACGAAGCTGCGCGAAAGTCCCGGCATTTCCTCTGCAAGCCGCGACGAGAGGCTGCGCGCGGCGATGCGCCGGGGCTGCGTGCAGCCAATGAGTCCCGCGGAACCGCGCCCGAGCTCGAGGCAGATCTTGGGCAGCTGCGTGGTCTTGCCCGAGCCGGTTTCGCCGCACACGATCACGACCGGATGCACGGCGATGAGCTTCGCGATGTCGTCGCGGCGCTGCGCGATCGGCAGGTCTTCGGGATAGCCCGGCCGCGGCAGGCGGGAACGGCGCTCGGCGACTTTCGCCTTCGAGCGCGTCACCAGCGCCTCGAACTCGACCAGCCCGCGGTCGATCGGCTTGCCTTCCTTCTTCCTGCGCGCGATCACCTGCGCCAACTCGTCAAGACGCGGCAGGTCGCTCGCCATGCAGGCGGACAGGAGATCGACGGGAAGCTGGAAAGGCACGGCCAAGGCGCGGCGTCAGCTGTTCCCCGGCATGGCCAGGAACTTTTCCGGCGTCACGATCGGGCAGGACATTCTGCGCGAGAGGACCAGCAGGTCCTGGTCGCCGGTGACGAGGCAGTCCGCCTTGCCGGCCATGGCGAGCTGCAGGAACGGCACGTCGAACGGGTCGCGGCATACCGGGGTCTTCGGCGGCCTCGCCGGCATGTGCACGGTTTCGCAATACGGCAGGTAGTCCGCCAGCAACTCGCCCTGCTCCTCCGCGGAGAGCTTGAACTCGGGATAGCCCAATACGCGCAGCAGTTCCTCCGTCGTGGCGCGCGACACCAGCGGCAGGCACTTCTCCCTTCTGCCAGATGTGGCGCAGCGGCGCGTGCGGTCCCTGCGCGAACACCAGCGTGGAGAGCACCACGTTGGTGTCGAGCACCACGCGGCGGGCGACGGTCATTTGCGCGCCTTGCCCACGCCCCTGCGCGCCGAGGCGACGGCGGCGGATATGTCCTTCTCGTGCAGGTCGAGCTGGGCGAGCTTGGCGCGCACGGCATCGGCGCGCTGGATGCGCACCGGCGTCAGCACGATCTGGCCGTCCCTGATCTGCACGTCGAAGTACTCGGTCGGGCCGACCGCGTTGGTGGCGGCCTTGGGCAGCGTCAGCTGGTTCTTGGACGTGATCTTGGCGAGCATGGCGCCTCCCGGGGGTCGAAAAGTAATGAATCCTTACTTTATCAGGCCACGCCCCGTGCCGCGGCGCCGCACCGGGCTATAGTTGCCGGACTCCGCCCACGCGAGGCTCCCGCCATGCTGGACACCAATGCGAGAAAGTATGTCCAGCCGCTTCTGGACGCCATCGCGCAGGCCTGCCTCAAGGCCGGCATCGGCGCCAACGCGCTCACCATCGCCGGCATGCTGCTCGGCGTCGCGGCGGCGCTGCTGGCAGCCGCCGGATTGCCGGTGGCGGCCGTCGCGGTCCTGTGGCTGTCGGGATTGATCGATGCCGCCGACGGCACGCTGGCGCGCCTCACGCAGGCAACGCCACTGGGCGCCATCCTCGACATCACTTTCGATCGCGTGGTCGAGATCTCCATGATCGTCGCGTTGGCCTGGCGGTTTCGCGACGCGCGCCTCGAACTGCTCGTGCTCGCGGGCGTGATCGCCATCGCAATGTCGCTGTTCCTTTCGATCGGTGCCGCGGTCGCCAACCGCTCGATGAAGTCCTTCCACTACGCGCCGGGGCTGGGTGAGCGCACCGAGGCCTTCATCTGCCTCACGCTGATGATCCTCGACGAAGAGCGCCTGGTGCTCTGGACCTGGGTGTTCGTTGCCGTGATCGTGTTCACGATGGGGCAGCGCCTGCGCCACGCGAACGCCCTGCTGGCGGAGGCCGGGAAGCATGACTAGGGGAAACGGGGTCAGGTTACATTTCGAGGTGATAGAAAACGGGGTCAGAGTACATTTCCTGCAGTTCGAATCGCTATGCGATTCGGCAGGAAATGTACTCTGACCCCGTTTTCTTCGAAATGTAACCTGACCCCGTTTTCCGTTTTCCTATTTCTTCGCTTCGAGTTCTTCCCAGCGCGCGAGCAGCGCGGTAAGTTCCGCCTCGATCTTCCCGTGGCGCGTGTTCAATGCCTTGAGGTCGGCTGAGCGATCCTGGTAGAGCGCGGGATCTGCGAGCTTCTTCGCGAGCTCCTCCTGCTCCAATTCCAGCGCCGCCAACCTCGCGGGCAAGTCTTCAAGTTCCTTCAATTCCTTGAAGCTCAGCTTCGCCCTCTTTTTCGGCGCAGCTGTGCGTGCAGCGACGTTCTGCTTCTCCGTCTCCTCGACCGCTTCCTTCACGGAGCTCGAGCGCGTGCGCAGCCAGTCGCTGTAGCCGCCGACGTACTCCTTCCACTTGCCCTCGCCTTCGTAGGCGATCGTCTGCGTGACCACGTTGTCGAGGAAGGCGCGGTCGTGGCTGACGAGGAACAGCGTCCCGGTGTAGTCCTGCAGCAGGGCCTCGAGCAACTCCAGCGTGTCGATGTCGAGGTCGTTGGTCGGCTCGTCCAGCACCAGCACGTTGGCGGGGCGGCTGAAGAGTCGCGCGAGCAGCAATCGGTTGCGCTCGCCGCCCGAGAGCGACTTCACCGGGGCGCTTGGCGCGCTCCGGCGGAAACAGGAAATCGCCGAGGTAGCTGATGATGTGCTTGCGCTTGCCGTCGATCTCGACGAAATCGCTGCCCGGGCGTGATGGTGTCGGCAAGCGTCGCCTCCTCGTCGAGCGCGGTGCGGAACTGGTCGAAGTACGCCACCGTGATCTTCGTGCCCAGCCGCGCCTTGCCCGAGTCCGGCGCGATCTCGCCCAGGATCAGCTTGATCAGCGTGGTCTTGCCGCTGCCGTTCGGGCCGATGAGCCCGATCTTGTCGCCGCGGATCACGCGCGTGGAGAAGTCCTCGACGACGCGCTTGTCGCCGTAGCGCTTGGTGACGTTCTCGAGTTCGGCCACGAGCTTGCCGGAGCGTTCGCCCTGCGCGAGCTGCAGGTCCACCTTGCCGACGCGGTCGCGCCGCGCCGCGCGCTCCAGCCTGAGCGCCTCCAGCCTGCGCACCCGTCCCTCGTCGCGCGTGCGCCGCGCCTGCACGCCCTGCCGGATCCACACCTCTTCCTGCGCGAGCACCTTGTCGAACTTGCGGTTGGTCACCGCTTCGTTGGCGAGCGCCTCGGCCTTGAAAGCCTCGTAGGCGGTGAAGTTGCCGGGATAGCGCGTGAGCCGGCCGCGGTCGAGCTCGATGATGCCGGTGGCCACGCGGTCGAGGAAGCGCCGGTCGTGGGTCACGAACAGCACGGCACCGGCGAAGCTCGCCAGCATCTCTTCCAGCCATTCGATGGCGGCGACGTCGAGATGGTTGGTGGGCTCGTCGAGGATCAGGAGCTGCGGCTCCATCACCAGCGCGCGCGCCAGCGCCACGCGCTTCTTGAGGCCGCCGGAAAGTTCCGTGACCGGCGTGTCCTCGGGAAGCTTCAATCGGTGCAGCGTCGCCTCGATGCGGTGCTGCAGGCTCCAGCCGTTGGAAGCGTCGAGCGCTTCCTGCAGGTGCTGCATGCGTTCGAGCAGCGCGTCGTGGTTGGCGCCTGTCGTGTCGAGCGCGAGGTCGTGGGTGACGGCATGGTAGTCGATGAGCAACTGCGTGCTCGCACCCATGCCGTCGGCGACCGCCTCGAAGACCGTCTGGCCGGGCTGGAACACCGGCTCCTGCGCGACGCTCGCGAGCTTCAGGTCGGGCGCCAGCCACACCTTGCCGTCATCGGGGCGCGCCGCGCCGGCGATGATCTTGAGCAGGCTGGTCTTGCCCGTGCCGTTGCGGCCGATCAGCCCGATGCGCTCGCCCGCGTCGAGGACCAGGTCGACGTGGTCGAGGAGCGGGCACATGGCCGAAGGCGAGGGAGAGGTCGGAAAGCTGGAGCAGCGGCACTTCAGCTTTCGTCCGCGGCGGCCGTCATGCCGCGGCGAAGCGTTCGAGGTGGTGGTCTTCGTCCCCGAACTGCTGCGCGATCATCGTCAGCCGCCGGAAGGTGTGGCTCACCTTGAGTTCCTCGCTCATGCCCATGCCGCCGTGCAGTTGCACCGATTCCTGGCTGATGTGGCGGCAGGCCTCGGACACCTTGATCTTGGCGGCGGAAACGAGGCGCTTCCTCTCCGCCGGATTCTTCTCCGAGTCCACGCGCGCGCAGGCGAGGCTCGCCATCGACTTCGCCTGCTCGTAGCTGATCACCATGTCCACCATGCGGTGCTGCAGCGCCTGGAACGCGCCGATCGCGACGCCGAACTGCTTGCGCGTCTTCAGGTACTCGAGCGTGGCGTCGTTGGCGTACTTCATCGCGCCGACCGCTTCCGCGCACACCAGCGCGGTGGCGAAGTCGGTCACCTCCTCGATGAGCGCCAGCGCCTCGCCTTCCTTGCCGATGAGCGCATCGGCGCCGACCGCGACACCCTTGAACGCGATGTCGGCCGCGCGCATCTCGTCGAGCGTGCGGCAGGCCTTCATGGAAACGCCGGGCGCCTTGGCATCGACGAGGAAGAGGCTGATGCCCGACCGGTCGCTGTCGCCGCCCGAAGTGCGCGCCGAGACCACCAGCAAGTCGGCCGAGGGGCCATGCAGCACCACGCGCTTCACGCCGTCGATGACAAAGCCTGCGCCGGATTTCTTCGCGCGCGTGGCGACGTGGCCGAGGTCGAAGCGCGCGCCCTCCTCCGATTGCGCGAACGCCATCTTCAGCGTGCCCTCGACGACCGCGGGCAGCACGCGCTGCTTCTGTTCTTCGTTGCCGCCGCGCGCGACGAACTGCGCGCCCAGGCCGACGGTGGAAAGGTAGGGCTCGACCAGCAGCCCGTCGCCCATCGCTTCCATCAGGCTGAACATGTCCACGGCGCTGCCGCCGAAGCCGCCGTAGTCCGGCGAGAAGGGCAGTCCCGTGAGGCCGATGCCGGCCAGCGTGGACCACACCTCTTCACTGTAGCCCAGGCTCGATGCGACGATCTTCTTGCGCGCCTCGAAGCTGTAGTCCTGCGCGATGAAGCGGACGACCGAGTCGGCGAGAAGCTGCTGCTCTTCGTTGTAATCGAATTTCATGTCGGCTCCCTACAGCCCGAGGCTCATCTTGGCGATGATGTTGCGCTGGATCTCGTTGGACCCCGCGTAGATCGACGCCTTGCGGAAGTTGCAGTAGCGCGGCGCGAGCCCCGCGGTGAATTCGTCGAAGCCCTCCGCGTTCCCGACCGGAACGAACGGCTGGGCGAGGGGACCGGCTGCCTGCATCATCAGTTCGGTGAGGGCCTGCTGGATCTCGGTGCCGCGGATCTTCAGCATCGACACGTCGGCCCCGGGCAGGCGCCCGCCTCGCAACTGGTCGAGGAAACGCAGGTTGGTGATCTCGAGCGCCATCAGCTCGACCTCGACGCGCGAGACCTTGTCGCGGAAGCGCGGGTCGGCCATCAGCGGCTTGCCGTCCTTCACCTGCTTCGAAGCGTAGCTCTTGAGGTTCTCCAGCTCGCGGCGCGAAGTGCCGATGCGCGCGGTGTTCATGCGCTCGTGGCCGAGCAGGTACTTGGCCACCGTCCAGCCCTTGCCCTCCTCGAACACGAGGTTCCCCACCGGCACGCGCACGTCGTCGAAGAACACCTCGTTCACCTCGTGGCCGCCGTCCATGAGGATGAGCGGGCGCACGGTGATGCCCTTGGATTTCATGTCGATCAGGAGGAACGAGATGCCGTCCTGCTTCTTCTCGTCGGCGCTGCCCGTGCGCACGAGGCAGAAGATCCAGTCGCCGTAGTGGGCGAGCGTGGTCCAGATCTTCTGGCCGTTGACGACGTATTCGTTGCCGTCGCGCACCGCGCGCGTCTTGAGCGAGGCGAGGTCGGACCCCGAGCCGGGCTCGGAATAGCCCTGGCACCAGAAATCCTCGCCGTCGTAGATGCGCGGCAGGAAGTAGCGCTTCTGCGCCTCGGTGCCGAATTTCAGCAGCACCGGCGCGCACATGGTGAGGCCGAAGGGGATCAGGGGCGGCGTGCCGGCGTAGCCGCACTCCTCCTCGAAGATGTAGCGCTTGACCACGTCCCAGTCGGTGCCGCCCCATTCCTTCGGCCACGAGGGCGCGATCCAGCCCTGTTTCGCCAGGATCTTGTGCCAGCGCAGCAGTTCCTCCTTCGAAAGGCGGTCGTGGGCGCCGACCTTGTCGTGCAGGTCGGCGGGCAGGTTGGCCTTGAGCCAGCCGCGCACTTCGTCTCGGAAGGCCAGCTCTTCGGTCGAATAGTTCAGGTCCATGGGGAATTCCGGGCTTGGGACAATCCTCGATTTTAACGGTTTCCCCGGTTTGTGATCGAAACCCCTCGTGAATGCCGGCCGGCCACAAGTCCGGCAGGAGCGCGCGCCTTGCCGGGCGCAAGAAAAAGGGCCCGGGGATCGCTCCCCGGGCCCCGCAGCAGCAAGCGTCGCGCGTTGCCGGTTATTGCCGGAAGCCGCGCAGCTGGTCAACGAACCCTTTGTCGCGCCGCTGATGATGCCGGCTTTCTTCAGCGTGTTCAGGTACTGCGTCGAGCAGCTCTGGGCCGCGCCCTTGTTCTTGGCACCGATGGCGCAGAGGTAGACCGGCCCGGCGTAAATCTCGCCTGTCACGTCCACTCCCGGCGCACCGGAACCCGCGCCGCAGTTCGCCAGGCTCAGCTCGGTCTTCCAGCCGATGTCCTCGAACAGCGCCGCCGTCAGGTCGACGTTCACGGAGGCCTCGAGCGTCGGGGTGATCGACGGTTCCATCAGCAGGTTCGGCGAAGCCGCCGTGTCGTAGTGCGAGATCGACGAGCCAAGCGCCACGGTCGTGGGCGCATAGAGCCGCACTTTGCCGTTCGCGTCCGCTCCCGCGAGACGGGTCGCACTCACTACCAGTCCTCCCGCGCCCACGCCGCCCGAAGCGATGAAGTCGACGCCGAACTGCGTGGAAGCGCTGATCGCCGGGATGGTGACAGTCGGATCGGTACCGCCCAGCCCGATTGCGGCGCCGCCGGCGGCATTGTTGGCGATGATCACACCGATCGCGCCCGCGTCCTGGGCGTTCTTGGCTTTGACCGTGAATGCGCAGGTACCGCGCTGCACGAGCGCAATCTTGCCGGCAACCGCGGCAGCGTTCGTAAGCGGCGCGCAACCGTCATTGACGTTTCCGGTCCCGGCCCTCACACCGGCCACGATCGGACCGCTGAAGTTGGCCGGCGTGGCAACCGCACCGAAGGACGCGGTGCCGTACTCGTACTCGCCGACCAGCGATGCGGGAGCCGTGACCTTCAACAGGACCAGCGGGCCGAGCACGGACGGTGCGCGGGCCGTGACCTTGGCGCCCACCCACACTTCCTGGCCGTCGCGGACGGCGGCGGCAACGATCTCCGGTGCCGTCATCTGGTTCCACAGCTTCCCGGTGAAGTTGTCGCGGGTATTGGCCATGTAGACGTCCGGATGCGGCATGCCGAAGGATGTCCCGAACACGGCGCCAGTCGCTTCGTTGACGAAGTTCGAGAAGCCGAGCCCATGCGAGAGCTCGTGCATGAACACGTTCAGGAAGTCGATCTGTCCCGCCCCGGAATTCGCGTTGCTGTCGAGGCCGTAGTACCAGGTGGACCCGGTGAGGCAGGCCGCGGTGCCGAGGTCGCTGTTGAAGAACGCGATGATGTCGGCGCCATCGATGATGTCGGCGCCGGGATACAGGTCAACGCCGGCAATGGAGTTGGCGAGCGCCGAGTGATACCAATGGTTCGCGAGCGGCGCGCCGGGGAAATTGAGCTCGATGTTCCAGGCGCCGGCCTGGGCCAGCACGCCCGTGGTCGGTGCGCACGACAGCGACGAGAACGAGCCCAGCACCACGATCGGCACATCGCTCTTCAGGATGCTGCCCCACAGCTGCAGGGCACGGCTGTAGGCGATCAAACGCTGCTGGCCAACCGTGGTTCCGGTGTTGCCGCCGACCGGTGTTGCCGGGGTCGGGTCGTTGAAGCCGGCGCCGTCCGGATCGGTGTTGACCAGCACGAACTCGGCAGCCTGCGCCGGAACGAAGGCGGCCAGGCTGAACAATGCGGCGGCGAAAAGTGCCTTGAATGAATTTTTCATGGCTTACTCCCGCGGCAGGTTCTGGGTGGGCGACGCGGACTCGGGCTTGTCCGAGTGGCGCAAGACGGTCTTGCCGTCCGCGGTGCGCGTCGCGATGACGTTGTCCATGTCCTCGAGGGAACGCTTGGCAACTACGCTGCCGTCGGCACGGATTTCCACGGTGGTGGACGGGCGCCGCACGACGACCACGTTCGGCGCATACGAGGACGCCTTGGCCCGGACCTTGAGCGCGGCTTCCTCTTCCTGCGTCAGGCTTCGCAGCTCTCCCGGTTTCCTTGTCGCGCGCGACCTTCATGTCATTGAGCGCATTGGCGGAATTCGCCGGCGCTGGCCTGGCGTCCTCGGCAAGCGCAACGCCTGCAGCAAACGCCGCGGCAGCGCACGCCGATGTGACGAACATCTTCGCAATGTGGTTCATCGCTTGGCTCCATTGAGGGTAGGTTGGGTGGGCCCAGGGACCACTGCGCATTCGCCGCTCTTGTTGTCTCTCGTGGAAGCAGGGATCGGCGCAAATCGGGCTGGGAGGGGGATATTACTCCATCGGAAATGCACCCGCAGCAATCGCCGGCGGCGCAGGTTGTAACGGATCGACTCGGCCGAGTCAAGGGGAGAACAAAGCGCGGATCGCCGCTAAGCGAGTGGCGCATCGACGGTCTGGCCGGGCATTCGCTGGTGTAAGCTCTACGCCCACGGAGGGGGAAACCGCCATGAAGAGCCGCCAAGGCCTGAACGCATCCCTGTTGTTCCTGCTGGCCCTGCCGCGGCGGGCCCGTCCCTGTCGCAGTACCCGACGCGCGCGATCAAGTGGATCGTGCCGTACCCGCCGGGGGGCATCACCGACTCGGTCACGCGCCAAGTCACGCAGAAGGTCGGCGACGGCCTCGGCCAGCCGATCGTGATCGAGAACAAGCCCGGCGCCAACAGCGTCATCGGCGCGGAGATCGTCGCCAAGAGCGCGCCCGACGGCTACACCGGGCTCACGGTCATCGGCGGCCATGCCGCCAACGCCACGCTCTATGCCGGCAAGCTCGCCTTCGACCCGGTGAAGAGTTTCGCGCCGGTCTCGCTGGTCGGGATCGCGCCGCTCATCCTCACCGTGACCAACAATTTCCCGGCGAAGGACATGAAGGAGTTGATCGCCTACGCCAAGGCCAACCCGGGAAAGATCTCGTTCGGCTCCAGCGGCATCGGCGCCGCCGCCCACCTCACCATGGAATTGCTCAAGCAGACCGCCGACATCGACATGGTGCACATCCCCTACAAGGGCACGGCGCCGGCGCTGACCGCGCTCATCTCCGGCGACATCCAGATACTGGTCGATACGCCGAGCTCGCTCATGCCGCAGGCGCGCGGCGGCAAGATCCGCGCGGTGGCGATGTTTTCCGCCAAGCGCATCCCCGGCGCCGCCGAAGTCCCGACGATCGTGGAATCGGGAGGGCCGCCCATCGAAAGCTCGACCTGGGTGATGTTCATGTTCCCGGCGGGCACGCCGAAGGACATCGTCAACCGCGTCTCCGCCGAGACGGCCAGGGTCGTGGCCGCACCCGAGATGCGCGCCAACCTCGAGCAGCTGGGAATCGAACCCGTGGGCGGCACGCCCGAGCAGGCGGCGAAGTTCCTCGACGAGGAAGTCGCCAAGTGGGCGAAGGTCATCAAGGCCGCCGGCGTCAAGCTCGAACAATAGGAGGAGAGAAAATGAACCTCAACAAAAGGGGACAGACCCCTTTTTTTACAGCTGCGCTTGCCGCGCTCTTGTTCGCGCCCGGCCCCGCGTGGACGCAGGCCCCCTACCCCAGCCGCCCGATCACGCTGATCGTGCCGTGGCCCGCAGGCGGCTCGACCGACACGCACCTGCGCAAGCTCGCCGAACTGGCGTCGAAGCACCTCGGGCAGTCGATCATCGTCGAAAACAAGCCCGGCGCCGGCGGCATGCTCGGGCCTGCCGGGATGGCCGCCGCCGCCAAGCCCGACGGCTACACGCTTTCGCAACTGACCGTCGCCGCGTTCCGCCAGCCGCACATGCAGAAGGTGGACTACGACCCGCTCAAGGACTTCACCTACGTCATCGGGGTCAGCGGCTACACCTTCGGCGTGGTCGTCAAGTCGGATTCCCAATTCAAGAACTTCAACGAACTCATCGCCTATGCCAAGGCCAATCCCGGCAAGCTGTCGTATGGCTCGACCGGCACCGGCACCTCGCCGCACCTGCTGATGGAGGAAGTCGCGGGCAAGACCGGCGTGGAATTCCTGCACATCCCCTACAAGGGCAATGCCGACTCGACGCAGGCGCTGATGGGCGGGCACGTGATGGCGCAATCGGACGCGACCGGCTGGGGCAAGTTCGTCGATGCGGGATCGTTCCGCTTGCTCGTGACGTTCGGCGACCAGCGCACGCGCTGGGGCGCGCCCACCGCCAAGGAACTCGGCATCGACGTGGTGTCGTACTCGCCCTACGGCATCGTCGGGCCCAAGGGCATGGACCCGAAGGTCGTGAAGACGCTGCACGACGCATTCAAGAAGGCGATCGACGACCCGGAGAACCAGAAGGTGCTGGCCACGCTCGACCAGGTGTATTGGTACAAGTCGAGCGAGGACTATGCGAAGTGGGCGGCGGACACCTGGGTCGCCGAGCGCGCCACGATCGAGCGGCTCGGCCTGCTCGCCAAGCCGTGAGCGCGCGGAAACTCTTCGAGCTTGGCGGAAAAGTCGCGCTCGTCACCGGCGGGTCGCGCGGGCTCGGGCTGCAGATGGCCGAGGCGCTCGGCGAGATGGGCGCGAAGGTGGCGATCACCGCGCGCAAGCCTGCGGAACTCGACGAGGCCGCGGCGCACTTGAAGGCGCTCGGCATCGAGTGCCTGCCGGTCACCTGCGACATGTCGAAGGCGCAGGCCATCGCCCCGGCAGTGGGCAAGGTGATCGAGGCCTTCGGCCCGATCGACATCCTCGTGAACAACGCCGGGACGACGTGGGGTGCGGCGACCATCGACCATCCTCTCGAAGCGTGGCAGAAGGTGATCGACCTCAACCTCACGGCGATGTTCGTGGTGAGCCAGGAAGTGGGCCGCCGCTCGATGGTGCCGCGCCGCCAGGGCAAGGTGATCAACATCGCCTCGATCCTCGGCCTCGTCGGCGGCACCGACCACGGGCTGCACGCCACGATCGCCTACAACACCAGCAAGGGCGGCGTGGTCAACTTCACGCGCTCGCTGGCCGCGGAATGGGCGCAGTACAACATCAACGTGAACGCGATCGCCCCCGGCTTCTTCCCGACGAAAATGACCAAGGGCCTGCTGGAGGCGATGGGCGATCGCGTGGCCGAGGACGCGCCGCTCAAGCGCGTCGGCGGCCCCGAGGACCTGAAGGGCGCGACGCTGCTCTTCGCTTCCGACGCCTGCTCCTTCATCACCGGCCAGATCCTCGCGGTCGATGGCGGCGTGACGGCAGTCTAGGCGGCGCCATGGACCTCGCGAAGGAACTGGGCCGCGTGATCCCGTTCGCGGAGCTCCTCGGCATACGCCTGAAGGAACGCGGGGGTGGCCGTGCCGTCTTCGAGCTCGACGTGCGTCCCGAACTCACCAACAGTTTCGACGCGGCGCACGGCGGCGTGGTCATGACGCTGCTCGACATCGCCATGGCGATTGCCGCGCGAACAATGGACGCGAAGTCCGTCGGCGCGATCACGGTGGAGATGAAGGCGACCTTCATCGGCCCCGGCAAGGGCACGCTCACCGCCACCGGCCATTGCCTGCACCACGGGCGGTCGGTTGCGCTGTGCGAGGCCGAGATCACCGACGCCTCCGGCAAGCTGGTCGCCAAGGGCAGCGGCACGTTCATGCTGCGCCACGCCCGCTAGCGTTCGCAGCGCATGGCCATCGCCGACCTCCTCGCCAGACCGTTCGGCACCATCGAGGAACTGGTGCGCCTGCACGCCGCCGAGGAACCGCGCCGCCTCGCGATGGTCCAGGACGAGCGCACGCTCGACTACGCCGCGCTCGACAGCCTGGCGGACCGGGTCGCCGCGAAGCTCCAGCACGAAGGCAGCGGCAAGGTGATCGCGATCTGCGCGGCCAATTCCATCGACTATGGCGTCGTGTTCGTCGGCGCGCTGCGCGCCGGCATCGCGGCTGCACTGGTTCCTCCCACGGCAACGGCGGAGAGCATCGCCGCGATGGTGGCCGACAGCGGCGCCACGCACCTGTTCCTCGATGCGGCCGCTGCCGCAACGATTGCGCACGTAGTCGAGCGCATTCACGCGAAACGCATCGCGATCGACAATTCCGGCGCGGCGCTCGGCGCGTGGCTCGGCGAAGGCGGCGCAAGGCCGACACCGGTTGCCGCCGACCCCGCGGCGCCCTTCAACATCATCTATTCCTCGGGCACGACCGGGACGCCGAAGGGCGTGGTCCAGCCCAACGCGATGCGCTGGCTGCACATGCAGCGCGGCCCGATGTACGGCTACGGGCAGAAGACCGTGACGCTGATCTCGACGCCGCTTTACTCGAACACCACGCTGGTGTCGTTTTTCCCGGCGCTGGCGTGTGGCGGCACGGTGGCGCTGATGGCGAAGTTCGATGCGAGCGCGTGGCTGAAGCTCGCCGAGCGCCACCGCGTCACGCACGCGATGCTGGTTCCCGTGCAGTACCAGCGCATCATGGCGTTGCCGGATTTCGACCGGCACGACCTCTCGTCCTTCCAGGTGAAGTTCTCGACGAGCGCGCCGTTCGCGGCCAGGCTCAAGGCGGACATCCTCAAGCGCTGGCCGGGCGGCCTCGTCGAGTACTACGGCATGACCGAAGGCGGCGGCACCTGCGTGCTGCTCGCGCACCAGCGCCCCGACAAGCTGCACACCGTGGGGCTGCCCGCCCCGGGGCACGACATCCGCCTGGTCGACGACGAGGGACGCGAAGTGCCCGAAGGGCGAGGCCGGCGAAGTGGTCGGCCGTTCCGGCGCGATGATGACCGGCTACCTCAACCAGCCGGAACAGACCGCGCACGCCGAATGGCACGATGCCGAGGGCAGGCGCTACATCCGCACGGGGGATGTCGGCCGCTTCGACGCCGACGGCTTCCTCGTGCTGCTCGACCGCAAGAAGGACATGATCATCTCGGGCGGCTTCAACATCTATCCTGCCGACCTCGAGTCGGTGCTGCACGCGCACCCGGACGTCGCCGACGTAGCGGTGGTAGGCGTTGCTTCGGAACAGTGGGGAGAGACGCCGGTCGCCTTCGCCGTCTTGAAGGACGGCGCGAAGATCGACGCGGCGCAGTTGCGCGAGTGGGCGAACGCGCGGCTGGGCAAGCTGCAGCGGCTCGCCGCGGTGGAAGTGGTCACCGGCCTGCCGCGCAGCGCGATCGGAAAGGTATTGAAGCGCGAATTGCGCGACGCATGGCGCGGCACCGCGACGACGCGCTGACGGATTTTCCGAAGCACCCAATTCGAGGAGCAGGCATGGCGAACTTCATTGCACGGACACTGGGGCTGCTCGCGATGGCGGCGCTCTTCGCCGCGCCGGCAATGGCACAGGTGAAGATCGCCTTCATCGACCCGCTCTCCGGCGGGGCGGCCAGCGCCGGCATCGCCGCGCAGAAGGTCATCACCTTCGCCATCGACAGGATCAACGCCGCCGGCGGGCTGAACGGGCAGAAGCTCGTGCTCATCTCCTTCGACAACAAGGTGAGCCCGCAGGAGTCCCTCATCGCGCTGAAGAAGGCGATCGACGAAGGCGCGCGCTACGTCTTCCAGGGCAACGGCAGCGCGGTGGCGCACGCCGTGACGGACGCGGTGCTCAAGCACAACGAGAGGAACCCGGGCAAGGAAGTGCTGTTCTTCAACTACGCCGCCGTGGACCCGCCGCTCACCAACGAGAAGTGCCACTTCTGGCATTTCCGCTTCGACGCCGACGTGGACATGAAGATGGCGGCGCTCACCGACTTCATCGCGGGCCAGCCCGGCATCAAGAAGGTGTACCTCATCAACCAGGACTACTCCTTCGGCAAGTCGGTCGCCGCCGCCGCGCAGGCGATGCTCGCGAAGAAGCGCCCGGACGTGAAGATCGTCGGCGACGAACTGCACCCGCTGCAGAAGGTGCAGGACTTCTCGCCCTATGTCGCGAAGATCCGCGCCTCGGGCGCCGACTCGGTGATCACCGGCAACTGGAGCGCCGACATGCTGCTGCTCATCAAGGCGGCGAGGGACGCGGGGCTCAAGGTGCGCTGGTTCACCTATTACGCCGGCGCGCTCGGCGCGCCTGCCGCCATCGGCCGCGACGGCATCGGCGTCGTCACGCAGGTAAGCGAATACCATCACAACGTGCTGCCCGAGCTGCTGCCCGAGGCGGTGGCGTTCACGAAGCGCTTCAAGGACGACGAGTTCGGCTACTTCCGCCTCTTCACCGCCTTCGACATGTTCGCGGCGGCGGCGAAGCAGGCGAAATCGAACGACCCGGCGAAGGTCGCGCGCGCGCTCGAAGGCATGAAGCTCGCGACCGCCCTGGGCGATGTCGAGATGCGCGCCGACAACCACCAGTTGCTGCAGCCGCTCTACATTTCGACGCTGTCGGACAAGATGAAGTTCGACGTCGAGAAGACCGGGCTCGGTTTCAAAACCGATGCGAAGATCGAGGCGAAGGCAACGGCACTGCCGACGACCTGCAAGATGCTGCGCCCGAGCTAAAGGCCCGGCGTGTCCGAGCTGGTCACCTTCTCGCTCCTGAACGGGGTGGTCTACGGGCTGCTCCTGTTCATGCTCGCCAGCGGCCTCACGCTGATCTTCAGCCTGATGGGCGTGCTCAACTTCGCGCATGCCAGCCTGTTCATGCTCGGCGCGTACCTGTCCTGGCAGATCGGGAAATGGATCGGCTTCTGGCCGGCGCTGGTCGTGGCCCCCCTGCTCTGCGGGCTCGCGGGCGCGGCGATCGAGCGCTACGGCCTGCGCCGCGTGCACAAGCAGGGGCATGTCGCCGAGATCCTCTTCACCTTCGGGCTCGCCTACGTGATCGCGGAGCTGGTCGTCATGGTATGGGGGCGCAACGCGATCGAGAACCGCGTCCCCGCCGTGATCGACTTCCCGCTCTTCGCGCTCGCCGGCACCAGCTTCCCGTTCTACAAGGGGCTGATGATGGCGATCTCGGTGGGCATGTTCGCCTTCCTCTGGTTCGCCTTCAAGCGCACGCGCGTGGGCCTCGTCATCCAGGCCGCGCTGACACACCCGCAGATGGTCGGCGCACTCGGCCACGACGTGCCGCGGCTGTTCGTGCTGGTGTTCGCCACCGGAAGCGCGCTGGCGGGGCTGGCCGGCGTGATCGGCGGCTTCGCGCTCCTGACCGAGCCCAACATGGCCGCAGCGCTCGGGCCGATCGTGTTCGTCGTCGTGGTGGTGGGCGGGCTGGGCTCGATCCCCGGCGCCTTCATCGCCTCGATGCTGATCGGCATCGTGCAGACCTTCGCGGTCGCGCTCGACTATTCGCTTTTGGATCTCTTGCGCGTCTTCGGCGTGTCCCTCACGCGTGCCTCGCCCTTCTACGAGATGTGCGCCATCAAGATCGCGCAGGCCGCGCCCATCCTTCCCTACCTGCTGCTGGTGCTGATGCTGGTCATCCGGCCGCGGGGCCTGCTCGGGTCGCGCGAGACATGAGCGGCGGCGCACCGGCGCATCGCCGCGTTTGGCTGGCCGCCGCCGCGCGTGCTGCTGGCGCTGCCCTTCGTCCCGGGGCTGGACAGCAACTTCGGCCGCTCGCTCCTCTCCCAGATGGGGATCGCGGTGGTGTTCGCGCTTTCCTACAACCTGCTGCTCGGGCAAACGGGGCTGCTCTCCTTCGGCCACGCGGTGTACTTTGGCCTCGGCGGTTACGCGGCGATCCACCTCATGCGCGCAGTGAACGGCGGGCTTCCGATCCCGATGCCGCTGGTGCCGCTTGCCGGCGCGCTCGGCGGCCTCGCCTTCGGGCTCGTGCTCGGTTTTCTCACGACAAGGCGCGCCGGCACCATCTTCGCGCTGATCTCGCTCGGCGTCGGCGAACTCGTGTACGCGGCAACGCTGATGCTGCCCGGCTTCTTCGGCGGCGAGGAAGGCATCACGGCCAGCCGCACCAAGGCGCCGCCATTGCTCGGGCTCGATTTCGGCTCGCAGCTCCAGGTCTACTACGTGATCGCCTTCTGGGTGCTCGTCGCCGCCTTCCTCATGCACGCCTTCATGCGCACGCCCGTGGGCCGGATGTGCAACGCAGTGCGCGACAACCCGGAGCGCGCCGAATTCATCGGCTATAACACCCAACGGGTGCGCTTCATCGCATTTTCGGTTGCGGCCATGTTCGCGGGACTCGCAGGGGGACTCCACGCGATCAACTACGAGATCGTCGCGGCGGACGCGGTCGGCGCGGCGCGCTCGGGCGCCGTGCTGCTGATGGTGTACATCGGCGGCGCGGGCCATTTCATCGGCGCGGTCATCGGCGCGGTCGTCATCACCTGGCTGCAGGTGAGCCTGTCGCACTACACCTCGGCGTGGCTGCTGTACCTCGGGCTCTTCTTCATGGCGATCGTGCTCTACGCGCCGGGCGGGCTCGCGGGACTCGCGGCGATGCATGCGCCGCTCGTCCGCGCGGGCGCGCTGAAGAGCCTGCTGCGCGCCTACGCCTTCGCCGTGCCCGCGGCGCTGGTCATGGTGCTGGGCGCGGGCCTCCTGCTCGAGATCGCCTACCGCCGCTCCACGCAGCCCGAGGCGGGCGCGGTGATGAAGCTCTTCGGCATCTCGATGGACACCGCGACGCCGTGGCCGTGGCTGGGCGCCGCAGCGGTCATGGTCGCGGGCTATGTCATGTTTCGCCGCGCGCGGCCGCTGGTCGCCGCCGCGTGGCAGCATGCCGCAGGGGAGCCGCGATGACGCTGCAACTGCGCGACGTTCGCAAGAGCTTCGGCGCCACCGCGATCATCCGCGGCGTCACGCTCGCCATCGAGAAGGGCGAGCGGCACGCGATCATCGGCCCCAACGGCGCGGGCAAGTCGACGCTCTTCAACCTCGTCAGCGGCCGCTTCGCGCCCTCGGGCGGCTCGATCCTGCTGAAGGGAGAGGAGATCGCGGGCCTGCCCCCCTACCGCATCAACCGCAAGGGGCTGGCGCGCAGCTTCCAGGTGACCAACATCTTCCCGCGCCTTTCCGTCTACGAGAACATCCGCTGCAGCGTGCTGTGGTCGCTCGGCCACAAGTACAACTTCTGGAAGAGCGCCGACAAGCTTGCCGATGCGCACGAGCGCACCGAGCGCACGCTCGCGCAGATCCGCATGTCCGCGCGGCGCAACGTGAGCGCGGGCGTGCTTACCTACGCCGAGCAGCGCGCGCTCGAGATCGGCATCACCATCGCCGCGGGCGCCGACGTGATCCTGCTCGACGAGCCGACGGCCGGCATGAGCCACAGCGAGACCGCGAACGCGGTCGAGTTGATCCGCGAGGTCACCGAGGGCCGCACGCTGGTGATGGTGGAGCACGACATGGGCGTGGTCTTCGACCTCGCCGACCGCATCTCGGTGCTGGTGTACGGCGAGATCATCGCCACCGACATCCCCGGAGAGGATCCGCGAGAACGCCGCCGTGCAGGCGGCCTACCTCGGGACCGCCGCCGATGCTTGAAGTCGAGGACCTGCACGCGTACTACGGCAAGAGCCACATCCTGCAGGGCGTGTCGCTGCGCGTCGGCCCGGGCGAGATCGTGAGCCTGCTGGGGCGCAACGGCGCGGGCCGCTCGACCACGATCAAGGCGATCATGGGCGAGGTGGCCCCCACGGGAACGATCCGCTTCAAGGGCGAGCGCATCGACGGGCTGAAGTCCCACGAGATCGCGCGCAGGGGACTGGGCTACGTCCCCGAGGACCGCGACATCTTCCCCACCCTCACGGTGCGGGACAACCTGCTGCTCGGCATGAAGCGCGCGAAGCAGTCGGGACGCTGGTCGATCGAGGACATGTACGCGCTCTTCCCGCGCCTCGCCGAGCGCGCCGACGCCCCCGGCGGCGTGCTCTCCGGCGGCGAGCAGCAGATGCTCGCGATCTGCCGCACGCTGATGGGCGACCCGGACCTCATCATGGTCGACGAACCCACCGAGGGTCTCGCCCCGATGGTGGTAAAATTGCTGCGCGACCTGCTGGAAAACATCGCCGGTCGCGGCATTTCCATCCTGTTGATCGAGCAGAAACTCACCATCGCCTTGAACATCTCCCATCGCCTCTACGTCATGGGCCACGGACGGATCGTGTTCGAAGGCACACCCGCGGACCTGCGGGGCAACGATTCCGTGCGCAAGGAATGGCTGGAAGTCTAAGGAGCGTCAAATGAGCGGCACAACCACGCAAATGCACGGCGCAGTCGCCGTGATCACCCTCGACAATCCCCCCGGTGAACGGGCTCGGCCTCGCCGTGCGCACGTCGCTGGTGGCCGCGCTGGACGCGGCCAACGCCGATCCCGCGGTGAAGGCGATCATGATCACCGGCGCCAACGGCGTGTTCTCCGGCGGCGCGGACATCAAGGAATTCAACACGCCGAAGATGACTGCCGAGCCCGGCCTGCACACCGTGATCCGCGTGGTCGAATCCGGCGCGAAGCCGGTGATCGCCGCGATCAACGGCACGTGCATGGGCGGCGGGCTGGAGCTGTCGCTCGGCTGCCACTTCCGCGTCGCGGCGGTCGGCGCGCAGGTGGCGCTTCCGGAAGTGAAGCTGGGGCTGCTTCCCGGCGCAGGCGGCACGCAACGCCTGCCGCGCGCCATCGGCGTCGAGGCCGCGCTCAACATGATCGTCTCGGGCGCGCCGGTCAATGCGGAAGCCTTCAAGGGCACCGCGCTCTTCGACGAGATCGTCGAGGGCGACTTCATTGCCGGGGCCCTGGCCTTCGCGCAGAAGGTAGTCAGCGAGAACCGGCCGATCAGAAGGATCCGCGACCTGAAGGTGAACTACCCGCAGGCCGAGGGCTTCTTCATGGTCGCGCGCAACACCGTCGGCGCGATGGCGAAGAACTTCCCCGCGCCGCTGAAATGCATCGACGCGGTCGCGGCCTCGGTGGACAAGCCCTTCGACGAGGGCATGAAGGTCGAGCGCGCGCTGTTCCTCGAACTCCTCATGTCGCCGGAATCGCGCGCGCTGCGCCACGCGTTCTTCGGCGAGCGCGCCGCATCGCGCATCCCCGACGTGCCGGCCGACACGCCCACGCGCAAGATCGAAAGCGTCGCGGTGATCGGCGCCGGCACCATGGGCGGCGGCATCGCCATGAACTTCCTCAACGCCGGCATGCCGGTGACCATCCTCGAGATGAAGCAGGACGCGCTCGACCGGGGGCTCGCGACCATCCGCAAGAACTACGAGAGCACGGTGAAAAAGGGCCGGCATGAAGCCCGAGAAGATGGAGAAGACGCTCTCGCTCCTGAAGAGCACGCTTTCCTACGACGACCTCAAGTCGGCCGACCTCGTGATCGAGGCGGTGTTCGAGGAGATGGGCGTGAAGGAAACGGTGTTCAAGAAACTCGACGAAGTCATGAAACCCGGCGCCATCCTCGCCAGCAACACCTCGACGCTCGACGTGAACAAGATCGCCGGCTTCACCAAGCGGCCGCAGGATGTCATCGGCCTGCACTTCTTCAGCCCGGCCAACGTGATGAAGCTGCTGGAGGTCGTGCGCGGCGAGAAGACCGCCAAGGACGTGCTGGCCACCGTCATGCAGGCCGCGAAGAAGATCCGCAAGACCGCGCGTGGTCTCCGGCGTGTGCGACGGCTTCATCGGCAACCGCATGGTCGAGCAGTACATCCGCCAGGCGCTGTTCCTGCGTCGAGGAAGGCGCCAGCCCGCAGCAGGTGGACCGCGCGATCGAGAAGTTCGGCTTGGCGATGGGGCCGTTCCGCATGAGCGACCTCGCCGGCAACGACATCGGCTGGGCGATCCGCAAGCGCCGCTACATCGAGAAGCCGGACGTCGCCTATTCGCGCATCGGCGACCAGCTTTGCGAGCTCGGCCGGTTCGGCCAGAAGACCGGCGCCGGCTGGTACCGCTACGAGCCGGGCCGCCGCGACCCGGTCGCCGATCACGGTCGTCGACGAGATGATCGCCGCGTACCGCAAGGAAAAGGGCATCGCGCCGCGCAAGATCAGCGACGAGGAGATCGTCGAGCGCTGCGTGTTCGCGCTGGTGAACGAAGGCGCGCGCATCCTCGAGGAAGGCATCGCCGCGCGCGCCTCCGACATCGACATGGTGTACCTCACCGGCTACGGCTTCCCGCTGTATCGCGGCGGGCCCGATGCTCTATGCCGACACGGTCGGGCCTGTACAACGTGGTCAGCGACGATGCAGCGCTTCGCCGCCAGCCCGAACGGCGGGGCGATGCCGGGTTCTGGAAGCCGGCGCCGCTGCTCGGCGAAACTCGCGGCCGAAGGCAAGACGTTCAACGAATGACCCACCCGGACAAGCGATCATGACCGACGCCGTCATCGTTTCCACCGCCCGCACCGGACTCGCCAAGTCCTGGCGCGGCGCCCTCAACATGACCCACGGCGCGACCATGGGCGGCCACGTGGTCAAGCACGCGATCGAGCGCGCCGGGATCGACCCGGCCGAAGTCGAGGACGTGCTCATGGGCTGCGCCACGCCCGAAGGCGCGACCGGCGCGAACATCGCGCGCCAGATCGCGCTGCGCGCCGGTCTGCCCGGTGACCACCGCGGGCGCGACGGTGAACCGCTTCTGCTCCTCCGGCCTGCAGACCATCGCCATGGCCGCGCAGCGCGTGATCGCCGGCGAGGGCGATGTCTTCGTCGCCGGCGGCGTGGAGTCGATCTCGTGCGTGCAGAACGAGATGAACACCGCACATGCTGCGCGAAACCTGGCTCAGCGAGCACAAGCCCGAGCTCTACTGGAACATGCTGCAGACCGCCGAGATGGTCGCCAAGCGCTACAACATCCCGCGCGAGAAGCAGGACGAGTACGGCGCGCGCAGCCAGCAGCGCGCCGCCGCGGCGCCGGCCGCGGGCAAGTTCAACGGACGAGATCGTGCCGATCACCGTCACGATGGGCGTCGCCGACAAGGCCACCGGGCAGCTCTTCACGCAAAGAAGTGACGCTCTCCGCGGACGAAGGCATTCGCGCCGACACCACCTACGAGGGCGTGTCGAAGATCAAGCCGGCGCTCGCCGGGCGGCGTGATCGCCGCGGGCAACGCCAGCCAGTTCTCCGACGGCGCGTCGGCCTGCGTGGTGATGAACGCCAAGGCTCGCGGCGAAACGAAGGCCTGAAGCCGCTCGGCATCTTCCGCGGCTTCGCGGTCGCCGGCTGCGAGCCCGACGAGATGGGCATCGGCCCGGTGTTCGCCGTGCCGAAGCTGCTCGCAGCGCACCGGCCTGAAGATGGAGGACATCGGCCTGTGGGAACTGAACGAGGCCTTCGCGGTGCAGGTGATCTACTGCCGCGACAAGCTCGGCATTCCCGACGACCGGCTCAACGTCAACGGCGGCGCCATCGCCGTCGGCCATCCCTACGGCGTGTCGCGGCGCGCGCCTCACCGGCCACGCGCTGATCGAAGGCAAGCGGCGCGGCGTGAAGTACGTCGTCGTCACCATGTGCATCGGCGGCGGCATGGGCGCGGCGGGCCTGTTCGAAGTGCTCTGACGGTTCGGGGTCAGGCCGGCGCGGCGGCTGGTTTCGGCGCGATCGGCGCTTCGCGGATGGGCAGGTTGACCAAGCGCGGCAGCAACGGCGAGCGCCATGTCCGCGTACCACATCCACTGGTAGTCGCCGAACCGGTCGATGGCCAGGCCGCCCAGCCAGGCGCCGAAGAAGCCGCCGATCTGGTGCGAGAGCAGGGTCAATCCGAACAGCGTGCCGAGGTAGCGCACACCGAAGAGCTTGCCGACGATGGCCGCGGTGGGCGGCACGGTGGCCAGCCAGGTGAAGCCGAGCCCGGCGGCAAAGATATAGAAGGTCAGGTCCGGTCTTCGGCGAAAGCAGGTAGGCGCGCGATCAGCAGCGCGCGCGAGCCATACATGGCGGCGAGGATGTACTTGCTGCGATAGCGGGCGACAGCCGCGCCGGCGTAGCAGGCTGCCGAAGATGTTGGCCAGCCCGATGATCGCCAGCGACCAGCTCGCCACCGTCGGCGGCAGGCCGCACAGGTTCACCTCGCCCGGCAGATGGGTGACGAGGAAGGCGATGTGGAAGCCGCAGGTGAAGAAGCCGGCGTGCAGCAGCAGGTAGCTGCGGTCCGCGAACGCGCCGCGCGACCGCGTTCCACATTCCCGGATCGCCGCGAACCGGCCTTTGCCTGCGTCGGCCGGCGGCCCGGCCACGCTGCGCACCAGCGGCAACGCGGCCAGCGTCACCACCGCCAGGGACCACATCGCGCCCATCCAGCCGAGCGCCTGGATCAGCCTCTGCAGGATCGGCGCGAAGACGAACTGCCCGAAGGAACCGCCGGCGTTGATGATGCCGGAGGCCGGGCCGCGCGATTCCGGCGGCAGGCGCTTGGCCGCAGCGCCGATCAGCACCGAAAAGCTGCCCGCGCCCGAGCCGATCGCGGAGAGCAGGCCGAGCGCCAGCACCATGCCGACGCCCGAAGCCATGAACGGGGTCAAGCGCCGTGCCGAGCGCCAGCACCACGATGCCCGCCGCGAGCACCGGACCCGCGCCGTAGCGGTCGGCCACGGCGCCGGCGAAGGGCTGGATCGCGCCCCAGGTGAATTGCCCGATCGCCAGCGCGAGGCTGATCGTGGCGATGCCCAGCCCGGTCGAGGTGTTGATCGGCGAGATGAAGAGGCCGAGCGACTGCCGCGACCCCATCGTCACCATCAAGATGCCGGCGGCGGCGAGCGTCACGATCCAGATTTCGCGCTTTTCCATGGCATCCGACCCCTGCCGGCTTAGATGTTGCTCATCATCATTGCATCATATGACGTTCATCATGTATCTTGCAAGCATTGCTTGAAATGGGAGGGCCGGCAATGCGGGTCACAAGGGAGCAGGCGGCGCAAAGCCGCGAGAGGATCGTCGAGGGGGCGTCGCGCCTGTTTCGCGAAAACGGCTTCGACGGCATCGGCGTGGCGGACCTCATGAAGGACGCCGGGCTCACGCACGGTGGTTTCTACGCCCATTTCGCCTGCAAGGAGGAACTGATGGCGGAGGCCTGCGCGCGCGCGCTCGAAGGCTCGGTGGCGAAATGGCAGCGCCTGTCCGAACGCCATCCCGGGCGCCCGCTTCCCGCCATCGTGAAGTCCTACCTTTCCAAGCGGCACCGGGACGACCCCGGCGCGGGCTGCGCGATCGCCTCGCTGGGAAGCGACGTCGCGCGCCAGGGCGCAGCAGTTCGCCACGCGTTCACCGAAGGGCTGGGCAACATGGTCGGCATGCTCGCCGGCATGGTCCCGGGCAGGACGGCAGCCCTCCGTCGCAGGAAAGCGCTCGCCGACTTCGCCGCGATGGTGGGCGCGATGATGCTCGCGCGCGCCGTGGACGACCCGAAGCTGTCGGAGGAAATCCTCCACTCCGTGTCGGCCACGATCACCGCGCCTTCCTAGTTCGCCGTGATGTTGGCGTCGGCGACGACCTTCCGCCACAGTTCGATCTCGCTCTTGATGACGGCCGCGAACTGCTGCGGCGAGCCGCCGGCGGGGGAGACGCCGTCGCTCTGCAATTTCTCCTCGGTCTCCTTCAGCTTGAGCGCGCCGCCGACCGTGGCGTTGATCTTGTCGACGATGGCCGGCGGCATGCCCTTCGGCCCGATGAGGCCGTGCCAGAGCGTGACCTCGTAGCCCGGCACGCCGGACTCGGCGACCGTGGGCACGTTCGGCAGCGCCGCGATCCGCTTGGGCGTGGTCACAGCGATGGCGCGCAGCTTCCCGGCCTGCACCTGCGGCATGATCGTCGAGGCGCTGCTGAAGAACACCTGCGTCGTGCCGGCGAGCGTGTCGGTGAGCGCGGGGCCGCTGCCCTTGTACGGGACATGGGTCATCTTCGTGCCGGCGCGCAGGTTGAACATCTCGGTGGCGGCGTGGATGATGCTGCCCTGCCCCGACGAGGCGAAGTTGACCTCGTTGGGCTTCGCCTTGGAGAACGCGATGAGTTCCTGCAGCGTCTTCACCGGCAGCGACGGCGTGACCACGACGATCAGCGGGCCCTGCGAGATCTGGATGATCGGCGTGATGTCCGCGACCGGATCGAAGTTGAGCTTGTAGACGCTCGGGTTCACCGTGTAGCTCGATGCGATCAGCGTCAGGGTGTAGCCGTCGGGAGGCGCCTTGATGCCCTGCTCGGTGCCGATGTTGCCGCCGGCACCGGGCTTGTTCTCGACGATGAAGGGCTGCTTGAGTTCGTCGGTGAGTCGCTTGGCGACATAGCGCGCGATGAAGTCGGAACCGCCGCCGGGCGCGAACGGAACGACGATCTTCACGGGCTTGGTCGGCCAGTCCTGCGCGAGCGAAATGGCGGGTGCGGCGGCCAGTGCGGCAAGCGCCAGCGTGAGCGCGCGGCGGCATACTTGCAATGTGTTCATCGCTTGTTCTCCTGGGTGAAAGTGATGGGGCCGCTCACGGCGCCGCGATATCGCGAAGCCGGCCGGCCGGCACCAGCACCGCGCCTTCCATGAGGCGGCGCGCGGTGCGATAGACGACGGTCTCCTCGACCCTCGGCGCGGCACCTCCCGTGACGCGGGCCGCTACCGGCAGCTTGCCCGTCGGATGGCCGATCAGCAGGTCCGCCAGCGGATCGCCGGGAAGCCGCGCAAGTTCGGCGGCGATCGTCCCGGCCAGGCGCATCGCGGTGGCGAGGCACATCGCGCCGGTGAGCGGCGTGGCGCGGTGCGGTTGGCCGGCAGAGATCATGCGCACGGTGATATGGACGCCGTCGGACGCGCCCGGTCGAGAGAGGATCCCGACCTGTGGAAGGTTGCGCACTTTCGTGCGCGCCTCCTCCTCGTTCTTCGCCACGCCGATGACGACCGCCGCTGCCACGCGCAGCTCCTCGCACGCATTCAGCGCCGTGGGATGGCGTTCCAGCGCATCGGGCAGTTCCGTGCCATCGAGGCCGAGCGAGCCTGCCGCAACGAAGACCACGGGATTCGCCGCATCGACCAGCGAGACTTCGATCCTGCCAAGCCCCGGGACATCGAGCAGCTCGCGCGTGTTGCCGGTCGGCAGGAGTTTCCCCGTTGCCGCGCCACCCGGATCGAGGAACGCGAGGCGGATCGGGGCTCCCGTGCCGGCCACGCCCTGCAGCACGAAGTCCCCCTCCACGGCGGCCTTGCCGCCGACGAGCGCGAAGCGCGCGACGATGATCTTCCCGGTGTTGGTGTTGTGGATGCGCACCGTCGCGGTGTCGCCGCTTGCCTCGACGAGGCCCTCGTCGACCGCGAACGGTCCTATGGCCGAGGAGATGTTGCCGCAATTGGCCTTGTACTGGACGACAGGCGCGTCGAGCGCCACCTGGCCGAAGGTGTAGTCCACGTCGGCGTCGGCGCGCGTCGGGCGCCCCACCACCGCGATCTTCGACAGCGATGAGATGCCGCCGCCAAGCCCGTCCAGCTGGCGGCGGCCCGGGTCGGGGCTGCCGAGCGCCGCGGCGAATATCGCGTCGCGCAGGCGCTGCTCCCTCGGCAAGTCCTCCTCGCGGAAAACGATCGCCCGGCTGGTGCCGCCCCGCATGTACACGGCGCGGATCGCTGTCTGGTTCATATCATGGAGACCCTGGCATCGACGATCGGCGGGTGGCGCTAGCTGTCCCCGTCGCGTTTCACCGTGACCTTCTTGCCGCGGATCATGCTTTTTCCCAGGATCTTGATCACGTAGTCGGCGGACTCCTCGGGCACTTCCACGAGCGAGAAGCGGTCGCCGATCTCGATCGAGCCGATCTCGCGGCCCGGCACGCCGGCCTCGTTGGCGATCGCGCCGACCAGGTCCTGCGGCCGCACGCCGGCCTGCCTGCCCGCGGAGAAGAAAAGCCTCACCATGTCGCCTCCGCTGGTGCCGCCGCGCGGGCCGCTGCCGCTCGGCTTGCCTGCGCGCGGCTTGTCCTCGCGGGGCTTGTCCTCGCGCGGGCGGAAGGGCTTGCCCGCGCGCGCCGGATGCACGCTGCCTTCGCGGCCGCGCTCGTTCGCCTGCGGCGCGCGCGCGTCCGGGATGTCCTCGCCCTCGTCCTCGCCGTCGCCGGCGATCGCCTCGTGATAGAGCTTCACCGCGGCCATCGCGATCGCCACGAGATCGAACTCGTCGGAGAGCGCATCGACGACGACGCGGTAGTGCTCGTTGTCGTCGGCGAGAAGCGCCTCGCGCATCGCAGCGCGCGACAGGTCGAGGCGCCGCGTGCGCAGGTCGGCGACCGTCGGCACCTTCGCCACTTCGATCTTCTGCTTGGTGAGCCTCTCGATGTTGCGCAACAAATGATGTTCGCGCGGCTCGACCAGCGTGATGGCAACGCCTTCGCGTCCCGCGCGGCCGACTCGCCCGATGCGGTGCACGTAGGCTTCCGGCGCGTTGGGCAGGTCGTAGTTGATCACGTGGGTCAGCTGTTCGATGTCCAGCCCGCGCGCCGCGACGTCGGTGGCGACGAGCAGCTCCGCATTGCCGGAACGCAGCTGCTTCATCACCCGGTCGCGCTGCTCCTGCGTCATGCCGCCGTGCAAGGCCACCGACGGGTAACCGCGCGCGTTGAGCGTCTCCGTGATCTCGTCGACCTCGATGCGCGTGCGGCAGAACACGATCGCCGCGGAGGGCGACTCGAGGTCGAGAACGCGGCCCAGCGCCGGCATCTTGTAATTGCGCTGCACCAGGTAGGCCTGCTGGCGGACCTGCGGCGCGACACCCGCCTGCGCCGCGGCCCTGGCGATCTGGATGCGCACCGGGTCGCGCTGGTTCTTGCGCGCGATCGCCTCGATGCGCGGCGGCATCGTCGCCGAGAACAGCACCGTCTGCTTTTCCTTCGGCGCCTCCGAGAGCACCGCCTCGATGTCCTCGGCGAAGCCCATGTCGAGCATCTCGTCGGCCTCGTCGAGCACGATGACCTTCACCGCGCCGAGCTGCAGGCTGCCGCGGCGCATGTGGTCGAGCGCGCGGCCCGGCGTGGCCACCACGACGTCGACGCCGGCACGCAACGCGTACAACTGCCGGCCTATCGGCTGGCCGCCGTACACCGGCAGCACGCGCACTCCGATCGCCTTGCCGTAGCGGTGCACCGCTTCGGCGACCTGCATCGCGAGTTCGCGCGTCGGCACGAGGACGACCGCGACCGGCCCTTCGCCCTTGCCTTCGTTCAGGATGCGCTGCAGGATCGGCAGCGCGAAGGCCGCGGTCTTGCCGGTGCCGGTGGCCGCCTGACCGAGCAGGTCGCGGCCCGCGATCAGGGGCGGGATCGTTTCCTTCTGGATCGGCGTGGGCTCCTCGTAGCCCAGCGTCGTCAAAGCGGCGAGGAGTTGCGGGGCGAGGCCGAGGGACGCGAAGCCGCCGGCGTCCGGCGGCGCAATTGCCTGCTTCGGTGTCTTGGGCATCAGGATTTCGCCTTGGCGCCGGCAGAGAGCATGGTCTTCAGCTCACCGCTCGCCATCAGCCGTGTCAGGTCGTTCGCGCCGCCCACCAGCACGCCCTTCACGAACACCATGGGAAAGGTGGGCCAGCCGGTCCACATCTTGAGCGCGCTGCGCGGCCGCCATTCGCTGAAGTAGCTGCCGTAGCCGAGATACTTGTAGGCGATGCCCGCGGCGTCGAGCGCCTTGCGCGCCTTTTTCGGGAAGGGGTTCTGCGCCATGCCGACCACCACGACGTCGTTGGCGGCGATCGCGGATTTCACCTCTTCCACGATGTCCGCGTGGCTCGAGGCGACCTTGTCGCGGATGTCGGGGTGGACCTGTTTTTCGTCGAGAATGCTGCGGCTCATGGACAACCTCTCTTGATGTAGCGGGGTTCGGGATCGGCTTGCGGTGCGCGCCGCGAAAGTGTCAGGCGAAGGCCGCGCGCACGCGCGGCCACAGGAGGTTCATCGCGAGGCCCGCCATCACCAGCGCCGCGGCGGCCAGCTTCCACATCGGCAGCGATTCGGCCAGCCAGAGCGCCGAGGCGCCCATGCCGAACACCGGCACGAGCAGCGCCATCGGCGAGATCGTCGCCGCGGGATGGCGCGCCAGCAGCCAGCCCCACGCCGCGTAGCCGAAGAGCGTGTTGCCCCAAGCCTGCCACGCCACGGCAGCCCAGGTTGCCGCATCCGCCTCGCGCACGCCGGCGGACATGGCGTCCCATCCCTCGACTGCAAGCGACATCGCGAAGAGCGGCGGTATCGCGAAGGCGCTGGACCACACCACGTACGCAAGCATGTTGGACGGCCTTCCCTGCTTCGCCGCGATGTTGCCGCCGGCCCACGATAGCGCGGCAAGCAGCACCAGCAACAGCCCCAATACCGTCGTGGCGCCATCGGTATGCGTGACGATGATCGCGATGCCGCCGGTCGCGAGCAACAGCGCAAGCCACTGGAAGCCGTGCACGCGCTCCCCGGCCAGCCGCATCGCCAGCCCGATCGTGAAGAACACCTGCATCTGGATCACCAGCGAGGCGAGGCCCGGCGAGATGTGGCCGTTCATCGCGACGTAGAGCAGGCCGAACTGGCCGACGCCGATGAGCACGCCGTAGAGCGCGAGATTGCGCCACGGCACCGACGGGCGCGGCAGGAAGAACAGCGCCGGGACCAGCGCGAGGGTGAAGCGCAGGGCGGCGAAGAGCAGCGGCGGCAGGTGATCGAGCGCGACCCGGATGACCACGAAGTTGGTGCCCCAGACCGCGACGACCGCAAGCGCAAGCAGGAAATGACGCAGGGGAAGGGCAGCGGGCATCCGCTATTGTCGCAGAGAAAGGAAAACGGCCCCGCCGTCTGGCGAGGCCGTCATGCGTGCTGCGCGCCGCCGGGACGCTTGTTCAGCGGCTGTAGTGATTGCCCTGCACGTTGTAATCGGCGTGACCGTAGTGGTTGCCGTGCCATCCGTTGTTGCCCTGCACGTATACCGGGCGATAGACCGGGCGATAGGCCGGGTAGCGCGGCGGCAGGGGCTGGACGTACACGGGGCGATAGGCCGGGCGATACACGACCGGGGGGTAATAAACACGCGGAGCCGGCACGTAGTACGCCGGCGCAGGTTGGTAGTACCCCGCAGGTTCCGGCGGATAGTACGCACCGGGCGCGGGAGGGTAGTACGGGACCGGAGCGGGTTGGTAATACCCGCCGTTTTCCGCGGCGATGGTCGCGCCGGCGATGGCGCCGATGACGCCGCCGGCGATCGCGCCGTTGCGGCCATTGATGCTGTTGCCGATGGCCGCCCCGATGCCGCCGCCGAACAGCGCACCCAATCCCGGGTCGCCCGCGGCAGCTTCGGTGGGCGCCAGGGACGTCGCCACGGTGGCGGCGAAAGCGACGACAAGTAACGGTTTCCTAAGCATTTTTTCCTCCTTTGCGGTGGAGCCGATGAGCGGCCCTACTCCAACAACGCCCGAGGCGCCGATAGGTGACACCCGGAGACAAACTGTTACAAGTTGTCGGCCCGGGCGCGCCCCGGCTTTCACGGCACCCGCGATTTGATGGGAAGATGTCGGCGAAAGCCGAACACGCCAACCTCGGGAATCCAGGATGCATATCGATCCGGCCGCGAACGCGCCGAAGGACAACTACAAGCTGCTGACCAACCTCGTGGTCCCGCGCCCGATCGCGTGGGTCACCTCGCAAGGCGCGAGCGGTGTCGTGAACCTCGCCCCGTTCAGTTTCTTCAACGCGGTGGGCAGCGACCCGCTGTTCATCCTCATCAGCGTCGGCAACAACGACGACGGCAATCCGAAGGACACCGGCAGGAACATCGCCGCGAGCGGCGAGTGGGTGGTGAACCTCGTGACCGAGGACCTGCTCGCGGCGATGAACATCTCCGCCGCCGATTTCCCCCCGGGCGAAAGCGAGCTCGTCGCCGCCGGCCTCGAGCCGGCCGCGTCGCTCAGGGTCAAGGTGCCGCGCATCGCGAGATCGCAGGCGGCGCTGGAATGCCGGCTGCACAGCAAGGTGCCCCTCGGCCTCTACACGCTCTACATCGGCGAGGTGGTGATGTTCCATGTCGCCGACCATCTCGTCGGCGAGAAGATGCACATCGAGGGCTTCGCGCCGATCGGGCGCCTTGGCTCGCCCTCCGCCTATTGCCGCACCACGGACCGCTTCAACCTTCCCCGCTTGAACTACGCGCAATGGCGCAAGGAAAACCCATGATATCCAGGAGAGAAATCGCCACGGCCGCCGGCCGCCCGGCAGCGCTGGCGCTGGCCGCGCTGCTCGCGGGCTGTGTCGTGACCGTGGGAGGAACACCGGAGACGGTCCTGCCCGCGGACAACATGTATGCCTGCCGCGACGGGACGATGCTGCGCGTTGCGCGGCAACCCGACGGGCGTTATGCCTTCGCCTCGATCGGCAACCAGTCGGTCAGGCTGATGCGCGCCGACAGCGCCGCGCAGGAAAAGTACAGCGACGGCAACACCACGCTTTATCTCGACGGCGAAAACGCGCTCGTCACCTCCGACAGTTTCGTGGTGGCGGGGCCCTGCGTGTCCACGGTGCCGCTGCCGGTGACGCAGCGATATTGAGGCGGCCTTCCCTGCCTCAGCCCACGCGAGGGGCCGCGCCGGTCGGATGCTTGCCTTCCAGCACCACCGTGCCGCCGGGGCAGCCGATCTCGGCGCGCAGCCTTGCGCCGTTGCAGGGCGCGATCAGGACCACCGCCACGGGCGGCAGGACGCCCAGCTTGATCAAGTGCGCGCGTGAATCCGCCCCTTCAGGCAGTTCGATCGTGAGGCGTTTCAGCACGCAGCCGCTTTCGGGGAGCCGGTCCGACGGATGCCTGTCGCCTTCCCATTCGATCAGCGTCGGCAGTTCGCCTTGCATCGGCGGGTCCCCGTCATCGGGAACGGTGATGCGCCAGCGGTAGTCGCCGCGCACGAAGGGAATCACCGGGCCGAATGCTTCGGCCGCGACGGCGCGCGCGCCCTCGAGATCGTCGCAGCGGCAGACCCAGTGCAGCAGGCGCGGCGACTTCGCCAATGCCGCCTGCACTTCGGGGCGGTCGAGGCCGAACCAGCGCGGCCTTGCCGGAGGCGCGCCTTCGGGATCGATGGCGATCACTTCGAGGTAGGCCCGGCCGCCGAGCGAAAGCAGCCGGTTGTGGGTGCCCATGAGCGCGTGCCTGCCGCCCGGAACGGTGGCCACGCCGAAGCGCTGCTCGACCCAGGCCGCGCCCTCTTCCAGCGTGCGTGCCGCGACGACCAGGTGGTCGAGCGCGACCGTCATTGGTCGAGCGTGATGCCCTCGTGCTCCATGACGCGCTTCACCGCGGGGCGCTTCAGCAGGCGCTCGATGTGGCCGGAATAGTTCGCGAGCGACTTCACGTCGAGGCCGAGGCGGTTGCCCCAGCGGTAGAACACCAGCAGGTACGGGTCGACGACGGTGTACTGGCGGCCCATGAACCAGTTCTTGCCGGCGAGCTTTTCGTCGATCATCTTCAGGAAATCGAAGTAGCGCTTGCGGCCGGTGGCTTTCAGCGCGTCGGCCGCGGTCGCATCCTCGACCCAGCGCGAGGGACGGAAGATGGTCGAATAGGCAGGGTGCACGCTCGAGGCGAGGAAACCGATCATCGACAGCGCCGCCGCCTGGTCGAGCGTTTCGCGCGGCCACAGCCCGCGCTTCGGGAACGCGCCGCCCAGGAAGGTGAGGATCGCGACGTTCTCGGTGAGGATGCGGCCGTCGACTTCCAGCGTCGGCACGCGCCCGAGCGGGTTCATCTTGAGGTATTCCGGGGTGCGCTGCTCGCCCGCGGCCAGGTTGACCTTGTGCGTCTCGTAGGCCACGCCGAGCTCCTCGAGGACGATGTGCGGCGCGAGCGAACACGCGCCGGGCGAGTAATAGAGATTGAACATGGACCGCTCCTTCCTAAAGGCGGGTGATGAGCGACGAAGTGTCCCAGCGGCTGCCGCCGGCTTTCTGCACTTCGGCGTAGAACTGGTCGATTATCGCCGTATTGGGCAGCTTCGCGCCATTGCGTTTCGCTTCCTCGAGGCAGATGCCGAGGTCCTTCCTCATCCAGTCCACGGCGAAGCCGAAGTCGAACTTGCGCGCGTGCATGGTCTTGCCGCGGTTTTCCATCTGCCACGACTGCGCCGCGCCCTTGGAGATCACATCGAGCACGAGGTCGGCGTCGAGCCCCGCCTTCTCGGCGAAGGCGATGCCCTCGGAGAGCCCCTGCACGAGGCCGGCGATGCAGATCTGGTTGACCATTTTCGTGAGTTGCCCGGCGCCCGTGGCACCCATCAAGGTGACGGCGCGGCCGTAGCTGTCCATCACCGGCCTGGCGCGCTCGAACGCGGCCGGGTCGCCGCCGCACATCACGGTGAGCTTGCCGTTCTCCGCGCCCGCCTGACCTCCCGAGACCGGCGCGTCGATGAACGCCACGCCCCTCTCCTTCGCCTGGCCCGCGAGCTTGCGCGCGGCATCGGCCGAGGCCGTGGTGTGGTCGATGAGCACCGTGCCCGCCTTCATGCCCTTCAGGGCCTCGGCGCCCACCGCCATCACGTCGTTGTCGTTGCCGACGCACATGAAGACGAACTCCGCGCCCTCGGCTGCCGCGGCCGGCGTTGGCGCGGACCTGCCGCCGTGCTTCTGCACCCAGGCCTCCGCCTTGGCGGGGTTGCGGTTGTAGACGGTGACGTCGTAACCCTTGGCCTTCAAGTGGCCTGCCATGGGAAACCCCATGACGCCGAGACCGAGGAAAGCAACTTTGGCGGACATGTTCGACTCCTTGCTAGTTGACCGGATTCTTCGGCGCTTCGCCGCGAAGCACCGCTTCGAGGTTGTCGCAGGCGAGCATGCACATCTTCAGGCGCGTCGCGCGGGACGCGCTGCCGATGTGCGGCGTGAGCACGACGTTGGGCAGCGCGAGGTACGCGGGATCGAGCTTCGGCTCGCCCTCGAAGACATCGAGCGCGGCGCCGGCGATCTTCCCCGACTGCAGCGCAGCGACCAGCGCCGCGTCGTCCACGACGCCGCCTCGCGCGGTGTTCACGAGGATGGCCGAGGGCTTCATCTTCGCGATCTCGGCCGCGCCGATGAAATGCTGCGTGGCCGGCGAGTACGGGACCATCACCACGACGAAATCGCTTTCCGCGAGCACGGCGTCCTTCTCCTTCCAGGTTGCGTTGATGCGCTTCTCGTCGGCTTCCGCCAGTCTCGTGCGGTTGTTGTAGAGGACGCGCATGTCGAATCCCGACGCGCGGCGCGCGATCGCCTGGCCGATGCGTCCCATGCCGATGATGCCGAGCGTGGCGTGGTGGATGTCGGCGCCGAGGAAGCTGTGGATGGAGAACGCCACTTTCCAGTCGCCGCGGCGCACCCAGGCGTCGGCCTCGGCGATCCTCCGCGCGGCGGCCATCAGCAGCGACCACGTGAGGTCCGCCGTGGTGTCGTCGAGCACGCCCGGCGTATTGGTCACCTTGATGCCGCGCTTCGTGCACGCGGGCACGTCGATGTTGTTGTAGCCGACCGCGATGTTGGCGATGACCTTCAGGTCCTTCGCGGCCGCGAGCACCGGTTCGTCGAAACGGTCCATGACGGTGGCGAGCGCGCCGCTGGCGCCTTGCGCGTTGCGAACCAGCACTTCCGGCGGCCACGGCACGTCGTCCTGGTTGGAGACCACCTCGAAGGACCTGCCGAGGCGCTCCAGGACTTCGGGGAATACCGAGCGCGTGATGAGGACTTTTTTCATTTCCGGATACGTTCGAATCGCGTCGTCCCGGGCCCGACCAGGGACCCAGGCTGTTCAATTGACTGGATTCCGGGTCAGGCCCGGAATGACGAAGCAACGCGTCGGGCGAGGGCGGAGGCCGCGCCGTCCGCCCACACCCTACTTATAGAGCGTGTGCGGCAACCAGAGCCCGATCTCGGGGAACATGTAGAGCAGGAACAGCGCGAACACCTGGATCCCCATGAACGGCATCATCCCGGCGAATATCTGGTTCAAGGACACGTGCGGTGGAGAGACGCCCTTCAGGTAGAACGCCGCCATCGCCACCGGCGGCGACAGGAACGCGGTCTGCAGGTTGAGCGCCACCAGCAGGCCGAAGAACAGCGGATCGACGTTGAACTTGGCGAGCAGCGGGATGAAGATCGGCATGAAGATCACGATGATCTCGGTCCACTCCAGCGGCCAGCCGAGGATGAAGATGATGAATTGCGCGAGCAGCATGAATTGCAGCGTGGTGAGGCCGAGCGAAAGCACCCAGCGCTCGATGATCTCCTGCCCTCCCAGCAAGGCGAAAGCCGCCGAGAAGATCGAGGAACCCACGAACAACCAGCACACCATCGCGCTGGTCTTGGCCGTCAGGAACGACGATTCCTTGATGATGCCGCCGAGGTCCACCAGCGTCGTGGCAATCGCATTGCCGCCCGGCTTGGCCTTGAGCGCCGCAAGGTAGCGATAGGCACCCGCCAGCAGGCAGCCGCCGAATGCGCCTACCGCGGCCGCTTCCGTCGGCGTCGCGAGCCCGAACACGATCGAGCCGAGCACCGCGATGATCAGCACCGCGAGCGGGAAGAACGACGCGAGCAGCATCTTGAAGATTTCCAGCCGCTGCCAGTTCATCGTCCAGTAGATCAACGCCATCGAGGCCAACCCGAGGCCGAACACGATCCAGTACCACAGGGGCGCGGGCACGCGCTCGGCGGATTCGGCAGGCACAGCGGCCTTCGCGGGCACCTTCGCAGGCGCCTTGGCCTCGGCCGCCTTGGGCGCCTCGACGGGCGCAGCCGCATCCTTCGCGCCTTCCGCCGGAGGCTCCTGCACGCCGCCCGCTTCCTCCTTGGGCGGCTCGGCGAGTCCCTGCGACTCCATGGACTTCTCTTCGACGGCAGCGGCCACCGCGCCGCCGGCTTCCACGAGCCCGGTGGTGTCGTCGGCGACGACAGGCGCCGTTGCGGCACTGAACATCAGGCCCAGGAAGGCGACGATGACGATTGCGGGAATCAAGGTGATTCCCAGCTGCGCGAGGACCGATTGTCCGGCCGGGGACTTCGACTTCAGGCCGCCGATCAATCCGGCGAGCGCATTCGACCCCTTCGGCGCAAGTGCCGCAGCCACCGGCGGCAGGGTGATCTGCCGCTCGATATCGGACAAGGGCGGCGCGAGGTGCGGCTTCCATTTCGCGACGACGATCACGTAGCCGACATAGAGGAGCGCCAGCATGATCCCGGGGAAGAACGCGCCCGCGTAGAGCTGCACCACGGAGACGCCGGCGGTCGCGCCATAGACGATCAACAACACCGAAGGCGGAATCAGGATGCCGAGGCAACCGCCGGCGGTGATCGCTCCCGCGGCGAGCTGCACGCTGTAGCCGCCGCGCAACATGGCCGGCAACGCAAGCAGGCCCATCAGCGTCACCACCGCGCCGACGATGCCGGTGGCCGTGGCGAAGATCGCGCAGGTGACGATGGTGGCCACCGCAAGCGAGCCCGGCACGCGCGCGAGTGCCAGGTGCAGGCTCTTGAAGAGCTTCTCGATGAGGTTGGCGCGCTCGACGAGGTAGCCCATGAAGACGAACAGCGGGATGGCGATCAGCACGTCGTTGGACATCACCGAATAGGCGCGCTGCACCATCAGGTCGAGCACCTGGCGCACCGCGATGTGCGGATCGATGCTGTTGTAGTAGAGCCAGGCAAAGAAGACGCCCATGCCCATCAGCGTGAACGCGGTCGGAAAGCCGAGCATGATGGTCACGACGACGAGGCCGAGCATGACGAGGCCGAGGTGGCCGTTGGTGAGGTTTGTCCACGGGATGACGACGGCCATCACCGAGAGGATGATTGCCATCAGGGTGAAGCCGAACCAGAGCTCCTTGCGCAGCTTCATTTGGCGCTCCCCTGCGGGGCAACGTACTTGTCGAGGGCAGCGATGTCCGCGTCCTTGACGTGGACCATTGCCTTCAGCTTGTCGACATCGACCTCCTCAACGTCTTCCTCGCGCGACGGCCATTCGCCCAGTTTCAGGCACATGGTGCACCGGACGATCTCGACGATGCCCTGCGCCAGCAGGAGCACTCCCGCCATCGGGAGGATGGTCTTGAACGGATAGACAGGCGGGCCGTCGGCGGTGATGCTGGAGTGCTCCCTGATCGCCCAGCTCTCCGCGGCGTAGTTGTAGCCCGCCCACACCAGCGCGACCACGCCGGGGATGAAAAATACGATGTAGAGCGTGAGATCGATGCTCGCCTGGGTGCGCGGCCTGAAGAAGCTGTAGAGCACATCGCCACGCACGTGCCCGTTCTTGGCAAGCGTGTAGGCCCCGGCCATCATGAACATCGCCCCGTACATCATGATCATCACGTCGAAGGCCCAGGCGTGCGGCTGGTCGAGGACGTAGCGCGAGAACACCTCCCAGGAGATGAGCAGCGTCAGCGCGACGATCAGCCAGGAGAATGCGTGGCCGACAAAGGTGCTGGTCTTGTCGATGAAAAGCAGCAGTTTTTGCATGGCGGCGAGATCCGGGGAGGTGCAGGCAGCCTGTGGCGTCAGCTGCAGGAAAACAAAACAGCCACCCGGCAGAGCGCCGGGTGGCTGGACATCACTTCATGGATCAGGCCTTCTTCGGGGCGGCGGCAGCGGGCTTGCCGAAGTAGTGGTTGTAGGCCATGCGGCGCGGCACCACGGTGTCGAGGTCCCAACGCACGACGCGCTCGGCGAAAGCCTTCTGCGAGTCGATGATCTCCTTGAACAGGGGGTTGTCGGCGGTTTTCTTGGCCGCAGCCACGTCGTACGCCGTAAGCTGGTCCTGCAATATCGAGTCCGGTGTCTTGTAGAACTTCACGCCCGCCTTCTGCAACTCGACGTAGTCCTTCGAGTAACGGTCGAACGCCTTCCAGGCCATGTCGGCGGATGCGGCATCGACCGCGTTGGCGATGATCGCCCGCATCTTCTCGGGAAGCGCGTCGTACTTGGTCTTGTTGAACATGATCTCGAACTGCTCGGCGTTCTGGTGGTAGCTCTGCAGCATGCACACCTTCGAGACGTCCGCGAAACCAAGCAGGCGGTCCGACGAGGCATTGTTGAACTCCGCCGCGTCCAGCAGCCCGCGGTCCATCGCCGGGACGATTTCGCCGCCCGGAAGCGCGTTGACGGCAGCGCCCATGCCCGTGAACACGTCGACCGAGAGGCCGACGGTGCGGTACTTGAGGCCCTTGAAGTCGGCGGTCTTGGTCATCGGCTTCTTGAACCAGCCCAGCGGCTGGGTCGGCATCGGGCCGTACGGGAAGGAAACGACGTTGGCGTTGATCGAGGCATACAGCTTGGCCAGCAACTCCTTGCCGCCGCCGTACTTGTGCCAGGAGAGCAGTTCGTTCGCGTCCATGCCGAAGGCAGGACCGGACCCCCACAGCGCAAGCGCATTCTGCTTGCCGTAGTGGTAGACCAGCACGCCATGGCCGCCATCGAGCGTGCCTTTGGAGACCGCGTCGAGCAGGCCGAAGGCCGGCACCACTGCGCCCGCGGGCAGCACTTCGATCTTCAGTTCGCCGCCGGTCATGTCGTTGACCTTCTTGGCGTAGTCGAGCGCGTACTCGTGGAAGATGTCCTTGGCCGGCCAGGTGGACTGCCAGCGCATGGAAATCGGGCCTGCCTGGCCCTTGGCGATCATCGGGAAGGCAAGGGATGCGGCGCCCGCGGCGCCGGCGGCGCCCGCCAGGAATTTGCGGCGGGTAATCTGCTTGTCACTCATGGAAATCCTCCAGAAATGGTTTTTTGGTTTGAGCCTTGGAATGCGCTCGTCAGCCGCCCCGGACGAATGACGGGCAACCGTCCAATGCTAATCGCGCCACCCGGCAAGCGCAATAGACGGGGTCAGGTGTTTCCGGTTTCCCGGCGCGCCTGGCGCTTCAGGAGGGCACCCAGGACCGGGGGGGTGACCAGGGTGGTGAGGATGACCATGGCGACGATCACCGAATACAGGGTGTCGTTGACCACGCCCAGCGACTTGCCGATGGCGGCAAAGATGAGGCCGACCTCGCCCCGGGGCACCATGCCGAAACCCACGATCCAGCGGTCCGCGGAGCCCGCCGCAAGCCCGGCCACGACCTTGCCGGCGATCGCCACGGCGGTGACGCCGAGCGCGATCACGAGCACCTGGGGGTCAGCCAGGGTCTCGAGGCGCACCTGCATCCCGGTATAAACGAAGAATATCGGCACGAGAAAGTGGCCGAGCGGCTCGAGAAGCTGCTCATGGTGGCGGCGCGCGTGGTGGTCGAGCTTCGCGCGGAAGGCGTCGGCCTCCTTCGCCGGCAGCGACTTCGCGAACGGCTCGAGGTCGCGCACGATCGGCGGGGCGTGGAAGTCCTTGAGGAACAGCGGCTCGAGCAGCACGCCGGCGGCGAACGCGCCGATGATGGGTGCGAGCCCGATGTGGTGCGCCGCCCAGGCGAGCCCCAGGCCGACCGAGAGCAGGAGCGTGAGCTTCATCGGCATCTCGGGATTCAGCCTGGCGAGAATGCGCGACAGGTGCGGGGCGATCGCCCGCCCGATGATCACCGCGCCCGCGAGGAAGCCGAAGGCCTCGAGGACGATCTTGCCGACCTCCATCGTGCTGACGGTTCCGCTGGCAACGAAACCGCTGACGACCGCGAGGATGATGAGGCCGAGGACATCGTCGATCACCGCCGCGCCCAGGACGATGCGCGCTTCCGGCGAATCGAGGCGCCTCGCGTCGCGGAACACCCGCCCGGTGATGCCCACCGACGTCGCGCACAGCGTGGCCGCGAGGAAAAGGTGCGAGTTGAAGGACGCGGTCGGCATCAGCAACGGGCCGATCAGCGCGACGCCGAGCAGGAAGGGCACGATCACGCCGACCAGCGCTACGCCCAGCGCCCGCAGGCCGACCCGCCTGAGGTCCTCGAGCGTGGTCTCGAGCCCGATCTGGAACAGCAGGATCACCACGCCGATCTCGGCGAATACCCCGATGATCGGGTCCTCGCCGACCTTGGCGAAGAAGTCGACGCCAAGGAGCGCGAGGTTGCCCAGCAGTACGCCGAGGAGCAGTTCGCCCAGCACGCCCGGCATGCCGAACCGTTCGACGAGGCTGGCCAGCCGCGCCAGCGTGAGGATGATCGCGAGCCAGAGGAACGTCTGGCCGGCCACGGTGGAGCCGGCAGCCAGCGCCTCGCCGGAGAAAACCAGCAGGAGCGCCGCGGCAGCGGGCGCCAGGCGCGCAGCCCTCATTGCGCCTTGAGCGTTGCCGCCGCCTTGGCAGGTTCCTCGCGCGGCGACTTGTGCGGCGCATCCGGATGAAACCCGAGGACGGCCAGCAGCACGAAAAATCCGACCACGTAGGCCACTGCAACGTGCCAGCCGTGCTTCAGCCAGAGCCCGACCGACTTTGCCTCCGGGAACTGGTTCGAAAGCGCCACGCCCGCGCTCGAGCCGAACCAGATCATCGAGCCGCCGAAGCCCACCGCATAGGCGAGGAAGCCCCAGTCGTAGCCGCCCTGCTTGATGGCGAGTTCGGTGAGCGGGATGTTGTCGAACACCGCGGAAAGGAAGCCCAGGCCCAGCGTGGTCACCCAGGTCGCCTTGGGCAACTCCTCGACCGGCATGATCGACGCGCAACCGACCAGCGCGAGCAGGAAGATCGTGCCTTTCACCGTGGCGGGCAGGACCGCCCAGTCGGGCTTGCGCAGCGGGATCGAGACCAGGATCGCCGCCCAGACCGCGACGCCGATGAACGGGAAGTTCCCCGCCTGCACCGGGTATTTCACGTTGACGAAAACATTGGTGACGACCGCGAATACCAGGATCAGTCCGACGATGCCCACGCGGGCCCAGTCGACCACGATGCCGACGGGAGCGTCCTTGATGATCGGCGAGAATTTCTGCTGCTGCATCGCAGCGGGAATGCCGCAGATCACCAGCGCAACCGTCGCCGCGACGTAGGCCTCGAACACCTGGCCCGGCGGCACGCCGGAGATCCAGAGCATCGTGGTCGTCGTGTCGCCGACGACGGATCCCGAACCGCCCGCGTTCGACGCCGCGACGATGGCGGCGAGGTAGCCGATATGCACCTTGCCGCGAAAAAGCTGGTGCGCCATCGCGCCGCCGATCAGCGCCGCGGCGATGTTGTCGAGGAAGGACGAGAGCACGAACACGATCACCAGCATCAGGAAGCCGCCCTTCCAGTCGTCCGGCAGGTACCTCGGCAGCACCGAAGGCACGCGGCTTTCCTCGAAGTGGCGGGACAGCAGGGCAAAGCCCGTCAGGAGGCAAAACAGGTTGGCGATGATCACCCAGTCATGGGCCCCGTGCGCGAGATATCCGGCGATGCCGGGCCCCGTACTGAAGCCGGTGAAGATGATCTTGTAGAGCGAGATCGTGATGAAGCCGGTGAGCGCGACTTCGAGCGTCCGGTGATGGAACAGCGCCACGCCGAGCAAAGTCAGGCCGAACAGGATGAAGTCGACCGGAACGCCGGCGACCATGATCAGGGTGGGCGAGTACATGGGCGAGGGGATTCTAGCACCGCCTCCCGGGGTGCCTAGGGCACCAGGATCACGTGCACCCGGTAGGGCCCGTGCGCGCCGATGACGATGGTCATCTCGATGTCCGCGGTGCGCGAGGGGCCCGACACCATGAACATCGAACGCGGCGGCTCCCCGATCTCGGTCCGCACCAGGGCGAAAGCGTCCTCCATCGTCTTCACCAGCCGCGACTTGCGCGCCACGCAGATGTGCGTGTCGGGCAGCAGCGCGTTGGTCTTGGGCATTTCCGGGGCGGAAAGCAGGAGCACGGTCCCGGTCTCGGCAATGGCGCAGAAGCACCCCGTCAGCCCGGTGCGGTCGTCCCCCGTCGCCGGCCGCGCTTCGAAGGCCACGCCTGCCGCGCCCCAGTCGAGCCCGGCGAACTCGCTCCATCCCGCGACTGATGCTGTCGCGCCGATGCCCTCGAGGTAGCGCTTGACCTCCGCGGGCACCGCCTCGCTGGCAGCGACTTCGGCGAAGGTCGTCGAAACGCGTTCGCATTCCTTGCGGAACTGCGCGAGGGGATCCGGCGCGCGCGCGATGTCGGGCCGCGGGCCGATTTCGCGGCGCGCGATGACGGCGTGCACGCCGGCCAGTTCGGACGCGGTCGGTTCGCTGCCCGCGCGGCCCTGGGCCTTGCGGATTCGGGAAAGGATGGCGTCGCGGGCGCTCATCGACGCCCGCCGCTGCTTGTAGAGTTCGCGGAAGGTCCTGCCCGCCGGCGCCGGCATGTCGCGCCCGCGCGTCCAGCCGTCGATGCCGGGCAGCGAATGGATCAGCCGATCGCGCCCGCCCATCCAACCCGCCGACGCGCGCGCCGATGCGCGACAGGAACGCGTACAGCGCGGGGCGCTTCACCGCGAAGCTCCAGGCTGGATCGCCATGCGCTCGGCCCACGGCCGCATCTTCCCGTCGAACTGCTGCTCGCGAAGCTTGCGCATCAGGTCGGGCAGCGGGATCTTCACCGGGCACACCACCGCGCACTCGCCGCAGAAAGTCGCGGCGTTGGGCAGGTCGCCGGCATTCTCGATGCCGACGTAGACGGGCGTCAGCACCGAGCCCATCGGGCCCGGGATAGACCCAGCCGTAGGCGTGGCCGCCGATGTTCTGGTAGACCGGGCAGTGGTTCATGCACGCGCCGCAGCGGATGCAGCGCAGCATCGTCTGCATCTCGCTGCCGAGGAGCTTGGTGCGGCCCGCGTCCACCAGCACGATGTGCATCTGCTCCGGGCCGTCGGTGTCGCCGGGCATCTTCACGCCGGTGGTGAGCGTGAGGTAGTTGGCGATCGTCTGCCCGATCGCCGAGCGCGGCAGCAGGCGGATCAGCGTCGCGAAATCCTCCAGCGTCGGGATGACCTTCTCGATGCCGGTGATCACGCAATGGATGCGCGGCAGCGTCGTCACCATGTCGGCGTTGCCTTCGTTGGTGACGGTGAGCGTGGTGCCGGTTTCGGCGATCACCAAGTTGGAGCCCGAGATGCCCATTTCGGCCGCGAGGAAATGGCTGCGCAGGACTTCGCGCGCTTCGCGGGTCAGCGCGGCGATGTCGGTCAGCCGCGGCTTGGCATGCGCCTTCACGAACAGGTCCGCGACCTGCTCCTTCGACTTGTGCACGGCGGGCGCGACGATGTGCGACGGCGGCTCGTTCGGCGAGCTGCAGGATGTATTCGCCGAGGTCGGTCTCGACCACTTCGACGCCGGCGCGCGATGAGGCGCTCGTTGAGGTTGACCTCCTCGGAGACCATCGACTTCGACTTGGCCACTTTCTTCACGCCGTTCGCCCTGGCGATTTCGGCCAGGATGTCGCAGGCCTCCTCGGCGCTTTCGGCCCAATGCACCTTCGCGCCGCGCCTTGTCGCATTGGCCTCGAACTCCACGAGGTAAGCGTCGAGGTTGGCGATGGTGCGGTCGCGCAGCGCGGCGGCGTGGGTGCGGATCGCTTCCCAGTTCTCGATCTCGCCCACCACCTTCGCGCGGCCGTCGACCAGCCTGCCCTTGGCGTGCTTCATGTTCGCCTGCAGGAGCGCGTCGCCGAGCTTTGCCGACGCCGCCTTCTTGAAGAACATCGATTGCACTTGCATGGTTTACCTCAAGCGCGGGCGGTGGGAGATTTCGGGCGGCTGCAGTTTGGAACCGCCGATGAACGCCGATGAACGCCGATAAATGCACAGGCAATTGGTGTGGTTCAAGGCTTCGTGATGGCATCGCGAAGCCTACCCACGACCAATGCGCATTTATCGGCGTTCATCGGCGTTCATCGGCGGTTTCATCCGCTTTTCCGGCAATCACTTCCGCGAAATGCAAAACGCGAGTGGCGGTATCGCCGGTGCGGCGAAGGCGCCCTTCGATGTTGAGCAGGCAGCCGAGGTCGCCGCCGACAATGGCGCCCGCACCGCTGGCGCGGATGTTGGCGCACTTGTTCTCGGCCATGCGCGTGGAAATCTCGCCGAGCTTCACCGAGAAGGTGCCGCCGAAGCCGCAGCATTTCTCGCAATCCGGCCATCTCGGCGATCCCGGCGCCCGCCATCTGCAGCAGGTAGCGCGGCTGCATCTTCACGCCGAGCTCGCGCAGTCCGGCGCAACTGTCGTGGTAGGTCACGGTGCCGGCGAATTTCCCCGGCACCTTGTCGACCTTGAGGACGTTCACGAGGAAGTCCGACAGCTCGAACCACCTTGCGGCGAGCGCGGCGAACTCGGCGTGCTCCGGAGCGTCGCGGAAGAGATCCTCGACGAAGTGGACCTTGACCTGTCCGGAGCACGATCCGGAGGGCGCGACCACGTAATCGCAATCGCGGAATTCGGCGAGGACCTTCAGCGCCATCGCCTTGGAGGTTTCCCTGTCGCCGGAGTTGTAGCCCGGCTGGCCGCAGCAGGTCTGGCTTTCCGGGACCACCACCTCGCAGCCCGCGTCCTCGAGGAGCTTCAGCGCCGCAAAGCCGATGTTCGGCCGCACGAGGTCCACGAGGCAGGTGACGAATAGCCCGACTTTCATGGCGCCATTATAGGCACGATGAAAACGGGGTCAGAGTACATTTCCGCGGCTGGCAAAACCGGGGTCAGACCCCAATTTCGAGGCCCATCAGAAGACTGCTGTCGATGCCGCGCTTGAATTGGGGTCTGACCCCGCGCGGCAAATGAACCGGGTCGCGGTATTATCAGCCGCGCTTGAGCGGCGTGGCGGCGACGACGGCGGACTTCTCGAGCCAGCGCTTGATGCGCGCGGCGTCGCCCAGGCGCGTGAGCTTGCCCCAGGAGTCGAGCAGCACGATCACCACCGGCTGGTTGGCGATCATCGCCTGCATCACGAGGCACTTGCCGGCCTCCGAGATGTAGCCGGTCTTGGACACGCCGATGTGCCAGTCGGGATTGCGCACCAGCGCGTTGGTGTTCATGTAGCCCAGCTTGCGGCCGTTGGCGGGCAGCGTGACGTGCAGCTCGGGCGTGGTCGAGTATTCGCTGATCAACGGGTAATTCGACGCGGCCGACACCATGCGCGCGAGGTCCTGGGGACTCGCGACGTTGCCCGGGGCGAGCCCGCTCGAATCGACGAAACGGGCGCTCTCCAGGCCGAGCATCTTCGCCTTGGCGTTCATCGACTCGACGAAGGCCGGAAGCCCGCCGGGGAAGCTGCGGCCGAGGGCGGCGGCGGCGCGATTGTCCGATGCCACGAGGGCGAGGCGAATCAGGTCGTCGCGGCGGAAGGCACTGCCGATCGGCAGGCGCGAACGCGAATTCTTGACGATATCGATGTCGTCGTTGGTGAGCACGATCGCCTCGTCGAGCGGCAGCCCCGCATCGAGCACGACCATTGCCGTCATGAGCTTGGTGATGGAGGCGATCGGCGCCGCGCTGTCGGCGTTCTTCGCGTAGAGCGTCTGCCCGGTGGTCGGGTCATAGACGACCGCCGCCGAAGACATCAGGTTCGGGCCGCCGTCCTCGCCGACATCCGCAACCGCCTTGGCCTTCGGCGCGTTGCGGCCCTTCTGCGCAAAGGCGTCGCCCGCGGCGAAAACGCAGGCCAGCGAGAGCGACAACAGCAAGGCGGAAATTCGGGTCATGGGAGGCTGTGGATAACAGGCGAAGGCGACACCATAGCAAAAACTACCGTGACATGACAAGATTTAAGGCGGATTTCAACTGTTACACCCAAAATATTGATTCTCATGGCCAATTCAGGGCACAAAGGTCCGAAAAGCGACACCCTGGCGGTACACGCCGGGCAATCCCCCGACCCGGCTACCGGGGCACGGGCCACGCCGATCTACCAATCGGCCTCCTTCGTCTTCGACGACGCCGACCACGCCGCGAGCCTTTTCAACATGGAGCGCGCGGGTCACGTCTACTCGCGGCTCTCCAACCCGACCAACGCCGTGCTCGAGGAGCGCGTGGCTGCGCTGGAAGGCGGCGCGGGCGCGATAGCGACGGCCAGCGGCCAGGCGGCGCTGCACCTGGCGATCGTCACGCTGATGGGGCAAGGCGGGCACATCGTCGCCTCCTCCGCGCTGTATGGCGGCTCGCACAACCTGCTTCATTTCACCCTGCCCCGCTTCGGCATCACGACCACCTTCGTCAAGGGACGCGACCTCGACGCCTGGCGAAACGCCATCCGCCCCGGGACGCGCCTGTTGTTCGGCGAGACCGTCGGCAATCCGGGACTCGACGTCCTCGACATTCCCGCCGTATCGGAGATTGCACACGCAAGCGGCGTGCCGCTGCTGGTCGACGCGACGCTGACCACGCCGATGCTCTCCCTGCCCTTCTCGCAAGGAGCCGACCTGGTGTTCCATTCCGCGACGAAGTTCCTTTCCGGGCATGGCGTGGTAATCGGGGGAGTCCTGGTCGATGGCGGGAAGTTCGACTGGGAAACGTCCGGCAAGTACCCGACGTTGACCGAGCCCTACGAGGGGTTCCACGGCATGGACTTCGCCGAGGAGTCGCCGATCGCGGCCTTCCTGCTGCGCGCGCGCCGCGAGGGGCTGCGCGACTTCGGCGCGTGCATGGCGCCGATGACGGCGTTCCAGATCCTGCAGGGCATCGAGACGCTGCATGTGCGCATGCCGCGCCATGTATCCAATGCGCGCAAGATCATCGAATTCCTTTCCGGCAACGCGGCCGTGGTCTCGGTGTGCTCGCCGGAAGCTCGCGTCGCATCCGGACCATGCGGTGGCGAAGCGCCTGCTGCCCGACGGTTGCGGCGGCGTGCTCTCCTTCGAGGTGAAGGGCGGGCGCGAGGCGGGGCGCAAGTTCATCGAGAAGCTCTCGCTCTTCTCGCACCTCGCCAACATCGGCGACGCCAAGTCGCTGGTGATCCATCCGGCGACCACGACGCACTTCCGCATGGACGAGGCGGCGCTGCGCGCGGCCGGAATCGGGCCGGGCACAATCCGGCTGTCCATCGGGCTGGAGCACACCGATGACCTCATCGACGACCTCTCTCGCGCACTTGCGGCCAGCCAGAAGTGAACCGCCGATCAAATGCAAGAAGTGAATTAACCGCCGATGAACGCCGATGAACGCCGATAAAAGCAAAGGCAATCTGGTTTTGGTTCGGAATGCTCCAACGATTGCCGAAGCCAAGCAACGTCAGGGTTTTATCGGCGTTCATCGGCGTTCATCGGCGGTTCCAAATGCTTTTCTGGACTCCGGGTCAAGCCCGGAATGACGAGGAAGGAATGAAGTTCATCACGCAGGGATACCCGGCCTACGCCTACACCGGCGGCAAGGAACCCGATCCGGCGAAGCCCACGGTGGTCTTCATCCACGGCGCGGCATGCGACCACTCGGTGTGGCAGCTGCAATCGCGCTGGTTCGCGAACCACGGTTTCAACGTGCTGGCGGTCGACCTGCCTGGGCACGGCCAGAGCCCGGGAACGCCGCGCGACACGATCGGTGCGATGGCTGATTGGGTCGCAGCGTTGCTCGATGCGGCGGGCATGGCCAAGGCGGCGCTGGTCGGCCACTCGATGGGCTCCCTCGTCGCGGTCGAAACCGCGCTGCGTTTCCCAGCAAGAGTGAGCAGGCTGGCGCTGGTCGGCACCTCGATCCCCATGCCGGTGAGCGAAGCGCTGCTGGACGCCGCAAAGAACGACCCGGCCGAGGCCTTCGCCATGCTGAACGACTGGGGCCACGCGCCGAAGGCGAAGCTGGGCGCGAGCCCGTCGCCGGGAATGACGCTGATGGGCAGCTACCTGCGGCTTCTCGAGCGCTCCCACGCGGGCGCGGTGCATGCCGATCTCAAGGCCTGCAGCGGCTACCAGCCCGCTGAAGCGATGTTGCGCGCGATCGCCTGCCCGGTGCTGGTCGTCTCCGGAACGCGCGACGTGCTCACGCCGGCAAAAGCCGGAACGGCATTCGCGGCGCTGATCCCCGGCGCAAGACTCGTGAAACTGGAGGGGTCGGGCCACTCGATGTCGACCGAGGATCCCGAGGGCCTGCTGAAGGCGCTACGCGGATTCCTCGGCTGAACGCCGCTCGGCGTCCTCTTCCTGCTGCAGCGCCCACATCCCGGCGAACCTGCCGTTCGCGTCGATGAGTTCGCGGAAGTTTCCTCGCTCGACGATGCGCCCGTCTTCCATCACGAGGATCTGGTCGGCGTCGACGATCGTCGAGAGCCGGTGCGCGATGACCAGCGTGGTGCGGTTCCTCGCGATCTCGCGCAGTTCCGCCTGGATGGACTTCTCGGTGGTGGAATCGAGCGCACTGGTGGCCTCGTCGAAGATCAGGATCGCCGGGTCCTTGAGGATCGTGCGCGCGATCGATACGCGCTGCTTCTCGCCGCCGGAGAGCTTGAGCCCGCGCTCGCCGACCGTGCTCTCCCACTTGTCGGGCAGCCGCTCGATGAAGTCGTAAATGTGCGCGACCTTCGCCGCGTTCTCGATCTCGTCTCGCGTCGCGCCGGGCCGGCCATAGGCGATGTTGTAGTAGATCGTGTCGTTGAAGAGCACCGTGTCCTGCGGGACGATGCCGATCGCCGACCTGAGGCTCGCCTGGGTCACGTCGCGGATGTCCTGCCCGTTGATCGCGATGCGGCCGCCTGAGACGTCGTAGAAGCGGAACAGCAGGCGCGACAGCGTCGACTTGCCCGCGCCGCTGGTGCCGACCACCGCTACCGTCTTCCCGGCAGGGACGTCGAAGCTCACGCCGTGCAGGATGGCGCGCTTGGCCTCGTAGGAAAAGTCCACGTTCTCGAAGCTGAGCGCGGCGCCGGCCACCACCAGCGGTTTCGCGCCCGGCTTGTCCTGGACCTCGCGGTTCTGCTCGAGGAGCCCGAACATCTTCTCCATGTCGACCACCGCCTGCTTGATCTCGCGGTACATGACACCGAGGAAATTGAGCGGGATGTAGAGCTGGATGAGCAGCGCGTTCACCATGACCAGGTCGCCGAGCGTGAGCGGCCCGTGGACAATGCCCTCGGCCGCGCGCCACATCAGCAGCGATACCGCCAGCGCGATCACCATGCTCTGCGCGGCGTTGAGTATCCCCAGCGACGTCTCGCTCGTCACCGCGGCATTCTCGTAGCGGCGCAGGTTCTCGTCGTAGCGCCTGGCCTCGTAGTCCTCGTTGCCGAAATACTTGACCGTCTCGTAGTTGAGCAGCGAGTCGATGGCCTTGGTGTTGGCCTTCGAGTCCATGTCGTTCATGGTGCGGCGGTGCACGGTGCGCCACTCGGTGATCGCGAACGTCGTGCCGATGTAGAGCACCAGCGCGGAGATCGTGATCACGCCGAACCAGATGTCGAACTTGACGATCAGGATCCCGGTGACCAGCGTGATCTCGAGCAGGGTCGGCAGGACGCTGAAGAGCATGAAGGACATGAGCGTCGAGATGCCGCGCGTGCCGCGCTCGATGTCGCGCGAGACGCCGCCCGTCTGGCGCTCGAGGTGGAAGCGCAGGCTCAGCGCATGCAGGTGCCTGAAGACGTCGAGGCCGACGCGGCGCATCGCGCGCTGCGTGACCCGCACGAAGACGATGTCGCGCAGCTCCGCGAAAAGCGTCGACGACATGCGCAGGATGCCGTACGCGACGAGCAGCGCCACGGGCACCGCGATCACCGCCTTCGGCCCGGAGAGGCTGTCGACGATCTCCTTCATCAGGAGCGGCACGGAAATGTTCGCGAGCTTGGCGGCGATCAGGAACACCAGCGCGATCCCGACCCGCCAGCGGTACTCCCACAAGTACGGGACCAGCTTCCTGAGGGTGCCGATGTCGCCCTTGGGGGACGGCCTGGCGGGAACGGCGGGCGGCGCGCCGGCAGCGGCGGGAGTGCTCATGTCTGGGGGGAGGCCGGGCGGGAAAACGGAATCGACAGGACGTATAGTAGCAGCCGAGATGCCGAGATTCGCCGCCAACCTGGGCTTCCTCTACACCGAGCTGCCGTTCCTCGAGCGCTTCGGCGCCGCCGCGCGGGCGGGTTTTCGCGCGGTGGAATTCGCCTCGCCCTACGAGTTCGGCGCCGGCGAAGTCGCCAGGGCAGCTGCGGCGGCGGGCGTCGAGGTGATCCTCTTCAACCTGCCGATGGGCGACCGCGCGGCAGGCGAGTTCGGCATGGCCTGCATTGCCGGCCGGGAGGCGGAGTTCCGCGCGGGCGTTGCCGACGCCCTGCGCTACGCGGACGCGCTCGGAGCGAAGCGCATCAACTGCATTTGCGGGAAGACGCCGCCCGACGCCGACCCGGGCGCGGTGCGCGCCACGCTCATCGCGAACCTGCGCCACGCGGGCGAAGCACTCGGCGCGGCCGGCATCACGCTCATGATCGAGCCGCTCAACACGCGCGACGTGCCCGGCATTTATCTTTCGGGCTCGCAGCAGGCGGCCGACCTCGCGCGCGACGCGGGCCTCGCCAACATGAAGATCCAGTACGACTGCTACCACATGCAGGTGATGGAAGGCGACCTCGCGGAAACGATGAAGCGGCTCCTGCCGTTGATCGGGCACGTGCAGTTTGCCGATTCGCCGGGACGGCACGAGCCGGGAACGGGCGAGATCAGCTACCCGTTCCTGTTCGGGCATCTCGACCGCATCGGCTACGACGGCTGGGTCGCGGCCGAGTACCGGCCCAGCGGGGCCACGGACGACTCGCTGGGCTGGTTTCGCGGCTGAGGCCGCGCCCGCAATTCTCGCCTTGCCCCGCGGGCGCATCGGGCGCTAAATGGCAGCAGGACTTCGTGTTCCTTCCGGAGGCAAGCATGCGTGCCATCTCCCCCACCTTCCCGGTCTTCATCGCCGCCCTGTTCGCGGCCTTCGGCTTCGACGCCGGCGCCGCGGCGAGCAAATCGTTGCCCCCCTCCGCCGCGCCCAGGGAAGACGAGGCCTCCTACCAGACGCTCCTGGAGGCGACCAACGCGGTGGTGCAAGTGAAGGTGAAGGCGATCGGCAATGCGCGCACCAGCCGCACGCTGGGCGCCGAGCGCGCCGGCAGCGGCGTCCTGATCGCGCCGTCGGGACTGGTGCTCACCATCGGCTACCTCGTCCTCGAGGCGGAGAAGGTCGAGGTCACCAACCACGAGGGCAAGACGCTGCCCGCCACCGTCGTCGCCTACGACCATGCGACGGGCTTCGGGCTGGTGCGCCCGCTCGGGCCGCTGGGCTCCAGGCCCGTCAGGCTCGGCTCCTCGGGCAAGGTCGAGCAGCTCGACCGCGTGATGATTGCCTCGGGCGGCGCAGATGGCGCCGTTACAGTCGCGACGGTCGTGTCGAAGCGCCCGTTCGCCGGTTACTGGGAATATGCGATCGACGGCGCGATCTTCACCTCGCCGCCGCGCGCGGACCATTCCGGCGCCGCGTTGATCAACAAGGATGGCGAGCTGGTCGGCATCGGCTCGCTGTTCGTGATGGACGCGATGTCGCCGGGTGAAAGGCTGCCGGGAAACATGTTCGTGCCCGTGGACCTGTTGAAGCCCATCCTCGACGAGATGCTGCAGACCGGGCGCTCGAAAGTCGGCGTGCGGCCGTGGATCGGCGTGAACTCGCTCGAGGTCGACGGCCACGTCAAGGTGCTGCGCGTGACGGAGGACAGCCCCGCCGCCGAGGCGGGACTCAGGCCCGGGGACATCATCCTTTCGGTGAACGGCGAGAAGGTCACCGCGCTCCCGCAGCTCTACCGAATCATGTGGGCGGCGGGAAGCCCCGGCGTCGAGCTGCGCTTCAAGGTACTGCAGGGCAACAGCGTGCGCGACCTGAAGATCCGCTCGCTCGACCGCCTGGAGTTCCTGCGCAAGAAACCGACGATCTGATCGGGAAGCGAATGGGTGCGGTGGCGGGGCGGTTCCCTTCGACCCGGCGAGATGAAATAGTGGCGGTGGCGGGGGGTTCCCCTCGACCCGGTGGCATGACGGTGTTCACGACCGCGCCGACGCCCTCGTCAGATCGGGCGTCCTTATGCAGTACCGCCGAGCTTGGCGTGAGTGTCGCGCCTCCCGAAGGGAACCGCCCCGCCCCCGCCTGCGCGTAAGGAGACGGCGCTTCGCGCCACGCGCAGCGATGTCCATGCGAGCCTCGGTGAAGCCCTCCCTTTTGAGAGGCGCATCGTCACCGACAATCGCCGCGACGCTACATGAAAGACGCCCGATCCACGAGGGCGTCAACCCGGTGCCGGCAAGCGCACCGGCGCCGGGTCGAAAGGGAGGGCTTCGCCGGGGATCGCTACTTCCGGAATGCCGCTCTGGCGGGAATGACGAAGTCAGGCGGTATCATCCCCGGCATGCCTCCGCATGCCGCGCAGATCCGGCGAATTCTTTATGTCGCCGCCTTCCTGAGGGCGCTGGCCATCGGGCTGATGGCGGTGCTGATCGGCCTGTATTGCGCGCGGCTGGGACTTTCCGCCGTGCAGATCGGCGTGGTGCTTTCCGCGGCGCTCTGGGGCGCGGCGCTCGGCGCGCTGGTCACGCTCCTGGATCGGACCGCGGCTGCCGAGCGCCCGATGCTGGTCGCGATGACCGTGCTGCCCGCCTGGGTGGCGCGCTCTTCATCGCGACCGACGCCTATTCCCTGATCCTGATCGCGGCTTTCGTCGGCATGTTCAACATCCACGGCCGCGACCGGGCGCCATCCCGATCCTCGAGCAGGCGCTCTTCCCGGCCACCACCGGCGACGAGAACCGCACGCAGGTGTTCGCCTGGTACAACGTGCTGCTCGACATCGGTTACGCGGCGGGAGGGCTGCTTGCGGCGCTGCCGACGCTGCTGGAGAAGTTCGCCGGCTTCGCGCTGCTCGACGCGATGCGGCTCGCCCTCTCGCTCTTCTGCGTGCTGCTACTTTGCCGCGGCGCTGCTCTACGCGCGCCTGCCGCGCCGCATCGAGGGCGCCGCGCCGGTGGAGCTGAAGCACCTCTCGCCCGAGAGCAAGCCGATCGTCACCAAGATCTCGCTGCTGTTCCTCATCGACGCGCTCGGCGGCGGGTTCATCGGCTCGGCGCTCTTCGCCTACTTCTTCGCCGAGCGTTTCGGCGCGAGCGCGGGGACCGTGGCGCTGCTCTTCAGCGCCGGGCGCGCGCTCTCGGCCATGTCGCACCTCGGCGCCGCGTGGCTCTCGAAGCGCATCGGGCTGATCAACACCATGGTGTTCACGCACATCCCGACGTCGTTCCTGCTCTTCACCATCGTGGCCATGGACGACTTCTACTGGGCGGCATTCTTCTTCCTGCTGCGCGAATCGCTGAACGAGATGGACGTGCCGACGCGGCAGTCGTACGTCATGGCGGTGGTGAAGCCGGGGAGAGGCTCGCCGCCTCGGGCATCACCAACCTGGTCCGCTCCGGCGGCTGGGCGGTCTCGCCGATGATCGCGGGCGTCCTCATGCAGGGCGCCGGGCTCGGCGTCCCCCTCGTCTGCGCGGGCGTCCTCAAGATCACCTACGATCTGCTTGCTTTGGCGGGAATTCCGCAAAGTGGTGCCACCCGAGGAAAGACAAGGCGCGATCCCGCGCATGATCCGACGCAAGCTCAGGAAAATGCTCCCCAACGCCGGAAAGCATCCACGGCCATCGCTGGCTGCGGTGGTGCGCACCCGCCCTGTCGCATCCCGGGCTCTGGCACCTGCACCGGCGCGCTGTCGCCCTGGGCGTGGCGATCGGCCTCGTGACGGGCCTCATTCCCGGCCCGGTCCAGATACTCGCTCGCCGTTCTCATCGCCATCCCGCTGCGGCGCCAACATTCCGGCGGCCGCATTCACCACGCTCTACACCAACCCGCTGACCTTCGTGCCGCTGTACATCCTCGCCTACAACATCGGCCAACTGGTGACGGGCGAGTCGTCGCCCCTGATGGTGCCACCCGAATCGCCTGGAACTGGGAAGCATTCAAGAGCCTCGTCCCAACCCTCTTCTCCTGGCTCGCCTCGATGGGCGACACCCTTCTGATCGGGCTCGCGATCCAGTGCACGGTGTTCGCGATCGGGGGCTACGCCTTCACGATGCTCGCCTGGCGCGTCGCCGTGACCTGGGCGTGGCGCACAAGGCAGGCACGGCGCGCGAAGCGCACGCGCTGAGTGCCGCGCGACCGGGGCGAAACCCGAAGGACGGCGATCGGTCCTTTTCCTCTTGCCCGGCGGTTTCGCGGTGATGCCGCGCCTGGCCAGCGCGTCACGGAGAAGGTACTCGACCTGGCCGTTGACGGAGCGCAGCTCGGTCTCGGCGAGGCGTTCCAGCTCCGCCCACAATTGCGGGTCGACGCGAAGCAGGAACGCCTTCTTTTCCGCCATCGTCGCTGGCGGCGGCTAGTTGTAGAGGGTGCCGGTATTGACGATGGGCTGCGGTGTCGCGCTCCGAGCAGAGCACGACCATGAGGTTGGACACCATCGCCGCGCGGCGTTCGTCGTCGAGCTCGACGACGTTCTTCTCCGACGAGGCTCTTCAGCGCCATCTCGACCATGCTCACCGCGCCCATGACGATCTTGGTGCGCGCGCGCGATCACGGCCTCGGCCTGCTGGCGGCGCAGCATGGCGCCGGCGATCTCGGGCGCGTAGGCGAGGTGGGTGAGCTTGGCCTCGTCGATCGCACGCCGGCGAGCGCGACGCGCTGCTGCAGTTCGTCGCTGCAGCGCGCTCGGCGACCGTGTCCGCCCCGGCGCGCAGCGTGACCTCGTGCCGTCGTGCTCCTCGCCTTCGTCGTAGTTGTAGCTGCGAGGCGAGGTGGCGCAGCGCCGACTCGCTCTGCACGCTGCACGAAGTGCCTCGAAGTCCTCGACGTCGAAGAGCGCCTGCGCGGTGTCCTCGACGCGCCAGACCACGACCGCGGCGATCTCGATCGGGTTGCCGCGCTTGTCGTTCACCTTGAGCGTGCTCGACGTTGAGGTTGCGCGCGCGCAGCGCTGATCTTCTTGCGCGAGTACCAGGGCCAGTCCCAGCGCAGGCCCGGCGTCGCGCTCGGTGCCGTCGTAGTCGCCGAACAGCGTGATCGCCGCCGCCTCGTTGGGCTGCAGCATGAAGAAGCCCGCGGACAACCACGGCGGCAGACACGGCGGCAACGGCCCCGGGAACGATCATCCGGGAAATGAACAGGAACGCGGTCGCGGCGACCAGGCCGAGCAGCACCAGCAGCATGAAGATGCCGTTGAAGGTGGTGATCGGCTGCTCGTACGTGGCTTCCTTGCGATACTTCTTTCATGGGCCCTCGACTGGCGGCAGGCGCCGCTGCTATTGTGTGATATCATTTTGATACAAGCCGCCGGCGCCTGTCAAGCCCCGGCTAGAATGCGCGCATGCCCGCCACGGCCCCGCTGGTCCTCGATTCCGCGACGTTGCTCAAGCGCTCGGCTGCCGGGCAGGTCGCGATCTGCGCCTCCGCACGGCGGGATCTATGCCGCTGTCTCGCCGCCAAGGCGAGGTGCGCGCGGCGATCCTGAACGATGCCGGCGTCGGCCGCGATTCCGCCGGGGTCGCGGGACTCTTCTGGCTCGACGGCCTCGGCATCGCCGCCTGCGCGGTGGACCACCAGAGCGCGCGCATCGGCGACGGCCGCGACATGTACGATTCGGCATCGTCTCCACCGCCAACAACGTCGCCGCGACCCTCGGTTGCCGGCCCGGGATGCCGGTCGCGGAGGCCGCCGCGCTGCTGGCGAAGATCGCCGATGCCCCGATGCGCCCTCCGCCTGAATCGGCGAGACGCGCCGGCGCATCCCCAACAGCGGCCATCGCGAGGTCTGGGCGCTCGATTCGGTCTCGCTGGAAAAGGAGGAGGACCGGCGCGCGATCCTCGTCACCGGTTCGCACGGCGGCCTGCTGGGTGGCGACCCGTCGAGCGCGCTCAGGTGGACGCCTTCGCGGCCTTCTTCAACGACGCCGGCGGCGGCAAGGATGGCGCCGGGTTCACGCGGCTGCCGGCGCTCGACAAGCGCGCTGTCGCGGCGGCGACGGTGTCAGCGGCAAGCGCGCGCATCGGCGACGGCCTCTCGACATACGAAACCGGCGTCATCAGCCGCGTCAACGCGGCCGCGAAGCACCTCGGGCTCGCCGAGGGCATGAGCGCCCGGCAGGCCGTGGCAAGGCTGGTCGGGCTCGCCTGATGGCCGCACCATCGATCCCGCATCCCGCGGTCAAGGCGAACACCGGCGCAGGATCGAAGCCCGGCGCCTGTGAAGCACTTCACAGCAAAAGCGTCGTTTACGCATCATGCTGCAACGGTATTTCAGTTGACCCGTGCCGCCTTCCCGTGGCGGCCGCAAACATAGGAGAACGCACATGAAGCGCTTTATCTCGGCCGCATTCGCGGCCACGCTGTTGCTGCTCGCCGCCGCCCCGGCCCAGGCCCAGGACAAGTCCAAGGGCACGGCCGCCGAAGCCACCGTGATGGTGGACAAGGCGATCGCGCACATCAAGAAGGTCGGCAAGGACAAGGCGTTCGCCGACTTCAACAGCAAGACCGGCGGCTACACCGACCGCGACCTCTACGTCGTCGTCTACGACACCAAGGGCAAGGTGCTGGCGCACGGCGCCAACGACAAGATGATCGGCAAGGACGTGATCGACCTGCGCGACAACGACGGCAAGTACTTCGTCAAGGAGCGCGTCGAGATGATGGCCAAGCCCGGCGCCAAGGGCTGGCAGGACTACAAGTTCATGAACCCGGTCACACGCGCGATCGAGCCCAAGTCCATGTACCTCGTGCGCTACGAGGACATGATCGTCGGCTGCGGCATCTACAAGTAATCCCGGGCTCCCATGATCCTTCGCAAAATGAGAATCGGCACGCGGCTCGCCCTGGGCTTCGGGTCGATCCTCGCGATCATGATGGTGGTTTCCGTCGGCGGCACCGCGCTCGGCAAGAAGAGCCGCGAGGACGTCGCCGCGGTGGTCGCCGCGGCCAGCGCGAAGGAAGCGCTCGCCGCCCAGATGAAGGCGCTCGCGCTCGAGCAATCCGCCGTGATGCGCAACATCGGCCTGCACACCGACATCAAGGCGATGCAGGGCGACGAGGACCGGGCGCGCACGCTCGGCAAGAGCTACGACGACGCGCGCGCCAGGATGGCGCAGCTCGCGGGCCTGCCTGAGGAGCGCGCGATCCTCGATACCCTCGCCAAGCTCGACAAGGACCTCGACAAGCCCTTCGCGCAGGCCCTGGGACCGTCCACCAGCTTCCGCAACGAGGAGGCGGCCCAGGTCCTCATGAAGGAAGTCGATCCGGCCATCCAGAAGGCACTGGCCGAATTGAACCGCCTCATCGAGTTGCAGAAGGCCGCCAACGAGGAAGCGACGCGGAACGCGATCGTCACAGGAGACCGCCTGGCGGCAACAGTCTACGTGGTCGAGGCAATCGTGCTGGTGCTCGCGGGGCTGCTCGCCTGGGCCACGATCCGCAGCATCACGGGCCCGCTGAGCGAGGCAGTGCAGGTCACCCGCCGCGTGGCCGCGGGCGACCTCACCTCGCGCATCGAGGTCACGGGCAACGACGAAGCCGCGGAACTGCTTGCGGCCTTGCGCGAAATGAACGATGGCCTGGGACGCATGGTCACGCAGATCCGCGGCGGGGCCGAAGCCATCGCCGTGGGCGCCGGAGAGGTGGCAGCCGGCAACCAGCAGTTGTCCAGCCGCACCGAGGCGCACGCAAGCTCGCTCGAGGAGACCGCCTCGACGCTGGAGGAATTCACCGCGACCGTGCGGCAGAACGCCGACCACGCGAAGCAGGCGAGCCAGCTCGCGGGAACCGCATCGACCACCGCGCAGAAGGGCGGCGAAGTGGTGAGCAGGGTCGTCACCACCATGCAGGAGGTGACCACCTCGTCGAAGAAGATCTCCGACATCATCGGGGTGATCGACGGCATCGCCTTCCAGACCAACATCCTCGCCCTCAACGCCGCGGTCGAAGCCGCGCGTGCCGGCGAGCAGGGCCGCGGCTTCGCGGTCGTCGCCGCCGAAGTGCGCAGCCTGGCGCAGCGCTCGGCCGCAGCGGCCAAGGAAATCAAAGGCCTGATCGAGCGATTCGGTCAACGGTCGAGGCCGGGGCGCAACTGGTCGAGCAGGCGGGCAAGACCATGGACGAGATCGTCAACTCGGTGCGCAAGGTCGCCGAGATCATGACCGAAATCACCGCCGCCAGCCACGAGCAGAGTTCGGGCATCGAGCAGGTCAACAAGGCCATCACGCAGATGGACCGTGGTGCAGAGAATGCCGCGCTGGTGGAGCAGGCGGCGGCGGCGGCGACCAGCATGGCGCAACAGGCGACGGGGCTCGCGCACGCCGTCGCGCAGTTCCGCGTCGAGGACGGCGCGTCCGGCGCGCAGCCGATGGCGGTCGCGGCCGCAGAACAGGCGCCCGCGCTTCCGCGCGCCGCGGAGAAGAAGGCCGTGAGCCAGCGCAAGGCGCCGGCGCTCCCGGCCGGCGATGCCGACGACTGGAAAGAATTCTAGAGAGAGGCCGACATGCCCCTTGTCGCCATGACTCGCGAGATGGGATCGCTGGGCAAGGATGTCGCCACGGGCATCGCCGAGCGCACCAACCGGCGCGTGGTCTACCACGAGATCATCGAGCCGATCGCCAACAAGATGCGGCTGCGCAAGAGCCACGTCGAGCGCTTCCTCGACGGCAAGTCGGGCCTCTGGGAGCGCCTGACCACCGACAAGACGAGCCTGTCGATCTTCACCGCCGACGAAACCTTCCGCTTCCTTCGCGACGGCTCGACGGGCGTGATTCGCGGCTGGGGCGCGGTCCACCTGCTCAGCAACATTCCCCACGTGATCCGCATTCGCGTGTGCGCGCCCCTCGAGACCCGCATCGAGCGCATGATGCAGCGCCTGGCGACCGACAACCGCGAGACCGTCGAGAACGAGATCCAGCTCTCCGAGGAGGCGCATACCGCCATCACGAAGCGCCATTTCGACGTGAACTGGCGCGACCCCGAGAATTACGACCTGGTCCTCAGCACCGAGCGCCTGTCCGTCGACGAATGCGTCGAGGAAATCGAATGCGCGATGAACAAGCCGCGTTTCCAGGAGACCCAGGAATCGATGCGCCTGGTCGAGAACCTGGCGATCGAGTGGAGCGTTCGCGCGGCGCTGCGCCGCGACCCCAGGACCGCCGCCACGAGCATCACCATCGCGTGCGCCGACGGCAGGGTCAAGCTCGAAGGCATGGTGGACACGCAGGTCGAAGCGAACGCGGCAGCGGAGCTCGCGGCGGCGGTCGAAGGCACCCGCGACGTCGACAACCGGCTCAAGTCCGCCGACGGGACAGGCTCGCGCTATCGCCGCGATGGCTGAGGCGGGTCTGCACGCGGCGAATCACGCACGACACGGCGGGACCGCAGGATCTTCAATGGACGCAACAGGCAATCCCACAACAGTGACCGGGCGCGTGGTCGTGAGCCTGGGCAGCGAGATCGTCGCCGAGGTGACGCTTGCCAATCCGGTGACCGTGGTCGGCCGCCACCGCTCCTGCGACATCGTCCTCGACCACCCGGCGATCTCCGGCCGCCACATGCTCCTGCGCAATGTCGGGGGCACGGTCTGCGTCGAGGACCTCGCCAGCACCAACGGCACCCGGGTGAACGGCACTGCGGTCGAGAACCAGGTCGTCCACGACCAGGACCTGATCGAGATCGGCCGGCACAAGCTCAGGTTCTTCGAGGACACGACGCCCGCCACGGGAGGAATCGACCCCGCGCGCCCGGCGCCCGGCGAATTCGAAAGCACCCTCGCTGCCCCGCTTGCCCACGTTGCGGCGGGCAAGCCCCCGGTGCGGCACCGGAACGAAGAGCTGTCGCGAACGATGGTCATCGAGCGCGATCCGACCATCCGCCTCGGGGCGGCGCAGGAAGTGGTGAGGACGGACCAGCCAGGCGCCTCGCCGGGGCTTGTCTTTCGCGTGCTGGAAGGCGAGCAGCGGGGCGCAGTGGTGCCGCTGGACCGGGCCAACACGATGATCGGGACTCCAGGCGGCGATACCGCGCTGGTGGTGAAGCGCGGGCAGTCCCTGTTCCTCACGCGCTTTTCCGGCCACCGCGCACCGCGCCTGAACCGCAAGGAACTCGGGCCCGGGGCGCATCCGATATCGGCAGGCGACGTGGTCGAGGTCGGGGAGTCGAAGTTCGAACTTGTCCTAGCGGCTTGATGCCGCATCGGCTGCGCGCCAGGAGATCGCTTTTTCCGGCGCCGCCGCCTTCCAGTAGAAGAAGGCACACCAGGCCGCGCGGGATTCGCTGCACGCGGGAATGTGCGCGAGGGTGTCCCCCTCGTGCCGGACCTCGTATCCGCCCTCCGGCGAACGGACCAGGAAAAACGGCTCACCGTTTCGCCGCATGGCCTCGTTGAACGCCGCCACATCCTGAAGCGCGGCCAGCAACGCCGCTTCCGCCAGGATGTCACCGCCTGCCCTTCCACCTGCGTCCAGTCGCGCGATCTCCTCGCGCAGCCCGGAAAACCTGTCCTCGGTTTCCAGGTCGAATACGGGGTCGGGCCGGTCATACAAGGTGAAATCGATTTCCGCGAAATCGTTGCGGGACAGCCGTTGCAGTGCCGCAGGGAAGAAGTGCTTTTCTTCCATCAGCATATGGCGGCGGTAGAGGTCCAGGAAATCCAGTATCCGGTCCGCGAGCCGCCCGTCCGGGGCAGGCGGATCGGCCGGTGATCCGGCGATGGCCCTTGCCAGGTCGCCGGTCGCGCCCGCAAGTTTCTCGTGCTCCCCGACCAGGTCCTTCAGCGATCCCGCCATCTCCGGGCAACGCCCAAGCAGCTTGCGGTAGACCAGGTCCTCCTTGGGATGGTGGCACTGGTCGGGATAGCTCGACAGGTAGGCGAAGAGCGCCTCCAGCAGGCCCTGGTTGACCGGGGCGCTTCGTGCCATGTTGGCCGCCTGCTGCTCGACTAGGTCAAGCAGCGCCGCCATCCTGCGATGTTCGATCTGCAGAAGCATCACGACACTGGACATGGCAGGACCCCTCCATTCACGGGAACGACCGGAAAAACGGCGACGCGGGCGGCGCCCAGTGTAAAGGATTCATTCGCGCCGTTCGAGCCTGTCAGCGCGGCCCGGCCCCCTGCCGCTGCGCTTCCCACCACGCCCTCACCGGCTCGCGCGTCGCCTCGTAACCGCGCTCGGCGATATCGTCGATCCGCTCGAAGTCGAGCAGGCGCAGGCCGGCGAGCGGAATTTCAGGTACAGGCTTGCCAGTTCCGTGGTGCGCCGCTCGCGCCCCCAGTGGACGCTCGCGACGAACGTGCTGCGCGTCAGCACGCTCATGATCGTCGGCGGCCGGGCCCGGTCGGCGTGCGGGGCGAACCGCTCCCATAGCACCCGCCAGCCGGACAGCTCGGGCTCGAACCCCGCCGGGGCGGCCATTTCGCTGTCGGCGCTGATGTCGACTGCGATCACCGCGCCGATCTCGGGCTTCGCCGCCATGACGTCGATGGGCAGGTTGTTCATGAGCCCGCCGTCGACATGCAGGTCGGCGCCGAGGCGCATCGGCGGCAGGATGCCCGGCAGCGAGATGCTGGCGCGGATCGCGTGCACGAGCGAGCCGCGCTCATGCACCGCCTGCGCCGCGCGCGAGAGGTTGGTCGAAACGCACAGGTACGGCAGCGGCAGGTCCTCGATTGCCAGCGCGCCGAACGCATCCTCGAGCCGGCCGCGGATGCGCCGGCCCTCGAGCAGCGCGACGATCGGCAGAGTCGGATCGCGCAGCGAACGGAAATGCTGCCGGCAGCGCGCGAGGACGTCGTCCGCGGGCGCCTGCTGCGCGACAAACGCGCCGATGATCGAACCGATGCTCGTGCCGCCGACCCAGTCGATCGGCACGCCGGACTCGGCGAGCGCGCGCACCACGCCGATGTGCGCAAACCCTTTCGCCCCGCCCCCGCCGAGGACAAGCCCGATGCCCTTGCCGGCAAGGCAACGGGCAAGGCGCGCGAAGTCGGCCGGGGAGTCCATGGCAACGTGGTAGTGCGCGTCGATGCCGGCGCCGTCGAGACAGGCTGCCGTGCCGGTCGGCAGCGTGCGCGACGCGGGACGAAGCAGCACGAGGCTGGAACGCGGCGCGTGGGCGCGCGCAGTGCGCTGCACGCGGTGACGCTCCACTACGGGCGCGTGCTCCCCGCCCGCATCGGCTACATAGAGCACGTGATCGGCCTGCCGGATCGCGCGCGCGCTCCACGGCGCGCTTTCCGTGCCGCATTCGTAAAGCACGAAGCGGTGCCGCAGTTCCTGCTCGTTGAGCCAGGCGACCAGCCTGACGCTGTCCGGGTCGCCGTCGGCACACCCGGCGATGCCCGCGCGGCCGAGTTCCCGGTCGACGCGCTGCGCGTCGAGATGGAGCGCCTCGCCATGGACCGCGAGCGCCTCGACGAGGCGCCGGGTGAGCGAGGCGGCCTGCGCATGGCCATTGGCCGGCACGACCGCGACGGTGCGCACGCTCGCACGCGCCGGCGCCGGGAACGCCGCGGCGCTCCGCAATCGTTCCACCAGCAGGACCGCGATCCGCCGCAGCATGCTCGGGTGACGCTGCACAAGCCGGTTGAACAGCTCGGCGGGGAGCCTCGCGAGCAGCGAGTCGCGCATGGCCAGCACCGTCGCGCCACGCGGTTCGCCGGAAAGCAGCGCCATCTCGCCGAGCGTCTCCCCGGGGCCGATCTCGTTCAGGGCGCGCGCGCCATCGACGATGCGCATCCTGCCGCTGATGACGATGTAGGCCGCGTCGCCCTCGTCGCCGCGTTCGAACAGGATCTCGCCGCCCTCGAGCGAGACCCATTCGGCCTCCGCTTCGATCTCGGCGAGGGCACCGGGATCGGCGGCGTCGAAGAGCCCCGCGAGGTGCGTGGCAAGTTGTGAATGCCTGAGCCTGGATTGCACGGAATCGAGTCTAGCAGCAACGATTCCGGGCTTCATCGCCATCCGGGCCCCGGCCGGGCCCCCCGGCAGGCCGCAGCGCGGCGCGCGTGCCTTGGCCGGACGCTAGACCAGTGCAGCGATGGCCGCGTCGGTCACTTCGGTGGTGCGGGCCGTGCCGCCGAGGTCACGGGTGTGCGCCTTCGGATCGCGCGCCACGGCCTCGATCGCGCGCATCACGGCATCGGCCGCCGCCTTCTCGCCGAGGTGCTCGAGCATCATCGCCACGGTCCAGAAGGTCGCGATCGGGTTGGCGACCCCCTTGCCCATGATGTCGAAGGCCGAGCCGTGGATCGGCTCGAACATCGACGGGAAGACGCGCTCGGGATTCAGGTTCGCTGTGGGCGCGATGCCGAGGCTGCCCGCGAGCGCGGCCGCGAGGTCGGAGAGGATGTCGGCGTGCAGGTTGGTCGCCACCACCGTGTCGATCGAGCGCGGGTCCTGCACCATCACCACCGTTGCCACGGCGTCCACGAGGAGCTTTCCGCACGGTCACGTCCGGGAAATTCCTCGGCGATTTCGCGCGGCGATCTCGTCCCACATCACCATGCCGTGGCGCTGCGCGTTCGACTTGGTGATCACGGTGAGCATGCTTGCGCGGGCGCGACTGCGCCAGCTCGAAGGCGAAGCGCATGACGCGCTCGACGCCGGCTGCGCGTGAAGACCGAGACCTCGGTCGCCACTTCGTTCGGCAGGCCGCGATGCGCGCGCCCGCCGGCACCGGAATACTCGCCTTCGGTGTTCTCGCGCACGATCACCCAGTCGATGTCGCCGGGCCGGGTTGGCGAGCGGCGTCGCGATGCCGGGAAAGATGCGCGTCGGGCGCACGTTGGCGTACTGGTCGAAGCCCTGGCAGATCTTCAAGCGAAGGCCCCAGAGCGTGAGGTGGTCCGGCAGCTCGGGGTCCCCCACCGCGCCGAACAGGATCGCGTCGAACGGCTTCAAGGTCTCGTTGCCGTCCTCGGGCATCATCACGCCATGCTTGCGGTAGTAGTCCGAGCCCCAGGGGAATTCGGTCCCCGCGCAGTGGAAGCCGCCGATGCGCTTTTCCACCGCGGCGAGAAGCCGCATGCCCTCCGGAACGACTTCCTTGCCGATGCCGTCGCCCGGTACGACCGCGATGCGGTACTCGCGCACGCTCAGGTCTTCCGCTTGTAGCTGATGAGGAATTGCCGCGTGTCGGGTTTGGTCGCGAATTCCTTTGGCCGGTCCTTGCCCGCGAGGTCGTAGCAGACTTCAAGCGTGTCACCCGAAAGGCGATAGATCGCCGGCAGGCGCTGGCCCTTGTTCGAGCCCTCGTCGCCGATCACGTCCACGCCGCGCGGGTCGCCGTCGAGGAACACCAGCCGCCCGACGTCCTTCTGCGTGCCGCCCTGCGTGACGAACCTGTCGCCCTTCACTTCGAGGCGGAAATCCTTCACGAAGTTGAACGGCTTGCCGGCAAGCTCCGCCTTCACCGGGAGCCAGGTTCCGGTCAGCGCCGGGTCCACCGCGACTTCGTTGCGGGTCGTCGCGCAGCCCGCGGCCAACGCGAGCACGAAGGTGATTGCCGCCAGTTTCCGGATCGCTCGCATCAGTCCCCCGCCTTGATCTTGTTGTCCTTGACCACTTTCGCCCAGCGCTCGATCTCGGCCTTCAGGAACTTGTCGAGTTCCGCGGGATCGCCGCCGATGATGTCCATGCCCTGCGCGGTGAGCTTCTCCGCGACTGCCGGCGTCTTCAATGCCTTGGTGAGTTCCTCGTACATGCGCTTGATGATGGCGGGCGGCGTGCCGGCAGGCGCGATCACGCCCCACCATGCCAGTGCCGAGAAGCCGGGAACGCCCTGGTCGGCGACCGGTGCCACGCCGGGCAACTGCTGCGACGGCTTGGCGGAAGTGACGGCGAGCGCCTTCACCTTGCCGCCCTTCACGTGCGGATTGACGAGGAACACGGTGCCGATCGCCACCGGCACCTGCCCGCCGAGCGCGTCGGTCATCAGCGGCCCGCCGCCGCGGTAGGGGATGTGGTTGAACTCGACGCCCGCCTGGTTGCCGATCTGCGTCATGGCAAGGTGGCCGAGGCTGCCGGTGCCGATCGAACCGTAGGAAACGCTGCCCGGCTTGGCCTTCGACAGCGGCGAGCACGTCCTTGAAGTCCTTGTAGGGCTGGCCCACGTGGGTGACGATCGCCATCGGCGAGGTGCCGACCAGCATCACGGAGGCGAGGTCCTTGGTGGTGTTGAACGGCAGGTTCGGGATCAGCGACGGGTTCACGCCATGCGTGTCGAAGACGACGCCGAAGGTGTAGCCGTCGGGCGGCGAAGTGGCGATCGCCGGGGCGCCGATCGAGCCCGACGCCCCGCCCTTGTTCTCGACGATGAACTGCTGGCCCGTCTGCACGGTGAGCTGCTGCGCGAAGATCCGCGACACCTGGTCCACCGAGCCGCCCGGCGGAAAGACCGAGATGATCTTGACCGGCTTGGTCGGCCAGTTGCGCCTGCGCCAGCGCCCCTGTCGCTAGTGCGCAAAGCGCGATACCGGCCGCGGCGGTTGCCGCGCGCATGAGTTTCATGAATCCCCTCCTGGTTTATGAAGCCGAAGCGAAGGCCTTGCCGCCGCCGTAGCTGGTGAGTGCGGCAAGCGTACCGCCCTTCCTGACCTGCACCGCACAATACTTGAGCTCGGCGATCTTGCCAAACGGGTCGAGCGCGGGATTGGTGAGCAGGTTGGCCGCCGCCTCGTAGAAGGCGAACGGGATGAAGACCGCGCCGCGCGGGGTGCCGTCGTCGGCGCGGGCCCTGAGCGAGATCTCCCCGCGCCTCGATCCCACCGTGACCACGTCGCCGGGCAAGGCGCCGAGCTGGTCGAGATCGAGCGGATGCATCGACACCACGGCCTGCGGCTCTATCGCATCGAGCACCGACGCGCGCCGCGTCATCGAGCCGGTATGCCAATGCTCGAGCTGGCGCCCGGTGATGAGCACGAAGGGATACTCGCCGTCCGGGCGCTCGTTGGCCGGGATGATGTCGGCGGGCACGAACTTGCGCGCGGCCGTCGCTGGTCGGGAACTTCTCGGTGAACACCACCGGCTGGCCGGGGTCGCTTTCGCTTCAGCAGGGATAGGTCACGCTGGAATTCGCCTCGAGACGCTCCCAGGAGATGCCCGTGATCGAATTCATCGCCGTGCGCATTTCCTCGTACACCTGCGCGACGCCGCTTTCCGGGCCGCTGTAGTTCCATTTCAGGCCGAGGCGCGCGCCAAGCTGCTGGATGATCCACAGGTCCTGCCTCGCGTCGCCGGGCATGTCGAGCGCGCGGCGGCCGAGCTGCACCATGCGGTCGGTGTTGGTGACCGTGCCCGTCTTCTCCGGCCACGCCGAAGCGGGGAGCACCACGTCAGCAAGGTAGGCGGTCTCGGTGAGGAAGATGTCCTGCACCACGAGCATGTCGAGATTGGCCAGCCCCTCGCGCGCATGCGAGGCGTTCGGGGTCCGACATCGCCGGGTTCTCGCCCATCACGTACATGCCCTTGATCCTGCCGTCGCACGCGGCGTCCATGATCTCGACCACGGTGAGGCCCGGCTTCTTGTCGAGCGCCATGCCCCAGAGCTTCTCGAAGCGCTTGTTGGCCTCGGGGTTGTCGACGCGCTGGTAGTCCGGGAACATCATCGGGATCAGTCCCGCGTCGGAGGCGCCCTGCACGTTGTTCTGGCCGCGCAGCGGATGCAGCCCCGAGCCGGGCTTGCCGATCTGCCCGGTCATGAGCGTGAGCGCGATCAGGCAGCGCGCGTTGTCGGTGCCGTGGACGTGCTGCGAGATGCCCATGCCCCAGAGGATGATCGAGGCCTTCGAGGTCGCGTAGGCGCGCGCGACTTCGCGAATGGTCCCGGCCGGGATGCCGCAGATCGGCGCCATGATCTCGGGACTGAAGCCGCGCGCGTTTTCCTTGAGCGCTTCGAAGCCGCTGGTGCGCGTGCGGATGAACTCCGGATCGACGAGGTTTTCCTCGAGGATGGTGAAGATCATCGCGTTGAGCAGCGCCACGTCGGTGTCGGCGTTGAACTGCAGGTTCCGCCAGGCGTGGCGCGAGATGTCGGTGCGGCGCGGATCGGCGACGACCAGCTTCGCGCCCGCTCTCACCGCGTTCTTGATGAAGGTCGCCGCGACCGGGTGGTTCGAGGTCGGGTTCGAGCCGATCAGGAAAATCACCTCGGCGTTGGCCACGTCGGACACCTGGTTCGACACCGCACCCGAGCCGATGCCTTCGAGCAGCGCCGCCACCGAGGATGCGTGGCAAAGCCGCGTGCAGTGATCCACGTTGTTCGAGCCGAAGCCGGTGCGCACCAGCTTCTGGAAAAGGTACGCCTCCTCGTTGGAGCCCTTGGCGCTGCCGAAGCCGGCGAGCGCGTTCGGGCCCTTCTTGTCGCGCACTTTCTTCGAGCCCCGAGGCGGCAAGGTCGAGCGCCTCTTCCCAGGTCGCTTCGCGGAACACGTCGCGCCAGTTGTTCGGGTCCACCGTGAAATCGGCGTGCTTCGCGACGCCCGCCTTGCGGATGAGCGGCTTGGTGAGGCGCTGCTTGTGGTGCACGTAGTCGAAGCCGAAGCGGCCCTTCACGCACAGGCGCTCGTGGTTGGCCGGGCCGTCGCGCCCTTCGACGCGGACGATGGTGTTGTCCTTGACGTGGTAGGTGAGCTGGCAGCCGACGCCGCAGTAGGGGCAGACCGAGTCGACCAGCTTGTCGGCGACGACCTCGTAGGCCTTCTTCGCCGGCGCGAGCGCGCCGGTCGGGCACGCCTGCACGCACTCGCCGCAGGCCACGCAAGTGGACTCGCCCATCGGGTCGTCGAAGTCGAACACGATCTTCGAGTGCGACGCCGCGGAAGGCGTAGCCGATGACGTCGTTCACCTGCTCCTCGCGGCAGGCACGCACGCAGCGCGTGCACTGGATGCAGGCGTCGAGGTTGACCGTCATCGCCGGGTGCGAGTGGTCCGCCTCCGGCTGCTCGCGCGCGGCGAAGCGCGAACGCGTGACGCCGAGTTCGTTCGCCCACTGCGCAAGCTCGTTGGCGCCGGCTTCAGGTCCGCCTTCGGCGCATCCGCCACCAGCAGTTCCATCACCAGCTTCTGCGAGTGCAACGCGCGCGGCGAGGTGGACGACACCTCCATGTTGTTCGACGGGTGCCGGCAGCACGACGGCGCCAGCACGCGCTCGCCCTTGATCTCTACCACGCACGCGCGGCAGTTGCCGTCGGCTCGGTAGCCTTCCTTGTAGCAAAGGTGCGGGATGTCCACGCCGTGGCGCTTCGCCGCTTGGATGATCGTTTCGCCTGAAACCGCCGAGATCTTTTCGCCGTTGAGCGTGAAGTCGATCACTTCAGCTGCCGCTACGGGTTCGTTCATCGCGTTCATTTGTGTTTAAACCCCTATGGAACCGCCGATGAACGCCGATGAACGCCGATAAAACCAAAGGCAACTCTGGGTTTGGTTCGAGCGTGCCTGGAGGTCGTCGAAGCCACCCACACTCATGCTTTTATCGGCGTTCATCGGCGTTCATCGGCGGTTCCAAATGCTTTTCAGCCTTGACACTCAAACCTCGTCAGCAAAGTGCTTCAAGACGCAGCGGATCGGGTTGGGCGCAGCCTGCCCGAGCCCGCAGATGGAAGCATCGCCCATCACCTGCGAGAGCTCCTCGAGGAGCGCAGCGTCCCACTTCGGCGTTCCATCAATTGTGCCGCCTTTGCGGTCCCGACCCGGCAGGGCGTGCACTGCCCGCACGACTCGTGCTCGAAGAAGCGCATCAGGTTCGTGGCGGCGTCGCGCGCCTTGTCTTGTTGCGAAAGGACTATCACGGCGGCCGAGCCGATGAAGCAGCCGTGCGGCTGCAGCGTGTCGAAGTCGAGCGGGATGTCGCCCATCACGGCGGGGAGTATCCCGCCGGATGCGCCGCCCGGGAGGTAGGCGTAAAGCGCGTGGCCCTCGGCCATCCCGCCGCAATATTCGTCGATGAGTTCCTTCACCGTGATGCCCGCGGGCGCCACGTGCACGCCGGGCTTCTTCACGCGGCCCGACACCGAGAACGAACGCAGCCCCTTGCGGCCGTTGCGCCCCTGCGAGGCGAACCAGCCGGCGCCCTTCTCGACGATCTCGCGCACCCAGAAGAGCGTTTCCATGTTGTGCTCGAGCGTCGGGCGGCCGAACACGCCGACCTGCGCGACGTACGGCGGGCGCAGGCGCGGCATGCCGCGCTTGCCTTCGATCGACTCGATCATCGCGGATTCCTCCCCGCAGATGTAGGCGCCCGCGCCACGGCGAAGGTTGATCTCGGGAAGCTTCGCGGGCGGGTCGGCCTCAAGTGCCGCGATCTCGCGCTCCAGCATTTCGCGGCAGGCGTGGTATTCGTCGCGCAGGTAGATCCAGATGCGCTCGATGCCCACCGCCCACGCGGCAACCAGCATGCCTTCGAGGAAGCGGTGCGGATCGCGTTCGAGGAAGTGGCGGTCCTTGAAGGTCCCGGGCTCGCCCTCGTCGATGTTGACCGCCATGTAGCGGGGGCCCGCTTCGGCGCGCACGATGCGCCATTTGCGGCCGGCCGGGAATCCCGCGCCGCCCAGGCCGCGGAGCGTGGAATCTTCCATGACCTTGATGACCGACTCGACGTCGCGCTTGCCCGAAACGCAGTCGGCCCAGAGCGCGTAGCCGCCCTCCTCGCGATACTGGGCGTAGCCGATGTGGCTGGTGCGCGGCGCCTTCAGGGTTTCCTGCTTGATCGCGTTGCCGACCTTCTCCGCGGTGGCGTTGCCGAAGGCGTTCTGGCCGACGCACACCGCCGGCGCCTCGGCGCAGCGGCCGATGCACGGTGCCGCCATCACGCGCACGTCCGGGCCGAGCGTGGCCTTGAGGCGGTCGATCAGGCCGGCGGCCCCCGCCATCTGGCAAGAGAGCGTGTCGCAGACGCGCACCGTGAGTTTCGCAGGCGAGGCATCGCCTTCCTTCACGACGTCGAAGTGGTGGTAGAAGGTCGCGACTTCGTAGACCTCGGCCATGGAGAGCTTCATCGCTTCGGCCAGCGCCGCGAGATGCGCGGCAGAAAGCCTGCCGTAGCGATCCTGGAGGCGGTGCAGGTTTTCGATCAGGTACTCGCGCCCAAGCGGCGCGGCGCCAAGGACGGCCAGAACTTCGGCGCGCGCAGCCGGATCGACCGCGCGCCCCTTCGGCTTCGAGCGCATGCGGCCGATTTTCGAGAGCGGAATGGCGACCTCTTTGTTCATGAAAGACACCATACCGGAGGGCCGCCCCGAGTGGGGTTGACCCGCGTCAAGCGGTGGAAAAACCAGGGACAGGTCCCGTCTTCTCACCAATCCGGGCCCGCCCCCGATTTTCCATTTTTCAGAGCACCGACTTGAGCAGCTTGCCCATCTCCGCCGGGTTGCGCGTGACCTTGATGCCGCAGGCCTCCATGACGGCGAGCTTTTCCTGCGCCGTGCCCTTGCCGCCGGAAATGATGGCGCCCGCGTGGCCCATGCGCTTGCCGGGAGGCGCGGTGACGCCGGCGATGAACCCCACCACCGGCTTCTTCATGTTGGCCTTGACCCACTCGGCGGCTGCTTCTTCGTCGGTGCCGCCGATCTCGCCGATCATGATCACCGCGTCGGTACCGGGGTCGTCGTTGAAGAGCCTGAGTATGTCGATGTGCTTCAGCCCGTTCACCGGGTCGCCGCCGATGCCGACCGCGGAGGACTGCCCGAGGCCGAGCGCCGTCAACTGCCCGACCGCTTCATAGGTGAGCGTGCCGGAACGCGACACCACGCCGATGCGGCCCTTCATGTGGATGTGGCCGGGCATGATGCCGATCTTGATCTCGTCGGGCGTGATCGTCCCGGGGCAGTTGGGGCCGAGCAGGATCGTCTTCCTGCCCTTCATGCGGTCGCGCGTCTTCACCATGTCGCGCACCGGGATCCCCTCGGTGATGCAGATCACGAGGTCGAGGCCCGCGTCGACCGCCTCGTCGATGGCCGCGGCGGCAAAAGGCGGCGGCACGTAGATCACCGAGACCGTGGCGCCCGTGGCCTCCTTCGCGTCCTTGACCGTGCCGTAGATCGGGATGCCCTCGAAGTCCTCGCCCGCCTTCTTCGGGTTCACGCCGGCGACAAAGCAGTTCTTGCCGTTGGCGTAATCGCGGCACATGCGCGTGTGGAACTGCCCGGTCTTGCCGGTGATGCCCTGCGTGATGACCCTGGTGTTCCTGTCGATGAGGATGCTCATGGTTTTCCCTGTCAGGCCTTGGTGGCGGCGACGGCTTTTTGCGCCGCATCGCCCATGTCGGAAGCCGAGATGATCGGCAGCCCGGAATCGGCAAGGATCTTCTTGCCCAGATCGACGTTGGTGCCCTCGAGGCGCACGACCAGCGGCACCTTGAGCGAGACCTCCTTCGCCGCGATGACCACGCCGTTGGCGATCGTGTCGCACTTCATGATGCCGCCGAAAATGTTGACGAGGATCGCCTTCACCTTGGGGTTCTTCAGCATGATCTTGAAGGCCTCCGTCACCTTCTCGGCAGTCGCTCCGCCACCCACGTCGAGGAAATTCGCGGGCGTGCCGCCATAGAGCTTGATCGTGTCCATGGTCGCCATGGCCAGCCCCGCGCCATTGACGAGGCAGCCGATGTTGCCGTCGAGCGAGATGTAGGTGAGGTCGAATTTCGAGGCCTCGACTTCCGCGGGGTCCTCTTCGTCGAGGTCGCGGTAGGCCACGATCTCGGGGTGGCGGAAGAGCGCGTTGGAATCGAAGTTGAGCTTGGCGTCGAGCGCGATCACCTTGCCCTCGCCCGTGACGATCAGCGGGTTCACTTCGGCGAGCGAGCAATCGGATTCGTCGAACACGCGGTAGAGGTTCTTCAGCAGGTCGCGCGCCTGCGCGATCGAGCCTTCCGGCACGCCGATCTTGCGCGCGAGGCCCTCGGCCTCGGCGTCCTTGAGTCCCGTCGTCGGGTCGATCGCCACGCGGTGGATCTTCTCCGGCGTGTGCGCGGCGACTTCCTCGATGTCCATGCCGCCTTCGCTGGAAGCCATCATCGTGACCTTCTGCGTGGCGCGGTCGACGACGAGCGCCACATAGAGTTCCTTCTTGATGTCGGCGCCCTCTTCGATAAGGAGTCGCCGCACCAGCCGGCCCTCGGGTCCCGTCTGGTGGGTGACGAGCGTCATGCCGAGGATCTTCGACGCGAGGTCCTTCACCTCGGCCAACGACTTGGCGACCTTCACCCCGCCGCCCTTGCCGCGGCCGCCTGCGTGGATCTGCGCCTTCACCACCCAGACCGAGCCCCCGAGGGATTCCGCCGCCTTCACCGCCTCGTCGGCAGTGAACACCGGGATGCCGCGCGGGGTGGGGACGCCGAACTTGCGGAAGACTTCCTTGCCTTGGTATTCGTGGATGTTCATGGCGGGTCTCGAGGAGAAGGCTGGACGGATGGCAGCCCCGGGATGCTGATTCTACCAATTCACGCGAGTCCGCTTCTTGTGCCCCGGGTCGGGAGCCCCGATTCGCCTGCGACGACGGCAAGTCCGCGGCTATCGCCGCCGCGAGAAGTGCCACGCTGCGCCGCAAAGCAGGAGCGCAAGAAGGATCCGGCCCCATGCGCCCAGCAACGGTACCCCCACTCCTTCCCCGGGAAGCGACGATCCCGCCGCCAGGTACAGGTAATAGCAGCGCACGTTCTCGCCATCGGGCAGGTTGACCGTGATGCTGGGACCGATGATCACCCAGTGACGCTCCTGGCTGTCGGACTCGCAGAAGGTGTATACCCGGGTCCACGCCGGGTCGACCTGCCAGTTGAATGCGTACAAGCCCGGCGCAAGCGAGTTGAACGCCGTCCCGGCGGCCACCCTGGGCGCGGGTGTCGTCAACTGGAAGCTGCTGGCAGTGGGGACATTGACCGCCGAGTAGGCGAACGTGCCCGCAGCCAGGAAACTCACGGCGTTGATCGTGATCGTCCCCAGCGTCGCATTGTCGAAAGTGCATTCGACGGTCTCGCCCGCAGCCAACCGGATGATGGCGCCGTTGATGGGCCCGGCGATCGTCGTATCCCCGGTCGGGTCCACGCAAGCGATGCCGGTGACCCGCCAGCCCGGGGGCGGGCCGTTCTCGTTCACCTGGTAGGTCCCGGCCGGCACATCGGTGAATTCGCGCTCGTCCATTCCCGTCGCCGGCAAAGGCGCGAGAACGAATGCGCTCGTCCCGTTGATCGCGGGCACTGCGCTGAAACTGAACAACGCCGACTGCTCGCCGCGAATGCGTTTCACGATCCGGATCCGGCCGAGCCGCTCGTCGGCAAACGTGCAGGTCACTCGTTCGCCCGCCGCGAGCGTCACCGTGGCGGTCGCCGTCGCGAGGTCCACGGCGCTGCCGTTCGAACAGGCAATCGCCGTGAGCCGCCAGCCCGAGGGAACCAGTTCGCGCACCGTGTAGGTTCCGGGAGCCAGGTTGGCGAGTGCCGTTGCGTTGGACGCAGTGCCGCCGGATGTGACGAGCTGGAAGTTCGCCGCGCCCGTGAACGAGAAAATGCCGTCGCCGCCGGTGGTGTTCTTCACCACCACGATGGAGGCCGTCGCCGTGTTCGTGAACGTGCACGCGGAATTCTCCCCGGCCGCGATCGTCACGTTGGCGGTGGTGTCTCCCGCCTCGAATCCGCTCGTCGCCCCGCCCGTGGCGCCGGTGTAGGTCGTCGTTCCTCCGATGCAATTGATGTTCGTGAGGATCCAGCCGGGCGGCACCACTTCGGTCACCGACTGCGTGCCGGGCGCGAAGCTCCCGGCAAGCGACTGTCCGCTCGCAATGCTTCCGCTGAGCGCCGGCGGTCCGGTAAAGGTGAACGTGTCGCCGGGCTGGGCTCCCGGCGCATTCTTCGTGACGGTGATGGCGCCATCGCGAACGTGGCGGAAAGTGCAGGTGGCATCCTCCCCGTCGCCCAACGCGATGTTTACTGCGCCCGCCGCAATGTCTTTCACCGCGCCCGCCGTGCCGGTGCAGGCGATATCGGCGAGGCGCCAGCCTGCCGGCACGCTCGAGGTGAAGGAATACGCGCCCGCGGCGAGGCCGTTGAAGGCAATCCGCTCGGCCGGAGGCGGCGATCCATCGTTCACCAGCGTGAACGCCGGCGCGACACCGGTGCCGGTGGCCGCATAGGGAAAGACCTGGGGCGAATCCGGTTGCGCGTCCTCGACGATGGTGATGCTCGACTGGCGGACGTTGTTGAACGTGCAGGCGACGCTGTCGACGACGAGCCCGGTCTGGCCCAATGCGATCGACGCGCCGTTCGCGACCGGCGTGATGGTGGTATTGCTGCCGGAGGCAACCGAACAAGATACGGCGGGCGGGGACTGCCATCCGGCCGGAACCGTCTCGGTGATCGCGTAAGTGCCGGGAAGGAGATTCACCAGCAGCCGCGTGCCGGAACCGGAAGTCGTGGCAATGGTGAACGCCAGCGGGTTGTCGACCGATGCGGCCACGCCCCCCGAGTTCGCGAAGGAGAAGGTGCCATCCCCGCCCTCGGTGACCTTGGCGATCGCGATCTCGCCGGGATCGCTGCGCAGGTTCACGAAAGTGCAAACGAGGTTCTCGCCTGGCTGGAGGCTCGGCAGGACGGTGCGGGTTGCGAGGCTGACGGATGAGCGATCCGCGGGATTCGCGGCAAGGATGTCCGAGCACGCGATCAACGGGGTCAGCCATCCGGCAACGGCCGCCTGCGCCACCGAGTAGGCGAGGCCGGGGACCAGGTTCGTGAAGGTGCGCGTGTTCGGCCCGACGCCGTCGTCGGTAAGCGTGAAGTTGGCAAGCCCGGCCCCGAGCGTCGTGTACGAGAAGACCTGCGGGTCTTGCGGCAACGAGCGCTCGACGATGGTGAGCGTCGCGAGCCGCGAGTCGGTGAACGTGCATCGCAGCGACTGGCCCGCGAGCGGCGTCACCTGGACGCCCCCCGCGATTGCCGCTCCCGCCGGCGCATTGGTCGCGGTATCGACGCACGCGGCCGTGTCGAGTTGCCATCCGGCCGGGACCGTTTCCGTGATCGTCACCGGCACTCCCGGAGGAATCGAGGAAAACGCGGCCGAGTCCTGGCCGCTTCCCGCGGTGGTCGTGATCGCGAACGCGGCGCTCCCGGCGAACGCAAACGTGCCGTCGCCGCCGCGCGCAATTTTTTCCACGACGATGCTTGCGCGGCGCTGGTTTGCCCACGTGCAGGAAACCGTCTCCCCGGCCGCGAGCGCGATGATCGCGGTCGTGCCGATCGTGACGGTGTCGCCGGTGGGATCGACACAGGCAAGGGACGAGAGCCCCCAACCGGCCGGCAGCAGCTCGATCACGGAGTACACGCCGGCTGCGAGGCCGGTGAAGGTCCGCGGCGGCGCAGTGCCTCCCGCTGTCGTCATCGTGAACGAGGTCACGGGCAATCCAGCGAGAAAGGGGAACGTGGCGTCGCCGCCGGTCGCGCTCTTGTTCACGACGATCGTGCCGGTGGCGGGATTGACCTGGTCGGTGAAGGTGCAGGTCACCTGTTCCCCCGGTGCGAGGTCGATGGTCGCGGTCGCGGTGGGCAAATCGACGGCCGTTCCGCCGCTCGGGTCGGCGCAGGCGAGCGCCGTTAGGCTCCAGCCCGGCGGCACGATCTCCGTGACGCGATAGATTCCCGGAACAAGGCCGTTGATCACCGCCTGCCCGGTCCCGGCGACGGTCGTCACCGTGGCGCTCAGGTCCCCGGCAAACTGAAAGGTGCCGTTGCCGCCGACGGTGTTCTTGACGATGCGCACGCTCGCTTCACGCCGGTTGTGAAAGACGCAATCGAGGCGGCTGTTGGCCGAGTTCATCGCAGCGGTCACCCTGCGGTTGGCCCTGTCGATCGTCGCGAACCTCGCCGGCCCGCCGTCGGCCGTGGTGCATTCGATTTCCGTCGTCGGATCCCAGAGGGCGAGGGCCTGCTCGGTGATCGTGAAGGTCTGCGATGCCGCGGTAAGCGGGCCGGTCTGGAGAATCCGGGACTGGCCGTCGGAGAGCGAAAAGGCGGCCGGCGCGATGCCAGGCCCCGTTGCCGAGAACGCGAAGACGTCGGGCGCGCCCACCGGGTCGGTGCGCTTGGTGATGGTGATCCGGCCGACCACCTGCACCGGCACGTTGATCCCGACGGAGGCGTTGCAGTTGGCGGGGTTCGGCGACTCGACCCACGCCGCGGGCGGCGCATTGCAGGTGGCATTCTGGTTGTTCTGCCAGGTCACCATCGCCGGCAGGTTGAGGTTTCCGGATTGGTCGGGCTCGCAGAGCACCGTGACGAAACCGAGGTCGACCGTGGCCACGCCCCCGCTGGTGATGTCACCGCAGGCATTGCCGTTCAGGTTGGCGAGCGGTGGGGGCGTGAAAGGCACGCCGTAGACCGCGCAGTCCGCAGCGCCGCCCGCGGACGAAGGCAGCATGATCTCGCGGCCATCGCGGGCAACGAAGACGCCGATGTCGAAGCGCCGGCTCGCGTTGGAAGAAAGGACGGCCTGCAACTGCAGCGTGACCGGCTGGCCCGCCACGCAGGAGGTCACGCCGTTCACGACCTGCACCTGGGCGATCGACACGTCGTTGGCGTGGCATCCCAGGTTGGCGGTGCGGTCCGCCGGGCACATGTTGACCGGATAGGGTCCGGCGGCAAGGCCCGGGAATCCTGCCAGCAGGCACAAGATCGCCAACGCCGGTGAAAGTGCCCGGCAACAGGCAGGGATGAAGGTCATTGAAGAACTAGGTTGATTGCGGCGGTCTTGGGAGCGTCGGCCTCAATGCCGCTCAGGCTCGCCCGGAGGCGGCAATGGCTCGCTGCCCGTGTACCACTTCGGATAGAACTTCGCGACCAGCGGAGTGGAAGCCTCGAGCGCATGGCAGCGGTCGAGCTGGAAGGGCTTGCGGTGCGGGTCGCTCACGCCCTGGCCCGCGAGCGTCTGGAACGCGGCGGTGGCCATCGTGCCGGCCAGCTCGGTCAGGTGCGTGCAGCCGCGCACGCCGCCGAGGAGTTCCTTGACATGGCGCAGGTAGCCGGTGCGCATGGTGAGGCCAACCAGCTTCCTGTAGTCGGGCGTGATCCGGTCGCACGTGCCCACGTAGGGCATGGCGTCGGTCGAGGCCTCGGCATCGACGATGGTGAGGGTGCGGTCGTAGGTGAGCCTCAGCCACATCGAGTGCACCGGCTCTCCCGCCGGGCGGATGCCCTGCGCGAGCTTGAAGTCGATCGGCTTGGTGTCGGTGAGGTGGCCCTCGATCTCGTACAGGCCGTCTTCGCGCTTGTAGCCGCGGATCTCGATCTGGCGCAGGTGCAGCGGCTCGCGTTTCGCCTTCGGTTCGGGAAGCGGCATCGAGGCCCTAGCCGGCGTGGGCCTGCCGCGCGGCGCGGATCGCGGCGGCGAATTCCGCGCCGGACTGGTAGCGCTTCTCGAGGTCCTTTTCCAGCGCCTTGTCGATGATCGGCTGCAGCCACTCGGGCAGCGCGGCATTGATCTCGCGGACCAGCGGATGCGGGTTGTTGGCGATGGCGAACATCAGCTGCGTCATCGACTCGCCCTCGAAAGGCAGGCGCCCGCAGGTCAGCTGGAACAGCATCACGCCCAGCGAGAAGAGGTCGGAACGCCCGTCGATCTTCTTGCCGGCCAGCTGCTCGGGCGACATGTACGAAGGCGTCCCCAGCACCATGCCGGTCTTGGTCTTGGACGAATCCGTGATGCGCGCGATGCCGAAGTCGGTGACCTTCGCCGTGTCGCTCTCCGGCTCGTACATGATGTTGGCCGGCTTGATGTCGCGGTGCACGACACCCATGCTCTGCGCGTAGCCGAGGGCGTCGGCGACGCGTTCGCATATCGAGAGCGCGCGGTCGAGCGGCAGCAGGTTCGGCATCTTGGTGTAGGGCACCAGGTCCTTGCCCTTCAGGAACTCCATCGCGATGTAGGCGAGGTCGTGCTCCTCGCCCGCGTCGTAGATGGTGACGATGTTGGGATGCGTGAGGCGGCCCGCGGTCTCGGCCTCGCGGAAGAAGCGTTCCTTCGCCTCGATCAGTTCCTCGCCCTCGAACTCGTTGGACAGCGCCATGGTCTTGATCGCGACGATGCGGCCGATCTTCGGGTCCTTGCCGCCGTACACCACGCCCATCGCGCCCTTGCCCAGCTCCTTGTCGATCTGGTAGCGGCCGAGCATCGGCTTCTCGCCTCCCGCCCCTCCCGACATCACCATCGTCGCATTGGTCGAGCGCGAAGCCGAACTGCCGCCGAGGATGATGGTCTCGGAGAGCTGCTTGGCGCGGTTCATCCTCTCGTCCAGGTCGCGGAACTTGGGGTTGAACGTGCTCATGTAGCGGAACACGTTCTCCGCCTTGTTGAACTGCCGCCGGCGCTCGAAGTCGAGCCCGAGGTTGTAGAGGTTCTCCATCACCTCGTCATTCAGCGGCGCCTTCCTGAACTTGTCGAAGGCCATGTCCAGCTGGCCCTGCTGCTGGAAGGCGAGGCCGAGCATGCGGTTCGATTCCGCGCTGTCGGTGTCGGCCTTCTCCTTGCCGCGCTCGGTGACGAGGAAGCGCTTGGTCGTGAGCAGCAGGTGCCCGACGATGAGCAGCGTTGCCGGGAGCATCAGCTCGATCCAGATGCCCGGGCCGGTCATGAGCCCGAAGTGCGCGCCCAGCAGGGCGACGAGGATGACGGCGGTGATGATCGCCGCCATGCCGGCCTTCATGTTCGGCAGCAGCACGATCAGGTAGAGCGCCACCAGCACGTACGCGGCCAGCGAGGCCCAGCGCGCCCACGTCGGCACGACGAAGAAGTGTTCCTGCAGGATCGACGACACCGAGTGCGCCATCGTGGTCACCGGGGAACATCTGCGCCGAGATCGGGGTGACCTGGTTGGCGCCGACGCCGGCCGCCGTGGCGCCGATCAGCACGATCTTGCCGGCGTACTTCGCCGCCGGGATCTTGCCCGTGTAAACGTCGAAGAAGGAGTCGATCGCGAAAGCCGGCTGGCCGTTGCCGCGGTCCTTGTAGAAGTAGGTGAACATCTGGCCGTTCTCGTCGGTGCGCACCTTGAGGTTGCCCACGGAGACGCTTTCGCCGACATTGGCCTTGATGTCCTTGGAGGTGAGGTTGAGGCTTCGCGCCGCGATCATCAGCGACAGCGACGGGAACACCTGGCCGTAGTAGTCGATGATCAGCGGCTCGGTGCGGATCGCGCCGTCCGCCGGCGACGGGAAGGCATTCAGGTGGCCGAGGCCTGCCGCGGCCGCGCCGATCAACTCGATGGGCGCGATCATCTCGGTGCCGTACAGGAACGATCCGCCCGCTTCCTTGAAGCCGCCGATGGTGTTCTTCGCGACGAATTCCGGCAGCGGCTTCGCGGGCTTGCCGGGCGGGGGATTGTAGGTGAGGGACTCGAAGGCCAGCGGCAGGATGACGTTGCCCGCCTTCTTCACGCTGGCGCCGAGGCGGATGTCGCTGTTCAACGCGCCCTCGGCCTCCTTCAGGATCTTGCCGATCTCGGCGATCTCGCCCGGCGGCACGCCCACCTGCGCGGCGGGGGTCTGCGCGGCGAATGCCGACACGCCCGCCGCTTCCTGCGCGGCCACGGCGGGATAGGCCTTGTTGTAGAGCTCGAGCATCTTGTTGATGTACGCGAGCCCCGGGTCGATCTGCGGCTCGAAGAAGAACACGGTGTTGCCGATGACCGAGGCCTTGGCGCCGACCAGCTGGTCGATCAGCTTCGCCTGCACGTCGCGCGGCCACGGCCAGCGCCCGATGTTGGCGATCGACTGCTCGTCCACCGCGATCACCGCGACCTTGTCCGACGGGCTCTTCGAGGAGGCCTTCACGCCGAGGTCGTAGGCCTTCAGCTCCAGGCTCGGTATCAGGTCGGAGAAGCGGTTGAAGGCCAGCAGGGCGATGGCGATGACCACGCCGATGAACCAGTCCGCTTTCCAGAAGTTGCCTTTTGCCATGGATTCTCCCCAATTGCACGGGCCAAGGAAGGGTCTTCCGGCCGTGCGCAAGACCGCGAAAGTTTACCCCGCGGGCGTGACAAACGCGAATCAGGCTTCCGGCAGGATCACGACCTTCCCGCTCACCTGCCGCTCGAGCAGCGCGGCAAGCGCCTCGGGCACGCGCGCGAGCGGATAGCGCGCAAAAATATGCGGCCGCAACTCGCCCGATGCGAGCCAGGCGAAGAGCTGGCGGATGTTCGCCGCGTTCGCCTTCGGCTCCTTCTTCATGAATTCGCCCCAGAACACGCCGACGATCGCGCATTCCTTGAGCAGCGGCAGGTTGAGCGGGATGCGCGGGATCTCGCCGTTGGCAAAACCGATCACGAGATAACGGCCATTGCGCGCGATCGAGCGCAACGCCGTCTCGCTGTAGTTTCCTCCCACCGGGTCGTAGATCACGTCCGCCCCGCGCCCGTTCGTGAGCTCGCGCACCCTGTCCTTCAGGTTCTCGGTCTCGTAATTGATGACGCTTTCGGCGCCGTGCTCGCGGCAGACCGCGAGCTTGGCATCGGTGGACGCCGCCGCGATGACATGCGCTCCCATCAACTTGCCCAGCTCGACCGCGGCCAGCCCGACACCGCCCGAAGCACCGAGCACCAGGAGCGTCTCGCCGGCCTTGAGGTGCGCGCGGTCCTGCAAGGCATGGATCGAGGTGCCGTGCGCGAACAACAACGCGGCGGCAGCGGCCATGTCCACGCCGGGCGGCAGGGGCATCACGTTGCCCGCGTCCACCAGCGCCTCTTCGGCGAAGGCGCCCCACGGCATGAGCGCGACCACGGCGTCCCCCGGCTTCAGGTGCTTCACGCCGTCGCCCGCGGCCTTGACGACGCCCGCGGCCTCGCACCCGGGCGAGAACGGCAGCGGCGGCTTCAACTGGTACTTGCCCTGCACCATCAGCGCGTCGGGGAAATTGGCCCCCGCGGCCTTGACGTCGATCACGACCTGCCCCGCGCCAGGCACGAGGGCGGGGACGTCTTCGACCACGAGCGAGCCGATCGGGCCCAACTCCCTGCAGATGACGGCTTTCATCGTTCTCATGCCCCCACGTCGACTTCGCTGCCGAGCCCGCGCTCGCGCGCGAGCTTGGTCAGTTCGGCGGCGATGATCAGGTCCTGTATTCCCATGCCCTGCGACTCGAAGAGCGTGACCTGCTCCACCGACGTGCGCCCGGGCCGCGTGCCGGCGATCACCTCGCCCAGCTCGGTGAGCATGCCGATGTGCAGGCGGCCCTTCTCCAGCGCGGGCAGCAGGTCGCCCGCCTCCTTCTGCGCCGTGGGGCGCGAATCGACGACGACGGGCCGGCACTTGAGGACCGTGGTCTCGTCGATCTCGCGGCGCAGGAGCGAGTTGGAGCCCGCCGCGTTGATGTGCGTTCCCGATTCCAGCCAGTCGCCCGAGAACACCGGCGTGGCCGCGGTGGTGATGGTGACCACGATGTCGCTGCCCTTCACCGTCTCCTCGGCAGAGGTGGCCGGGACCACTTCCAGCGACAAGCGCGTGCGCATCTTCGCGCAGAATGCGGCGAGCTTGTCGGGATTGCGCGAATAGACCTTGACCCGTTCGAGCTTCCGCACCAGCGCCAGCGCCTCGATCTGGCCCTCGGCCTGCCAGCCAGAGCCGAACACGCCGACCACCCGCGCATCGGCCCGCGCGAGCCAGCGCGTTGCCACGCCGGCGGCGGCGCCCGTGCGCATCATGCCGAGGAAATTCGCCTCGACGATCGCCTCGAGGTTGCCGCGCTCGGCATTGAACGCGTAGACGATGAAGCGGATGCCCTCCCGGCTGGAGGTGTAGGCCTTGTAGCCGAACACGCCCGCCGAGGGCACGGCGCCTTGCAGTATGTGCAGCCCCGCCTTGGGCACGCGGGTGCGCTCCCTCGGGACGTCGATCGCCTGCCCCGCCGAGTACTCGCGGTGCACCCGCTCGATGAGTTCCAGCGCCATCGGCATGGTGAGGAGCTGCTCGACGTCTTGTTCCTTGAGGAGGAGTGCCATGGATCGCGTTTCCGGGGAGGGGAAGAAGGGGGATTCTAGCAATGTGCCCCGGCCTGCTCCTTGATCCGGATCGCGGCACGCCGCAGAATCGGGGCATGGCACGGCTTTTCCTGCTCCTCGTTTCCCTCGCCGCCGCAACTGCGCTCGCGCAGGCCCCCGCGCGCGTGGCGCTGGTTGTCGGCAACGCCGGCTACAAGGACGCACCGCTCGCCAATCCCCTCAACGACGCCCGCGACATGGGCAAGGTGCTGGAGGCCGCGGGCTTCACCGTGATCCGCCGCGAGAATGCCTCCCTCAAGGAACTGCATCTCGCACTCAGGGAATTCGGCGACAAACTCGGGCGCAACAGCACCGGGCTCTTCTATTTCGCCGGCCACGGCGTGCAGGTGCGCGGACGCAATTACCTGCTGCCGGTCGACGCCGACATCGCGCGCGAGGACGAAGTGGCCTTCAACGCGCTCGACCTCGCCGCCGTGCTGGAAAAAATGGAGAGCGCGCGCAGCCACACCAACATCGTCATCCTCGACGCCTGCCGCAACAATCCCTACCCCAACCGCTTCAAGCTTTCGGTGCCCGGACTCGCGCAGGTCGATGCGCCGGCGGGCTCGATCATCGCCTACGCAACCGCGCCCGGATCGACCGCGGCCGACGGCGCCGGCAAGAACGGCCTGTACACGCAGTACCTCGTCGACCAGATCGCCAGGCCCGGGCTGCAGATCGAAGAGGTGTTCAAGGCGGTGCGCGCGGGCGTCAGGCGCGACTCTCAGGGCAAGCAGGTGCCCTGGGAAAGCACCTCCCTCGAGACCGAGTTCACGTTCAAGCCTGCGGTGGTGGTGGCAACCGCCGCCCCGGCCGCGCGGCCCGAGGCAAGCAAGGCCTCGCCGCCGCGCAACGTGCAGGTGGCCGCCGGCGCGCCGCCCCACTACGTCGTAGGCGACACCTGGACCTACCGGGTGAAAAACCTGCTCGACCAGGGCGAGCGCCTCGCCACGTGGCGCATCACCGCGATCAAGGGCGACCGCGTCCATTACGGCGCCGAGTCGGAAAGCGACCTGCTCGGCAATCTCATCCGCTTCAAGCGCGGCGACGTGCGCTACCGCTACGAGCCCGCGCAGATGACTTACATGTTCCCCTTGTCCCCGGGCGCGAACTGGAAGGCGAGCGTCGTCGAGCACGTCAACGACAAGGTGAACGACATCGAAGCGGAAATCCGCGTGATCGGCGAGGAGGACATCGAGACCCCGGCAGGAAAGTTCCGCGCGCTCAGGATCGAACGCACCAGCAAGTGGAAGTCGCGAGAGGGCAAGGGAAGCGGAGCCGCCACCTGGACCTATTGGTACAGCGGCGCGGCCAAGCGCTATGTGGCGTCGGAATATCTCAACATTTCGGACTCGGGAAAGAAGGTCCGGCACGAGCGCATGGACCTCGAAATGTACCTCGTCCAATGAGCGTCGCCCCCGACGACCGCGACGCGCCGCTGCGCGACGAGACGCGCCTGCTCGGCCGGCTGCTCGGCGACGCGATCCGCGAATGCTCGGGGACGGATGCGTTCGACGCGATCGAGCGCATTCGCCAGCTGTCGGTGAAGGTGCGGCGCGACGCGCGCGCGGCCGACCTCGCCGAGGGCAAGCGCGCGCTCGACGCCGAGCTCGACGCGCTCGGCATCGACCGCGTCCTCGACGTGGTGCGCGCCTTCAGTTACTTTTCCGTGCTCGCGAACATCGCCGAGGACCGGCACCACAACCGCCGCCGCCGCGCGCACCGGCTGGCCGGCTCGCCCCCGCAGGAAGGCAGCCTCGCGCATTCGCTCGACGTGCTGGCGGCCGCGGGCGCCAAGGCCGCCGACGTCGCCGACTGGCGCAGGCGCACCCGCGTCGATGCCGTACTCACCGCGCACCCGACCGAGGTGCAGAGAAAGAGCATCCTCGACACGCAGCGCCAGATCGCGGGGCTGCTGGCCGAGCGCGAAATGGGCGACGGCGATCCCGTGGAGCGCGCCGGGATCGACGCCAAGCTTCATCGCCGCGTGCTGCAGCTCTGGCTTACCGGAATGATCCGCCTCTCGCGCCTGCGCGTGATCGACGAGATCGACAACGGGCTGTCGTTCTTCCGCTACACCTTCCTGAAGGAATTGCCCAAGCTGCTTCTCGACCTCGACCGCGGTCTCGCCGAGCGCTTCGGCACGCCGGCGACCCATGGCGCGATCCTCGCGATGGGCTCGTGGATCGGCGGCGACCGCGACGGCAATCCCTTCGTCAACGCCGACACGATGCGCGCGGCGTTGACACGGCAGTCGGCGCTGCTCTTCGAGCATTACCTTGCAGAGACCCACGCGCTGGGCGCGGAACTGTCGCTCTCCGCGCGCCTTGTCCCCACCACCTCCGCGCTGCACGAGCTTGGCGACATCTCCGGCGACACCTCGGTGCATCGCCAGGAAGAGCCGTACCGCAAGGCGCTCATCGGCGTGTACTCGCGCCTCGCCGCGACCGCGCAGTCGCTCGCCGGGCTTCGCGCCGCGCGCCCGCCCGAGGTCGAGGCGCCGCCCTACGCGACGCCGGCCGCCTTTGCCGCCGACCTCGACGTCATCCATCGCTCCCTCTCGGTGGGCTGCACGGCGCCGCTCGCCGAGGGACGCCTCGCGCGGCTGCGCCGTTCGGTCGACGCCTTCGGCTTCCATCTCGCCACGCTCGACATGCGCCAGAACTCCGATGTCCACGAAGTCACGGTGGCGGAGCTGTTCGCGCGCGCCGGCGTGCACGTCGACTATCTTTCGCTCGACGAAGAGGCGCGCGTGGCTCTCCTCGCCGCCGAGCTTTCCCACGCGCGCCCGCTGGTCTCGCCGCACATCGCCTACAGCGAGCAAACGGCGAGCGAGATCGCGATCTTCCGCGCCGCCGCCGAGATCCGCCGCCGCTACGGGCCGGACGCGATAAGGCACGCCATCATCTCGAAGGCGACCAGCGTCAGCGACCTGCTGGAATGCGCGCTCATGCTGAAGGAGGTGGGGCTCCTCAGGCCGGCCTCCGACGAGGCGCCGGCGCAGCTCGACCTCGCCATCATCCCGCTCTTCGAGACCATCGCCGACCTGCAGGCCGCCGACACGATCCTCGCCAAGGCTTACGCGATGCCGCTGTATCGCGAATGGCTGAAGAGCCGCGGCAACCTGCAGGAAATCATGCTCGGCTACTCGGACTCGAACAAGGACGGCGGTTACCTCACCGCGAACTGGGAGCTGTACCTCGCGCAGCGGCGCATGGTCGCGCTGCATCGCCGCGAGCGCCTGCGCTTCCGCTTCTTCCACGGCCGCGGCGGCACGGTCGGGCGCGGCGGGGGCCCGAGCTTCGAGGCGATCCTCGCGCAGCCCGCGGGCAGCTCCGACGAAGGCTTCCGGCTCACCGAGCAAGGCGAGATCATCGCCGCCAAGTATTCCGATCCGGAACTCGGGCGGCGCAACCTCGAGACCCTGGCCTCCGCGGCGATGCTCGCGGCCCTCGCCCCGCCGGTCGAGGACGCGGCCTTCGAGAGCCACTGGCAGGCGGCGCTCGAGGCGATGTCGGCGCACTCGCTCGCCGCCTACCGCAAACTGGTCTACGAGACGCCCGGCTTCGTCGAGTTCTTCCGCGCCGCCACGCCGATCAGCGAGATCGCGGAACTGAACATCGGCAGCCGGCCGGCTTCACGCAAGCCCTCGCAGAAGATCGAGGACCTGCGCGCCATCCCGTGGGTGTTCAGCTGGGGGCAGATCCGCGTGGCGCTTCCAGGCTGGTACGGCTTCGGCTCGGCCCTGCAGGCGTGGGCAGGAGACGACGACGCCCGCCTGGGCGTGCTGAAGGAAATGTTCGCGCGCTGGCCGTTCTTCCGCGCCGTCGTGCAGAACCTCGACATGCTGCTCGCCAAGACCGACCTCGCGATCGCGGCGCGCTACGTCGACCTCGTGCCCGACAAGGCGCTCGCCGCGCGCATCTTCGGCGAGATCGAGGGCGAATGGAAGCTCACCGAGCGCTGGCTGGGCCGCATCACCGGGCAGAAGGCGTTCCTCGAGAAGAACCCGGCGCTGGCGCGCTCGATCCGCAACCGCTTTCCCTACCTCGACCCGCTGAACCACCTGCAGGTCGAGCTGCTGCGCCGCTACCGCGCGGGAGAGGCCGACGAGAAGACCCGGCGCGCGATCCACCTGTCGATCAACGGACTGGCCGCGGGGTTGCGAAACTCGGGATAGGAAATAATTGGGGTCAGAGACGTAATACTTCCTCGTCATTCCGGGCTTGCCCCGGAATCCAGAAGTATTACGTCTCTGACCCCAATTATTACTTCAGGCTGGCGTCGAGGTCGGTGCGGATCGCTTCGACGCGCTTGCGGTTGACGTCGAAATCGCGCACGCCCATGCGCGCGCCGCTCAGCACATGGATGACCCCGGCCTTCTCGTCGAGCGCGAACTCCGCATCGTCGATGAAGCCCAGGCCGGCACTCGTGAATTCCACGTGCAGGTAACCGTCCTTGTCGGTCACGACCTTGGAGCGCGGCATCGCATTCACGGTGGCCACCAGCGCGTCCCACGTGCGCTTCGGGTTGCCGCCTGTGGCGAGCGGGGCGATGTAATGCTTCTCGTCCTTGGGGTCGGCCTTGCTCGAGACCCAGTTGGGCCGCCAGTCCGCGGCGCGGAAGGAGCCGTTGTTCCAGCCCAGGTCGACCGGGCGCTTGCCTGCGAACAGTCCCATTTTCGCTCCCGACATGACGGTGATGGCAAGTGTGATGAGTACTGCCCCGACGGCAAAAAGGAAAAACTTGAGGACGCCCGGAATCGCCACGCTCAGGGAACCAGGATTGTCGATCCGGTGGTCTTGCGTGCCTCCAGGTCGCGATGCGCCTGCGCCGCGTCCTTGAGCGCGTACTTCTGGCGGGGACCCACCTTGATTCGCCCGGCGAGCACATGGCCGAACAATTCGTCGGCGGAGGCGACCAGCTCGGAGCGGGGCGTCGTGTAGGTGACGAGCGTCGGGCGCGTGACGTAGAGCGAGCCCTTGGCGGCGAGGAGCCCCGTGTTCAGCGCATCGACCGGGCCCGAGGAATTGCCGAAGAGGGCGAGCAGGCCGCGCGGCTGGAGGCAATCGAGGGACTTGAGGAAGGTGTCCTTGCCCACCGAGTCGTACACGACCGGGACCTTCTTGCCGCCGGTGATTTCCGCCACGCGCGCGACGAAATCTTCCCTGGTGTAGATGATGGTGTGCGCGCAGCCGTGTTCCTTCGCGAGCGCGGCCTTCTCGTCGGTGCTGACTGTGCCGATCACGTTGACGCCGATCGCCTTGGCAAGCTGGCAGGCAAACAGGCCGACGCCGCCCGCGGCGGCATGCCACAGCACCGTCTCGCCCGCCTTGGGCGTCAGGTGCAGGCGGCGCAGCAGGTAATGCGCAGTGAGCCCCTGCAGCATCATGCAGGCAGCCTGCTCGAAGGAAATTCCCTCCGGGATCTTCACGAGGCGCTCGACCGGATGGACCTTCTTTTCCGTGTAGGCGCCGATGGGGCCGTTGCAGTAGGCCACGCGGTCGCCAGGCTTCAATTCCGTGACGCCGGGACCGACCGCCTCGACCACGCCCGCCGCCTCCAGCCCGATGCCCGAGGGCAGCGGCAGCGGATAGAGCCCGGTGCGGTGGTAGGTGTCGATGTAGTTCAGGCCGATGGCCTTGTGCGCGATGCGCGCTTCGCCCGGGCCGGGGTCGCCGACCGTGACTTCTTCCCACTTGAGGACTTCGGGGCCGCCGGTGGCGTGGAATCGGATTGCGTGGGTCATGCGGTCACCTGTGGATTCGGGATGGGAAAGGGATTGCTGCGGAGAACCCGCATCTTAGCGGGAATAGGGAAAACGGGGTCAGAGTACATTTCCCAAGAAATGGGGTCAGAGTACATTTCCGGAAGCGCAGGATCGCTGTGCGATCCAGCCGGAAATGTACTCTGACCCCATTTCTTGCTCTGACCCCGTTTTCAGGTGCCGAGGATCGTTCCCGGGACGACGCCTGCGGATTTCGCCCACTCGGCGGCAGGGATCTTCTTGCCGTCCTCGTGCTTCACTTTCGCGATCTCGACCTGCCCGCCCTGCGCGGTGATGCGGATCGAGTCGGCACCCACCTCGCTTACCTCGCCGATCTTGCCCTTGACCGCGCCGAAGGTGCGCACGAGCAGTTTCTTCGAGCCGAAGAGCTGCAGTTTCTTGCCCGCGACCGTGGTCCACGCGCCCGGCGCCGGATCGCAGCCGCGGATCGTGTTGTGGATGTAATCGACGTGGTTGGCCCAATTGATCTTCGCTTCCGCCGCGCGGCACCAGCCTTCATAGGAGGCCTGCGATTCGTCCTGCACGAGTTCCCTGTGCTTCCCGGCAACGACCAGGTCCGCCGCTTCGAGCATCGCTGCCACGCCCATCGGGAAGAGCCGGTCGAAATAGACGGTGCCCAGCGTGTCGTTCTCCGAGACCGGCGTCTCCTTCTGCAGGATCACCGGGCCCTCGTCGAGGCCGTCGGAGGGACGGAAGATCGTGAGCCCCGTCTTCGCCTCGCCCTTGATGATCGGCCAGTTGATCGACGAGGGCCCGCGGAACTTCGGCAGGAGCGAGGGGTGGTACTGGATCGTGCCGTGCTTCGGGATGCCCACGAACTCCTGCGGCGCGAACTGCAGCACGAAGGCCATGATGCCGATGTCGGCAGCGAGCGCCTTCATCGTTGCCGTCGCCTCCGGGTTCTTCAGCGAGGCGAACTGGAAGACCTTCAGGCCCTTCTCCAGCGCGAGCACCTTCAGCGGGTCGGGCTTCGCTCCCTCCTTCTCCGGCGCGCAGAACACTCCCGCCACTTCGTCTCCCCTTGCGAGGAAGGCTTCCAGGACGGCTTTGCCGAAGTCTTGCTGCCCGATGATTGCGATCTTCATGATTTCCCTAAAGGACTGAATTAACCGCCGATGAACGCCGATGAACGCCGATAAAACCAAAGGCGATTCAGGGTTTGGTTCGGGAGACTCCGATCACTGCCGAAGCCACCAACCATCACGCTTTTATCGGCGTTCATCGGCGTTCATCGGCGGTTCCAATTGCTTTTCGCCAGACCCAAGCGGCCTTCTTCGGCGGAGCGGAGAAAGCGCCGGCGGCGCGAAGCGCGGCAATGCGCGCCTCGTCCATGCCCAGCACCTCGCGCAGCACCTCGTCGGTATGTTCGCCCAGCGTCGGCGAGCGCTCGATCTTTGCCGGCGAGGCGGACATCTTGATCGGCATGCCGACGTTGAACCACTTGCCGCGCTGGGGATGGTCGAGCTCGACCCACATGTCGCGGCCACGGATGTGCTCGTCGGTGGCGAGGTCGGTGGTGGACATGATCGGACCGCACGGCACGTCGAGCGGGTTCAGGATCGCCATCAGCTCGCGCTTGGTGTACTTCTCGGCGAACTTGTTGAGCAGCGTCCAGACCAGCGCCTGGTTCTTGCGCCGCTCGGCGATGGTCGCCACGCGCGGGTCGTTCACGAGGTCGGGCATGCCGACGTCGGGGCCGATGCGGTTGGCGAGCGCGACCCACACCGCCTCCTGCACGACGATGTACAGCCAGTCGTTGGCGCCGTGGGGCTTGCAGTGGATGGCGTTGCCGAGCTGGCCGCCGCCGGAATCGTTGCCCGCGCGCGGCACGTCGCCCATGTCCTTGTAGGTCGGCACCGAGTACTCGGCGAGCTCCTGGCGCGTGAGCCGCTGGTGGTCGCGGAACTTGACGCGGCACAGGTTCATGACGCCGTCCATCATCGCGACCTCGACGTACTGGCCCTGGCCGGTGCGGTCCGCCTGGTGCAGCGCCGCGAGCAGGCCGATCGCCAGGTGCAGGCCCGTGCCCGAGTCGCCGATCTGCGCGCCCGTGACGAAGGGCGGGCCGTCGGGCATGCCGGTGGTGCTCATCGCGCCGCCCATCGCCTGCGCGACGTTCTCGTACGCCTTGAAGTCCGCGTACGGGCCGGAGGAGCCGAAGCCCTTGATCGAACCCATCACGATCTTCGGGTTCAGCTCGTGGATCTTTTCCCAGGTGAAGCCGAGGCGGTCGAGCACGCCGGGGCCGAAGTTCTCCATGACGATGTCGCACTTCTTCACCAGGTCGACGAACACCGCCTTGCCCTCGGCGCTCTTCATGTTGACCGTGATCGAGCGCTTGTTGCAGTTGAGCATGGTGAAATACAGGCTGTCCGCGCCGGGCACGTCGCGCAACTGCCCGCGCGTCGCATCGCCCTGCGGCGGCTCGAACTTGATCACGTCCGCCCCCATCCACGCCAGCAGTTGCGAGCACGTCGGTCCGGCCTGCACGTGGGTCATGTCGAGAATCCGTACGCCCTTCAATGCTTCCATTCGTTTCTCCGTTGCTTAGTGGAGTTGAGCGGCGCGAGCGTCCGCTCGAACTATCGCCTCGATGCCAGTCTACCGGGCGGTCGGGTCTATTTCTTCTTTGCGGCGGAAGGGTTGAGGCTCGTGATGCGGCCGCTTTCCGTGCCGGCACTCTCGTCGATCACGGCATTGATCAGCGTGGGCTTGCGTGAGCGGATCGCCTCTTCCATCGCGCGGCGCAGTTCCGCGGGCGTCGTGGCTTTGACGCCAACGCCGCCGAAGGCTTCCATCACCTTGTCGTAGCGCGCGCCCTTCACGAACACGGTCGGGGCAGGATCGCGCCCGGTCGGGTCGACGTCCGTGCCCTTGTACACGCCGTTGTTGTTCATGACCACGATGCACACCGGCAGGTTGTAGCGGCAGATGGTCTCGACTTCCATTCCCGAGAAACCGAACGCGCTGTCGCCCACGACCGCGATCACCTGCTGCTTCGTGATGACGGCCGCGGCCACGCAGTAGCCCATGCCGATGCCCATGATTCCCCAGGTGCCGACGTCGAGGCGCTTGCGAGGCTTGTACATGTCGACGATCGAGCGCGTGAAGTCGAGCGCGTTTGCGCCTTCGTTCACGAGCATGGCTTCCGGGTTGGCCTTGACGATGTCGCGCACGACGTTGAGCGCGCTGTGGAAATTCATCGGCGCGGGATCCTTCGCCAGCATTTCGGCCATCTTCGCGATGTTCTTGTTCTTGCGCTCGGCGATCGCGTCGGTCCATTCCTTCGGGGGCTTCGCCCAGCCGTCGCCGATTGCCTTCAGGAGTGCTCCCACGCAGGAACCGATGTCGCCGACCAGCGGCGCCGCGATGGGCACGTTGCTGTCGGCTTCCTGCGGCGAGATGTCGATCTGCACGTACTGCTGGCCACCCCAGGCCTTGTGGTCCTTGCCGCCCCAGGTCTTGCCCTTGCCGTGCGAGAGAAGCCAGTTCAGGCGCGCGCCGACCAGAACCACAACGTCGGCCTCCGGCAGGACGTACGAGCGCGCGGCCCCCGCGGCCTGCTCGTGGGTATCGGGCAGCAGGCCCTTGGCCATCGACATGCCGAGGTAGGGAATGCCGGTCTTTTCGACCAGCGCCTTGATGTCGGCATCGCATTGCGCGTAGGCCGCGCCCTTGCCAAGAAGGATCAGCGGCTTCTTCGCGCCCTTGAGGAGTTCCAGCGCGCGCTGGACCGCTTCAGGCGCGGGAAGCTGGCGCGGCGCGGCGTCGACGACCTTGATCAGCGAAGCCTTCCCGGCGGCGGCATCAATCGCCTGCGCGAAAAGCTTCGCGGGGAGATCCAGGTACACGCCGCCCGGGCGGCCGGAGACCGCGGCGCGAATGGCGCGCGCGACGCCCACGCCGATGTCCCCGGCATTCAGGACGCGAAAGGCCGCTTTGCACAGTGGCTTGGCGATGGCGAGTTGGTCCATCTCCTCGTAGTCGCCCTGCTGCAGATCGACGATCTCGCGCTCGGAAGAGCCCGAGATGAGGATCATCGGGAAACAATTGACGGTGGCATGCGCGAGGGCCGTGAGGCCGTTGAGGAACCCGGGCGCGGAAACAGTGAGACAGATGCCCGGCTTCATCGTGAGGAAGCCTGCGATCGACGCTGCGTAGCCCGCACTCTGCTCGTGGCGGAACGAGATCATCCGCAGCCCCTCGGCCTGCAGCTTGCGCGTGAGGTCGGTGATCGGGATCCCGGGCAGGCCGAAAACCGTGTCGATGCCGTTCAGTTTCAGGGCATCAATGACCAGGTGGAAACCGTCGATCTCTTCCTTCGCGGACGCGGGCTCACCGCTGGCTTGCGGCATGGCGGTGGGCACCGGGGTGACAACGGGTTGGGTTACGGTGGCCATGGGAGATTCCTCCTGGGTGAAGCGGACGCTTCGTGGATGCCGACAAAGGCTACAATGATAAGTAGCTGCCCGATCCTTCAGCCTTGATTCGGGTCAATTTGCCCTTCCCGCTCCGATGGAATGGCCTGTCAAGCATCCGAACGTTTCCATCATGCGGCCCAAATGGTCAAGTGATTCACTGGATCTCCGGCTCCCTTGAATCCGGCGTCGTCCACTCCTCGCAAGCACGCTAAACCGCTACAATTCGGCGTCATGGAAACCGCACCCGAGTGCCGCCTTGATGCGGGTCAAGTTCCGCCCTCGCAAACCCGATGACGCTCCTCGCCTCCCACCCGAATCGCGCCGCCATCTGTGCGCGGCTGCACAGCAATATCGTGCTGCGCCGCCTGAAAAAGCGCGCCTTCGACGAACTCGAGTCCGCGCTGTCCATCGTCGAGTGCAAGAAGGGCGACGTCCTGCTCACGCAGGGCGCGCACGACATGGAGCAGTACTTCGTGATCGACGGCATACTCAAGCGCGTGGTCTCGAACCCGGGAGGCAAGGAGATGATCCTGCGCTTTTCCGCGGAGGACGAGATGGAGACGAGCTATGCGGCGTGGAAGCTGCGCGCGCCCGCCCCCTACTCCATCCGCGCCGTGACCAAGGCCCAGGTCGCGCGCATGCCCCTGCCGCAGTGGGTCGCCTTCATCGACAGCCAGCCGGAACTGAAGGACGACTTCGAGTACGAGGTCATGCACCTGATGAGCGAGGTGATGGCGCACACCATCACGCTGCACCTGCTCGATGCGCCCGGCCGCGTGCACCGCTTCCTGAGGAAGCACCCGGAGCTCGCCGAGCGCGTGCCGAAGAAGGAGTTGGCCTCCTACCTCAACCTGTCCGCCGAGACGCTCTCGCGCCTGAAGCAGTCGGGCAAGATCTGATCACCACGCCGGCGAGGCGCGGCGTATATTGGCGGCGAGGGAGCGTGCGATCATGGATGAGGCGATCGTCTTCGAGAAAACCGAGCGCGGCCAGCGCGAAATCGCGCAGCCCGGGGGCGAACTGCAGCCCCGGCTGCGCCGCATCCTCATCATGATCGACGGAGCGAAGCCGATCGGCGACCTCGCGCCGATGACGCGCCCGGGCGAGATCGAGGTGATCGTCGAAACGCTGCTGCGCGGCGGCTACATCGTTGCCTCGGGCGGCGAGCCGGCCGCAATGCCTTTCCAGCCAGCCGAGGAGCAGCCCGAAGCGCCGGTGCCGGCCAGCGCCGGTCCGGCGGTCGACTTCGAGCAGACCCGCAGGCGGGCGATGCGCCAGGTGCAGGACATGCTCGGGCCGAACGGCGATCCGCTCGCAATCGAGTTCGAACGCTGCAAGACGCCGGCGCAATTGCGCGAACTCATCGGGAAGTCGCTGAGAATCATCGCGCAGGCCCTTGGCCCGGCGCGCGCCGAGGAGTTCAGGAAGAAATTGGGGGAATCGGGGTCAGAGACGTAGGGAAATCGGGGTCAGAGACGTAGGGAAATCGGGGTCAGAGACGTAGGGAAATCGGGGTCAGAGACGTAGGGAAATCGGGGTCAGAGACGTAGGGAAATCGGGGTCAGAGACGTAGGGAAATCGGGGTCAGAGACGTAGGGAAATCGGGGTCAGAGACGTAGGGAAATCGGGGTCAGAGACGTAGGGAAATCGGGGTCAGAGACGTAATAATTCGCTATTCCGGGCGTTGCCCGGAATGAAGAATTATTACGTCTCTGACCCCGATTTCCGGAATGAAGAATTATTACGGCTCTGACCCCAAGCCTAGTTGTGCCGGGGCTGGGTCGGGAAACGGTGCATCCCGCCCGCCATCGTCTTCAACTGGTTGTCGGCCGCGGTGACGCCCGGGACCGCCGCCACGACTGCTTCGCACGCCGCCCTCTCGCGATCGTCGACGACGATGCCGGTGAGGGTCACCTTCCCCGCGCTCGCTTCGATCGCCACGTCGATCCCCCGCGTGGCGGACGAGGCCTTCATCGCCGCGCGCACCTTGGCGCCAAGCGCAAGGTCCGCGAGAAACTGTCGCGAGGCCGCGGTCTCGGCAAAGCTCGCGCTCTTCGCCAGCGCCACGATCTGGTCCACGCAGGTCGAAACAGGCACGCGCTCGGTGTTGAGCGTCAGGTCGTACAGGGTCGGTTCGCCCCAGACCACGTTGAAATGCTCGCCGATGCGCACCGCACGCGCCGAATCGTCGATTTCGATCTCGCGGCGCGCCAGGTCCTCGTCGTCGGACTCGAGGCGTTCCATGAGGCGCTTCACGCGCAGTTCCATGGGCGAGCACACGCGGATGCACGGGACGTGCGAGACCGGCCGCAGGATCTGGGTCGCCCCCCATCCGCGAATCAGCACATTGCCCTTCACCGCGAGGTCGAGGACTTCCTCGGCGGTAAAGATCGAGATCGTCTTCTCGTCGGCGGCCCACTTCTCGATCCGGCCCGCCTTTCCTTCCCGGATGCGGCGGATCAGGCTCTTCTTCACGTGCATCATGCCGGCGACGTGGTCGCCGACCTCGTGGCGCACCTGCTGAAGCCCGAGCGCCTCGCACACCCCGAGGGCGACATCCTTGCCCATGGTGGCCATCTCCTGCGTCATCGCGATCACAGCCATGTCAGCCTCCCGCCTTTGCGTTGCGCCCGCGCACCATGTCGAGCGCCCTCGAGATCAGCGGCCAGAAGAGCAGCAGCAATCCGAGCGTGGTCATGGTGCCGACCAGCGGATTGGCGAAGAATACCCGCAGGTCGCCCTGCGAGCCGAGCATCGCCTGCCGGAACGAATCCTCCGCGCGGTCTCCCAGCACCAGGGCCAGCACCATCGGCGCCATCGGGTAGTCGAGCTTCTTGAAGACATAGCCGACGATGCCGAAGGCGACCATCAGCCAGACGTCGAACATCGAGCCGTGCACGGTATAGGCGCCGATCGCGCAGATCACCAGGATCACCGGCGCGATGATCGAGAACGGCACGCGCAGGATCGCCGCGAACAGCGGCACGCAGGTGAGCACGACGATCAGTCCCACGATGTTGCCGAGGTACATCGAGGCGATCAGCCCCCAGACGAAGTCCTTCTGCTCGACGAACAGCAGCGGCCCGGGCTGCAGGCCCCAGATGAGGAGCCCGCCCAGCAACACCGCCGCGGTCGGCGAGCCCGGCACGCCGAGGGTCAGCATCGGCAGCAGCGCCGAGGTGCCGGCGGCGTGGGCGGCCGTTTCCGGCGCGACCACGCCCTCGACCAGGCCGGTGCCGAACTTCGGCCCATCCTTGCTCATGCGCTTGGCCAGCCCGTAGCTCATGAACGACGCCGGCGTGGCCCCTCCCGGGACAATGCCCATCAGGCAACCCACGACGGAGGAACGCAGCGAGGTCTTCCAGTACTTCGGCAGCTCCTTCCAGGTCTCGATCACCACTTTCATGTTGAGCTTGGCGCTCTGCCCCTTGAAGACCAGCCCTTCCTCGATGGTGAGCAGGATCTCGCCGATGCCGAAGAGCCCGATCACCGCGATCAGGAAATCGAAGCCCTTGAGGAGTTGCGGGATCTCGAAGGTCATCCGCAACTGGCCTGTGACGGTGTCGATGCCCACCGCCGCCAGCGCGAAGCCGACCATCATCGCCGCGATCGCCTTCCATGGCGCGCCCTTGTTCATGCCGACGAAGGCGCAGAAGGTCAGCATGTAGACCGAAAAGTATTCCGGCGGGCCGAACCTGAGCGCGAAACGTGCCACGACCGGCGAGAGGAAGGTGATCATCACCACCGCGACGAACGCGCCGACGAAGGACGATGTGAAGGCCGAGGCGAGCGCCGCCCCGGCGCGGCCGTTCTGGGCCAGCGGATAGCCGTCGAAAGTCGTCGCGACCGACCAGGGCTCGCCCGGAATGTTGAACAGGATCGACGTGATGGCTCCGCCGAACAGCGCGCCCCAGTAGATGCAGGAAAGCAGGATGATTGCCGACGTCGTTCCGCCCGGCGACTGCGCCATCGAGAACGTGAGCGGGAGCAGGATCGCCACGCCGTTCGCGCCGCCCAGCCCCGGCAGCACGCCGATGATCACGCCGAGGATGATCCCGGCGAACATCAGCGCGATGTTGAACCAGGTGAGGGCGACCGCGAAGCCGCCGATCAGGGAGCGTATTTCGTCCATGGCCCGCCCCGGTCAGCCGAACCCGAGCGCCGCTTCGAGCGGGCCCTTCGGGAGCGGCACCTTGAACCAGATCTCGAACATGAGGAAGAAGAAGAACATGGTGCCCACCGACACCGGGACGATCTTCACCCAGGGGTACTTGCCCAGGCGCCACATGAAGAAGGCGATGAAGATCGCCGAGGCGACGTAGATGCCGAGCGAGAGCCACGGGTTGGCGATCATCGCGACGTAGATCACGGTCGGGACCATCACCGTGAGGATCATCTTCAACTGGCCGCGCTCGACGAAGCCCTCGCGGCCCCTTTCGCCCAACTGGAAGGCTCGCACAAGGTTGAACACGCTCGCAATGCAGATCAGCGCGCCAACGTAGAACGGGAAATACCCGGCCTGCGGCCCGTCGGATCCCCACGAAGCCCCCAGCCGCCTGCTGTCCCAGATCACGATGGCACCGAATACCAGGAACAACGCGGCGACCACGATCTCGAGCGTCTTGACCGACGCGACCGGCTTTTTGTCATCCATGCCAACCCCCTGCGCTTCGAACAAGAAGGGCCCCGTCGCCGGGGCCCCGTGCTTCGGCCGCTACTTTCCCGCGGCGAGGAAGCCGGCTTCCTTCATCAGGTCGTAGTGCAGCTTCTCGTTCTTCTCGATCCAGTCCGCGTAAGCCTTGCCGGTCAGCGCGGTGTTGTTGAACGCGCCTTCTTCCAGGAACTTCTTCCACTCCGGCGTCTGGCGGACCTTTTCAAGCAGGTCGACGTAATAGTCCACCTGTTCCTTCGTCACCCCTCCGGGCATGAAGATGCCGCGCAGCATGAGGTAATCAGTGCTCAGTCCCAGCTCCTTGCACGTCGGGATGTCGCCCCAGGCCATGTCCTTGGTGACCTTTTCCTTGTACGGCATGCGCTGCTCGTCGAACACGCACAGCGGCCGCAGGTTGCCGGCGCGCCATTGCGCCACTGCCTCGATAGGGTTGTTCACGGTGGAATCGACGTGCTTGCCGACGAGTTGCGTGGCGACTTCGCCGCCCCCCTTGTAGGGAATGTAGATGAACTTGGCGCCCGTCTGTTTCTCGATCGCCACCGTGATGATCTGGTCTTCCTGCTTGGAGCCGGTGCCGCCCATCTTGAACTTGCTGGCGCCTGCCGCCTTGACCGCATCGACGTACTCCTTGGGCGTCTTGTAGGGCGTCTCGGCATTCACCCAGAGCACGAACTGGTCGAGCGCCATCATGCGCACGGGCGTCATGTCCTTCCAGCTGAACGGCACGCCCGTGGCGAGCGGCGTGGTGAAGAGATTGGAAAGGGTGATCACGATCTTGTGCGGGTCGCCCTTGGCGCCCTTCACTTCGAGGAAGCCCTCGGCGCCGGCCCCGCCGCCCTTGTTCACCACTACCATCGACTGCTTCATCAGGTTGTTCTTGGCGATGACCGACTGGATGAACCTCGCCATCTGGTCGGCGCCGCCGCCGGTGCCGGCGGGGACGATGAACTCCACCGTCTTGGTGGGCTCCCACGCCTGCACCGGCGTGAGCGTGAACATGGCGGTGGCGGCGAACGCCGCCGCGACGGCCTTGTGTGCGATTGCTTTGGTCATTGCATTCTCCTCGGGCTGAAAGTCGGGTGAATCAGTCTGCTTCATTTTTCCTGGTTGGGAGCTGCCTCAAGCATCGCTTCCTTGGTGCCGGCGCGCTTGGCCAGCCACTTTCCGAGGACTACCACGAACAACGCGGAGGCGACGGCAAGGAGATACTTGAACCACTTGGCGAAATGCGACGTGAACTCGGCAATCGCCTGGTCCTCCCAGGCCATCTCCCCGGCGACGAAGCCGATGAGCGCCGCGCCGATGGTGATGATCACCGGGTAGCGTTCCATCAGCCTGAGCAGCAGCGTCGCGCCGAAGATCACCAGGGGAATCGAGATTGCGAGGCCGAGGACCAGCAGGGTAACACTGCCTTCCGCGGCGGCGGCCACGGCGATGACGTTGTCCAGGCTCATCACGAGGTCCGCGATGAGGATGGTGCGGATCGCCGAGATCATGCTGTCTCCGGCGTTGATGTCGTCGCCGCCCTCCTCGGGAACCAGCAGCTTCACGCCGATCCAGAGCAGCAACACCGATCCGATGAGTTTCAGCCACGGCAGGGCCAGCAGGGCGACCGCCACCAGCGTAAGCACGATCCGCATGATGATCGCCGCCCCGGAGCCGAAAATGACCGCCTGCTTCTGCTGCCTGGGCGGCAGCGACCGGGCCGCGAGCGCAATGACCACGGCGTTATCGCCCGAAAGGACGATGTTCACGCCGATGATCTTGAGCAGGGCGGTCCAGAAAGCGGGATCGAAGCCTTCGATGATTGTCCTCCGGAAGTGTGTGCAAGACGTTCCAGCACACTATAATTTCGCCATGAACATAAGTCACCCTCCATGCCGCGCACCTTGACTTGCATCAAGCACCCCCTCGCGATCGCGTTCCTGGCGATTGCCGAGGCCTTTGCCGCCCCTGCGCCGTCCCGCCCGGTGCAGGACGCGGACATCCTCGTCGCCCGCGAGGCGGCGCAACTGACCAACACCCGCCTTCTCGGGGAGTTGCGCGGGCGTTTCCAGGGGCACCTGCTCGAGGCCTACCCTGCTTACTGGTACCTCAATGCCTCGCTGCCGAAGGCGGATCCCGCCGAGATGCAGTCCTTCTTCGCACGATACCCCGATAGCCCGCTGTCCGAATGGCTGCGCCGCGACTGGCTGAAGGCGCTGGGCCGCGCCCAGTCGTGGGACCTGTTCCGCGCCGAGTTCCCGAAGATCGCTTCCGATGACGTGGAAATCGCCTGCTTCGCGCTGCAGGAACGGCTTGCCCGGCAGGATGCCGAGGCGCTTGGCGAGGCCCGCTCGCTTTGGCTTTCGGGGCGCGAGACGCCCGGCGCCTGCCAGGCAGTATTCGACGCCGCCGTCGATGCCAAGCGAATCAATGGCGACGATGTGTGGGTGCGCGTGCGCAAACTCCTCGCGGCTGGGCTGTTGCGCGACGCCTTGCGCGCGGGCGCCTACCTGCCAGCGGGCGAGGCGATGGCGGAAAAACAGTTCGACCGGGCCTCGCGCGAGCCTCTTGCAGTCCTGAAGGAAAAGGCGGCATTCGACAAGCGCGCGCAGCGCGAACTCGCGGTCTTTGCCGTGGCCCGCCTCGCGCGCAGCCAGCCGGACCTCGCGGCCGAGCACCTTGCGCGCATCGCGCCGAAGCTGGGCGCCGCCGACAGCGCCTATGCCTGGGCGATGCTCGCGCAGCAGGCGGCCATGCAGCACCATCCGCAAGCACTCGCCTGGTATCGCGAATCGGCCTCCGCGACGCTTACCGACGCGCAGGCGGCATGGTGGGTCCGGGCCGCGCTCAGGTCGGGAGATTGGGTCGAGGTGCGGGGCGCGATCGCGAGACTGTCGCCGGAAGAGGCCCGCGACGCCGCATGGCGCTACTGGAACGCGCGCGCGCTGCGCGAGGCCGGCATGAAGGCCGAGGCGGAGCCTGCGCTTCGCCTTCTCGCGCGCGAATCGAATTTCTACGGCCTGCTCGCCGCCGAAGACGTCGGGGAGACGGTAAAGCCGTCCTGGGAAGGCTACAAGCCGAGCGAGGAGGAGGTGAAGCGAATAGGCGAGATCCCCGGCATACAGCGCGCCCTGATGCTCTACCGCATCGACCGCAACGAACTGGGGACGGAAGCGCTGCGCGAGTGGGCGTGGGCGATACGGGGCATGGACGACAAGAGCCTGCTTGCCGCGGCGGAGCTGGCGAAGCGCGCTTCGGTGCCCGACCGCGCGATCAACACGGCCGAGCGCACGCTTGCCGTGCACGACTTCGCGCAACGCTATCCGCTGCCGCACCGGGATGCCCTCTCCGCCGCGGCGAGGCAATGGTCGCTGGACGAAGCTTTCGTCTATGCGCTGATCCGGCAGGAGAGCCGCTTCATCGCCGAGGCGCGCTCGCGCGCCGGCGCCATGGGGCTCATGCAGATCATGCCCGCCACCGGGCGCTGGATCGCCAAGCAGATGGGCATCAAGGACTGGAAGACGACCATGCTGCTGGTGCCCGAGACCAACCTGCAGATGGGCAGTTACTATTTCCGCCACGTCTGGACCGACCTGGGGGACCGCGTCGCCGCCACCGCCGGCTACAACGCCGGCCCGGGGCGCGCGCGCCGCTGGAAGGACGCCAAGCCGCTCGAGGCCGCGATCTACGCCGAGACCATCCCTTTCAACGAGACGCGCGACTACGTGAAGAAGGTCATGGCCAACACCTGGTTCTACAACAACCGCATTACCGGCCAGGAGCAGAGCTTTCGCAAGATGCTCGGCACGGTGCCGGCGCGCGGCATGAGCGTCCCGGATACCGCGCTCACCGCCGCCGTGGTCCCCGCGCTCTGAGCCAGCCCATGGAAATCCATCGCGTCTGCGTTCTCGGCGGCACCGGTTTCATCGGCCGCTCCGTGGTCGAGCAGCTTGCCGAGCACGGCATGTGGGTGCGCGTGCTCACGCGCAACCGGGAAAAGGCAAGGGGCCTGTTCGTCCTGCCCACCGGCGAAGTCGTCAACGCGGACGTCAACGACGATGCGACGCTCGCGCGCCAGTTCGAGGGCATGGACGCGGTCGTGAACCTCGTCGGCATCCTCCACCAGTCGCGCCGGCAGCCGTTCGAGAAGGTGCACGTGGAGCTGCCCGCAAGGGTGGGACGGGCCTGCCGCACCGCTGGCGTGGCGCGCCTCCTGCAGATGAGCGCGCTCGGCGCTTCGGCAAGCGGCCCGAGCGAATACCTCAAGTCGCGCGGTCGCGGCGAAGCGGCGCTGAAGGACGCCGCCGGGAACATTCCCCTCACGATCTTCCAGCCGTCGATCGTGATCGGCGCCGCGGACGATTTCCTCAACATGTTCGCCAGGCTCGTGCAGCTCTTCCCGGTGATCCCGCTCGCCGGGGCGAAGACGCGCTTCCAGCCGGTCTGGGTCGAGGACGTGGCGCGCGCCATGGTCGCCTCGCTCGCCGATCCGCGCACCTTCGGCAAGACCTACCAGCTCGGCGGGCCGAAGGTCTACACGCTCGAGCAGCTCGTGACGCTGGTGATCGCGCTCAAGGGCCGCAGCCGCATGATCCTGCCCTTGCCGCACTGGGCTGCCACGCTGCAGGCCGCGGTCCTCGAATACCTGCCCGGGCCGATGATGACGCGCGACAACCTGAAGTCGATGTCTGTGGACAACGTATGCAGCGAACCGTGGCCCGCGGAGTTCGCCTTCAAGCCGTCTTCGATCGAAGGCATCGTCGCCGAATACCTCACCGACGCTACGCAGCGCGGGCGCTACAAGTACTACCGCAACCGCGCCGGGCGGTAGGAATAACGGGGTCAGGTTACGTGCCCTGCCGAGAGAAAACGGGGTCAGGTTACATTTCCTGCGTCGGATCGCATATGCGGCCCGAACTGCAGGAAATGTAACCTGACCCCGTTTTCTTCGAAATGTAACCTGACCCCGTTATTTCGATAATGTAACCTGACCCCGTTTCCCCGAGGAGACCATGGAACCGCTCACGCTGGTCATCGGCAACAAGAACTACTCCTCGTGGTCGATGCGGCCTTGGGTGCTGCTGCGCCAGTCCGGCATCGATTTCGAGGAGATGCTGCTCAGGTTCGACAGCCCCGAGTGGGAGCGCGAGATCGGCAAGCGCTCGCCGTCGGGCCTCGTGCCGGTGCTTTGGCGCGGGACGACCGCGGTGTGGGACACGCTGGCGATCGCCGAGACCGTCGCCGAATGGTTTCCGGAGAAGGCGATCTGGCCGCGAGAGGCCGATGCCCGCGCGCTCGCGCGCTCCGCGAGCGCCGAGATGCATTCGGGGTTTCGCAGCCTGCGCATGGCCATGCCGATGAACGTGCGCGCGAGTCACCCCGGCAAGGGCATGAGCGCGGAAGTGCAGAAGGACATCGACCGCATCTGTACCCTGTGGCGGATGTGCCGCGCGCGCTACGGATCGACGGGGCCCATGCTCTTCAGCAGCTTTTCCGCGGCGGACGCGATGTTCGCCCCGGTGGTCATGCGCTTCCATACCTATGCACCGCCGCTGCCCTGCCGACGCGAAGGCGTACTGCGAGGCGGTAAAGTCGCTCTCGGCGGTGCGCGAGTGGATGGACGCGGGGCGCGCGGAGAAGGAATTCGTCGCCCACGACGAGCCGTACGCCAACCCGAACTAGCGCGAAGCCCCGGGACGCCGCGATGAAGGTCTACATGGTCGGCGGCGCGGTGCGCGACGAGCTGCTCGGGCTTCCCGTGAAGGACCGCGACTATGTCGTGGTCGGCGCAAGCCCGGAGCGCATGATCGAGCAGGGCTACATGCCGGTCGGTTCCGACTTTCCGGTGTTCCTCCACCCGGAAACGAAGGAAGAGCACGCGCTCGCCCGCACCGAGCGCAAGACCGCCCCCGGCTACAAGGGCTTCGTCTTCCACGCTTCGCCCGCAGTGACGCTCGAGGAAGACCTGAACCGCCGCGATTTCACCATCAACGCCATGGCGCGCGACGAGGAAGGCCGGCTGATCGATCCACATGGCGGCGAGAGCGACCTTCGCCTGGGGCTGCTTCGCCACGTGAGCGACGCGTTCGCCGAGGATCCGGTGCGCATCCTGCGCGCCGCGCGGTTCGCCGCGCGCTTCGGATTTGCCGTCGCACCCGGGACCATGGCGTTGATGCGCGCCATGGTCGAGGCCGGCGAGGTCGATGCGCTGGTGCCCGAACGCGTCTGGCAGGAAATCTCGCGCGGGCTGATGGAACTCGAGCCTTCGCGCATGTTCGCCGTTCTGCGCGCCGCCGGGGCGCTGGCGAGGATCCTGCCCGAAGTCGATGCCCTGCTTTCCGCGCCGGAAGGCGCGCCTGCGCTCGCGGCCCTGGACCAGACGGCATTGCGCAATGCGCCACTCCCCGTGCGTTACGCGGCGCTGCTGCGCTTCCTTTCCGGCCCGGATGCGGCCGCATCGGCCAGCGCGCGTTTGAAAGCGCCCTCCGACTGCCGCGACCTCGCGATCATGTCGTCGCGCGAGTGCGCCGCGATTTCGAATGCGCAGGCGCTTTCGCCCGAGCAACTCCTGGGGCTGGTCGAGCGTTGCGACGCGCTGCGCCGCCCCGCGCGCTTCGACGAACTGATCGAGGCCTGCGACGCCGCGCGAGGGCCGACCGCGGGCGGCTTTCCCCAGCGCGAACTGTTGCAAAAGGCGCTCCGGGCCGTGCAGTCGGTCGATGCCGGCGCGATCGCCGCAGCTCGCCCGGCCGACCTGCCCGGCGCGATACACGCCGCGCGGCTCGCCGCCATAAGGGACCTGGCCCGCAAGGATGGCGCGTGATCACGCCGCCCGCGACGGACTAGAATGGCGGCAATGGAAGACATGGACTTCACCGGCAAGCCCCCCGCCGCGCCGCCCCCGGCACCGGCGCCGGCGGCGGCGTCCGCCCCGTTCAAGGCCGCGAGCAGCCGCTATTACAACGCGTCGGTTGCGGCGCGCCTGTTCCAGTCCACGGGAAAGCCGGAGCGCTTCGCCGCCGGCCAGGTGATCTTCGCCGAGGACCAGAAGGCGTCCTCCGGCGGCCTGTTCTCGCGGCGTTCGGCGAGCCGCGTCTACTTCCTCGCCGAGGGAGAAGTGGCGCTCAGCATCGGCGGCAAGCCGCTCGACACGGTAAGGCCGCAGGAGGTTTTCGGCGAAATGGCGGTGATCACCGGCCGCCCGCGTTCCGCGACCGCCACGGCAAAAAGCGACTGCGCGCTGCATTCGCTGAGCGAGGACGAGATGCGCGCCGCGTTCGCCGCCACGCCGGAATTCGCTCTGATGCTGATGAGCGTGATGTTCGACCGCCTGCGCTTCGTCGGCGCGCGCTTGCTGATGCGCAAGGCCGCCATCGCGCGCCGCGAGGACATCCAGGTGTTCGACCCCGCGCTATTGGAAAAGCTCGAGAGCGCGCTTGCCCGTCCCGCCATCACCCGTTACCAGCAGGACGACGCCATCATGCGCGAAGGCCAGGCCGGCATCGTCATGTACATCGTGAAGGAAGGCCGCGTAACGATTAACTTCGGCGGGAACGTTGTCGAGTCGGTCGGCCCGGGCGGCTGCTTCGGCGAGATGGCGCTGGTCGACCAGTCGCCCCGCACCGCAAGCGCCACCGCGGAGCAATGGTGCGAGCTGCTGGCGGTGGATCGCGCGTCGTTGCTGGAAGCGGTCCGGCAGCATCCGGCGATTGCCATGGCGATGCTGCGCGCCATAGCGGAACGCCTGCGGCACATGAACTCGCAGCTCGGCTAGCCCGCACGGCCGGAAAAGAAAAGGCCCCCGGTTCATCACCGGGGGCCCGCGTCCTGGGGGGACGGGTAAGCCTTACTTGCGGCGGGACTTGGCAGTCTTGGCCTTGGGCTTCGCGGTCGCGCGCTTGGCGGCGACGACGTTGCCTTCGACGGTCTTCTCGACCGTGTCGACGATCTGCTGGTTGATCGCAGCCATGTTGGCGTAGGCGCCCTGCGCGGCGGCCATGAACTGCTTCACGCCGCCGATGGCGGTTTCGGAGCCGGCCGGCGCGTACTTGAAGGACTCTTCCAGCGAGGACATCGCGTTCTTGTTCAGGTCGGCGACCTGGCGCTCGAACACGGACTTCACTTCGCCGTTGGTTTCGGCGACGGCATCGTACATGGTGCGCGAGTAGGCATAGGCACGCTTCATGACCGGCTCCAGTGCAGCGGAATTGAGGGCGAGGACTTCATGCACGTCCTTGGCGGACGAAAGGGCCGCGGCGTGCTTGGTCGCCTGGTCGACGGTCTCGCGCGTGATGCCGAGGCCGAGTGCAGCGAACTTCTCGACGTTGGCCAGCGAAAGCTCGGCGAAATGGTTGAACTGGTTGACGGCGGCTTCATTCGAGAAGTTGAATTGTTCGATCTTGAACATGTGATCTCCTGTTTCCGGCGATTGGTGAATTGGGCTTTGCCGTGCCGCGTTCCCGGAAGAAATGCTGCACTGCACAAGAACCTATTTTAGGCATTTCAACCGGGAAGTCAAGAGGTTTGGGCAAATTATTTTGCAGTGCAGCATAAAAGCTTGCAGGCCGCGGAATCCTGCGAAATCAAGGATTTGGGCGTGCGCAGGCAAAGGAAAAGGCCCGCCGTAGCGGGCCTTTCCGGGCGTGCCCCCGGCCCGGGCCGGGGGAGCGAAATCGGGTCAATTGACCTTGAGCCCCTTTTCCTTGAAGTAGCGCAGCGCTCCCGGATGGAACGGGATGGGCGAGGCGCCCGTCATCTGGTTCTCCAGCGCGAGGAAGCTCGCGTCCTTGTGCACCCGCACCAGTTCCTCCTTCTTCTCGAAGAGCGTCTTGGTGACCTGGTAGACGGTGTTCTCGTCGGCGTTCTCGGGCACCACCAGCAGGTTCCAGACGTCGACGTTGGTGGTCTCCTTGTCTTCGCCCGGGTAGGCATTGGCGAGAATGCGGTTCTTCACGTAGATCGGGCCGTATTCCTTGCGCATCCCCTCCGCCCCGTCGCCATGGCTGATGAGCTTGATCTTCGTGCCCGGCGTCGCGGCCAGGTCGGTGAGGCCGGGGGTGGGCACGCCGCCCACCCACATCAGCGCATCGATCTTCTTGTCCTTGATGGCATTGACGGACTCGCCGACCGACAGGCGCTCGCGGGTGACATCCTTCTCCGGGTCGATGCCAAACGCCTGCAGCAGGCGAAGCGACATGACTTCCGTGCCAGACCCGGGCGAGCCGGTCGAAATCCGCTTGCCCTTCAAGTCGGCCATCTTCTCGATGCCGCGGCCCTCGACCGTGACCACCTGCATGCGGTTGGGGTAAAAGACCGCCAGCGTGCGCACGCCGACCTTCTTGTCCTTGAACTTCTCCAGCCCGTTGTAGGCGTCCCAGGCGGTGTCCGCCATCGTGAAGCCCAGTTCGGACTTGCCCGTGCCCATCAGCTGCAGGTTCGCCACCGAGCCGCCGGTCACCTCCGCGGTGGCATCGACGCCGGGAACGTACTTGGACAGGATCGCGGCGAGGCCGCCGCCGAGCGGATAGTAGACGCCGCTGGTGCCGCCGGTGCCGATGGAAATGCGGGTCTTCTTTTCCTGCGCGTGGGCGGCCGCGAGGCCGAATGCGGCCACCGCGCCGACCAGCGCCGCGAGAACTCTCTTCATGTTGCTTCTCCTCTTTCTGGTTGTGCCGGCCTCCGGTGCGGAAGCGGCGCGATGACAAATCCCGGGCATTTCAACATGGCAAGAGCCACGGGTCAAAGAATCCGCGCGGCGGGTTGCAACGGCGCTAGAAGACGTCGAGCTCCTCCACGAACATCAACTCGCATGAACCGTCCCCGGTATCGGTGCGCGAAAGCGAGCTGCGCCAGGCGAAGCCGTCCTTGCCGCGCGCCTCGACCAGGCTGCCGCTGGCCCGGATCAACTGCCCCGGGCGCACCGAGGCAAGCCGTTTCGCCACCGTCTCGTTGGCCGGGATCATGTGCATGTTGGCGGAGTTCGCGATCACCAGGTCACGGGGAACGGGTTCGCTCTCGCTGCGCCAGTGATACCAGCGACCGCCCTGCGTGATGCTGTATCTCGAAAGCACCGCCTCGTCGGACATCGGGCCCCAGACCACCGCGAGGTCGGTGGGCGCGAGCTCGGCGCCACGGTCGAGGCGGTAATCCTCGCGCGACGCCACGCGGGCCCTGATCTCGTAGGACTGGAGCGGCTTCAGGCGATGCTCGCGGAACACGAATTCGCCCTGGGCGAGCGGTTCGAATTGCCTCGGGGCGTCCGGCGCCACGGCGATGCCCGGAACGTGATGCACAGCGCGCGCGCGCCAGGCATGCCAGCCGCCGAAGGCGACTGCCGCCACAACAGCGGCTGCGGCAACCCTGTTCAGTCGGCGAGCGCCTTGAGTTCGGTGACCAGCTTCGCCACCGCTTCCTGCCCGCCGCCGTAGTACATGCGCGTGTTGTCCTTGTAGAAGAGCAGGTTCTCGATGCCCGAGAAGCCAGAGCCCTTGCCGCGCTTGTTGACGATGCAATTCTTGGCGTAGTCGGCATTCAGGATCGGCATGCCGTAGATCGGGCTCGACTTGTCGGTGCGCGCCGCGGGATTCACCACGTCGTTGGCGCCGATCACGAACGCCACGTCGGTGTTCTTGAAGTCGTCGTTGATCTCCTCGATGTCGAAGATCATGTCGTAAGGCACGCCCGCTTCCGCGAGCAGCACGTTCATGTGCCCCGGCATGCGCCCGGCCACCGGGTGGATCGCGAACTTGACCTCGATATCCCGCTCCTTCAGCAGCTTGGCGAGTTCCCAGACCTTGTGCTGCGCCTGCGCCACCGCCATGCCGTAGCCGGGAATGATGACCACTTTCTGCGCGTAGGCCATGAGCGCGGCCACGTCGTTCGCCTCGATCGGCTTCTGCGAGCCCACCACCGCCTCGGTGGAGGCCGCCTGCTTGGTCGGCGGCGTGAGCAGCTTGGTGATCGGGCGGTTCATCGCCTTGGCCATCAACTGCGTGAGCAGGGTGCCGGCGGAACCGACGACGATGCCGGCCACGATCATCGCGGAGTTGTTCAGCACGAAGCCCTCAAGGCCCACGGCGAGCCCGGTGAAGGCGTTGTAGAGCGAGATGATCACCGGCATGTCCGCGCCGCCGATCGGCAGCGTCATGAGGATGCCGTAGAGGATCGCGAGCACGAAGAAGACGATCACCAGGTTCACGTTGCCGTGCGGCTCCATGACGAGGTAGGCGCCGAGCAGGACCGCGGCGATGAGCGTGGCGAAGCTGACGAAATGGTGCCCCGGCAGCGCAAAGGTCTTGTCCATCAGGCCCTGCAGCTTGGCGAACGCGATGGCGCTCCCCGAGAACGACACCGAGCCGATCAGCGCGCCCGTCACGGCAAGCGCGATGATGAAGGTCGAGTGTTCGGCGCCAGACGCCGTGGGCATGCCCGGCGCGACCGCCGCGACCTTGAGCAACTCGATGGCCGCGATCGCCGCCGCCGCGCCGCCGCCCATGCCGTTGTAGATCGCGATCATCTGCGGCATGTCGGTCATGGCGACCTTCTTGCCCGATACCCACGCGATGCCGCCGCCCAGCGCGATGCCCGCCGACCATCAGGCCGTAGATGAGCGCATGGTTGCCGGCCTTGAGGATCTCGGGATGCGCGAAGGTCGCAAGCGTGCCGACCAGCATGCCCCAGCCGGCCATGACGATGCCGCCTTGCGCCGTGAGCGGCGAGCTCATGCGCTTGAGTCCCAGGATGAACAGCAGGGCGCAGACGAAGTAGCTGGTGTTGACCAGGTTCATGAGGACGTTGGTGCTCATTTCGCGTCCTTCGCGCCGGGCTTCTTGTCGGACTTCTTGAACATGCCGAGCATGCGTTCGGTCACGACATAGCCGCCCACCGCGTTCATCGCGCCCAGCGCGACCGCGAAGAAGCCGATCGCGAGCTCGAGGTTGGTGGTCGCCCTGCCGAGCGCGACCATGGCGCCGACCAGCACGATGCCGTGCACGAAGTTCGATCCCGACATCAGCGGCGTATGCAGGATCACCGGCACGCGGGAGATCACCTCGTAGCCGGTGAAGGCGGCGAGCAGGAAGACGTACAGCGGGTTGAAGTCGATCATGGTCAGATCCCCAGTGCTTTCTTCGACGGCTCGTGCATCACCTGGCCGTCCTTCGTGTACACGCAGCCCTTGATCACGTCGTCCTCGAAATCGAGCGCGAGGACCCCGTCCTTGATGAAGGGCGAGACGAGGTTGAACAGGTTCTTCGCATACATCTCGCTGGCGTGGAACGGCATTCCGGAGGCGATGTTGAGCGGTCCGTGGATCGTGACGCCGTGCTTCACCACCGTCTTGCCCGGCTCGGTCAGCTCGCAGTTGCCGCCGCTCTCGGCGGCAAGGTCGACGATCACCGAACCCGCGCGCATCTTCTCGACCATGGCCGCGGTGATGATCTTGGGCGCGGGGCGGCCGGGAATCGCCGCGGTGGAGATCACCGCATCGGAATCCGCCACCACCTTGGCGAGCGCTTCTGCCTGCAGCTTCTTTTCTTCCTCGTTCAGCTCGCGCGCGTAGCCGCCGCTGCCTTCGGCGCCCTGCACCGCCATCACGAACTTGGCGCCGAGCGACTCGATCTGTTCCTTCACCGCGCTCCTCACGTCGTAGGCGGAGACCATGCCGCCCAGGCGCTTGGCCGTGGCGATGGCCTGCAATCCCGCGACACCGGCACCGATCACCAGCACCTTCGAGGGGCGGATCGTTCCCGCCGCGTAGGTGAGCATCGGGAAGAACTTGGGGCAGAGCTGGGCTGCCATCAGGGCCACCTGGTAGCCGGCCACCGCGGCCTGCGAGGAGAGCGCGTCCATGCTTTGCGCGCGAGTGATGCGCGGGATCAACTCCACCGCAAGCGATGTGATGTTCTTCGCCAGGAGCTTTTTCACGAGATCCGGGTTCTTGCCCGGCTGCATGAAGGCAACCAGCACCGAGCCGGGCTTCATCGCCTCTATCTCCGCATCGGTCGGCGCCTGGACCTTGAACATGACGTCGGCCTTGCCGAGCATCGCCGACGCCGAGGATTCGAGCGTCGCGTCGACCAGATCCTTGTCGGCAACGCCGGCACTTGCGCCTGCGCCGTTCTCCACCAACACCGTGGCGCCCAGTTTCGCGAGCTTCTTGGCTACTTCGGGGTGGATGGCGACGCGCCGTTCTCCGGGCGCCGTCTCCCTGGGTATCGCGATCAGGACCGGCATGGTCCCCTCCCTCTTGTCGCTGCGATTGGAATCGAAGCGCAGTTTAACCGGACTGGCGTTTGCTGACCAACCTTCCCTTCGCCGCGTGACGCCCCAGACGAAGCCCGCTCCGGCGAAGCGAGCCACGCTGAAGCGAGCCCTGGCGAATCGAGCCACGCGCAAGCGAGCCCCGGCGAAGCCCTCCCTTTCGACCCGGCGCCGGTGCGTTGGCTGAAACCGAGTTGACGCCCTCGTGAATCGGGCGTCCTTCATGTAGCGTCGCAGTGCTTGTTGGTGTCGATGCGCCTCTCAAAAGGGAGGGCTCCACCGAGGCTCGCGCGGACATCGCTGCGCGAGGCGCGAAGCGCTGTCTCCTTACGCGCAGGCGGGGGCGGGGCGGTTCCCTTCGAGAGGCGCCTCGCCCTTGCGATTTGCCGCGATGCTGCCTTCAGCCGGCCGATTCACGAGGCCGGCAGAGCGGTACAAAGAATCATGTCGGCGCCGGGTCGAAGGGAACCGCCTCGCCACCGCAGCCAGCCCTCCGCGGCCTAGAGCGGTAGCGCACGTCCCGAGCGGAAGCCCGAAAGCGGCTCGGCGATGCCCTTGCCGAGCGCCAGGACCTTGAACAATTCGCCCATTTCCGCCGGGCTCACCAGCCGGTTCAACGCGTTCGTCAGCTTGAGGTGCGCGGCCGCCTGCGACGGATCGCTCGTGGCAACCAGCTCAGCCAGCCCGCAGGACACCAGGAAATTGGCCTGCGTGGAGAAGCCGAGGGCCTGCGCGCCCGCCATTTCGCCCGCGGCCGCGATGGCGGAAAAGTCGACGTGGGCGGTGATGTCCTGCAGGCCGGGATAGAGGAAGGGGTCGCCGTGGAATCGGTGGCGATAGTGGCAGCGCAGCGTCCCCTCCGATCGCTGCGGATGGTAGAACTCGCGCGCGGCGAAACCGTAGTCGATGAAGATCACGAGCCCGCGCTCGAGGCGTTCGCACAGCGTCTGCGCGAGCGCCTCGCCGGCAAGCCCGATCTCGCTCAGGTAGTCGCCCTCGCCTTGCGGGAAGGCCTGCCGCGCGCGATCGCGCAGAGCGCCCTCGCCCAGCGCGCGGTCCCGCCATGCAAGCGCCCCGGCATCGACCCCGACGCCGCGCTCGAACCACTTGCCGCCGATCCTCGCGACGAGGTGGAAGGGCACCACGTCGAGCACTTCGTTGGCGATCACCACCCCGGTGAACTTCTCCGGCAGCCGGTCCAGCCATTCGAAGCGTTGCGCCGCGCCCGCGAGGAGGGATTGCTGGCGTTCGCGCAGGTCCGCACTCACTTCGAGCAATCGGTAGCAAGGCGGCGATGCGCCCAGGACCGCGAGTTCCGCCGCAAGGTCCCTTGCCAGCACGCCGGATCCCGGGCCGAGTTCCAGCACGTCGCCCCCCACGAGCGCGAGGACCTGCGCAACCTGCCTCGCAAGCAGGCGGGCAAACAGCGGCGAGATCTCGGGAGCAGTGACGAAATCTCCCTCGGCGCCGAACTTGCGCGCGCCGGCCGCGTAGTAGCCGAGCCCCGGCGCGTAGAGCGCGAGCTCGAGGTAGCGGGTAAAGGGGATCCACCCGCCGCCCGAGGAAATCCCGGCGACGACGGCTTCGAAGAGGCGCTGCGAATGCGCGAGCGCCTCGGGCGATGGAGCGGGCAGGAGCGGGTCGGAGGGGCGCATGGCGGGGAAAACGACTACACTTCAAGGTTCGGTTTTCACTCTGGCGGCGTTGCTATGCGGCGCCCCGGCATCCTAACCCAGATGCAACCCAGGTCCATCCTCGTCACTGGCGGCGCCAGGCGCATCGGCGCAGAGATCTGCCGCGTGCTCCACGGCGCAGGCTGCAGCGTGGTCGTGCATTGCAACCGCTCGCTCGCCGAGGCCGACCAGCTCGCCGCCGAACTCAATGCCGAACGCGCCGACAGCGTCGACGTCGTCCAGGGCGACCTGCACGACGCGGGCGACCTCGCCGCGCTCGTCGAAAGGGCCGCGCGCTGCTTCGGCCGGCTCGATGGGCTGGTGAACAACGCCTCGACGTTCTATCCGACCGGGCTGGGCGCGATCAACGAGGCCAACTGGGACGACCTCATCGGCACCAACCTGAAAGCGCCGCTCTTCCTTGCGCAGGCAGCCGCCCCGCACCTGGTGAAGACGCGCGGCGCGATCGTCAACATCGTCGACATCCATGCCGAGAGGCCGCTGAAAAACTTCGTCGTCTATACCGTGGCCAAGGCCGGGCTCGCCGGGCTCACGCGCTCGCTCGCCCTCGAGCTCGCCCCGGCGGTGCGCGTGAACGGCGTGTCCCCGGGCGCCATCCTCTGGCCCGAAGGCGGCGACCAGTATTCGAAAGAGGAGCGCGGCCGCATCGTGCGCCAGACGCCGCTGCAACGCGAGGGCAAGCCGGGCGACATCGCCGGCGCTGTAAAATACCTGTTGCTCGACGCCCCCTACGTGACCGGCCAGGTCATCTCGGTCGACGGCGGGCGCGAGATCACGCTCTAGCGGGAACATGGACGCCACAGGACACATCGACACGCGCAAGGCCGACTTCGAGGCCGGCAAGCTCGCCAAGCGGCTGCGCCGCCTGGTGGGCGAGGCCATCGACGACTTCGCCATGATCGAGGCCGGCGACAAGGTCATGGTGTGCCTCTCGGGCGGCAAGGACAGCTATGCGCTGCTCGACATCCTCATGCGGCTCAAGGAAAAGTCGCCGGTGCCTTTCGAATTGGTCGCGGTGAACCTCGACCAGCGCCACCCGGGATTCCCGGAACACGTGCTGCCCGATTACCTCACGGCGCTGGGCGTGCCGTTCCGCATCGCGGTGCAGGACACGTATTCGACCGTGAAGCGCGTCATCCCCGAGGGCAAGACCATGTGCAGCCTGTGCTCGCGGCTGCGGCGCGGCGTGCTCTATCGCCTCGCCTCCGAGCTTGGCGCCACGAAGATCGCGCTCGGCCACCATCGCGACGACATCCTCGAGACGTTTTTCCTCAACCTTTTCCACGGCGGAAAGCTGAAGGGCATGCCGGCCAAGCTCGCGAGCGACGACGGCAAGCACGTCGTCATCCGGCCGCTGGCCTATGTCGAGGAAAGCGATCTCGCCGCCTATGCCGAACTGCGCGAGTTCCCGATCATCCCCTGCGACCTTTGCGGCTCGCAGGAACTGCTCCAGAGGAAGCAGGTGAAGGCGATGCTGCGCGAATGGGAAAAGAGCCACCCCGGGCGCGTCGACACCATTTTCGCCAGCCTTTCGCGCGTGTCCCCTTCGCACCTCATGGACCGCGCCCTGTTCGATTTCGCCCGGCTCGCCGCGAGCGGCCTGCCGGACCCCGAGGGCGACAGGGCCTTCGACGCCGAACCGACCAACGACACCGCAATGAAGAAGATAAGGATTGCCCGATGACCATCAAGCAGCTCGCCTCGACCAAGAAGATCCAGTCCTTCCATCCGCCGCAGCGCACGCTGCTCGGCCCCGGCCCGTCCGAGATCAACCCGCGCGTGATGGCGGCGATGAGCCTGCCGGCGATCGGCTACCTCGACCCGGTGTTCGTCGAGATGATGGAGGAGCTCAAGTCCCTGCTGCGCTACACCTACCAGACCGAGAACGCGCTCACTTTCCCGGTCTCGGGCCCCGGCTCGGTCGGCATGGAGTACTGCTTCGTCAACATGGTGGCTCCCGGCGACAAGGTGATCGTGTGCCGCAACGGCGTCTTCGGCGGGCGCATGATCGAGAACGTGGAACGCGCCGGCGGCGTGGCCGTCGTGGTCGAGGACGCGTGGGGCGAGCCGGTCGACGCCAACAAGCTGGAAGACGCGCTGAAGAAGAATCCCGACGCGCGCGTCGTTGCCTTCGTGCATGCGGAGACCTCGACCGGCGTGCAGTCGGATGCCAAGACGCTCGTTGCCATTGCGCACGAGCACGACGCGCTCACCATCGTCGATGCCGTCACTTCGCTCGCGGGCACGCCGGTGATGGTCGACGAATGGGACATCGACGCGATCTACTCCGCGAGCCAGAAGTGCCTGTCGTGCACGCCGGGCCTCTCCCCGGTATCGTTCAACGGGCGCGTCGTGGACTACGTGAAGGCGCGCAAGGACAAGATCCACAGCTGGTTCATGGACATGAACCTGCTGCTCGGCTACTGGGGCGCGACCACGCGCACCTACCACCATACCGCGCCCACCAACAGCCTCTACGCGCTGCACGAGGCGCTGCTCCTGGTCAAGGAGGAAGGGCTGGAGAACAGCTGGGCGCGCCATCGGCGCCACCACCTCGCGCTCAAGGCCGGGCTGGAGGCGATGGGCATCGAGTTCCTCGTCAAGGAAGGCGCGCGCCTGCCGCAGATGAACGCGATCCACATCCCGGAGGCGATCAAGCCGCGCGAGCTCGAAGTGCGCAAGACGCTGCTCGGCGAGTTCAATCTCGAGATCGGCGCGGGCCTGGGGCCGCTCGCGGGCAAGATCTGGCGCATCGGGCTGATGGGCTATTCGTGCAAGCCGGAGAACGTGATGCTGTGCCTGTCAGCGCTCGGGTCGGTGCTGTCGGACATGGGCGAGCCGGACCGCGTCGGCGAAGCAGTCGCCGCCGCGCACCAGAGCTACGCTGCGCAGCACGCTGCCGAAGCCATGCACGTGAGGAAGAAAGTCGCGAGCATCGCCTAGGGAAATTGCGAATCGCCATTCCGGGCTCCACCAGATAAGTCGTCATTCCGGGCTCGACCCGGAATCCAGTCCTGCACCTGCAGCGCCCCGACTATCCGATCCCCGCCCGAAGCCATCCCTTTCGACCCGGCGCCATGACGATAGCTGCGACCGAGTTGACGCCCTCGTGAATCGGGCGTCCCTTATGCAGCAACGCAAATTTTGGCGGGAACCAAGCGCCTCTCGAAAGGGATGGCTTCGGGCGCGGCTCGTGTCGGGGCTGTGTGCCGAAGGCATGTCGCCTTACGCGCGAGGCGGGGGCGGGGCGGTTCCCTTCGAGAGGCGCGACACTCACGCCAAGCTCGGCGGTGCTGCATAAGGACGCCCGATCTGACGAGGGCGTCGGCGCGGCCTTGAACACCGTCATGGCGCCGGGTCGAGGGGAACCCCCCGCCCTCGCTACTATTTCGCCGGGTCGAAGGGAACCGCCCTGCCACCGCCACCATGAGCCGTCAATGACGAAGTCGGGCGCCCCGACGATTACTTGGGCGCAAGCACGACCTGCCGGAAGCGCGCCTCGACCTGCGGCTGCGCGGCATAGCGGTCGAGCGGAACCATGGACTTCTCCAGCTCGGCGATGCGGTCCGAGGGCTGCGGATGCGTCTTGAACACGATCGACAGCCCCGCCTCCTCTTCCTTCAGTCCCTGCATCATCTGCAGCACCGAGACCAGCCCGTAGGGGTCGTAGCCCGCGCGCGTCGCGATGACCACGCCGGTGCGGTCGGCCTCGTACTCGAGCGAGCGGTCGAGCGGACGCAGGAAGAAGCCGTCCTTGACGAGGTTGGTGCCCATCGCCGCAACTTCGTTTTGCAGGCCCACCTTGCCCACGCTCGTCCTGCCGAGTTTCTGCGAGAGCAGTTCCTGCCCGACCGCTCCCAGCGCCCCGGAGCTCGGCCGGATCTGGATGGCGGCCAACTGGTGCTTCTTCACCACGTGCGCGACCTCGTGCGCGAGCACGCCGGCCAACTCGCTTTCGTTGTTCAGGCGCTTCACCAGCCCGTAGGAAACGAAGATCGTGCCGCCGGGGAGCGCGAAGGCATTGACGATCTCGCTGTCCATCACGCCGAAGGTCCACGGCAGGTCCGGCCTCTCGCCGTGCATTGCGACCCATTTGCCCACGCGATTCACGTAGCGCTGCAGGTTGTCGTTCGGATAGAGCGCACCGCACCAAGCAGCCCCATGGCCAGCCCGTCGCCGATCTGGATTTCCTCCTCCTGGTCGATCTCGCGCGTGGCATCGCTTGTGTTCTTGGCGACCTCCGTAATCTTCTTCGCGCTGTCGAGGATCCGGCCGATGTCGAACTGCGCCGAATGCGCTGGCGCAAGCGAAGGAAAGCGCAAAAGCGAGGAGCGCGCGCTTCATCGCTTGCTCCTCGAAGGCGTTGCCGGAGCAACCCGAGTCGTCCGTATATTCGACGCTGGCAGTGACCAGCTTGCCGTCCTTGGCGAAGCGCTCGGCAGAGGCCTTGTCGATGCGGTATGACTGCATCTTCCTGAGCGCCTCGGGATTCGGGCTCGCGTTCTTCATGTCTTCCTCCGAGAGTCCGCGGATGCCCACGGTCGCCAGCTTGGTGCCGTCCTGCTTCGGCTTTCCGCCGAAGCCCATCGAAGAGGTGAGTCCGCCGAGAAAGCCGCCCGACGAAGACGACGAACTCGCTTCGACGGTGGCCGGGAATCGCAGGTGGAATACGCGCACCCAGCCGGTCTTGCCGTTCACTTCGACCCTGGTCCAGCCGCTCGAGCGGGCGAGCACCTTCACCGGCGTGTCCGCCGGCAGGGGAATGATGACAAGCCCCTCGAATGCCGCCTTGTCCTTCAATTCGGTGGCGCGGTTGGTGAAGGCCGCGTCCTGCGCGAACGCCGATGTCGCCGCATTGAGACAGGCCGTTGCAAGCGCGATGCGGATCAGGGTTTTCATGGAGCCGATGATAGGCCGAGGCCGGCCAAGTTTCAACGCACGAGCACGGTGGCGAGGCCGAGCAGCAGTCCCATGCTCACGAAGTCGGTGGCGGTGGTGAGGAATATGCTCGAGGCCGTGGCCGGGTCGGCACCGAGGCGCTTGAGCGCAAGCGGCACGACGGCGCCGGAAATCCCGCTCACCGCGCAGCTCCCCGTCATCGCGATGCATACCGCCACCGCAAGCGCAAGGGCATGCGGCGATTCCTGGGCGAGGGCGGCGAGGTACATCGCCACGCCGGTGATGACGCCGATGATGGCGCCGTTCATCGCGCCGAGCGTCGCCTCCTTCGCCACCAGCACCTTGCCCTGGCCGGGGCGCACGTCGCCCAGCGTGATGCCGCGCAAGGTGACGGCAAGCGCCTGGCAGCCGGTGTTCCCGGACTGGCCGGCAAGCACCGGCAGGAACGCGGCAAGAATCACGAGGCGGTCGATGGTGCCCTGGAAGAAGGCCACCACGCCGCCCGCGAGGAATGCGGTGAGCAGGTTGACCAGCAACCACGGGTGGCGAAACTTGAAGCTGCGATCAACGAAGTGGAGATGCGCTCCTCGCGGTCCACGCCGACCATGCTGCCCGCCTGCGCGGTGATCTCCACCGCCTGCTCCTCGAACAGCGCCTGTCCGCGCACCACGCCGAGCAGCCTGCCTTCGACATCGCAGATCGGGTACACCGGATAGTGGAGATACAGCACCGTCTTCATCGCTTCGGCGAGCGGCAGTTCCGGCGAGAGCGTGCGCGGGCTGCGCAGCATGATCTCGCCGAGCGAGCGCGACGGCGCTTCGAAGAGCAGGTCGCGCATCGTCACCACGCCCACCAGGCGCCCGTCTTCGACGACGTAGACGTAGGTGACGAGCGTCATCTTGACGATCTCCCGGAGCGCCTCGACCGTCTCCGCGACGCTCGCCTGCGGGCCGAAGGTGGCGGGCGCGGCCTCCATCAGTCGCCCGACCGTGCCCTCGGCGAACGCGAGTCCCCGCGTCCATTGCTGCGCCTACGCGGGAGGAGCGGCAGCCAGGATCGCCTTGCGCGCAGGGCTCTGGATGGCCTCCAGCACGCCCAGCGCGAACGCGGGATTCAGCCGCGCGAGCACGGCCACCGCATCGCGCGCACTCGCACGCGTCGAGCAGCGCGGCAGCCTCCTCCGGCGGGCGGTGTTCCGCCAGCGCTGTCAGCCGGGCGATGGCAGCAGCGCCGTCGTGTGCGTTCTCGTCAGTCAATGCCTTCTCCTCTTCGATGCCGATTCGGTGCTCCAGGGAAGTTCCGGGCGGGCGAGGATCGACATGCCGTTGGTGATGGAAGCCGGCAAGTGGGTCATCGCAGCCTGCTTTCGTCACCAACGGCTTGTCGCCACAACTGCAGCACGCGCAATCTACAGCCCCAAACGCTGCCAGATGGTCGTCGACGGTCCCGCCTGGTTGAGGGTATAGAAGTGCAGCCCGGGCGCGCCCTGCGAGAGAAGCCGGTCGCACAGCGCCGTCACCAGCGTCGAGGCCGAAGGCCTTGATCGAGGCGGTGTCGTCGCCGTAGCCCTCGAGCTTCATGCGCATCCAGCGCGGGATTTCCGCGCCGCACGCATCCGAGAAGCGCGCGAGCTGCGTGAAGTTGTTGATCGGCATGATGCCCGGGACGATCGGCAGCGTGATCCCCATCGCCTCGGCCCTGTCGACGAAATGGAAATAGGCGTCGGGGTTGTAGAAATACTGCGTGATCGCGCCGTTCGCCCCGGCATCGACCTTGGCCTTGAAGGCCTTCAGGTCCTGGTCGGCGTTGCGCGCCTGCGGATGCACCTCGGGGTAGGCGGCGACTTCGATGTGGAATGCGTCGCCGCTTTCCTCGCGGATGAAGCGCACCAGGTCCGACGCAAAGCGGAATTCGCCCGCAACCGCGATCCCGGAGGGCATGTCGCCGCGCAGCGCGACGATGCGGCGGATGCCGTGCGCCCGGTACTTCGCGATCACGTCGCGGACGTTTTCCCGCGTGGAAGCAACGCAGGAAATATGCGGCACGGCAGTATGCCCTTCCGCCTGGATTTCAAGAGCGGTCGCGAGCGTGCCTTCGCGCGTCGAGCCTCCCGCGCCGAAAGTCACGGAGAAGAACGCGGGCTTCAATTGCGCGAGCTGCCTGCGCGCGGCGCGCAGCTTCTCCATCCCCTCCGGCGTCTTCGGCGGGAAGAACTCGAAACTGAAGGTGCGGGGATGCGCTTTCTGCGTTTCCATTCGGGTCAATCCTTGGGGGCAACGAAGCCGAGTTCGGCGAGGAAAGGCTCGACCTGGGGCAGCCACTCGCTGGTCCCGCGCGCGAACAGGTAATGGCCGTCGGCCCCGAACGGCGGCAATTGCCTCAGCGTGGCCTTGCCGCCCGCGCGCGTGAAACTTTCGTACATGCGCCGGGCGATGTCAGGCGAGAAATAGTGGTCGTTGGCGGCGTAGAGCCAGAGCTGCGGCACGCGTGAAGTGGCGCCGTAGCGGCCGGCGTCCTCGACGAGGCGCGCGTCGTTGCACACCTCGCCGGGCCTGGACGAGCCGCGCCCGCCGGCGAAGTTGATCACGCCGACGAGGCCATCGAGAGGCTGGCTGGCGGTGGCGAGCGCGGCCCAGCCACCCGCCGATTGCCCGACCAGCAAGACACGACCTGGATCGACGTCGGGGTCGCGCTTCAGTTCCGCGATCGCCGCTCGCACGTCGCGGGCGCTTTCGAGGCCGGATGCGTAGTAGTTCGGATTTCGGCACGGGCCGAATCCCTCGGCCCATTCGCCGCCGGACTCCCCGTAGCCGCGACGCGTCGGCACCGCCACGATGAAGCCGCGCCGGGCAAGCTCGCGGCTCTGCGTCTCGAATCGCTGGCGGCCGTCGGCGCGCCGGTCGGCGGCCATGCGCGGGCTGCCGTGGTTGATCACGGCGAGCGGGAACGGTCCCTTGCCCTCGGGACGGAACACCGTCACGTCGATGGTCACCACGCCTGCGCCGGGCGCCTGGACCGGGACCTTGATCACGGTCTCGGTCGCTTCGGTGCGCGCGCCGGCCGCGCCGGCGAACACGAACGCGAACACCAGCGCCGCTGCCCTAGCCATGCGGCCTCTCCAGGATGACGTAGTGCGCCCAGCGCGTCTTCGCCCAGAAGCCGTAGAGCATCACCTCGGCGTCGCCGCGGTCAAGGCCGAAGCGCACCAGCGAATCGGCGAGGAACGGCTGCTCGATTGCGCCGGCGGCAACCGCTTCCAGCCCGGCCCCGGCGCCCATCGCGACCAGCTGGTCGAGCGAGAAGGTATCGAGATGCGTGCCGTCGTCGAAGAAGTTCGAGATCGTCATCGGCCAGCCGCGCGCGACGAATTCCTCGCGCCTCGGCAGGTCCTTGCTCGCGGGACTGGGCACCTCGACGTACACGCGGCCGCCCGGAACAATCCGGTCCGCAAGCTGCGCCAGCACAGCGGGGGGGTCCTTCAGGTGCTCCAGGACATGCGAGGCGAGCACCGCCTCGAAACTCGTGCCGTCGAAGCCGATCGGCTCGCGGTCGAGGTCGGCAACGCAGCTGTCCTCGTAGTCCGCAAAGTACTGCCCGCGCTGGCGATCGACCGCGAACATCCTCAGGTCGCTGCGCCGGGGCGTGCCATGTTCGCGCCAGATGCTCAGTCCCCCCGAGCCGGCGCCCAGGTCAAGCAGCCGCGCGCCGGGCGGCGCCGACTTGAAAAACAGGAAGCGCGGATGCGACGCCCAATAGAGGTCGATCAACTGGTCGCGCGTGAGGCCGGCCAGCCCGGCAGCCATTTCCGGGATGCGAAACAGCCCCTCGCCCGGGGACCCGGGCAACTGGCGGGAGGCCTCCGGCGCGCGCAGCCGCTGCAGGCGGAACCGGATGCTTGCAGCGGCGCGCGAGATGAGGCCGGCCATGGCGCTCAGTAACGGTACTGCTCGGCCTTGTAAGGCCCCTGCTTGTCCACGCCGATGTAGCGCGCCTGCGCATCCGAGAGCACGGTGAGCGTTGCGTTCAGCTTCTTCAGCTGCAGCCGCGCCACTTTCTCGTCGAGATGCTTCGGCAGCACGTACACGCCGACCGGGTAACGCGCCGGGTTGTTGAAGAGCTCGATCTGCGCGATGGTCTGGTTGGCGAACGAGGAGCTCATCACGTAGGACGGATGCCCCGTGCCGCAGCCGAGGTTCACCAGCCGCCCCTCGGCGAGCAGGATGATGCGCTTGCCGTCCGGGAAGATGACGTGGTCGACCTGCGGCTTGATGTTCTCCCACTTGCAGCCCTTGAGCGCCGCGACGTCGATCTCGTTGTCGAAGTGGCCGATGTTGGAAACGATGGCCTGGTCCTTCATCTTCTTCATGTGCTCGAAGGTGATCACGCTCACGTTGCCGGTGGCAGTGACGAAGATGTCGGCCTTGTCGCAGGCGTAGTCCATGGTCACGACGCGGTAGCCCTCCATCGCCGCCTGCAGCGCGCAGATCGGGTCGACCTCTGTCACCCACACCTGCGCGGACAGCGCGCGCAGCGCCTGCGCGCTGCCCTTGCCCACGTCCCCGTAGCCCGCGACCACCGCGACCTTGCCGGCGACCATCACGTCGGTGGCGCGCTTGATCGCGTCCACCAGCGACTCGCGGCAGCCGTAGAGGTTGTCGAACTTGCTCTTGGTGACCGAGTCGTTGACGTTGATCGCCGGGAACTTCAGCGTGCCGTCCTTGGCCATCGCGTACAGGCGCTTGACCCCCGTGGTGGTCTCCTCGGTGACGCCCTTGACGTGCGCGAGCCGCGTCGAATACCACGCCGGGTCCTTGGCGAGCTTGGCCTTGATCGCGGCAAACAGGCAGGTCTCTTCCTCGCTGCCGGGATGGTGCAGGAGCGACGCATCCTTCTCGGCGCGGGCGCCAAGGTGCAGCAGCAGGGTGGCGTCGCCGCCGTCGTCGAGGATCATGTTGGTGTAGCCGCCGTCCGGCCACTCGAAGATGCGGTGCGTGAAGTCCCAGTACTCGGTGAGCGTCTCGCCCTTGTGCGCGAAAACCGGCGTGCCGCCGATCGCGATGGCGGCCGCGGCATGATCCTGCGTCGAGTAGATGTTGCACGAAGCCCAGCGCACTTCCGCGCCGAGCGCTTCGAGCGTCTCGATCAGCACGGCGGTCTGGATGGTCATGTGCAGCGAGCCCGTGATGCGGGCGCCGCGCAGCGGCTGGGTGGAGGCGAATTCCTCGCGGATCGCCATGAGGCCGGGCATTTCCGTCTCGGCGATGCGGATTTCCTTGCGGCCCCACTCGGCCTGCGTCAGGTCGGCAACGTGGAAATCGGTGAAGGCGGCGGGTTTGTTGACAGCATGCATGCGTCACTCTCCTTGAAAGAGCGACCCGGACAAAGGGAGGGATGCATGAGGCACTCGTCTCCCGTGAGCGGGTCACGGTTCAACGAGCGCGGTTCGAGATTTTGATTACCCCGAGCCTGGCAGGCGGGAAGCCTGTTGCAACGCTCCTCGGGGAGGCACGCAATTCTACCCTTGTTTGCCGCTCCGGACAAACGCGCCCTTATGCCCCATGAATCCGGTCCCCGCCGATGCCGGTGCCGACTTGCAGCGGCTTCCGCGCGCGGTCGCGCCGACTCCAGATGACGCAGGTCAACTTCGGCGGGATCTCCCCTTGCCCTGCACCGCCGCAACTTGCTAGCGTTGGTCCCTGGCACAAGACCATCATCCAGAGGACCCCCATGACCCACCCCGCTCCCGCCATCGCCCGCATCGCTTTCGCCGTGTCCGTTGCGCTGGCCCCGGCGACATTGCTCGCGCAGTCGAAAGCCGCCCCCGCGAAAACGCCCATCGCCAACTACTGGATGGACGTGGCCACCATCAGCCTTTCGATCCCCGGGGCGGAGGAAATGGCGGACATGCCGCTGCTGGGAAGCATGATGGGCAATTACTTCGGCGGGTCGAAGCTCGGCATGGTGCCCGGGAAATGGCTGGACCTCGCGCTGTACACGCGCGAGAAGCCCGCCGGCACGGAAGGCACCCATGCGATCCCGCCGGGACAGAACATGGGCGCGAGCCTGCCATTGCTTACCGTCCCCCGACCCGTGCGTGGCGGCACGTCGCCCGGAAGGAACGGAACAACAGGAAAGGCCGAAGGGCCGGTTGATCCTCTACTGGGGTTGCAGCGAAAGCGTGCGCCCCGGACAGCCGCGCATCCTCGACATGGCGACCGCGGCCCCGGCGGATTTCGCGAAGTTCTTCGTCGGCCGCTATGCGCCCGAGCGCGGCGCCACGTCCGCCGCCGGCCATGCCATATGGCCCAACGAAAAGGACAAGCAGCGCGTTCCTGCCAATGCCTCGCTCCAGGGCGACCATGCCGTCACCGGCGAAGGAGTGCCTCCCAGCCTCAAGTTCGCGATCGGCAACCAGCAGGATTTCATGGAAAAGCTGAAACTTGCCGCGCCCGGCGACGCGAAGTCCGCCATCACCGCGAGCTGGAACGCGGTCGCCACTGCGCGCGCCTACTTCCTCTCCGCGGTGGGGGGCACGCAATCGGGCGACATGATCCTGTGGAGTTCGAGCGACCTGCCCGAAGCGGGGCTCGGCCTCATGGACTACCTGTCCAACGCGCAGATCGACCAGTGGGTGAAGGACAAGGTGCTCCTGCCTGCCACCACGCAACGCTGTGCAATCCCGAGCGGCATCTACGCCGAAGCCGGCGGCGCAATGGTGCGCGCCATCGCGTATGGCAACGAGCTCAATCTCCTGCATCCACCACGGCCTGCGGATCCCAAGGCGCTGGCGGCATGGAATCCCGAGTGGACGCTGCGCGTGCGCGTGAAGTCGACCTCGATGACGATGCTCGGCGCCGAAGCCTCGCAGGAACGCCAGGAAAAGAAAAAGGAGGAGCCGGTCAACCCGCTCGACCTGCTGAAGAAGGGCCTGTTCGGTCGATGAGGCGTCGCCCGCTGCGCGGGGTGACATGACGGGAAGCTGGAAAAGCGAACGGGCGGCCCGCGGGCCGCCCGTTCGCGTTCATGGCACGGCGGATCAATCCGCCGCGGCGAACACCTTCTTCACTTCACCCTTGATCCCTGCCGCATCGCGCAGCAGCGCCGCCTTGTCGAGGGCCTCCCAGGTGAACTCGGGCTCCTCGCGGCCGAAGTGCCCGTAGGCCGCGGTCTTCTGGTAGATCGGGCGCAGCAGGTCGAGCATCGCGACGATGCCCTTGGGGCGCAGGTCGAAGTGCTTCTGCACCAGCTCGGCGATCTTTTCGTCGGCGATGACGCCGGTGCCTTCGGTATAGATCGTGACGTTGATCGGGCGGGCCACGCCGATCGCATACGAGATCTGTATCTGGCACTGGCGCGCGAGTCCCGCGGCGACCACGTTCTTCGCGACATAGCGCGCGGCATAGGCGGCCGAGCGGTCGACCTTCGACGGGTCCTTGCCCGAAAAGGCACCGCCACCGTGCGGGCAGGCGCCGCCGTAGGTGTCGACGATGATCTTGCGCCCCGTGAGGCCGCAGTCGCCGTGCGGGCCGCCGACCACGAAGCGGCCGGTCGGGTTGACGAGGAACTTGGTGTTCTTCAGCGCCGCCGCGGGCAGCGAGGGCCTGATGATGTGCTCGATCACCGCCTCGTGGATCTGCTCCTGCGTCATCTCCGGCGCGTGCTGCGTGGACACCACCACGGTGTCGATGTCCCCAGGCTTGCCGTCGACGTAATGCATCGTCACCTGGCTCTTCGCGTCGGGGCGCAGCCACGGCAGCCGGCCGTCCTTGCGCAACATCGCCTGGCGTTCCACGAGACGGTGCGCGTAGTAGATCGGCGCGGGCATGAGCACCGGGGTTTCGTCGCAGGCGTAGCCGAACATCAGGCCCTGGTCGCCGGCGCCCTGGTTGAGCGGGTCGTCCTGCGCGGCGTCCACGCCCTGCTTGATGTCGGGGCTCTGCTTGTCGTAGGCGACCAGCACCGCGCAGCCCCGGTAGTCGATGCCGTACTCGGTGTTGTCGTAGCCGATGCGCTTGATGGTGTCGCGCGCGACCTGGATGTAGTCGACGTTGGCGTTGGTCGTGATCTCGCCCGCCATCACCACCAGCCCGGTGTTGCAAAGCGTCTCGGCGGCCACGCGGGAGCGCGGGTCCTGCGCTAGAATGGCATCGAGGACCGCGTCGGAAATCTGGTCGGCCACCTTGTCCGGATGGCCCTCCGAGACCGACTCGGAAGTAAAGAGGAAATCGTTTTTCATCGGGTCACCCCACAGTCGCCAGGAATCAAGCCGGCTATTTTAGCAAAAACGGGCGCCCCCGCCCGGCGAATCCAACGCTCGGCACAATCCGCCCTTGAAACTCGTCTTTCGCTTCCTTGCCTGGCTGCCGCTGCGTGCCAACCACGTGGTGGGCGCCGTGCTCGGCCGCATCGCCTTCGCCCTGCCGACGCGGTTTCGCCGCCTGACCCTCGAAAACCTGCGCGGCAGCGGCCTTTGCCGGGACGAGGCCGGGGTGCGAAAGCTGGCGCGCGAAAGCGCAGCCGAGATCGGCAAGGGCGGCACCGAATTGGCCCATGCGTTGCTCCGCCCGATCAGCGAAGTCGCGGGCCACGTGGTCGAGTGCATCGGGTTCGAGGCCGTGGAAGCCGCCCGCGCCGAGGGGCGCGCCGTGATCTTCGTCTTTCCGCACCTTGGCGGCTACGACATCGCCGGCCGCTACCTCTGGACGCGCGTGCCGCTCGTGGTGATGACGCGCCCGAACAAGCTCGCCTGGCTCGATGAGCTGCTGCGCGAAGGCCGCCTGCGCGGCGTCGAGGAAAAGCGCGGCACCGTGGTCGCCGCCAACCTCTCCGGGGTGCGCGAGACGATGCGGCAACTCAAGCGCGGCAGCGCGGCCTTCATCCTTCCCGACCAGGTTCCCGGGAAGGGCGAAGGCGAGTGGAGCAATTTCTTCGGCCGCCCTGCCTACACCATGACGCTCATCCAGCGCCTGCAGCATTCGTCGAAGGCGATCCTCGTGTTCGGCTACGCCGAGCGGCTCGGCAAGGGCCGCGGCTTCCGCCTCCACCTCGAGGCGATGCGCGAAGCCCTCCCCGACGACCGGGCCGCGGCGGCAGGGGCCATCAATGCGCGCATCGAGGCGCTCGTGCGCCAGTGTCCCGCGCAATACCTGTGGGGCTACAACCGCTACAAGCGCCCCGCCGGCGCGCCGCCGGCCCCGCAGCCTGCCGCAGGAGGGGCCGCGTGAGCCCGCTCCTGCGTCGCGCGGGCACCTACGCCGGGCTCGGCTTCGTCTGGCTGGTGCACCTGCTCCCCGCGCCGTGGATCCGCGGCATCGGCTACGCGCTGGGCTCGATCCTGTATCGCTTCGGCCGGGGGCGCGTCACCGACGTCAACCTCCGGCTTGCTTTCCCGGACATGCCCGAGGCGGAGCGCCGCGAGCTGGGACGCGCGCACTTTCGCGCGCTGGGACGCGCCTCGATGGAGCTTTCGGTGCTGTGGTTCGGATCCGAAAAGCGCGTGCTGGGCATGGTGAAGCTCAAGGGCCGCGAGCACCTCGAGCCATTGGCCAACAAGGTGCCTGTGATCATGCTCTCCCCGCATTTCGTCGGACTGAACATCGGGGGCGCGCGCATTGCCGACACCTGGCCCGACAGCGCCTCGATCTACAGCCGGCAGAAGAACCCCGTGGTGGACAAGTACCTGCTGCACGGCAGGCTGCGTTTCGGCAGGCCGAAACTGATCAGCAGGCAGGACGGCATGCGGCCGATCATCCGCGCGATCCGCGAGCCGGTGCCCTTTTATTTCCTGCCCGACATGGACTTCGGGCCGCGCGACGCGCTGTTCGTGCCGTTCTTCGCCACGCCCGCGGCAACCGTCACCGCGATGCCGCGGCTGGCGAAGCTCACGGGCGCGAAGATCGTCCCGGTCGTCTCCCGCATGACGCCGGAGGGCTATGAAGTCGAGTGCTATCCCGCCTGGGAAAACTACCCGACCGATGACCTCGAGGCCGATGTGCGCAGGATGAATGCCTTCATCGAGGAACGCACGAAGGAGATGCCCGAGCAGTATTTCTGGGCGCACAAGCGCTACAAGACGCGCCCCGTGGGGGAACCTTCTCCCTACAAGAAACGAAAGTAGGATCGGGCGATGCTTCTGCGCTTCAGCAAGATGCACGGGCAAGGCAACGACTTCGTCGTCATCGACGGCGTCCGCCAGCAGGTCTCGCTTTCCGCCGAACAGGTGCGCAGGCTCGCCGACCGGCACTTCGGGGTGGGCTGCGACCAGGTGCTCGTGGTCGAGCCGCCCGCTTCCCCGGACAACGATTTCCGCTACCGCATCTGGAACGCCGACGGCGGCGAGGTCGAGCAGTGCGGCAACGGCGCGCGCTGCTTCGCCCGCTTCGTGCTCGACCAGGGCCTCGCCACCCGCACCGAACTCAAGGTCGAGACCGCGCGCGGCATCATCGTGCCGAGGGTGGATCCTTCCGGGACCGTCACCGTGGACATGGGCGCGCCGCGCTTCGCGCCGAAGGACATCCCCTTCGAGGCGCCGGAGGAGCGCGTCACCTACGCGCTCGACGTCGATGGCCTGGCGGTGGAAATCGGCGTCGTTTCCATGGGCAACCCGCACGCCGTGCAGCGCGTGGCGGACATCGATGCCGCGCCCGTGACCACGCAGGGGCCGAGGATCGAGCACCACCCGCGCTTCCCGCAGCGCGTCAACGCGGGCTACTTCCAGGTCGTCTCGCCGAGCCACGTTCGGCTGCGCGTCTGGGAGCGCGGCGCGGGCGAGACGCTCGCCTGCGGCACCGGGGCCTGCGCCGCCGTGGTCACCGGCATCAGGCAACGCCTGCTCGAAGACACGGTCCGCGTCAGCACGCGCGGCGGGGACCTCACGATACAATGGCGGTCAGGGGGCGCGCCGGTATTGATGAGCGGCGAGGCCGCGTTCGTCTACACGGGCGAGATCGAGATCTAGAGAACCGCGGCAACAGGGAGCATCCATTTGGTCACCACCGAGCAGGTCGCGGAGTTCCTCAAGCAGAACCCTTCGTTCTTCGAGCAGCACGTCGATATCCTCGTGGGCCTCGCGCTCCCGCACCCCCACGGCGGGCGCGCGGTCTCGATAGGCGAGCGGCAGCTGGTGGCGGTGCGCGAGAAGAACCGCCTGGTCGAGGACAAGCTGCGCGAGCTGATCCGCTTCGGCGAGGAGAACGACGCGATCGGCGAGAAGGTGCACAAGCTCGCCTGCCGCCTGATCGAGGCGGTGAGCCTCGAGGCCGTGTTCGACACGCTGTACCTCGACTTGCTGGACCATTTCGCGGTTCCGCACGTCGCGGTCCGCCTGTGGAACATCGCGGAGACGGGCGACGCGCCGGAGTTCACGCCGGTTGCCGCGGAGCTCAGGCAGTTCGTCGCGCAGATGACGGCGCCCTACTGCGGCCACCACGCCGTGTATGAAACGCAATCGTGGTTCGGCGAGGCGGCGGCGCACCTGAAGAGCTTCGCCATCCTGCCGCTCAAGCGCGAAGCGTCCTTCGGCGTGATCGTGCTCGCCAGCGAAGACCCGCAGCGCTTCTATCCCGAGATGGGCACGCTTCACCTCGGGCGCATCGGCGAGCTTGCCGGTGCCACGCTCGGCCGCTTCGTTACGCTCGTGCAGGGCCATGCCGCGTAGCGACGCGGACGAAACTGCCCCCGCGCCGCCCCCGGCGCTAGAGGACTGGATTTCACACCTCGCCTACGAGCGGCGCCTCGCGGCGCACACCATCTCTGCCTACCGGCGCGACGCGCTGGCGCTGCTGGCGCTCGCAGGCGACCGGCCGCTTGCGGCGCTTGGCGCGCACGACATCCGCCGGTTCGTCGCCACGCTGCACGGCAAGGGACTCGCGCCGAAGTCGCTCTCCCGGATGCTTTCCGGCTGGCGCGGGCTGTTCGATTTTCTCGCCCGGCAAGGCAAAGCGGCGGCCAATCCCTGCAACGGGATCCGCCCGCCGCGCGCCGAGAAGTTGCTGCCCGAGGCGCTCTCCCCCGATGAAGCGGTGCGGCTGGTGCAGGTCGCCGACCGATCGGACGCGGGCCTGCGCGACCGGGCCCTCTTCGAGCTGGCCTACTCGTGCGGGCTGCGCGTATCGGAGCTGACCGGGCTCGATCTCGGCGCGGTCGATCTTGCGACCGGTGAGGTCCGCGTCACCGGCAAGGGCGCCAAGACGCGCATCGTCCCGGTGGGCAGGCATGCGGTCGAAGCGATCAGGGCATGGCTCGCAGCACGCGCGCCGCTGGCCGCACCCGGGGAATCGGCACTTTTTCTCGGCGCGCGAGGCAAGCGGCTGGGCGCGCGCGAAGTGCAGCGGCGCGTCAAGCACTGGGCCACGGCTGCGGGCATCGACCGCTCGGTGCATCCGCACATGCTCAGGCACTCCTTCGCTTCCCACGTGCTGCAGTCCTCGGGCGACCTGCGCGCCGTGCAGGAAATGCTCGGCCACGCGAGCATCGCTTCCACGCAGGTCTACACGCACCTGGATTTCCAGCACCTTGCGAAAACCTACGACGCCGCGCATCCGCGCGCAAAGCGCCGCAAGTAGCCTTGCATCTGCAACCGAATTGCATTCTCGCGCCCGCCGCGCCTACAATGGCGCGATGCCATCTTCGCAACACACCGGCGCCACCCGCATCCCCGACGCGCAGAAACTGATCCGTGCCGCAGGCGAGCGCCTCACTTCGCCGCGCTCCGCCGTGCTGGCCACGCTGCTCGATTCCGGCGAGGCGCTCAGCCACCATGACGTCGAGGCGCGCCTGCGCGGCGTGTTGAGCGTGGACCGCGTCACCGTGTACCGCGTGCTGGACTGGCTCACCGGGGCCGGCCTCGCGCACCGCATTGCCGGCGACGACCGAACCTGGCGCTTCAACGCGAGCCGCGGGCGGCAGGCCGGCCCGCATGCGCATTTCACCTGCTCCGCGTGCGGCAAGACCGTCTGCCTCGAGGACGTGCCGGTGAAGCTCGCGTTGAGGATGCCCAGGGGCTTCGTCTCGCGCGAGATCGAACTCAACGTGCGAGGCGTGTGCTCGGCCTGCCACTGAAACGGAACTCGCGCCCCGCGCCGCGTTCCATTCGACACCTGCGCCACTCAGCCACCATGACCGCCACCGCGCTCACTCCCGTCACGCTGCTCACCGGCTACCTCGGCAGCGGCAAGACGACGCTCCTCAACCGCGTGCTGCGCGACCCCGCGTTCGCCGACTGCGCGGTGCTGGTGAACGAATTCGGCGCGGTGCCGATCGACCACCTCCTGGTGCGCGAATCGAGCGAGAACATCGTCGTCATGGCCAACGGCTGCGTGTGCTGCAGCGTCGCGGGCGACCTCGTGCAGGCCTTGCGCGACCTCTACTTCAAGCGCGCCGCTGGCGAGATCCCGGCGTTCCGGCGCGCGGTGATCGAGACCACGGGGCTCGCCGACCCGGCGCCGATCCTGCATACGCTGATCGAGATGCCGGTGGTCGCGGCGCGCTATGCGCTCTCCGGCGTGGTCACCACGGTCGATGCCGAGCACGGCATGGCCACGCTCGACCGGCATCGCGAATCGGTGAAGCAGGCCGCGGTCGCCGACCGCATCGTCATCACCAAGACCGATCCTTGCCCGCGAGGAAGAGGTCGCCATCCTGGAAGCGCGCCTCGCGAAGCTGAACCCGGGCGCGACCATCCTTCGCGCGGCGAATGGCGACGTCGATGCCGCGAAGCTCTTCGATACCGGGCTTTATCGCTTGGATGGCAGTGCGCCGGATGTGAAACGGTGGTTGGCCGTGGAGGGGAATCGGGGTCAGAGCCCATTTTTCGCAGCGTCGATTCCCTTGCCGGGAATCGACCGAAAAATGGGGTCGGACCCCACGGGAATCAACCGGGAAATGGGGTCTGACCCCCATGAACGCATCCGCACCTTCGTCTGGACCGACGACCAGCCGCTGCCCGAGGGCGCGCTCGAAGAAGCGTTCGACATGCTGCTCACGCTGCGCGGCGAGCAGGTGCTGCGCGTGAAGGGGCTGGTCAACATCGAAGGCAGCGACGCGCCGATCGCGATCCACGCCGTGCAGCACAGCTTCTACCCCCCGGCGCGCCTCGCGCGCTGGCCGGACGCCGACCGACGCTCGCGAATCGTCTTCATCGTCGAGGGGCTTGATGAAGCCTTCGTCGCCCATACCCTGGATTCCTTCATCGCGGATGCGCGCAAGAACCTCGCCATGGCGGGCCGAGCGCCCGTCCGCACCTAGATCCCAACGGAGCCCCCATGCCCGCCGCCGCACCCGAAATGCTCACCCCCGTCACCATCCTCACCGGCTTCCTCGGCAGCGGCAAGACCACGCTGCTCAACCGCATCCTCACCGAGCAGCACGGCGAGCGCATCGCCGTGATCGAGAACGAATTCGGCGAAGAGGGCATCGACAACGACATCCTCGTGCAGGACAAGGAGGAACAGATCGTCGAGATGAACAACGGCTGCATCTGCTGCACCGTGCGCGGCGACCTCGTGCGCATCCTGGGCGAGCTCGACGCGAAGAAGAAGGCCGGCGCGCTCAGGTTCGACCGCGTCATCATCGAGACCACCGGGCTCGCCGATCCCGGCCCGGTGGCGCAGACCTTCTTCATGGACGAAGGTATCCACGAGAAATTCCTGCTCGATGCGGTCATCACGGTTGTCGACGCCAAGCACGCGCAGCAGCAGCTCGACCAGCACGACGAGGCGCGCCAGCAGGTGGGATTCGCCGACCGGGTGCTCCTGTCCAAGACCGACCTCGTGAGCGAGGCGGAAACAATGGCCCTGGTCGAGCGGCTGCGCAGGATGAACCCGCGCGCGCCGCACACGAAGGTGAATTTCGGCGCGACCGACCTGAAGGAGATCCTCGACATCCGCGGCTTCAACCTCAATGCCGCGCTCGAGGTCGACCCGGAATTCCTGGAGGAGTCGCACCACGACCACGACGACGACATCGCCTCCTTCGTCTGGAAGGACGCGCGCGCGCTCGACATGGAGAAGATCGAGACCTTCCTGTCGCTGATGATCCAGAACTACGGCATCGACCTGCTGCGCTACAAGGGCGTGCTCAACGTCAAGGACGAGCCGCGGCGCATGATCTTCCAGGGCGTGCACATGCTGATGGGCGGCACGCCCGGCAAGCCCTGGGGACCCGGGGAGGCGCGCGAAAGCAAGATGGTGTTCATCGGCAGGAAGCTCCCGCGCAAGCTCTTCGTCGAGGGGCTCGCCTACTGCATCGCGAGCTGAGGCCGGTCGCGTGCTATCGCTCCGCGGGCTCAAGCAGCGCTACGCCAACCGCGTCGTGCTCGACGTGCCCGCATGGGACGTCGAGGATGGCGCGCACGCGCTGGTGCTGGGCCCGTCGGGCAGCGGCAAGTCCACGCTCCTCAACGCCATCGCGGGCCTCGCCACGCCGACCGAAGGCGAAATCCGGGTCGGCGGCGCGCTCGTCACGGCGCTTTCGCCCGGCGAGCGCGACGCCTTCCGCGCCCGGAACATCGGCCTCGTGATGCAAACACTTCACCTGATCGGCGTGCTCGACGTCGCCGGCAACCTCGGCCTCGCCCAGTCGCTCGCAGGCCTGCCGCGCGACGACGCCCGCATCGACCGGGTGCTGGCGAGCCTCGGCGTGGCGGGCCTCAAGCGCCGCAAGGCGTCGCAGCTTTCGATCGGCGAACAGCAGCGCGTCGCAGTCGCGCGCGCCGTGGTGAACCGGCCGAAGCTGATCCTCGCCGATGAGCCGACCTCCGCGCTGGACGACGCGAACTGCGAGGCGACGCTGGACCTGCTCTTCGCCCAGGCCGCCGAATGCGGCGCCACGCTGGTCGTCGCCACGCACGACAGGCGCATCGTCCCGCGCTTCTCGCGCTCGCTGGTGCTGCAATGAGCCTCGCCCGCCTGGCGCTCGCCTACCTCGCCGCGCGGCCGCTGCTTACCGCGCTGAACATACTGCTGCTCGCGCTCGGCGTGGCCACGCTCGCGTTGCTGCTGCTCTTCACCGACCAGGCCGAGGACCGGCTGACGCGCGATGCGAAACCGGTCGACCTCGTGGTCGGCGCCAAGGGCAGTCCGATGCAGCTGATCCTGTCGTCGGTCTTCCACGCCGACGTGCCCACCGGCAACATCAAGCTGCATGACGCGCAGGAACTCCTGAAGAACCCGATGATCGCCTCGGGCACGCCGCTGGCGTTGGGCGACAGCCACGCGGGATTCCGCATCGTCGGCACCGATGGGTCGTACCTCGAGATGTATGGCGCCAGGGTCGGCGCCGGCAGGCTGTTCAAGGACGAGATGGAAGCGGTCGTCGGCGCCGAAGTCGCGAGGAAGACGGGGCTCGTGGTCGGAAAGCCCTTCGTCGGAACGCACGGCCTCTCGCAAGGCGGCTCGGTGCATGGCGGCAGGCCCTTCACCGTGGTCGGCATCCTCGAGCGCAGCGGCTCCGTGCTCGACCGGCTGATCCTCACGCCGGTGGCGAGCGTTTGGCACGTCCACGAGGAGCACGGCGCGGCGGCCGGCGCAGCCCAGGCCGCCACTGCGCATGGGAACGAGGAAGACGAACGCGAGATCACCGCGCTGCTCATCAGGTACGCCACACCACTTGCCGCCGCAAGCCTGCCGCGCGCGATCAACAGCGGCAGCGGCATGCAGGCAGCGTCGCCGGCATACGAGAGCGCCAGGCTGATGAACATGGTCGGCCTCGGCGTCGACACGCTGCAGGCATTTGCCCTCGCGCTCATGGTGAGCGCGGCGCTTTCGATGTTCATCGCGCTGACCTCGGCGCTCCAGGAACGCCGCTACGACCTGGCGCTGCTGCGCGCCCTCGGCGCGCGCCGCTCTTCGCTGGCCGCGCTGGTGCTGGCCGAGGGCGTGACGCTCCTCGCCTCGGGGGTTATACTTGGCCTGGCTCTCGGGCATGCCGGCGCGCAATGGCTCGGGCGCTGGCTGGAGCAATCGAGCCAGTTGCCGCTGACCGGATACACCTGGGCCCCTGCCGAGACCTGGCTCGTGATTGCAGTATCGGTTGCAGGAATCGCGACCTGCCTCCTGCCTGCCTTCCAGGCGTACAGAAGCGACATCGCGACAACGCTCGCAAGACGATGACCATGGCGCATGACCTTCGATTCACCCGACTTGCGGCCGCCCTTGCCTGCGCGGCGCTGCTGCCATTGGCGGCGCCCTGCGGCGCGGCGCCGCCGCCGGCGCTCACCCTGGAACAGGGAATGCAGGCGATCGAGGCCGCGCCCGCCGGCGCGGTCCCCTGGCAGTTGCTGATGCAGGCGAAGACCGTGCAGAAGGCGAACAAGAAATTCGGCCCCGAGTTCACCACGCAGATCAAGGAGCTCAACAACCAGCAGGTCAAGCTCTACGGCTTCATGCTGCCGCTGGACCAGTCACGCAAGCAGAAACGCTTCCTCCTCACCGCCTTCTCGCCGCATTGCGCCTTCTGCATGCCGGGAGGCCCCGAGTCGATCGTCGAGGTGATCGCCGACAAGCCGGTGGAGTTTTCCTACGAGCCGGTGCTGATCGCGGGCAAGATGGAGGTGCTGGAAAACGACGTCGTCTACTACCGCCTTACCGGCGCATCGCAGGCCAGGGAATAGGGCGAGACCGATGGCGACCTCCGCGGCAGCCTCGAGCGGCCCCAAGTCCTCCCGCAGCGCGGAGAGCGCGGCCCGTCCCGCGGCGGGCATGGTGGGCGCCCCCGAATACCACACGGTGCCGCTTTCGCCCACGCAGGAGGCCGCGATCCTCTACAGCGCCGACCATGCCAACGCGTGCCTCGCGCTGCTCAAGGGCCAGCTGAAGGATCCCGTGGGGAAGAACAACAAGCAGGCCTGGCTGATGCTTTTCGATCTCCACCAGACGGCACAGAACCGCGCCGAGTTCGATTCGCTCTCGATGATGTACACGGTCAAGTTCGAGCAGTCGCCGCCGGCATGGAGCGAGGCGAGCGATTCGGGCAGCGACGTGAGGCGCAACCAGAGCCGCGAGAACAAGGATTTCTTCGCCATCAAGCCCGGGCCAATGGGCGAACTCGGGGGCGAGATCGCGAAGTTCCTCGCCTTCACCGAGGAAACGGGCTCGGTGCGCGTGGACTTCTCCAAGATTCCTTCGATCACCTCCGATGAGGCGGGCCAGCTCGCCGCAGCCCTGCAGCGCCTGCGCAAGAAGAAGACGCCGATGTGGTTCAACGGCACCGCTTCGCTGGAAAAGGTGCTGCGCATCGCCTTCAACGAGGCCAATGAGGCCGCTCGCAGCTACTGGGTGCTGCTGTTCGAGCTGCAGATCCTGGAGGGCCGGAGCGAATCGTTCGAGGAGCTCGGCCTCGAGTACGCCGTCGCCTTCGAGATCTCGCCTCCCATCTGGGAGGTTTACGTGAACACCATCTCGGCCGCCTCCGCCAAGGCAAGCGCGCCCGCGTCCCCTGGCGCGAAGGCCGCCGCGGCCGCCGAGGAATTGCTCTCGGGCTTCTCGCTGAAGGGCGTGATCTCGGCGGCCAGCCAGAACCAGTTCACCGAGCTCACCAACTACGCCGCGAGCCACGCCGAGGTGGTCGTCGACATGAGCAAGGTCCTGCGCATCGACTTCGCCTCGGCCGCGACTTTCTACGATGTGGTGAAGTCGATCCAGCTGGCCGGCAAACGCGTGATACTCGCCAACCTGAACGAGCTCAATGCGGCGCTGATCGAGGCCTTCGGCTTCAACCGGCACGCGATCCTGTTGCGCAAGAAGCTGACCTGAAGCGTCGCGCGCTTCGCACGATTCCCGAATGAACCCGGAACTCTTCCACGGCACCACCATCCTCTCGGCCCGCCGCGGGACTTCCGTGGCGATGGGCGGCGACGGCCAGGTCACGCTCGGCAACATCGTCATCAAGGCAACGGCGCGCAAGGTGCGCCGCCTGTACCACGACCGCATCCTCGCCGGGTTCGCCGGCGCCACGGCGGACGCGTTCACGCTCTTCGAGCGCTTCGAGGCCAAGCTCGAGAAGCACCAGGGCAACCTCCTGCGCTCGGCGACGGAACTCGCGAAGGACTGGCGCACCGACCGCGTGCTGCGCCGGCTCGAGGCGATGCTGGCGGTCGCCGACCGCGACCTCTCCCTCATGATCACCGGCACGGGCGACGTGCTCGAGCCCGAGCACGGCCTGCTGGCGATCGGAAGCGGCGGCGCCTACGCGCAGGCCGCGGCGCGCGCGCTGCTGGACAACACCGAGCTTGCGCCCGCCGATGTGGTCAAGCGCTCGCTCGTGATCGCGGGCGACCTGTGCATCTACACCAACCAGAACCACACCATCGAGACCCTGTGAGGCGTCAAGGCCACGCGCGATGATGACCCCGCAGGAAATCGTCAGCGAGCTGGACAAGTTCATCGTCGGCCAGCGCGATGCCAAGCGGGCGGTGGCCATCGCCCTGCGCAACCGCTGGCGGCGTTCCCACGTGCCCGAGCCGCTCCGGCAGGAGATCACGCCGAAGAACATCCTCATGATCGGCCCCACCGGCGTGGGCAAGACCGAGATCGCGCGCCGGCTGGCGAAGCTCGCCGCCGCGCCCTTCATCAAGGTCGAGGCCACGAAGTTCACCGAGGTCGGCTACGTCGGGCGCGATGTCGACACCATCATCCGCGACCTCGCCGAGATCTCGGTCAAGAACGCGCGCGAGCTCGAGATGGGGAAGGTCCGCCATCGCGCCGAGGACGCCGCCGAGGAACGCATCCTAGACGTGCTGCTGCCGGGCGTGCCGGCGCGGCCGGACCCGAACTCGGAAGAAAACACCACGCGGCAGCGCTTCCGCAAGATGCTGCGCGAGGGCAAGCTCGACGACAAGGAAATCGAGATCGAGCTCGCGCAGGGCACGGGCGGCATGGAGATCTTCGCCCCGCCCGGGATGGAGGAGCTGACGCAGCAGATTTCCGGGATGTTCGCGAACGTGGGCGGCGGGCGGCGCAAGCGCCGCACGCTCAAGGTGGGCGAGGCGATGCGGCTGGTCACCGACGAAGAAGCCGGGCGGCTGGTGAACGACGACGAGCTGAAGATCGCCGCGATCCGCAACGTCGAGCAGAACGGCATCGTCTTCCTCGACGAGATCGACAAGATCGCCAGCCGCAGTGAAATGGCCGGGGCGGACGTTTCGCGCCAGGGCGTGCAGCGCGACCTGCTTCCGCTGGTCGAGGGCACGACCGTGTCCACCAAGTACGGCATGATCAAGACCGACCACATCCTGTTCATCGCGAGCGGCGCCTTCCACCTCGCCAAGCCCTCCGACCTGATACCCGAGCTGCAGGGGCGCCTGCCGATCCGCGTGGAACTTTCCAGCCTCTCGGTCGAGGACTTCGAGAAGATCCTCACCTCGACCGACGCGTGCCTCACTCGCCAGTACGAGGCGCTGCTCGCGACCGAGGGCGTGACGCTCACCTTTTCCCCCGAGGCGGTGCGCCGGCTCGCGGAGATCGCCTTCGCCGTCAACGAACGCACCGAGAACATCGGGGCGCGCCGGCTGCACACCGTGCTCGAAAAACTGCTCGAGGACCTGTCGTTCGACGCCGGTCGCGGCGAGACCACGGTAGTGATCGACTCCGCCTATGTCGACGAGCGGCTCGCCCACCTTGCAATGAGCGAGGACCTCGCGCGCTATGTCCTTTGAGAAGGGGGCCGCGGCCCTGCTTCTCGCGGCCTGGCTGGGCGGCTGCGTGACGCCCACGCCGGCGCCATCGCGGGAATCGATGCTCGAACAGGTGGCGAAGGCCGAGCGCGGATTCGCCGCGCGCTCGCTTGAGGCCGGGATGAAGCAGGCCTTCCTCGACAACCTCGAGCCGGGCGCGATCCTGCTCAGGCCCGATGTGGTCGACGGCCGGAAGTGGATCGCCGAGCGTCCCGACCCGCCCATCGTCCTCGACTGGAAGCCCGTGTACGTCGACGTCGCCGCCGCCGGCGACCTTGCGCTCTCCACGGGACCGTGGAAGGTCACGGCGAAGGCGGATGCCTCGCGGCCGCCGGCCTACGGCCAGTTCTTCTCGATCTGGCGGCGCGGAAGCGACGGCACCTGGAAGGTCGCGCTCGACCACGGCATCTCGCACGAAGGCGCGGCCCTGTGGGACGCCGGTTTCGCTGCCGGCCCTGCCACCGCGGCAGCCGACGCGCACGCAGGAGGCGAACTTGCCGCAAGCGAGGCGCGCTTTGCCACGGACGCCGCAACGCTGGGCGTCCGCGCGGCGCTCGCCGCGCAGGCCTCGGACACGATTCGCGTCTATCGTGAAGGCATGGCGCCCCTGCTCGGCAAGCAGGCCGCGCTGGCCGCGGTCGATCCTGCCCCCGGCGATTACCGCATCGAGCGCTTCGGCGTCTCTCGCTCCAACGATTTCGCCTGGGTGCTCGGGACCTACGGCAAGGCGGGCGGCTCCCGGCGCGATGCCTGGGTAGTCCGCGTCTGGCGGCGGGAGGCCTCGGGCTGGAAGATCGCGGTCGACTTGGTCACGCCGCGCCCGCCCGACAAGCCCGGCTGAGGTTCAGGACTTCACGCCTTCGTAGAGGCGTGTAGCGCGGTCCATCACCTCGAGGATGTTGTCGCAGGTCTTGGCGACGAACTCCAGCTCCTGCGTGACGTTCTTGCCCGCGTCCAGCCGCTGGATGGCCTGGCCGAGGAAGATGTACTGGTTCTCCGCAAGCTGCAGCTCGGCATTGATCTCCGGCGTGTTCTGCGGCGCGGCGAGAAGCTTCGCCATCGCCTTGCGGAACTGCGCATCCGCCGTCTTCAGGTCGTTGGCGATGACCTCGGAGCGGATGCCCCAGCTGCGAAACAGGTAGAGCTTGGCAATGCGTTGCGACAGGACGCGCACCTCGCCCGCCGTGCGGATCAGCTCGTTGGCCTGCGACCTGGCGTAGTCCTGCACCAGTTGCGCGCCCTTGGTGGCGATCCACACCACTTCCTCGTTCTGCTCGGCGAGCAGGCGGGCGCTGTCGAGGTTGGGGGGTTTCGTCGCGATCGCGCGGTACTCGGCCCAGAGCTGTTCCAGCAGCTGGTAGTTTTCCTTGATCTCCGGGGTCGGGGCCTGCGCGACCAGTTCCTTCATTCCCGCCTCGAATTCCGCGATCGCCGCCGGCAGGTTGCGCGAGGTGCGGCTGCCGAGGACGTTCTGCCCCACCTGCGAGTAGAGCTTGGTGATGCGCTCGGCGAGCATCGGCAATCGCGACGCCTTGTTCTGCAATGCGGCGATGTCGAGCTTCGCCGCGGCCTTCTGCTGCGCCCCCGCCGGCACGGCGGCCGCCGCCAGCACGATGAGGATTGCGAGCGCGCCGCGCGCGAACAGCACGGGCGCATTCATGAACCCGGCGCCTCGCGCACGCCGAGCGAGAACGAAACGATCACGCCCTCCCCGACCCAGCGCCTGAGCGCCTCGCCGAGGAATGCCTCGTTGCCGGCGAGGCTCTCGTGGTCCGCGGCCTCTTCGAGCGAAAGCCCCTGCGCGAGGTTGTGCAGGAAATGCCAGTCCGCCGTTCCCAGCGCAAACAGGCGCGTGTCGAGGTCGCCGCGAAACACCAGCACCTGCTCGCCCCCCGCGGCCGGATCGATGCGGCCTTCGCCGGCAAAGCCTTCCTGGTTGGCCTGCCAGATCGAAAACACCGGGAAGCCAGAGCGCACGAGCCGCGCCGACGGGTGCAGGCGAAAGCGCAGGCTCCCGTAGTCTTCAGGCGCCACGCGCGCCAGCTTTTCCAGCTCCAGCATGTCGTGCTCGGCGGCGTGGAAGGACTCGTGCCACGCCCACTCCAGGCGTGCCACGTCGGGAAGATAGCCAAGCTCGCTTGCATGCGCATAGGTGGCGAGGAATTCCGCGAAGCCGCCGCCGAAGCGGTGCAGGTCGCCGGAACGCGAGGGCTGGGCATCGGCAAGGCGGTCGGCGGCCTCGTTGAAGAAGGGCTCGCCCACCAGCGCCAGCACGACCGGATAGGCGGCCTGCAGCGCGCCTCGCCAATTGCTGCGCGCGTTGTTGCGGTAGACGCCGACGCGGCTCGCCGCGGCGATCCCGCCCGGCCGCAGCAATGCCTCGGCCCGCGCGCTGTCGCCGGTGACGATGGCCGCCAGGAAATCGCGCTGCAATCCCGCGAGCGAAAACATGCTCAACTTCCCTTGCCGGCCAGCGACACGCGCGCCGGGGCGGAAGCCTTCCCGCGCGCATCGGGGCTGCGGCCCGCTCGCGCGGCATGCCTGTCGAGGACGAGGTTCGCGATGCCGGCCTCGCCAAGGAGGACGGACAGCGCGGGCAAGTCCGTGTCCCACTCGATGAGCGTGGGCGTGAGGCCGAAACGCGCGATCGCCGCATCGTAGAGCTGCCAGACCTCGGGAAAGACGCGGGCGCCGTGGGTGTCGATGAGGCCCTCGGGCGTTGCCTCGAAACCCGCGAGGTGGATTTCACCGACCGTGCCGGGCGCGATCGCCCCGAGGTAGGCTTGGGCATCGAAGCCGTGGTTCACCGCATTGACATGGATGTTGTTCACGTCGAGCAGGATGCCGCATCCGGCGCGGCGCGCCACTTCTGCCACGAACTCCCACTCCGGAATGTCGGAGTCCGCGAACTCGAGGTAGCTGGACACGTTCTCCACGAGGATCGTGCGCCCGAGCCGGTCCTGGACCGCGCCCACGCGAGCGACGACGTGGGCAAGACTTTCCTCCGTATAGGGAAGTGGCAGCAGGTCGTTGGCATGGCGCCCGTCGATCGAGCTCCAGCAGATGTGCTCGGACACCAGCGCCGGCTCGAACCGCGAAACGAGCTGCGCGAGGCGCGCCAGGTGTTCCTCGTCGAGCGGGTCGGTCGAGCCGAGCGAGAGCCCGACGCCGTGCAGGCTCAGGGGGTATTCGGCGCGGAAGCGCTCGAGGTAGCGCAGCGGCTGGCCTCCCGCGCCGAAGAAGTTCTCGCTGTGCACTTCAAGGAAGGACACGCACGGCGAAGTGGCGAGGATTTCCTGGTAATGGGGGGCGCGCAAGCCGATCCCGGCAATCGCCGGATCGGGCCCTTGCGCAAGGGGAGAATACGGCGAGCCTGCGCCTGCTTCCACGCGCCCTCGTGCCGGCGGCCCTGGAATGTGTACCGTTTGCACGGCGGGAGCGCGCTGCGCGTTTCCTGCGCGCCCCTGCCGGTTCATTCGTGAAAGGCCGCTTCAGGACTTCTTGGCCGGGTTGGCCGGTTTCTTGTCGCTTGCGTCGGTGAGCTTGCCGCCCATCTTCTCGCACGATCCCTTGGCGACGTACTTCCATTCGCCAGCGTCCATGTCCTTCTTGCTCATGCCCGCGCACGAATGCGAAGCCGTGCCGCAGTCGTTCTGCCCGGCTTTCGCGACGCCAAAACATTTCTCCTTCACGGGAGCGGCCTTGTCCTGCGCGGTGGCATTGCCCACCAGCCCGGCGGCAAGCAGGCCGGCGACGGCGGAGGTGAGCAGGATTCTTGACGATTTCATTCGGGTGTTCCTTTCGTTTTCTCGTTGGGGTGGGGACAAATCACTTCTTCGGCACGGCAGTCTCGACCTTGAGCTTGCCGCCCAGCTTCTCGCACGTGCCCTTGGCAACGTACTTCCACTCGTCGGGCGCGCCATTCTTCTTCGACTTGCCCGCGCACGAATGCGAGGCGGTGCCGCAATCGTTCTGCCCGGCCTTGGCGATGCCGAAGCATTTCTCCTTCGCCGGCTTGGCCTCTTGCGCGACGGCCTCGCCGGCCACACCTGCTGCAATCAGTCCCGCCACGGCAGCGTGGATCAAGGTGGACTTCATCTGGCCTCCAGGAAAAGTTGCAAGAAACCGTTCACTTTGCGCCGCCACCCTGCGGGCCATAACGCCTTGCCGCGCCGCGCAGGAATCCGACCTGCACCTTGAAATTGCGGCACGCGTTGCACAGCGACAAGTGATGCTCGAGGCGCTCGCGCTCCTCGGACGTGAGCTCCCGGTCGAGCGAAAGCGACAGGAGCCGCGAGGCCTCCCGGCAGTTGATCTCAGCCACCTGCGGGGATTCCCTGCCGCGCGAACCAGTTCTTCTCAAGGCAGCCCCGCAAGCCCGATGCGGGCGCGATGCAATATCACCCAGCAATTGGACGAAGTGATCGCCTCGGCCTTACAGATGTCCTCGGTGTCCTCGCCGAGGACCTCGCGCTTGTAGAACACCCGCCCGCTGGCACCGGGCAATTTGTCCAGGCAACGCTCGAAGGCCTCCCAGAAGCGCTTCTGGTCGAGCGCCGCCTCCGGATCGCCCCAGGCCTGCGGCTTGTCGCGCCAGTGGCCGGTCTCGTCGAACAGGGCGTCCAGCCAGGCTTCGTCGTCGAAGTCCTCGCCGCCCGCAGGCTCGGCGAAACGGGCCCGCTCGGAAACGGCCTTGCGCTGCAGGTCGATCACCTTGAAGCGCAGGATCGAGGTCAGCCACGTGCGCAGGCTCGAGCCGCCGCGGAAGGTCGCGGCATTCTCGATCGCCGCCAGCAGGCAATCCTGCACCGCTTCCTCGGCGAGGTGCGAATCGCGCAGCTGTGCCAGTGCGTAGCGCATCAAGTAGGGGCGGTGGCCCTCGATTTCCTCGAAGCTCTGGGTGTCCATCATTGCTTGGGCTGGAGGGGGTTGCATCGCGAAAGGGTCGTCCCAATGTTAGCACCTGAAGGCTGAAATCGCATGGCGGGCGCGGTTCGCGCCGCCTGCGCCGCAGGCCGCTTGAAGCCCCGGAGAGCGCCCCGATTTGAGGGCGACCGGGGCACCCCCGCCAATCCGATGACATGGAGGTCATGATGAGTTCCCTGCTGCGCTATGAGCCCCTCGCGGGCCAGTTCGATGGCTTGATCAACCAGCTTTTCCGTCCGGCACAAGGCTGGGACGCCGGCGCGCCGAAGCCGATCCGCCTCGACGTGAGCGAGACCGAGGGCGCCTACAAGGTCGCCGCGGAGCTTCCCGGCGTGAAGAAGGACCAGATCTCGGTCGAGATCGACGGCAACGAAGTGGTGATTTCCGCCGAGGTGAAGCGCGAGAAGGAGGCCAGCGAGAACGGCAAGTACGTTCACAGCGAGCGCTTCTACGGCAAGACGGCGCGCCGCTTCGCGCTCGCCCACGAGATCGACCAGTCGCGCTCGGAGGCGAAGTTCGCCGACGGCATCCTCGAGCTGACCCTGCCGAAGAAGATCGTCGCGACAGCCACCCGGCTCGCGATCCAGTAGATCGGCAAGTCACCGGACCGGGGCGCCCGCCCCGGCCTCATCCCCTGGCGCCGTTCGGCGCCGGGGGGCTTTTTTTTCGTCCGCCCCTAGCATCCCGGGCGCCGCCGTTCGTACAATGGCGCTCACCCAACCTCCCGGCCGTCCCCACACCATGGCGAAACCGCTCGACCCGTCGTACAAGGCGCAGGTGCTGATCGAGGCGCTGCCGTACATCCAGCGCTTCTACGACAAGAACATCGTCGTCAAGTACGGCGGCAACGCCATGACCGACATCGCGCTGCAGGAGGACTTCGCCGAGGACATCACGCTGTTGAAGCTGATCGGCATGAACCCGGTGGTGGTGCACGGCGGCGGCCCGCAGATCGGCGACTCCTGCAGAAGATCGGCAAGCAGAGCGAGTTCATCCAGGGCATGCGCGTCACCGACGACGAGACGCTGGACGTGGTCGAGATGGTGCTGGGCGGCCTGGTCAACCAGGAGATCGTCACGCTCATCAACAAGGCCGGCGGCAAGGCGGTGGGGCTCACCGGCAAGGACGGCAACTTCATCCATGCGCGGCAGCTGAAGATCCCGAGCAAGGAGAACAAGAAGAAGAAGATCGACATCGGCCTGGTGGGCGAAGTCGTGCGCGATCGACACCGGCATCATCGACCTGCTGGACACCGAGGACTTCATCCCGGTGATCGCGCCGCTCGGCGTGGACGAGCGACGGCGTGGCCTACAACATCAACGCCGACGTGGTCGCCGGCAAGATCGCGATCGCGCTGCAGGCCGAGAAGCTGATCCTCCTCACCAACACCACCGGCGTGCTGGACAAGAGCGGCAAGGTGCTGACGGGGCTGACGCCGTCCAAGGTGAAGGAGATGATCGAGGACGGCATCGATCTCCGGCGGCATGCTGCCCAAGGTGGAGTGCGCGCTGGACGCGGTGAAGAACGGCGTGAAGAACGCGCACATCATCGACGGCCGCGTTTCCCACGCGCTGCTGCTCGAGGTTCTGACCAATGCCGGGGTCGGCACGCTGATCCGCGGCGCGTCCGCCAACCGGGCCCAGCACCGCTAGCCGCCCTAGAACCACTCCTGCCGGGAGCCCATCATGCCGACGATGACACGGGCGAACAGGTAGGCGAGCCCGAGTTTCAGGCGCTGCCACAGCGTCCGCTTTCCCCAGTTCTCGATGTCGACGCGCACCGCCCCCTCTGCGATTGCGCGCAGCAGCGATGCCTTGAGCGTCCGGGCGAACGCCACGTTGAACACCGCGACATTCGCCTCGCGCGAAAGCACCAGGCTGAACGGGTCGAGGTTCGACGAGCCGACGGTGGCCCAGCGCTCATCGACCACCGCGGCCTTGGCGTGCAGTTCGCTGGCTTCGTATTCGTGGATCGCGATTCCCGCCGCAAGGAGCTTGCCGTAAAGCGAGCGCGTCGCCCACTTGAGGATGGGGTGATCGGTCCAACCTTGCAGCAGCAGCGTCACCTTCACGCCGCGCACGCTCGCCTCGACCAGCGCGTGGCGGATCTTGCGGCCCGGCAGGAAATAGGCGCAGGCGATGATCACCTCGCGAGTGGCGCCGCGGATGCCGTCCAGGTATGCCTCCTCTATCTCGCGGCGGCGGAAGACGTTGTCGCGCACCAGCAGGGCGGCTGTCATCTCCCCGGCCGGGGAACGGCTGACCTGCGGCGCCTTGATGCCGGGATCGCGGCGCCCGATCGCCAGCGCGGTGACGATCAGCCATATCCGCACCACCATAGGGTAGATCTCGGCGAGCAGCGGCCCCTCGATGCGCACTGCGAGGTCGAAGCGCGGCTTGCCGGTCTCGACCTCGGTCAGGTCGTCGATGATGTTGATGCCGCCCACGAATCCGATTCTGCCGTCGACGAGCGCGATCTTGCGATGCAGCCTGCGCAGCCGGCTGCGGCGGAAATGCAGGATCCTCAGTTCCGGGCGGTAGAAGCGCAGGTGCACGCCGGCCTCGCGCATCGCAGCAGCTCGCGCCGGCGAAAAGTCACGCGAGCCGAACGCGTCGAGCAGCACGTATACGCCGACCCCGCGGCGGGCGGCGCGCATCAGCGCCTGACCTACCGATTCCCCGGCAGCATCGTCGGCATAAATATAGTTTTCCAACCGGACTTCCACCTTGGCGCCGTCGATTGCACCGACCAGCGCGGGAAAGAAGCTCCCGCCCCCCTCGAGCAACACGATGCTATTGCCGGGGACGAGCTTGATCTTCACCGTTTCCCTAGCGCGTGAGCTTCGCGGACAGGGCGAGGTGGTCGGAGAGCCGCGACCAGGCGTGGCCGCCGTGGCATTCGGCGCTGGCGACCTTGAGCCCGCGCACGTAGATGCGGTCGAGGGCGAGCAGCGGCATCCGCGCCGGATAGCTCCGCGCCGGGCGGCCGTGCATGTGCTCGAAGACTTCGACCATGCCCAGGGCCTGCGCCAGCTGGCGGCTGGCCGTGCCGCGCCAGTCGTTGAAGTCGCCCGCGAGAACGAGCGGCGCCGCGTCGGGGACCTCGGAGCGGATGCGTTCGGCGACGCGATCGATCTGCAACCGCCTGCTGCGTCCCCAGAGCCCGAGGTGCACGTTCACGCAATGCAGCGGGACGTCCCAGCCTTTCACCGCCATTTCGCAGTGGAGCATTCCCCGGCTCTCGAGCGCGTGGTGCGAGATGTCGGTATTCTCCGCGAGCACGATCGGATGCCGCGACAGCACGGCGTTGCCGTGGTGGCCGTCCTGGTAGACGGCGTTCATCCCGTACGCGGTGTGGACCTCCTCGAGCTCGGTGGCGGTGCGGCCGGCGAGGAACTCGTGCTGCGGCTCGGCAGGCCAGTCGAGGTGCCGGTCGGAGCGCTTCAGGTGCGATCCCTGCACTTCCTGCAGGAACACGACATCGGCCTTGAGCGCCGTCAGCCGCTCGCGGATGTCGTGCACGACCAGCCGCCTGTTGAAGTGCGACAGCCCCTTGTGGATGTTGTAGGTGACTACCGTGACGGCGCTGTGCTTGGTGTGTGGCATGGTGGCTGCGAATGGCAAGCGGTCAGCGCGCCGAGACGCGCTCCGGCAGCATCAGTATCGCCTGCCGGTTGCTCCAGGAAAAAACCCGCGCCGCCGCTTCCTGCCACGGCAGCCAGATCGCCTGCAGGTGCTCGCGCGGAGCCACCTTCACGGGCTCGCCCGCGGGCACTTCGAGCGAGAACACATGCTCGGTATTGTGCGTCACGCCGGGCGCGTAGCGGTGGCGCCAGACGGCGAAGATCTCGTAGACGTTTTCCACCTGCCAGTCCTCCAGCTTGAAGCGCGAGGCATCGATGCCCGTTTCCTCGCCGACTTCGCGCGCTGCGGTCTCGGCGAGCGTCTCGCCTTCGTCCTGGCTTCCGGTGACCGACTGCCAGAAGCCGGGGTGGTCGGCGCGTTCGATCAGCAGCACCTCGAGCGCCGGCGTGTGGATCACCACCAGCGTCGAGACGGGGATCTTCCACGCCCTCGCCACCACGGGCACGTCAGCCAACGCGCATCTTCGCCACCACCGGGCCGTCGCCGGAGAAGTACGCGTGCGGCATGTCCTTGGTGCGATGCCTCGCGACGGCGTTGCCATGGCGATCCACCGCGATCAGCCCCACGTCGGCGTCGAAGTCGCGCCCGAGCTGCTCCAGCGCGCCCGCGACTGCCTGTTCGAGCGTCGCGCCGCGCTCGACGGATTCGGAAATGGCGCGCGTGGTGAGCGAGCGCATCACGAACTCGCCGGTGCCGGTGGCCGATGCGGCGACATGTTCCGAGGCGTAGTTCCCGGCGCCGGGAATCGGGGTATCGCCGACGCGGCCCACCAGCTTCAGCGTCACGCCGCCGGTCGAGGTGGCTGCCGCCAGCACGCCGTGGCGATCGACCGCCGCGCAGCCGACGGTGCCGCCGGCGTACTCCGGGTGCTGCATCAGGAAGCGGCGCATCTTGAGCGCGTTCGCGCCGAGGATCTCGTCCACGTGGCTCTTCTTGTCCTGCCAGTCGGCGCGGCGCTCTGCGGTGACCGGATCGTGATCGCCGAACCCCATGACGCGGGCAAAACGCTGCGCGCCGTCCCCGGCAAGCAGCACGTGGTCGGTCTCGTCCATGACCTTGCGTGCCACCAGCACCGGGTTCTTCACCCGCTGCAATGCGGCTACCCCGCCGACGCGCTTGCCGCTTCCCTCCATCACGCAGGCGTCGAGCTCGCAGAAACCGTCGAAATTGAGCACGGCTCCGGTGCCGGCGTTGAAGATCGGATTGTCCTCGAGGAGGACGACCGCCGCGCAAACCGCATCGACCGCGCTTCCGCCGGCGGCCAGCACCTTGCGCCCGGCCTCGACGGCGGCGATGGTGCCGGCGATCGCATCGTCGTCCGAACCCGGGCGCCACTTGCCTGCGCCGCCATGCACGATCAGGGCCGTCTTCATTGGCGGGGCATTCCTCAGTTTGATGTGCAATTCCCGCAACTGCTTTTCCGGCACCGGGCTGGGCGCTTCGACCATCAAGTCCTGCCCGCGCTGCGTTTTCGGGAACGCGATCACGTCGCGAATCGAGTCCCCTTCCCGCACATCATCGTCACCATGCGGTCGAGCCCGAAGGCGATGCCGCCCATCGGCGGCGCGCCGTACTGCAAGCGCATCGAGCAGGAAGCCGAATTTGGCGCGCTGAGTCCTCCGCCGAAATGCCGAGCATCCTGAACTGTTTGCGCCTGCACTTCCGGCGCGGTGGATGCGCACCGAGCCGCCGCCCAGTTCCCAGCCGTTCATCGCCACGTCGTAGGCCTTGGCCAGCACCTGCCCGGGATCGGTCTCCATGAGCGCGATATGCTCGTCTTTTGGCGCGGTGAACGGATGATGCGCGGCAGACCAGCGCTTGTTCTCCTCATCGTAATCGTAGGCGGGGAAATCGACCACCCAGAACGGCCTGTCAGCCCTTTTCGGCATAACCTTTCTCATGGCCGATCTTCGACGCGCAAGGCGCCCAGCGAATCGTTGACCACCTTGGCTCTGTCGGCGCAGAAGAACATCAGGTCGCCGGTCTTGCGCGCCACACGCGCTTGAGGATCTCGGCGAGCGCGACTTCGGTCAAGAACTTCACGATCGGCGACTGCAGGCCCTCTTCGTTGAGCTTGGTGGCATCGTTCACCTTGATGTAAGCGAGCCCCTTCGCGCCGTAGATCGCGACGAACGTGGTGAGTCGTCGATCTCCTTGCGCGTGAATTGCGCGTTGCCGCCCGGCAGGCAGCAGCGCGGCGACGCGGCCGTTCGGGCATTTCGGCTGCCGCTCGGAACACCTTGAAGTCGACCGTCTTCATCATGTCGGTCAGCTCGGTCAGCTCGAGCTTCACCCGCAGGTCCGGCTTGTCGCGAGCCGTAGCGCGCCATCGCCTCGGCATAGGTCATGCGCGGGAAATCGCGAGGTCAACGCCGACACCTGCTTGAAACATCGCGTTCACGAGGCCTTCCATGATGTCCTGGATCTCGCGCTCGTCGAGGAACGAGGTCTCGATGTCGATCTGCGTGAATTCCGGCTGGCGGTCGGCGCGCAAGTCCTCGTCGCGGAAGCACTTGACGATCTGGTAGTAGCGGTCGAAGCCCGCCATCATCAGCAGTTGCTTGAACAGCTGCGGGCGACTGCGGCAGCGCGTAGAACTGGCCGTCGTGCATGCGCGACGGCACCAGAAACTCGCGCGCGCCCTCGGGCGTGGACTTGTAGAGCAACGGCGTTTCGACGTCGATGAAACCCTTGTCGTCGAGATACTGCGCACCGCCATGGCGATGCGATGGCGCAGGCGCATGATCCTCTGCATCGGTCTCGCGGCGCAGGTCGATGTAGCGGTACTTGAGGCGCACCTCCTCGTTGACACGATCTCGTCGTCGATCATGAAGGGCGGCGTCTGCGCCGGGTTGAGCACCTCCATCTCGTGCGCCAGCACTTCGATCGCGCCGCTCTTGAGGTTGGGGTTGACGGTGCCCTCGGGACGCGGCCGCACCACGCCCGTGACCTTGAGCACGAATTCGTTGCGCATCTTGTCGGCGACGGCAAAGGTCGCCGACGCGGTCCGGGTCGATGACCACCTGCACCAGCCCTTCGCGGTCGCGCAGGTCGATGAAGATGACGCCGCCGTGGTCGCGCCGGCGGTGCGCCCAGCCGAACAGGGTAACGGTCTTGCCGAGGTATCGCTTATCGATCAATCCGCAGTAGTTGGTTCTCATCTTTGTTCCATGCAGTTGCAATTTTCGTCATCCCGGGCTTGACCCGGGATCCAGCATGTCTTCGGAGATCACTGGGTTCGCGGCTTTCGCCGGAGCGACGGGAGATTCTTGTCTTCGGGGTGCCGCCGCCTACGTTTTCGGCGACGGCCGCGGATCGGGGTCGGTCCCGGAGCGGTGGCTCCCGGGCCGGGGCTTCTGGCGGGACGGCTCCGCCACGCCCATGGAAATGATGTACTTGAGCGCCTCGTCGACGCTCATCTCGAGCTCGATCGTCTCGCTCTTCGGGACGATCAGGAAAAAGCCCGCGGTGATGTTCGGCGTGGTCGGCACGAACACCGAGATCTGGTCGAGGCCGAGGTGGTCGGTGACTTCGTGGCGCGGAGTCCCGGTCACCAGCGCCACGGTCCACGCGCCGGAATGCGGATAGCGCACCAGCACCACGCGCCGGAAGGCCTTGCCTTCGGAGGAGAACAGCGTGTCGCTGATCTGCTTCACGCCCGCCGTAGATCGAACGCACGATCGGGATGCGGTTCAGGATCGAATCGCCGCACGTCAGCAGTTGCCTGCCGAAAAAGTTGGCGGCGAGCACGCCCGTGACGAAGCACGATCAGGAACACCAGGATCACGCCCTGACCCGGGAACGTGGAAGCCGAGCCACGCTTCGGTGCGCCATTGCGCGGGCAGCAGCAGCAGGCTCTGGTCGAGCAGGTCGACGAGGAGCTTCAGCACCCAGATCGTGATGCCGAGCGGGATCCAGACCAGGATCCCGGCAAGCAGGTACTTGCGAACCGCCTTCATGTCGCCGATGGGGCTGGAGGCGAAGCGCTCGCCTTGGCTGTCCGGCTTGGCTTCGGATTTCGCGTCCGGTTTGGCCTCGGTCTTCGCGTCGGGCTTGGCGTCGGATTTCGGCCCGGATGCCGAATCCGCCTTCGCATCGGACTTGCTGTCCGCACCGGCGGTCTCGCCGGCCTTCGCCGTCTTCACGCTGCCCTTGAAATCGGTGGCGTACCAACCGCTGCCCTTCAGCTGGAAGCCGGCTGCGGTGACCATTTTCGCCAACGACTCCTTGCCGCATTCCGGGCAGGTGACGGGGGGCGCGTCGCTCACCTTCTGCAGGTATTCCTTCTGGAAGCCGCAAGCGGAGCAGCGGTACTCGTAAATCGGCATGGCGCTCTCGAACCCGGAAAATTGTTATTTTAACACAAGCACTTGCAGCCTTGTGCCCTGCAGCATGCTCAACGCTCGAGGAAGCGGCGCCGGCGATTGGCGAACCAGCCGGTGATCCCGAGGCAGGCGGCCATCGACCAGAACACCGGGGCCAGCCCGAGCGCGGCGCCGACGCCGCCGAACGCAAGCGGCAGCAAGGTGCTGCTGCCGTTGATCACGGCGGCGCGCACGCCGAGCGCCTCGCCCGCGCGGCCGGCCGGCGCGGTCGAATGCAGCAGCGACATCATCGACGCCTGTGTCGCGCCCAGGCCGAGCCCGAGCACGAACGCCATGCAGGCCAGCAGCGGCACGGTGCGCATCATCGGCATCAATGCATAGGCAACGCAGCCGACCATCATCGTCAGCGTGATCATCTGCCACTCGCGCAAGTGGCGGCTGAGCCAGGGCAGCAGCAGGCGCACCGTGAGCGTCGCAAGCGCGAAGCTGCCGAGCACCATGCCTATCGTGGAGGCGGAAAGGCCGATGCTGGTGCCATAGATGGGCATGACGAAGTTGAACAGGTCCCACGCCATCGCCAGCACGCCGGTGACGAGGAAGAGCCGGCGCAGGTCCCGGTCGCGCAACAGGTCCCACAACCGGCGCGGGCCCTCGTGCGCAATCGCAGCGCGGTGCACCTTCATGGCGCCGCGCCGCGCCAGCAGGATCGCGAACGGCGCCACCGCGAACATCGACAGGAACAGGAATGTGCGCGCATGGCCGAACAGGTCGATCGAGAATCCGGCGATCGTGGGCCCGAGGAAGCCCGACACCGAGAAGCCGATCGACAGATAGCTGTAGTCACGGGCGCGCTCCTCGGCCGAACTGCGCGCGCCCACCGCGTGCTGGATCGTGACCGAGTAGACGAGGAAGCTGGTGCCGATCGCGACCGCGGCGAAGTACAGCGGCTCGATGCCGGGAAAGACCGCGGGGACAAGCACGGAAAGGGCGAGCGCGAGTGCGGAGAAGATGAGCGGCCGGCGGACGCCGATGCGGTCCACAAGCCGGCCGGCGCTCACGGCAAGGAGCATCGGCAAGGCCGCGTAGAGGGCCATCAGGATGCCTACCGTGAAGGGCGAAGCGCCGAGGCTGAGCGCCTGCAGGGACACCGCCACCCGGCTGCCGTTGAATGCCGTGTGGCCGAGGATGGTGAGAAAGACGAGGAGCTTCAAGTCCATTGGAAACAAAAGCGCCGCGACATTGCTGCCGCGGCGCCCGGAACTGCGATGGCGATCGAGGCTACGGCTTGCGGGCCTGAAGCGCGGCGATGCGCTCCTCGATCGGCGGGTGGCTGGAGAATAGCGACATGAATCCCGGTTTGTCATTGATGCCGGAGGCCGCCATCGACTTGGGCAGCTCTCCTGGCTCGAGCCCCCCGAGGCGCCTGAGGGCCGCCACCATCGGGCCGGGCCTGCCGAGCAGGTCGGCGCTGCCGGCGTCCGCGCGGAACTCGCGCTGCCGCGAGAACCACATGACGATGATCGAGGCGAGGATGCCGAACACGATCTGGCTGACCATGACGGTGATGAAGTAGCCCGGGCCCGTCCCGCGCTCGGTCTTGAACACGGCCCTGTCGACGAGATAGCCGACGATGCGCGAGAGGAACACGACGAAGGTGTTGACCACGCCCTGAATCAGGGTGAGCGTCACCATGTCGCCATTGGCGATGTGCGCGATCTCGTGGCCGAGCACGGCCTCGACCTCCTCGCGGTTCATCGTCTGCAGCAGCCCCGTGGAGACGGCGACGAGCGAGGAGTTCTTGAAGGCGCCCGTGGCAAAGGCATTGGGCGCGCCTTCGAACACGGCGACCTCCGGGTGCCCGATGTTGGCCTTGTCGGCAAGGCGATGCACGGTGGAAACGAGCCAGCGCTCGTCATCGGACTGCGGTGATTCGATCACATGCGCGCCGGTGGACATCTTCGCCATCCACTTGGACATCAGCAGCGAAATGAACGAGCCGGTGAAACCGATCACGGCGGAAAACACCAGCAGCATGCCCAGGTTGAGCCCTTCGGCGGTCATGAAATTGCCGACGCCGAGGACCGAGACGACAATGGACAGGACCACCATCACCGCGATGTTGGTTACGAGGAAAAGGAATATGCGTTTCATGTCTGGCCTATGTTGGTGACCGGGTTATGCCGGGGACCGGGAATCGGGAAGGGAGTTCATTTTACCCTCTCCCGGAATACCCTTCGCCCCGGGCCCCAGGCACGTTGGGTCTCCCATCCCGCAATTCAAGCGGCGGCAGGGGCAGGGGGCGGCCTCGGCCGGCAAAGCCGCCGCCGGCTACGACCGGATGCGCCATTCGGCGACCTCCTGGAAGCGGGAAACCAGCCGGTATGCGCTGATCTTCACCCCTACGATTGCGCACGAGGGAGATGCGGCGAATGCGGCCAGGTAGGGATGGCGGGCGAGAAAGAGCTGCAGCAGGGCAGCGCCCGCAACCGGGTCCAGCTCCTCAGCCTCCCCGATCGCGGTGACCGCGACCGATTCCAGCGTGTCGGAGCCCTTGTTCTCGCGGTTGTCGATGAGCAGCGCGACCCGGCGGTTCGCCGTGAGGTTGGCGAACTTGCGCGCGGCCCGCTCGGTCAGGACCACCAGCTGCGCCAGGTCCTCGGAAGCGGCGAATGCCATCAGGCTGGTGAATGGCTGCCCGTGGCTGTCGGTCGCCAGCACCGCGAAGCGCTGCGAACGAAACAGGTCCCTCAGTACCGCCTCGATCTGGTCATCGGTCATCATTGCGGCCATGTCGGAAACCAAACCAGGAATGCCGGGTCACACCGGGAGGGCAATGATGCCCTTGCTTGCCACGCTGTCTTCCCCGGGCACTTCGATGAAACGATACCAGCATCCGCTTGCCTTCCTGCTGCTTGCCGCCTGGAGTTGCGCCATGGCAATTGACGAGCCCTCCCATGTGGTTGTCCGCTCGGCCGAAGCATTCGAAGTTCGCCGCTACGAGCCCTACCTTGTCGCGGAGACCATCGTCGACACGACCGCCGGCGAGGCGGGCAACCAGGGCTTTCGCATCCTGGCAGGCTACATCTTCGGCGGGAACAAGGGCGCGCGAAAGATCGAGATGACCGCGCCCGTCGCGCAATCGCCCGCGAAGATCGCCATGACGGCGCCGGTGGCGCAAAGCGCGAGCGCCGGCGGCTACGCCATCCAGTTCGCGATGCCCCGGGAGTGGACGCTGCAAACCCTTCCCGAGCCGAACGATGCCCGCGTGGTCTTGCGGGAAGTCCCGGCGCGAACGGTCGCCGTCATCCGCTACTCCGGGACGTCCTCGCAGGGCCTTTATGACGAGAACCTGAAGAAGCTGAAAGACGCGCTGGAACAGGAAGGCACCAAGTGGCGCGGCGAGCCGATGTGGGCGCGGTACGACCCGCCGTGGACCCCGTGGTTCCTGCGCCGCAACGAGATCTGGCTCGAAATCGATTGAGCGTCGGGCACCCGCGTCCAAGCACGGGTCATGGCCGGCCCTCGGGCGGCGCCTCGAAGAACATCGCCCGCACTTTCGCCCCACCGATGACTCGGGAGAACTCGTGCGCCACGCAGTAATTGAAGATCAGCACCACCAGCACGATCTGGATCGCCCAGAAGTGCGGCCAGACCATCGCCTCGAGAAGCTTCTGGTTGGCGGCGACGAGGCCGGGGGCTTCCTTCCAGAAGTCGAAAAGGTGCTCCAGGTAATGGATGACGAGCGCAACGAAGACATAGATCGCCGTCTTCCACGCGACGTTGTAGGCCAGGGGCTTGTCCGGGTACTTGTTGATGAATGGCATCAGGTCCGCGATCAGCACCGACTTGCCCAACACCAGGGCGCCCACCGGATCTGGATCAGGCGTGCTGACGGGAATCCCCGTTCCCTTGAGCATCAGCACGCGGACCACCGCGATGATGCTCAGTGCAACGAGGAAGAAGATCGTCGGCGGGAGGAGCGCAAGGAACTCCTCCCGGACCTTCGCGGATGCCTTGCTCATGGCGATGCTCCAATGCGCGCCTAGAGTTTCTGCAGCTTGTCGTACTCGTCCTTGCTCCAGGTCGCGTCCTTGCCGTTGTGCTCCTTCATCACCGCCTCGCGGAAGGGCTTGCGGTCGACTTTCACCACGGTCTTGCCGCGCTTTTCGAATTCCGCCGCGAGCCCGGCCTCGATCGCCTGGATCTCCCTCGTGCAACGGTCGGCCGCCTCCCTGGTCACCTCGGCGAATATCTTGCGATCCTCGGGCGAGAGCTTGGCCCACGTCGGCCCGCCGATGATCGTAAGGAGGCTGTCGGTGATGTGGCCGGTAAGCGTGATGTACTTCTGCACCTCGTAGAACTTCTTCGCGTCGATGGTCGGCAGCGGGTTTTCCTGCGCGTCCACGGTGCCGTTCTGCAGCGCGAGATAGACCTCGGCAAACGCGATCGGCGTCGGGTTCGCGCCCACCGCCTTGGGGAACATCATGTAGAGCGGCGCGTCGGGCACGCGGATCTTCAGGCCCTTCATGTCCTCGGGCTTGTTGATGGCCTTGTTCGAAGTGACGTGCCGCTCGCCGTAATAGGTGAGCGCGGTCACCTTGTTGCCGCCGCTCTTCTTGCCATAGCCATCGGCGAGCTCCTGGAAGAACGGGCTGTTGCGGAACGTGTTCCAGTGCGCGAAGTCGCGGAACATGTACGGCGCGCCGCCGATCGAGATCGGCCCGTAGGTGCGCCCGGCGAAGAGCTGGCCGGTGTAGATGATGTCCACCGTGCCGAGCGTGAGCCCCTGGTTGATGTCGGTCTCCTTGCCCAGCGTGGAGGCCGGGAATACCTCGATCACGTACCTGCCGTTGGTGCGCTTCCCGATCTCCTCGGCAGCCCACAGAGCCTGCTTGTGGTACTGCTCGCTCACCTCGTAGACGTGCGCCCACTTGAGCTTGGTCTGGGCGGCGGACGGCCCGGCAATTCCCAGCGCGGCGAATGCGACGATCAAGGCTGCAATGCGTTTCATCATGGTCTCCTCCATTTTTTCGGTGTGATTTCCCGGGGTGCTGCGAATTGCCTGCCTACATCGTGGCACCGAGGATCCAGGGCGCGAACTCGTCCTCGCCGTAGCCCAGTTCCTCGCTCTTGGTGCGCGAGCCCGAGGCGACCTCGAGCACGCGCTCGAAGATGCGCCGTCCCGCGTCCTGCACGGTCTCCTCGCCATCGAGGATGGTGCCGCAGTTGATGTCCATGTCGTCGGTCTGCTTCAGGTAAAGCGGCGAATTGGTGGCGAGCTTGAGCGACGGCGCGGGCTTGCAGCCATAGGCCGACCCGCGCCCGGTGGTAAAGCAGATGACGTTGGCGCCGCCGGCGACCTGCCCGGTGGCCGACACCGGATCGTAGCCCGGCGTGTCCATGAAGACGAAGCCCTTCGCCGTCACCGGGTGCGCGTACTCGTAGACATCGACGAGGTTGGTGGTGCCACCCTTGGCGACCGCCCCCAGCGACTTCTCGAGGATCGTGGTGAGCCCGCCCGCCCTGTTGCCCGGCGACGGGTTGTTGTTCATCTCGCCGTGGTTGCGCGCGGTGTACTCCTCCCACCACGCGATGCGCCTGACGATCTTCTCGCCGATTTCACGCGTCACCGCGCGGCGCGTGAGCAGGTGTTCGGCGCCGTAGATTTCCGGCGTCTCGGAGAGGATCGCCGTGCCGCCGTGGCGCACCAGCAGGTCAACGGCCGCGCCCAGCGCGGGGTTTGCCGTGATGCCGGAATAGCCGTCGGAGCCGCCGCATTGCAGGCCGATGGTGATGTGGCCGGCACTCACCTCTTCACGCTCGAGCCGGTTGGCGATCGGCAGCATTGCCTTCACCCTTGCGACGCCCTCGTCGATGCACTTGCGCGTGCCGCCCGTGTCCTGGATGGTCATCGTGTGCAGGAGGTTCGAAGGCGCGAGGCCTTCTGCAAGCATGAGCGCGCCCATCTGGTTGGATTCGCAGCCGAGGCCGACCAGGAGCATCCCGGCGAAGTTCGGGTGGCGCGCGTAGCCGGCGATGGTGCGGCGGAGCACATCGATGCCCTCGCCCGCCGAATCCATGCCGCAGCCCGTGCTGTGCGTCAGCGCCACCACGCCATCGACATTGGGAAACGCCGCGAGCGCCTCGCCGCGAAAGCGGTCGGCGATCGCGCGGCACACCGTCGCCGAGCAGTTCACCGTGGCGATGACGCCGATGTAGTTGCGCGTCGCAACGCGCCCGTCCGGGCGCACGTAGCCGCGAAAGGTCGCCGCGGGCGTCACCGGCACAACCGGCTTCACGTCCGTCGAGAAAGCGTAGTCGCGGTCGAACGCGCGCATCTCGAGGTTGTGCACGTGGACATGGTCGCCGGCGGCGATCGGCTGCGAGGCGAAGCCGATGATCTGGGCATAGCGGCGCACCGGGTCGCCCTTGGCGACTGCGCGCGTGGCGACCTTGTGCCCGGCGGGGATGCGGTCGCGGCAGGCGACCTTCTCGGCAATGAGATTGGTCCCGGCATCGAGGTCGCGGCAGGCGATCACCACGTCGTCGGCAGGATTCAGGCGGATCACGAGCGAGGCGTGTTGGAGCATGGCACGGTCCTTCAGGAAAATTGTCTCGGCAGCCACAGGCTGATCTGCGGAATGTAGGTCACCAGGCCCAGGCTGATCAAGAGCGGCACCAGCCAGGGCAGGATCGCCATCGTGGTGCGCTCCACCGAGAGCTTGGCGACGCGCGCGAGCACGAACAGCACCAGCCCCATCGGTGGATGCAGCAGCCCGATCATCAGGTTGAGCACCATGATCAGCCCGAAGTGGACCGGGTCGATGCCGAGGTGGCGCACGATCGGCAACAGGATCGGCACGAGGATGGTGATTGCGGCGGTGGGCTCGAGGAAGCAGCCGACGAACAGCATCAGCGCGTTGGCGAGCAGCAGGAACATCCACGGCTCGTTGGTGAACGCCAGTACCCACTGCGCGATCATTTCCGTGGTGCGGGTGGCGGTCAGCATCCAGCCGAAGATCGAGGCGGCCGCGACGATGAACAGCACCGTGGACGTGGTCTCGACCGTGTCCATCGACACCTTCACGAGCATCCTCCAGTTGAGGGTGCGGTACCACACGAAGCCCAGGAGCAGCGCCCAGACGCATGCCGCGATGGCGCCCTCGGTCGCCGTGAAGATGCCCGTGGTCATGCCGCCGATCAGGAGCACGGGCGTCATGATCGGCAGCACGGCACCGAACTTGAGCATGCGGTCGAGGGCGAACAGGACCGCCAGGCTGATCGGCACCACCCAATGCATGTTGAGGCCGGCTTCGCTCGCGGCCCAAAGACCGGTCGGATAGGCGATGACGACGCCGAGCTCGCCCAGCGCCTTGCCGGTCTTCGTCCAGCTGAACACGACGTCGCCGCCCCAGCCGTTCTTGTGCGCGTAGTAGGCAACGGTCAGCATCATCAGGATCGCCATGATGGCGCCGGGCAGTATTCCGGCGAGGAACAGGGCGCCGACCGAAACGTTGGCGAACATGCCGTAGATCACGAACGGCAACGAGGGCGGGATGATCGGCCCGAGGGTGGCGGAGGCTGCGGTCACGCCCACCGAGAACTCGGTCGAGTAGCCGTGGTCCTGCATCGCCTTGATCTCGATCGTGCCCAGCCCCGCGGCATCGGCGATCGCGGTGCCCGACATCCCGGCGAAGATCACCGAGCCCACCACGTTCACATGCCCCAGCCCGCCCTTCAGCCAGCCGACCAGGGCCAGCGCAAAATTGTAGATGCGGTTGGTGATGCCGGCGGAGTTCATCAGGTTGCCGGCCATGATGAAGAACGGCACCGCGAGCAGCGGGAAGGAATCGATGCCGTTGACCATGCGGTGGATGACGACGAAGTCCGGCGCGGTGCCCGAGGCGATCACATAGATCAGCGAGGCGCCCGCCATGGCGATGGCCACGGGGATTCCCGAGCCCATGAGGGCGAGGAACAGCAGCTTGAATCCGGTGGCGGTCATCTTGCCTCGTCCATGAGTTCGGGCTGCTCGAGGACGGAGGCGCCCCGCCGCCAGTTCTGCACCAGCACTCCAATGGCGCGCCAGGTCATCATCAGGAAGCCTGCGATGACCACCGAATAGATCAGGCCGATCGGCCAGTCGATGACCGACATCGGCTGCTTGCCGATCTTGCCGAGCAGGAGCCACGTGAGCCAGCTCGCATAGGCGAAGAAGGCCACGCGCAGCACGTCCACCAGCGTGGACATCACGCGCATCACGCGGGCGTGGAAGATGCGATAGAGGAAATCGACCTGGATGTGGTTGTTCTTGCGCACGCCCACGGCCGCGCCCGTGAAGACCGTGCAGATCAGGAGGTAGCGCGCGATCTCCTCGGTCCAGGAGGCCGAATCGTTGAGTGCGTAGCGCGTGAAAAACTGGTAGAAGACTGTCGCGGCCAGCGCCCAGAAGAAGCCGAAGGAGACCCAGTCCTCGAAGCGGTAGTGGCCCAGCTCGATCGGCTCGTCGACCACGGCGAACTCGCCCTCGGCGTTGAGCACGTGCCCTTCGGCCGCGGGCTCGGTCGTCATCGGTATCGGATGCATCGCTCGCCTCTCCTCGATTTGCCGCAAATGCAGCGGGGCCTGTCAGCGGCCCTTTTTCCAGGACGTGCTGAATCGCTTCGCCGCCATCTTCATGTGCCGTCGCATCGCCTTGCGCGCGGCCCCCGGGCTGCGCGCCTCGATCGCCGCAACCACCTCCTCGTGCTCGAGGATCGCCGCGCCCCAGAGTTCGGGCGTATCGAAGTGGTGCTCGAGCCGCAGGAACAGCGGCCGCGTGCGCTGGTCCCAGAGCGTCTTCACGGTGAGCGCCAGCGCGCTGTTGCCGCTGCCCTCCGCGATGCGCAGGTGGAACGCGCGATCGCTTTCCAGGGGCATCACGCCGCGAGTGCGCTCGCGCTTCATTTTCTCCAGCGCCGCGCGAATGCCGCGTACCTGCGCCTGGCTCGCTTGCCTTGCCGCCAGCGCCGCGCATTCGGACTCGATCAGCAGGCGCGCGCTGATGAGCTCGAAGGGGCCGGAGTCCGCGGCCATCTCGGGCTTCGCCACGCGGCTGCGCGCGGAGGTCACGTAGATTCCGGAGCCGACGCGCACCTCGACGTAGCCCTCGACCTCGAGTGCGATCAGCGCCTCGCGCACCGAGGGGCGGCTCACCCCGAGCTGGCCGGCGAGCTTGCGCTCGGGCGGCAGGCGCTCGCCCGCCTTGTACTCGCCGCGCCGGATCAGTCCCGCGACCTGGTCGGCGATCTGGCGGTAGAGGCGCTTGGGCTCGATTGACTTGATCGGCATCGCAGGGGTTCCGACTCGACAGGCGCGGGATTCGGGCTTAACATCGCCGTGGTAAGGTGGTCAGGCCAATTCACGCGAGAGTGGCATGGCCTCCCGGCAAAGTCAACGAAAGGGGCGCGGCATGGGCGGCAGGCTGCAGGGCAAGACGGCGTTCATCACGGCAGCAGGCCAGGGCATAGGGCGCGCGGCGGCGATCGCCATGGCCGCGGAAGGCGCCCGCGTATGGGCGACCGACATCAACGCCGGCGCGCTGGCAACGCTCGAGGCCACGCCGGGCGTGGTGACGCGCACGCTCGACGTGACCGACGCCGCGCAGGTCGAGAAGCTCGCGGCGGAGGTCGGCCGCCTCGATGTCCTGTTCAATTGCGCCGGGTTCGTGCACCACGGCACGGTCCTCGATTGCAGCCCCGAGGACTGGGACTTCAGCTTCAACCTGAACGTGAAGAGCATGTACCGCACCATCCGCGCGTTCCTGCCGGCCATGGTCGCCTCCGGCGGCGGCAGCATCATCAACATGTCCTCGATCGCCTCCAGCCTGAAGGGCCTGCCCAACCGCTTCGTCTACGGGACGACCAAGGCGGCGGTGATCGGGCTGACCAAGGCCGTGGCGGCGGACTTCGTCAAGCAGGGCATCCGCTGCAATGCGTTGTGTCCCGGCACCGTGGAGACGCCTTCGCTGCAAGGACGCATCAATGCCTTCGCCGACCCGGTGCAGGCGCGCAAGGACTTCATCGCCCGCCAGCCCATGGGGCGCCTGGCCACGGTGGATGACATCACGCCGATGATCGTCTACCTTGCCAGCGACGAATCGAAGTTCGCCACCGGGAACGCGTTCTCGGTCGATGGCGGCATGACCATCTGATTTTTCTTTCGAAGGGACCACCATGAAACTGCTGCGCTACGGCCCGAGCGGCCGCGAGAAGCCCGGGATGCTCGACCGCGAAGGACGCATCCGCGACCTCTCGGGCGTCATCACCCAGATCGACTTCAACACGCTGGCACCCAGGGAACTGGCGAAGCTGCGCCGCATCGATCCGGCGGGCCTGCCGCTGGTGCGCGGCAACCCCCGGCTGGGCGTCCCGTACGCAGGCATCAGCAAGTTCGTCGCCATCGGGCTGAACTACAGCGACCACGCGGCCGAAGCCGGCATGCCCGTGCCGACTTCTCCTGTGGTATTCAGCAAGGCCACCACCTGCCTGTGCGGGCCGAACGAGGACATCATCCAGCCGCGGGACTCGACCAAGCTCGACTGGGAAGTGGAACTCGGCATCGTCATCGGCACCAAGGCCCAGTACGTAACGGAGGCGAAGGCGCTCGATCACGTGGCGGGCTACTGCGTCGTGAACGACGTCTCCGAGCGCGCCTTCCAGCTCGAGACCTGCCAATGGGACCGCGGCAAGGGCTGCGACACTTTCGGCCCGGTGGGGCCGTGGCTGGTCACCACCGACGAGGTGAAGGACCCGCAGAAGCTCGACATGTGGCTCGACGTGAACGGGGAAAAGCGCCAGCGCGGCAATACGCGCACGATGATCTTCGGCTGCGCGTACATCGTCAGCTTCGTGAGCCGCTTCATGACGCTGCTGCCCGGCGACATCATCACCACCGGCACCCCGCCCGGCGTGGCCATGGGAATGAAGCCCCCGGTGTGGCTCAAGCCCGGCGACGTGATCACGCTCGGCATCGCGGGCCTCGGCGAGCAGCGGCAGGTGGTCGTGCCCTGGACAGGCAAGTGACTTGAAGAACGATCTCTTCATCGTCGGCCCGATGTTCGGCCCGACGCTCAAGGCGCTCGACGAGGCCTACGCCACGCACAAGCTCTGGCTCGCGCCCGACAAGGAGGCCTTCTTCGCCTCGGTCGCGGATCGTTGCATGGCGGCCGCAACCACGGGCGGGCGCGGCATGGACGCGGCACTGATGGCGAAGCTGCCGAAGCTGAAAATGCTGGCGAACTTCGGCGTGGGCACCGACGCGATCGACCTCGATGCCGCGAAGGCGCGTGGCATCGCGGTTTCCAATACCCCCGATGTGCTCACCGAAGACGTGGCCGACCTTGCGTTCGCGCTGCTGCTCGCCACGGTGCGCCGCGTTGCCGCGGGCGACCGCTATGTCCGCGCGGGCAAGTGGCTGGAGAAGCCGATGATGCTCACCGAGAGCGTGCAGGGCAAGACGCTCGGCGTGATCGGCATGGGCCGGATCGGCAAGGCGATCGCGCGGCGGGCGGAGGCGTTCAACCTGAAGATCGCCTACCAGGGGCCGAATCGCAAGGCCGGCCTCGCGTGGCCGTACTTTCCGGATGTCGCGGCGATGGCGAAAGAGTGCGACTTCCTCGTGGCTTCGTGCCCGGGCGGGGAGGCGACGCGCAATCTCATCAACCGCGCCGCGATCGACGCGCTGGGTCCGAAGGGCGTGGTCGTGAACATCGCCCGCGGCGCGGTGATCGACGAGCCGGAACTCATCGCAGCGCTGAAGGAAGGAAGGCTGGGCGGCGCCGGGCTCGATGTCTTCGTCGACGAGCCGCGCGTGCCCGACGCGTTCTTCGCGATGGACAACGTCGTCCTGCAGCCGCATGTGGGCAGCGCCACCTTCCCCACCCGCGAGGCGATGGGGCAGCTGGTGATCGACAATCTCGCCCTCTTCTTCGCTGGCAAGGCGCTCAAGACGCCCGTTTAGGAAAACCGGGGTCAGAGACGTAATACTTGTCGTCATTCCGGCGAACGCCGGAATCCAGCCCGAGTATTACGTCTCTGACCCCAATCACTCCTTCACCGCGCCGGTCATGCCGGACACGTAGTACTCGACGAAGAAGGAATAGATCACCGCCACCGGCAGCGACCCCAGGAGCGCGCCGGCCATGAGCGCGCCCCAGTGGTACACGTCGCCCTCGACCAGCTCGGTGATGACGCCAACCGGGACGGTCTTCACCTCCGACGACGAGATGAAGGTCAGCGCGTAGATGAACTCGTTCCACGACAGCGTGAAGGCGAAGATCCCGGCCGAGATGAGCCCGGGCACCGCGAGCGGCAGGATGATCTTCACGAGGATCTGCCAGCGGGTCGCGCCGTCGATCAGCGCGCACTCCTCGAGCTCGTACGGGATGGAGCGGAAATAGCCCATCAGGAGCCACGTGCAGAACGGGATCAGGAAAGTCGGGTAGGTGAGGATCAGCGCCCAGCGCGTGTCGAAGAGGCCGAGCTTGAAGACGATGGCTGCAAGCGGGATGAACAGGATCGAGGGCGGCACGAGGTAGGCGAGGAACACCGCGAGCCCGACCTGCTTGGCGCCCTTGTAGCGCAGCCTTTCGATCGCATAGGCCGCGAGCACGCTTGCGACGAGCGAGGCGAAGGTAGCGACCACCGAGATGATCACGGTGTTCAGCATCCAGTCCGGATAGGGCGTGTGGAAGAGCAGCTTCTTGAAGTGCGCCAGCGTCGGATTGATCACCCAGAACGGGTTCCCGGCCCGGCTGAGCAGCTCGGCATCGGGCTTGAATGCCGTGATCGCCATCCAGTAGAACGGAAACAGCAGCACGAAGACGAATACGAACAACGGCAGGTAGATCGTCACCACCTTCGTCGGCAGCGAATCGAGGTAGGTCATGCCCTGGGACTGGCTGTCGTCCTTTTTCATGCGTCCTTGCCCCCTTGCTGCCAGGCGCGGCGCTGCAGCCCGAAGTAGCTGAACAGGATGGCTGCCAGCAGGAAGGGAATCATCAGCGTGGCCAGCGCGGCGCCCTCGCCCAGCGAGCCGCCGGGAATGGCGCGCTGGAACGAAAGCGTGGCCATGAGATGGGTCGAATTGAGCGGCCCGCCGCGCGTCAGCACGTAGATCAACTGGAAGTCGGTGAACGTGAACAGGACCGAGAAGGTCATCACCACCGCGATGATCGGCGTGAGCAGCGGCAGCGTCACGTAACGGAAACGCTGCAGCGGCGTTGCCCCGTCGAGGGCCGCGGCCTCGTAGAGCGAGGGGGAAATGGTCTGCAGCCCCGCCAGGAGGCAGATGGCGACGAATGGCACGCCGCGCCAGACGTTCGCAAAGATGGTCGACAGGCGCGCCAGCCACGGATCGCCGAGGAAGTCGATATAGCGGTCGATCAGCCCCATCCTGGTGAGCGTCCAGCTGATGATCGAGAACTGCGAGTCGTATATCCACCAGAATGCGATGGCGGAAAGCGCGGTGGGCACGATGAAGGGCAGCAGCACGACGGCGCGGAAGAACGACTTGAACGGCAGGTGCTGGTTGAGCAATATCGCCAGCCACAGCCCGAGCATGAATTTCAGGATGCTCGCCACGACCGTGTAGAAGAGCGTGTTGAAGAGCGACAGCTGGGCGACGCTGTCGCCGACCAGATAGATGAAATTGTCGAGTCCCACCCAGCCGCCGCCGCGGCCGATCTTGGTGTCGGTGAAGCCCAGCCAGGTGCCCAGGCCCAGGGGGTAGGTCAGGAACAGGAGCAGCAAGACCGACGCGGGCAGCATGAACAGCAGCCCGAGGATGTTGCGGTTGTTCAAGAAGCGCGAAAGCATGAGGATGGGGCGGCGGGGCCGGGTCGCGGCCCCGCCCTCGCCCGTCAGACCTTGTAGTACCGTTCAGCGCGTTTATGCGCGCGCTCGGCCGCTTCCTTCGGCGACTTGGAGCCGCTCGCCGCCTCGGCAACCATGTTGACCACGATGAAGTCGGCCATTGCTGCCGCGGAGGAATAACCCATCTTGCCCGCATAGCCGTTGGCCTGCATGATCTTCATGGCATCGCGATAGGGCGTGTGCTTGGGATCCACGGTCCAGATCGGGTTGGACTCGAAGGCCCGGAGCGGCTGGGTGACGTAGCCGATGGCCGCCTGCTGCCAGGGCTCGTACTGCTCCTTCTCCATCATGAACGCCAGGTAGGCCTTGGCGGCGTTCGGGAACTTGGTGTACTTGAAGATCATCTGGTTGAAGAACAGGTTGAGCTCCGTCGGCCGCCCGATCGGGCCGATCGGCATGTTGGCATGCTGGATGTCGGCCGCCATTTCCTTGAGCTTCGGATCCTGCGAGTTCTTGGCGGCGTAGTAGACCGAGATCCCGTTTGCGGTCACGCTGATCTGCCCATCCAGGAACGCCTTGTTGTTGTTGGGGTCGAGCCACGAAAGCGTGCCCGGGACGAAGGTGTCGTAGAGTTGCTTGGCGTACTCCAGCGCCTTGACGGTCTCCGGGCTGTTGAGGACGACGTTGTTCTTCTCGTCGACCATCCTGCCGCCGAAAGACCACAGCAGCCAGTGGGTCCAGACGTTTCCGTCCCCGGTCGCATTGCCGAGCGCGAATCCACCTGGCGTTCCCTTCGCCTTCATCGCCTGCATGAGCTTGAGGAAGCCCTCGGTATCCTTCGGGAAAGTGCTGAAGCCCGCCGCCTTCATGTGGCTTTCGCGGTAGACGATGCAGTTGCCGGCGCACCCCAGTGGCAGCGCGATCCACTTGTTGCCCTGCTTGAGGTACTGCTCGCACACCGGGTACCAGCCGCCATACTTGGCGCCGAGGTAATTGGCCAGGTCGGTGACGTCGAGCAGCTTGTCGGGATACATGTTGGCATCGTCGAACGTGGACAGGATGATGTCCGGCCCGCTGTTCACGTTGGCCGCCACCGCCGCCTTGGGCCGCACGTCCTCCCAGCCTTCGTTGTCGACGCGCACTTCGACGCCGGTCTTCTCGGTGAACTTCTTCGTGTTCGCCATCCACGCCTCTTCGTCGCCAGCGACGAAGCGCTTCCAGCGGAGCACCCGCAGCTTGGCGCCCTTCTCCGGCGTCCAGCTCTTCGCCTGCGCCCATGCATCCGCCGTCCAGAGCGCGGAACCCGCGCCTACCGCGCCGCCGGCAGCCGTGCCCGCGGTGACCTTCAGGAAATCACGCCGTGAAAACTTGCTCATCGCCTCGCTCCTTTGCGTTTGTCGTTGCCCATGCGCGGCTGGCCGTGCGGCCGCGCCCCTAACCCACCAGTCTCTTGCCGCTTGCAGAATCGAATATGAACGTCCGCGGCACATCGGGCATGAGCGCGATGCGCTGCCCCGGACGAAAATCGTGGCGCTCGCGGAAAATGGCGGTGAGCTCCACGCCATCGACCTTGCAGAACACCTGCGTATCCGCGCCGGTCGGCTCGACCACCACCACGTCTGCCGCAAACCCTTCTCCCTCGCCGCACATCGCAAGGTGCTCGGGCCTGACGCCATAGGTGATCGGCTGGCCATCGGCGCCGCCGACGTTGGCCGGCGCGCCGACGCGACTGCCGTTGCCGAGCTCGATCTGCGCACCGGTGCCGGAGCGGCGCAGAACGCCGGGAAGGAAATTCATTGCCGGCGAACCGATGAATCCCGCGACGAAAATGTTGACGGGATTGTCGTACAGGTCCAGCGGCCCCCCGGTCTGCTCGACGATGCCGTCACGCATCACGACGATCTTGTCGGCCATCGTCATCGCCTCGATCTGGTCGTGCGTGACGTAGATCGAGGTGGTCTTCAGGCGCTGGTGCAGTTCCTTGATCTCGGTGCGCATCGCCACACGCAGCTTGGCGTCGAGGTTGGAAAGCGGCTCGTCGAAGAGGAACACCTGCGGGTTCCTGACGATGGCGCGCCCCATCGCCACGCGCTGGCGCTGGCCGCCGGAAAGCTGGCGCGGGTAGCGCTCCAGCAACTGCCCGAGGCCGAGGATGCCCGCGGCCTTGTCGACGCGCTCGGCGATCTCCTGCTTCGACTTCTTCGCCAGCGTCAGGCTGAAGGCCATGTTGTCACGCACCGTCATGTGCGGATAGAGCGCGTAGTTCTGGAACACCATGGCGATGTCGCGTTCCTTCGGCTGGACGTTGTTGACGACGCGCCCTCCGATGTCGATCTCCCCGCCCGTGATCTCCTCGAGGCCTGCGATCATCCTGAGCAGCGTCGACTTGCCGCAGCCCGACGGGCCCACGAGCACCGCGAACTCGCCATCGGCGATGTCGATGTTCACGCCGTGGATCACGGCAGTCGTGCCGAAGCGCTTCTCGACGTTTCTCAGGTTGACGGCAGCCATGTCCTCGCCTTCAGGTGCGGCCTTCGACGACCACGTACTTCGGCCGCCCGGTGCGAAAGTAGTCCACGATATTCTCTGCGGCCTTCCGGCGCAATTCGCGCTCCGCCTCCACCGAGAAAAAGGCCGAATGCGGCGTAAGCAGGATGCGGGGATGCGTGAGCAGCGCGTGGCCCGCCGGCGGCGGCTCGACCGGCAGGACATCGAGCCCGGCGGCGTCGAGCGTCCCGGCATCCAGCGCGGCGAGCATGTCGTCCACGTTCACCACCGCGCCGCGCGCCGTGTTCACCAGCACGCTGCCGCGCTTCATCAATGCCAGCAGGCGGGCATTCACCATGCCGCGCGTCTCGTCGTTCAGCGGCACGTGCAGGGAAATCACGTCCGCCTCCCGGAACAGGCCTTCGAGGTCCACGCGGCCGACGTAGGCGGGAAAATCTCCGTCGATGATGTACGGGTCGCAGGCGATGACACGGGCAAAGGCATTGCGCGAGAGGTGGGCCATGCGCTTGCCTATGCGGCCCAGGCCGAGGATGCCCACGGTCAGGTCGCCGGCGCGCTTGATCGTGCCCGGCGTGAGGTAGTGCCATTTGCCGGCCCGGACATCGCGGTCGTAGAACGGCAGGTGGCGCAGCAGCGCGAGCGCCATCCCGAGGGCATGCGTTGCCACTTCGCCGACGCCGTAATCGGGCGAGTTCGCGACCCAGACGCCGTGCTTGCGCGCATCTTCCGTGTTGATCGTGTCGAAGCCGGCGCCGTAGCGGCTGGCGATGCGGATCTCGGGGCGGGCCGCGAGCACCTTGGAGTTGATCGGCGCGTACTGCACCAGGACGCCGCTGCAGCCTTCGGCCTCGCGAATCACGTCTTCCTCGTTCCTGCACTGCGCGGTCTTCACTTCGACGCCCGCGGCGCGGTAGATGCCGAGCTCCAGCTCGACATCCCGAAAGTCGTAATCGGTGATCAGCACCTTCGGCGCCGGCATCAGTGGTTGTCCCGGGGAACGTCCGCGCCGCTCTTGCCGACCAGGAAATCGAGGTCCGCGCCTTCGCTCGCCTGGTTCACGTGGTCGACGTATAGGCGCGTGTAGCCGCGCGTCATCGGCGGCACCGGCGGCCTCCACTTCGCGCGGCGCTTCGCAAGCTCCGCATCGGACACGTGAAGGTGAAGCCTGCGCTTCGCGACGTCGAGTTCGATCTCGTCGCCGTCCTCGACCAACGCCAGCGGGCCGCCCGCCGCCGCCTCGGGGGCCGCGTGCAGCACCACCGTGCCGTAGGCGGTGCCGCTCATGCGCGCGTCCGAGATGCGCACCATGTCGGTCACGCCCTTCTTCAGGAGCTTCGCGGGCAGCGGCATGTTGCCGACTTCGGCCATCCCCGGGTAGCCCTTCGGACCGCAGTTCTTCAGCACCATCACCGAGTTCTCGTCGATCCTGAGCTTCGGGCTGTCGACGCGCGCGTGGAAGTCCTCGATGTCATTGAACACCACTGCGCGACCCCTGTGCTTCATGAGCTTCGGCGTGGCGGCCGAGGGCTTGATGATCGCGCCGTCCGGGCAGAGGTTGCCGCGCAGCACCGCGATGCCGGACTCGCGCTTGAACGGTCTCGCGAACGGCATGATCACGTCGGGGTTGTGGTTCTCCGCCTTGCGGTTGTTCTCCCAGATCGTCCTGCCGTTGGCGGTGAGCGCCTTCTTGTTGAGGAGCCCCGCTTCCCCGAGCTCGCGCAGCACCGCGGGAAGGCCGCCCGCGTAGCAGAAGTCCTCCATCAGGTACTTGCCGTTGGGCATCAGGTTCACCATCGTGTGCACGCCCCGGCCGAACTTGTCCCAGTCGTCGAGCGCGAGTTTCACGCCGATGCGGCGAGCCAGCGCAATCAGGTGGATCACCGCGTTGGTCGAGCCGCCGATCGCGGCATTGACGCGGATGGCGTTCTCGAACGCTTCGCGCGTGAGGATCTTCGAGAGCCTGACGTCCTTCTGCACGAGCTCGACGATGCGCCGCCCCGCTTCGCGCGCAATGACGTTGCGCCGTGCATCGACCGCCGGATAGGCGGCGTTGCCGGGAAGCCCGACGCCAAGCGCCTCGACCATGCTCGCCATCGTCGAGGCCGTGCCCATGGTCATGCAATGGCCGTGCGAGCGGTGCATGCAGCTTTCCGCCTCGTGAAACTCGTCTTTCGTGATCCTGCCCGCGCGCAGGTCCTCGGAGAGCGACCAGGTGTTGGTGCCCGAGCCGATGCGTTCCGCCCTTGTACCAGCCCGAAAGCATCGGCCCGCCGGAGACGCCGATGGTCGGCAGGTCGCAGCTCGCCGCACCCATCAGCAGCGACGGCGTGGTCTTGTCGCAGCCCATGAGCAGCACCACGCCGTCGATCGGGTTGCCGCGGATCGATTCCTCGACGTCCATGCTGGCCAGGTTGCGGTAGAGCATCGCCGTGGGCCGGAGCAGCGTTTCGCCAAGCGACATCACCGGGAACTCGAGGGGAAAGCCGCCCGGCCTCCCACACCCCGGTCTTCACGTGCTCGGCGAGCGTGCGGAAGTGCGAGTTGCAGGGAGTGAGTTCGGAGTAGGTGTTGCAGATGCCGATGACCGGCCGGCCGTCGAACTGGTCGTGCGGGATGCCGCGGTTCTTCATCCACGAGCGGTAGATGAAGCCCATCTTGCCGTCGCGGCCGAACCATTGCTGGCTGCGGCGCCGCTTCTTGTCTGCGGACACTCTCGGCTTCTCCCCCGGATTGCCATCTCGGATTCGGGTCCCGTAGGCGCCAGGCGGCGCGCCGGAACGACTCCGATGCACTTTACACAGCAGGGCCGAGGTGGTCAAATGGTCAGGCCAATTTCGCGCGCCGTTGCGCGTTCCTTCCGGCGCCCGGGACCCACAAGGAAAAGCATCCATGAACCAGCTCGACTTCAAGGGCCGCAGCGCCATCGTCACCGGTGGCGGCGCGGGCATCGGACTTGCCATCGCCACGCGGCTGGCCGCCTCGGGGGCGCGGGTGAGCCTGTGGGACCGCGACCCGGCGGCGCTCGCGGCCGCGAGCAAGGCGCTCGGGCCCGCGACGCACACCGCCGCGCTCGACGTTTCGAAGGAGGCCGATGTGGCCAGGGCGTTCGCCGACACCGTCGCCGCTCTCGGCAAGGTGGATGCGATGGTATGCAGCGCCGGCATCACCGGGCCGAACACGACGGTGGCCGAGTATCCGGTCGCGGACTGGAAGCAGGTTCTCGACATCAACCTCACGGGCGTGTTCCTGTGCAACCGCGCGGCCGCGCCGCACATGAGCGCCGGCGGTTACGGGCGAATCGTCAACATCGCCTCGGTCGCCGGCAAGGAAGGCAATCCCAACGCGTCGGCCTACAGCGCCTCGAAGGCCGGCGTGATCGCGCTCACCAAGTCGCTCGGCAAGGAACTCGCGAAGACCGGCGTTCGCGTGAACTGCGTGACGCCGGCTGCGGTGAAGACCGGCATGTTCGAGCAGATGACGCAGGCGCACATCGACTTCATGCTCTCGAAGATCCCGATGGGGCGCTTCGGCCAGGTCGAGGAGATCGCGGCGATGGTGTGCTGGCTCGCCTCCGAGGAATGCTCGTTCTCGACCGGCGCGGTGTTCGACCTCTCCGGCGGCCGCGCCACGTACTGACCGATGGCGCAGTCCCGATACCGTCATGGCGAGCTGATCGCCTGGGCGTCGCAATTGCTGCGCGCCGCCGGGCTTGACGCGGAAAAGGCGCGCTTCGTCGCAGAGATCCTGGTCGAAGCCGACCTGCTCGGGCACGACACGCACGGCCTCGCGCTGTTGCCGGGCTATCTTGGCGAACTCGAGCTTCGGGTTCGATGGCGAAGGCCGGCGAGCCGAAGGTGGTCGCGGACCATCCGCGCGGCAGTGACCTGGGACGGCCAGCGGTTGCCGGGACCGTGGCTGGTCGCTGCAAGGCGCTGGACCTCGCCGCCGAGCGCGCGAAAACGCAGCGGCACCGGCACGGTCGTGATCCGCCGCAGCCACCACATCGCCTGCCTGGCCGCGTACCTGAAACGCGCCACTGATCGCGGGCTGCTGTCATGCTGCTCATCTGCTCCGACCCGAATACCGCCAGCGTCGCCCCTTTCGGCGGCATCGACGCGGTGTTCACGCCCAACCCGATCGCGGCGGGCTTCCCGACCGAGGGCGACCCGGTGCTGGTCGACGTCTCGACCTCGATCACGACCAACGCGATGACCGCGCGATTGCACAAGGCGGGCAGCAGGCTTCGCGGGCCCGTGGGCGCTCGATGCGAAGGGAAACCCGACCGACGACCCCGGGGTGCTGTTCGGCGATCCCAGGGGCACGATCCTGCCGCTGGGCGGGCTCGATGCAGGCCACAAGGGCTTTGGCCTCACGCTCCTCGTGGAAGCGCTCACCGGGGGGATTGGCGGGGCACGGCCGCGCCGACCCGAAGGAAGGCTGGGGCGCGACGGTGTTCCTGCAGGTGATCGATCCGCGCGGCGTTCTCGGGGTCGGAGGCGTTCTCCCGGCAGACCGAGCACATCGCGCAAGCTTGCCGCGCGGCCCGCCCTCGGCGCGCCGGCGAGAAAGTCCGGACGCCGGGCGAGCGCGGCTTGTCGCACTCCCGCGAACAACAGGCGCAAGGCGTCGCCTTGCACGCCGGCATCCTGCCGGCGCTGGCACCGTGGGCGGAGAAGCTCGGGGCCGCCCCGCCCTCGGCGCTTTGAAGCCCTAGAACGGAATGTCGTCCTCGAAGTCGTCGAACTTCGAGGCACCCGACTTTCCACCCTCCTTGGCGCCTTCCTTCGCGGTCTCGCGGCGCGGCGCGGATTCGCGCGGGCCGGAGTCGCGGTCGGCGTCCGGCGCGCCACCGCCTTCGCGGCGGCCGAGCATCTGCATGCGGTCTGCGACGATCTCGGTGGTGTACTTGTCCTGCCCTTCCTTGTCCTGCCACTTGCGCGTCTGGAGCCGCCCTTCCACGTAGACCTGGCTGCCCTTCTTCAGGTATTCGCCGGCGATCTCGGCGAGCTTGCCGAAGAAGGCCACGCGATGCCATTCGGTCTTCTCCTGTTTCTCGCCTGCCTTGTCCTTCCACGTGTCCGTGGTCGCGATCGAGATGTTGGTGATCGCCCCGCCGTCGGCCATGTACCGCACTTCCGGGTCGCGCCCGAGGTTGCCGATGAGAATCACCTTGTTGACCGATGCCATGCCGTTTCCCCTTCGTTGTCCTGAGTCAATGGGAGGCAGGAAGCTTGCCGATCGCTTCCACGCCGATTCTTTCCTGTACCGCCGGCTCCATCCGCCACGCCACCACCATCCAGGCCAGCACCAGCGCAAGGCAAAACCCGAGCACGGCCTGAAAGCCCGCATGCTGCGCGATCACCCCGCCCAGCGCGCCGCCGACGAATGTCCCGAGGAACTGCACGCTCGAATACACCCCCGTCGCCGCGCCCTTGGCCCCCGCCGGCGCGTGGCGCGCGACCAGCGACGGCAACCTCGCCTCAAGAACGTTGAAGGCGGTGAAAAAGATGACGAGCGCGACGCATATTCCCGTCAGCTTCGCCATGCCGAACATCAGCGCGACAACGCTGGCCGCGAGCAACGAGATCGCGCCGAGGAAGAACCCCCGCTCGTGCGCATGCGCCGCCCTGCCGACAATTGCCGGCAGCGCGAAAACCAGGCCCGCGACCACGGCACCAAGATACACCCAGGCATGGCTCGCGGGCGCGACCCCGGCCTGCTTGAGCGCGATGGGCACGACGATGAAGAGCGCCATCAGCACGACGTGCAGCACGAAAATGCCGACGTCGAGGCGCTGCAAGTGCGCGATTGGCGAGGACGTCGCGAAACGGGACTTCGACGCGAGGCGCCTCGTGCGCCTCGACGTCGGGGACGACAAAGGCCACGACGGCGACCGCGGCGATGGCCAGCCCGGCAGTCATCGCGAAGATGCCCGGCACGCCGATGGCCGCGCTCAGGAACGGGGAGATCGCGAAGGACACGGCGAAGGAAACGCCGATCGTCGAGCCGATGATCGCCATCGCCTTGCCGCGCTGGCTGTCGCGGGTAAGGTCCGCGGCCATCGCGATCACCACCCCGGAGATGGCGCCTGCGCCCTGCAGCGCCCGGCCGAAGATCATGGCGGCCGGGGAAGCCGAGGCCGCGCAAACCAGGCTCCCGGCCGCGAACAGCGCGAGCCCGGCATAGAGGACGGGCTTCCTGCCGTACCGGTCGGAAAGCCAGCCGAAGGGGATCTGCAGCGCCGCCTGGGTGAGCCCGTAGATGCCCAGCGCCACCCCGACCAGGGTCAGGCTCCAGCCGCGGCAGGTCGCGCGGCGTACAGCGCGAACACCGGGAGGATCACGAACATGCCGAACAGGCGCAAACCGAAGATCGAGGCAAGCGAAAGGCTGGCCCGGAGCTCGCGCGGGGTCATGCGGGCTGGGGAGGACGACACAGGGGGGCGTGGGAATGGAAAACGTGCTGTTGTATATTAGCAGATTGCCCTTTCTCCCGCCGACCGACACAAGGCTTGCTTACCCGGCATGGACTTCATCCGCATCCGCGGCGCCCGCACGCACAACCTCAAGAATGTCAGCCTCGACATGCCGCGCAACCGGCTGGTCGTGATCACGGGGCTTTCCGGCTCCGGCAAGTCCTCGCTCGCCTTCGATACCCTCTATGCCGAGGGGCAGCGGCGCTATGTCGAGTCCCTTTCCGCCTACGCGCGGCAGTTCCTGCAGCTCATGGAAAAGCCGGACGTCGACCTGATCGAGGGCCTGTCGCCCGCGATCTCCATCGAGCAGAAGGCGACCAGCCACAATCCGCGCTCGACGGTGGGCACCGTCACCGAGATCCACGACTACCTGCGCCTGCTGTTCGCGCGGGTCGGCGACCCGCTATTGCCCCGACCACCAGGTCGTCGCTCGACTGCGCAGACCGTGTCGCAGATGGTCGATCACGTGCTCGCGCTTCCCGAAGGCACGCGGTCATGCTGCTGGCGCCCGCTGATGGTCGACGCGCAAGGGCGAGCAGGTCGGAGCTCTTCGACGAACTGCGCTCGCAGGGCTTCGTGCGCATGCGGATCGACGGCAAGGTGCACGAGATCGACCAGCTGCCCAAGCTCGACCAGAACAGGAAGCACACGATCGAGTGGTCGTCGACCGCCTGAAGGTCGGCGCCGAGGCCGAAGCAGCGCCTGGCCGAATCCTTCGAGACCGCGCTGCGGCACGCCGAAGGCACGCGCGCTCGCGGTCGAGATGGACTCGGGCAAGGAGCACCTGTTCTCGGCCAAGTTCGCCTGCCCGGTGTGCGACTACTCGCTGCCCGAACTCGAGCCGCGGCTGTTCTCGTTCAACAACCCGATGGGCGCCTGCCCGCGCTGCGACGGGCTGGGCGAGATCAACTTCTTCGACCCGAAGCGCGTGGTCGCCTACCCGCACCTGTCGCTGGCCGGCGGCGCCATCCGCGGCTGGGACCGCCGCAACCAGTTCTATTTCCAGATGCTGGCCTCGCCTCGCGCAGCACTACGGTTTCGATATCGATGACGCCGTTCGAGGAACTGCCGCGAAAGCGCCCAGGAACGTCGTCCTCTACGGCTCGGGCAAGGACAAGATCGCCTTCACGTACCCCGGCGAGCGCGGTCGCGCCTCGGTGCAGCGAGCACACCTTCGAGGGCATCGTGCCCAACCTCGAGCGGCGCTACCGCGAGACCGATTCGATCGGCGGTGCGCGAGGAACTCGCCAAGTACCTCAACAACCGCTCCTGCCCGGACTGCGACGGCACGCGGCTGCGGACGCGAGGCGCGCCATGTGCGCGTCGGCGACCGGCAACATCCACGAGATCTCCGCGATGCCGCTGAAGGAGAGCCATGCCGTTCTTCGACGACGCTGCAGTCTGGCCGGCGCACAAGCTGGCCGATCGCGGAAAGGATCGTCACGCGAAATCGCCAACCGGCTGCCGTTCCTGATCAACGTCGGCCTCGACTACCTGTCGCTCGACGCGCTCCGCCGACACGCTCTCCGGCGGCGAGGCGCAGCGCATCCGGCTCGCCAGCCAGATCGGCTCGGGCCTCACCGGCGTGATGTACGTGCTGGACGAGCCCTCGATCGGCCTGCACCAGCGCGACAACGAGCGGCTGCTCGACACGCTGAAGCGCCTGCGCGACCTCGGCAACACGGTGATCGTGGTCGAGCACGACGAGGAGGCCATCGCAGCCGCCGACTATGTGGTCGACATGGGCCCGGGCGCGGGCGAGCACGGCGGCCAGGTCGTCGCGCAGGGCACGCCCGACGAAATGCGCGCAAGCCCGGACTCGCTCACCGGCCAGTACCTGTCCGGGCAAGAAGACGATCGCCATGCCCGACGCGGCGCATCAAGCCCGACCCGAAGCGGCTGCTGACGCATCATCGGCGCCGCGCGGCAACAACCTGAAGAACGTCGACGCTCGCAGCTGCCGGTCGGCCTGTTCGTCTGCGTGACCGGCGTGTCCGGCTCGGGCAAGTCCACGCTGATCAACGACACGCTCTACGCGGCGGTCGCGCACCACCTCTACGGCTCGACGCGACGAGCCCGCGCCCTTCGACAGCATCGAGGGGCTGGACCATTTCGACAAGGTGATCAACGTCGACCAGAGCCCGATCGGCCGCACGCCGCGCTCCAATCCCGCCACCTACACCGGCCTGTTCACGCCGATCCGCGATCTGTTCGCCGGCGTGCCCGAGTCGCGCGCGCGCGGCTACGGCCCCGGCCGCTTCTCCTTCAACGTCAAGGGCGGCCGCTGCGAGGCCTGCCAGGGCGACGGCGTGATCAAGGTCGAGATGCACTTCCTGCCCGACGTCTACGTGCCCTGCGACGTCTGCCACGGCAAGCGCTACAACCGCGAGACGCTGGAGATCCGCTACAAGGGCAAGAACATCCACGAGGTGCTGGACATGACGGTCGAGCAGGCGCACGAGTTCTTCGAGCGCGGTGCCGGTCATCGCGCGCAAGCTGCAGACGCTGATCGACGTCGGCCTCGGCTACATCAGGCTCGGCCAGAGCGCCACCACGCTGTCCGGCGGCGAAGCGCAGCGCGTCAAGCTGTCGCTGGAACTGTCCAAGCGCGACACCGGCCGCACGCTCTACATCCTCGACGAGCCGACCACCGGCCTGCATTTCCACGACATCGAGCTGCTGCTGAAGGTGCTGCACCGCCTGCGCGACCACGGCAACACGGTGGTGGTGATCGAGCACAACCTCGACGTCATCAAGACCGCCGACTGGATGATCGACCTCGGCCCCGAAGGCGGCGACGGCGGCGGGCGCATCATCGCCGAGGGCACGCCGGAGGACGTCGCGCAGCTACGCGCAGTCTACACGGGCCGCTATCTCCGCGCTTCGCTTCGCCTTGGCGTCGCGAAGAAGGCGGCGGGCGCTTGAGCAACGCGAAGTGACGGCGCATGACGCCGAAGGATCTGCTTCTCGGCAGTTTCCGGGCGGCGCTGGCCGCGGCCGACCCGCTGGCGATCGTGCCCGCGCATCTGCCGCGCCCGCCGAATGGCCGCACGCTGGTCGTCGGCGCCGGCAAGGCCGCCGCCGCGATGGCGGCGGCCGTCGAGCAGCACTGGCCCGCGGCGTCGCCGCTCGAGGGCATCGTCATCACGCGCTACGGCCACGGCCTGCCTTGCGAAGCGCATCCGCATCGTCGAAGCCGGCCATCCCGTGCCCGACGAAGCGGCGAGCAGGCGGCACGGGAAATTCTCGCGGCTGCGGTCGCGGCTCGGGCCCGACGACCTGCTGCTGGCGCTGGTGTCCGGCGGCGGCTCGAGCCTGCTGTCGCTGCCGGTGGAAGGCGTCACGATGGCCGACCTGAAAGCCGATGACCAGGGACCTGCTCGCCTGCGGCGCGGCGATCCAGGAAATGAACACGGTGCGCAAGCACCTCTCGCGTGATCCAGGGCGGGCGGCTCGCCGCGGCCTGCGAGCGCCGGTGCTCGCGCTGATCATTTCCGACGTGACCGGCGACGACCCGACGCACATCGCCTCGGGCCCGTGCGCGGCCGACCCCACGACCTACCAGGACGCGCTCGACATCCTCACGCGCTACGGCGTCACGTGCCGCAGGCCGATCATGCAGCACCTCACGCGCGGCGCGCGCAGGGCGACATCCCGGAAACGCCGAAACGCGGCGACCCGGCCCTTGCGCACGCGGAAAATCGCGTCATCGCCACCGCGCAGCAGAGCCTCTCGGCGGCCGCGGCACTTACTTCGAGCAACACGGCATCGCGCCGATGATCCTCGGCGACAGCGTCACCGGCGAAGCGTCGCGAAGTCGCCAAAGTCTATGCCGCGCTCGCGCGGCAGGTCCGGCAGGCACGCCCATCCCGTGAAGCCGCCGGTCGCGTTGATCTCCGGCGGCGAATGCACGGTCACCGTGCGCGGCAACGGGCCGCGGCGGGCGCTGCACCGAATTCCTGCTGTCGCTCGCGATCGACCTCGACGGCGCTCGAGCGCATCTCAGCGCTCGCCTGCGACACCGACGGCATCGACGGCAGCGAAGACAATGCCGGCGCCATTGCTCGCGCCCGACGCGCTCGCGCGCGCGGCGCAGCTGCGGGCTGAACGCCGCGGCGCCTGCTTGCCGACAACGACGGCTACGGTTTCTTCTCGGCGCTGGGCGACCTGGTCGTCACCGGACCGACGCGCACCAACGTCAACGACTTCCGCGTCATCCTCGTCCAATGAATGTCGTGGGCGCGCTGACGGTGCTGCTCGTGTGCCAGACGGTCGGCGAGGCGACGGCGCGTTTCTTCAGCCTCCCGGTCCCGGGACCGGTGATCGGGCTGGCGCTGCTGTTCGCCGCGCTCGTGACTCGCGGCAGCGCGCCGGAAGGATTGGCCGACACGGCGAACGGGCTGCTCAGGCACTTGTCCCTCCTGTTCGTGCCCGCCGGTGTAGGGGTGATGGTCCACTTGAACCGGATCGGCGCGGAATGGCTGCCGATCACGGCCGCGCTCGTCGGCAGCACCGTGATCACGATCGCCGTCACGGCGCTGGTGATGCAAACCCTGATGAAGGGCCGCAGCGGGGAGGCAGGATGAGCGGCAACATCGCGGGAGATCTGGGTCTATCTTTCGGCGACTCCCCTGCTCGGCCTTACCGTGACACTGCTCGCCTACCAGGGCGCCTACTGGCTCTATGAGCGCGCGAATTTCCACCCACTGCTCAATCCGGTCGCGTGGTCGGTAGCGCTGCTGGTCGCGCTGCTGGTGACCACCGGGACGCCGTATGCCACGTACTTCGACGGCGCCCAGTTCGTGCATTTCCTCCTTGGGCCGGCCACCGTAGCGCTCGCCGTTCCGCTGTACGCGCAATTCGGGAAGTTGAAACGGCTCGCCCTTCCGCTTTCGGTCGCGCTGCTCGCCGGCTCGCTGACGGCGATCGCATCGGCCGTGGGCATCGGGTGGATGTTCGGAGCCTCCAGGGAAACGCTGCTTTCGCTGGCGCCGAAATCCGTCACGACGCCGATCGCAATGGGCATCGCCGAAAAACTCGGCGGGCTTCCGACGCTTACCGCCGTCCTGGTGGTATCGACAGGCATCATCGGCGCCGTCAGCGCGAAGTACGTGTTGAACACGCTTCGCGTCAGCGATCACGCCGTACGTGGTTTTGCGGTGGGCACGGCGGCGCACGGTATCGGCACGGCGCGCGCCTTCCAGGTGAGCGAGGAAGCGGGCGCCTTCGCGGGCCTGGCCATGGGGCTAAACGGCCTTGCCACGGCCATTCTCTTCCCGCTTCTCGTCTGGCTCTTTTCCCGCTGAGGTCGGACATGAAACTTTCCGTCGTCATTCCCTGCTACAACGAGAGTCGCGACCATCGACGACGATCTCGACGCGGTGCGGAACTCGCCTTACCCGGACAAGGAGATCATCGTCGTCGACGACTGCTCCCGCGACGGCACCCGCGAACTGCTCGCCGGGGAACTTGCGCCGGCGCGCATCGACCAGCTGGTGCTGCACGAGCGCAACCAGGGCAAGGGCGCGGCGCTGCGCACCGGCTTCGCGCTCGCCACCGGCGACTTCGTGATCATCCAGGACGCCGACCTCGAGTACGATCCCGCAGCAGTACCCGCGCCTGCTCGCGCCGATCATCGAGGACCGCGCCGACGTGGTGTTCGGCTCGCGCTTCATGGGCGCCGAGCCGCACCGCGTGCTCTACTTCTGGCACCGCGTCGGCAACGGCTTCCTCACGCTGCTGTCCAACATGTTCACCAACCTCAACCTCACCGACATGGAGACCTGCTACAAGGTCTTCCGCCGCGAGGTCGATCCAGTCGATCACGATCGAGGAGGACCGCTTCGGCTTCGAGCCGGAGATCACCGCGAAGGTCGCGAAGCTCGGGCTGCCGCATCTACGAGGTCGGCATCTCCTACTACGGCCGCACCTACGCCGAGGGCAAGAAGATCGGCTGGCGGGACGGCGTTCCGCGCGATCTACTGCATCGTCAAGTACAACGTTTTCCGCTGAGCGCCGGCGCTTTTTCCGCTATTTCCTGGTCGGGGGCGTCGGCTTGCGTCGACATCGGCCTGTTCATGCTGTTCGCGAAGGGCATGGGCCTGCCCTACCTGCGCGTAGCCGCGGCGACTTTCATCGTCGCCACCCTGGTGAACTACCTGCTCAGCGTGCGCTTCGTCTTCGTGAGCGGCCGCCGGTTCCGCAGGCGCTGGGAAGTCACGCTGGTGTACGCGGTCAGCGTGATCGGCCTGGCGCTCAACCAGGTCATCCTCTCAGCCTGTGTCGAGGTCGGCAACTTCGACCTGATTTACGCAAAACTTTCCGCCACGGGAATCGTCTTCTTCTGGAACTACCTTGCGCGCCGCCTCTTCGTGTTCGGCCCGCCGCGGGACTGACCGGGCTCAACCTCCCTTGAGGAAGGCATCCAGCCGGGCGGCGTCGATCTTCCAGAGGACGAACTCGGTCTTCCCGGTGGCCGCGCTGCGAATGCTCAGCGTCGGCGAGGCATAGGCCTCGATCCCCGCGAGCGAGACGAATGGATCCCCTTTGGCGCCCTCGAGATCGGCCTTGAATATGGTGGACTGGACCAGGTAGTCGGTTTTCGTTTCCCTAGCTCGCGCGCGAGGGTTCGCTCGTCCCAGCGGAAGTACCACGGGACGCCTTCCCGGGCGCCGAGCAGCGCGACGTACTCCGGGCGCATCCACATGATCTTCGATCCGCGGGGCGTCACCTCTTCCAGCGACTCCAGCCCCGCGAGCACCGCGATGTCCTTCGCCGCAAGCACCCGAGCGAGGTCGGTGTTGATGGTCGTGTAATAGTCCGTCATGCCCGCGTAGGAATACGCGAGGCCCGGAAGGCCCGGGCCGCGGTCGCGCGATTTTTCCAGCACGGTGAGGGCGGCCGGCAGGCACAGCAGCGCCGGGAGGGCCCAGGCGGCAAGCAGCACCCTTCCCTCGTAGCGATCGAGCCTGCCCAGGCGGCAAAGCGCGAGCACCGATTCCCCGGCGTGCACCAGCAGGAGCGGCAGCAACGGATAGAGGAGCCTGCGCATGTTCTCCTCGGGGAACACCCAGAAGAAAATGATCCCGAGCGAGAAGGCGACATACCAACCGTCGAGGCGATTGGCAAGCACGCGACGGAAGGTGCCCGCCAGCCCCAGCGCCCCGAGCGCCGAGAACGCGAGCTTCGCAACCGGCGGGACGTCGCTCTCGGCGCTGAACGAGGCAAGCCAGCCTTTGTACAGGAAATTCGCGCTGGCATGGAGGACCTGCACCGGGTCATCAAGCCACGCCCGCGCCACCGCGACAAGCGTGCGCTCGTAGACGACGGCCGCCGGACGGTACAGGTACCAGGCACCGACGAGCAACGCCACGGCCAGGAGTGCAACGAGTTGCCGGAAATCACGCTCGGCCTTGCCGCGCGCGATGCCGACGGCAACATGCGTGACGTAGGCGAGGATCAGCATGAGGCCGACGGCCCGCGTGAGCCACGCAAAGGCGAGCAGGATGCCGAAGAGCAGCCACTGCGCCGCGCGCGGCCGCCCTCCGGAGAGCCGCGCCTCGTGATACGCGATCGCGCACATCGACACGAACAGGTACATGGACTCGCTGAGGATCCCCTTGATGCTGATCCATGCCGTGGGCGTCAGCAGGAACAGCAGCGCGACGAGGACTCCCGCGCGATTGCTGCCGAGCTGCCTCGCGGCGTAGATGCACACGGGAACCAGCGACAGCGCCGCGAAGACCGCGACGACCTGGTGTGCCCGCCGAAAGTCGTCCGCGCCACCGGCAAGTGCCAGCGCCATCGGGAAGAGCGGCGGGAGATGCGCGTGGAACGACAGCCACTGCGCGACCAGGGGCCCGTCGCTGCCGGCGAAATGCCGCGCGAGGACCAGGTAGCTCACGCTGTCGTCGCCGACCGTCGCGATCCCGTGATGCGATGCAAAGAAGATCGCCAGGGGCAACACCACGGCGAGGAGTGCCAGCGGCCCCGCCGCAATGAAAAAAGCCGATCGAGGGAGGATCGGCTTTTTCGGGGACAACACCTTCGGCCCGGCCTCAGGCTTCTTTCGGCTCTGCCGGCGCGACGTCCGGGGTCTCCGGGCGGTCCACGAGCTCTACCAGCGCCATCGGCGCGTTGTCGCCCTGGCGGAAGCCATACTTCAGGATGCGCAGGTACCCGCCCGGGCGGCTCTTGTAACGCGGGCCCAGCTCGGCAAAGAGCTTGAGGACCATGTCGCGGTCGCGCAGGCGGTTGAACGCGAGCCGCTTGTTGGCCAGGGTATCGGTCTTGCCCATCGTGATGATGGGCTCGACGACCTTGCGCAGTTCCTTCGCCTTCGGCAGCGTGGTCTTGATGACCTCGTGCTTGAGCAGCGAGACTGTCATGTTGCGCAGCATCGCGAGGCGATGGCTGCTGGTGCGGTTGAGTTTGCGAAGCCCGTGTCCGTGTCGCATTGCAGTCTTCCTTGTGTTCTCTTGGCCTGTCCGGCCTTGTTGTCGTTATGGTTTTGGAAAGGCCCCGCGCGAGCGGGGCCTGGAAATCATTTCGTCAGCCCGGCAACCGGCCAGTTCTCCAGCTTCATGCCGAGCGTGAGGCCCTTGGAGGCCAGCACTTCCTTGATCTCGTTCAACGACTTGCGCCCGAGGTTCGGCGTCTTGAGCAGTTCGTTCTCGGTGCGCTGGATCAGGTCGCCGATGTAATAGATGTTCTCCGCCTTGAGGCAGTTGGCCGAGCGCACCGTGAGCTCGAGGTCGTCGACCGGCTGCAGCAGGATCGGGTCGACCTGCGGCGAGCTCGACTCGATGCGCTCTTCGTTGGTCGACTGGAGCGAAGCGAACACGGAGAGTTGCTCGACCAGCACGCTTGCGGCATAGCGGACGGCCTCCTCGGGCTCGATCACGCCGTTGGTCTCGATGTCGATCACGAGGCGGTCGAGGTCGGTGCGCTGTTCGACGCGGGCGCTCTCGACCTGGTAGCTCACGCGGCGCACCGGGCTGAACGAGGCGTCGAGCAGGATGGACCCGATCGAGCGGCTGTCGTCGACCTTGCGTTGCGTGGCCGGCACGTAGCCGCGGCCCTTCTCGACCTTGATGGTCATGTCGAGCTTGCCGCCGGCGGTCAGGTGCGCGATGACGTGCTCGGGATTCACGATCTCGACGTCGTGCGTCTGCTCGATGTCGGCAGCCGTCACCGCGCCCGCCGCGGCCTTTTTCAGCTTGAGCGTGGTCTCGTTGCGGTTGTGCAGCTTGAGGACGATGCCCTTCAGGTTCAGGATCACGTCGACGACGTCTTCCTGCACGCCCTCGATGGTCGAGTACTCGTGCAGGACGCTGTTGATCTTGACTTCGGTGGCGGCGTAGCCGGGCATCGAGGAGAGCAGGATCCGGCGCAGCGCGTTGCCCAGGGTGTGGCCGTAGCCGCGCTCAAAGGGCTCCATGATCACCTTGGCGTGCGTAGGCGACAGGTTCTGCACATCGATGATGCGGGGCTTCAGGAAGTTCGTGGCGGTGCTTTGCATGCGGTAAGCCTCAGCGAATTCAGTGGGGGGCCGGGCGAGCTGTGTTGCTGCCTTGGTTACTTGGAATAAAGCTCGACCACCAGTTGTTCGTTCACATCGTTCGCAAACTCGGCGCGGTCCGGAACGCTCTTGAACACGCCCTTGAAATTCTTCGGATCGACCTCGACCCAGCTCGGGAAGCCGTTTGCCTCGGCGAGGTCAAGCGATGCCTTGATGCGCAGCTGGGCGCGCGAGCGCTCGCGGATCGAGACGACGTCGGAAGAGCGCACGAGATAGGACGGGATGTTCACCGGCTTGCCGTTCACCTGCACGGCCTTGTGCGAAACCAGCTGGCGCGCCTCGGCCCGCGTGGACGCGAAGCCCATGCGGTAGACGACGTTGTCCAGGCGGCTCTCGAGCGTCTGCAGGAGGTTCTCGCCGGTCGCGCCCTTCACGGAGGCGGCCTTCTCGAAATAGTTGCGGAACTGGCGCTCGAGCACGCCGTACATGCGGCGGATCTTCTGCTTCTCGCGCAGCTGGGTGCCGTATTCCGACACCCGCGTCATCTTCGCCCCGTGCTGGCCGGGACGGACGTCGAGCTTGCACTTCGTGTCGAGCGCGCGGCGCGCGCTCTTCAGGAAGAGGTCGGTGCCCTCGCGTCGCGAGAGCTTGCATTTCGGTCCGATATAACGTGCCACTATGGTTCTCCTTTTTCGTCCGTCCGCCGGTTACATCCGGCGACGTTTCGGCGGGCGGCAGCCGTTGTGCGGCACCGGCGTCACGTCCGCGATGCTCATGATCTTCATGCCAAGCGCATTGAGCGCGCGCACCGCGGACTCGCGCCCCGGGCCGGGGCCCTTGATGCGCACTTCCAGGTTCTTCACGCCGCATTCCTGGGCTGCCTTGCCCGCGGCTTCCGCGGCCACCTGCGCGGCGAAAGGAGTCGACTTGCGCGATCCCTTGAAGCCCGCGCCGCCCGAGGTCGCCCAGGAAAGCGCGTTGCCCTGGCGATCGGTGATGGTGATGATCGTGTTGTTGAACGAGGCGTGGATGTGCGCGATTCCCTCGGAAACGTTCTTCTTGACCTTCTTCCGGACGCGCGTTGCGGCTGCCTTGACCATGCGTTGCTTTCCTTAGTCTCGTGAAACTGTTAGGCGCTCTTGGCGAGGCGCACTGCCTTGCGCGGCCCCTTGCGGGTGCGCGCGTTGGTCTTGGTGCGCTGGCCGCGCACCGGCAGCCCCTTCTTGTGGCGCGTGCCGCGGTAGCAGCCCAGGTCCATCAGTCGCTTGATGTTCATGGACACTTCGCGGCGCAGGTCGCCCTCGACCGTGACCTTGGCAATCTGCTCGCGCAGCTTGTCCATCTCGGCGTCCGAGAGGTCCTTGATCTTGGCGGAGGTCTTCACGCCGGCGGCGGCGCAGATGACGCGCGAGCGGGAGCGGCCGATGCCGAAGATCGCCGTCAGCGCGACTTCAGCGTGCTGGTGGTTGGGGATGTTGATGCCTGCAATACGGGCCATGGTTCAGTCCTTGAGCTCTTTGCACTTGGGGGCGCGGGAGGCGTTTCAGCCCTGGCGTTGCTTGTGGCGCGGATCCGAGCAGATCACGCGCACGACGCGCTTGCGCCGCACGATCTTGCACTTGCGGCAGATTTTCTTGACGGAGGCCTGCACTCTCATTTCTGTTCTCCTTACTTGGCGCGGAAAGTGATCCGCGCCTTCGTCAAATCGTACGGCGTGAGCTCGACGGTAACCTTGTCGCCCGGGAGGATGCGGATGTAGTGCATCCTCATCTTTCCCGAAATGTGGCCGAGCACCACATGCCCGTTCTCGAGCTTCACCCTGAACATCGCGTTGGGGAGGGTCTCGACTATCTCCCCCTGCATCTGGATCGTTTCTTCCTTCGCCATCCGGTCTCTCGCTCGCCCTAGCGCACCGGAAAACCGGAGCCCTTGAAGTTCGCCTTCTTGAGCAGGCTTTCGTACTGGTGGGACATCAGGTATGCCTGGAGCTGCGCCATGAAGTCCATGGTGACGACCACCACGATCAGGAGCGACGTCCCGCCGAAATAGAACGGCACGTTGTATTGCGTGTGCAGGAACTCCGGCAGCAGGCAAACGGCGGTGATGTAGGCGGCGCCGATGAGCGTCAGCCGGGTAAGGATCTTGTCTATGTACTTCGCGGTCTGCTCGCCCGGGCGGATGCCGGGGACGAACGCCCCGCTCTTCTTGAGGTTGTCCGCCGTCTCCTTGGCGTTGAAGACCAGCGCCGTGTAGAAGAAGCAGAAGAAGATGATCGCCGAGCCGTAGAGCAGGATGTAGACCGGCTGCCCGGGCGACAGGGTGCCGGCGACGTCCTTCAGCCAGGTCATGTTCTCGTTCGAGCCGAACCAGCTTGCGAGCGTGGCCGGGAAAAGGATGATCGAAGAGGCGAAGATCGGCGGGATCACGCCCGACATGTTGAGCTTGAGCGGCAGGAACGAGCTCTGGCCGCCGTAGAGCTTGTTGCCGACCTGGCGCTTCGCGTAATTCACCAGGATGCGGCGCTGGCCCTTCTCCACGAACACGACGAACGCCGTGACACCGACCACGAGGGCGAAGATGAAGATCGCGACCGGGATCGCCATCGATCCGGTGCGAACCAGCTCGAGGGTGCCGCCGATCGCGTTCGGAAGCCCGGCGACGATCCCGGCGAAGATGATCATCGAGATTCCGTTGCCGATGCCGCGCTCGGTGATCTGCTCGCCGAGCCACATCAGGAACAAGGTCCCGGTCATCAATGTCGTCACGGTGATGAAGCGGAACGCGAGGCCGGTCTCCATCACGAGGCCGGGCTGGGCTTCAAGGGCGACCGAAATGCCGAGCGCCTGGAACGCGGCAAGGAACACCGTGCCGTAGCGCGTGTACTGCGTGATCTTGCGCCGCCCCGCCTCGCCTTCCTTCTTGAGCGCCTCCAGCTGCGGGGACACGACGGTGAGCAGCTGCATGATGATCGACGCGGAGATGTAAGGCATGATCCCCAGCGCGAAGATCGAGAACCGCGAAAGCGCGCCTCCCGAGAACATGTTGAACATGTCGAGGATGCCGCCGCTGTTCTGCTTGAACAGGCGCGCGAGCTCCGCCGGGTCGATGCCGGGCACGGGAATGAACGTCCCGATGCGGTAGACCACGAGCGCCCCGAACAAGAACCACAGGCGACGCTTGAGGTCGCCCATCTTGCCGAGGCTTGCGAGAGGATTGCTGGCCAATTCTTTTCCTGTTTCCTGGCCGGTATCAGGCGAACGAGCCGCCAGCGGCCTCGATGGCCGCCTTGGCGCCCTTGGTGGCGCGAACGCCGCTCACCTTGTAGGCCTTGCCGACGGAGCCGGCGAGGATGATCTTGGCGTCGCGCGCACCGGGCGCCACGATGCCGGCCTTCTTGAGCGTGTCGAGGTCAACGGTGTCGACCGGAAGCTTGCCAAGGTCGCCGAGGCGCACCTCTGCCGTGTCGTTCTTGCCGAGCGGGACGAAGCCGCGCTTGGGAAGCCGGCGCTGCAGCGGCATCTGGCCGCCTTCGAAGCCGACCTTGTGAAAGCCGCCTGAGCGGGACTTCTGCCCCTTGTGGCCACGGCCCGCGGTCTTGCCCAGGCCCGAGCCGATGCCGCGCCCGACGCGCCTGCGAACCTTCTTGGAGCCGGCTGCCGGCTTGATGTTGTTGAGTTCCATGGCGCTTTAGCCCTCGACTTTCAGCATGTAGCCCACCTTGTTGATCATGCCGCGGATCGAAGGCGTGTCTTCCACCTCGACCGAGTGCTCGCGGTGGCGCAGGCCGAGGCCGTGCACCGTCGCCTTGTGGGTGCTGATCTTGCCGCGCAGCCCCCTCACCAGCGTCACCTTGATCTTCTTCGTCGTGCTCATGTCTTTATCCCTGGCCTTCTCAGCCGATGATCTCTTCGACCGTCTTGCCGCGCTTGGCGGCGATCTCCGACGGCCGGCGCTGCTTGGCAAGGCCATCGAGCGTTGCGCGCACGACGTTGTACGGGTTGGTCGATCCGTGGCACTTGGCGGAAATGTTGGTCACGCCCATCACCTCGAACACCGCGCGCATGGCGCCGCCGGCCTTGATGCCGTTGCCTTCGGCCGCGGGCTGCATGAAGACCTTGGTGCTGCCGTGGGCGCCGAGCACCTGGTGCTGGATGGTGCCGTTGCGAAGCGGGATCTTGACGAGGTTGCGGCGCGCCTGCTCCATCGCCTTTTGCACGGCGACCGGCACTTCGCGGGACTTGCCCTTGCCCATGCCGATCGATCCGTCGCCGTCGCCCACCACCGTGAGCGCCGCGAAGCCGAGGATCCGGCCGCCCTTCACCACTTTGGTGACGCGGTTGACCGAGATCATCTTCTCGCGAAGTCCGTCGCCGCGGTCGCCTTGCTGGTCCATTTTCGCCATGTTCGATCCTGTCTGGTCTGGTTTGCGGCTGCTCAGAACTTGAGCCCGGCTTCGCGCGCTGCCTCGGCGAGCGCCTTCAGGCGGCCGTGGAAGCTGAAGCCCGAGCGGTCGAATGCCACTTCGCTCACGCCGGCGGCTTTGGCCTTCTCGGCGATGCGCTTGCCCACCGCCGCCGCGGCGTCCTTGTTGGCGCCGTTCGGATGCGCGCCGCGCACGTCCTTCTCCAGCGTCGAGGCGCTCGCGAGCACCTTCGAGCCCGACGCGTCCACGATCTGGGCGTAGATGTGCTGGTTGGTGCGGTGAACGGTCAGGCGCACGGCCTTCTGGCGCGCGATCCTCGCCCGCGTTTTTGCGGAGCGCCGTACCCGGGAAGCTTTTTTGTCCAACATGTGAGCCTCGCTTACTTCTTCTTGGTCTCTTTGATGATCACGGTCTCGCCGACGTAGCGCACGCCCTTGCCCTTGTACGGCTCGGGCGGGCGGTATGCGCGCAACTCGGCGGCGACCTGGCCGACCTTCTGCCGGTCGGCACCCTTGATGACGATTTCAGTGGGCGTCGGCGTCTCGGCCTTCACGCCCTCCGGCAGCTGGTGCACGATGGGGTGCGAGAAGCCGAGAGTGAGGTTGACCTTGTTGCCCTGCGCAGCGGCCTTGTAGCCCACGCCGACCAGCGCCAGCTTCTTCTCGAAGCCGCCCTTGACGCCCTGGACCATGTTCGCGAGCAGCGCGCGCATGGTGCCGGACATGGCATTGGCCTGTTGGGAATCGCTGGCGGCCATGAAAGTCAGCTTGCCGCCGTCGAGCTTGATGACGACGTCCTTCGACTGCGCCTGCTTCAGCGTGCCGAGCGGGCCCTTGACCGTCACTTCGGCGGCGCCGACCGTGACTTCGACCTTCTCGGGAACGACGACTGGATTCTTTGCGACTCGGGACATGTTTGCGCTCTCCTCAGACGACGATGCAGAGCACTTCGCCGCCCACGCCCTGCTGGCGGGCGCCGCGGTCCGTCATCACGCCACGCGAGGTGGAGACGATCGCGACCCCGAGGCCGTTCATGACCTTGGGCATGTCCTCGCGCCTCTTGTAGATGCGCAGCCCCGGGCGCGAGATGCGCTCGATCTTCTCGATCACCGGCTTGCCGGCGTAGTACTTCAGCGCGATCTCCAGGGTCGTCTTTCCTTCGATCTCGCGCGCGGCGAAATCCTCGATGTAGCCCTCGTCCTTCAGGACCTGGGCGATGGCAAGTTTCACCTTCGAGCTGGGCATCAGGACGCTGACCTTTTCGGTCGCCTGCGCGTTGCGGATGCGCGTCAGCATGTCGGCAATGGGATCACTCATGCTCATTTTCGATCTCCTACCAGCTGGCCTTGGTCATGCCGGGAACCTCGCCGCGCATCGCGATGTCGCGAAGCTTGCTGCGGCCAAGGCCGAACTTGCTGTAGACGCCGCGCGGGCGGCCCGTGAGCGCGCACCGGTTGCGCAGTCGCACCGGCGAGGCATTGCGGGGAAGCGCCTGGATCTTGAGCCGCGCAGCCATGCGATCGTCCTCGGAGACCTTCTGGTCGGCGATGATGGCAATGAGCGCCTTGCGCTTCGCCGCGAATTTCTTCACGGTTTCGCGGCGCTTGAGGTCACGGTTGACGACGGATTTCTTGGCCATGTCTGGTTCTCAGTTCTTGAACGGGAATTTGAAGGCCGCCAGGAGGGCTTTGGCCTCCGCGTCGGTCTTCGCCGTCGTGGTGATGCAGATGTTCATGCCCCGGAGCGCGTCGATCTTGTCGTAATCGATCTCCGGGAAGATGATCTGTTCCTTGACGCCCATGTTGTAGTTGCCGCGGCCGTCGAAGGCGCGTCCCGAGATGCCCCGGAAGTCGCGAACGCGCGGCAGGGCGATCGTCACCAGCCGGTCGAGGAACTCGTACATGCGCCTGGAGCGCAGGGTGACCATGCAGCCGATCGGGTAACCCGTGCGGATCTTGAAGCCCGCGATCGACTTCTTGGACTTCGTTACCACCGGCTTCTGGCCGGCGACCTTGGTCATGTCGCCCACGGCGTTTTCCAGGATCTTCTTGTCCGCCACCGCCTCGCCCACGCCCATGTTCAGGGTGATCTTGGAGATGCGCGGCACCTGCATGACCGATTTGTAGCCGAACTGCTTGACCAGGTTCGGCACCACGGTCTCGCGGTAGAAAGTGTGCAACCGGGGCGAAATGCCGGATTCGTCGATTATCTGTTTCTGTGCCTTGGCCATCTTTTTCTCTCCGGTCCCTATGCGTCGACTACTTCGCTGTTGGACTTGAAGAAGCGGACCTTGCGGCCGTCGTCCAGGCTGCGGAAGCCCACGCGATCGGGCTTGCCGGTGGCCGGGTTGAACAGCATCACGTTCGACGCGTGCAGGGGCATTTCCTTGTCGACGATGCCGCCCGTCTGGCCTTTGACCGGATTGGGACGCATGTGCTTCTTCACGCGATTGATGCCTTCCACGACGATGCGGCCGGTCTCGAGCACGCGGAGCACCGTGCCGCGCTTGCCCTTGTCCTTGCCGGTCGTGACGACGACCTGGTCGCCCTTGCGAATCTTCTGCATGGTCTTTGGCTCCTACAGGACTTCCGGGGCGAGCGAAACGATCTTCATGAAGCGCTCGGTGCGCAGTTCGCGCGTCACCGGGCCGAAGATGCGCGTGCCGATCGGCTCGAGCTTCGGGTTGAGGAGGACTGCGGCGTTCGCGTCGAAGCGGACGAGGGACCCGTCGGGGCGGCGAACGCCCTTCGCGGTGCGCACGACCACGGCCGAGTAGACCTCGCCTTTCTTGACGCGGCCGCGCGGCGCGGCACTCTTGATGCTCACCTTGATGATGTCGCCGATGCCGGCGTAGCGGCGCTTGGAACCCCCAAGCACCTTGATACACATCACCGAACGCGCGCCGGTATTGTCGGCCACGTCCAGAATGGACTGCATCTGAATCATGATTTCTCTCCAACTTGAACCGCTCGGGCGTCGCCGCCTGCTCGGTCAGTTTTGGATCCGTCTGTGCCGGTCATTTCCCCGGAAACCCGGGGCTACGCACGGCGGATTAGGTACTTGGGGCCCGTCCGCTTGGGTGCTTCAGCTTCGGCTGACGGTCGGGCTGCAGTCGGCGATGGGCTGCCGGCATTCATTAAGCGGTCTTCTCGGCACACGAAGCCAATGCCGGAAGCTGGCGAAGTCGACAAGTATAGCAGCCCTTGGTGCTGCCATGCAAGGTCTGTGCCCTATTCGGCCCGGGCGCGCTCCGCGACCTTGGCCACCTTCCAGGCCTTGGTCTTGGACAGGGGACGGCACTCCTCGATCACCACCGTATCGCCCATCTTGGCGTCGTTGGCCTCGTTGTGCGCGTGGTACTTCCTCGAGCGGCGAACGACCTTGCCGATCACGGGGTGCATCATCTGGCGCTCGACCACCACGGTGACGGTCTTGTCCATCTTGTCGCTGACCACCTTGCCCGTCAGCTGGCGCTTGTTCTTCACGGCCTCGGTCATGACTTGCTCCGCTTCTTCTCGGTAAGCACCGTATGGATCTGGGCGATCTCGCGCTTCAGGCGCGGGACTTCGCTGTTCTTGGTGAGGCTTTGGGTCGCCTTCTGCATGCGAAGGCCGAACTGGGCCCGGCGCAGGGCTTCCAGCTCCTTCATCAATTCGTCGACGCTCTTGCCCCTGAGTTCACTGGGTTTCATGTTCCTGGCCTCCTCAGCCGATCATGCGCTGGACAAAGGTGGTGCGGATCGGCAGCTTGGCCGCGGCAAGGGCAAACGCCTCGCGCGCGAGCGCCTCCTCGACACCGTCCATCTCGTAAAGGATCTTTCCCGGCACGATCTCGGCCACGAAATACTCCGGCGAGCCCTTGCCGTTGCCCATGCGCACTTCGGCGGGCTTGCGGGAGATCGGCTTGTCCGGAAAGATGCGGATCCAGACCCGGCCGCCGCGCTTGATGTGGCGCGTGAGCGCGCGGCGCGCAGCCTCGATCTGCCGCGCCGTAAGGCGGCCGCGACCGGTTGCCTTCAAGCCGAACTGGCCGAACGAAACCTTGGCGCCGCGGGTGGCAACACCCTTGTTGCGGCCCTTCTGTTCCTTCCGGTACTTCCTTCTAGCTGGCTGCAGCATGTTTCACTCCCGGTTTCCTGGACTTCTTCTCGGCCTCGGGCGCGGGAGCGGCGGGCTGCTCGCCCTTGCCCAGCACCTCGCCCTTGAACACCAGCACCTGGACGCCGATGACGCCGTAGGTCGTCTTGGCTTCCGAGAAGCCGTAATCGATGTCGGCGCGCAGCGTATGGAGCGGCACGCGGCCTTCGCGGTACCACTCGGTGCGCGCGATCTCCGCGCCGTTCAGGCGGCCCGCGGAGGTGATCTTGATGCCCTGCGCGCCCAGGCGCATGGCGTTTTGCATCGCGCGCTTCATGGCGCGCCGGAACATCACGCGCTTTTCGAGCTGGGCGGTGATCGAATCGGCGACCAGCTGCGCGTCGGTCTCGGGCTTGCGGATTTCCTCGATGTTCACGTGGACCGGCACGCCCATCAGCTTCGCGAGCTCGGTGCGCAGCGTCTCGATGTCCTCGCCCTTCTTGCCGATCACTACGCCCGGACGCGCCGAATAGATCGTGATGCGCGCGTTCTTCGCCGGCCGCTCGATGACGATGCGCCCAACCGCGGCGTGCGCAAGCTTCTTCTTCAGGAACTCACGGACCTTGATGTCTTCCAGCAGCATCGAGGGGAAGTTCTTGCTGTTCGCATACCACTTGGACGACCAGTTCTTGTTGAAAGAAAGGCGGAACCCGGTGGGGTTTATTTTCTGTCCCATGGCTATCCTTGTTTCCCGTCGCCGACCGTGACGAACACGTGGCAGGTCGGCTTGATGATTCGGTTGCCCCGGCCCTTGGCCCGCGCCTGGAAGCGCTTGAGCACTGGCCCCTTTTCGACGTGGATCGTGGTGACCTTCAGCTCGTCGATGTCGGCGCCATTGTTGTGCTCCGCATTGGCGATGGCGCTCTCCAGCACCTTCTTGATGATCTTCGCGCCCTTTTTCGGCGTGAAGGCCAGGATGTTGAGCGCGCGGTCCACCTTCTGGCCGCGGACCAGGTCGGCAACCAGCCGCCCCTTCTGGGCAGAGAGCCGAACGCCGAAAAGCTTCGCTTGAACTTGCATGTCCTGGTCTCCTTACTTCTTCTTGGCCGGAGCCGCCGGCGCTGCAACCTTCTTGTCGGCCGAATGGCCCTTGAAGGTGCGCGTGAGCGAGAACTCGCCAAGCTTGTGGCCGACCATGTTTTCGGTCACATAGACGGGAATGTGCTGCTTGCCGTTGTGCACCGCGATCGTGAGCCCGACGAACTCGGGCAGCACGGTCGAGCGGCGCGACCAGGTCTTGATCGGGCGCTTGTCCTTGGTGGCGGCCGCGGCCTCCACCTTGTTCAACAGGTGCCCGTCAACGAACGGGCCTTTCTTGATTGAGCGTGCCATGGCTTTCCCTTACGCTTTCTTGTGCCGGCTTCGCACGATCATCGTCTGCGTGCGCTTGTTGGACCGCGTCTTCTTTCCCTTGGCCGGCTGGCCCCACGGCGACACCGGATGGCGGTTGCCGCGCGTGCGTCCCGCCGAGCGGGTGGTCGACCGGGTTCATCACCTCGCCGCGCACCGTCGGCCGAACGCCGCGCCAGCGCATCGCGCCGGCCTTGCCGATGACGCGCAGGTTGTGCTCCTCGTTGCCGACTTCGCCGATCGTCGCGCGGCAATTGATGTGGACCTTGCGGATCTCGCCGGACCGCAGCCGCAGCTGGGCGTAGTCGCCCTCGCGCGCCAGCAGCTGGGCGGAGGTGCCGGCCGAACGGGCGATCTGCGCGCCCTTGCCGGGCATCAGCTCGATGCAATGCACCGTCGTGCCCACGGGAATGTTGCGCAGCGGAAGCGCGTTGCCCGTCTTGATCGGCGCCTCGGGGCCGCTCTCGACCTGTTGGCCGACGACGATGCCCTTGGGAGCGATCATGTAGCGCCGCTCGCCATCGGCATAGCAAAGCAGCACGATGTTGGCGCTGCGGTTCGGGTCGTATTCGAGGCGCTCCACCTTGGCGGTTATCCCGTCCTTGCCCCGGCGGAAATCGATGACGCGGTAGTGCTGCTTGTGCCCGCCGCCCTGGTGGCGCGTGGTGATGTGGCCGAAGGAGTTGCGCCCCGCGCGCTTGGACTGCGGCTCGAGAAGGGGGCGTGCGGCGCACCCTTGTACAGGTCGGCATTGACGACCTTCACCATCGACCGGCGACCGGCCGAGGTGGGTTTGGTCTTGACGAGTGCCATTTAAGCCACTCCTTCCATGAAGTTGATGTCGCCCTCGCCCTTGAGGCTCACGTACGCCTTGCGCACGTTGCGACGGTGCCCTTCGAACCGGCCGTGGCGCTTCGCCTTGCCCTTGACGTTCAGGACGTTGACGTTCGAAACCTCGACCTTCTGGTCCTTGAACATGCAGCTCGACGGCGGCCTTCACTTCCGCCTTGGTGGCGTCGGCCATCACTTCGAACACGATCTGGCGGTTGCGGTCGGCGACCAGCGTCGCCTTCTCGGATATCACCGGACCCAGGATCACTTTCATCAGTCGTTCGGTGTTCATGCCAGCGCCTCCTCGAAGTGCTTCACGGCGCCTTTGGTGAGCAGGATCTTCGGGAACCGGATCAGGTTCACCGGATCCGCGTGGCGCGCCTCGAGAACCAGCACATTCGGCAGGTTGCGCGAGGAAAGATAAAGGTTCTCGTCCGCCTTGTCGGTGATGATGAGCACCTTCTCCATGCCCATCGCCTTCAAGCGCGCCGCGAGCAGCTTCGTCTTCGGCGTGTCGAGCGCAAGGCCGTCGACGACCGAAAGGCGCTCTTCGCGCACGAGCTGCGAAAGTATCGCGGCCATGCCCGCGCGGTACATCTTGCGGTTGAGCTTGTGGGTGAAGTTCTCGTCGGGCGAGGACGGGAACAGCTTTCCGCCGCCACGCCACAACGGGCTGGAAGTCATGCCGGCGCGCGCGCGGCCGGTGCCCTTCTGGCGCCAGGGCTTCTTGGTCGAATGCTTGACCTCGGCGCGGCCCTTCTGCGCACGCGTGCCGGAGCGGCCATTGGCCTGGTAGGCGACGACGACCTGGTGGACCAGCGCCTCGTTGAAGGCCCGGCCGAACAGCTCCTCGGAGGCCGATACCGGGGCGAGCGACTCGCCCTTCTCGTTGATCACCTTGAGCTCCATCACTTGGCCCCTCCCTTCACGGCCTTCGCCTTGACGCTCGGATGGACCGTGATGCTGCCGTTCTTGGCGCCGGGCACGGAGCCCTTGATCATGAGCAGCCCGCGCTCGACATCGACTCGCGCCACTTCAAGGAGCTGGATCGTGCGTTGATTGTCGCCGAGGTGGCCGGCCATCTTCTTGCCGGGAAGCACGCGGCCGGGATCCTGCGCCGCGCCGATCGAGCCGGCGGAATTGTGCGAGCGCGAGTTGCCGTGCGAGGCGCGGTTCGACGAGAAGTGGTGGCGCCTGATCGCGCCCTGGAACCCCTTGCCGATCGTCACGCCGGTCACGTCGACCTTCTGGCCGACCTGGAACATGTCCGCCTTCAATTCGCCGCCGACCTTGAGGTCGGCGAGAACTTCCGCGGACACGCGGAATTCCTTGAGGATGCTCCCCGCTTCGACGCCGGCCTTTGCGTAGTGCCCGGCGAGCGCCTTGGAAACGCGCGAGGCGCGGCGCTTGCCGTACGCGACCTGGATGGCGCAATAGCCGTCCGTGTCGGGGGTGCGGATCTGGATGATGCGGTTTCCCGCGCAATCGAGCACCGTCACCGGGACGCTGGATCCGTCCTCGTTGAAGATGCGCATCATGCCGACCTTGCGGCCGACGAGACCGAGACTCATCGTCTTTCCTTTCGTTTCTGTTGCCCCGCGGCCTTCTGCGGGGTGCCGACTGCAATTGGCCGGCGCTTCACCTTGCGCCACGGGCACCTGCCCGGGCGTCTACCGCTTGCCTAAAGCTTGATCTCGACGTCCACTCCTGCCGGAAGGTCGAGCTTCATCAATGCGTCCACCGTCTTGTCCGTCGGGTCGATGATGTCCATCAACCGAAGGTGCGTGCGGATCTCGAACTGGTCGCGCGAAGTCTTGTTCACGTGCGGTGAGCGCAGGACGTCGAAGCGCTCGATGCGCGTGGGGAGCGGTACCGGCCCCTTGACGACCGCGCCCGTGCGTTTCGCCGTCTCGACGATCTCGAGCGCCGACTGGTCGATCAAGCGGTAGTCGAACGCCTTGAGGCGAATGCGGATCTTCTGTTTTGCGATTGCCTGGGCCATTTTCCTTACTCCAGAATCTTGGTGACGACGCCGGCGCCCACGGTGCGGCCGCCCTCGCGGATCGCAAAGCGCAGCCCGTCTTCCATCGCGATGGGCGCGATCAACGCCACCGTCATCTTGATGTTGTCCCCCGGCATCACCATCTCCACCCCCGTGGGCAGGTCCAGCGACCCGGTCACGTCGGTGGTGCGGAAATAAAACTGCGGGCGGTAGCCGTTGAAGAACGGCGTGTGGCGCCCGCCCTCCTCCTTCGACAGCACGTACACCTCGCACTCGAACTTCGTGTGCGGCGTGATCGAGCCGGGCTTGGCCAGCACCTGGCCGCGCTCGACCTCTTCCCTCTTCGTGCCGCGCAACAGCACCCCGACGTTGTCCCCCGCCTGCCCCTGGTCGAGCAGCTTCCTGAACATCTCCACCCCGGTGCACACCGTCTTCAGGGTCGGCTTGAGCCCGATGATCTCGAGTTCCTCGCCCACCTTCACGATCCCGCGCTCCACCCGGCCAGTCACCACCGTGCCGCGACCCGAGATCGAAAACACGTCCTCCACCGGCAACAGGAAAGCCCCATCGATGGCGCGCTCGGGCTGCGGAATGTAGCTGTCCAGCGCATCAGCGAGCTTCATGATCGACTGCTCGCCCAGCTCCCCCGTGTCGCCCTCCAGCGCCTTCAGCGCCGAGCCGATGATGATCGGCGTCTTGTCGCCCGGAAACTTGTACTTCGACAAAAGCTCGCGCACCTCCATCTCCACCAGCTCGAGCAGCTCCTTGTCGTCAACCATGTCCGCCTTGTTCATGTACACGATGATGTACGGAACCCCCACCTGGCGCGCCAGCAGGATGTGCTCGCGCGTCTGCGGCATCGGGCCGTCGGCCGCCGACACCACCAGGATCGCGCCGTCCATCTGCGCCGCCCCCGTGATCATGTTCTTCACGTAGTCCGCGTGCCCCGGGCAGTCCACGTGCGCGTAGTGCCGCTTCGACGTCTCGTACTCCACGTGCGCCGTGTTGATCGTGATCCCGCGCGCCTTCTCCTCCGGCGCGTTGTCGATCTGGTCGTAGGCCCTTGCCTCCCCGCCGAACTTCTTCGACAACACCAGCGTCATCGCCGCCGTCAGCGTCGTCTTCCCGTGGTCCACGTGCCCAATCGTCCCCACGTTCACGTGCGGCTTCGTACGCTCAAACTTGCCCTTTGCCATGATCCTTCTTCCTCTTGGGTCTTAAGCAGCAGCTTTCTGGTTGATGATCGCTTCGGCCACGTTCTTCGGCGCTTCGGCGTATTGCTTGAATTCCATCGTGTAGGTCGCGCGGCCCTGGGTCGCGGAACGCAGCGAGGTCGAATACCCGAACATCTCGGACAACGGCACCTCCGCCTTGATCACCTTGCCGCCGCCGCCGGAGATGTCGTCCATCCCCTGGATCTGGCCGCGCCGCGAAGACAGGTCGCCCATCACCGTTCCCGAGTAGTCCTCCGGCGTTTCGACTTCCACCGCCATCATCGGCTCGAGCAGGACGGGATTCGCGCGGCGCATGCCTTCCTTGAACGCGATCGACGCCGCCATCTTGAAGGCGTTTTCGTTCGAGTCGACTTCGTGGTACGAGCCGAAAGTGCAGCGTGATCTTCACGTTCACGACCGGGATAGCCCGCAAGCACGCCGTTCGGCAGCGTGTCGCGCACGCCCTTTTCGACCGCCGGGATGAATTCGCGCGGAACCACGCCGCCCTTGATCGCGTCGACGAACTCCGAGCCCTTGCCCGGTTCCGTCTGCGGCTCCATCTTGAGCACGACGTGGCCATACTGGCCGCGGCCGCCGGACTGCTTGACGAACTTGCCTTCGACGTTCTCGACCGTCTTGCGGATGGTTTCGCGGTAAGCCACCTGCGGCTTGCCCACGTGCGCTTCCACGCCGAACTCGCGCTTCATGCGGTCGACGATGATCTCCAGGTGCAGCTCGCCCATGCCGGAGATGATGGTCTGGCCGGATTCCTCGTCGGTACGCACGCGGAAGGACGGATCTTCCTGCGCCAGACGGTTCAGCGCGATGCCCATCTTTTCCTGGTCGACCTTGGTCTTCGGCTCCACCGCCTGCGAAATCACCGGCTCCGGGAAAACCATGCGCTCGAGCATGATCTCCTTGTCCGGATCGCACAGCGTGTCGCCGGTGGTGGCTTCCTTCAGGCCGACCGCAGCGGCGATGTCGCCGGCGCGGACTTCCTTGATCTCTTCGCGCTGGTTGGCGTGCATCTGCAGCAGCCGGCCGATGCGCTCCTTCTTGCTCTTGATCGGGTTGTAGATGGTGTCGCCCGACTTCACCATGCCGGAATAGACGCGGAAGAAGATCAGCTGGCCGACGAAGGGGTCGGTCATGATCTTGAACGCCAGGCCGGCGAACGGCTCGCTGTCGTCCGCCTTGCGCTCGCCTGCTGGCCGTTTTCCAGCTCGCCCTTCACGGGCGGAATGTCGGTCGGGGCCGGCATGTACTCGATCACGGCGTCCAGCATCGCCTGCACGCCCTTGTTCTTGAACGCGGAACCGCAAAGCATCGGCACGATCTCGCTCTTGATCGTGCGATCGCGCAGGCCCTTCTTGATCTCCTCGATCGAGAGCTCGCCGTACTCGAGATACTTGTTCATCAGTTCTTCGTTCGCCTCGGCGGCCGCCTCGACCATCTTCTCGCGCCACTCCTTGGCGAGCTCGACCAGCTCCGCGGGAATCTCGCGCAGGTCGAACTTCATGCCCTGGGTGGAATCGTCCCAGAAGATCGCCTTCATCCTGATCAGGTCGACGACGCCGTCGAAATTCTCTTCGGCGCCGATGGGGATCTGGATCGGGCACCGGGTTGGCCTTGAGGCGCGTCTTCATCTGGTCGTAGACCTTGAAGAAGTTCGCGCCGGTGCGGTCCATCTTGTTGACGAACGCAAGGCGCGGCACCTTGTACTTGTTGGCCTGGCGCCAGACGGTCTCGGACTGCGGCTGCACACCGCCCACGGCGCAATAGACCATGCAGGCGCCGTCGAGCACGCGCATCGAGCGCTCGACTTCAATGGTGAAGTCCACGTGGCCCGGGCGTGTCGATGATATTGATGCGGTGCTCGGGGAAGTTGTTGTCCATCCCCTTCCAGAAGCAGGTGGTCGCGGCCGAGGTGATGGTGATCCCGCGCTCCTGCTCCTGCTCCATCCAGTCCATCACGGCGGCGCCATCATGCACTTCGCCGATCTTGTGCGACACGCCGGTATAGAACAGGATGCGCTCGGTCGTCGTCGTCTTGCCGGCGTCGATGTGCGCGCTGATGCCGATGTTCCGATAGCGCTCGATGGGTGTCTTGCGTGCCACGGTCTCAGTCTCTGTCTTCATCTGGCCGCATGCCCGCGATATCGGGCGGCCCGCGGCGGGTTTAAGGGTCAGAAGCGGTAATGCGCGAACGCCTTGTTCGCTTCTGCCATGCGGTGAACTTCTTCACGCTTCTTCACCGCGCCGCCACGACCTTCGGCGGCATCCATCAATTCGTTGGCCAGACGCAGGCCCATGGACTTTTCGCCGCGCTTGCGGGCGGCCTCGCGCAGCCAGCGCATCGCCAGCGCCATGCGGCGGATCGGACGGACTTCGACCGGCACCTGGTAGTTGGCACCGCCGACGCGGCGGCTCTTCACTTCCACCATGGGCTTGACGTTGTTGATCGCCGAGCTGAACACCTCGATCGGGTCCTTGCCGACTTTCTTCGAGATCTGCTCCAGCGCGCCGTACATGATTCGCTCGGCAACGGACTTCTTGCCGCGGGTCATCAGCACGTTGATGAACTTGGCGACATCCTCGCTTCCTGAATTTCGGATCCGGCAGGATTTCGCGCTTGGGGACTTCTCTACGTCGGGGCATAAGTCTCTATCCGTTCAGTTGTTAGGCGGCTTTCGGCCGCTTGGCGCCGTACTTGGAACGGCTTTGTTTGCGATCTTTCACGCCGGCCGTATCCAGGCTGCCGCGAACCATGTGGTAACGAACGCCGGGCAAGTCCTTCACGCGACCGCCGCGGATCAGCACCACCGAGTGCTCCTGCAGGTTGTGGCCTTCACCGCCGATGTAGGTGATGACCTCGTAGCCGTTGGTGAGACGCACCTTGGCCACCTTACGCAGCGCCGAGTTCGGCTTTTTCGGCGTCGTGGTGTAAACGCGCGTGCAGACGCCGCGCTTCTGCGGGCAGCCCTGCAATGCGGGCACCTTGCTCTTCGCGACGATCTTCTTGCGCGGCTTGCGCATCAACTGGTTTACGGTTGGCATTCTTCGTGTTCCTCAGGGATGTGGCCACAGCCTAATAGGTCATCTTCACACCGGCAAAGCAAATTTCACCGGTGCGGAAAAAAGCTCTCAATTTTAGTGGGTTACGCTATGCCCTGTCAAGCAACCTGCTCGCTTCCGGCGTCGGCCTCGTCCAGCGCAAAGCCGAACCCGCCGCCCGGACGTTCGCTCGCCAGGCTGGCGGCCTTGCGCCGTGCGCTGTGGTACGCCAAACCCGTACCCGCCGGGATCAGGCGCCCGACGATCACGTTTTCCTTCAGGCCGCGCAGGTCGTCCTTCTTGCCCATGATCGCCGCCTCGGTCAGCACCCGCGTGGTCTCCTGGAACGAAGCCGCGGAGATGAACGAATCGGTCGACAAGCGACGCCTTGGTGATGCCCAGGAGCATGTACTCGAAGGTCGCCGGACGCTTGTTGGCCGCCTTCATCCGGTCGTTCTCCGCCAGCACTTCCGCGCGCTCGACCTGCTCGGCCGTGATGAAGCGGGTATCGCCCGGATCGGCGATCGACACGCGTCGCAACATCTGCCGGACGATCACTTCGATGTGCTTGTCGTTGATCTTGACGCCCTGCAGGCGATAGACGTCCTGGACTTCGTCGATGATGTAGCGCGCCAGGGCCTCCATGCCCTGCAGGCGCAGGATGTCGTGCGGCTCGGCCGGCCCGTCGACGATCATTTCGCCCTTGTTGACCACCTGGCCGTCATGCACCGAGATGTGCTTGTCCTTCGGGATCAGGTACTCGTGCGCCGCGCCGTCGAAGTCGGTGATGATGAGGCGCTGCTTGCCCTTGGTGTCCTTGCCGAACGACACGGTACCGGTAACTTCCGCCAGCAAGCCCGCGTCCTTCGGCGAGCGGGCCTCGAACAGTTCCGCCACGCGCGGCAGGCCGCCCGTGATGTCGCGCGTCTTGGACGACTCCTGCGGGATGCGCGCCAGCACGTCGCCCACGGCCACTTGCTGGCCGTTCTTGACGGTGATGATCGCGCCGATCTGGAAGGTGTAGTTCACCGGCGCATCCGAGCCGGCCAGCTTCACTTCCTTGCCCTTGTCGTTGAGCAGCTTCGACGCCGGGCGCAGGCCCTTGGTCGAGGAGGTGCCGCGCCGCTTCGGGTCGATCACGACCAGGCTCGACAGGCCCGTGGTGTCGTCGATCTGCTTGGCGACGGTGACGCCCTCTTCCACGTTCTCGAACCGGATCTCGCCCGCGTACTCGGTGATGATCGGGCGGGTCAGCGGATCCCAGGTGGCCAGGACGTGCCCGGCCTTGATGCGCCCGCCGTCCTTCACCGTCAGCGTGGCGCCGTAGGGCACCTTGTGGCGCTCGCGCTCGCGGCCGTTGTCGTCCACGACGATGATCTCGCCGTTGCGCGATATCGCGATCGGCTCGCTGCGCGCGTTGGTCACGTAACGCATGTTGGTCGAGAAGCGCACCACGCCGTTGGACTTTGCCTCCTTCGAGTTCTCCACCGCGGCGCGAGATGCCGCGCCGCCGATGTGGAAGGTGCGCATCGTGAGCTGCGTGCCCGGCTCGCCGATCGATTGCGCGGCGATCACGCCGACCGCCTCGCCGACGTTGACCAGCTGCCCGCGGCCCAGGTCTCGGCCGTAGCAATTCGCGCAGAGCCCGTAGCGCGTCTCGCAGGTAAGCGGCGTGCGCACCTTGACCTCGTCGATCCCGGCGGCCTCGATGGCGTCGACCGTGTCCTCGTCGAGGACCACCCCGGCCTTGGCGATCACGCGCCCCGACTCCGGGTCGATCGCGTCCAGCACCGCAACGCGGCCGAGGATGCGCTCGCGAAGCGGCTCCACGACCTCGCCGCCCTCGACCAGCGCCTTGAGCGCCATGCCGAGCGACGTGCCGCAATCGTCCTCGATCACGACCAGGTCCTGCGTCACGTCGACGAGGCGGCGCGTGAGGTAACCGGAGTTCGCGGTCTTCAGCGCCGTGTCCGCGAGGCCCTTGCGCGCCCCGTGGGTCGAGATGAAGTACTGCAGCACGTTCAGGCCTTCACGGAAGTTCGCCGTGATCGGCGTCTCGATGATCGATCCGTCGGGCTTCGCCATCAGGCCGCGCATTCCCGCGAGCTGGCGGATCTGCGCCGCGGAACCTCGCGCGCCGGAGTCCGCCATCATGTAGATCGAGTTGAACGACTCCTGCGCGACCTCCTTGCCGTTGCGGTCGATCACGCGCTGGGTCCCCAGCTGGTCCATCATCGCCTTGGCGATCTGGTCGCCGGCGCGGCCCCAGATGTCCACGACCTTGTTGTAGCGCTCTCCCTGGGTGACGAGGCCGGACGTGTACTGGCGCTCGATCTCCTTAACTTCCTTTTCCGATTCGGCGATGATCTGCACTTTCTGCGGCGGCACCAGCAGGTCGTCCACGCAGATCGAAAGCCCCGCGCGCGTCGCGAAGCCGAAGCCCGTGTACATCAGGCGGTCGGCGAAAATCACCGTTTCGCGGATCCCGCAGCGACGGAAGGCCTCGTTGATGAGCTTCGAGATCTCCTTCTTCTTCAGCGGCTTGTTGATCTGCGAGAACGGCAGCCCCGCGGGCAGGATCTCGGACAGAAGCGCGCGGCCGACGGTCGTTTCATAGCGGTTGGTGACCTCGACCAGCTCGCCGCTTTCGTTCTTGCGGTATTCCTTGATGCGCACCGTGATCCTGGCGTGCAGCTCGACCCCGCCGGATTCGTAGGCGCGGCTCACCTCGGAAATGTTCACGAAGCGCGAGTCCTCGCCGCGCGCGTTGATGCGCTCGCGGGTCGCGTAGTAGAGCCCGAGGACGATGTCCTGCGAAGGCACGATGACCGGCTCGCCGTGCGCGGTGTGCAGCACGTTGTTCGACGAGAGCATCAGCGTGCGCGCTTCCATCTGCGCTTCGAGGGAGATCGGGATGTGCACCGCCATCTGGTCGCCGTCGAAGTCGGCGTTGAACGCCGCGCACACGAGCGGGTGCAGCTGGATCGCCTTGCCCTCGATCAGCACGGGCTCGAAGGCCTGGATGCCAAGGCGGTGCAGCGTGGGGGCGCGGTTGAGCAGGACCGGGTGCTCGCGGATCACCTCCTCGAGGATGTCCCACACGACGGGCTCCTGGCTCTCCACCATCTTCTTCGCCGACTTGATGGTGGTGGCGAGGCCCATGATCTCCAGCTTGTGGAAGATGAAGGGCTTGAAGAGCTCGAGCGCCATCAGCTTCGGCAGCCCGCACTGGTGCAGCTTGAGCGTGGGGCCGACGACGATGACCGAGCGTCCCGAGTAGTCGACGCGCTTGCCGAGCAGGTTCTGGCGGAAGCGGCCGCTCTTGCCCTTGATCATGTCGGCAAGCGACTTGAGGGCGCGCTTGTTCGCGCCGGTCATCGCCTTGCCGCGGCGGCCGTTGTCGAGCAGCGAATCGACCGACTCCTGGAGCATGCGCTTCTCGTTGCGAACGATGATCTCGGGCGCCTTCAGCTCGAGAAGCCGCTTCAGCCGGTTGTTGCGGTTGATGACCCGGCGGTACAGGTCGTTCAGGTCGGAGGTCGCAAATCGGCCGCCGTCGAGCGGCACCAGCGGACGCAGGTCCGGCGGGAGCACGGGCAGCACTTCCATGACCATCCAGTCGGGCTTGATCCCCGACTTGTGGAAGCCTTCGAGCACCTTCAGGCGCTTGGCGATCTTCTTGATCTTGGTTTCCGAGCTGGTGGCCTCGAGTTCCTTGCGCAGCTCCTCGATGTCCTTGGGGACGTCGAGCCTGCGCAGGAGTTCGCGGATGCCCTCGGCACCCATCGCGGCGTGGAATTCGTCGCCGTATTCCTCGACCTTGGCGAGATAGTCGTCCTCGTTCAGGAGCTGGCAACGGTTGAGCGGCGTCATGCCCGGATCGGTAACCACGAAGGCCTCGAAATACAGCACGCGCTCGATGTCGCGCAGCGTCATGTCGAGCACCATGCCGAGCCGCGAGGGCAGCGACTTCAGGAACCAGATGTGGGCCACCGGGGAAGCGAGCTCGATATGCGCCATGCGCTCGCGGCGCACCTTCGTGAGCGTCACTTCGACGCCGCATTTCTCGCAGATGACACCGCGATGCTTGAGGCGCTTGTACTTGCCGCACAGGCACTCGTAATCCTTGACCGGCCCGAAGATCTTGGCGCAGAAAAGCCCGTCACGCTCCGGCTTGAAGGTGCGGTAGTTGATGGTCTCCGGCTTCTTCACCTCGCCGTACGACCACGAGCGGATCTTGTCGGGGGAAGCGAGCCCGATCTTGATCGAGTCGAATTCCTCTTCCTGGGTCACCTGCTTGAACAAATCCAGAAGTGCTTTCATGGCGTTACTCCAGTCGAATCCAGTTGTCCGTCGGTCCGGGCGTTCTCTAGTAGCGCTCGAGGTCGATGTCGATCGCGAGCGAGCGGATCTCCTTCACCAGCACGTTGAACGACTCCGGCATGCCGGCCTCGATCTTGTGCTCGCCCTTCACGATGTTCTCGTACACCTTGGTGCGCCCCTGCGTGTCGTCGGACTTGACGGTAAGCATCTCCTGCAGCGTGTAGGCCGCGCCGTACGCTTCCAGCGCCCACACTTCCATTTCGCCGAAGCGCTGGCCGCCGAACTGCGCCTTGCCGCCCAGCGGCTGCTGGGTGACGAGCGAGTACGGCCCGGTCGAACGCGCGTGCATCTTGTCGTCGACGAGGTGATGCAGCTTCAGGATGTGCATGTAGCCAACGGTCACCGGGCGGTCGAATGCGTCGCCCGGTGCGCCCGTCGAAGAGCGCGATCTGCCCCGATCGCGGCAGGCCGCGCGAGTTCGAGCATGTCCTTGATCTCGGCCTCGGTCGCGCCGTCGAACACCGGCGTGGCGAATGGCACGCCGGACTTCAGGTTGGTCGGCGAGCTCGACGATCTCCTCGTCGGCGAAGTCGGAGAGGTCCTCCTTCTTGCCGGTCGAGTTGTAGATCTTGTCGAGGAACTTGCGCACCTTGGCGGTCGATGTCGTTTGCCTTGAGCATCTCGCCGATGCGAAGTCCCAGTCCCTTGGCGGCCCAGCCCAGGTGCGTCTCCAGGATCTGCCCGACGTTCATCCGCGACGGCACGCCGAGCGGATTCAAGCACGATGTCCACCGAGGTGCCGTCGGCCATGAACGGCATGTCCTCTACGGGGACGATCTTCGAGATCACGCCCTTGTTGCCGTGACGGCCGGCCATCTTGTCGCCCGGCTGCAGGCGGCGCTTGACGGCGACGTAGACCTTGACCATCTTCTGCACGCCGGGGGGCAACTCGTCGCCCTGCGTGAGCTTCTTCTTCTTTTCCTCGAACGCCTTGTCGAACTCCTTGCGCGTGAGCTCCAGGCCGTCGCGCAGCCGCTCGAGCTGGGCGGCCGAGTCCTCGTCTGAAAGCCGGATGTCGAACCATTCTCGGGGGTCGAACTCGGCGAGGTACGCCTTGGTGATCTTGGCCCCCTTCGCGAGCTTCTTCGGGCCGCCCTTGGCGGTCTTGCCGGTGAGCATCCTCTCGAGGCGCGCGAAGGCGTCCTGCTCGACGATGCGCAGCTGGTCCGTGAGGTCCTTGCGGTAGTCCTTGAGCTGGTCGTCGATGATCTGCTGCGCGCGCTTGTCGCGCTCGATGCCCTCGCGGGTGAACACCTGGACGTCGATCACCGTGCCCGAGATGCCGGAGGGAACGCGCAGCGACGTGTCCTTCACGTCGGAGGCCTTCTCGCCGAAGATCGCGCGCAGCAGCTTCTCTTCCGGCGTGAGCTGGGTCTCGCCCTTGGGCGTGACCTTGCCGACCAGCACGTCGGCGGAATCGACTTCCGCGCCGATGTAGACGATGCCCGACTCGTCGAGGCGCGAAAGCATGCGCTCCGACAGGTTCGAGATGTCGCGCGTGATCTCCTCGGCGCCCAGCTTCGTGTCGCGGGCGACGATCACCAGCTCCTCGATGTGGATCGACGTGTAGCGGTCCTCCGCGACAACGCGCTCCGAGATCAGGATCGAGTCCTCGAAGTTGTAGCCGTTCCAGGGCATGAAGGCCACCAGCAGGTTCTGGCCGAGCGCCAGTTCGCCCATGTCCGTCGACGCGCCGTCGGCAATGACGTCGCCGGAGGCAATCTGGTTGCCGACCTGCACGAGCGGCCGCTGGTTGATGTTGGTGTTCTGGTTCGAGCGCGTGTACTTGGTCAGGTTGTAGATGTCGACACCCGCCTCGCCCGTGCGCGTCTCGTTGTCGTTGACCCGCACGACGATGCGGCCCGCATCCACGTAATCGATGCGGCCGCCGCGGCGCGCCCGGACCACCGTGCCCGAATCGCCGGCAACGGTGCGCTCGATGCCGGTGCCCACCAGCGGCTTCTCGGCGCGCAGGCAGGGAACGGCCTGGCGCTGCATGTTCGAGCCCATGAGCGCGCGGTTGGCGTCGTCGTGCTCGAGGAACGGGATGAGCGAAGCCGCCACCGACACGATCTGCGAGGGCGCGACGTCGATGTACTCGATCTTGTCCGGGGACGAAAGCGTGAACTCGTTGTGATGACGGCAGCTCACCAGCTCATCGACGAACTTCCCGCTCTTGTCGAGTTCCGCGTTGGCCTGGGCGATCGTGTACTTGCCTTCCTCGATCGCGGAGAGGAACTCGATCTCCTTGGCGACCTTGCCGTCCTTCACGCGGCGGTACGGGGTCTCGATGAACCCGTAGTCGTTCGTGCGCGCGAAAAGCGCGAGCGAGTTGATCAGGCCGATGTTCGGGCCTTCCGGCGTCTCGATCGGGCAAACCCTCCCGTAATGCGTCGGATGGACGTCGCGAACCTCGAACCCGGCGCGCTCGCGCGTAAGCCCCCCCGGCCCTAGCGCGGAGATGCGCCGCTTGTGCGTGATCTCGGAGAGCGGGTTCGTCTGGTCCATGAACTGCGAAAGCTGCGAGGAGCCGAAGAATTCCTTGATCGCCGCGGAGACGGGCTTCGCATTGATCAGGTCGTGCGGCATGAGGTTCTCGCTCTCGGCCTGCGAAAGCCGCTCGCGGACCGCGCGCTCGACGCGCACCAGGCCCGAGCGGAACTGGTTCTCCGCAAGCTCGCCCACCGAGCGCACGCGCCGGTTGCCGAGGTGGTCGATGTCGTCGATCTCGCCACGGCCGTTGCGCAGCTCGACGAGGATCTTGATCACCGAGATGATGTCGTCGGTTGCGAGCGTCATCGGCCCGTGGACCTCGGAACGCCCGACGCGGCGGTTGAACTTCATGCGGCCGACGTCCGACAGGTCGTAGCGGTCGACGCTGAAGAAAAGCCCGTTGAAGAGCGTCTTCACGGCATCTTCAGTGGGCGGCTCTCCCGGGCGCATCATGCGGTAGATCGCGACCTGCGCGTTGATCTGGTCGACGGTCTCGTCGATGCGCAGCGTCTGCGAGATGTACGGGCCCTGGTCGAGGTCATTGGTGTAGATGGTCTGGATCGCCGCGATGCCCGCGTCATGCAGCTTTTTCAGCACGGCCTCGGTGATTTCCTCGTTCGCATTCGCGACCACTTCACCGGTCTCGGTGTTGACCACGTTCCGGGCCAGCGCGCGCCCGAGCAGGAAGTCGTTGTCGACGACCAGCTTCTTCATGCCGGCCGCTTCCATGTCGCGGATGTGCTTCATCGTGATCCGCTTGTCCTTCTGCACGATCACCTTGCCGGTCTTGCTGGTGATGTCGAAGCGCGCTATCTCCCCGCGCATGCGCTCGGGGACGACCTCGAACTCGATCCCCTTCTTGCTGAAATGGAACGTGTCGAAGACGAAGAACTCCGAGAGGATGCGCTCCTGGCCGTAGCCAAGCGCCTTCAGCAGGATCGTCACCGGCATCTTGCGGCGACGGTCGACGCGGAAGTAGAGGAAATCCTTCGGGTCGAATTCGAAGTCGAGCCAGGAGCCGCGGTAGGGAATGACCCGCGCGGAGAAAAGCAGCTTGCCCGAGCTGTGCGTCTTGCCGCGGTCGTGCTCGAAGAACACGCCGGGGGAGCGATGCAGCTGCGAGACGATGACGCGCTCGGTGCCGTTGATGACGAAGGAGCCGTTGCGGGTCATGAGCGGGATCTCGCCCATGTACACCTCCTGCTCCTTCACCTCCTTCACGGTGGGCTTCGGCGCCTCGCGGTCCATGATCGTGAGCCGCACGCGAGCGCGCAGCGGGCTGGCGAAAGTCAGGCCCCTTTGCTGGCACTCGACCACGTCGAATGGCGGTTCGCCGAGCTGGTAGCTGACGAACTCCAGCCGCGCGTTTCCGGAATGGCTTGAAATCGGGAATACCGAGCTGAAGGCCGACTGAAGGCCTGCGTCGCTGCGCGATTCCGGCGCAACCTCCGCCTGGAGGAAACCGGCATAGGAGTCGAGCTGGGTAGCCAGAAGGAAAGGCACATCAAGCACGCTTGCGCGCTTCGCGAAGCTCTTGCGGATGCGCTTCTTCTCAGTAAAGGTATAAGCCATAAACTCTCCGATTCACGTCGGGCGCCCCAGGATCGGCTGATGCGCCCGCTGCTCATCGACTGGTGCCCATGGCTCGGTGGTTGGCCCCTACCAACCGCTGGCTGACAGCGCGTGCAGCATGCGCCCGACCAAACCTGCCTCCTGCAGTCGCTTCAGAAGACAAAGAGAAGCGCGCTCCGCGCTTGTCTTTGGCCTCGGAAAATCCCCCCGTTCAAGGGAGAAAAAGGCCGGCGGCCATGAGGCCGCCAGCCTTCCTTCCAGGTGCCGCGGGTCGGGAACTACTTGATCTCGACCTTGGCGCCGGCTTCTTCGAGCTTCTTCTTGATGGTTTCGGCTTCGGCCTTGGTGACAGCTTCCTTCACGGCCTTCGGTGCGCCGTCGACGAGGTCCTTCGCCTCCTTCAAGCCCAGCCCCGTCACTTCGCGGACCGCCTTGATGGTGTTCACCTTGTTCTCGCCGAATGCGACGAGCGTCACGGTGAATTCGGTCTGCTCTTCGGCAGCGGCGGCTGCAGCGCCGCCCGCGGCGGGGGCTGCAGCGGCGACTGCGGTCGCTGCGGCCGAAACGCCGAACTTCTCTTCCATGTCCTTGATGAGCGACGAGAGCTCAAGTACGGACATGCTCGAAATTGCATCAAGAATCTCTTGCTTGGCGAGTGCCATTTTTCAATCTCCTGACTTCAATGGGTTGATGATTGCGTTGCGCAAACGTCTCACGCAGCCTGCTTTTCCTTCTGGTCACGCACCGCGGCCAGCGCTCTCACGAACTTCGTCGGCACCTCGTTCAAGGTGCGGACAAACTTCGCGACCGGCGCCAGCATCGTGCCCATCAGCCTCGCGATGAGCTCATCGCGGCTGGGCATCGTTGCGAGGCTGCCGACTTCCTTCGCCGTCATCAGGTAATTGGGCAGTGCGCCGCCCTTGATGACCAGCTTGTCGTTTTCCTTCGCGAACGCATGAAGCACCTTCGCTGCAGCGACGGGATCGTCGGAAATGCCGTACGCAAGCGGACCGACCATCTGGTCTGCCAGCTTTTCGAACGGCGTGTCCTTGACCGCGCGGCGCGCGAGGGAGTTCTTGAGGACGCGAAGGTACACGCCGGAAGCGCGAGCCCTGGCACGCAGCTTCGTGATGTGCTGGACCTCGAGCCCGCGATACTCCGCGAGCACGATGGTCTGGGCCTTCACGAGGCGCGCAGAGACTTCCGCTACGACTTCCTTCTTGCTATCCAGACTGAGACTCAAGGTCTTTCTCCTAATTGACTGCCCGATGCGGCTCGCTCGACGGCCTTTGGGAGAACCGTCCCGCCAGCCCGCATCACCCATAGCGACCTTCTGTCAGGAAACTGCCAATCCTGTCTTGGGTTCACTATCTGCGTAGGCTTCGCAGGCATTCCTGCCCGCTCGATTGAGCCCCTTGCGGGGCGCCTACGGTCTTTGATAACCCGCTGCCTGCCTTGCCGGCCAGGCCGCGGCCCAAAGTCGAAGCTTGGCGATGCAATGCCAAGCGAAGATCCCGGCCCTTGAGCCGGGATCCAGAAAAATTACGCCGCTTGCGGCGCGCCGCCGCCCATCCCCGTTTGGTCCACCCGGATCCCCACACCCATCGTGCTCGAGATCGAGACCTTCTTCAGGTAGATGCCCTTGGTCGATGAAGGGCGGGACTTGTTGATCGCGGAAATCAGCGCCTCGAAGTTTTCCGAAAGCGCCTCCACCGGGAAAGATGCGCGCCCGATAGTGCACTGCACGATGCCCGCCTTGTCGGCGCGATATTGCACCTGGCCGGCCTTGGCATTCCTGACCGCCTCGGCGACGTTTGCCGAAACAGTGCCGACTTTCGGGTTGGGCATCAGCCCGCGCGGGCCGAGCACCTGCCCCAGCGGTCCCACGACCTTCATTGCGTCCGGCGAGGCGATCACCACGTCGAATTCCATGAAGCCGCCCTTGATCTTCTCGGCGAGGTCGTCGAATCCGACGATGTCCGCGCCGGCGGCCTTGGCCGCTTCCACGTTCGCGCCCTGGGTGAACACGGCTACGCGGACGTTCTTGCCCGTGCCCCGGGGCAGCACCACGGAGCCGCGCACCACCTGGTCGCTCTTCTTCGCGTCGATGCCGAGGTTCACCGCGACGTCGACGGACTCGTCGAATTTCGCCGTCGCCGTCTTTTTCACCAGGTCGAGGGCGTCGGGAAGCGCGTAGGACTTGGTGCGGTCCACCAGCGCGATGATCTTGTTGACCCGCTTGGAGTTCGCCATGTCAGACCCCCTCCACGTCAACGCCCATGCTGCGGGCGCTGCCGGCGATCGTGCGCACGGCGGCATTCAGGTCGGCGGCGGTCAGGTCGGGCATCTTGGTCTTGGCGATCTCTTCGGCCTGGGCGCGCGTGAGCTTGCCCACCTTGACGGTGTGGGGCGTGGCGCTGCCTTTCTCGAGCTTGATCGATTTCTTGATCAGGACCGACGCGGGCGGCGTCTTGATGATGAAAGTGAAGCTCTTGTCGACAAACGCGGTGATGACGACCGGAAGCATCAGCCCCGGCTCGACCTTCTGGGTCTGGGCGTTGAACGCCTTGCAGAACTCCATGATGTTCAGGCCGCGCTGGCCGAGTGCCGGGCCGATCGGCGGCGAAGGGTTGGCCTTCCCCGCCGGAACCTGCAACTTGATGAAACCGAGAATCTTCTTTGCCACGATGTCGCTCCTTCGGGTTCGAACGGATGCGTTTGCGCACCCTCCCCGTCATTCAGGCCAGGAAACGCCTGGCCGCCGTCGACGCCCCGGACCCCGGGGCACCGTAATAACTCAGGCCTTCTCGACCTGCCCGAAATCCAGCTCGACCGGCGTCGAGCGCCCGAAGATCAGCACCGATACGCGCAACTTGCTCTTCTCGTAGTTCACTTCCTCGACGTTGCCGTTGAAGTCGGTGAACGGCCCTTCGGTGACGCGCACCGACTCGCCGGGCTCGAAGAGCACCTTCGGCTTCGGCTTCTCCACGCCTTCCTGGACCTGGTTCAGGATGTTCGCGACCTCCTTTTCGGAGATCGGCGTCGGGCGCATCGCGCTGCCGCCGATGAATCCGGTCACCTTCGGCGTGCTTTTCACCAGGTGCCATGTCTCGTCCGTCATTTCCATCTGGACCAGGATGTAGCCGGGGAAGAAACGCCGTTCGCTCAGGGCCTTCTGCCCGCCCTTCATCTCGACGACTTCCTCGGTCGGCACCATGACCTGGCCGAACTTGTCGGCCATCCCGGAGCGCTTGATGCGATCGATGAGCGCGGCCTGGATGCTCTTCTCCTGGCCCGAATAGGCATGGACCACGTACCAGCGCTTGTCACCCACTTCAGCCTCCCTGTCCCAGCAACTTCTGCGTCAACAAGAGCAAGCCCGCGTCGACGATCCAGAGGATCAGGGCCATCGTGAACACGAAAAGGAACACTACCCCGGTGGTCTGCAACGTTTCCTTGCGCGAGGGCCAGACCACGCGCTTCGCCTCGTCGGAGGCCTCGCGTGCGAACTGGATGAAGTCCCGGCCCGCCTGCGTGAACCACATCAGCACTGCAGCGGCGGCAAAGGCGCCAAACAGCGCACCGATGCGGATGATCATCGCCTTCTCGCCCAACGCGTAAAAGCCGAACAGGCCCCCTGCGGCGATGAGTGCGGCGACTGCGATCTTTATTTTTTCTGCCATGTTCACGCTTTTCCGTCTTGGGTGGCAGGCCAGGAGGGTCTCGAACCCCCAACCTGCGGTTTTGGAGACCGCCGCTCTGCCAATTGAGCTACTGGCCTAACCCTTGACGTGTTGCTCACTCCAGAATCTTGGTGACGACGCCGGCGCCCACGGTGCGGCCGCCCTCGCGGATCGCAAAGCGCAGCCCGTCTTCCATCGCGATGGGCGCGATCAACGCCACCGTCATCTTGATGTTGTCCCCCGGCATCACCATCTCCACCCCCGTGGGCAGGTCCAGCGACCCGGTCACGTCGGTGGTGCGGAAATAAAACTGCGGGCGGTAGCCGTTGAAGAACGGCGTGTGGCGCCCGCCCTCCTCCTTCGACAGCACGTACACCTCGCACTCGAACTTCGTGTGCGGCGTGATCGAGCCGGGCTTGGCCAGCACCTGGCCGCGCTCGACCTCTTCCCTCTTCGTGCCGCGCAACAGCACCCCGACGTTGTCCCCCGCCTGCCCCTGGTCGAGCAGCTTCCTGAACATCTCCACCCCGGTGCACACCGTCTTCAGGGTCGGCTTGAGCCCGATGATCTCGAGTTCCTCGCCCACCTTCACGATCCCGCGCTCCACCCGGCCAGTCACCACCGTGCCGCGACCCGAGATCGAAAACACGTCCTCCACCGGCAACAGGAAGGCCCCATCGATGGCGCGCTCGGGCTGCGGAATGTAGCTGTCCAGCGCATCAGCGAGCTTCATGATCGACTGCTCGCCCAGCTCCCCCGTGTCGCCCTCCAGCGCCTTCAGCGCCGAGCCGATGATGATCGGCGTCTTGTCGCCCGGAAACTTGTACTTCGACAAAAGCTCGCGCACCTCCATCTCCACCAGCTCGAGCAGCTCCTTGTCGTCAACCATGTCCGCCTTGTTCATGTACACGATGATGTACGGAACCCCCACCTGGCGCGCCAGCAGGATGTGCTCGCGCGTCTGCGGCATCGGGCCGTCGGCCGCCGACACCACCAGGATCGCGCCGTCCATCTGCGCCGCCCCCGTGATCATGTTCTTCACGTAGTCCGCGTGCCCCGGGCAGTCCACGTGCGCGTAGTGCCGCTTCGACGTCTCGTACTCCACGTGCGCCGTGTTGATCGTGATCCCGCGCGCCTTCTCCTCCGGCGCGTTGTCGATCTGGTCGTAGGCCCGTGCCTCCCCGCCGAACTTCTTCGACAACACCAGCGTCATCGCCGCCGTCAGCGTCGTCTTCCCGTGGTCCACGTGCCCTATCGTCCCCACGTTCACGTGCGGCTTCGTACGCTCAAACTTGCCCTTTGCCATAGTCGTCGTTCCCGAAAGTGCGTTTGTCGTCCAATGTCTGTCGTCCGGTGGTGCCCATGGCGCGGATTGAACGCGCGACCTCTCCCTTACCAAGGGAGTGCTCTACCACTGAGCTACATGGGCGCCGATGCTTCTGTTGCCCGCCCCTTCTAAGGCGCGGTGTACTGCCGATTCTGGAGCGGGTGAAGGGAATCGAACCCTCGTCATAAGCTTGGAAGGCTTCTGCTCTACCATTGAGCTACACCCGCTTCGCGCCGCGTGCGGCCCACCCCACCTGCTCCGGAACATCAACCGTCGAAAAATCCTGGTGGAGAGGGTTGGATTCGAACCAACGTAGGCGCAAGGCCAACAGATTTACAGTCTGCCCCCTTTAACCACTCGGGCACCTCTCCGCGGAACCCTCGATTATCAGGCTTATCCACGGTTCCGTCAAATAAAACAGGGGCTTGATTCGGCGCGAGCGGGAACGCGGGGTGGTGCCGGCAGCCCGAATCGAACGGGCGACCTACCGCTTACAAGGCGGTTGCTCTACCAACTGAGCTATGCCGGCGTAAGTGTGCGCTTACTTGACCAGTTTAAGCTTTGCCCGCCCCGACGCCGGCGGCCGGGGCGGGTCCCCCTCCGCCAAAGGCGTTTCGGGAAGCGGTGTCGCAGCCGCCGCGGTTCCCGGCGCTTCGACCGTGAAGAAGGCTCCCTGCCCGTTTTCCCTGGCAAAGATCCCCTGGACCCTGTCGACGGGGATGCTCACTTCCCGCGACACGCCGTCGAAGCGCGCGGAGAACTGGATCACATCGTTGTTGATGGTCAGGTTCCGGGTCGCGTTCAGGCTCGCGTTCAGCACGATCTCGCCGTTCTTCACGTACTCGACGGGGACGCGCGTGCGGTCGTCGATCTTCACGCTGAGGTAGGGCGTGAAGCCGCAGTCGGAGCACCATTCGTAGACGGCGCGGATGAAATAGGGCTTGGTCGAGACTTCGGCCATTGCCGGCTAGCGACGCATCGCCTTTTCCGATGCCGTCATGGAGTCGATGAAGGCCTGCCTGGAAAAAAGCCGCTCGGCGTACTTCAGGAGCGGCGCCGACTGCTTGTTCAGGGCGATCTGGTAGTGGTCGAGCCTCCAGAGCAAAGGCGCGATGGCGACGTCGAGCATCGAGAACTCCTCGCCGAGCATGAACTTCTGCTTCACGAATATCGGCGCGATCTGGATGAGGTTCTCGCGGACGTAGAGGCGCGCCTTTTCATGGGTCTTCGACGCGCCCGTTTCCAGCGCCTTCACGTGCGTGAAGAGCTCCTGCTCGAAACGGAACAGGAAGAGCCGCGCGCGCGCACGCATCACCGGGTCGGCCGGCATCAGCTGCGGGTGGGGGAAGCGCTCGTCGATGTACTCGTTGATGATGTTCGATTCGTAGAGAACAAGGTCGCGCTCGACCAGCACCGGGGTCGTGTTGTACGGGTTCATCACCGCGAGGTCCTCGGGCTTGTTCATGAGGTCGACGTCGATGATCTCGAAATCCATGCCCTTCTCGTAGAGCACGATCCGGCAACGGTGGCTGAAAGGGTCGGTAATCCCCGAATAGAGCGTCATCATTTTCTGCGCATCCTTTTTTTCATTGTCCCGGGCGCCCTGCTGGCGGGGCGCGCCTCCCGAAGAATCCGCCCCGGCGCACCTGGGCGTGCGCGCCGGGCATCACCAACAATCCGCATCCGTTACTTGACGTCCTTCCAGTACTCCTGCTTCAGGAGCAGGCTGACGACAAAGAACAGGGCGAGGAAGAACAGCACGATGACGCCGGTCTGGGTGCGCTCGGCACGAGCCGGCTCGCCCATGTAAGTCAGGTAATTGACCAGGTCACCGACAAAAATGTCGTACTCGACCGGCGACAGGCTCCCCGGCTTTCCGGGAACAATCCTGTGCGATTCCATCTTGTCCCCTGAATGCTTGTCGACGCGCTCGGTCACCTCGAGCTGCTGTTCGCCCTGCAGCCCGTACAGGACATGCGGCATGCCCACCTGGGGAAAGACCAGGTTGTTCCATCCCGTCGACGTCTTGGGATCGCGGTAGAAGGAGCGGAAATAGGTGTAAAGCCAATCGGAGCCCCGCGAGCGTGCCGTGACCGAAAGGTCGGGCGGGACGACTCCGAACCACTTCTTGGCGTCCTTGGGGTCCAGCGTTGTCTTCATCGTGTCGCCGAACTTGTCGGTGATGAACATGAGGTTGTTGCGGATCTCGTCTTCCGTCAGGCCGAGATCCTGCAGCCGCGCATAGCGCATCGCCGCAGCCGAGTGGCAGTTGAGGCAGTAGTTCACGAAATGGGCAGCGCCCCGCTGCAGCGAAGCCCTGTCCCCGAGGTTCACCGGCGCGCGGTCGAGCTTCACCGACTCGCTCGCGCCGGCGGCGGGATGAACGGCGCTACCAGCATCGCAATGCAGGAATCTCTTCATGTTCATCACCAGGTCACCCTGCCCGGTTCCGCCTTCACCTTGTCGATGCGCGTGTACCAGGGCATCAGGAGAAAGAAAAGGAAGTACACCAGGGTGAGCACCTGCGCCACCGTGGTCGCCACATAACCGCTGGCGTTGAACGGGACCCAGAACGGGAACTTGCCCCAGGCGCTGGAGGGGACCACGCCGAGGTAGCCGAGCAGGACGAAGCTCACCAGGAACGCGGCGAACCACGACTTGTAAAGCGTGCCGCGATAGCGAATCGATTTCACCTTGCCGCGGTCCAGCCAGGGCAGGAGAAACAGGATCATCGTCGCCGCGCCCATCACCGCAACGCCCGGGAACTGCGAACCGCCGATCGCGGGAATCGCGCGCAACATCGCGTAGAAGGGGGTGAAATACCAGACCGGGGCGATGTGCTCCGGCGTCTTGAGCGGATCCGCGGGCACGAAGTTGTTGTACTCGAGGAAGTAGCCGCCCATTTCCGGCGCAAAGAACACGATCGACGCGAATACGATCAGGAACACCACGACCCCGACGAGATCCTTGACCGTGTAATACGGATGGAACGGAATGCCGTCCTTCGGCGTGCCGTCCGCATCGAGGTTCTTCTTGATCTCGATGCCGTCGGGATTGTTCGAGCCGACCTCATGCAGGGCGATCAGGTGCGCCGCCACGAGCCCGAGCAGCACCAGGGGGAGCGCGATCACGTGCATCGCGAAGAAGCGGTTGAGGGTCGCGTCCGACACGTTGTAGTCGCCGCGGATCCAGAGCGCAAAGTCCTCGCCGATGACCGGTATCGTCGAAAACAGGTTCACGATCACCTGCGCGCCCCAGTACGACATCTGCCCCCAGGGGAGCAGGTAACCGAAGAACGCCTCGCCCATCAGGGTCAGGTAGATCAGCACGCCGAAGATCCAGAGCAGCTCGCGGGGCTTCCGGTAGGAGCCGTACATCAAGCCGCGCACCATGTGCAGGTAGATGACGATGAAGAACATCGAAGCGCCGGTGGAGTGGATGTAGCGGATGAGCCAGCCGCCTGTCACGTCGCGCATGATGTACTCGACCGAGGCAAAGGCGTGCTCCGCGCTCGGCTTGTAGTTCATCGTGAGGAATATCCCGGAGACGATCTGGATCACCAGCACCAGCATGGCCAGGGAGCCGAAGTAGTACCAGAAGTTGAAGTTCTTCGGGGCGTAGTACTCGGAGAGATGGTCCTTCCAGAGCGAGACCAGGGGGAACCTCTGGTCGACCCAGGTAAGCGCCCCGTTGAAGGGTCCTGCGCCGGTCACCGGCTGCTTTTCGGTCGCTGCCATGGCCGTCATGCCCCTTTCTTGTCGTCACCGACCACGAGGCGCGCGTCGGTCACGAACTTGTACGGAGGGATTTCGAGGTTGGTCGGCGCCGGCGAGCCGATCATCACCCTCGCGGACAGGTCGAAGCGCGAGTTGTGGCACGGGCAGTAGAACCCGCCGGGCCAATCGGCCCCGAGCCCGGAGGCCGGGCCCACCTCCTTCTTCAATTGCGGCGCGCATCCCAGGTGCGTGCACACCCCGAGTGCCACGAAGAATTCCGGCTTGATCGCCCGGTCGATTCCCTTGATGTACTCGGGCTGCCTTGCCATCTTCGAGTCCGGATCGACCAGCAGGGGCGCGTTCTTCACCAGCTGCTCGAGCATTTCCGGGGTGCGCCTGAGTATCCAGACCGGCTTTCCGCGCCATTCCTCGGTAATCATCATCCCCGGCTCGATCTTGGTAATGTCGATCGTCACCGGCGCTCCTGCCGCCCTTGCCCGCGCGCTCGGAAACCAGCTCAAGGCGAAGGGGGCGGCAACCCCGGCGGCCGCCACGCCACCGACGACTCCGGTGGAAACCAGGAGAAAGCGTCGCTTTTTCTCGTCGATCGAATCTTTAACGATGGCGGTCATGTCGGGAGAGGGAGCTCGGGAAAGGGGTTTTGCAACCGCTCATTTTAGCGGATTATCGGGCCGAACTTAAGCCCGGGACAGCACAGTTGACGCTTTCGGAGCCGGACGGTTAGATTCGGGGGCGGCCGTACCGCATTGCCAGGAGGCGGGAAAAATGAGCTTCATGTCGGAATTCAAGGAGTTTGCGGTAAAGGGCAACGTCATGGATCTCGCGATCGGCGTGATCATCGGCGGCGCTTTCGGCAAGATCGTCGACTCTGTGGTGGGCGACCTCGTGATGCCGGTCATCGGCCGCGTAGTGGGCAACGTCGATTTCAGCAACCTGTATGTCGCGCTCAAGGACATCCCGCCCGGCGTGCCGCAAACGCTCGACGCCCTGAAGAAGGCCGGCGTCCCCGTGTTCGCCTACGGCAACTTCATCACCGTGGCGATCAATTTCTCGATCCTCGCCTTCATCATCTTCCTGATGGTCAAGCAGATGAACAAGCTGAAGAAGGCGGTGCCGCCGCCCGCCGCCCCGGAAGACGTGGTGCTGCTCCGGGAGATTCGCGACTCGCTCAGGAAATAGCGCCCTCCTTCCGCCGCAGCCCGGCGTGGCGGAAAGCGGGCCTTCCGCCGCGCCCATTCCTCGGTCCACCCCATGCGCAAGCTCTGGCTGCTCTTCACGCAGGTCGTCACCCTTACCCTCGGCGTGCTTTTCGTTGCCAGCCTTGTGCGGCCCGATTGGCTGCCCTGGCGGTCATCGCCGGCATCGGTCGTGGAGATCCGGGAGAGCGCGTCCGCAACCTCCGCGACGGCGGCTGCGAGGCTTCCCGGCTTCAGCGACGCCGCGCGCAAGGCCACGCCGTCGGTCGTGAACATTTCCGCGACGAAGCAGGTGCGCAGGCGCTCCCCGAGCCCGTTTGCCGACGACCCGTTCTTCCAGCGCTTCTTCGGCGACCGCTTCCTCGGCCCCGAGACGCAGTTGTCGCTGGGCTCCGGCGTGATCGTCAGCCGCGAAGGCTACATCCTCACCAATGACCACATCGTCGAGGGCGTGAGCGAGATCGAGGTGACGCTCCCGGACGGCCGCAAGGTGCCGGCGAAGACGGTCGGAATCGACCAGGAGACCGATCTCGCCGTAGTGCGCGTCAACGTCCAGGGACTCACGCCCATCACCTTCGGGCAATCCGAATCGCTGCGCGTCGGCGACATCGTGCTCGCGATCGGCAACCCCTTCAGCGTCGGGCAGACCGTGACGATGGGAATCGTCAGCGCGCTGGGACGCGAGATCGAGGCAGCCAACTCGTTCGCGAACTTCATCCAGACGGACGCGGCGATCAACCCGGGCAATTCCGGGGGCGCGCTGGTCGACGCAAACGGGAACCTCGTCGGCATCAACACGCTGATCTTCTCGCGCACCGGCGGCTACCAGGGAATCGGCTTTGCGATCCCGGGCGAGCATCGCCAGGAAAGTGATGGAGCAGATCATCGAGAATGGCGCGGTGACGCGCGGCTGGTTCGGAGTCGAGGTCGGCAACATCACGCCGGAGCTGGCGGAATCGCTCGGCCTGCCGAGCGCACTCGGCGCGATCGTCGGCGGCATCGAACGAGGCAGCCCGGCGGAAAAGAGCGGCATCCAGCTGGGCGACGTGATCGTCACCGTCAATGGCCATGCGGTTGTCAGACGTCAATGCCACGCTCAAGGCGATCGCCGAGGTGCCGCCCGGAAAGACGGTCCCGGTGAAGCTCTTGCGCCGCAACCAGGAAGTCGAAGTACGCGTAACGGTCGGCAAGCGCCGTCCGCGCGCCGAGTACGCGCTAGGGCTCCGCGCCCTGCCCTGCCTCGGCGCCCTTGTGGCGCGACTTGTCGATGAAGCGGGCGAAAAACAGGCCCACTTCGTAAAGGACGCATAGGGGAATGGCGAGCATGAATTGCGAGACCACGTCCGGGGGGCGTCACCACGGCGGCAATGATGAATGCCACCACGACCCAGTAGGGCCGCCACTCGCGCAGCTTCTCCAGCGGGACGACCCCGGTCAGCACGAGCACGAACACCACCACCGGCACCTCGAAGGTCACGCCGAAGGCGACGAACATGCCGAGCACGAAATTGAAATAGGCCTCGATGTCCGGCGCGACGGTGATCGACTTCGGGCGCGAACCGGGCGATGAATTCGAAGACCACGCCGAAGACGAAGAAATAGCAGAACGCCATGCCGAGGAAGAACAGCACCGTGCTGCTGAAGATCAGCGGGACGACAAGGCGCTTCTCATGGGAATAAAGCCCCGGGGCGATGAACGCCCACGCCTGGTAGAGCAGGTACGGAAGCGCGATCAGGAATGCCACCATCAACGCGATCTTCATCGGGATGAAGAAGGGCGTGATGACGCCGGTGGCGATCATCTTCGACCCCGCGGGCAGCGTCCTCATCATCGGCATCGCGAGCAGGTCGTAGAGCTCGGAGGCGAAGAAGAACGTCGGCACGAACACGATCAACAGGGCAATCATGCTGCGCACCAGCCGCTCCCGCAGCTCGATCAGGTGCGAGATGAAGGTTTCCTGCGCGGAGGTGCCTCCGGGGCTGCTCAGGGGGCCGCCTGCGGAGCCTTGGCCGGCGGCTGCGGCGGTTCTTCGATGCCCAGCTCGAGCTGGGGCGATTCCGGGATCGGCGCAGTCAACGCGAGCCGCCGGCGCTTTCGCATCGGCATCTGCGTCGCGCAATTGCCGGTCGATCGTCGCCTCCACCTCACGCATCTCGCGATCGGTTTCCGCCGCCTTCGATTCGATGTCCTGCTTGAACGACTGCGCGGCGCTCTCGAATTCGGTCTTGACCTTGCCCAGCTCGGCCGCTTCCATCTCGCGGTTGATGTCGGACTTCACCTGCGCGACATAGCGCTGCAGCCTGCCGAACAGGTGCCCGGCGGTGCGCGCCACCTTGGGCAGGCGCTCCGGCCCGAGCACGACGAGCGCAACGACGCCGATGACCGCGAGTTCCCAGATGCCGACATCGAACATGGCTGGTTTGCGTGGCGTGGCGTGGGGTGGCTTGGGACAGGTCATCCCGGCCGGCGGGCGAGGCCCTCGGCCGGGATCGCGTTTGCGGGGCGGCTAGCTCTTCTGCTTTTCCCGGACTTCGCCCTCGAGGACCTGGCCCGAGGACTGGATCTCCGCGGCGGGCTTCTTGTCGTCCTCGCCCTTCATCCCATCCTTGAACCCCTTGACCGCGCCGCCGAGGTCGCTGCCGATATTGCGCAGCTTCTTCGTGCCGAATATGAGCAGGACGATGACGAGTACGACGAGCCAATGCCAGATGCTTAAGGAGCCCATGTGCGTTTCTCCAAGTCGAAGTGTGGGCGCGGCCTAGTCACGCGCAACCATGGCCGGCAGCGGGTCCGGGCCGCCGATGATGTGAATATGCAAATGATACACGTCCTGCCGACCCACGCGCCCGGTGTTGATGACGGTCCGGAAGCCGTCGGTCGAGCCGCATTCCCGCGCGAGCCGGGAAGCCATGGCCAGCATCCTCCCGAGGACGCCCGCGTGCTCGTCGCCGCATTCGGCGAGCGAGGCGACGTGCGCTTTCGGAATGATCATGAAATGCACGGGAGCGGCCGGGTGGATGTCGTGGAAGGCGAACATCTCGTCGTCCTCGAAGACCTTCTTCGACGGTATCTCGCCCTTGACGATCCTGCAGAAAATGCAATCGGTCATTTCCCGCCCTCCGTTTTCGGCGAATCCGCGTCCCGCCTTTTCCGAATGGCCCGAAACGCCTTCCCGGCGCTCGAGCTCGCGAAAGCACATCGCCCGCCGAAAGGCCGTGCCAGGACAGCATGACGAGGCAGTGAAACCACAGGTCAGCCGTCTCGTGCACCACCGCCGAGGCCAGGCCGGACTTGGAGGCGATCACGGCCTCGGTCGCCTCTTCGCCCACTTTTTTCAGTATGGCGTCCTGGCCGCGCGCGAACAACGACGCGACGTAGGACGCGGCCGGATCGGAGCCCTTCCGGGCGCCGATCTCTCAGTTCGAGCCGTTGCAGCACGGATTCATCCATGTTCTCAATCGCCTTTCCGGAACTGCGCGGGATCGGTCGGGCCGCCCGCCCCCTCGCCCTCGGTGATGACCCAGCCACCGTCGTCGAGACGGTTGAAAAAGCAACGCCGGCGGCCCGTGTGGCAGGCAACACCGCCGACCTGCTCGACCTTGAAGAGCAGCGCATCCCCATCGCAATCCAGCCGGATCTCGCGGATCTTCTGGAAGTGCCCCGAGGTCTCGCCCTTGTGCCAAAGCGTGCCACGCGAACGCGAGAAGAACACCGCCTCTCCCAGCTCCAGCGTGCGCGCGAGCGACTCCCGGCTCACCCAGGCGAGCATGAGCACCTCGCCTGAAGCCGCGTCCTGGACGATCGCCGGGGCAAGGCCCGCGCCGTTCCACGCGATCGCATCGAGAAACCCGGCTTCGCCCACTATCGCATCTCGATGCCGCGGCCGGCGAGGTAGCGCTTGGCGTCCGCGATCGTGATTTCACCATAATGGAACACCGAGGCCGCCAGCACCGCGTCGGCGCGGCCCTGCTTCGATTCCCTCGGCAAGGTGCGCGAGCGTGCCGACGCCACCGCTGGCGATGATGGGCACGCCGACCGCGTCGCTCACCGCGCGCGTGTAGCCGATGTCGAACCCGGAACGCGTCCCGTCGCGGTCCATGCTCGTGAGCAGCAGTTCGCCCGCCCCCATTTCCGCCATCTTGCGGGCCCAATCGACCGCGTCCAGCCCGGTGCCATTTCGCCCGCCATGGGTGTAGACCTCCCATTTGCCCGGGCCCACGGACTTTGCGTCGATCGCCACCACGATCGCCTGCGAGCCGAATCGGCCCGCGGCCTCGGCCACCAATTCCGGCGTCTGCACGGCCGAGGTATTGATGCTGACCTTGTCGGCGCCGGCGTTGAGCAGGCGGCGCACGTCCTCCACCTTGCGCACGCCCCCGCCCACGGTGAGCGGGATGAACACCTCGTCGGCAACGCGCTCGATGATCGACACGATGATGTCGCGCCCGTCGCTAGACGCCGTGATGTCGAGGAACGCGAGCTCGTCGGCCCCGGCCGCGTCATAACCGCGGGCCACCTCGACGGGATCGCCGGCATCGCGAAGCGAAATGAAGTTGATTCCCTTCACGACGCGTCCGGCGTGCACGTCCAGGCAGGGAATGATGCGCTTGGCCAGGCCCATATCAGGCAATTCTCTCGTTTCGAAGGGCCGCCGGGCGATGCGCGGCCGCGGGGGTGCTCAGGCCCGGCCGTCGGCGAGGTCCTGCGCGCGGGCCAGGTCGAGGGTGCCTTCATACAACGCCCGCCCGGTGATCGCGCCCATGACCCCCTCCGCCTCGATGGCGCAAAGGCGGGTCACGTCGGCAAGGTCGTTCACGCCGCCGCTGGCAATGACCGGGACGCTGAGCGCCTGCGCAAGCTTCAGCGTGGCCTCGATGTTGATCCCGGTAAGCATGCCGTCGCGGCCGATGTCGGTGTAGACCACCGCCTCGACACCGTAGTCCTCGAAGCGCTTGGCGAGGTCGATCACGTCATGGCCCGTGATCTTCGACCAGCCGTCGGTGGCAACCTTGCCGTCCTTCGCGTCGAGGCCGACCATCACGTGGCCGGGGAAGGCATCGCATGCTTCATGCAGGAAGCCGGGGTTCTTCACGGCCGCGGTGCCGATGATGACGTAGCTGATGCCATCGTCGAGGTAGCGTTCGATGGTGTCCAGGTCGCGAATGCCGCCGCCAAGCTGCACCGGCACGTCCGGGCCCGCCGCGGCGATGATGCGCTTGACCGCCTCTTCGTTGCGCGGCTTGCCCGCGAAGGCGCCATTCAGGTCGACGACATGGATGCGGCGCGCGCCCTGGGCGACGAAGCCGGTCGCGGTTTCGCCCGGCTCGTCGGAATACACCTTGGCGCTGGCCATCTCGCCTTGCATGAGGCGGACGCACTTGCCGTCCTTGAGATCGATCGCGGGGATGATGAGCATGGGTCGGGGAGAATCGCTAGGGATTCCAGCGGACGAAATTCTCCAGGAGTTTCAGGCCGGCGACGCTGCTCTTTTCAGGGTGGAACTGCGTTGCGAAGATGTTATCGCGTGCGACGGCCGAGGTAAAGGCATCCGGATAGCTGCTGCTCGCCGCGGTCAGGCCGGATTCGGCGGGCGCGCAATAGAAGCTGTGCACGAAATAGAAGCGCTCGCCGTCGACAATGCCCGACCAGAGGGGGTGCGCGAGCGCCTGCCAGGCTTCGTTCCAGCCCATGTGCGGCACCTTCAGGCGCGCCTCGCGCACCTTCGGCAGGCTGGAAAACGCCAATACCTGCCCGGGCAGGAGGCCGAGGCCGGGCGTATCGCCCTCATCGGAGCGCTCGAACAGCATCTGCAGCCCGATGCACAGGCCGAGGAAAGGGCGGGTGGCGGCCGCCTCGCGCACCGCCTCGGCAAGCCCGCTTTCATGAAGATAGCGCATGCAATCGGGCATCGCGCCCTGGCCGGGGAACACGACGCGGTCGGCCTTGCGAATGGCGTCCGGGTCGGAGGTGATCTGCGCGGCATCGCCGGGAGCCACGTGCAGGAGCGCCTTCTGCACGGAACGCAGGTTGCCCATGCCGTAGTCGACGATCGCGATGCGTTGTGCCATGGAAGGCTGGTTCGTGGAGCCGCTCGCGCGGCCGGAAGCGCGGCGCTAGAGCGAGCCCTTGGTCGAGGGCACCACGCCGGCCGCCCGCGGATCGGCCTCCACCGCCATGCGCAACGCCCGGGCAAACGCCTTGAACAGCGTTTCGCATTGATGGTGGGAATTGTCGCCGCGCAGGTTGTCGAGGTGGATCGTGCAGGCCGCGTGGTTGGCGAACCCCTGGAAGAACTCGTGGACGAGGTCGACATCGAATTCACCTACCCGCGCACGGGTGAAATCGGCGTGGAACTCGAGCCCCGGGCGGCCGGAGAAATCGATCACGGCGCGCGACAGCGCTTCGTCGAGCGGCACGTAGGCATGGCCGAAGCGGCGGATGCCGGACTTGTCGCCCAGCGCCTTCGCCACCGCCATGCCGATGGTGATGCCGATGTCCTCGACGGTGTGATGGGCGTCGATCTCGAGGTCGCCCTTCGCCGACACGGACAGGTCGACGAGGCCGTGGCGCGCGATCTGGTCGAGCATGTGGTCGAGGAACGCGATGCCGCTGGCAAGCGAGGCCGCGCCGGTGCCGTCGAGGTTCACCTCGACGGTAATGCGCGTTTCCTTGGTGTTGCGTTCGATGCTGGCGCGACGCATGTTCAGGTCAGCGAGGCCGCGAGCGCCTCGAGGAGAAGGTGGTTTTCATCGGGGGTGCCGATGGTCAGCCGCAGGCAATTTTCGAGCAGGGGATGCGAGCCGTGCAGGTTGCGAACCAATATACCACGCGCCTTGAGGCGCTCGAAGACGGCGCCCGCCCCGGCCACGCGTACCAGCACGAAGTTGGTCGCCGATGGGAAGCGCGTGATGCCTTGGAGCCTGTCCAGCCCCGCCTCGATCCGCGACCGGTCGGCGACGATCGCCTGTGCCTGCCCCGCCAGCACCTCGTTGTGGTCGAGGACGAACTCGGCCGCGCAAGCGGTGAGTGCGTTCACGTTGTAGGGCAGCCGGAGTTTTTCCAGCTCCGCGATCCAGTCGGAGGTGCCGACGGCAAGTCCCAGGCGCAGGCCCGCCAGCCCGAGCTTCGAGACCGTGCGCACCAGCAAAAGGTTGGGGTGCTTGCCGACCCTGTCGAGGAGCGTGGCGCCACCGGAAAACGGGAAATAGGCCTCGTCCACGACCACCAGTCCCGGGCTCCTGTCGAGAAGGCGAAGGATGGCATCCCGGGGAAACAGGTTTCCGGTGGGGTTGTTCGGGTAGGCGATCCAGGTGAGCGCCGGACGATGCGCATCCACCGCCGCCATCAGCGCGGCCTCGTCGAGCGTGAAGTCCCCATTGAGGGGCACTCCCGCGTAGCGCATGCCGGCGAACGCCGCACAGATCCGGTACATGGAGAACGAGGGCTCGAGAGAAAGCACCGTCGCGCCCGGCCGGGCCAGCGCAAGCGAGGCGAGCTGCAGGATCTCGTCGGATCCGTTTCCCAGCAGGATGTCGAGGCCGGCCGGGATGGCCATCGCCGCACGGAGCTTTTCCTTCAGGCGCGGCGCGAGCGGATCCGGGTAACGGTTGATCGCCACTTCCCCCAGCCTTTTGCCCAGCTCGTCGCGCAATGGCCCGGGAAGGCGATAGGGACTTTCCATGGCGTCGAGCTTCACCATTCCCGCGGCAGGCGCCACGTGGTAGCCCTGGAGGGCGAGGATGTCCTCGCGCACGAGGGACGCAGGCGAGGTCACTTCTTCCCGCCCTCGTTGCGCATCTCGGCGCTCCGCGCGTGCGCGAACAGGCCTTCGGCGCGCGCGAGCTGCGAAGCCACCGGGCCGAGGCGCGCCGCGCCCGCTTGCGAAATGCCGATCACGCTCGAGCGCTTCTGGAAATCGTACACGCCCAGCGGCGAGGAGAAGCGCGCCGTCCGCGACGTGGGCAGGACATGGTTCGGGCCGGCGCAGTAGTCGCCCAGGGACTCCGACGCATACGCGCCGAGAAAGATCGCGCCCGCGTGGCGGATAAGCCCGATGAGGCGGTCAGGCTCGGCCACGGCAAGCTCGAGGTGTTCCGGGGCAATGCGGTTGGCGATCTCGCAGGCTTCCTCGAGGCTCGCGGTATGGATCAGGGCGCCGCGCGCGCCAAGCGACGCCGCGATCGTGGCCTCGCGCGGCATCGCCCCGATCAGCCGGCCCATCGCTTCGGCAACGCCGTCGATGTAGGCGGCATCCGGACAGAGCAGGATGGCCTGCGCAATCTCGTCGTGCTCGGCCTGGGAGAAGAGGTCCATCGCGATCCAGTCCGCGCTCACCGAGCCGTCGGCGATGACCACGATCTCCGAGGGGCCCGCGAGCATGTCGATGCCGACGCGCCCGAAGACCTGGCGCTTGGCGGCGGCAACGTAGGCGTTGCCGGGCCCGACCACCTTGTCCGCGGCGGGGATCGTCGCGGTGCCGAAAGCGAGCGCGCCGACTGCCTGCGCCCCGCCGATGCGCACGATGCGGTCCACGCCTGCGATCGCTGCAGCCGCGAGCACGCTGTCGTCGAGGACGCCGTCCGGCGTCGGCGTGACCATGATGAGGTCGGGCACGCCGGCAACCTTGGCGGCCACCGCGTTCATCAGCACCGAAGAAGGGTAGGCGGCCTTGCCGCCGGGAACGTACAGCCCGACCCGGTCGATCGGCGTGATGCGCTGCCCGAGCACCGTTCCGTCCGGCTCGGTGAAGCTCCATGAAGACTGCAATTGCCGCTCGTGATACGCGCGAATGCGCCCTGCGGCGGCCTCGAGCGCACTGCGCACCGCAGGGGGGATCGTTTCCAGCGCGCGCCGGACTCGCTCCTGAGGGACCTGGAGTTCGGCTGCCGCCGCCGGACTCCAGCGATCAAGGCGGCGCGTGCAATCGAGCAGCGCCTCGTCGCCCCGCCGGCGAACGTCGGCAAGAATGTCCGAGACGATGCGGTCGACCGAGGCATCCTGCGCGCCTTCGAAGGCCAGCAGCCGTTCCAGCGCGGCGGCAAAGCCCGGCCCGGAGGTGGACAGGCGCTTCGGCTCAAGCACGCGCGGCCCTTTCGAAGGCGTCGATGACGGGCTGCACGGCGTCCCGCTTCAGCTTGAGCGAGGCCGGGTTCACGATCAGCCGGCTCGAAATGGCCATGATCTCCTCCACCGCGACGAGGTGGTTGGCGCGCAGCGTGTTGCCGGTATCGACCAGGTCGACGATGGCATCGGCAAGGCCGACCAGGGGCGCCAGCTCCATCGAGCCGTACAGCTTGATCAGGTCGACGTGCATGCCCTTGGCGGCGAAGTGCTCGCGCGCGGTGCGCACGTACTTGGTCGCCACGCGCAACCGGGCGCCGCGGCGCACCGCGGCGGGATAGTCGAAGTCGTCGCGCACGGCAACCATCAAACGGCAACGGGCGATGCCCAGGTCGAGCGGCTGGTAGAGGCCCTCGCCGCCATGCTCGAGCAGCAGGTCGCGCCCGGCCACCCCCATGTCGGCCGCCCCGTACTGGACATAGGTCGGGACGTCGGAGGCGCGCACCACGATCACCCTCACATCCGGGCGCGACGTGGCGATGATCAGCTTGCGCGAGGCCTCCGGGTCCTCCAGCGGCACGATCCCGGTCGCCTCCAGCAGCGGGCGGGTCTCTTCGAAAATGCGTCCCTTGGACAAGGCCAGCGTGATCATGTCGCTCCTCATTCGGCGCGCCGGATGCGCGCGCCCAGTCCCGAAAGTTTCCGTTCCAGCCCTTCGTAGCCGCGATCGAGGTGGTAGATGCGGTCGACCATCGTCTCGCCCTGCGCGACCAGCCCGGCGATCACCAGGCTTGCGGAGGCGCGCAGGTCCGTCGCCATCACCGCGGCGCCGTCCAGCCTGTCGACGCCGTGCACCACGGCGGTATTGCCCTCGATGTCGATGCGCGCGCCAAGGCGGCGCAGCTCCTGCACGTGCATGAAGCGGTTCTCGAAGATCGTCTCCGTCACCAGCGCCGTCCCGAGGGCAATGGTATTGAGCGCCAGGAACTGCGCCTGCATGTCAGTGGGGAAGCCCGGATGCGGCGCGGTGCGCAAGCTCACGGAATTCGGACGCCCCGACGCCTCGAGCGAAATCACGCCCTCGCCCGTGGTGATGCCGCATCCGGCTTCGCGCAGCTTCTCCAGCACGGCATCGAGCGAATCGACGGGCGCCGCTTCGAGGCGCACGCGGCCGCCGGTTGCCGCCACGGCGGCGAGGAAGGTGCCGGCCTCGATGCGGTCGGGCATCACCGAATGCGTCGCGCCCTTCAGGCGCGGCACGCCGCGTATGGCGATCACGTCGCTGCCGTGCCCGCGGATGTCCGCGCCCATCGCGATGAGGCACTCGGCAAGGTCGATCACCTCCGGCTCGCGCGCCGCGTTCTCGAGCATCGTCTCGCCTTCGGCCAGCGTCGCGGCCATCATCAGGTTCTCGGTGCCGGTCACCGTCACCGTGTCCATGAAGATTCGCGCGCCCTTCAGGCGCTCGGCCCGCGCCTCGATATAGCCCTGCTCGATCTCGATCGACGCCCCCATGGCCTGCAGGCCCTTGATGTGCAGGTCGACCGGGCGCTCGCCGATGGCGCAGCCGCCGGGCAGCGATACACGCGCCTCGCCGAATCGCGCCAGCAAGGGGCCGAGCGTGAGGATCGACGCGCGCATCGTCTTCACCAGTTCATACGGGGCGAAGCGGTCCCGCACGCGGGCCGCGTCGAGGACCACCCCGTGCCCGGAATCCCGCGCCGCCTCGACGCCCATGCGCTCGAGCAGCGTGAGCATCGTGTCGACGTCGTTCAGTCGCGGGACGTTGGCGAGCCGCAAGGGCTGGTCGGCAAGCAGCGACGCGCACAGGATCGGCAATGCGGCGTTCTTCGCGCCGGAAACGCGGAGCGTGCCTTCGAGCGGCACGCCGCCCTGGATGAGGAGTTTCTGCATGGTCTTCCGTTCGGCCGCGCTCCGGGCCGGGACATCGTTCTAGGGCTGCTGCGTCCACTCGTCGGGAGAAAAGGTCTTCATCGACAGCGCGTGGATCTCCTCGCGCATGCGATCCCCGAGAGCGGCAAACACCAGCTGGTGCTGGCGCACGCGCGTGAGGCCGGAAAAGCGCGGGCTGACGATCACCGCCTCGAAATGCGCGCCATCGCCCGATACCTCGAGATGGGTGCATTCAAGCCCGGCGCGGATGGAATCTTCGATGGAGCGGGGTTCGACCATGGCGGCAATCAGGTCCTCAGCTTGTAGCCCGAACGGAGCAGTTGCAGGGCGAAAAATGATAGGGCACAGAATGCGCCCCCGGCAATCGCCAGCGAAAGCCACGGGGAAACGTCGGCCTGGCCGAAGAATCCGAAGCGAAAGCCGTCGATCATGTAGAAGAAGGGGTTCAGGTGCGTCAGTCCCAGCCAGAAAGGCGGCAGGGAATGGATCGAGTAGAACACGCCGGAGAGGAATGTGAGGGGCATGATCAGGAAATTCTGGAAGGCCGCGATCTGGTCGAACTTCTCCGCCCAGATCCCGGCGATGATGCCCAGTGCGCCCAGGAGCCCCGATCCGAGCACGCCGAAGGCAATGGCCCAGAGCGGATGGGCGATGGGCACCGGCACCAGCAGGAAAGCGGCAACGAACACGCCCGCGCCCACCGCGGCCGCCCTGGCGATCGAAGCGAGCAGGTAGGCCCCGAACAGCTCCAGCGGCGACAGCGGCGGCAGCAGGATGAAGATGATGTTGCCGGAGATCTTCGACTGGATCAGCGATGAGGAACTGTTGGCGAAAGCGTTCTGCAGCATCGACATCATCGCCAGCCCCGGGACCAGGAACTGCGTGTAGCTCACGCCCGGGAAGGCCTCGACCCGCCCAGAGAGCACGTGCGAGAAGATCAGCAGGTAGAGCAGCGCGGAGAGCACGGGAGCGGCGACGGTCTGCACGCTCACTTTCCAGAACCGCACGATCTCCTTGCGGAAAAGCGTCGTGAATCCGCTCATGCGGGGGCCCGTCCCGCGGCCGGGGCGTCCTCGCGGCGCATGATCTTCAGGAACACGTCCTCCAGGTCGGGCTCCGTGACTTCCATGTCAGCGATCGCCGCGCCCGCTGCCTTCAGTGCCACCAGCACATCGGCAACCTGCGAAAAATCGTCGATCGGGACCATGTGCCGGCCGGTCGGATCGAGCTGCGCGCTGGCCGCTATGCCCGGCGGCAGGCTCCCGGACACGAGGCGCAGCCGCAGCACGCGCCGGGAAAAGGCGGCAAGCAGGTTGGCCGTCGTGTCCAGGGCGACGAGCCTGCCTGCCTTGAGCATGGCGATCCGGGTGCACAACTGCTCGGCCTCCTCGAGGTAGTGGGTGGTAAGCACGATGGTGTGCCCGGCCTTGTTCAATTCGCGAATGAACTTCCAGAGCGTCTGGCGAAGCTCGACATCGACGCCTGCCGTCGGCTCGTCGAGCACGATCACCGGCGGCCGGTGCACCAGCGCCTGCGCCACCATTACGCGGCGCTTCATTCCCCCGGACAAGGAGCGCATGTTGGCGTCGGCCTTCGGCGTGAGTGCCAGCCGGTCGAGCAACTCGTCGATCCACGCACCGTTCTTCGTCATGCCGAAGTAGCCGGACTGGAAGGCGAGCGTCTCGCGCACCGAGAAGAACGGATCGAAGACGATCTCCTGCGGCACGATGCCGACCGAGCGCCGGGCCTGGCGGTACTGGGCGCGGACATCGAAACCCATCACCGAAAGCGTCCCGGCGTCCGCCCGGGCAAGCCCCCCGAGCGCGGAAATCAGCGTCGTCTTGCCGGCGCCATTCGGCCCGAGGAGGGCGAAGAACTCGCCCTGCGCGACGCTGAGCGATACGCCGTCCAGCGCGCGCGTGGCGCCGAACGACTTTCCCACGTCGTTTACCTGTACGGCGGCGACCACGCTCAGGCCCGGTGCGGCTGGATGAGGTCGTCGACCCCGTAGAGCTCGGCGAGGGCCATGAGGTTGGCGGGGACGTTGACGAAGCTCAGGCCCTTGGCGCGGCGCTGTGATTCGCGCCGCCATTCGAGCAGCAGGGCCACCGCGGCGGAATCGACTTCGGTCACCTTGGCGAAATCGATCGTCAGGCAATCGGGCAGGTCGCTGCGGCCGCAATAGGCGTTGCTTTCGGGCAGGACCCGGTCGGCCATTGTTTCGACCGACAGAGGCCCTTCGAGGACGAGCACCTCGTTGGTGGCATTCACGGCTTCACTTCCGCCTTTGCGCCGGATTGCGCGGCATTGCGGTCGGTGAGCGTCTTGACCAGGCCGTCGATGCCGGCCTGCCGGATCTGGTCCGAGAACGAGCCCCGATAGGTCGTGACAAGCGAAACGCCGTCTATCACCACGTCGTAGACCTTCCATCCCGCGGCGCCCTTTGCCATGCTGTAGTCGATCGGCACGCCGGGGCCGCCCGGCTGGAGGATCACCGTCTTTACCGTCGTTTCGGTGTCCGCAGGCGCGATGCGCGAAGCCTTCACTTCGATCGTCTGGTTGCGATACTGCGAAAGCGAACTCGAATAGGTGCGCACCAGCAGCGTACGGAATTCGCGTGTGAGCGCTTCCTTCTGCGCGTCGCTCGCGTCCCGCCAGCTGCGCCCCATCGCCAGCTGCGTCATCCGCGTGAAATCGAAGTTGGGCAGGACCTTCGCATCGACCAACTCGAGCAGCTTCTTCTGGTTGCCCGCCTGCAGGTTCTTGTCGGCCTTGATCACCGCAAGCACTTCATCGACGGTCTTTCTCACCATCTCGTCGGGGGGAAGGTCCGCGGCGAACGCGATTGCCGCCGCACCGGCGGCCAATGCCGCAATCCATTTCCTGGTCATGTCTCGTTTTTCCTTGTCATTTCTTCGCTTCGCCGCCGTCGGCGGCCTTGCTGAACAGGAACTGGCCGATGAGTCGCTCGAGCACGACAGCGGACTGCGTGATCATGACCTTGTCGCCCGCCTTGAGGTTCGCCGCGTCCCCGCCGGCATCGAGCCCGACATAGGACTCGCCGAGCAGGCCCGAGGTGAGGATCGCGGCCGAAGTGTCCTTGGGGAAGGTGAAGCGATCGTCCAGCGCCATCGTCACCACACCCTGGAATTTCTGGTTGTCGAACTTGATGTCGGCGACCCGCCCGACCAGCACGCCCGCGCTCTTCACCGGCGCCTGCACCTTGAGGCCGCCGATGTTGTCGAACTTGGCCTCGACGCGATAGACGCGGTTGGCGCGCTCGGCGCCGAAATTGCCGACCTTGAAGGCCAGCACGGCAAGCGCGAAGAACCCCGCGATCACGAACGCGCCGAACCACAGATCAATTGAACGTCTATCCATCTTCACGATTCCCCAAACGCATGGCCGCCCGGTGCGGACGACCTGATTCCCGGGCCAGTCAGTTCCACGACCGGAGCATGAATGCCGTCAACACGAGATCGAGGGCGAGGATGGCGAGCGCGGAACTCACCACGGTCCGTGTGGTCGCCCTCGAAACGCCCTCGGCCGTGGGCGGCGCGTCGAACCCCTCGAAGGTGGCGATCACCGAGACCGCGACGCCGAACACCAGGCTCTTCACCACGCCGTTCATCACATCATATCGGAAGTCCACGGAGGCCTGCATCTGCGACCAGAAGGTGCCGTTGTCCGCGCCGATGATGACCACGCCCACGAGATAGCCGCCGAAGACGCCCATCGCGGAGAAGAGCGCCGCGAGCAGCGGCATCGAGATCACGCCGGCCCAGAAGCGCGGCGCGATCACCCGCGACATCGGCGACACCGCCATCATGTCCATCGCGGAGAGCTGTTCGGTGGTCTTCATCAGCCCGATCTCCGCGGTGATCGCCGAACCGGCGCGGCTGGCGAAAAGCAGCCCCGCCACCACCGGCCCGAGTTCGCGCACCAGCGACAGCGCCACGAGCACGCCGATCGAGTCCTGCGCCCCGTATTTCTGCAGCGTCTCGAATCCCTGCAGCCCCAGCACCATGCCGACGAAAAGGCCGGAGACCATGACGATCACGAGCGACAGCACGCCCTCGAAGTAGACCTCGCGCATTACCAGCCTGAACCGGCGGAAGCTGGTGCCCGAGTTTGCGAGCACGAGCACGAAAAACCGCGCCATGGCCCCGATCCGCCAGATGCTCTCTATGAAGCCGTGGCCAAGGCCCTCGATCCAGCCGCGCGCGCGGTCAAGCACCGCGGCTCCCGATGTGGAAATAGCCCGGTCGACTCCACGGTAGGCGCCTGCAGGCCGACATCCTCGGCCAAGGGAAGCGCCGGATAGTGGAACGGGATCGGCCCGTCGGTCTCAGCATGCACGAACTGGTGCACGAACGGCTCGGTCGAGCGGCGCACCTCGTCCGGGGTTCCCTGCCCGACGATGCCGCCATCGGAAATGAAATACAGGTAATCGACGATCTGCAGCGACTCCACCACGTCATGGGTCACCACGATCGACGTCGCGCCCAAGCGCATTGTTCAGCTTGCGGATCAACTGGCCGACCACCGAGAGCGAGATCGGATCGAGTCCCGCGAACGGCTCGTCGTACATCACCAGCATCGGGTCCAGCGCCACTGCGCGCGCCAGCGCGACGCGACGCGCCATGCCGCCGGAAAGCTCGGCGGGCTTCAGGTTGCGCGCGCCGCGGAGCCCGACCGCATTCAGTTTCATGAGCACGAGGTCGTGGATCAAGGCCTCGGGAAGGCTGGTGTGCTCGCGCAGCTGGAAGGCGACGTTCTCGTAGACCGTCATGTCGGTGAACAGCGCGCCGAACTGGAACAGCATGCCCATCTGCCGGCGCATCTTGTAGAGCCCCTCCTGGTCGAGTTCGTGCACGACCTGGCCGGCAACGCGCACCGCGCCCTTGGAAGGCTTCAACTGGCCGCCGATGAGGCGAAGCAGCGTGGTCTTGCCGCAGCCGCTCCCGCCCATGATCGCGACGACCTTGCCGCGCGGCACGGCCATCGAGATCCCCTTCAGGATCGAGCGGCGGCCAAAGGAAAAGCTGAGATCGTCGATTTCGACGAGATTGTCGCTGCTCACGCGGGGTTCGGGCACGGGAAATTCGGGATTGGCCATTCTAGCAGTTTTGCCCTTGGCGGCCGGTTGCGGCGCGGCCCCGGACCCGCCTCCTCGCCCTCGGCGGCGGCGCTCTCTATAATCGGCGCAAGATGATTGCCATGCCATGAAAAAGCTCCGCCTGCTGCTGGTCGACGACGACCCCCTGATCGTGGAGAGCCTGGCATACGTGCTCGCGCCCGATTTCGAGGTGAGCACCGCTGCCGACCGGCCATCCGCCGTGGCGCTCCTGCGCGGCGGCCTGGTGCCCGACCTGGCGCTGGTCGACCTCGGCCTGCCGCCGGTGGCGCATTTGCCCAACGAGGGCTTCAAGCTGATCGGCGACCTGCTCGTGCATGTCCCCGGGACGCGCATCCTGGTGCTCACCGGCCAGAACGAGGAGTCCAATGCGCGCCGCGCCCGCGCGCTGGGCGCCATCGAGCTGGTGCCCAAGCCCTGCGAGCCCGACTACCTGCGCGCGCTGCTCGATCGCGCGCTCAAGGCGCCCCGGCTCGACGTCGAGGATGCCGAACTCGCGCGCACGCTCATCGGCGACAGCGCCCCGCTGCGCAAGCTGCGCAGCCAGATCGACCTGTACGCCTCCTCGTCTTTTCCCGCGCTGATCGAAGGCGAGTCCGGAAGCGGCAAGGAGCGCGTGGCGTTCTCGCTGCACCACCTGAGCCCGCGCAGCAAGGAGCCTTTCCTCGCGCTCAACTGCGCGGCGATCTCCCCCAACCTCGTCGAGCCGACCCTGTTCGGCTTCGCGCGCGGCGCCTTTACCGGCGCCCAACAGGCGAAGTCGGGCTATTTCGAGGATGCCGGCGAGGGCACGCTGTTCCTGGACGAGATCGGCGAACTGCCGCCGGAACTGCAGTCGAAGCTGCTGCGCGTGCTCGAGAACGGCGAGTACCAGCGAGTCGGCGAGACCCAGGCGCGATGGAGCCGGGCGCGCATCGTTGCCGCCACCAACCGCGACCTGCGCGCGGAGATCCGCGAAGGCCGTTTTCGCGCCGACCTCTACCATCGCCTGTCGGTGTTCACCCTCGACGTGCCGCCGCTGCGCGACCTGGGGGACGACAAGCTGAAGCTCCTCGACCACTATCGCCTGATTGTCGCCGTGAAGAACGGCACCGAGCCGGTCGTGCTCGACGACGCGGCGCGCAAGGCCTGGCGGGACTATGCCTTTCCGGGCAACGTCCGCGAGCTGAAGAACATCATCATCCGCCTCACGACGAAGTCCGGCGGTTACACGATCGGCGCGGCGGAGCTCGAGGCGGAATTTTCCCCCCAGGCCGAGGAAGGCGCGGCGGGCGGGGCATGGAACCTCGCCGCGCATGCCAGGCGCGCGCTGGCCTCCGGCGAGCCGTTCGTCCTCGATGGCGCGCTTCGCGAGGTCGAGCAGGCGTACCTCGAGGCCGCGCTCGAGATGGCCGGCGGCAACATGTCCCAGGCGGCCAAGCTACTCGGCATCTCGCGCAGTACCCTTTACAGCCGCATCGAGGCAGCCAACAAGGCGGGTGCTAGACTCCGCGCCACAGAGACCCCGTAGCGGCGAACCTCCCGCCCCCCAATCGCCATGACGATGTACCTCGAGCATTTCGGGCTCCGTGAAGCGCCATTTCGCATCACGCCGCACACCGAGTTCTTCTTTTCGGGCTCCAACCGCGGCGCGACCCTGGAGGCGCTCACCTACGCGATCACCGCCGGCGAAGGCATGGTCAAGGTCACCGGCGAGGTCGGCAGCGGCAAGACCATGCTCTGCCGCGTGCTCATGGAACGGCTTCCGGCCAACGTCGAGACGGTCTACCTTGCGGTGCCGAGCCTTTCCCGCGATGAGATGCTGGTCGCGATCGCGGGCGACCTGGGCGTCGACACGGCCGGCGCCAGCACCACGAAACTGGTGCGCGCGCTTCAGGAGAGGCTGGTCGCGGTGCACGCCGAAGGCAAGCAGGTCGTCGCCCTGATCGACGAGGCGCACGCGATGCCGGTGGAGACCCTCGAGGAAATTCGGCTCCTGTCGAACCTGGAGACCGGGCGCGAGAAGCTGCTGCAGATCGTCCTCTTCGGCCAGCCCGAGCTGGACGACCACCTGGCCCTGCCGCACATGCGCCAGTTGAAGGAACGCATCACGCACGCCTTCCGGCTGGAGCCGATGCCGCCGCGCGACATCAAGGACTATCTCGACTTCCGGCTGCGGGCGGCGGGCTATCACGGCCCCGAGCTGTTCGGCCCGGAAGCGCTGCGCCTGATCGCAGAGGCCTCCGAAGGGCTGACCCGGCGCATCAACATCTATGCCGACAAGACCCTGCTCGCGGCCTATGCGGCGGGCACGCACACGATCACCGCCGACCATGTCCGCGCCGCAATCTCCGACACCCAGATCATCATCGCCAAGGCGCCCGCCCGCCGGCCGGCCGTGATCGCGGCCGTGATCGGCACCCTGGCGGGCATCGTTGTCGGGTTCCTGGTCGGAAGAAGCACGGCCCCCGCCACCGCGCCGGCCATGGTCGCCGCAAGCGCGCCGATCCAGGCCGCACCCGTGGACAACGCAGCGCCGGCGCCTCCCGTGCCCCGCGAGGCCAAAGCCGCGCCCACTGACAGTGTCGCGGCCCGTTTCGCTGCGGGGAAAGCCCTGGTCGAAGGCGGCGGATCGGGAAAGTTCGTGATCCAGCTGATGACCACCGACGCCCGCGAGCGCAACTACCTCGAGGCCTACCTCGCGGAGGCTTCCCGCGCCCTCAAGCCCGCGGAGCTTTTCCTGCTCGCCTCGGGCAGCAAGGAGACGCCACGCGTCGTCGTCCTGCACGGGCCGTTCCAGGAGCGCACCGAAGCCTTTGCCGCGCTGGAAACCCTGCCGGCGTCCATGCGCCAGTTCCGGCCCTACGTCCGCCCGGTCGATGCGGTGCGCAATGACTGGCTGAAGGCAGAGCATTCCTGAAGCGGGAATCCGGTGCGGCGCTGTGCCCTTGTGCATTGCGTTTTGCACCCTGTCAGTCGATAATCGGCTCGGCTGAGCCTTTCCTCCCCCAAAACAACTATTTAGCGATCATTTCTCAACAATGCGCGCAGTATTGCTAGCGGCATCAATCGGGACGGTGGTTCTGCTGGGAGGCTGCGGCACGCAGCCGATCCAGACGACCGGCAACCATCTGGGAACGTCGATGCCGGCAACCGTAGTTCCGGCCGCGGCGGTACCGGCTGCGATTCCTCCTCCGGCCAGCCAGGTCGCCCTTCCTCCCGAGCCGCGCGCAGCCGCCGCCGAGGCCAAGTACAACATCGTCGTCGTCAACGCCCGCGTCCAGGACGTCCTGCTCGCCGTGGCGAAGGAGGCGGGCGTCAACATCGACATCCACGGCGGCATCGAAGGCACGGTCACGCTCAATGCGATCGACCAGCCGCTCGGGCAGATCCTCAAGCGCATCGCCAGCCAGGTGGACATGCGCTATGAAGTCAGCGGCAGCAATATCGCGGTGATGCCGGACTCGCCTTTCCTGAAGAGCTACCGGGTCGATTACGTCAACATGTCGCGCGACACGAACGAGACCTACGGCATTTCCACCACCGTGCTCTCGGGCACCGTCACCAACACCTCATCGTCCTCCGGCGCGGCCTCGTCGACGTCGGGAACGTCGGGCGCCAACAATTCCACGATCTCCATCACCAGCGTTTCGAAGAACCGCTTCTGGGAGACGCTCGAGAAGAACCTGAAGGACCTCCTTCGCGAAACCGACAAGCTGCTCCCGGAAGGCAGCAGCGAGACCATCGTCCAGAACCGGGGGCAATCGAACTCGACAAGCACGCAGGCGCGCGCCCAGCAACGGCGCAATGCCACCAACGCGCAAGGCGGAGCCACCATCACCACGCCGGGCGAGACACAGACGCAGAACGAGTTCTTCGAGCAAAGGCTCACCTTCCGCGAGGCGGCTTCCGTGATCGTCAATCCGGAAGTGGGCGTGATCACCGTGCGCGCCACCTCCCGCCAGCAGGAGAAGGTTGCCGAGTTCCTGGAGCAGGTCACCGTTTCCTCGCGGCGGCAAGTGCTGATCGAAGCCACCATTGTCGAGGTGTTGCTCAATGACCAGTACCAGTCGGGAGTGGACTGGGCGGCGATCGCGAAGAACGGGCTGGGATGGACCTTCAACCAGAGCTTCCTCGGCGCCAACATGGCCCTGCCGCCCTACTTCTCCGCTTCGTACAGCAACCCCAACCCGGCGTCGGGCGGCAATATCTCGAGCACCATCAAGCTGCTTGCCACGTTCGGCAATACGCGCGTGCTGTCGAGCCCCAAGCTGATGGTCCTGAACAACCAGACCGCGGTCCTCAAGGTCGTCGACAACCGCGTCTACTTCACGGTGCAGGCCAACACCAGCCAGAACGCCAATACGTCGCTCACCACGTTCACGACCACGCAGAACGTGGTGCCGATCGGGCTGATCATGAACGTGACGCCGCAAGTGAGCGAAAACGGTACCGTGATGGTCAACGTGCGACCGACCGTGACGCGGATCATCGGCTTCATCAAGGACCCCAACCCGTCGCTCGCGCTCGCCAACGTGGTGAGCCTCGTCCCGGAGACGCAGACTCGCGAGATGGAGTCGGTGCTCAAGGTATCGAGCGGCCAGACTGCCGTGCTGGGGGGCCTGATGACCGACAGCTTCGAAGGGTCGCGCGACGGGCTGCCGATCATGGCCCGCGTCCCGGTGATCGGTGACCTGTTCAGCTACCGCAACGACAAGGCCCAGAAGGCCGAACTGGTGATCTTCATGCGCCCGATCGTGATCAGGGACGCCAGCGTGGAGACCGACCTCTCGGACTACCGCCAGTACCTGCCTGACAAGCAGTTCTTCCGCGACCAGCAGCTGCCGTTCCCCGAGGTGCAGAAGGCGATCGACGACATTTCGCAGATCGGCTATCCAAAGAACGGGACGCCGGAGCCGCCTCCGCCGAGGAATGCGCAATGAGCATCCTGCTCGACGCCCTCAAGCGCGCCGAACAGGAAAAGCAGGCCAAGCAGGGCACGAGCGCGCCTGAGCCCCCCCCCGCAAGGCCGGCCCCTGCGCCGGTCGTGGCAAAGCTCGAGCTGGAGGGCATGCCCGAGGCGGTCGTCGCGGAAAAGCCCGTGCCCCAGGCCGATCGCGATGCGGCAAGGAGCGTCTTCACCGCCAAGCAGGCCGGGCCAGTCGCAAGCAACCGGAAAAAGTGGGCCGCGGTTGCCGGGCTGTTGTTCCTGGCCGCCGCCGCCGGCGCTTATTTCTGGTGGGAATGGAATCGCCTGAACACGCCGACCGTCGCCGCGCCCTGGCCGCCCAGGAAGGCAGCGCCACCCGCTCCCCAGGCCGCAACCGGGACGGCCACGACCGGCAAGCCGGCCGATCCCGTTGCCTCCGCGAGCGGCATGCCACCGATTGCCGTGCCGAACACCGCTGGAATCGCCGGGGAGGCGCCCAAGACGCGCCCGCAACCGCAGGCGGCCGAGGCGGCAGTGATGAGCCTGCTCCGCGAAAGCGGCGGCGCGGCGCCCGCAGCGCCGCTCAAGATGTCGCGGTCGCTCGACCCGCCGCGCGTCCATCCGGATATCGCCCAGGGCTACGACGCGCTCAAGCGAGGCGATTTCGCCGCGGCCAAGCGCAGCTACGAGGCGGCGCAGGCCGCCGAGCCGTTCAATGTCGATGCCCAGCTCGGGCTGGGCACCGTCGCCGCGCGCACCGGCGACCGCGCCGGCGCCTTGCGCCATTTTCGCCGCGCCCTCGAGATCGACCCGAAGAATCCCGGCGCGATGGCCGGGCTGGCCGCCATGGCCGACAAGTCCGCGCCCGAGCAGCTCGAAGCGCAGCTGCGCGCCGATCTCTCGCGCCATCCCTCCTCGTCCGCGCTGCAAATGGCGCTGGGCAACCTGTACGCATCGCAGAACCGCTGGACCGAGGCGCAGCAGTCGTTTTTCGAGGCGTACAGGCTGGACCCCGAAAACGCGGACGCGGCATACAACCTCGCCGTCAGCCTGGACCATCTCGGGCAGGCGCGGGTGGCGCGCGATTACTACCAGCGTTCGCTCGCCGCAGGGCAGAAGCAGGCCGTCCAGTTCGACCGCAACCTCGTCACGCGCCGCGTCGAGGAACTGAGGCCCTGAGCACAATGGGAACCATGCAGACACCGCTCGCCCAGATCCCGCTCGGGCAGACCCTCCTTACCAAGGGCATCATCAGCCCCGACCAGCTGAACATCGCGCTCACCGAGCAGAAGAAATTCAAGACGCCGCTGGGCAAGGTGCTGGTGCAGCTCGGCTTCGTCACCGAGGCGACGATCCGCGACATCCTGTCCGAGACGCTCGGGCAGGTCTCGATCGACATCGAGAACACCATCGTCGACCCCGCCGCCATCGCGTTGGTGCCCAAGGACATCGCACGCCGCTTCCACGTCCTGCCGGTGAGCTACGACGCGGAAAAGAAAGTGATGCTGCTCGCGGTCTCCGACCCGGCCAACGTCGTGGCACTCGACCAGATACGCGCCCTCATGCGCGAGGACGTCCGCATCGAGCAGGTGCTCGCGCGCGAATCCGACGTCTCCATCGGCATCGAGCACCACTACGGCTACGAGCTCTCGATCGACGGGATCCTCAACGAGATCGAGACCGGCGAGATCGACTACCAGAGCCTCGCCACCGACCTCGACGAGTACAGCCAGCCGGTGGTGCGCCTCATCGACGCGCTGCTGCACGACGCGGTCAAGCGCAGCGCCTCCGACATCCACTTCGAGCCCGAGACCGGGTTCCTGCGCATCCGCTACCGCATCGACGGCGTGCTGAGGCAGATCCGCAGCCTGCACAAGAACTACTGGTCGGCGATGGTGGTGCGCCTCAAGGTGATGAGCGGGATGAACATCGCGGAGACGCGCGCGCCGCAGGACGGCCGCATCTCCCTCATGCTTTCCGGGCACCAGGTCGACTTCCGCGTTTCCGCGCAGCCGACCACGCACGGCGAGAACCTCGTGCTGCGCATCCTCGACCGCGACAAGGGCATCGTCCCGCTGGAGGAGCTCGGCCTGCAGCCCGAGGAGCTGAAGACGCTCAAGCTGATGCTGGCGCGGCCCGAGGGGATCATCCTCGTCACCGGCCCCACCGGCAGCGGCAAGACCACGACGCTCTACTCGATCCTTTCCTACATCAACACCGAGGCGGTCAACATCATGACGCTCGAGGATCCGGTCGAATACCCGATGGCGATGATCCGCCAGACCTCGGTGAACGAGGTGGTGAAGCTCGACTTCGCCTCGGGCATCCGCTCGATGATGCGCCAGGACCCCGACATCATCCTGGTCGGCGAGATACGCGACCAGGAGACCGCCGAGATGGCGTTCCGCGCGGCCATGACCGGCCACCAGGTGTACTCGACGCTGCACACCAACTCGTCGATCGGCGCGGTGCCGCGCCTCATGGACCTGGGCGTGCTGCCCGACATCATGGCGGGCAACATCATCGGCGTGATCGCGCAGCGCCTGATGCGCAAGATCTGCGTCCATTGCCGCAAGCCCCAGGTGCTCGACAGCTCGACGCGCCGGCTCCTCGGCCTGGCCGATGGCGACACCCGCGTGGTCTACCAGGCCGTCGGACTGCGTCAAGTGCGACCAGCAGGGCTACCGCGGCCGCATGGCGATCATGGAACTCTTCAAGCTCGACGCGGAGACCGACGAGCTCATCGCGCGCCGGGCGACCGGGCGGGAGCTGCGCAACGCGGCCTCGCGCAAGGGCTTCCGCACGCTTGCCGACGATGCGATCGCCCGCGTGCTCGCAGGCCAGACCAGCCTCGAGGAAATCTCGCGCGTGGTGGACCTGACCGACCGCGTGATCTAGCGGCGAGCCCCCTGCCATGGCGCTCTTCACCTACCGCGCCGTCGACGACGAGGGCGACATTTCCTCCGGCAGCCTCGACGCGATCAACGCCATCGACCTCGAGTTGAGGCTGAAGCGCCTCGGCCTCGACCTGATCAACTTCGACCCGGTCAAGAAGAACACGATCCTGCGCCGCCGGCGGGTGACCCGGCCGGAGCTGATCACGTTCTGCTTCCACCTGTCGCAGCTGCTCGGCGCCGGCGTCAACATCATCGAGGCGCTCACCGACCTGCGCGACACGGTCGACACTCCCTCCTTCCGCCAGGTGGTGGCGAGCCTGCTCGAGGACATCGAGGGCGGCCTGAAGCTGTCGGACGCGATGGGCAACCACCCTTACGCATTCGACTCCGTCTTCTGCGCGCTGGTGCGCGCCGGCGAGCAGAGCGGGCAGCTCACCGAAGTGCTGGACGTGCTCACCGAGAACCTCAAGTGGCAAGACGAGATGGGCACGCAGGCCAAGCGCGCCCTGATCTACCCGATGGTGACCTTCGGCGTGATCATGGTGGTGATCTTCGTGCTCATGATCTTCCTCGTCCCGCAGCTCGCCTCGACCTTCAAGACGCTCGTGCCGACGCTGCCGCGGGAAACCGTCGTCCTGATCTTCATCTCGAACATCTTCGTGAACTACTGGCCGTGGCTGATCGGCGTGCCGGTCGTCATCGGGATTGCCGTGTTCATCTTCGTGCGCACCAGCGAGAAGGCCGCCCACCGGCTGGACGCGCTGTCGCTCAAGCTGCCCATCTGGGGCGAGGTCCAGCAGAAGATCATCCTCGCGCGCTTCTCCACTTTCTTCGCCATCCTCTACAAGGCCGGGATCAGCGTGCTCGACTGCATCCAGATCTGCGAGAAGATCTCGGGCAACCGCGTCATGGAAGACGGGCTGAAGCGCGTGGGCCGCAGCATCTCCGAGGGGCAGGGCATCATGCAGGCATTTGCCGCGACGCAACTTTTCCCGCCGCTGGTCCTGCGCATGCTGAAGGTCGGGGAGTCGACCGGCGGCCTGGACGTGGCACTCCTCAACGTGAGCTACTTCTACAACCGCCAGGTGCGCGAAAGCGTGGCGAAGATGCAGCAGCTGATCGGGCCGGCGACGACCATCGTGCTGGGGCTGCTGATCGGCGGCATCCTCTACGCGATCTTCCTGCCGATCTACGACGTGATCAGCAAGATCAAGTTCTGAACCGCAAGCGGCCATGTCCAGGCACTACCTCTACCTCACCAACGAAAAGCTCGTCTCGCTGACCCGCGGCGCCAGGGGCTTCACCGCGCGCCGCGAGTTCGAGATCTCGGAATCCGGCGTCACCGAGTTCGAGCGCCACCTCGCCGGGCTGCGCGCGCTGCCCACCTGCCTCCTCGTGGATCTCGCCGAGGAAGACTTCCGCATGGACACCATCGCCCACCTGGGCGGCAAGGACCAGGCTGCGGTGCTCGCGCGCCGGCTCACCCAGGTATTCCGCGGCGCGACCTACCGGCAGGCGATCGTCCAGGGCCGGGAGGCCGATGGCCGGCGGGACGACCGGGTCATCTATGCGGCGATCACCAATGCCGAGGTCCTGCGGCCGTGGATGGACGTCCTCGAAAAGCTGGAAGTGCCCCTCATCAGCGTGAATTCCGCGGCGGTATACAGCGGGGAGCTCCTCAAGGCGCTGGGACTCGAGTTCCCGCATACGCTGCTGGTCACGCTTACGCCGGGCGGGGCATTGCGGCAGACCTACTTCAAGGGCGAGGAGGTGAAGTTCACGCGCCTGGCGTCCGACCTGCTGCAGGGCGGCCTCACGCTCGGGGAGGCGATCGCCGAGGAGACCACGCGCACCTGGCAATACCTCGACAACCTGCGCTCGTTCGCCGCGAGCGACCTGCTCGAAGTCTGCGTCGTCTGCCACCCCAAGGACAAGCCCGTCGTGGCGCCGCCGCTGCGCGGCTTCGCGCAGATGCAATACCGGGTCCTCGACAGCGACCAGGTGGCGCAGAAGATCGGACTGAAGCCGCCGCCGATCGGCTCTTCCGCGGAAGAGCTGCTCGTGCACCTGTTCGCGAAACGGCCGGCCCCGAATTTCTACGCCTCGGCGGAGCAGCGGCGCTTCGGCGTGCTTCGCAACGCCCGCGGCGTGCTTCGCGCAGTGGGCTCCGCCGCGCTCCTGGCCGGCGTGATCTGGGGAAGCATCAATCTTTTCTCGGCGCTGCAGAACCTCACGCGCGACGCGGACCTGGGCGGCGAGACGGCCGACCTCACCCGGCAGGCCCAGCTGCTCGAGCGCAGCCTGCCCGTGCAGGGCGTCGCGGGCGAAACGATGCGCGACAGCGTGGCCCTGTTCAATGCCGTGCTCAAGGACAGCCCGTCGCTTTACGATTTTCTCGTTCCCGTGAGCAACGTCGTCTCGGCCCACCCGCAGGTGCGGCTCTTGCAGGTCGCATGGCAAGCCAGCCCGGAAGGCAAGGTCGCCCCCGTGATCAAGCCGTCCCCGCCGCGGACTCCGCCGAACGTGAAGTCGATCGTGAAGCCGGCCGACGGCGCGCAGGCCGCCCCGCCGCCTTCCGCACCGGATCCGGCCCCGGGTGAATATGCCGGCGGACGAAACCAGGTCGCCATCATCGAGGCCACGGTCGCCGTGCTCGACGAAAACTACCGGGGCGCGATCGCCGAGGTGGACAAGTTCGTGGCCGGCCTGAACGCGCTTCCCGGCTACGAGGCGTCGCTGGTCGAGTCTCCGCTGGACACCAAGCCCGGCGCGTCGATCAGCGCGAGATTTGCCGGGCGGACCGATGGCAAGCGCGAAGGCCGGTTCGTGGTGCGTGTATCGCGCCCGTTGGGAGGCAGGACATGAGCGTCCTGTTTTCCAGGGCCGGGTTGACCGCGTTGCGCGGCCCGTTGATCACTTTCGGCGCCATGATCACGGCCGCCGCCGCGATCGCGGTCTCCAGTTACCTGTACCTCGAGTTCGAAAGGCGCGACGACCGGAGCATGGACCAGCGCCTCGCGCAGGCCAAGGCGAGGCTGGAGACCGCGCGCAAGGAGCAGGAGGACATGCGCACCTCGGCCGAGACGTTCCGTGTCCTCCTCGATCGCGGCGTGCTCACCGAGGAACGCCGCATCGACCTGATCGAGATGGTCGATCGCCTGAAGGCCGAATACCACGTCACGTCGCTCGACTACGAGGTCCAGCCGCAGCGGCCGCTGCTGCTGCCCGGCGCCCGGTCCTTCAAGGCGATCGACGTGCTTGCAACCCGCGTGAAGTTCCGCCTGCAGGCGCCGCACGACGGCGACATGCTGGGCTTCATAGACAGCCTTGCGAAACATCCCCGCAGCTTCTTCAACCTCGAGCGCTGCGTCCTGCAGCGCGTCGAGGCCGGCACGCAGTCGGGAGTCCAGGCGCGCGTCGAGGCGGAGTGCTGGCTGGAGTGGATCACGGTGCGCGACAAGCGCGTCGTGAAGCCGAAATGACGGTGCGCATGCGATTCGCCCTGGCATTGATTGCGTTCCTTGCGGCCGACGCTTCGGGCGAGGGCCGCGCGCCATTGGGCACGCTTTTCCAGACCCCGCAGGAACGCGCCGCGCTGGATCGCGCCCAACGCGGCGAGCCGGTGTCGGAAACTTCCGGGCTTCGCGCCAACCCCGTGATCACGGGTTACGTGAAGCGCAGCGACGGCAAGAGCACGGTGTTCATCGACAACCAGCCCTTCGACGTCAAGGGTGCGAAGGCCGAGGCACACCTGCAACCGCGCAATGTGCAGTCTTATGTCGCGACGCCTCCACAGCCTCCTGCTCTACCGCCTGCTGCGGCGGAACCCGCGCTGCCAAGACCCGGGCAAAAGACGCCGGGCTCGCCCTCAGGCACCTGACACCCGCGCCTCGAAGCTTGCCCGGCCCTGGATGTCCTTGCGCTCGGCCAACAGGGAGTAGTAAACGCAAATGAAATTCCGCGAGACCTGATTCGGGAGAATCGCCTCGTGGGGTGAAGAAACAGGTCAGCTTTCATTGCCCCATATCGCCGCGTCCCCTGCCGATCGACGGCATGGGGACAGGCGCCAGAGGAAAGTCAAGCCGGAATCCCAAATCGATTTCCGCGATTTCGAATTCCCCTGATCGCGCATCCGGGAGATCGTGGCGCCAACGACGGCAACCCCGGAGCCTGGCGCAATGCAACACCGGCACAAACAGCAAGGCATGATCCTCGGCGTCCTCGCGATGCTCTTCGCGATCGGCGTCGCAACCGCCCTCACCTCGGAGTTCGCGCGCAACAACGCGGCGCTGAAGCGCGACCGAATCAGCGACGAAGCGCTCGCCAAGGCCCGCGAGGCCCTGATCGGCTACGCGACGGGCAGGCCCGTCGACAACGTGGTCGGCCCCGGTTACCTGCCCTGCCCCGACCTCGACGACGACGGCTGGGCGGAATCGACCTGCGGCTCGCAATTGGGCGACATCGGCCAGGCCGAGCGCCTCGGCAGGCTTCCCTGGAAGACGCTCGGCGTGGGCGACCTGCGCGACGGCTACGGCGAGCGCCTCTGGTATGCCGTGTCGAGCAAGTACAAGGGGCTGCTCAATTGCACCCTGACCCCGGACTGCCTCGACATGAGCCCGGACGCGGCGCTGGGCACGATCACCGTTCGCGATCCGGGCGGCGAGATCGTCCACGACGGCAGGTCGGCGAACCTGCATTCGCCGGGCAGCGGCGGCGCGGCGGCAGTCGTCATCGCACCGGGACCCGCACTCTCGCGCGGGACGGTGCCACAGGACCGAAGCTGCACGGGCGGAGAATGCAACAGCGCCGGGCACTGCATCTCCAAGCCCTGGTCCCTCACGCCCAAATGCAATCCCGTGAACTACCTCGATCGCGCCACCATCAACGGCATCGATGAGGACAACGCGAGCTTCGCGGACCGCAACGATGCCGCGGGAAGGCGCCTGAACGGCGACGGTTTCGTCCGCGGCCCGGTGCGCGCGGCATCCGGTGCGGTGCTGGTGAATGATCGTGTCGCCGTCATCGGCTACGACGACATCGTGCCCGGGATCATGCTGCGCGTGGCGCAGGAGGTCGCGCTCTGCCTGCGCGAATACGCGTCGCAACCGCAAAATCGTGGCCGCTATCCGTGGCCGGCGCCGACTTGCCGCCAGGGCAATGCCGATGCGGCAATTGCGTGGTCCGACGGCGCGAACGTCCTGTTCGGCCGCGTTCCCGACAGCGCCGTTCCGCGCGACGCGCGAAAGCAGTGCGGGAGAAATGAGCGAGAACTGGGCGGGTGCCTGCTCCATCGCCGGCAATCCCGGGCTGGGCTGGTGGCAGGCGTGGAAGCGCCATGTTTTCTACGCCATCGGCGTGGCCCGTCGGCCGCAGGCGGGCGCCGCCCGGCCATGTGGCGACGAAGCAAGCTGCCTGCAAATGCAGGATGGCGAGGGTCGCGTCTTCGCGACGGGAAAGGAATTCGCGGTGCTGGTTGCCGGCGCGCCGATGGGCACCGCGCGCGCTCGCGCAATCCCATGGCGCTGCCACGCTGGTCGAAGTGCGCCACTGGCTCGAAGGCTCGAACGCCGAGCTGCAGGGATGAATCCGAATCCCGCATCCAGCGCCTGCGCACCCGACGCGTCGCTCGCTTCCTGCGCGCCGCTTTCGTCCTGCAACCGCCTCACCGTGGCGCGGGGCCGCGAGTCGAACGATGTCGCGCTGGCCTGGCCCTGAGGCCATGAATTCAACCGCAATCGCCAGGGGCATCCGCGGCTTCACCCTCATCGAGCTGGCGATGGTGATGCTGATCCTCACGCTGCTGGTGACGGGCATGGCCGTCCCCTTTTCCGCGCAGCTCGCGATGCGCCGCTACGAGGAAACGCGCCGGCAACTCGACGAGGCGCGCGACGCGCTGATGGGCTTCGCCGCCGCGCACGGCAGGCTGCCCTGCCCCGCGAGCGCCACCAGCAATGGCGCGGAGAGTTTCCTTCCCGGGGGCGACGCGCTGAACGGGAGCTGTTCCAACTTCCACGATGGCTTCCTGCCGGGTGCGAGCCTCGGGCTGTCCCCGCTCGACGCCAACGGTTTCGTTCGCGACCCGTGGGGCACGCCGGCGAATCGCATCCGCTACGCGGTGTTCGGCGGCGTCGTGACAAATGGCGTTTCCAACGCCCTTACCCGCGCCAACGGCATGCAGTCGGCCACGCTGGCCGGTCTCGGCGGCGCGCCCAATTACCTTTGGATCTGCGCTTCCGCCACGGGCACCTCCGGCTCCGGGTGTGGCGCCGCATCGAACCAACTCACCAAGCGCGCGGCCTTCGTCCTCATCTCGCGGGGACCGAATGCGGGGGGCGCTCCCGCGGCCGGGCCGGACGAAGCGCGCAACCTCGGCGTCGGCCCGGTGTTCGTCACCCACGAAATCTCCACCGTCCCGGGCAACGAGTTCGACGACATCGTCACCTGGGTGCCGATCAACCTCCTGATCACGCGGCTCGTCGCGGCCGGCCGCCTGCCCTGAGGTTCGGGGAACTTTGCCCGGCCGCGGCTGCCTCATCCTCCAGAAGGTTCCCGGGACAAGGCGAGAAATCGCGGCGTCCTGCGGGCCCAGGTCAATGCAGAGTTCCTGCCGCAGTTGAAATGGCGACGTCCCGGCCTCACAGTAAGCTTGCCGGGCGCAATTCCGACTAGTTTACTCAACTATTGGGCTCCTCTATAATGGGCAGTCCGATGTGCAAGGACTCGACATGAACCAGCGCGACTACCTATCCCCCATCGCGGACGTGCAGAGCTCGGCAGACACTCGCCAGATCGCCATCGACCGCGTCGGTATTCGCGCCATCCGCCATCCCGTGCGCATCGCCGGCTCGGACGGCGTCGTGAGCCACACCGTCGCCAGCTTCAACATGACCGTCGCCCTGCCCGACAACGTCAAGGGCACGCACATGTCGCGCTTCGTCGAGATCCTCGAGACCAACGCCGAGCCGGTGTCGGTGAAGAGCTTCTCGCTGCTGGTGGAGCGCATGCTGGAGCGCCTCGAGGCCGATGAAGGCCGCATCGAGATGCGCTTCCCGTATTTCGTCTCGAAGGCCGCGCCGATCTCGGGCGTGAAGTCGCTGCTCGATTACGAAGTCGAGCTGGTGGGCGACGCGGCCGGCGGGCGCGTCGCGACGACCCTGAAAGTCGTCGTGCCGGTGACGAGCCTGTGCCCGTGCTCCAAGGAAATCTCGGCCTACGGCGCGCACAACCAGCGTTCGCACGTGACCATCACGGTGCGCTCGCAGGAAGCGATCGCCATCGAGGACCTGATCCGCGTGGCCGAGGACAATGCCTCTGCCGAACTCTACGGCCTGCTCAAGCGCCCGGACGAGAAGTTCGTCACCGAGCGCGCGTATGACAACCCGAAGTTCGTGGAAGACCTGGTGCGCGACGTCGCGGCGCAGTTGAACGGCGACCCGCGGGTGGAAGCCTACGTGGTGGAATCGGAGAACTTCGAGTCGATCCACAACCACTCGGCGTACGCGATGATCCGGAAGGACAAGTCGCGCGGTTGATCAGTAGCGCTTGACCAGCATCAGGTTGGCGCCCTCGCGGCGCATTTCCGTGCGGTTGAGGAAGCTCATCCCGAGCAGCGCGATGTCGAGGCCGTCCCCGGCGTGCACGATGCCGTCCACGTTGTTGATCACCAGGTCGCCCACCTGCACGCTGTCCAGCTTGACGCGATAGACCCGCACCTGGCCGTTCGCGGTCATCGAGGTCGCCGGCCGCGCTTTCGACAGGTCGATGCCCAGCCGGCGAGCGTCTGCATGGGGTAGCGTCACCATCGTCGCGCCAGTGTCAACCATGAAACGCACTTCGGCGCCATTGACGCGGCCGGCCGTGACGTAGTGGCCGCTTGCATCCGTCGACAAGGTCACGCTCGAGCGGCTGCCGGTCTGCGCGGCGTTCTCGACGTGCTGCCCCATCTCCAGCGTCTCGCGCTTGCCGTCGATCTCGAGCGTCGCGCTTTTCGAGTCCGCGGAGACCAGCAGCACGCCTTCGGGGGTCCGGCTTCCCACGGAAAGGGTGCGCGGCGCGCCCCCGTCGATCACGACGACCGCCTTGCCCGGGAAGAGCCCGATGACGTTCACGTTGGTGGCGTGCGCGATGCCGGCCGCCGCCACGCACAACGCCGCTGCAATACAATGCCGTGCATTCATCTTCAGCGAGAGCGCCCTTGAAACCGGTTGCGATATTCCAGCATGGCCCGACCGACGGGCCGGGCCATTTTGCCATATTCCTCGAGCGCCACCGCATACCGATGCGCGTCTTCAAGCTCGGCGAAGGCGAAAGCGTTCCCGCCTCGGCGAGCGACTTCTCGGGGCTCGGCTTCATGGGCGGCGCGATGAGCGTCAACGACGACATCGACTGGATCGCGCCGGAACTCGCGCTGATCCGGGACGCCGTGGCGAAAGGCGTGCCGGTGATCGGCCATTGCCTCGGCGGGCAGTTGCTCTCGAAGGCCCTGGGCGGCGTGGTGAGCGCCAACCCGGTCAAGGAAATCGGCTGGAACGCCGTCGAGTCCGAAGGCACGCCGCTGGCGCGCGAATGGCTTGGCGGTGACCTGCACCGCTTCGTGGCCTTCCAGTGGCACGGCGAGACCTTCACCATCCCGCCCGGCGGCGAGCGCATCCTCAAAAGCGAGCACTGCCCGAACCAGGCCTACGTGATCGGCGACCGCCACCTCGGCATGCAGTGCCACGTCGAGATGACGGCCGACATGGTCGAGGACTGGTGCGCCACCGGCGGCGACGAAATCGCGGCAAGCCGCGGCAGCCCGACGGTGCAGGAACCCGAGGCGATCCGCGCGTCGATGGAAGCAGGCCTGAAAAAACTGGGCGACACCGCCGACCGCCTCTACTCGCGCTGGATCCTTTCGCTCGCCGCCTAGAGCCTGAGCTCCATGAAGCGCGCGCCCTCGACGGGATTGTCCGTGTAGGGCGAGGTATCGAGCAAAGCCGAGCCGCGCATAGAGCGATTGCGCCGCCTGCATCGAAGGCAGGGTATCGAGCAGAAGCCGTGAATATCCCGCCTGCCTGGCGGCTCCGATGAGCGCTTCGCAAAGCGCGATGCCAACGCGACGCCCGCGCATCGCGGAGCGCACATAGACCCGCTTCAGCTCTCCCTCGCAGGCCGAGTGCGGCCGCAATGCGCCGCAGCCGGCGACCACCCCATCGACCCGCGCGATGAGGAGCCTTCCTTGCGGCGGCACATAGCTGCCGGGCAGCGCGGCGAGTTCGGCGTCGAAGCCCTGGAAGCACAGGCTGATGCCAAGCCCGGACTGGTATTCGAGGAAGAGCTCGCGCGCGAGCGCGATGTCGGCCGCGCTGGTCGCCTGCGAAAGGACGAGGCCCGCCACGCCCGGGAACCGCTAGTCGCGGAAGTTCTGGAAACCCACCGGCACTTCATCGACGCCGGCGCGCACCAGCTGGATCGCTTCCTGCAACACGTCCTTCTTCGCTCCCGTGATGCGCACCACGTCGCCCTGGATCGCGGCCTGCACCTTGAGCTTCGATTCCTTGATGAGCTTGACGATCTTCTTCGCCAGTTCCGTGTTCACGCCGTGCTTGACGGTGATCACCTGCTTCACCTTGTCGCCGCCGATCTTCTCCACCTTGCCCAGGTCGAGGAAGCGCGCGTCGACGCCGCGCTTGGCGAACTTCGTGAACATCACGTCGCGCAACTGGCCGAGCTTGAAGTCGTCGTCGGCATACGCGGTCAGCTCGCGCTCCTTCTGCTCGATGCGCGCATCCGACCCCTTGAAGTCGAAGCGGTTGGCGACCTCCTTGTTGGCCTGCTCCAGCGCGTTCTTGACCTCGACCTCATTGGCCTCGGAAACGATGTCGAAGGACGGCATTTGTCTCTCCCCGTTCCTACTTGCGGCCGCGCTTGGCGGCGATGCGCATGCGCAGCGCGTTCAGCTTGATGAACCCGCCCGCGTCGGCCTGGTTGTAGGCGCCGTGGTCGGCTTCCATCGTGGCCACCGCCTGGTCGAAGAGCGAGTCCTTCGACTTGCGGCCCGTGGTGAGCACCGTGCCCTTGTAGAGCTTCACGCGCACGCGGCCGTTCACGTACTCCTGCGAGGCGTCGATCAGGCCCTGGAGGAGCTTCCTCTCGGGGCTGAACCAGTAGCCGTTGTAGACCATGCGCGCGTAGCGCGGCATGAGGTCATCCTTGATCGCCACCACCTCGCGGTCGAGCGTGATCGACTCCATGGCGCGATGCGCCTTGAGCATGATCGTGCCGCCCGGGGTCTCGTAGCAGCCGCGCGATTTCATGCCGACATAGCGGTTCTCGACCAGGTCGAGGCGGCCCACGCCGTGCTTGCCGCCCACGCGGTTCAATTCCGTGAGCACCTCGGCGGGTGACATCTTCTTGCCGTTCACCGCGATGATGTCGCCGCGCTTGTATTCGAGATCGATGTACTCGGGCTTGGCCGGCGCCTTCTCGGGCGACACAGTGATGCGCCACATGGACTCTTCCGGTTCGTAGTCCGGGTCTTCGAGGACGCCCGACTCGTAGGAGATGTGCAGGAGGTTCGCGTCCATCGAGTAAGGCGCGCCGCCGCCCTTCCTCTTCTTGAAGTCCACCGGGATGCCATGCTTGTCGGCGTACTGGAGCATCGACTCGCGCCCGGTCAGCTTCCACTCGCGCCACGGCGCGATGATCCTCACCTCGGGCATGAGCGCATACGCGCCCAGCTCGAAGCGCACCTGGTCGTTGCCCTTGCCGGTGGCGCCGTGCGAGATGGCGTCCGCGCCGGTCTTCTTCGCGATCTCCACCAGCCGCTTGGCGATCAGCGGGCGCGCGATCGACGTTCCCAGCAGGTACTCGCCTTCGTAGACGGCGTTGGCGCGGAACATCGGGAAGACGAAATCGCGCACGAATTCCTCGCGCAGGTCCTCGATGAAGATGCTCTTCACCCCCATCATCTTCGCCTTCTTGCGCGCCGGCTCGACTTCTTCGCCCTGGCCGATGTCGGCGGTGAAGGTGACGACCTCGCAGCCGTAGGTGTCCTGCAGCCACTTCAGGATGACCGAGGTGTCCAGCCCGCCGGAATAGGCGAGCACCACCTTTTTCGTCTTGCTCATGTGTTCACCTTTCCCAGCAGCAGGTATTCCATCAGGGCCTTCTGCACGTGCAGGCGGTTCTCCGCCTCTTCCCACACCACGCTCTGCGGCCCCTCGAGGACCTCGGGCGCCACCTCCTCGCCGCGGTGCGCCGGCAGGCAGTGCATGAACAGCGCTTCGGGCGCCGCCGCCGCCATCATTTCGGTGTCGACCGTGAAGTCCGAGAAGGCGTTCCTGCGCGCTTCCGTCTCGGCCTCGGAGCCCATGCTCGTCCAGACGTCGGTCATCACGAGGTGCGCGCCCTTGGCGGCCAGCATCGGGTCGCGGAACTGCGCGAGATGCCGGTGCGAGGCGGAGGCGACCCGCGCCTTGTCCAGTTCATAGCCCGCGGGGCTGGCGACGTGCAGCTTGAAATCGTGGATCCCGGCGGCCTGCAGCCAGGTGTTGCACATGTTGTTGCTGTCGCCTATCCAGGCAACGGTCGTCCCGGCGATGGGCCCGCGATGCTCGAGGAACGTGTAGATGTCCGCCATCACCTGGCAGGGGTGGTACTCGTCGGTGAGCCCGTTGATCACGGGAACCCGCGAGTGCGACGCGAAGCGCTCGAGGATGGACTGGTCGAAGGTGCGGATCATGACGATGTCGACCATGCGGGAGATGACCCGCGCCACGTCCTCGATCGGCTCGCCGCGCCCGAGCTGCGTGTCGGACATGTTGAGATAGATCGCGGAACCGCCCAGCTGGTGGATGCCGGCCTCGAAGGACACCCGCGTGCGCGTCGAGCTCTTCTCGAACACCATCGCCAGCATGCGGTCGACCAGGGGCTGGTAGGCGACGTAGTTCTTGAAGCGCTCCTTGATCACGCGCGTGCGCTCGTAGAGGTGCTCGAACTCCTCCCGGGGAAGATCCGTCAGCTGCAGGAAGTGCTTCATCGCCTTCAGTCCGCCGCGGCGGCGCCCGGTCGCGCGAGGAAGGCCTTGATCAGCGGCACGAGGAGGGAGACGACCTGGCGGGCCTCGGCCTCGCCGAGGATGAGCGGGGGCAGCAGGCGGACCACCTTCTCCACCGTGACGTTGATCACCAGCCCGGCATCGAGCGCGTTTCGCACCAGCTCGCCGCAGGGCCGGTCGAGCTCGACGCCGATCATCAGCCCCATGCCGCGCACTTCCTTCACGCCGGCCACGCCTTCCAGCCCTTCGCGCAGCCCCGACATGATCACCCCGCCCATGCGCTCGGCGTTTGCGAGCAGGCCGTCTTTCTCGATCACGTCGAGCGTCGTGAGCGCCGCGACGGACACCAGCGGCCCGCCGCCGAAAGTGGTGCCGTGGTTGCCCGGCTTGAAGACCTGCGCCGCCACGCCGCGGGCGAGGCAAGCGCCGATCGGCACGCCGGAGCCCAGCCCCTTGGCGAGCGTGACCACATCGGGGACCACGCCGGCCCACTGGTGGGCGAACCACTTGCCGGTGCGCCCTATGCCGCTTTGCACCTCGTCAATCATCAGCAGCCAGCCCTTGCGGTCGCAGATCGCCCGCAGGCTGCGCAGGTACCCGGCGTCGGCGACGTTGATGCCGCCTTCGCCCTGCAGGGCCTCGAGCAGGATCGCCACGATCGACTGGTTGTTCTCCGCGACTTTCTCGATCGCGGCAAAGTCGTTGTAGGGCACGCGCACGAAGCCGCCGAGCAGGGGCTCGAAGCCGGCCTGCGCCTTGCGCGAGCCGGTCGCCGAAAGCGTGGCAAGCGTGCGGCCGTGCCACGCCTTTTCCATGACGATGATCGACGGGTTCTCCACGCCACGCTGCCGGCCGTGCAGTCGCGCGAGCTTGATCGCGCACTCGTTCGCCTCGGCGCCCGAGTTGCAGAAGAAGGCGTTGTCCATGCCGGCAAGGATGCACAGGCGCTCCGCGACGCTTTGCTGCTCGGGCACCTCGAACAGGTTCGAGGTATGGATCAGCCGGGCGGCCTGCCCGGCGATGGCCCGCGTCAGCGCCGGATGCGCGTGCCCCAGCCCGTTCACCGCGATGCCCGCAAGCGCATCGAGGTAGCGCTTGCCCGACGTGTCCCACAGCCACGCGCCTTCGCCGCGGGCAAACGCCACGTGCTGCGGCGAATAGGTGTTCATCAAATAGTTCGCGGACATCCAAAGCCTCTCCAAAAACAATGACGGCGGCCTTGCGCCGCCGTCACCATGTGCATGAAGGTTATCGGAAAAGCGCGCGCCGATGCAACCGAAGCGGGCACCGCCACCACGGCTGCCACGCCATGCACGATATAATTCGCGCTTTTTCCCGTCCGATGCAACCGGCCAGTCACGCGATCATCATCCAGGGCATCACCCGGCAGGGTCGCGCCTTCCGCCCTTCCGACTGGGCCGACCGCCTGTGCGGCGTCATGGCGGCCTTCGGCGGCGACCACCAGATGCGGTACTCGCCCTGGGTACGGCCGGTGATCCTGGACGGGGTGCGTTGCGTTTTCGTGAAGCCCGAACTGAGGCAGGCCGAGCCGCGGGCGTGGCGCTTCCTGCTCGATTTTGCCCGGGACAATGAACTGGTGGTCCTCGACCCTTCCAGCCCCCCGCAGGAGGATTTCTGCCCGGTGCCGGGTGCCGACATCACCGCGGTGCCATAAGGCCCCGGTGGCGCGGCCCGGGAAGCTTGCCCGGGCGGGAAAGGGTTCAGGCAGTCTTGGCGAGCGCCTTGACCTGGTGCGCAAGGCGGCTCTTGTGGCGCGCCGCCTTGTTCCTGTGGATGATCTTCTTGCTGGCCATCGCGTCGATTTTCGCGACCTGGCTGTTCAGCGAAGCCTGCGCCGCGGCGTGGTCGCCGGACTCGATCGACTTCCTGACTTTCTTGATGGCCGTGCGCAGCGTCGTGCGCAGGCCCATGTTGCTCGCGCGCTTGGCGGTCGAGATGCGGGCGCGCTTGGCTGACTGTTTGGTATTCGCCATGGTGATTTCCGGCTCTGAGTTTCGTGAACGAAGCCTGATATGATAACACGCGATGTTTGCCCGCTCCAAGCCGTTGAATCGAACGCCTTTTGCGGCTCCCGGCCGCCTCCTTTCCCGCCCCATCCCGTGACCCGATGAACCTCCTGAAGGCTGCAGTATCGGTAAGCGGCATGACGCTCCTGTCGCGCATCACGGGCTTCGTGCGCGATACCCTGATGGCGGTGCTTTTCGGCGCCGGCCAGTCGATGGACGCGTTCGTGGTGGCCTTCCGCATCCCGAACCTGCTCCGGCGCCTGTTCGCGGAGGGCGCCTTTTCGCAGGCTTTCGTTCCGGTGCTCGCTGAGTACAAGGCCAGGCGCGGCGAAGAGGCGACGCGGGACCTCGCCGCCCGCGTCATGGGGCTGCTTTCCGTGGTCCTGTTCGTGGCAACGCTGGCCGGGATCGTCGCGGCACCCCTGGTCGTCTATGCCACCGCCTATGGCTTCGCCAAGGACGCCGACAAGTTCGCGATCACCGTGCAGCTGCTGCGGATCTGCTTTCCCTACATCCTCTTCATCTCGCTCACCTCGTTCGCCTCGGGCGTGCTGAACACCTACGGGTCGTTCAAGGCGCCGGCCTTCACGCCGGTGCTGCTGAACCTCTCGTTCATCGCCTTCGCCCTGCTGGTCGCCCCGCATCTCGAGCGCCCGATCTTCGCGCTCGCGTGGGCCGTGTTCGTCGGCGGCATCCTCCAGCTCGCCTTCCAGCTGCCCTTCCTCGCCCGCATCGGCATGCTGCCGCGCCCGCGATGGGACCCGAAGGACGAGGGCGTGCAGCGCATCCTGAAGCTGATGGTCCCGGCGGCGTTCGGGGTATCGATCGCGCAGGTGAGCCTGGTCATCAACACGCAGATCGCCTCATGGCTCGCCACCGGCTCCGTGTCATGGCTCTATTACGCCGACCGCCTGATGGAATTCCCCTCGGCGCTGCTGGGCGTGGCGATCGGCACCGTGATGCTGCCTTCGCTCGCGAAGCACCACCAGAACGCCGATCCCGCCGAATACTCGAGGCTGCTCGACTGGGGCCTCAGGCTGACGCTCCTGCTCGCCGCGCCCGCCGCGCTCGGCCTCGCCATGCTTTCCGTGCCGCTGATCGCGACGCTCTTCTGGCACGGCGAGTTCCTGCGCCACGACGTGCTCATGACCCGCTCCGCGCTGGTCGCCTACAGCTTCGGCCTGGCGGGCATCATCGCGGTGAAGATCCTCGCGCCGGGCTTCTATGCGCGGCAGGACATCCGCACGCCGGTGAAGGTGGGCGTGGCCACGCTTGCCATCACGCAACTGGCCAACGCCGCGCTGGTGCCCTGGCTCGCGCACGCCGGGCTCGCCGCGGCGATCTCGATCGGCGCGACCTTCAACGCCGGCTGCCTGTGGCTGCTGATCACGCGCTCGGGCGCCTACCGGCCCGAGGCGAACTGGGGCGCTTTCCTGCTCAAGATCGCGGTCGCCCTTTACATGATGGGCGGCCTGCTCTGGTTCACGATGGGCAGCCAGTCCTCCTGGTTCGAGATCACCACCGCCGCCCGCGCGGCGAAGCTCGCGCTGATCATCTGCGCCGGCGCTGCGACCTACTTCGCCTCGCTCCGGCTGATGGGCATCCGGCTGCGCGATTTCGCGCGCCGCGGCTGAAGATGCGAATCCAGCGCGACCTGCAGGCAGGCGGCGAGCCGATCGCGCTCGCCATCGGCAATTTCGACGGCGTGCACCTCGGCCACCAGGCCATCCTCGACCGCACGGTCGCGATCGCCCGGGAGCGCGGGCTGGCATCCGCCGTGATGAGCTTCGAGCCCCTGCCGCGTGAGTTCTTTTCCGCGGCGAGCGCGCCGCCGCGCCTTGCGACCTTGCGCGAGAAGCTCTCCCTGTTTGCCGCGCACGGCATCGACATCGCCCATGTCTGCCGGTTCGACGCGCGTTTCGCAGCGCAATCGCCGCTCGAGTTTGCCGAGCGGCTCGCCGGGCCGCTGGGGGCGCGTTGGGTGCATGTCGGCCGCGATTTCCGCTTCGGCGCCAAGCGCGCCGGGGACGTGGCGATGCTCACGCAGGCGGGCACGCAGCTCGGATTCGAGGTGGAAGTGCTGCCCACCCTGCTTTCGGGAGACGTGCGCATCTCCAGCACCGCGGTGCGCGAGGCGCTTGCCGCAGGGCAGCTCGACATCGCCACCGCGCTGCTCGGCCGCCCGTATTCGATGTGCGGGCGCGTCGTGCATGGCGCCAAGCTCGGCCGAACGCTCGGCTTCCCCACGGCCAACATTACGCTCGGCCGCGAGCGGCCCGCCCTCGGCGGCGTGTTTGCAGTAAAATGCTTCGGTGCAGCAACTCGCGGACTCGAGGGAGTGGCGAGCCTGGGATCCAATCCGGTCGTGACGAAAAGCGGCCCGGCCACGCTCGAAACCTTCCTCTTCGATTTTTCCGGCGACCTCTACGGGCGGCGCCTTGCGATCGAGTTCCATCGCAAGCTGCGCGACGAGGCCGACTACGGGTCGCTCGACGCGCTCGTCGCCCAGATCGGGCGCGATGTCGAGCACGCCCGGGACTATTTCTCAGGACAGGCGAAGAGATGAGCGACAGGCAATCCCCGGCCAAAGCGGACTACAAGTCGACGCTGAACCTCCCCGACACGCCCTTCCCGATGCGCGGGGACCTCGCGAAGCGCGAGCCCGTGTGGGTCAGGGCATGGCAGGAACGCGACCTCTACGGCCGCATCCGGGAAGCGTGCAAGGGACGCCCGAAGTTCGTGCTGCACGACGGGCCGCCGTATGCCAACGGCGACATCCACATGGGCCACGCGGTGAACAAGGTCTTGAAGGACATCGTCGTCAAGTCGAAGACGATGGCCGGCTTCGACGCGCCCTATGTGCCGGGATGGGACTGCCACGGCCTGCCGATCGAGCACCAGATCGAGAAGCAGCACGGCCGCGGGCTCGAGCCCAACCGCGCGCGCGCGCTGTGCCGCGCCTACGCCGCCGAGCAGATCGAGCGCCAGAAGGCGGACTTCGAGCGTCTCGGCGTGCTTGGCGACTGGAAGCACCCCTATCGCACGATGGATCCGGCGTTCGAGGCCGAGGAGCTGCGCATCGTCGGCGCGCTCCTGAAGAAGGGACTGCTCTTCCGCGGCCTGAAGCCGGTGAACTGGTGCATCGACTGCGGCTCCGCGCTCGCCGAGGCCGAGGTCGAGTACGAGGACAAGACCTCGGCTGCGATCGACGTCGCCTTCCGCTTCGTCGATGCAGCCGCGCTCGCGAAAGCGTTCGGCCTGGCCGCGCCCCTGGCAAAGGCCGCAAGCGCGGTGATCTGGACGACGACACCGTGGACGCTCCCGGGCAACCAGGCGGTGACCGTGCATCCCGAATTCGACTACGACCTCGTGGACACCGGATCCGGCGCGCTGGTGCTCGCCTCCGAATTGCGCAACACCTGCCTCAATCGCTACGGGCTCGCCGGAAAGGTGTTGGCAACGGCGAAAGGCGCGGCCCTCGACGGCCTCGCCATGCGCCACCCGTTCGAGCCGCGCGACGTGCCGGTGATCACGGGCAGCCACGTCACGCTCGAAGCCGGCACCGGCCTCGTGCACACGGCGCCTGCGCACGGCGTGGAGGACTTCGACATCGGCAAGGCGCGCGGCCTGCCCCTCGACCAGCCGGTCGACGACGACGGCAAGTACAAGCCGAATGTCCCGCATTTCGCGGGCCTCGGCGTGCGCGAGGCCGAGAAGCCGATTCTCGAATTGTTGAAGGCCAATGGCGCGCTGCTCAGGAACGAGCCCTTCCGCCACAGCTATCCGCATTGCTGGCGCCACCACACGCCGATCATTTTCCGCGCGACCACGCAGTGGTTCGTGGGCATGGACCGCGCGCGCGCGGACGGGCGCACGTTGCGCGAAGTGGCCCGGCAGGCGATCGCCGACACCGAGTTCTTCCCCGCGGTGGGACGCTCACGGCTCTCGGCGATGATCGAGAACCGTCCCGACTGGACGCTCTCCCGGCAGCGCTACTGGGGCGTGCCGTTGCCCTTCTTCCTCGACAAGCAGACGGGCGAGCCGCATCCGGACACCGAGGCGCTGGTCGAGAAGGCCGCGCAGATGGTGGAGAAGGGCGGCGTCGAGGCGTGGTTCGCCGCAAGCTGCGGGGACTTCGGCGTCGACGCTGCGAAGTACCGCAAGCTCACCGATACGGTCGACGTCTGGTTCGATTCGGGCACCTCGCACTTCTCGGTACTGCGCCGCCTTGCGGACCTCGCCTATCCCGCCGACATGTACCTCGAGGGCTCCGACCAGCACCGCGGCTGGTTCCAGTCGAGCCTGCTCATCGGTTGCGCGCTGGATGGGCGCGCCCCCTACAAGTCGCTGCTCACGCACGGCTTCACCGTCGACAGCCAGGGCCGCAAGATGTCGAAGTCGCTCGGCAACGTGATCGCGCCGCAGAAGATCGCGGATACGCTCGGCGCCGAGGTGATCCGGCTGTGGATCGCCGCGACCGACTATTCGGGCGAGCTCTCGCTCTCCGACGAAATCCTGAAGCGCGTCGTGGAAAGCTACCGGCGCATCCGCAACACGCTGCGCTTCCTGCTCGCCAACAACGCCGACTTCGATCCGGCGAAGGATGCCCTGCCGGTATCGGAGTGGCTGGAAATCGACCGCTACGCGCTGGCGATGACGCGCGCGATGGCCGACGCCTGTGCCGCGGACTACGCGCGCTTCGAGTTCCACCTCGTCGCGCAGCGCCTGCAGGGCTTCTGCTCCGAGGACCTCGGCGGCTTCTACCTCGACATCCTCAAGGACCGCCTCTACACCTCGGCAAAATCGGGTCGCGCCCGCCGCGCAGCGCAGTCGGCGCTGCACCACATCACGCAGGTGCTGCTGCGCCTGATGGCGCCGATCCTCTCCTTCACTTCCGAAGAAGCGTGGGAAGTGCTGCACCCCGGCAAGGGCGAGAGCGTGTTCTTCCACACCTGGAACGAGGTGCTCCCGGAAGGTCCGGGCGAGGCGGAGCTGCTGGCGAAATGGTCCCGGCTGCGCGAAATCCGCGCACTGGTGCAGAAGGAACTCGAGGACCTCAGGCAGGCCGGCCGCGTCGGCTCGTCGCTGCAAGGCGAGGCCGTCGTGCACGCGCCGGCCGAGGAGCGCGCGCTGCTGGAGAGCCTGGGCGACGACCTGAAGTTCGTGCTCATCACCTCGGCGGCGCGCGTGCAGCCGGGCGAGGCGCTGCGGGCGGAGGTCTCGCCCAGCGCCGCGACCAAGTGCGAACGCTGCTGGCATTACCGCGGCGACGTGGGCGGCGATGCCGCGCATCCGGCCCTGTGCGGGCGCTGCGTTGCCAACCTGTTCGGCGCGGGCGAATCGAGGTTCCATGCCTGAGCCCGGCCTGCGCGGCCTGCGCTGGCTCTTCCTGAGCGCGGCCATCGTGGTGCTCGACCTCGCCAGCAAGGCCTGGATGAGCGGCTGGCTCAAGCTCGGCGAGTCGCGCGAGGTGACGCCCTTCTTCAATCTCGTGATGGCGCACAACACCGGCGCGGCGTTCAGCTTCCTCGCCGGGGCGGGCGGCTGGCAGCGGTGGTTCTTCATCGCCGTCACGGCGGTCGTCTCGGCTGCGCTGGTCGTAATGCTCAGGCGCAATGCCGCAAACCGCTTGTTGTGCCTTGCGCTCGCGCTGGTGCTGGGCGGGGCCATCGGCAACCTTCACGACCGCGTCACGCTCGGCTACGTCGTCGATTTCGTCCAGGTGCACGGCGCGGGTTACTATTTCCCGGCATTCAACGTGGCCGACTCGGCCATCACGGTCGGCGTCGTGCTCCTCCTCTGGGACGGCTTTCGCGGTCCCGGCAGGCAGGCGGCAAGCGGCGCGGGCGGGGCAGGCACATGAGCGACGCAGCGCACGACAGCAACGAAATCCTGCTCGCCCAGCCGCGCGGTTTCTGCGCCGGGGTCGACCGCGCGATCGCGATCGTCGAGAAGGCGCTCGCGGTGCATGGCGCGCCGATCTACGTGCGCCACGAGATCGTGCACAACAAGTTCGTGGTCGACGACCTGCGCGCCAAGGGCGCGGTGTTCGTCGAGGACCTCGCCGAGGTGCCCGCGGGAAGCACGCTGATCTTTTCCGCGCATGGCGTGTCGCTCGCGGTGCGCGAGGATGCCGAAGCCCGCGGGCTGAAGGTGTTCGATGCCACCTGCCCGCTGGTGACCAAGGTGCACGTCGAGGTCGCGAAGATGCGCGAGGCGGGCCGCGAGGTGGTGATGATCGGCCACGCCGGGCATCCCGAGGCCGAGGGCACGATGGGGCAGAGCGGCAGCGGCATGTACCTCGTCGAGACCGAGGACGATGTCGGGGGCCTCGAAGTGCGCGATCCGCGCAACCTCGCGTACGTGACCCAGACCACGCTTTCGATCGACGATGCCGGCCGCATCGTCGCCGCGCTCAAGGCGCGCTTCCCGCAGATTCGCGGCCCGAAGAAGGACGACATCTGCTACGCCACCCAGAACCGGCAGGACGCGGTGAAGTTCATGGCGCCCAAGTGCGACGTGGTGATCGTCGTGGGCTCGCCCAACAGCTCGAACTCCAACCGGCTGCGCGAAGTCGCCGAGAACCTCGGGCGCGAGGCCTACCTCGTGGACCGCGCCGACGAGATCCGGCCCGAGTGGATCGCCGGCAAGCGCAGCATCGGAGTCACGGCGGGCGCCTCCGCGCCGGAGGTGCTGGTGCAGGACGTGATCGCCCGGCTGAAGTCGCTCGGCGCGGGCCGCGTGCGCGAGCTCGAAGGCATCACCGAGAACGTCACCTTCCCCCTGCCCAGGTCCATCGTCGCCTCGCCGGGCGGCGGCGCCTAGCGCTCGACGCGGTAGCGGAACTCCAGCAGCAGCAGGCTCTTCACCGCCGCCGTCCCGAGCTCGGCCGCGACCCAGCGCACGTGGCGGATGGTCTCGACCGCGTAGGCCTCGAAGATCGGCGGGTCGGCCACGAGCGTGGCCTGTTCGGCCACCTTGCCTTCCTCGTCGATCACCAGCATCAGCACGACGGTGCCGTCGAGCCCGGCCGCGAGCGCGGCCAGCGGGTATTGCGGGTCGATGTCGTCCAGCGCGGTGGCGCGCCGGCTGACTTCGTAGGCGCTGTAGACGCGGCCCCGCGTGACGTCGATCGGGCGATTGAGGAGCAGGTCGAAGTCGATCGACTCGAATACGCGGATCGAGGAGCGCGCCGGCGGGGACTCGACGCTGCGGTTCAAGGTCGCGAGCTGCGCGTCGGGCGCCGGCAAGGCGGCCTGTTGCTCGGGCGCGGGCGGCGAGGCGGGCCGGTCCTGCGGCGGCGGCGGCAGGGAGGCGGGCGCTTCGCCCGGCAGCTCGGAGAGCGGCCTGGTGATCGGGACGGGCGGCGCCGGCTTTTCGCCCGGCAGCAGCCGCGCCTGCAGCACGATCGCCCTCGACGGGCTCTCCAGCAGCAGCGGGAAGTTGCCCCACACGAGGCTCGAGGCATGGGCCACGATCGAAAACGCGATCGCCAGCGAAAAGCGCGCCTGGTAGCTCACGATGCGTCGCCGCGAAAGAACAAGGCGGCCAAATGGCCGCCTTGCGGGCGTCCCGGCGGAACTACTGCCAGCAGCGCGCCAACTCTGCCGCGGGACCGGAGATCGTCTTGTTGGCCAGGTTGTCGATCATCAGGTTGCCGCATTTTGTGTCCGTGAAGACCGGCGTCGCGGTGAATTTCCAGCTGGTCACGGAGCTGCCGGTGCTGCCGGCCGCCAGCGCGATATCGTAGGAGGAGCTGGACGCGCTCTCGTTGTTCGACTTGTTGCTCACCCCCGCCTCCGCCATGGTAGCCGGATAACGGCCGTTGTTGGTGTTGTAGCGCTCCATCTTCTGCGCAGCGGCGAGCAGCGCCGCCTTGCCCTCGGAGCGCTTGCTGCGCTTGAACACCTCGTCGAACTGCGGGAAGGCGATTGCCGCAAGTATCCCGATGATGGTCACCACGATCAGGAGTTCCATCAGGGTAAATCCCCGAACAGCGCGTTTCATGCGTCTCTCCTCGTTTGCGGTTGCATTGCCTGGCCCTGCGTCATTTTCGGCTCCCGACTACTCTTTCAGCAACTCGCGCCAGGAAAGCCTGCCGCTCGAGCCCTTGTCGGAGTTGATCACGGTCTCGATCGCACCGGAGGAGCCCGACAGGAACTTGCGCGGGTTGTCCCGGTTGCCGCCCGCGGACTGGCCGCCGATGAAGGTCGGCGCCGGCGTGATGCCCACCGTCGACTGGCGTCCCGAGACGAGCACGTCCTGGGTGTTGATCAGGCCGTCCCCGTTGGTGTCGAAGACCGGGTCGGTCAGCGGCTTGCCGGTGATCGGATCGACCTCGAGCAGCCACGAGGTGCCGCCGGCTTCGCACGGGCTCGAAGACGGGATCAGCGTGACGAAGATCACCTTGCCCGCGCGCAACTGCGGCGCATAGACGACGCGTTCGCCGGCGATGGGAAGGTCCACGTACCAACCCCTCGCGTTCGCGCCGCTGGTGCCCGTGACCGTGCGGTATGTGACGCCGCCGATCGACGTCGTGGCGATGGTGCGCTGGTCGAGGTTGGCGCGCGCCAGGTTGTTTTTCGGAGCGACCCCGGCCTGGTTGTCGAGCACGCTGTAGAACGACTGGGTCTTGTACGGCCCGCTCGTGTCGCTCAACTCGAGGTACTTGCCGGTGCCGAAGAGCACCATGTAACCGCCGGCCGGGGACTTGGTGACCTCGGGCGCGGAGGTGATCGGCTGCACGTTGCCCGACCCGTCCCTGGCGGTGAAGAGCTTGAGCTTGTTGGTCGCGATATCCCATTGGTTCGGGTTCGCGCTGGTGACGTCGACCCTCCACATGACGCCGTTCAGGTCGCCTGCGTAGATGTAGTCGGCGAAACCGTCGAAGTCCACGTCGGAGACGACCGGCGACGACAGGCCGTTGTCCGCAGTGGAAGAATCAAGGGTGATCTTGATCACGTCCGTGCCGATCGTCCAGCTGCCGTCGGTGCCGCCGTCGAGGAAGGCGACGTAGAGGATCGCCTTGCCCGAGGCCGAGTTGTAGCCGTTGCCGAACACCGCGGCGAACTGCCCGTTCTTCATGCGCACGACCTGCGCCGTGGACAAGGACACGCCCATGTCCGTCGGGTCGTCCGCCTTGGTGAACTCCCAGAGGACGGTGTTCGCCGCGCCGCCCTCGGTGATGTTTGCCGGGTCGGTGACGTCGAGCGCGTAGTAGCCCGACCCGCCGCCGCCGAGGCCGCCGACCAGCACCGTCTTCCACGCGCCGCCGACCTTGGCATCGGTCACCGTCGGCGTGGAGTCGACGTAGTACCGGTGCACGTAGCCCTGCCGCGTGAGTTCGTTGAGCTTGCTGTAGATCATGCTCGGCACGTAGGCAAACAGCTCGGCGCCGCCTTGCGCGCAGCCTGCGCCTGCGACTGCGCAGAAGCCGTGCAGCATGCCGTCGTTCGCGGCCACGTAGATGATGGGCGGGCGGTTGAAGTTGGCAGGCGTGGTGCGGAAGGTCTGGTAGTCGGGGTCGGGATAGCCTGCGTCCGGCGGGCCGACGTAGACCGGGTTCGAGTTCACGATGTCGCCGAGCACCGAGGTGCGCGAGCGGAAGCTGCTGCCGCCGTTGCCCTCGTTGGAAGTGTCGCCGCGCAGGTACGCGAGGCGCTTGTCGCCAAACCCGTCAGCAGATCCCGTCGCCGGGTTGATGTTGAGGAACGCCTGCTGCGCGGGCGAGATGCCCGTCCAGGTGAACGGCGCGCCATCCTTGGCGACGGTGTTGTAGGTCAGGATCTTGCGGCCCGAGCTCCAGTTCTGGGTGTTCAGGACGTCCTGCGCGAGCCAGGTCGCGGTCGTCGCGACGTTGCCCTGCGTATCGACGTCCAGCGCGCGAAGCTCGCCGGACCAGTCGTTGGAGTTGAAGCGCGCCTGGTAGATGCGCGTGCCGGTCCTCAGCGAAGTCGAGTTTGCCGCCACCGAGGAGGCCGAGGAGTTCTTGAGGATCGCGACGAAGGCCTTGTCCAGCGCGGACTCCAGCGCGTTCGGATTGGTCACGTAGAAGAACGTATCGGGGATCCCGTCGCCGGTAGTGACCGTGCAAGGCACGACCTCCGAGCCGTCGCCCTTCTTCGAGTCCCAGTCGCACTTGGAGTTGACCATCCCGTCGTCGTTGGCATCCTTGAACGCGCCGTACTTGGCCGCGTAATAGAGCGGGTCCTCGAGCGTGCCCGTGGCTGCCGTCGAGCCACCGATGAGCTCGTAGGTCCAGGACGTGCGCGGGTCCGTGATGTTGCAGCCCGCGCAGCCCAGCACGCCGTTGGTCGCGGCATCGAGCGCGACCGCGGGGTAATAGTTGTTCGGCGAAGGCGGCACCGCGATCGTCTGCGGCGCGGGCGGATAGGTGAATCCGTAGATGCCCGAGTGGTAGTGCACGCCGTCCTGCTTGGTGCCGCTGATGACATAGCCGAAGCCCTGCGGGTTGGCCGTGGCCGCCGCGATCACGTCCGTGGACACCGTGACCGTATCGTTGGGCGGAACAAACGTCGAGCCGTCGGGCTTCGTCACGGTGCAGCTCGTCGAGGCGGTCTTCACGCAGTAGTCGATGATGCCGATCACGTCCTGGTCGTAGTCGCCGCCGAAGCCCGAGTCTTCCCAGTTCACGTAGAAGCGCCCGGTGCCGCCAGCGAGGTCCTGCCTGACCACCTTGAAGTCGACGATCGTGCCGCCGCCGAAGCGCGTGCCGAGGTCGAGCCGGTAGGCGGGAAGGATGGTGACTTTCTGCCCTGCGACCCCCGGAACGGGGATCACGATCTTCGGCGTGGTCGTGGCAAGCGCGATGCCGTAGGTGTCGACCTTGAGCGCCCGGGTGAACAGCTTGTTCGGGTCCGGCGGTATCGTGAGGTCGGTGCGGATCTTGTTGGTATGGGCCTGGTAGGCAATGCCCGCCATCAGGTAGGTGCCGTTGTACGCGGCCGATTCCGGGCAGATGCCGTTCACGTCGCCCAGGCCGCCGACCACCTTGGGCGTGCAGTTGTCGGTGATGGTGGCGCCGATGTTTCCGACGAACCACGATTTGCCGTTGATGCCTTCCATCGCGCCCACCTGAGTGGTGAGCGACTGTGCGGTCGTGCTGGCGCCGATGTCGGAGATGCCGGCAAACTGGTCGTCGTCATAGGTCGAGGACGCGGTGTTGAACAGGAGCACGTTGAGTGGGGCGCAGAAGTTGGCGTTGCTGAGCGGGTCGACCCAGGTCGCCTCCTTGAGGCCCAGCTTGGCGTCCTTGCCGCTGCCGCCCGCCTGGAAGGCCGGGTTCGCGCTCTTGCCCGCGAGATAGCGCAGCGACTCGAGGAAGATTTCCGACATCGGGTTGCCCCAAGTCGCGCAAAGGCCCTCGTTGCGCTGGCCGGTGCCCGCGCCGCTGTGCACCAGCTCGGTGGTCTGGTACGGGCAGTCTTCATCGACTCCGGAACTTCCCGTGATGTAGTGTGCCCTTGTCATACCGGTAGCCGTAGAGCCGCAGGCGGTTCAGCGTATCGACGATGCCGCCGGTGGCCGGGTACTTGAACGTGCCGTCGCCGGCAAGATTGATCTCGTCGTTGAAGGAGCTCGCGTTCTTGCGCAGCACGCCACCGGAGATGTTCTTGTCGTAGGTGCCCGTCATCAGCCCGAAGTTGATCAGGTTGACGTCGCCGTAAACCTGCAGCAGGCCGATCGGCTTGTAGTTGAGGCTGGGGTACTGCTTGCAGCGCTCTTCGCCCAGGAGCCCGGTCTTGCAGGCCTCGACGCGGGCAATGAACTCGTTGCCGCCGCTGGGCGCATGCAGCGCGCTGCTCGGATTGTCGGCAGCGGCAAAGATGCCCGATTGCGAAGCGCGGTTGCCGTTGGAGCGGAAGCCGCCGGTGAAGCCGCCCTGCTGGTCGTTGCGCTCTTCGCTCCACTGGCACTGCCAGCGCTCGTTGGCGGCCCAGAGCGAATAGTTGCCCAGCGCGGCGCGGATGAGCGGCGGGTAGGTGTTGGTGTCGAGATCCTGCGACGTGCCGTTGTACCCGACGGCGCGCGTGGTGTTGCAGAAGGAGATGCCGGTGGAGTTCAGGTTCTGGATCGTCCAGTTGCTGTAGGTGCCCGAACCCGATGCGGCGCCGTGCTCGATTTCCACCGTGGGAGAGCCGGTGTTCGACGAGGTCGATACCACCACGGCCTCGATGATGTTCACGCCGTTGCGAAAGATCAGCTGGTCGCCGGGGGAGAGCGGGTAGCCCGTGACCGAGATCGTGGCGGTCTGGCGCGGGAAGACGTTGATCAGGCCGGTGGCCGGCGTCGGGAGGCCGCCCGTCGACCTTATAGGTGAACGTGTTCGCGGTGGGCGTGGTTTCGATCTTGAACACACCGTTGTAGTTGTTGTCGTTCGCCACGCCCAGGATCGAGACGAACTGGCCGACGTTGTAGTTGTGGGGCGACGACGTGGTCACCGTGGCGTCGTTCCCCGACCTGGTGATGCCGACCTTGAAGCTGGGCCGCGTGACCTCGAGCGATGAAGTGCTGCTGTAGGTCGAAGGAGCGTTGATGACGGTGAAGGGCGTGAGCTGCGAGATATCGCTGCCGTTGTAGTACTTCGGCCCAGGAATGCGCGTCGGTCGGCAGGTAGGCGCGCTCGAGCACCGTGAGCCCGCCCGCGCCGGAGGTGGCATCGGTGCTGCGGAAGCCGCCGTAGAGGAGCTTGCGCACTTCGTCCATGCGCGACATCGCCACCCAGTTGAGGAAGTTGCCGCTCCAGTTGCCGCTGCAATACTTTGCGGCGAGGTTTGCGGGATCGCCGTCCGGCTTGGACTTGTCCTTCGGCTTGTAGGTCATGGGCACGTAGCGGCCGAGGCCGCCGTTGTAGTCGTAGCACTTGTAGCTGTCGAAATAGCCGTAGTAGTCGATGCCGTGCTTGTAGGTCGTCTCGATGACGCCGTCGCCGTCCAGGTCCGTGTAGTCGTTGAAGGCCTTGAAGTAGAGCTGGTTGTCCTTGGACAGGTCGAGCATCACCTGGGCCTTCACGTTGGCGCCGACGTACAGCGGTGCCTGGGCGAGGTTCAGAGGGCGCGCCGTACGACGCGGCCGGGTAGACCAGCTGCCCGAGGACGACCAGGCTGACGAGGCTTTTCTTGAACTAGGCTGTTGGGCTTCATTGACGTGTCTCCGGGGAGGATCTTCAAGGCTTACGGCTTGTACATCATCTGCAGCATGACGCGCGTGCTGGCGTCGGAGCCGAATCCGACGGAAGTGACGCGATAGACGAATTCGAGGCCGGTGTTGTAGCCGCCGAGCGCCTGCGCGCTGATGCGCTGGCCCGGGCGGTCGTCCGGCATGACTTCAAGCAGGTAACGCGGCTGGCGCGTGACCCCGCCGACCTTGAGCGAAGGCGGCACCGGCACCGGCGCGATGACGGCGTTGTTGTTCGCCGCCTGTGCCGGGACGCTTTCGTCGGGGTACTTGGTGGTCGGCATGCGATAGTTGCCGGTATGGGTGCCGACCATGCGCGACTTGTCCAGCCCGGTCAGGTTGGTGAGCCAGGCGCCGTCCGCCACTCCGCCCGGTTTTTCCCATACCCGCTGGCCGGCGCCGACCAGCACCCGGCACATGCCGAGCGTGCATTGGTCGTTGAAGCCGGACTGGCCGGAGATGCGCTTGACGGGCTGGGCCCACGGGCCGGTGTTGAGCACGTCCGCCTGGGCGTCGCGCAGCGCCGGCCTCGGCCGCCTGCAAGGCGATGTTGTAGTCGCGGTTCGAGCGCGCCATGCGCTCCTCGGCGGTGGACATGTTGATCGCCGCGGTGCCGATCATGGTGAGCATGATCAGGAACAGGAGCGCGACGATCAGGACGACGCCGCCTTGCCGCTGGCGCGCGGCGATTCGCAAGTGGAAGTTTTCTCATGGCCATCACTGCACCCGGTTTCTCAAGGCTACGGTGTAGGAATAAAGCTTGCGGAGGCGCTTGTTGTCGGCGGTGGGCGCAACGAATGCCGTGCCCGTGTCGCCGCCCGAGGGATAGTCCGTCGCCGAACACGTAGTAGGTCTTGGCGTCGGCCTCGGTCGCGGTGTTGATGTTCGGGCTGGAGAGCACGATGCCGAAGCGCAAGGCAACTACCTTGGTCATGTCGAGCCCGCCCGTGCCCGCGCGCACCCAGCGTTCCGGGACGTAGTCGGCGCTCTTGTCCTCGCCGTAGAGGATCTGGAAGGACTCGACGCCGGGCACCAGCTCGCGGTTCACCACCGTGCCGTTGTAGTCGGACCTGCAGAACAGTGCCGGGCGGCCGTCGCCGCCGGTGGCGACGATAGAACCTGTTGATCGCCGGCTGGATCGTGGTGTCGTCGGACACGCCGACGCCGTGGCAGGTGAGCACCGTGCCGTCCTCGGCGCCGCCCGCGGTCTGCGAGCTGCCGTAGAAGGACACCGTCACCTCGTCGGAACCGCCGGGGCCGGTTGCGTTCTGGCCGGCCAATTGGGTCTTGCCCGTCCAGGCCGACTTGAACTGCGCTCCCGCATTCGGGTTCCAGTAGGCGTAGCCGGTGTTGCGAATCGTCCGGTTCAGGACCAATTGGAGGAAGCGCGCGTTCTCGGCGATGCGCGAAGCGTCGTCCTGCGTGCGGAAGGCGTCCTTGTTGCCGAGGAACACCTGCGACACGACGATGGTAATCACCAGTCCGATGACTACCGCGACCATCAACTCCGTCAGCGAGAAGCCGCGCTGGCGGGACGGGAAAGCAACCGGGAGGGGAATGTTTTTTCATGGCATGAAGGCCGTCACGAAGACACGTTCCTGGACTGCCGATGCACCGACGGTTTCATCGTTCACCTCTTTCCAGAACATCTTGATGTAGTACGGCGCCTTGGGGTCGTTGTCGCAGGCGGTCGCCGTCGAAGTGGCATTCTCCGGGTCGGTCCCGTCGCGGCAGATGACGGCCTGGCCGTCGGGAAGCTGCGCTTGCACGCGCGTGAGCCACTCCTGCAGGTCCTGCTGCGCGATCTGCTGGAAGGAGCAGGTGCTCGTGTAACAGGTGGGCACCGAGGCCGGCGTGGCCGATGTGTCGTAGGCGCCCACGCTGATGCCTTCGGGGTTCGCCCTCATGCGGTCGGACATGTCGTAGGCGAGTTGCGTGGCAATCGTCCTCAGCCCCGCGCCGGCGGTGCTGCGCAGGCTAAGCGCCTGCAGCCCGGCGATGCCGAGGAGGCCGACGGTGATGATGACGATGGAGACGAGCACCTCCATCATCGTGAAGCCTGCTTGGCGCCGGCTGGAAAGGTTTCTCATGTCGGGACTCACTGGCAGTTGATCTGGTCGACCTGGGCGCGGCCGGAGGGCGCGATGGTGATCTGGCGATGCAGGAAGGGAGCAGCAGCCACGCCGTTCGGGCCGTTGCGCGTGTCGCAGATCCTGAATGTCCTCTGGGCGCCCCCGGCGAGGACACCGCTGGGCAGGAAGGTCACCCCGAACGTGCTGTTGCCGGACAGCGTGGCGGTCGGCGACCCCGCGCTCGAATCGGCTATCTTGTGGCGAACGGTGAGATCGCCCACGTCGCAATCGTTGTTGTCGTTCAGGTCGACGATGATCGCGCGGTACTTGTCGGTCCACCCGCCGCCCATGCAGTGGCCCTCGCTGGCCGCGTCGCTCACGCAGAACCAGGCGCGGCGGTTGGCCTTCACCGCCTCGGTCCGCGCCATCTGCAAGTCGGCCATCAGGTCGTTGGTGAGCGCGCTGATCCTGGCGTTGCGCATGAAGTCGCGCAGGTCCGGCGCGGCGAGCGCCATCATGACGGCGACGATTGCCATCGCGATCATGATTTCGACAAGGTTGAAGCCGGCGCTGCGCTTTCTCATGGCATTGCTCCCATTGGGGATGGAGGAAGTTTACGGAGCCGCGCCGCCCCGTCCACGCCTGCCTGACGAGCGGCCGGAATGCCCCCGCGAACGGCGGCCGGGAAAGGGAAATGTGAGGCAGGTCACAGGCTTGCGTGCTGCCAGGGCGCCCCTGGCCGGGCGCGCAGCCGCGGGCTTTGCCCGGAACGCCGGCAGGCCTTATAATTGCTCCCTTGCCGTCGGCAACGCTGTTGTAGCTCAGTTGGTAGAGCAACTGATTCGTAATCAGTAGGTCGGTGGTTCGACTCCACTCAACAGCACCACTTCCCCAGCCCTTTCCCCGAGCCTTGGACGTACAGGAACTCCTCGACGACAAGGCGGCAAAAGGGTCCGCCCTGCACTCGGTCGCTCCCGGCGCCTCGGTCCGCGAGGCGGTTCGCCTCATGGTCTCGAGCAACATCAGCTCCGCGCTGGTGATGGAAGGCGGCCGCATGGCCGGGCTCATCACGCTGCGCGAACTGCTGCGCGGGCTGGACATGATGGGAGAGCGCCTCCTCGACGCGCGCGCCGAGGAAGTCATGGTGCGCGAACCCGTTTGCGTCGCGCCCGAAGACTCGGTCGACGCCCTGCGCGGCCTGATGACCGAGTACCACGTGACCCACGTCCCGGTGCGCCGCGGCGACGAGCTGCTCGGCATCATCTCGTTCCACGACATCGCGCGCAGCGCGGTGAAGGATGCGCTGTTCGAGAACGAGCTGCTGAAGAAGTACATCAAGAACTGGCCGGCGTGACGCCCGGCCGGGCCGCGCAGGGCTAGCGCAGGAACAGGCGGTAGGCGGGGTTGCCCGTCTCGTCCGCGAAGTCGTAGCCGATGTCCTTCAGGAAGCGCCTGAAGGCGGCGCGCTCCTTGTGCGGCACCTGCAGGCCCACCAGCACGCGGCCAACGTCGGCGCCGTGGTTGCGGTAGTGGAACAGCGTGATGTTCCAGCCCGAGCCCATGTGCGTGAGGAAGTTCATCAGCGCGCCCGGCCGCTCCGGGAACTCGAAGCGGTAGAGCATCTCCTCGCCGTCTCCGGGCATGCGCCCCCCGACGGTATGGCGCACGTGCAACTTGGCCAGCTCGTTGTCCGACAGGTCCACCGCCTTGAATCCCGCGCCGCGCAGGTCGGCGACGAGGCGGTCGATCTCGGAGCGCTCGCCCACCTGCACGCCGAGGAAAATGTGCGCGACCTTGCGATCGGAAAGTCGGTAGTTGAATTCGGTCACGTTGCGCCGTCCCAGGAGCGCGCACAGGGCGCGGAAGCTTCCCGGCTTCTCCGGAATGCTCACCGCCAGCACCGCCTCGCGGTGCTCTCCCAGCTCGGCGCGCTCGGCGACGAAGCGCAGCCGGTCGAAGTTCATGTTCGCCCCGCAGGCGATCGCCACCACGGTCTTGCCCTGGATGCGGTGGCGTTCCAGCCAGCGCTTCGCACCCGCGACGCCCAGCCCGCCCGCGGGCTCCATGATCGCGCGCGTGTCCTCGTAGATGTCCTTGATCGCCGCGCAGATCTCGTCGGTGTCGACCAGCACCATCTCGTCGACGAAGGCGCGCGCCAGCCGGAAGGTCTCGCGGCCGACCTGCTTTACCGCGACGCCGTCGGCGAACAGGTTCACGTGCTTGAGCGTCACCCGCCGCCCCGCCTTGAGCGAGGCCTGCATCGCGTTGGAGTCCACCGGCTGCACGCCGATCACCCTGGTCTCGGGCGACACGCGCTTCACGTAGGCGGCGATCCCGGCGATCAGCCCGCCCCCGCCCACCGGCACGAACACCGCGTGGATGGGGTGCTGGTGCTGGCGCAGGATCTCCATGCCGATCGTGCCCTGCCCGGCGATCACCAGCGGGTCGTCGTAGGGATGGACGAAGGCAAGGCCCTTGTCGCGCGCCAGCATCCGGCTGTGCAGGTAGGCCTCATGGTAGGAGTCCCCGTGCAGGACCACCCTGGCGCCGCGCGCGGCCACGGCGTCGATCTTGATGCGCGGCGTCGTCACCGGCATGACGATGGTGGCGGAGGTGCCCAGCCGCTGGGCGGCCAGCGCCACGCCCTGCGCATGGTTTCCCGCGCTGGCGCAGATCACGCCGCGCTTGAGCGCGGCCGGCGAAAGGTGCGCCATCTTGTTGTACGCCCCGCGCAACTTGAACGAGAACACCGGTTGCAGGTCCTCGCGCTTGAGCAGCACTTCATTGGCGGTGCGCCCCGAAAGCACGCGAAGGCGGTCCAGCGGGCTTTCGATGGCCACGTCGTACACGCGCGCCGACAGGATTTTCCTGAGGTAGTCGTCTTTCACTTTTTCTTCTCCCGACCGCGAAGATTAGCAGGAAGTCCGCCTCGCGTTGTGCCGCGCGCTCGCCCGGGCTATGCTGACTGATCGCCATCCGGGGCAGGACATGGACCAGAACGAACTCAAGCGGCTCGCCGCGGAAGCCGCCATCGCCTACGTCGGGAACGACGACATCGTCGGCGTCGGCACCGGCTCGACCGTGAACTGCTTCATCGACGCGCTGGCGCGCATCAAGGCGCGGATCTCCGGCGCGGTCGCCAGTTCGGTCGCTTCCGCCGACAGGCTCAAGGCGCTGGGCGTGCCCGTGATCGAGTTGAACAACACCGACGGCTGCGCGGTCTATGTCGACGGCGCCGACGAGGTCACGGAGCACCTCGCGATGATCAAGGGCGGCGGCGGCGCGCTCACGCGGGAAAAGATCGTCGCGCAGGCCAGCCGCAAGTTCGTGTGCATCGCCGACGAGTCGAAACTGGTGCCGGTGCTGGGAAAGTTCCCGCTGCCGGTCGAAGTCATCCCGATGGCGCGCAGTTTCGTGGCGCGTGAACTGGTGAAGCTCGGCGGCCAACCGGCATTGCGCCAGGGCTTCACCACCGACAACGGCAACCTGATCCTCGACGTGCACGGGCTCACGATCCTCAAGCCCGCCGAGCTGGAAAGCCGCCTGAACCAGATTCCCGGGGTGGTCACCAACGGCATTTTCGCCCTGCGGCCCGCCGATGTTCTCCTGCTGGGCGGGGCCTCGGGCGTGCGCACCATCAAGAGAGCCGCATGATTGCCGTCATGGTTCTGTAACATGGCACTCCTAGCATGCCGTATTGGGCGACACCGCCCGGGAAAGAGCGCGACCTAGATGAATACCCAGGACCACTATTCCAAGAAGTTCGACGCCGAGCTGGAGACGGTGCGCTCCCGCGTGCTGCAGATGGGGGGGCTGGTCGAGACCCAGATCGTCACCGCGATCGAAGCTCTTTCCTCCGGCGACCTCGAGCTCGCCCAGCAGGTGGTCACGGACGACCACCGCGTGAACGCGCTGGAAGTCCAGATCGACGAGGACTGCAGCCACATCATCGCCCGCCGCCAGCCCGCCGCGCAGGACCTGCGCATGATCATGACCATCATCAAGATGATCACGGACCTCGAGCGCATCGGCGACGAGGCGGAGAAGATCGCGCGCATGACCAAGCTGATCTACTCCTCGGAAAGGCTGATGCTGCCGCGCTTCAACGAGGTGAAGATCGCCGCGGGCTATGCGATCGACATGCTGAAGAAATCGCTGGACGCCTTCGCGAGGCTGGACCTCGTCTCCGCCGCCGCCGTGGTGAAGCAGGACCGCCTCCTCGACGACCAGTTCCGCGGCATCCTGCGCCAGCTGATCACCTTCATGATGGAAGACGCGCGCACCATCTCGACCTCGATCGAGATCCTGTTCATCGCCAAGGCGCTCGAGCGCATTGGCGACCACGCCAAGAACATGAGCGAATACGTGGTCTACCTGGTGAAGGGCAAGGATGTCCGCCACGTGACGGCGGAAGAGTTCGAGCGCGAGACCGCCAGCAACGACTAGGAAGAAGGGGGTCAGAGCCGTAATATCGCCGCGCAATGCAATTGCGCCGAGATATTACGGCTCTGACCCCCGTTGTCCCTGCTTGCGCCCGATATTACGTCTCTGACCCCAAATTGCGTATCTGACCCCGGTTTCTAGTCTTTCGGCACGAACCCCATGGCCGCGTCGGCGCCCTCGCCGAAGAAGTGGCGGCGCATCTGCTCCTCGAGGTATTTCCTCGCGCGCGGGTCCGAGAGGTTCAGGCGGTTCTCGTTGACCAGCATCTTCTGGTGCTCGAGCCAGCCCTTCCAGGCCTCTTTCGACACTTTTTCCCAGAGCTGCTTGCCGAGCTCCCCCGGGTAGGGCGGGAAATCGAGCCCTTCGGCCTCGCGGCCGAGCTTCACGCAATGGATCATTCTCGCCACGCTCACAGCCCCTTTCGGTAGATCTTCGATCGACGGTCGTAATTGTAACCGGCGCGCTTGGCCTCGGGCAGCTGGGCGAGGTCCGCCTCGACGAAGCCCCTCTCGATGAACCAGTGCGTGGTCTGGGTGGAAAGCACGAACAGCGCCTTCAGCTTCCTTTCGCGGGCGACCTTCTCCGCGTGCTGCAGCAGGCGCTCTCCCCGGCCGCCGTCGCGATAGAACGGGTTGACCGCGAGGCAGGCGAGCTCGGCGGAGCCGTCGCCGGGAAACGGATAGAGCGCGGCGCAGCCGATGATGTTCTCGCCTGCCTCGAGGACGAAGAAATTGCCGATCTCGCTCGCCATCCGGGCACGGTCGCGCCGCACCAGCACGCCCTGCTGCTCGAGCGGCTCGATGATCTGCACGATGCCCTGGAGGTCTTCGGGCTCGGCCTGGCGCAGCACTTCCTCGGACTCGGGCGTGAGCATCGTGCCGATGCCGTGGTGGGTGAAGAGCTCGATCAGGAGCGCCCCGTCGGTATGCCGGCTGATCAGGTGCGCGCGGCGCACGCCCTCGGCGCAGGCGCGGATCGCGCACGGCAGGTAGATCTGCACGTCCTCGGGCAAGCCGTTGGCCGCGAGCAATTCCTGCGCCTGCTTCACCGTCAGCTCCGTGATCAGCTTGCCCTTGGCGTCCACCGCGCCCTGCGTCTCGGTCAGGAAGATCAGCTTGTCCGCCTTGAGCGCGATCGCCGTCGCCGTGGCCACGTCTTCCAGCGTGCAGTTGAACACGTCGCCGGTGGGCGAGAAGCCCATCGGCGAGATCAGCACCACCTCGTGGTCGTCGAGCCTGCGGCGGATGCCCTCGGCATCGATCTTGCGCACTTCGCCGGTGTGCCGGAAGTCGACGCCGCCGACCACGCCGACCGGCTTCGCGGTGACGAAGTTGCCCGAGGAAACGCGGATGTCCGCGCCCCACATCGGGGAGTTCGCCAGCTCCATCGACAGGAGCGCCTCGATCTCGACGCGCACGATGCCGTTGGCCTCCTTCACGCAGGCGAGCGCCCGGTCGTCCGTCACGCGGCGATTGCCCGAGTACTGCGGCTGGACGCCGTGCTGGCGCATCTGCTCCTCGATCTGCGGGCGCGAGCCGTGCACCAGCACCACGCGGATCTCCAGGCTCACCAGCACGTTGATGTCGTGCATGAGCTGGATGAATTCCCCGTCGGTCAGGACCTCGCCGCCGAAGGCGATGACGAAGGTGCCGCCGCCGAACTGGTGGATGAAGGGCGTGGCGGCGCGAAACCACTTGACGAAGGATTCGGTCTTGAGCGCGTTGGTCTTGGGCATGGCGGGGAGGTTCGGGGCTGGGCGCATTCTAACGGCAGAAGTCGCCCCACAGCGCGTGGATCGCGGCGAGCGCGGCAATCGGCGCGGTCTCCGCGCGCAGCGTCCGGCTGCCGAGGCTCACCGCGGCGAAGCCGGCATAGCGCGCATTGTCGATCTCGCGCTCGCTGAATCCCCCCTCCGGGCCCACCAGCAACTCGAGCGGGCCGCCGGGGGGCCCCGCCGCCGCCAGCGACTGCCCGGCATCCGGCGCGAGCATCCATCGCAACGCCCCGCTCGGCAACGCGAGATACGCGGACATCGCCAGCACGGGTTTCACTTCGGGGACGCGGTTGCGTCCGCACTGCTCGGCCGCGGCGACCGAGACGCGCTGCCAGTGCGCGGCGCGCTTCTCCGCGCGCTCGCCCGACAGCCTCACCACGGAGCGGTCGCAGACGACCGGCTGCACCCAGGCGACGCCGAGCTCGACCGATTTCTGGATGACCCAGTCCATCTTGTCGGCCTCGGGCAGCCCCTGCACCAGCCCGATCTCGATCGCGGGCTCGCGTTCCGCTGCGTCGAAGGCGCCCAGCTTCACGTCGACGCGGCCATGGTCGATGCGCTGGATCACCGCCTCGTACTCGCCGCCCAGCCCGTTGAAGAGGCGCAGCCGGTCTCCGGCGGCAAGCCTGAGCGACCTTGCGACGTGCTGCGCGGCGGAGTCCGGCAGGGACAACTGGGCGCCGGGACCGAGGTTCGCTTCGCAGAAGATACGGGGGTGTGGCATGGGCTCGGGGCGGAGGCGAAAATCGCTGCGATGCTAACATGGCCGCCTCATTCACCCGGGCACGCCTTCCCCGCCCGGCCGTCACATGGCCATGGCATCCCTCCCGTTCGCCGCGCAGGAACTCTCCGCCGCCTTCATCGACTCGGTTACGCGCGTCGTGCGGGAATGCGCCGAGCGCGAGATCCTGCCGCGCTACCAAAGCGTCACCGCCTACCGCAAGCACGACGGAAGCCTTCTTACCGAGGCCGATCTCGCCGCGCAGCACGCGCTGGTGCGGGGGCTGTCCGGCCTGATCGAATACCCGGTGCTGGGCGAGGAGATGCACGGCGAGGAGCAGCGCCGCGTGTGGGAGGCGGGCGGGCGCTTCTGGTGCATCGACCCGATCGACGGCACGTCCAATTTCTCCAACGGCATTCCCTACTTCGCCGTTTCGGTGGCGCTGATGGAGCATGACCGGCCGCTGCTCGGCTGCATCTACGATCCGATCGCCGACGAGCTGTTCAGCGCGGCGCGCGGCGCAGGGGCATGGCTCAACGGGCGGCCGCTGCGCCGCCAGTTCGGGTCGCGGACCCTTGCCGGTTCCGTGGCCGAGATCGACCTGCGCAAGGAAAAGACGGCGTTGCGCGAAGCGATCAAGCGCCACCCGCCGTATGCGCGGCGCAAGACCAGCGGTTCATCGGCGCTTTCCTGGTGCCACCTCGCCGCGGGACGCGTCGACCTCGTGCTGCATGCCGGGCAGATGCTCTGGGACTACAGCGCCGGCGCGCTCATCCTCGCCGAGGCCGGCGGGCGGCTGGCCACGCTCGACTCCGACGACTTCTGGTCGGGGCCGGTCTGGCAACGCCCGGTGATCGCCACCCATGACGCGGCGCTGTTCGAGCCCTGGGCGCGCTGGGTGCGCGAGCACCGCGCAACCCCCGCCGGTCAGTAGCTCATGCAGGCGGAATTGAGGATGCCCACGCCCAGCGAGACGGCGCCGAGGAAGAATCCCTGCGCGACGTTGCCCTCGGGTATGCCGCGCGTGATCGAAGGCATCATCAGCTTCACCACGACGTAGGCGGCGACCTGCACGGTGAGCGCGATCGCGCCCCAGATCGCCATGTCGACGATGCCCACCGAATACTGCACCGAGGACGCGAGCGGCACGATGAAGCCGAGCAGCGACCCCGACAGGCTGTAGGCCGCCGCCATGTTGCCCTCGCGGATCAGCGCGATCTCGCGGTAGGGCGTCACCCGCACGTAGACCGCCGCGAACAGCGCGAGCAGCGCCAGCGACACGCCAAGGTAGAGCAGGAAGTCGTCGAATCCGCCGAAGGATGCCAGCGCGTTGCCCATGTTGCCCTCTCAGTCAGTAACGAAATAGTGGGGGAGGAAGCGGCTCGTGTTCTTCGTGATCGGCGAGTCGTCCTCGCGGATGCCGATTCCCGCGGGGTCGCCGCCGATCACCCACGAGCCGATCACGGTGTGCGAGCCGCCGAATTGCGGCAGCGCGTGGTAGGACTGGTAGATGAAGCCCTCGGCGCCGTATTCGCCCGGCGCCTCGATCTTCACGCCGCCGACATCGATGGTGACGTTGGCGCCTTCGCGCGAATAGAGCGGCTTTTTCACGTAATCCGCGGCGAACTTCCCGGCCTCGAAGGACGCGGGCAGCAGGTTGGGGTGCCCCGGGAACATCTGCCAGAGGATCGGCAGGATCGCCTTGTTCGACAAGAGCATCTTCCAGGCCGGCTCGATCATCGCCATGGGCCGGGCCAGCAGGTTTTCGGCGAAGGGCTCGCGCACCAGCCATTCCCAGGGATAGAGCTTGAAGAGCGCGGCGACCCGCCTTTCCTCGAGGTCGGTGAACGCCCCGCCGTTCCAGCCGAGGTCGGCAATGTCGATTGCGCGCGCGTCGAGGCCGGCTTGCGTCGCGGTGTCGCGCAGGTAATCGAGGTTGCCGCGGTCCTCTTCGCTTTCCGCCGCGCACGCGAAGTACACGACGCCGTCGGCCGGGAGCTTGCCGCGCATCGCCTTCCAGCGCTCGATCAGCTTTTCATGGATCGAATTGAACTGGTCGTGCTGGGGGAATACGTCCTGCAGCCAGTACCACTGCACCACGCTCGCCTCGAGAAGCGCCGTGGGCGTGTCCGCGTTGTACTCGAGCAGCTTCGGCGCGCCGCGGCCGTCCCAGGAAAGGTCGAAGCGCCCGAAGAGCGAGGGGTCGCCCGCCTTCCACGACGCCTCGATCAGCGCATGGAACGCCCCGGGAATGGCGAAGCGCGAATAGTCTCCCGCGGCCACCACCGCCTCGACCGCTTCCAGGCAACGCTCCTGCAGCTCCGCGGTCGCCGCCTCCATCGTGTCGACCTCGCCGGAGGAAAACCGGTAGCAGGCGCGCTCGTCCCAATAGATGCCGTCGATCGAGTGGAAGCCGAACCCGAGCGCCTCGACCTTCTGCTGCCAGTCGATGCGCGGGATGCGGTCCTCGCGTTGCACGCTCAGCTGCCCGAGGAGTGGCCCGACGAGCCGAAGCCGCCGCGGCTGGAGCTTCCGGTCGAACCGATCGAGCGCGAGGAAGTCGATCCGGACGCGCGGCTCGACCCCGTGCCGCTGCCCCACGACGACGACGACGAACGCGAGCCGCTGTAGACCGGCCCGTAGAAGAAACCGCGGTTGCGGTGCTGGCTCTCGGTGGCGGGCGTGCAGTCCTCGGGCTTGTTGCTCCAGTCGGCGAGGCAATCCTCCCGGCTCGCGTAGAGGTCGCGCTTCTCCTCGTCGCTGCCGCAGCCCGAAAGCGCCGCGGCACCGATCAGCACCAGCGTGATGCGCGAAGAGGACCTGCGCAGTTTCTTGAGCACGACTCCCTCCGGGACGCGACCGGCCCTAGGCGACCAGCGGCCGGATGTAATTGGGAAGCGCGAAGCCCGCGCGGTGAACCTCGCCATTGTAATACTGCAGGTCGCCGATGCCGCGCGCGGCGATGCGCCGATCGATCTCTTCCGGCGCAACCTGGCGCGGGTCGAGCGTGTCGGACGCGCAGGCAAAGCCCCAGGTCGAGCCGTACAAGGGAACGCAGGCGAAATACGGCGCGACCACCGCGAACACTTCGCGCAATTTCTTCATTGTCTCGCGCAGCCGCGCCGGATGCGAGAACGGCGAACCCATGTGCAGCGTGAGCGCGCCGCCCTGCGCAAGCGCACGCTTTGCCAGCGCGAAGGTGGCCGCGGAATAAAGCGCCTCGGAAGGCCCGGCCGGATCGGTCAGGTCCATGAGGACCAGGTCGTAGCGCGCCTTCGTGGATGCAATGTAGGCAAGCCCGTCGCCGACCGTGACCTCGAGCCGCGGGTCGTCGAAGGCGCCGCGGTGCACTTTCGCGAAATGCGCCTTCGCGACCTCGATCACTTCCGGGTCGAGCTCGGCCATGTGCACGCGCTCGATGGTCGCGTGCTTCAGCAGCTCCTCGGAGGAGCCGCCGTCGCCGCCGCCGATCACCAGCGCGCGCTTGGGCGCAGGGTGCGCGAGCGCAGCGGCGTGGACCAGGTTCTCGTGGTAGAAAAACTCGTCGCGCTCGCTGGTCATGTTGCAGCCGTCGAGGCGAAAGAACCTGCCCAGCTCCGGCGAGTCGTAGATTTCCAGCAGCTGGAAAGGGGTGCGGCGGCGCTCCACCAGCACGGCGTCGAAGTACACGCCGCTCGCGTCCGTCAGGCGCTCGAAGACCCTTTCGGCCATCGGGCCGGGCGCCTACTTGACCGAGGCGATGCGCTTTTTCCGGACCGGCAGGTCGCGGCCGCGCCAGATGCGCTCGACCATCACGTCGCCCGGCAGCAGCGCTTCGATGAGGCTCTTGTAGAGCGCCTCCGCCTTGTCGCCATTGTCCGCCGTGTAATTGCACACGTAGACGTCGAGCGTGGCGCCGTCGCGCTCCGGCCAGGTGTGGATCGCGAGGTGCGATTCAGCGAGCACCACGGCGCCCGTGCTGCCGCCGTCCTGCATGCCGGCAGCCGGATCGAACTGGTAGAAATGCTCGCCCAGCACGGTGAGGCCGACTTCCCTGCAGGCGTTCACGCACAGCTCGCGCAGTTCGGTGGCCGACGTCAGGTAGCCGCCCTTCGGGCAGTTGTACAGGTCGGCGATGATGTGCAGTCCCTTCACTTCGATACCCCCATTTTTAAAACGAATAATTGCAAGCGGGTATCGCTCGTCCCGGGGTCAGGGCGCCTCGCCGGTTCCGGCGGTGCGCCCCGCGGCCGGAGGCGGCGGGTGAAGCCCGACTTGCAGAGGTTTACCCAAGCGAAAAAGTTCGCGGTGAAAAGCGGGCAAGTATAATCGCTTTCCCCCTGCCTTGCCCGTGTTTTGGCGCTCTCCACCCGTTACTGCGGAAACTGAACATGCCCGATACGCCTCAGTCCGTGCCCACGCAATCCGAACTCGCCAACGCCATCCGCGCCCTCGCGATGGACGCGGTGCAGCAGGCCAACTCCGGGCATCCGGGCATGCCGATGGGCATGGCGGAAATTTCCGAGGTGCTCTGGCGCCGCTTCCTCAGGCACAACCCGGCCAACCCGAAGTGGCCGGACCGCGACCGCTTCGTGCTTTCCAACGGCCACGGCTCGATGCTGCAGTACGCGCTGCTGCACCTCACGGGTTACGACCTCTCGATCGACGACCTGCGCGCCTTCAGGAAGCTCCACTCGAAGACGCCCGGCCACCCTGAAGTGGCCGTCACGCCGGGCGTGGAGACCACCACCGGCCCGCTCGGCCAGGGGCTCGCCAACGCAGTGGGCATGGCGCTCGCGGAGAAACTCCTCGCCGCCGAGTTCAACCGCCCCGGGCACGAGATCGTCGACCATTTCACCTACGTCTTCGTGGGCGACGGCTGCCTCATGGAAGGCATCTCGCACGAGGCCTGCTCGCTCGCCGGCACGCTCAAGACCGGCAAGCTGATCGCGATCTACGACGACAACGGCATTTCCATCGACGGCAAGGTCGAGGGCTGGTTTCGCGACAACACGCCGATGCGCTTCGCGGCGTATGGCTGGCACGTGATCCCGAACGTTGACGGCCACGACCCGCGGCAGGTCGAGGCGGCGTTGCGCGAGGCGCGCGAGGACACGTCGCGGCCCACGCTGATCTGCTGCAAGACGGTGATCGGCAAGGGCTCGCCGAACAAGCAGGGCACCGACGGCGTGCACGGCGCGGCGCTCGGCGAAAAGGAAGTCGCCGCGACCCGCGAGGCGATCGGCTGGAAGCACGCGCCCTTCGAGGTGCCGGGCGCGGTCCACGCCGCGTGGAATGCGAAGGCGCAGGGCGCGGCGCTGGAGTCCGACTGGAACGCGCGCTTTGCGGCGTATGCGAAGGCCTTCCCTGCCGAAGCGAAGGAATTCTCGCGGCGCATGGCGGGAGAACTTCCCGCGGGCTTCGATGCCGCCGTGGGCGCGCTGCTGGCCAGGGCCAATGAAAAGGCCGAGAGCAACGCCACGCGCAAGGCATCTCAGCAGGCGATCGAGGCGCTCGCGCCGGTGCTGCCGGAACTCCTCGGCGGCTCGGCCGATCTGACCGGCTCGAACCTCACCAACTGGAGCGGCACGCGCGCTGTCACGCCGGAGTCCGCCGGCAACTACATCAACTTCGGCGTGCGCGAATTCGCGATGGCGGCGATCGGCAACGGCCTCGCGCTGCATGGCGGCTTCATCCCCTACTCCGGCACCTTCCTCACTTTCAGCGACTACTCGCGCAACGCGCTGCGCATGGCGTCGCTCATGAAGCTGCGCAACATCTTCGTCTTCACGCACGACTCGATCGGCCTGGGCGAGGACGGGCCCACGCACCAGTCGGTCGAGCACGCAGCGAGCCTGCGCATCATTCCCGGCATGGATGTCTGGCGCCCCTGCGACACGGTGGAGTCGGCCGTCGCCTGGGCGCATGCGCTCGGGCGCAAGGACGGGCCTTCGTGCCTGCTGTTCTCGCGGCAGAACACGCAATTCGTGAAGCGCGACGCGGCCACCGTGGAAGCCATCCGGCGGGGCGGCTACGTCCTTTCCGATGCGCAAGGCAAGGCCCGCGCGGCGATACTCGCCACCGGCTCCGAAGTCGGGCTCGCGCTCTCGGCGCAAAAAGCGCTGCTGGAAGCGGGCATCGCGGTGCGAGTCGTCTCGATGCCGTGCACCAATGTCTTCGACCGGCAGGAGGCCGCGTGGCGCGAATCGGTGCTGCCCAAGGGGCTGCCGAGCGTCGCCGTGGAAGCCGGCGTCACCGACTTCTGGCGCAAGTACGTCGGGCTTGAAGGCGCCGTGATCGGCGTCGATCGCTTCGGCGAATCCGCGCCCGCCGCCGATGTCTACAAGCACTTCGGCGTGGATGTCGACCACGTCGTCGCCGCGGTCCGCTCGCTCCCCTGAACGCGCTCCAGCTCCGCATTCGCGAGGCTTCGGTCGCCGACGCGGCCGCGATCGCCCGTGTGCATGCGGAAAGCTGGCGCACGAGCTACGCCGGCATCCTGCCCGCCGCGGTGGTCGCCTCCGAGTCGGCGAACAAGTCCGAGGAGGGCTGGCACAGGCGCCTGGCACGGTCCGGCGGCGCGAATGCGGTGTTTGCCGCCGAAGCCGACGGGCAGCTCGTGGGCTTCGCCAGCTGCGGCCCCGGCCGCGATCCGCTCGGGCCCCTCGAAGGCGAGGTCTATGCGCTTTACCTGTTGCAGGAATTCCAGCGCCGCGGCCTCGGCCGCGCCCTGCTCGCGGAGTGCGCGCGGCACTTCGTGCGGCAGGGCGTCTTCGGTTTCTACCTGTGGGTCCTGACGGCCAACCGCGCGCGCCTCTTCTATGAGGCGGTCGGCGGCGAACCCGTGGCGGAAAAGGACGAGACCCTCGGCGGCCATGCCTTCGGCGAGATCGCCTACGCGTGGCGCGACCTCACCTTGCTCGTCAACCAAACGGGAATCCCGTCATTCCGGGCTTGACCCGGAATCCAGCCATATCGAACTGCGCTGGATGCCGGATCGAGTCCGGCATGACGATTCCGACTGCGCTGGATGCCGGATCGAGTCCGGCATGACGATTCCGACAGGCTTTTGGGTCCCAATCGGCTAAAATAGTCGTCTTTCCCCACCGCACCGCCCTCCCCGGAGACCCGACCAAAATGACCATCCGCGTCGCCATCAACGGCTACGGCCGCATCGGCCGCAACATCCTGCGCGCCCACTACGAAGACGGCAGGAAGCACGACCTCGCGATCGTGGCGATCAACGACCTCGGCAACGCGGAGACCAACGCCCACCTCACGCGCTACGACACGGCGCACGGCAAGTTCCCGGGCAAGGTCGAGGTGGACGGGGACCACATGGTGGTCAACGGCGACCGCATCCGCGTGCTCGCGATGCGCGACCCGTCGCAACTGCCGTGGGGCGAGCTCGAGGTGGACGTAGTGCTCGAATGCACCGGGCTTTTCACGACCAAGGAGAAGGCCGGGCTGCACATCAAGGCCGGCGCGAAGAAGGTCATCATCTCCGCGCCCGGCGGCAAGGATGTCGATGCCACCGTGGTCTTCGGCGTGAACCACCAGGTGCTCAAGGCAGCGCACACGGTGATCTCGAATGCGAGCTGCACGACGAATTGCCTCGCGCCGCTGGTGAAGCCCCTGCACGACAAGATCGGCGTGGTCACGGGGCTCATGACGACGATACATGCCTACACCAACGACCAGGTGCTCACCGACGTCTATCACGAGGACCTGCGCCGGGCGCGCTCCGCGACGATGTCGATGATCCCGACCAAGACGGGAGCGGCCGCCGCGGTGGGGCTGGTGCTGCCGGAATTGAACGGCAAGCTCGACGGCTTCGCGATCCGCGTGCCGACCATCAACGTGTCGCTGGTCGACCTCTCCTTCATCGCCGCGCGCGCCACCACCGTCGAGGAAGTGAACGCAACCATGAAGGCCGCCTCCGAGAGCGGCCCGCTCAAGGGCATCCTCAACTACAACACCGGCCCCCTGGTGTCGGTGGACTTCAACCACGATCCCGCGTCGTCCACTTTCGACGCCACCCTCACCAAGGTGTCGGGCGCGCTGGTGAAGGTCAGCAGCTGGTATGACAATGAATGGGGGTTTTCGAACCGCATGCTCGACACGACGATGGCGCTGATGTCGGCGAAGTAGCGCAATGCACGTTCTCAAGATGGCGGAGCTCGACCTCGCCGGCAAGCGGGTCTTCATCCGTTCCGACCTCAACGTGCCGCAGGACGACGCGGGAAACATCACCGACGACACGCGCATCCGCGCTTCGCTGCCGGCGATCCGGCTGGCGCTGGACAAGGGCGCGGCGGTGATGGTCACCTCGCACCTCGGCCGTCCCACCGAAGGGCAGTTCAGCGAGGCCGATTCGCTGGCGCCGGTGGCCGGGCGCCTGTCCGAGCTGCTCGGGCTCCCCGTGCCGCTCAAGCGCGACTGGGTCGGGGGCGTGAAGGTCGAGCCGGGCGAAGTCGTGCTCCTCGAGAACTGCCGCTTCAACAAGGGCGAGAAGAAGGACGACGAAGCGCTCGCGAGGAAGATCGCCGCGCTTTGCGACGTCTACGTGAACGACGCCTTCGGCACCGCGCACCGCGCGGAGGCCACGACGCACGGCGTGGCGCGGTTCGCGCCCATCGCCTGCGCCGGCCCGCTGCTCGCCGCCGAGCTCGACGGGCTGGGCCGCGCGCTGGCCAGCCCGAAGCGCCCGCTGGTGGCGATCGTCGCCGGCTCGAAGGTCTCGACCAAGCTCACCATCCTCAAGTCGCTCTCCACGAAAGTCGACCAGCTGATCGTCGGCGGCGGAATCGCCAACACCTTCATGCTCGCCGCGGGGCTGCCGATCGGCAAGTCGCTCGCCGAGCCGGACCTCGCGCCCGAGGCCAGGGAGATCGCTGCGCTGATGCGTGCGCGCGGCGCGGAGGTGCCGATCCCGGTGGATGCGGTATGCGGCAAGGCCTTCGCCGCGGACACGCCGGCCACCACCAAGGACGCGGCTGATGTGGCGGACGACGACATGATCCTCGACATCGGCCCGAAGACCGCCGCGCGCTATGCCGGGATCCTCGCGTCGGCAGGCACCATCGTCTGGAACGGGCCGGTCGGCGTGTTCGAATTCGACGCCTTCGGCAACGGCACGAAAGTGGTCGCGGAGGCCGTGGCGAATTCGCCCGCGTTTTCGATTGCCGGCGGCGGGGACACGCTCGCGGCGATCGCCAGGTACGGCGTCACCGACCGCATTTCCTGCATCTCCACCGGCGGCGGCGCCTTCCTCGAGTTCCTCGAGGGCAAGACGCTGCCAGCGGTGGCCGCCCTCGAGGCGCGCGCGAAAGGCTGAAATGCGGGGGCTAGAATGGTCCCTCGCCAATCGCAAGGACACCCATGCCCCGCGCCACCAAGATCGTCGCCACCCTCGGTCCCGCCTCCAGCTCCGCGGAGGTGCTCGAGCGCCTGATCAAGTCCGGCGTCGACGTCGTGCGCATGAATTTCTCGCACGGCACTGCCCAAGACCACATCGGGCGCGCCACGCTGGTGCGCGAGATCGCAAAGCGGCTCGGCCGCGTGGTGGCGATACTCGCCGACCTGCAGGGGCCGAAGATCCGCGTGGGCAAGTTCGAAGGCGGCAAGGTCACGCTGAAGAAGGGCGACCCGTTCACGCTCGACGCCGCGCGCGATGTCGGCGGGCAGGACGGCGTGGGCATCGACTACAAGGAACTCCCGCAGGACGTGAAGCCGGGAGACGCGCTGCTGCTCGACGACGGCCGCCTCGTCTTCGATGTCGAGAGCGTTGCCGGCACGAAGGTCGAATGCCGGGTGCGGGTGGGCGGCGTGCTCTCGAACAACAAGGGCATCAACCGGCAGGGCGGCGGCCTCACCGCGCCGCCGCTGACCACCAAGGACATGCAGGACATCACCACCGCCGCGCAGCTGAAGGCGGACTACCTCGCGGTGTCGTTCCCGAAATCGGGCTCCGACATGTACATGGCGCGCGAGCTGATGCGCGCCGCCGGCGGCAAGGCGCTGCTCATCGCCAAGATCGAGCGCGCCGAGGCGATCCCCGCGCTGAAGGACATCATGGCGGCGTGCGACGGCATCATGGTGGCGCGCGGCGACCTCGCCGTGGAAGTGGGCGATGCCGCAGTGCCGGCGCTGCAGAAGCGCATGATCCGCGAGGCGCGCGAGATGAACAAGCTCACCATCACCGCCACGCAGATGATGGAGTCGATGATCTCCTCGCCGATCCCCACGCGCGCCGAGGTCTCGGACGTCGCCAACGCGGTGCTCGACGGCACCGACGCGGTGATGCTCTCGGCGGAGTCGGCCTCGGGGCACTTCCCGGTCGAGGCCGTGGAGGCGATGGTGCGGGTGTGCATCGAGGCCGAGAAGAGCGCGCAGGTGACGCTCGACCGCGAGTTCCTCGACCGCGTCTTCACCCGCGTCGACCAGTCGATCGCGATGGGCGCGCTGTTCACCGCGCACCACCTCAAGGTCAAGGCGATCGCGTCACTCACCCAGTCCGGCTCGACGGCGCTGTGGATGTCGCGCCTGAACTGCGGCGTGCCGATCTATGCGCTGACGCCGGAACCCGCGACCCTCACCAAGTGCGCGCTCATGCGCGACGTGCGGCCGCTCACGCTGCCCTACGAGGGCCACGACCGCGAGAGATTGCTGTTCGAGGCCGAACGGGTCCTGCTCGACAAGGGCGTGGCGCAGCTCGGCGACCTGATCGTCATCACCATGGGCGAGCCGATCGGCCAGTCGGGCGGCACCAACACCATGAAGATCGTCAAGCTGGGCGAGCACAAGCGCGCCTGAGGCTTACTGCCCGGCGGCGATCCTCCCGATCTCGCCCCAGGTCACGCAATCGTCCACGCCGGCGCGGCGATTGTCCGCAAGCTTCTTCTCCATCTTCGCGATCACCTGCTTCGATTCCTCGACCTCTTTCGGCTTGTCCAGCGGGAGAGTCTTGATATGGGCAATGTACTGCTCGGCCGCGTCGCGGCAGCGCTTCTGCTGGATCGGCTTGCACTCGGGCGCCTTGCTCTCGAGGCAGGGGTCGCGTTGCGAGAGCGCCAACCCGGCGGGCAGGAGCAGGGCGCCAAGAAGGGCCGCGCGCAGCAGGCTTGCAGATCGGAATCGGGTGAACATGGCCGGCCTCATTGCGAACGGTAGGTGAACCAGCCGAGGAAGACGTAACCGTCGCTGCGCCGGTCGAGGAAGAACCCCTCGCCCGAGCGGCCGATGCCGCCCCACCACAGGCCGTTCACCCAGGACTTCTCCGCGGCGGCAAAGCCCTGCTGTTCGCAGCGCGTGGTCATCTCGCTGGCGTAGAAGCGCTCCAGCGGATAGCCGCCGTTGCCGAATCCGCCGGAGCCGGGGCCGCTCGAGGTCCATGTCAGCGTGGCGCGCGTGCAGCTGTGGAACTCGATGCGGATCGTCCCCCAGGGGGTGCGCTGCACCTCGGCGGGAATCATGCGGTCGCCGAAGCCGGTGCCCACCGCGGTGTAGGCGGCGGTGAAATCGAGCACGTTGCCCGCCATCACGGTCTCCGCCACCACCCAGTATTGCGATCCGAGGACGGCGGGATTCGCGGCAGTGGCCTTGCCGATCACGGCGAGATAGGTCGGACCGCTCACGCCGCCCGAGCCGGGCGCGACCAGCGTGCCCAGCACGGCTCCCGTCGCCGGGTCGATGCGCACCACCGACGTTCCGTCGATGACGAGCAGGTTGCCGTCGGTGCCGTAGGCGATGCCCGTGGGCTTGGCCAGGCCGCGCGCAAGTTCGGTCACTTCCCCCGACGCGATCCGGTAGCGCAGCACCTGCCCCGATCCCTCGCCGGTGATGAACAGCGACTGGCCGTCGCGCGAAGGCAGGATGCCGCGGGTATGGAAGAGACCGGAGGCGCGCGCCGGTATGGCAACCGACGCCTGGGCGCTGCCGGTGTCAACCCGCACCACGCTGCTGGAATCGTAACCCGGCATATAGAGCAGGCCGTCGGGGCCGAAGCTCATGCCGTTGTCGGGGCCGCTGATGCCCGCCGCGCTCGCCGGCATCACGGTGTCGATGAACTTGCCCTGGCGGTCGTAGCGCAGCACCGACTGGCTGCGATAGCCGGCCACGTAGAGCCGGCCCTGCGCGTCGAAGGCGATCCCGGTGGGCGCTACCTGCGCGACGACGAAGGTATCGACGAAATCGAGCGTGTCGTTGCGGTATCGTAGAATCGAACTGGTCTCCTCGCTGACGACGTAGAGGTAGCCGTCGGGTCCGAGCCTGACGGCCTGCGCGCCGGCGATGCGCGACGAGTTGTCGAGGTTGCGGAGATACCCGCCCGTGCACGCATCGAAGACATGCACGTTCGAGTAGTAGCCGCTCACGAACAGGCGCGAGCCGCAGGATTCCTGGGCCAGCGCGGGAAGCGCCCCAAACAAGCAGACAAGCAACATGGCGACAATACGCAGGACGGACATGGCAAGGACTCCAATCGGTGGACGAAGCCGCAAGCTTCCGCCCGGCGCCCGCCCGCGGCCTTCCGGAAGACTCCGATTTGGCTCCTTTTTTTCTCCGTGCCTGCCGCTACATGGCTGATTCGATGGACAAGGCATTCCGGGTCGGGGAATTCCTCGCCCTGCCCGCATCGAACGAGCTCAGGGGCGCGGCCGGCACGGTACGCCTGCGGCCGCTGCTCATGCAGGTGCTGCGCCGCCTCGCTGCCGATGCGGGAAGCGTCGTTTCGCGCGAAGCGCTCATCGAAGACGTCTGGTCTCGCAAGATGGTCAACGACGAGGTGCTGTCACGCGCTATCGCGGAACTGCGGATTGCGCTCGGCGATGATCCCAAGGCGCCCCGCTACATCGAGACGCTGCCCAAGGCCGGTTACCGGCTGGTCGCCGCTGTCACCCCGGCAAAGACTGAAACCGGGGCGCCCGCCCCGCGCGCCGGCGGCATCTCGCGCCGGCTCGCCTTCGGCAGCATGGTGGCCGTGGCTTGCGCCGGCATGCTTGCTGCGACGCTCACCTGGCGGTCGCTGACGCAGCCCGCCGGCGCGGGCTTCACGGCGCTGGAGCGGCAGCTTGCGGCCTCGACCTCCTTCGTCACCGGGGCGGAGATCGAGCTCGCGCCGCGCTTCTCGCCTGACGGCCGGTTGGTCGCCTACGCGAGCGCCAGCGGTGATGAATCGCGCATTGTCGTGGAGGACCTTGCCACGAGGACGCGCAGGATTTTTGGCGCACCGGCGATGCAGAACGCCGGGCCGGTGTTCTTCCCGGACAGCCGCCGCATCGCCTACTGGCAGGGCAAGCGCGAAGGCTGCGCCTTCATCGAACTCGACACGGCGACCGGCTCGGAGCGCGAGATCGGCGACTGCGCCGACCGTCCGCACTGGCGCTTCGACCTCCTCCCCGACGGCAGCGCCCTCGTCTATTCGGGCGAGGTCCGGCCGCAGTTTCCCGCCGGGCTCAAGATGCGCCTCATCGCCACCGGAGAGGTGCGCACGCTGAGCGCCCCCGGCCCGGAGCAGGGCGGCGACTCCTACCCGCGCGCAAGCCCCGACGGTCGCCACATCGCCTTCTTCCGCGGGAACACGTCCAGCCGCCGCGTATGGTTGCTGGACGTGGCACAGCCCGAAACCGCGCGCAACGCAGGAGGACTGCAGGGCCTGGGCTACGGGCTCGCCTGGCTCGCGCCCGGCGGCCCCTTGCTCGTCGCTGCAGACTGGTTCGGGTTTCGCGCGCTCAACACCCTCGACCTGGCCACGGGCGAGGCCCGGCTTGCCGGCGCGCGGGGTGCGCGCTTTCCCGACCGGGCGAGCGACGGCGCGATCGTCTTCGAAATGGCCAGTTACCGCGCCAACCTCTGGCGCATCAAGGTGGGCGCCCGCGCCGAGCCCGAGGGCGAGCTATGGAAATCGATGCGCTACACGGGCCAGCCGGAATACTCGCCCGACGGCGGCCGCATCGTGTTCAGTTCGAATCGCGAGGGCACCGAAGCGCTCTATGTCGCCGAGTTCGGCAAGGCGCCGGCACGCCTGAACGCGCCCGACGGCTACCGCTACATCCGCCCGCATTGGTCGGCCGACGGCAAGTCCATCCTGGCGGTGCGAATTCCCGTCGGCAGCGACGGCAACAAGCAGTTCGCGGTGCGCATCGACATCGCGGACGCGAAGCTGCAGCCGCTCGAACAGCTGGGCGAGCACGTCACCGACGCGCGCGAAAGCCGCGATGGCAAGTGGCTTTTCCACGGCGAGCAGGACGGCCACGCCTCGCGGCTCTTCCGGCGCGAGGTCGCGGGGGACAAGGCCGAGCGGCTGGCCCTGCCGCCCTTGCTCGAGTTCCAGATCAATTCGTCGCGGCTCGTCTTCCAGCAGCCGCTATTGGAGGGGCTGACTTCCTGCGATATCGCCACGTTGCGCTGCGAGCCGCTGGCCCTGCCCATCGGCGAGGCCGCGCGCTTCGATTGGGCGCTGGGCGAGAAGGCGCTCTATTTTCCGCGGGACGAGAATGGCGTGCGCCAGCTCGCGCGTTACGGGCTCGCCGAAAGGCGCGTGACATGGGCCACGCCCTTCACGCCCACCGGTTCAGGAACGAGCGTCGCCCCCAGCCCCGACGACTCGGCGCTGGTGGTGATGCGCGAGGAACCGGTCGAAATCGACCTGATGATCGCGCCGGCGGGGGATAGGCGGTAAAATTCGCCTTTACCTTCCCGCGCGCGAAGCCCCGCGCGCCCGCTGCCCCCCAGGAGAAAACATGGCCCTCGTATCGATGCGACAACTTCTCGACCACGCGGCGGAAAACGGCTACGGCCTGCCCGCCTTCAACGTCAACAACCTGGAGCAGGTGCAGGCGATCATGGAGGCCGCAAGCGAGACCGACAGCCCGGTGATCATGCAGGCCTCGGCCGGCGCGCGGAAGTACGCCGGCGAGACCTTCCTCAAGTACCTGATCCAGGCCGCCGTGGACAGCTATCCCGACACGCCGGTGGCGATGCACCAGGACCACGGCCAGTCGCCCGCGGTGTGCGAAGGCGCGATGAAGCTGGGCTTCTCCAGCGTGATGATGGACGGATCGCTGCAGGCCGACGGCAAGACGGTCGCCACCTACGAATACAACGTCGACGTCACCAAGAAGGTCGTCGACATGGCGCACCGCATCGGCGTCTCGGTCGAAGGCGAGCTGGGGTGCCTCGGCTCGCTGGAAACGATGATGGGCGACAAGGAGGACGGCCACGGCGCCGACGGCGCCATGACCATGGACATGCTGCTCACCGACCCCGAGCAGGCCGCCGACTTCGTGAAGAAGACCGGGGTGGACGCGCTGGCGATCGCCATCGGCACCTCGCACGGCGCCTACAAGTTCACGCGCAAGCCCACCGGCGACATCCTCGCCATCGAGCGCATCAAGGCGATCCACAAGCGCATCCCCAACACCCACCTCGTGATGCACGGCTCGTCCTCGGTGCCGCAGGACCTCCTGCAGATCATCCGCGACAACGGCGGCGAGATGAAGGAAACGTACGGCGTTCCCGTGGAGGAGATCCAGGAAGGCATCAGGAACGGAGTCCGCAAGGTCAACATCGACACCGACATCCGGCTGGCGATGACCGCGGCGATCCGCAAGTTCATGAACGCCAACAAGAGCGCCTTCGATCCGCGCGACTACCTCAAGCCGGCGCGCGCCGCCGCGAAGGAAATCTGCAAGCAGCGCTACCAGCAGTTCTGGTGCGCCGGGCAGGCGAGCAAGATCCGCGTCGCCTCCCTCGACGTGATGGCCGGGCGTTACGCAAGGGGCGAGCTGAAGGCCGTCGTCAACTGATGGCAGGCCTCACGCCGCCGCTATTCGAAGCCTCGATCAAGTCCCTGCCGTTCCTCGCGCGCGGCAAGGTGCGCGACATCTACGCCGTCGGCGAGGACAAGATGCTGATCGTCACCACGGACCGCCTTTCCGCGTTCGATGTGGTGCTGCCCACGCCCATCCCGCAGAAGGGCCGCGTGCTCACCGAGCTTTCCAACTTCTGGTTCAGGAAGTTGGGCGCGATCGTCCCCAACCATCTGACGGGCATCGACCCGGAAAGCGTGGTCGCGAACGAAGAGCGCGAGCAGGTGCGCGGCCGTTCCATCGTGGTGAGGAAGCTCGCGCCCCTGCCGATCGAGGCGGTGGTGCGCGGTTACCTCGAAGGATCCGGCTGGAAGGAGTACCAGCAGTCGCAGAGCGTTTGCGGCATCGCGCTGCCGCCCGGGCTCAAGCGCGCCTCGAAGCTGCCGCGCCCGATTTTCACCCCCGCGACCAAGGCCGAAGCCGGCGCCCACGACGAGAACATCTCGTTCGCGCAGATGGCCGCCAAGGTCGGCGAAGCGCGCGCGGCCGAGATACGCGACACCGCGATCCGGCTCTACACCGCGGCGGCGGAATACGCGCTGACGCGAGGGATCATCATCGCCGACACCAAGTTCGAGTTCGGCCTCGACGCGGGCGGCAGGCTGGTCCTGATCGACGAGGCGCTCACGCCGGATTCCTCGCGCTTCTGGCCGGCCGCCACCTGGCGCGAGGGGGAAAGCCCGGAAAGCTTCGACAAGCAGTACATCCGCAACTGGCTGGAGTCGATAGGCTTCGACAAGAAGCCGCCCGCCCCCGAGGCGCCCGCCGACATCGTCGAGAAGACCTCGCAGAAGTACCAGGAAGCGTTGAAGCGCCTTACCTGAGGCGCCTCAGGGCCGGCGCAGCGGCTGCGTGAGCCAGGTATCGACCGCCAGCGCGAGCGCCTCTTCCCGGCCGGCATAGAAATGGTCGGCGCCGGCGATCACCTCCTGCCTGGAGGCGCCGGCCATGGTGCGCAAGGCAAGCGAGCGGCGCCAGGACGCGGAAAGCACCGGCGGCAGGTCGTTCTCCCCGTACACATCGAGCGTCGGGATCTTGGAAAAGTAGCGCGCCCAGCTGAAGCCGCCGGTGAGGCTGATGCAAACCCATGCGGACACCGGCGCGCCGGGCACGGCATCGAGGTACTCGTTGGCCATCCACGAGCCCATGCCGTGCGAGACCATCGCCAGGCGCGCCGGCGAATGGGCCTTGAGCCAGGTGACTGCCGCGCCGATGCGTTCGAGCGCCTCGGGAAAGGCCTTCGCGTAATAGTCCTCCGCGCCGGCATCGGCGGCGAGCACCGGCATCTGCACCGAAAGCGTGGTCCAGCCGCGCTCCGCGAGCTTCACCCGCAGCGTGCCGATCACGCCGTGGTCAGGGTGGACGCCGACGCCATGGATGACGAGCAGCGCACCCTTCGCCAGTGGCGCCTCGGTGAAGATGCCGAGGAACTCCCTCCCGGCGGCAGTCTTGAGGACGACCGGCTCGCCCACGACGATGGACGGCACGACCTCGTCCCGCCAGCGCTTCTCGCGTTCGTAGTCCTGGGCGAAGGCCATGTTGCAGGCAAACAACAACACGGCGAGCGCAAGTGGGCGTGGCATGGCCGGAGTTTGCCGACTATGCGAGCGGGGTTCAAGCTTTCGGGCGTCCATGTCAGAATGAGGCCCGCGTCAGGAGCCCTTCCCGCATGGAATTTTTCACCTTCGCCTGGGTCACGGACCCCGGCATCTGGATCTCGCTGGTCACCCTCGCCGCACTCGAGATCGTGCTCGGCATCGACAACCTGGTCTTCATCGCTCTCCTGTCGAACCGGCTGCCGGAGCACCAGCGCTCGCTCGGCCGCAAGCTCGGCCTCGCGTTCGCCCTCGTCACGCGCCTGCTCCTGCTGGCAACGCTCGCATGGATCGTGAAGCTGACCCAGCCGGTGTTCTCCGTGTTCGGGCAGGCGTTTTCCTGGCGGGACGTCATCCTCATCTCGGGCGGGCTGTTCCTGCTCTACAAGGCAACGACCGAGATCGGCGCGTCCGTGCGCGGCGAGCATGACGAAGCGATCCAGGAAGCCGGCACGGGGACCATCACCCTGCGAGTGGCCGTGATCCAGATCGGCATCATCGACATCATCTTCTCGCTGGACTCGGTGATCACCGCCGTCGGCATGGCCGACCAGCTCTGGGTGATGGTCGTCGCGGTCGTGGCCGCCATGATCGTCATGCTGGTCGCCTCCGACCCGCTCGCGAAGTTCGTCTCCGAGCACCCGACGGTGAAGATGCTCGCGCTTTCCTTCCTGCTCCTCATCGGCGTGATCCTGGTTGCCGACGGATTCGGCCTGCACATTCCCAAGGGCTACGTGTACTTCGCGCTGGCCTTCTCGATCGCCGTCGAGAGCCTCAACCACTGGATGCGGAAGAACCACAAGCGCCGCACCGCACCGCCGGGGAGTCACTGACATGACCGCGGCCCGCGATCCGCGCGAGCTCACGCGCGAACTGCTGCGCTTCAACACCATCAACCCGCCGGGCATGGAACGGGCCTGCGCGCAGCATCTCGGCAAGATGCTCGAGGGCGCCGGCTTTCGCTGCAAGTACCACGAGTTCGCGCAATCGCGCACCAGCCTGGTCGCCGAAATCGGCGGGACCGCCGACGGCAAGCCGCCGATCTGCTTCACCGGCCACATCGACACCGTGCCGCTGGGCGCGGCGAAATGGACGCGCGACGCGTTCTCGGGCGAGGCCGACGGCGACCGGCTCTACGGCCGGGGCTCGACCGACATGAAAAGCGGCATCGCCGCCTTCGTGGTCGCGGCCATCGCCCTGGCGGACAGGCTGAAGAGCGGCCCGGGCCTGGTGCTCGTGATCACCGCGGGCGAGGAGATCGGCTGCGAGGGCGCGCGTTACCTCGCCGACCACAAGCTGCTCGGGCGCGCCGGCGCGATCGTGGTGGCGGAGCCCACGGGCAACTACCCTTACGTCGGCCACAAGGGACTCGCCTGGTTCGAGCTCGAGACGCGCGGCGTGACCGCCCACGGCTCGATGCCCGAGGTCGGCGAGAACGCGATCCTGAAAATGGCGAAAGTGATCGGCGCGCTCGAGCAGTTCCACTTCGATGTCGAGCACCACGCCGTGATGGGCAAGCCGACCATGAACGTCGGCACCATCCATGGCGGCCTCAATACCAATTCCGTGCCCGACTCGACCAGGGTCACGCTCGACACGCGCACCGTGCCGGGCATCGACCACGTGCACCTCTGCCATTCGCTCGAGCACTTGCTGGGGCCGCACGGCGCCAGCGTGCAAAGGATCGTCGACGTTCCGCCCCTCTACACGGAGCCGGCCGACGAGTGGGTGCAGCAGGTGTTCGACGACTGCACGCCCCTGCTCGACGGCAGGCCGGTGCCCAGGACGATCACCTTCTCCACCGACGGCGCGGACCTGAAGCGCGGCTTCGGCGGCCCGCCCGCGGTCATCCTCGGCCCGGGCGAGCCGACGCTCGCGCACCAGACCGACGAGTGGTGCTCGATGGGGCGCATCGAACAGTCGACCGCGCTGTTCGAGACCCTGATGCGCAAGTGGTGCGGGGTGTGAAGCCGTGGACAGGAAACTCGCGGCCCTGATCAATTTCACGGGCAACTCCTACCACTGGGGCTGCCACGGCACTTCGATGGAGGTCTACCAGACCCTCCTGGAGCGGGGCTACTACGTCGAGATCCTCGAAGTGGAGGACACGCATTCGCTCAGCCCCACCCCGGAACTCGTCGAGCACTACGACGACGCGGCTTTCCTGAAGACCTACGTCGCGGCCAACCCGAGGCTCGCTCGGATGCTGGCCAGCGCCGACGTCGTGGTGGTCAACGGCGAGGGCACCTTGCACCGGACCCACAAGGCGCCCCTGAACCTCCTGTACCTCATGTACGTCGCGAAGAAGGCCTTTCGCAAGCAGGTCCATCTCATCAATCATTCCTTCTTCCCGAACGGGGATGCGGAGCCGAACGAGGTCCGCGACCGGATCTACGGCGGCGTCGCCCGCGCGCTGGACAGGGTCGTGCCGAGGGAAGCGCTGTCGCGATCGATCCTCGAGCGGCTGGGCGTGAAGGCCGCGCAGGGCTTCGATTGCCTGCCGAGGTTCATCGAACGGCACAAGATGACCGGCAGCGCGCAGACGAGCGCGGGCATCCTGGTGTCGGGCGGCGTCGCGTTCACGCCCGCCACCTGCGCTGCCGTCGGCAAGCTGCTGAAGCGTTTCGGCAATGCGGGCGGCCCGGTCATGTTCCTCACCGGCGCCAGGGGCAACGCCGCCCGCGAAGATGCCGCGATCTTCTCCGGAATCAAGGGCGAGTTTCCCGCGATCGAACTTGCCGACGCGAAGTCCATGCGCTCGTGGCTGGAGCGCATCGGGGCCGCGCGCTGCCTGGTCTCGGGCCGCTATCACCACACCCTGGCCGCCGCCAGCCTCGGCGTGCCGTTCATGGTATTGCCCTCCAATACCCCGAAGATCGAAGCAACGCTGGAGATGCTCGGCGCGCCCGGCGCGCTGGCGCCGCCGACGGATGCGGGCTTCGGCAGGATCGGCAGTTTCATCGACGAATGCCTCGCCGGGAATGCGAAACCGGTGGACATGCAAAGGATCCGGGGCGTCGTGTCCCTGTCCGGGAACAATTTCGACGGGCTTTGACCAGTACCGCTACTTCTTCCAGAACGCCGGCGTGAGCAGCACCAGCAGCGTGAAGAGCTCGAGGCGGCCAAGGAGCATGGTCAGGGTGCACACCCAGGTCTGGAAATCGCTCAGCACCGCGTAGGTGCTCGACGGCCCCACCTTGCCCAGTCCCGGGCCCATGTTGTTGATGCAGGCGAGCACCGCGGTGATCGCGGTGATGACGTCCTGCCCGCTGATCAGGAGCAGGAAGGTCATCACGATCACCGTGCCGCCGTACATCAGCATGAAGGCGAGCACCGAGAAGATGACGTTGTTCTCGATCACCTGGTCGCCGAACTTGACGGGCACCACGGCCTTCGGATGCACGATCCGCGTGAGCTCCCGCACGCTCTGCTTGAACAGCAAGGAGAAGCGGATCATCTTGATGCCGCCCCCGGTGGAGCCGGAACTCGTGGCGAAGCACGACAGGAAGATCATGAACACCGGCGCGAACATCGGCCACTTCTCGAAGTCGGTCGAGGAGAACCCGGTGGTGCTGGCGATCGATACCACGTTGAACATCGCGTAGCGCAACGCGGTCGGGAACTCGCCGTAGGTGCCCTCGAAGACAAGGAAAGCGGCAATGCCCAGCCCCGACCCCGCGACCCACAAGAGCACGCGAGACGCCTCGGGGTCGTTGCGATAGGCGGCGAGGCTGCGGCCGCGCATCGCGAGGAAATGGGTCGCGAAGTTGAGGCTCGCCACCAGCATGAAGAAGATCGCCACCGAGTCGATCACGGCCGAGTCGAACCAGCCGAAGCTGTCGTCGTGCGAGGAAAACCCGCCCAACCCATCGTGGAGAACGCATGCACGAACGCGTCGACCCAGGTCATGCCCGCGGCCTTGAACGAAAGCACGCAGGCGACGGATATCAGCAGGTACACGACCCACAGTCCCTTGGCGGTCTCCTCGATTCTCGGCGTGAGCTTGGTGTCCTTCATCGGCCCCGGCGTCTCGGCCTTGAAGAGCTGCGATCCGCCGACGCCCAGCAGCGGCAGGATCGCCACCGCGAGCACGATGATGCCCATGCCGCCCAGCCACACGAGGAACGTGCGCCAGATGTTGATCGAGGGCGGCAGCTTGTCCAGGCCGCTGAGCACCGTCGCCCCCGACGTCGTGAGCCCGGAGACGCATTCGAAGTAGGCATCGGTGAACGACAGCCCGGGAATGGAGAACAGCAGGGGCAGCGTCGCGAACGCCGGCACCACCGTCCACACCAGCGAGACCAGGAGAAAGCCGTCGCGCGGCTGGAGCTCGCGGCGGTTGCGGCGATAGGTCAGGAAGAACAGCACGAGCCCGGACACGATGGTGATCGCAATCGATCCGTCGTACGCGCCTTCGGCCGCGTCCCGCAGCGCCATGGAGAACCCGAGCGGAACGACCATCGCCGCGCCGATGATCAGGATCACGACGGACAGGACATGGAGTACCGGGAAGAACCGGTTCAAAAGAACCCCACCCCCACGGCAAACAGCTTCTCGACTTTCGGGATCACGCGCTTGCTCTCGGCGAAGAGGATCACGTGGTCCTCGGGCTCGATCACCAGGCTCGCGTCGTCGGCGACGATGGGCATGCCGGCGCGCAGGATCGCCATCACGCTGGCGCCCTTGGGCAGGTCGAGCTCCGAGATGCGCCGGCCAATCGCGCGCGAGCTCTTGCGGTCGCCGTGCGCGATCACTTCGAGCGCCTCGGCGCGCCCGCGGCGAAGGCTGTGCACCGCGACCACGTCGCCGCGCCGCACGTACTCGAGCAGGCTGCCGATGGTGACGTGCGAAGGCGAGATCGCGACATCGATCTGGCTGCCCACCTGGACGAGGTTGGCATAGGCGCGGCGGTTGACCAGCGCGACGACGCGCCGCGCGCCCATGCTCTTGGCGAGCATCGACGCCATGATGTTCGACTCGTCGTCGTTGGTCACCGCGACGAAGAGGTCGGTCTCGTCGACGTTCTCGTCGGAGAGCAGGTCCTCGTCGGTCACGTCGCCGTTGAGCACCAGGGCGCGCGTGAGCCGCCCGGCGAGCATCTCGCAGCGGCGCTTGTTGTGCTCGATCACCTTGACGTCGTGGTCGGGCTCGATCGCGGAGGCCAGCCGCATGCCGATGTTGCCTCCGCCGGCGATCATGACGCGCCTGACTCGGCTTGTCCATGCGCCTGATCTCGCACATCACGTCGCGGATGTCCTTGGTCGCGGCGAGGCAGAAGACCTCGTCGCCGGACTGGATCACGGTGTCGGGCTCGATCGGCAGCGGCCGGTTGGCGCGGAAGATCGCGGCAACCTTCACTGGCACCTCCGGCAGCAGTTCTCGAGGTCGCGGATCGGATGCTTGACCAGCGGCCCGCCCTCGAAGGCCTGCACGGTCACGAGGCTCACCTTGCCCTCGGCGAACTGCAGCACCTGGATCGCCTCGGGAAAGGCGATCAGCCGCTGGATGTACTCGGTGACGATCTGCTCCGGGCAGATGGCGTGCGTGACCGCGAAGCAGTCGTCGCCGAGCAGCTCGGGGTGCGCCTGGAAATCGGTCGAGCGGATGCGCGCGATGCGCGTGGGCACGTTGAAGATCTTCGCCGCCACCTTGCAGGCGACCAGGTTCACCTCGTCGCTCGCGGTCACGGCGAAAAGCATGTCCGTATCGCGGGCGCCGGCCAGCTCCAGCACCTCGGGAAGCGCCGCGCTTCCGTGCACGGTGCGCAGGTCGAATTGGCCCTGCAGGTCCTTCAGGCGATCGGCGTTGGAGTCGACGACGGTGATGTCGTTGTTCTCGGAGACCAGGCTTTCGGCGACGCTCGAGCCGACTTGCCCCGCGCCGAGTATCAGGATCTTCATTGTTCTTCAGGACCGGGGACGACCGGCGCGAATTGTATGCTGTTTTTCGCGCGGCCGCTGCGCGCTAGAGCGACAGGGCGAGTTTCAGCGTGAGCGCGAGGATGAACACCGCGAAGGTCTTGCGCAGCGCCGCCACCGGCAGGCGATGCGTGAGCCGCGCGCCGAACGGGGCGGCAGCCACGCTCGTGATCGAGATGCCGATCCACGCCGGCAGGTACACGTAGCCGATCGCGCCGCGCGGCACCGCTGGATCGGTGAGTCCGGCGACAACGTAGCCCGCGGTCCCGGCCACCGAGACCACGAAGCCGATCGCCGCTGACGTGCCGATGGCGACCTTGAACGGCACCGCGCACCAGGCGAGGAAAGGCACGGACAGCATCGCCCCGCCCACGCCGGCGAGCCCGGAGGCGCCGCCGATCAGCGCGCCCATCGAGAAGAGCCCGGCCTTTCCCGGCAGCGACCGCGCCTTGCCCGGCTTCAGGCCGAAGACGATCTGCCAGGTGACATAGAACATGAACAGGGTGAAGAACACCTTCAGGAATGCCAGCGGCAGCGCGCGCGCGAGGAACCCCGCGCCGAGCGCGGCGGTGACGATGCCGGGGGCGAGCGCCTTCACGAGATCCCAGCGCACCGCGCGGTGGCGATGGTGCTCGCGCGTCCCCGAGGCAGTGGCGAGCACGATCACCGCGAGCGACGTGCCGAGCGACAGGTGCATCACCACTTCCGGCGAGAAGCCGAAGGCGACCAGCGTCAGGCCGAGGATGGGAACGATCATCGAGCCGCCGCCGATGCCGAGCAGCCCGGAGAAGAATCCCACCACCAGCCCGAGGCCGGCATAGGTGAGCGCTGCCGATATCTCGGGTGTCATAGGTTTTTGTTCTTGGGGTCAGAGACGTAATATTGAGCGCGAGCGAAATGTTACGTCTCTGACCCCGGTTTCATGCCGGCAAGCGAAATGTTACGTCTCTGACCCCGGTTTCATGCCGGTGAGCGAAATTTTACGTCTCTGACCCCGGTTTCATGCCGGCGAGCGAAATGTTACGTCTCTGACCCCGGTTTCTTGCATATCGAGTGCGCGCAAGATATTTCAGGCCTGGCCCGAATCATTTCTTCGTCAGCCTCTCGATGAACTTCCACTCCGCCGGCGTCACCGGCGTGATCGAAAGGCGGTTGCCGCGGCGCAAGGTCACCATGCCGGCCAGTTCCCCGTGCTCGCGCATTTCCGCGAGCGACACGAGGCGCGTCTTGCGGACCAGCGTCACGTCCACCAGCAGCCAGCGCGGGTTTTCGCGAGTCGATTTCGGGTCGAAGTATTTTCCCTTGCGCTGGAACTGCGTCTCGTCGGGATAGGCCGGGCTCGACACCTTCGCCAGCCCCGCGATGCCCGGCTCCGGGCAGCTCGAATGGTAGAAGAGCACGTCGTCGCCGACCTTCATGGAATCGCGCATGAAGTTGCGCGCCATGTAGTTGCGCACGCCGAACCAGGGAGTGGACCTGCCGGGCGCCGTGGCGAGGTCGTCGATGGAAAATTCGTCGGGCTCCGACTTCATCAGCCAGGCGGCCATGGCAGCGCTTCCGCAATGCGTGGGGAGGAATCAGTGGGGAATTGCGCAAGCCCTGCAGTGTTCGCCCAGGCAGCACTCTCGAACCAAAGGTTCAAGGCGGTCACCCACCGAGCGCCGCAGGTACGTCCGACGTGGGACGCGCACAATAGCGCTCTTCAAGCGAGTGTCCAGATCAACCAGCTTATCGGTAAGAAGATGTAAGCCTGGACGAACACCGCAGGACTCGCGTACCGGACCGCGCGATCGGCAGGACTAGAAGAGCTTGTCCTGGTCGGCGGAAAGCGCCCGGTCGAGCGTCTCCTGCATCGAGATGATTCTACCCCGGATATCCCCGGCGTCAACGGCTTTCGATCCGTCCTTCGAGAGCAGTTCATGCGTGATGTTGAGCGCGGCCATCATCGCGATGCGGTCGTTTCCGACGACCTTGCCAGCATCCTTCACCTCGCGCAGGCGGCGATTGAGGAAATCGACCGACGCGAGCAATCCCTTCTCCTCGCCTTCCGGACAGGCCACCCGGAACTCGCGGCCCATCACGTTGATCGTGAGGGCTTTCTGCTCGGCGCTCACGGCTCGGTCTCGGGAATCTGCTTCAGGAGGTTCTCGACGCGCGCGCGCGCGGTCGTGAGTTTTTCCGCAAGGCGCGCGATCTCGTCGGTTTTGGCCGCGACCTGCTGGCGCAACTCGACATTCTCGGCGCGCAAGCGCGAGAGCATCTGGACGACCTGTCCGAGCTTGTCCTCGAGGGAATCGAGTTCCTGTTGCATGGCATCACTATACTGGCGAAAAGCAAGCCCGGTCAATGCGTAAGCGTTTCTTTTGAAAGTAGTTTCGCATTGGAGTGGGGTGCTATGATTTGCCCAGCGATAGGGTGCCTGCGGCGTCATGCCCCAGGCCTACGGGAAGCCGGTGAAAAGCCGGCGCTGCCCCCGCAACGGTAAGCGAGTGTCGGGACATCTTTTCCAGCCACTGTGGCCGGCCAAGGCCATGGGAAGGCGGTGTCCTCCTGGGTAGTTTTCCAGGACTCGTGAGCCCGGATACCGACCCGCATCGTCACGCCGAAGGCGCCCTGAAGCGCCTTCATTTGCAGATGTGCAGCTTGCGGGGACGCTTGCTGCGTGGCAAAGGAAAGCTCCCATGAAATCCCTTCCCCTGTTGGGGCTTGTTGGCCTGGCCAGCCTGGGCGCTCACGCCCAATCGGCCGATTCCCTCGATCCGATCATCGTCACCGCAACCCGCACCACGCAGGCGCTCGACTCGTCGCTGCGCGACGTCACCGTGATCGGCCGCGAGGAAATCGCCGCGGCCGGAAAGATCACCTTCGCGGAGTTGCTGCAACGCAAGGCCAACGTCGAGATCCGCACCACCGGCGGTCCCGGGCAGCCCTCCACCATATTCATGCGCGGCGCGAACGCGCAGCAAACGCTGGTGCTCGTGGACGGCCTGCGCGTCAGCTCGGCCACGGTGGGCACCACTTCCATCGAGAACCTGCCGCTCGACCTCATGGAGCGGATCGAGGTCGTGAAGGGGCCGCTTTCCAGCCTGTACGGCTCCGACGCGATCGGCGGCGTGATCCAGATCTTCACGCGCGGCGCCGACAAGGGCCGCCTTTTCGCCTCCCTCACGGGAGGTTCGCCGGGCGACTATTCCGCAAGCGCGGGATTCACCTACGCGCAGGAGAACACCACGCTCTCGCTCACCGCCGGCGCACGCAAGGTGGACGCGCCCAACGCCACCAACGAGAAGGCCTTCTGCTACGACCCGGACCGCGACCCCTACCGGAACGCCTGGTTCAACCTGCGCGCCAAACAGGTTCTCGCGACCGACCAATCGCTCTCGCTCTACGCATTTGCCTCGCGCGGAAAGACGCATTTCGACGGTTGCGCCGACTTCAACGGCGTGGCCTACGACGACCAGAACGAGCAGACGCTGTCGGGCGCGAGCATCGTCTCGTCGAACAGGATCAACGACATCTGGGTGAGCCGCCTCACCTTCGGCCAGGGCAGGGACAAGCTCGACATCACGGGCAGTTTTGCATCCTCCTTCGAGACGGAGCAGAACCAGGTCTCGTGGCTGAACGACTTGAAGATTCCCGGCGGCACCGTCCTGCTCGGCCTGGAGACCGTTCGCCAGAACGTGCAGCCCGCGAGCGAGTTCTCGACCACGAGCCGCACGACCAACGCGGCGTTCGCGTCGGTGCGCCAGGCGTGGCGCGAGCAGACCCTCGAGGCGAGCCTGCGCTACGACAGGGACGACCAGTTCGGCGGCCGCACCACGGGCCTCGTCAGTTACGGCCTGCCGATCGGCGACTGGGGGTCCCTTTCGGCGACCTACGGCACCGCGTTCCGCGCTCCGACTTTCTACGACCTGTACGGGCCGACTTCCGATTTCTATGTCCCCAATCCCGCGCTGCGGCCCGAGCAGAGCTCCAGCATCGAGGCGCGCTGGCGAGCGCCGGAATTTTCCGGCTGGAACGCATCCGTCACCTATTTCGACAACCAGATCGAGGACCTGATCCAGTATGTCTTCCCGACGGTCGAGAACATCCGCAGCGCCACCATCCGCGGCACGCAGGTCGAGGTTCGCGGCGTGCTGGCGGGTTTCACCATCAACGCGTCGGGCACCTGGCAGGACCCCGTCGATGACAACACCGGCAAGCAATTGCAGGGACGGGCAAGGAGTTTCGGCAGCCTCGACATCAGCCGCACATGGGGCGATTGGGGCGGCTCGCTGACCATCGTCGGCACCGGCGCACGCTACGACTCGAACAACGAGGTGCCGTCGTCGCGGCTCCCCGGCTACGCGATCGTCAGCGCGAACGTGCGCTACCAGGTGGCGAAGGAGTGGTCGGTGGAGTTGACCGCGGCGAACCTCGGCAACACCAGGTACACGTCGGTGATCGGCTATGAACAGCCGGGGTCGACGGTGCTCTTCACCGTCCGTTACGGCGCCCTCTAGCGGGAGGCCGGGCCGGGGCGTCCTTGCCGACACGCAGGCCGGCGTTGTTTCGCCGGCCTGCGTGGCCGATAATCCGCACCTGAGGCGAGCGATCCGCCGGCAGCAAAGAGGAACAGGCAATGGGGTTCAGGGCACCACCGACACCGACTGGCGAGCGCGCGCGGCTCACCGAGCAATTGATCCGCGAGCAGGGCACGGACAAGAGCCGCTGGGCCGTGCTCGACAGCCTCGCGACGCAGTGGGACGCGAGGGCCGCCCTTGCCGCGCAGTGGATCCCCGATGGCGTGAAGGTGCTCGACGTCGGTGCGGGTGCGATGGCCCTGGGCGCGCTCCTCAAGCCCGGCTGCGCCTACACGCCGGCCGACGTGGTCGAGCGCCGGCCCGGATGCCATGTCGCGGACCTCAACAAGAAGGAGTTCCCGCCCGGCAATTACGATTGGGTCACCTTCCTCGGCGTGCTCGAATACATCCACGACATCGACTGGCCGCTCGCGCGCGCGCGCGCGTCCGCCCCCCGCATGATCGTCACCTATTGCACCTACATCGGCGGCGACGTCGCGATCCGGCGCGGCATGGGCTGGGTGAATGATTTCAGCCAGCCGGCGTTCGAAGCCACGCTTCAGCGCAACGGCTGGACGGTCAACCGCAGCCAGGAAGTGAAGCGCGGCCCGACCAATGTCCAGATGATGTTCTCCTGCTCGCTCGCCTGAGCGGCCGGCTTCGCTGCCGGTCGCGGAATCCCCGAACGTGAAATTCTCCCCCACCATCGGGCTGCTGCCCGAAGCCGATTACGCCGTCGTTTCGCCCTACCTCGTCCAGCCGGGAACGGCGAAAAAGGTGAACCACGGCGACGGCTTCATCCTCGATTCCGCGATCAAGTTGCTTGGCGCGCGACCGACGGCGGTGTACTCCTCGCGCATGCCGCTCGACGAGGCGGCGATCGCGCACATCAACACCGGCACCTGTCTCGTCGCGGTCGGCGCCAACACGCTCAAGGACGACTTCGAGCTCGCGCCCGGCTTCACGCAGGCCACGCTCGAGCGCATCAAGGTCCCGGTGATCCTGATGGGGGTGGGCCACTATGGCGTGCCCGACGTCACGCGCGGCCTGACCCCCGCCTCGGTGGCGCTGTTCCGCGCGTTCCTCGAGCGCTTCCCGCTGATGTCGGTGCGTTGCGACGCCTCGTGGCGTTACGTCACGCAAGCGCTTCCCGACAAGGCGGCGGACATCCTCATGACCTCCTGCCCGGTCGTGCATCCCGTGGACGGCATCGACGGGGGATTTGCGCGCAAGCCGCGCTACCGGCAACTGGTGGTCACGATCACCGACCGCGCGCTGATCGACCAGCAACTGCCGATCCTGAATGTCTCGCGGCAGCTGTTCCCGGCCGAGCGCAGCGTCTTTGCCCTGCACCAGGACTATGGCAACGCCGCGCTCAATTCATACGCGGAAAAGCTGGGCTACGAGGTCTTCCGCAGCGACGACTACGCCGACTTCATCGACCTTTACGCGGCGACCGACATCCATTTCGGCAACCGCGTGCATGCCCACCTGAAATGCCTCTCGAACGGGGTCGTGAGCTTCCTCGCGCCCTTCGACCTGCGGCAGGCCTATTTCGCCGAGAGCCTGGATTTCCCGCTGATCACGCAGGTGCCCGACAAACAGTTCGAGGAATACGATTTCCAGCGCGCGGCCAGGCGCCGCGACGCCGCGGCCGTGAAGATGGCGCAGTTCATCGGCGCACTGCAGTCGCTCATCCGGGGTGCCCGATAGTGGCCATCAACAGCGTCATCCTCGACATGGTGCTCAAGGTCGCCGCGCCCCTGCCGCGCCCCTGCCGCATGCTGTGCCTGGGCTACCCCGACATGCTGGTCACCGAGCAGCAGGTCGCCGCGCTGTGCGGCGCCGAGGCGCTTGCCGCGATCGAGTTCCGCGAGGACTCGCAATCCATCCTGCGCTGGCACAACCTGCAATCGAGCATGAGCCGGATCCCCGAGACCAGGAGCCTGTTCCGCGCCAAGGGCATCGAGACCGAATTCGTCGACATCGTCGCCTCGCGCGGCTTCGAGACGGTGGCGGACCTGAACCAGCCCCTGCCCGAATCGATGCGCGGCGGCTTCGACATCGTCTACGACGGCGGCACGATGGAGCACTGCTTCAACGTCGGCCAGGTGATGCGCAACATCACCGCGATGGCGAGGAAGGGCGGCTTCATCATCCACGTCAACCCGGCCAACTATTTCAACCACGGCTTCTTCAACTTCAATCCGACCTTCTACCACGACTGGTACACGCAGTCGGGCAACCGCATGGCGAGCGACTGTTACGCGCTTTATGGCCCGGTCACCGATTCGCAGGTCGCGGTGCTTCCGCACACGAAGGGATTCCAGGACCTGCCGCCGCGCTCCGTGCTGATGGTCGCCGCGCAGAAGCTCACCGACGAGGAGCCGCGCTGGCCGACTCAGACGAAGTACCTCGGCAACCCGGCACTGAAGGGCTAGGCGGCCGCGGGCAGGCGCTGGACCGCCACGGTCCAGTCGGCGTGGATGATGCGAAAGCGCCTGTCGGCCGCGAGCCATGCGTCGACAGCCTTGCGGCAACCGGAAAAAGAGTTGTAGTCATCGAACAGCATGATGCCCCCCGGGCTCATGCGATCGGCAAGCCGGTCGATGCACAGCTTCACCGAGTCGTGCCAGTCGCAGTCGATGTGGGCGAAGGCGACCGGCTCATCGACGTGCAGGGTGTCCTCGTAGAGTCCCTTGATGAACTCCACGTTCGCGGTCGCCACATCGATGCCGACCTTCTGCATGGTGAGCTTCGAGAAGCTGAGCAGGTCGCCGGCGTTGGCGACGTAGTTGCGGTCGACCACGCCGTTGACCTTGCCGGAGAGGAAATACTGGTAGGCCTCGTGCGACTTGGGGTCGTCGTTGGCCGAAGGCGGCGGCAGCATGAGGAAGACGTCGTAGAGCCTCAGCCTGCGCTCCGGGCGCTTGGCCTTGATGATCACCGAGGCCGACCCCCCCATCGCCACGCCCGCTTCGAGGAAAATGCCAGGCACCTGCTCCGCCTCGACGCGCTCGACCACTTGATTGACGATCTCGAGCTTTCCCTGCCGGCCGCAATAGGTGAGCCCGTTCTGGCGCAGGAAGTCGATGGTCTGGGGAATGTTCACGCAGGTCGCCGATGGAGTCCGGGGGGCGCGCATTGTATCATCCGCGTTGTGCAAAGCCTGAACGCCATCGCCCCCGGAGCGCGCCCTTCCCGGCCCGAAAGATGAACCGAACCGCGAACACGACCGGGCCCGATTCCGCATCGCAGCAACAGGTATTGCAGGCGACGGCGGCCGCGATCGTCCGCGCCCTTTCGCTGGCCGAAGTGGACGAAGCGAGGAAGCAGCTCGCCACCTTGCGCGCCCTCGTGCCGGGCCATCCGGGCCTCGATCACGTATCGCGGCAGATCGCCGTGATCGCCTTCGACTGGCCGCTGCCGCGCGCGCCGTATTCGCCGGCGCCGCGGCAGGCGCCCGAACCCGACTGCATCGACCTCGTGGCCTTCCACGCGAACAAGGACACCGCGCTCAGCGGCATCCACGAGAAGATCGACTATCTCGAGGTGCTCTCGCTTTCATTCGAGTCCGCCGCGATCCGCGCACCGCGGGCGCGCCGTATCCTGCTCACCGACGAGCACACGCCGATCCCCGCCTCGATGCAGGTGGACGAGGTGATCCGCCACCCGATCGACCTCGACAAGCTCATGTACGAGCGCATGCGGGTGCAGGCGCTTTACCTCGCGCACCGCCCGGCCCCGCGCGTGAGCGTGCTGATGGACTCCGACGTGGTGGTCAACCGCGAGCCCTCGCCGGTGTTCGCGCAGGATTTCGACATCGGCCTCACCTGGCGGCCGGAATTCGCGGACTCGCCGTTCAATGGCGGCATGATTTTCGTCGGCGTCGGCGGGAAGGGGCTCGAGTTCTTCGAACGCGCGCGCGCGTGCTACGACGCGCTGGCTGCCGATCCCGCGGTGACCGCCGCGTTCCCGCGCGACCTGCGCGGCTGGTGGGGCGACCAGTTCGCGCTGGCCGCCACCGTTGGCTACCAGGATTTCGCCAGGCGGCAGGGCGACGGCATCGACGTGGCCGGGATCCGCACGCGCTTCTTCCCCTGCAGCGAGTACAACTTCACCATCGAGCCCAACGTGCCCTACCCGGCGGACGCGCTCGCGGCAAAGTTCTTCGTGCACTTCAAGGGCAACCGCAAGGCGCTGCAGGTCCAGTACCTGGGGAAAATGCGTGCCAGCCGTGCCTGAGCGCAATGCGCCGGCGGCCCGTCCGGAATGAACGTCCTCGTCACGGGCGCCTCCGGCTTCATCGGCTCGCACACCTGCCTCGCGTTGCTGCAGGCCGGGCACAAGGTCGCAGCGCTGGACAACCTGTGCAACAGTTCGCGCGCGTCGCTCGCGCGCGTCGAGCGCATCACGGGCGGCGGCATTCCCTTCGTGGAAGCCGACGTCCGCGATGGCGCGAGCCTCGACACGGCCCTTCGCGGCCATCGGCCCGATGCGGTGATCCACTTCGCGGGACTGAAGTCGGTGGGCGAATCGGTGCGCGAGCCGGTGAAGTACTACGACAACAACGTCGGCGGGACGATCTGCCTGATGCTGGCGATGCAGCGCGCCGGAGTGCATCGCCTGGTCTTCAGTTCCTCGGCAAGCGTCTACGACGCCGCGTCGCCCTCGCCGATGAAGGAAGACGCGGCACTCGCGCCGTCGAACCCGTACGGCAGGTCGAAGCTGATGGCCGAACAGGTCATCGCCGATGCCTGCGCAGCCGATCCGGCGTGGCACGCGGTGCTGCTGCGCTATTTCAACCCGGTCGGGGCGCACGAAAGCGGCGCCATCGGCGAAGACCCCGCCGGAATCCCGAACAACCTCATGCCGTTCCTTACCCAGGTTGCCATCGGCAAGCGCGCGAAGCTCTCGGTGTTCGGCAAGGACTACGCCACGCCAGACGGCACCGGCGTGCGCGATTACATACACGTCATGGACCTTGCAGAGGGCCACGTTGCCGCGCTCGATCGCCTCGACAGGCTGGCGGCGCCGGCAATGCCGATCAACCTCGGCACCGGGCGCGGCCACAGCGTGCTCGAGTTGCTGCGCAGCTTCGAGCAAGCGACCGGCGTGGCGGTGGCGCACGAGATCGTCGCGCGCCGCCCCGGCGACAGCGCTCTTTATTTCGCCGATGCCGCGCTCGCGCAATCCGTCCTCGGCTGGAAGGCGAAGCGCGACCTCGCGGCCATGTGCCGCGACTCCTGGCGCTGGCAACGCGACAATCCAGACGGCTACGCCGCCTGAGCGCGGCCGGCCGCAGGCAGGGGGATGAAGGCACATATGGACGCACGCCAACTCCAGGCCGGGCTGCAGGAGATCGAACGGCTGATCGCGGCCGGCCGGCTCGACGAGGCAGAGAAGCGAAGCGCCGCCGTCCTTGCGTCGGCCCCCGGCAACAACGGCGCGCGCTACCTGAATGCACTGGCGATTGCCCACCGCCACGGGCCAGCGAAAGCGGAGCCGCTGCTCGGCAGGCTGCTCCAGGCGGACCCCTCGCACGTGCCGGCGCTCTACCTGCTTGTCGACATCCACAGGGCGACCGCGCGGCCCGACAGCGCAACGGGATACTTGTGCAAGGCGCTGCATGCGGAGTTCGCGCTCCCGGGCCCCGCCGACGCGCAGTCCGTGCTGCGCGGAATGCTGGCGCAGGTCGCCGTCCTGCCTGCGGAGCGCCTCTCCCCCGCCTGGGCGTGTTCCAGGTGTTCGGGATCCTGCTTCGCAATGCCCCGCTGCAACCCCGGCCGGAAGGAGGCGCGCTCGGCGAGCATGCGCAGTCGCCGATCGTCGCGCGCAGCGAGGCGGACTTCGAGGCCTGCGCGCGGGCTGCGTGCGCGCTCCTCGGATTTCGCATCGACGCGCCCGTCTCGTGGACCGGCAAGGTGTTCGAGGAAGTCCTGCTGCCGTGGCTGCACCGCGCGCTGGCCGGCGGCCACCTCGAAAATGCGCTGCAACTCGAGCAGGTGATCCACGACACCTACGTGAAGCAGATGGAGACCGAGGATCATTTCGCCGCCTGCTTCTCGCGGTGGAAGGAAGAAATGGGCGAGGCCGGCCGCAAGTTCGCCGGCACCTTGCCGCCCGTGCATCGCGAAGCACCTCCGGCCTTGCCGCGCATCGGCTTTTTCCTGGAAAACTTGTCCGGGCTCGCGCACGTGCGCGTCATGCTCGACGTGCTGGAAGGCGCGCAGTCCATGGAGCCGCGCCGCTTCGAGCCGGTCATCTACTGCCTCGTGGCAACGGACGCGTCGGTGCTGGAGCGCTGCCGCAAGGCGGGAATCGCCGTGATTCGCCTTGCGGAACCCTCGGCGCCCTTGCGCTATGTCGCGGCGTTGACGGCGCTGCGGCAGGCCCTGGCCGAAGGCGGTGTAGAGCGGCTGGTCTGGATCAGCCGCGCGCTGATGATGCCGTTTGCCTTCTCGATGCGCCTGGCGCCGGTGCAGGTCTGGTGGGCGATGAAATACCACCGCCCGGACTTTCCCGGAGTCGACGGCCACGTCACCAGCAGCGGCATCGGCGGGGGCTTCAGGAGCATCGCCGGCAGGCAATGGCGCGCCGGACCGGTCGCAGCGGAGGACTGGTTCGTTGCAGCACTGGCGCCGAAGGCGCAAGAGGTGCGCGCCCGTTACGCCGCGCATCGCCTGCTCTTCGGCTGTTTCGCACGCGAGGAAAAGCTGGTGGACCCGTTGTTCCTGCAAAGCGTATGCGAGATCCTCGACCGAAATCCCGACACCGCGTTTCTCTGGACGGGACGCACGCAAGCCGGGATCGTGCAGGCTTCATTCGAGGCGGCTGGCGTCGCTGCGCGTTGCCACTTCATCGGCTGGGTGAACACGCGGCTCTACGCGCAGGTCATCGACGTGTTCCTCGACTCGTTTCCGTTCCCGTGCGGATTCACGCTCTATGAAGCGATGGCCGCGGGCAAGCCCCCGGTGCTGCTGCTGGGCAAGGATTCCGAACACGCCGGCATCAACGCGCTGGTGCTGCCGCTGCTGGCCAGCGCCGACGATGCGTCCGACGACGCTCGCAGGGCGAGGGAGGTGTTCGCTTCCCCAAGCGGCGAGGGCCTTTACTTGTGCGCGAGCGACACGCAAGCTTACGTCGCCTTTGCCACGCGGCTCGCGCAGGATGCGCCCTTTCGCGCCCTTGCCGGGCGCGCGGCGCAGCGCTTCGTCAGCGAATTCATGGCCGACCGCAAGCGCGCCGGACGCATATACGCCGAACACTTCCTCTCCGTGTCCCCGGCACGCACGAACTGAGCAGGAACCGCGATGAGCCTCGATCCGGAGACGATCACCTTCAGCAAGGCCAGCATCGTCGGCCGCGAGCTGGAGTACGTCGCCGCGGCGGCCGCGCAGGGACATCTTTCCGGCGATGGCGAGTTCACGCGCCGCTGCAGCGAATGGCTGGTCGATGCCCTGGGCTGCAGGCATGCGCTGCTGACCCATTCCTGCACCGCGGCGCTGGAACTCGCCGCCATCGTTTCCGGCGTCGGGCCGGGCGACGAAGTGCTGATGCCCTCCTTCACCTTCGCCTCGACTGCGAACGCTTTCGTGTTGCGCGGCGCCACACCTGTATTCGTCGACATCGACAGCGAGACGCTCGATCTCGACCCGGCCCTGGCGGAGGCGGCGCTCACGCCACGGGCCCGGGCCATCGTCCCGGTGCACTACGCCGGCGTGGCCTGCGACATGGACCGGATTCTCGCGCTGGCGTCGCGCCACCGCCTCACCGTCATCGAGGACGCTGCGCAGGCTCTGCTGGCGACATGGCAGGGCGGGCCGCTGGGTGCCATCGGCGACCTGGGCTGCCTGTCGTTCCACGACACCAAGAACGTCATCTGCGGCGAAGGCGGTGCGCTGCTGTTCCGCGACACGCAGTTCATCGAGCGCGCCGAGATCGCCCGGGAGAAGGGAACCAACCGCACCGCCTTCTTCAAGGGGCTGGTCGACAAGTACACCTGGGTGGACATCGGCTCGTCCTACCTCCCCGGCGAGCTGACCGCGGCGTTCCTGCTCGGGCAGTTGCAGTGCGCGCGCCGCATCACCGAAGCGAGGCTCGCGTTGTGCCGTCGCTACGAAGAGCGGCTCGCCGAACTCGAAAGACGCGGGCTCGCGCGGCTGCCGCGCCGGTCGCCGGGCGCGACCGACTCGGGGCATATCTTCTACTTGCTCACCGGCTCCCCCGCGGAGCGCGAATCGCTCAGGCAGTTCCTGCTGGCACGGAAGATCCACGCCGTATCGCATTACGTGCCCCTGCATTCCTCTGCGGCCGGGCTGCGCTTCGGCCGCACCGCATCACCGATGCCGGTCACCGACCGCGTCTCCGCCACGCTCCTGCGCCTGCCGCTCTTCCACGACATGAGCGAGGCCCAGCTGGACCGGGTGGCCGGTTCGGTGCGCGAGTTCTACGGCCTGCCGCCGGCCTGATCGCGCCAGCCCCAGATCAACTCCGGCGCATCGGCCCCGGCCTGGAAGAGCAAATCGACAACTGAAACCCTGTGTTCGAACGGCGGGAAGAACTGCGGGTACTCCGGATACCCCGAGTACGATTTCCAGGCAACCTCGACCCCTGCGGCGCGGAACGCGGACTCATCGAGGTAATCGCGGGCGGCGGGGCCGGAGACATAGCGCGTCGCCCCCGCCAGCTTGAGCAGCGCAAGCAGGCGGTCGCCCTTCGTGCCGGCGAGCGCGAAGTCGCGGGAATCGCCGAAGGCCGCGTGCGAGCCGAGAAACTCCCCGGCGATGTTGCGCACCAGGTGGTGGTTCAGCGCCGACAGTGTTTCCCATTTCCGGCCGAGGTAGGCGTCTTCGAAGAATTCGCGATACCGGGCGAAATGCGGCGCGCGCGAGTAGTACTGGCAGAGCGTCTTCCAGTGCACGTTCGCCCAGCGCGTATCGGGTATCTTGACATCACAGATCCTGCGACGGATGTCCTGGCCGACCGGCACCGTGATCCAGGCAGTGCCTCCCGGCGTTTTCAACAGGTTGCGGTTGCGCCAGTCGTTCTTGGTGAACTGGACGTCGTCGTAGAAGATGAACAGGTCGACGTCATTGATGATGTCGAAGTAGCCTTTCCAGGGCAGGTAGTTCGATTGCAGGACCGCGACGGTCTTGCCTGCCTTTGGTGTGGGCATGGGTGCAGGGCGAAACGCGCGTCAGGCGAAGACGCTGCCCGCCTTGACGAACGCGCCGTCGGGCACCGAGCAGTGGTCGGCGATCACGGCTCCCGCGCCGATGAAGCAATTGCGTCCCACCTTGGCGAACCCGCAGACGACGGCCCCGGGCGAAAGGAAGGAGTTGCCGCCGATCGAGGAATCATGTGAGACGTTCGCTCCCGGCCAGAGCACGCAGCTCTCGCCCAACCTCGCGCCGCGGTCCGCGATCGCGCGCGCCATCACCACCGCGCCCGCCGCCACTTCGGCGGACCGATGCACGTAGGCTTCGGGATGCACCAGGGCGGGCAGCGCGTACCCCGCGCCGCGGACCTTCGCGAACAATTCCTCGCGCGCCGCGAAATGCCGGTAGCCGACGGCAAGCGCCACCGCATGTGCCGCGGGCGCATGGGAACGGCATGCGGCATCGAAAGCGCCGATCACGCCTGCATTGCCCGGATGCAGGTCGTCGATGAACCCGGCGAACTCATGGCCGCAGTCCTCGGCGAGGCCGCGAAGGACCTGCCCGAAATCGCCCGAGCCATAGACGAGGATTCGCATCGGCCCTACTTCACCATGAAAAAGCGCAGGTACTTGAACAGCGGCGCCGAAACCGGCAAGGCGCGCAGCAGGTACCGCTCGACGATCGCGGCATTGGCTGCCGATTCGCCGTGCAGCACCGAACCTTGCCCCAGGAACCAGTAGTAACCGATCTCGCAGGAGGAAAATCCGGCGGCCAGCGCGGCTTCGCGAAACTCGAGCGCGTCGATCCCGCCCTTGATGTCCTTGTAGTGCTCGGCAAGGTTGAAGGTCTCCGCGGCAATGCCGAACTCGCGCTGCACGCGGTCGTCGGTATGCAGGACGGAATCGATTTCCCTTGCGACGATGTCCGAAGGCGGGTCCTCGTGCCGGCCGCGTTGCGCCGCGTCCATCGCCTGCCAGAAGGCACGGTTTGGATCGAGGTCCACGTAGAACATCCCGCCGGGGCGCAGCACGCGATGCACTTCGCGCAGGACCTCGGCATAGTCGCTCAGGTGATGCACGAAGGAATAGGCGGTCGCGGCGTCGAAATGATCGTCGGGAAAGGGCGTGCGCTCGGCCACCGACCTGTGCAGGGTGATGTTGCCGCCACCCGCGTCCACCCGGTCGAGCATCGCCTGGGTGATATCCACGCCATGGATCTCGCCGAACAGGTCCTTGGCAATCGAGATGACGAAGCCGGTGCCGCAGCCGACGTCGAGCAGCCTCGGCCCGGTCGCCTTGCGCAGCCGCTCCAGGTGGGCGCGCACCACCGCCTTGTTCTCGGGCCTGAAATGCGGCTCGCTCGCGTCATAGGTGGCCGCCATCGTCGAGTGAACGAGGATGTTGGCGTCAACGATTTTCTGGTCCATGGTCGGTCGCCGATCGGGGCGCAGCGCGCTCCGTGTTCAGCCCTGGTTCGCCTTGTACAGGCGCTGGCCCTCGGGCAGGAAGAGCTCGTCCAGCGAAGCGGGAATCCTCGTGTCGAAACCAAGCAGGCGCCGGCCCTGCGGTCCCAGCCGGTCGGCGATTTCGCGCGGCACGAATCGCACCCAGTCCAGCCGCTGCTTCATCCAGGAGCGACAGGCATTCAAGGTGAGCGCGTGGCGCCAGCGCTTGCCGCTGTTGACGCCGGAACGGTGCGCGAGACGGGCCTGGAAAACGACCAGGCTGCCGCGCTCGCAGGCCAGCTTCTCGTGATGCGCGTCGAAAGTCGCGTCCTGCGGAAGGCCCGCGACGCGATGCGAGCCCGGAAGCACCTCGGTGCCGCCGCTGCCCTCGTTGAAATCATCGAGCGCCCAGATCAGCCCGATGTTGGTCGGGTACCCTTCGATGAACCGCGGGCTGTCCACGTGGACGCGGCGGCCATAGTTGGTTCCGCCCGGCGGCAGGGACGACGAGGTGAAGGCATACATGATCCAGTGCTCGCCAAGCATCGGCGCCACGATTTGCTGCAGGCGGGCGTCGTCGAGAAGCTTCGCGAACGCGAAGTCGCGGCAAACCAGGTCGTGGATCAGGTAGCGGTCCAGTTCGCTGCGCACGCTGCCCGGCCGGGGCTGGTAGGTGTCGATCGCAAGCTGCAGCCTGCTTGCCAGCGTTTCGCATTCGTCCGAGTCAATGAAGCCAGGCACCACGGCATAGCCGCGGCTTTCCAGGCTGGAGATGTGCGCGGCGATCTCTCCGGAACCAAGGAGGCGCGGCGTCTCGGGAACGGTCGGCATTGCCCCGCAATTCTACCGGATCGACCTGCGGCCGCTTGCTTCACCCGGCGGGCGCGAGCGCCTGCAAGTCCGCCCGCAGTTCTTCGAGGCCAAGGCGCCAATCCCCGCCGCTGCCTTGCCGATAGACGTCGCAATCGGGAAACCACGGCGACGGGTCGCTCGCCGCCGGCCAGCGCCACTCCGGGGGCCACGGCACCAGCACATGGGCGCGCCGCCCCAACCCCGCCCTCAAGTGCGTGTTGGTATTGCTCACGCCGACATACAGGTCGAGGACGTCGAGCAGCGCGAGCATGTCCTCGAGGTCGGCGTTGGCGGAAGAAAAATCGTGGACAGGGCGGCCGAGGCGCTGTGCAAGGTGCTCGACCTCGCCGGGCTCCGGCGCGCGCTGCAAGGCCACGATCGTTCCACCCACCCCGTGAAGGGCATCGGCAAGCGGGCCGATCGGAACCTGCTTCGACAACACGATGCGCCCTTCGCGTGGCAGGCCCGCGCGCCACGTGATACCCAGCCAGGGCGTCGGCCCGAGCGCGGCAAGCTTGCTGCGGAAGCGGGCCACGCGCGCCGGATCCGGCAAGAGCCTGAGCGGCGGCGGAAATCCGGGATCGCCGCCGCGCGCCAGCAGGTGGGGCAAGTCGCCCACCCAAAGCGGCCACGGAGCCGCCCGGAAAGACAGCTCGGGGCGCCCGGCGGCGGGAATGAACGCGTCGAAGAGCGGCGTCCGCGAGAGCAGCGCAAAGAGCCGCTCGTCGCCCCAGAAGGCCATGCGACCTTGCCACGGGACGAGCTGCGCGGCGAAACGCAGGAAGAACAGCGTGTCGCCCAGCCCCTGCTCGCCATGCAGGATCAGCTTGCCGGGGTAGGCCGGATCGGGAAGCGCGCTTTCGTGCGGAAGCTGGGCGCGCAGGTGAGGATCGCGCAGGTTCACCATGGCGTTCGGGCGGTGCGCATGATGCGGCCAGGCCTCGGCGTAGCGGCCCTGCGCCAGCAGCGACATGCCGAGGTTGAAGCGCGCCTGCACGAACCCCGGGCGCGCATCGAGCGCCTCGCGGGCGAGGCGTTCCGCGCCGGCAAAGTCGCCGCGCTCGCGCAGCACGAGGCCCAGGTTCGACAACGCATCGGCGCCGCGCTGGATCGCGAGCGACTGCTCGAACGCTTCCCGAGATTCGTCCAGCCGCCCCAACGCGAGATAGACCACGCCAAGGTTGCACAACATGTCGGCATTGCGGGGCTCGGCCGCGCGCGCCGCTTGCATCTCGGCGAGCCCTTCGTCGAAGCGGCCGAGGTTGCACAGCGTCATGCCGCGAATCGCCCGCACCTGCGCATTGCCGGGGAAGGCCACGAGGACTTCGTCGAACAGCGCAAGCGCGACCGGGAGTTCGCCGCGCCCGCGCGCGGCCATCGCCTCGCGAAGCTTCTCCTCCGGCGACGCCGCGCCCGGCCGCGGCGCGGGAGCGGCCGGCGCCGCCATGCCTTCGCGCCCGTGGCAGTCCTTGAAGCGCTTGCCGCTGCCGCAGGGGCAGGGATCGTTGCGGCGGGTGAAGGGCGTGCTCATCGAAGAACGGGGATCTGGCAAAGCGCGATGGTAACCCGGCGGCGGCGGGGCCGAAGCCGGGCGCGCGCTTCTGGTATTGTTTGCAACCATGTTGTCCGATGCCCTGCCGTTCAACCAGATCCAGCGCGTTCTGGTGACCAAGCTGCGCCACCACGGCGACGTGCTGCTCGCCTCGCCGGTGTTCCAGGTCCTCAGGAACCACGCCCCGCACCTCGAGATCGACGCGCTGGTATTTGCCGGCACGCGCGACATGCTCGCCGGCCACCCGGCGATCCGCGAGATCTTCACCATCGATCGCGACTGGCCGCGCAAGGGCCCCGTCACGCACCTGCAGCACGAGTCCGCGCTGTTCAACCGGCTGCGCGAGCGCCGCTACCACTTGATCGTGCATCTCACCGAGCATCGGCGCGGCGCGTGGCTCGCGCAGCTGCTGCGCCCGCGATGGTCCGTGGCGCCGATGCGAAAAGGCTGGCTGTGGGAGAAATGCTTCACGCACGTCTATCCCCTGCCGATGCACACGCCGCGCCATACCGTCGAGACCAACCTCGACGCGCTGCGCCGGCTGGGCCTGCAGCCGGGCGCGGACGAACGCCGGCTGGTGATGGTGCCGGGCGAGCAGGCCGAGGCCGCGGTCGAAGAGGCGCTTGCCGCCAAGGGGCTTTCGGCAACGCCTTTCATCCAGGTGCACCCGACTTCGCGCTGGCTGTTCAAGGCATGGTCGGACGAACGCAATGCCGAGCTGTTGCGCGCGCTGCACCATGACGGCCACCGCGTGGTGATCACGGCGGCGCCCGGCACGCGCGAGAAGGCGATCGTCGCGCGCATCCTCGAGCTCGCGCCCGGGACGGCCGTCGACCTTTCGGGACTCTTCTCGCTGCGCGAGCTCGCCGCGCTCACGCAGCGGGCGAAGCTTTTCATCGGCGTGGACTCCGCGCCGATGCACATCGCGGCGGCGATGCAGACGCCGGTCGTGGCGCTGTTCGGCCCGAGCGGCGAGCACCAGTGGCGACCGTGGCAGGTCGCGCACCGCATCGTCGCGAGCGCGGACCACCCCTGCCGCCCCTGCGGCAACGATGGATGCGGCGGCGGCAAGGTGAGCGAATGCCTGACCACGCTCCCGGTCGCCCGCGTCCTGTCCGCCGCCAACGAACTTCTCGCCGGTCTTCGCGCGGCACCGATCGTTGCCGCAGGCGGGGCCTGACGGCGTGGCAGCCACGCCGCGGCGCATCCCGTCCGGCGGTCCCCGCATCGCGCTGGTCCGCGGCCGCTACGATGCCTTCGGCGGCGCCGAGCGTTTCATCGAGCGCGCGCTCGCCGCATTGAAGGCGCAGGGCGCCAGCGTCACCGTGGTCACGCGCAGCTGGCCGGGCAACGACGGGACCGCGATCATCGTCGATCCCTTCCACGTGGGCAGCCTGTGGCGGGACCGCTCGTTCGCGCGCGCGGTGTGCGATCGCCTCGCGCGCGAACGCTTCGACCTGGTCCAGTCGCACGAGCGCCTCGCCTGCTGCGACGTGTACCGCGCCGGCGACGGCGTGCACGCCGAGTGGCTCGCGCAGCGCGCGCGCGGGCAGTCGCCGTTGCGCTCACTTGCCACCCGGCTGAACCCGCGCCACCGCTGGCTGCTGGAAGCCGAGCGCGCGCTTTTCACCGGTGCGCGCCTGAAGGCGGTGATCTGCAATTCACGCATGGTGGCCGCCGAGATCCGCCGGCATTTCGCCACCGCGGAAGAAAAGCTCCACGTGATTCCCAACGGCGTGGACTGCGCGCAGTTCCATCCCCGGTTGCGCGAGGAGCATCGCGCGGCGATGCGCCAGCAGCTCGGGCTTTCGCAGGAGGCGCGCGTCTTCCTCCACGTCGGTTCCGGGTTCGAGAGGAAGGGCGTGGCGTTCTTCCTCGCGGCGCTGGCGAAGCTGGGCGCGACCGACGCCGCGATCGTCGTCGGCAAGGACAAGCATGCCGCGCGCTACCGGGCGCTCGCGGACCGGCTGGGACTCGGCCGGCGCGTGGTGTTCGCCGGGGGCGTGTCCGATGTCCGGCCGTACTACGGCGCGGCCGACGCATTCGTGCTGGCCACGCTTTACGATCCCTTCCCCAACGCCGCGCTCGAGGCGATGGCCTGCGCGCTTCCGGTCGTCACGGGCCCGAAGTGCGGCGCCGCGGAGCTCCTCGCGGGAGACCGCGGCGGGCGCGTGGTCGATCCGATCGATATCGCCGCGCTTGCCGGGGCCATGGGCGCGCTCGATGGCGGCATCGCGCGGGCCGTGGGCATCGAGGCGCGCGCGCTGGTCGAGCCGCTGACGCTGGAGGCAATGGCGCGGCGTTATGCCGAGTTGTACTCGTCGCTGCTCCCGGCGGCGTAAAATGGCGGCATGAAAACATTCACCGGCCCCCCGGGCCGCAGGCGCCGGCCTCGATGACCGCGGCAGGCCCGTCCGGCCGGGCGCTCTACCACCGGCTCCTCAAGCATGTCTGGCCCTATCGCGCGGCGCTCTTCGTCGCGATGATCGCGATGGCCATCGCCGGGCTCTCCGACGCGGCGCTGGTGAAGCTCATGGGCCCGCTGGTGAACCAGCTGTTCGTCGAGCGCCGCGAGGACCTGATGCTGCTGATCCCGCTGGGCATCGTCGCGGTGTTCGTGGTGAGCGGGCTGGCGAGCTTCACCGCCGGTTACCTGTCGCAATGGGTCAGCAACAAGGTGATCATGGACCTGCGCAACCTGATGTTCGCCAAGGTCCTCGCCCTTCCGCCCGCGTGGTTCGACAACGTCGCCACCGCGAGCCTCGTGACGCGCTTCACTTACGACGTCACCAATATCGCCTCGGCCTCCACCAGCGTGCTCACCACCCTGGTGAGGGACACCGTCACCATCACCGCGCTGATCGCAATCCTGCTGTTCCTCAACTGGAAGCTCACGCTGATCACGATCGCGGTCATCCCGGTCGCGGGCTGGGTGGTGCGCAAGTTCGCGCGGCGCCTGCGCGACATGAGCCGCGAGGGGCAGAAGGCGATCGGCGGTGTCGCCGAGGTGCTCGACGAAGCCATCTCCAACCAGCGCGTGGTGCGCATATTCGGCGGGCAGTCCTACGAGGCGGAGCGCTTCCACAAGGCCAACAACCGCATCCGCACCTTCAACATGAAACAGGCCATCGCGGCGTCGGCCAGCGTGCCCATCACGCAGCTGATCGGCGCGGTGGCGGTGGCCCTCATCATCTACTTCGCCGCGCGCCAGGCCTTCTCGGGACAGACCAACGTCGGCGATTTCTTCGAGTTCATCGCCGCCACCGGGATGATCCTGCAACCGTTGAAGCGCCTCACCAGCATCTCCGAGCACCTGCAGCGCGGGCTTGCCGCCTGCGAGAGCGTGTTCGGCGTGATCGACGAGGCGCCCGAGCGCGATGCCGGCACCGTGAAGCTCGGGCGGGCGCAAGGCGCCATCCGCTTCGAGGACGTGTCGCTCACCTACCGGGAGGGCGCGCGCCCGGCGTTGGACGGCGTCACCCTCGACATCAGGGCGGGCGAGACCGTGGCACTGGTGGGCACCACCGGCAGCGGCAAGTCGAGCCTGGTGCACCTTCTGCCGCGCTTCTACAGCCCCGGCGCGGGCAAAGTCACGCTCGATGGCCACGACCTCGAGGCGCTCACGCTGGAAAGCCTGCGCGCGCAGATGGCGCTGGTCTCGCAGCACGTGGTGCTCTTCAACGACACGGTCGCCGCCAACATTGCGTACGGCCGCTTCGGCAGCGTTAGCGAGGCGGAGATCGTGGCCGCGGCGGAGTCGGCGTACGCGATGGAGTTCATCCGCGACCTGCCGCAGGGACTGCACACCGAGGTGGGCGAGAACGGCGCCAAGCTCTCCGGCGGCCAGCGCCAGCGGATCGCGATCGCGCGCGCCATCCTCAAGGACGCGCCCATCCTGCTGCTCGACGAGGCCACCAGCGCGCTCGATACGGAAAGCGAGCGCATCGTCCAGCAGGCCCTGGAGAGGCTGCGCGTGGGGCGCACCACCATCGTCATCGCCCATCGGCTGTCGACCGTGGAGAGCGCGGACCGCATCGTGGTGATGTCCGAGGGCCGCATCATCGAGTCGGGAGCGCATCGCGAGCTGCTTGCGAAGGGCGGCGCGTACGCCGGATTGCACCGGCTGCAGTTCACCTCGGGCTGAGCGCGTTGGGCGACCGGAAGCTGCGCATACTGCACACCGAATCGTCGCTGGGCTGGGGCGGGCAGGAGATCCGCGTGCTCGGCGAGGCGCGCGCCATGCGGCGGCGGGGCCACGAGGTGGTGCTGGCCGCGCCGCCGCAATCGCGGATCGCCGGGGAAGCGGCCCGCTACGGGGTGAAGTGCATCCCCGTGCCGATCGCGATGAAGCGCTTCAAGGGCTGGCTCGCCATGCGCCAGCTGCTCGAGGTCGCGCGCTTCGACGTCGTCAACACGCACAGCTCGACGGACACCTGGCTCGCCGCGCTGGCCTGCAAGACGATGGCCGCGCCGCCGCCGATCGTGCGCACGCGGCACATCTCCGCGCCGATGCCGTCGAACGCGCCTTCGCGCTGGCTGTACCGGCGCGCGACGCGGCTTGTCGTCACGACCGGCGAAAAGCTGCGCGAGCAGGTGATCCGCGAGGCTGGCGTCGATCCCGCGCGCGTGGTCTCGGTCCCCACCGGCATCGACCTTGCCGTGTTCCGGCCGGGCGACCGCGCCGCCGCGCACGCCGCGCTCGAGCTTCCCCCCGACGCGTTCCTCATCGGCATCGTCGCCACGCTGCGCAGCTGGAAAGGGCACAGTTACCTGATCGAGGCCTTCTCCGCGCTCGTCGACAAGGGCGCGCACCTCGCGATCGTCGGCGACGGCCCGCAGCGCGTGGCGCTCGAGCTGCAAGTGCTCGAGGCAGGGCTCGCTTCTCGCGTCGCCTTCGCCGGCAACGTGAACGAAGTCGAGGCGTGGCTGCATGCCTTCGACGTGTTCTGCCTGCCCTCGTATGCCAACGAGGGCGTGCCGCAGGCGCTGATGCAGGCAATGGCAGTGGGGCTTCCCGTGGTCACGACGCCGGTCGGGTCGATCACCGAGATCGTCACCGATGGCGTGAGCGGGCTGGTCGTGCCGCCCAGGGATGCCGTCGCCTTGCGTGCCGCGCTGGAAAGACTGCATGCCGACACGGCGCTCCGCGCGAAGCTGGCGCAGGAAGCGCACCGTGTCGCCCACGAGCGCTTCGGCGAGGATCTCATGGTCGAGCGCATGGAGCAGGCGTTCCTTCGCGCCATCGAGGGCTGAAGCGATGGCCTCGCGCCTCTTTTACCGCGCCATCGTCCTCAGCCGGGCGGCCGTCCGGCTGGCTCTTTCCTCCGGGCGCCGGGGCATGCCGTCGGCGCCGCGCAGCATCCTCGTCGCGCACAACCTGCTGCTGGGCGACACGCTGATGCTCACGCCGCTGCTCGCGAAGCTGCGCGCGCATCACCCCGAGGCGCGCATCGTGCTCGCCGCCTCGCCCGCGTTCCTGCCGCTCTACGCCGCGCGCCCCTATGGCGTCGAGGCAATGGCGTTCTCGCCACACAGTCCCGCAACGGCGCGCGCGCTCGTGCGGCAAGGCGAGTTCGACCTCGCCTTCGTGCCGGGCGACAACCGCTACAGCTGGCTCGCCGCGGCGGCGGGCTCGCGCCACATCGTGGCCTTCGCCGGCGACCGTCCCGGCTGGAAGAGCTGGCCGGTGGACAACCAGGTTCCCTATCCTGGCGAGCCGGCCGCCTGGGGCGACATGGTGGCCACGCTTGCTGCCGGGGCCGAACCGGGCGCGTACCACGCCGGCGATTGGCCGGAGCCGCCCTGCGAGCCGTTCAAGAAGCCCGGGGGCCGCTACGCCGTCCTGCACGTCGGCGCGAGCACGCCCCTCAAGCAATGGCAGCCGGAGCGCTGGCTCGCGCTGGCTGCGGCGCTCGCCGCGCGAGGCATCGAGCCGGTATGGAGCGCGGGTGGCAATGAAAACGGCGATCGTCGCCGCCTGCGACCCCACGGGACGCTTCCGCTCCACCGCCGGCGAACTCGACCTTGCGCAACTCTGGCACCTGCTCGCGGGCGCCTCGGCGCTGGTCGCTCCCGACACCGGCATCGCGCACCTCGGCCGCCTCACTCTCACGCCCACCGTCACGCTGTTCGGCCCCGGGTCGGCCGTGATCTGCGGCGCGGGCAAATTCTGGCGCGATGCACCCTATCGCGCCGTTACGATTGAAACCTGGGAATGCCGCGACCAGCGCGTGCTGTTCAAGCGCGAAATCGACTGGGTGCGCCGCTGCGGCCGGTCCACAGCGGAATGCCCCGCCCCGCGCTGCATGCACGCCATCGCGCTGGAACCGGTGCTCGCCGCGCTGGCCGGATTGGGCGTGATTTCGGCGAAAAAGTGAACTTTCCCCGGCGGGAGCGCGAATCTTCCGCAGGGCCGCGCTGTCACAGGGGCTGGCGCCCCCGCGCCCGGGAAGAGACCGGATGCCCCGCGTCACGTAAACTAACGGCTTGGCTGGCGCGTTTCGGACTGTGCCCGCCCCGAATCAACGAGGAATTCCCGATGGATCGATTTGCCGCCCGGATCACCTTGCTTGCCGCCATCGCGGCCCTTGCCGCCCTCCCCGCGCTCGCCACCGGCCTGCCGCGCATCCAGGGCGAGTACGCCTGGGCGCAGCCAAAGAGCGCGCCGGCAAAGCTCCTGCTCGACAAGGCCACGAGCGCGGTCGATACCATCGCGCTTCCCGCGATCGATGCGTCGCTGGTCAGCGACGCCCAGCGCGCCAACCGTTCCGCCGTCAACAAGGCGCTCAAGATCGGCATCAACCGCGCGATGAGCGAGGCGACCGGCGCCTCCAGCTGGAAGCCGGACCTGCAATGGCAGGCCGCCAAGGGAAGGCTCGCAGCGCAGTTGCGCATCGCGTCTCCCGACGCCGCGGCGATGCGCGTGGCGCTTTCCTTCAAGCACCTGCCCGAAGGCATCGAGGTGCGCGTTACCGGAGGCGATGGCGAACCGGTCCTGGGCCCCCTTTCGGCAAGCGACCTGCGCGTGCAGCTCGATGTCGACGGCAGCTACTGGTCGCCGGTCACCGAAGGCGAAGCGCAATGGATCGAGATTTCGCTTCCCGGCAGGCGCGGATACCGCCGCGCTGGGCTTGTCCGTCGAGGGCGTGTCGCACCTGTTCAGCTCGATCGGCGACCGCTTCAAGCTGGCCAAGGGCATCGGCGATTCCGGCGACTGCGAAGTCGACCTCGCCTGCGTGTCCAACCCCTCGGCCGCGCTGCTTGCCGCGGCGCGCTCGGTGGCGAGGATGGTCTTCACGACCGGCGCAGGTTCCTACTTCTGCACCGGCACGCTCATGAACGACGCCGATCCCGGCTCGCAGGTGCCGTACTTCATGACGGCGAATCACTGCATCAGCAAGCAGTCCGAGGCGGGCACGCTGCAGACCTACTGGGCGTATGAAGCCGCGACATGCGGCAGCACGGCGACCCCGGCATTCACGCTGCTCTCCGGCGGCGCGGTGCTGCTGGTGAACCGCCCGGAGCTCGACTCGACCCTGTTGCGCCTGGCCAACAGCGCCCCGTCGTTCGCGTACTTCTCCGGCTACGACGCCAATACCATCGTACAGGGCACGACGATCACCATCGTGCACCATCCCGTGGGCGACCTGAAAAAGGTGTCGCAGGGCCGCGTGACCGGCTTCTCGGTCGCGGGCGACGTGCCCGGCCTCTCGACCGGCTTCATCGTCGCGGGCTACTCGTTCGCCTCGACCGAAGGCGGCTCGAGCGGCGGAGCGCTGCTGACTTTCTCGAATGGCGAGTACCTGCTGCGCGGCACGCTCTACGGCGGGGCGGCGTCGTGCTCCAATTCCAACAATTTCTCGGCCAACTCGAGCAACTACGACTACTACTCGCGCTTCGACCAGTTCTACGACTTCGTGAAGCCTTATGTCGGGCCGATCGCGGTGGCGCAGGCCGTCGAGTTCTACAACACCACGCTGAACCACTATTTCGTCACTTCGGAAAGCGGCGAAATCAACTATGTCGAGGGCGGCGGCGCAGGTCCCGGCTGGGGCCGCACCGGGCTCACGTTCAACGTCCTCACCGCGCTCTCCAGCGCCTATCCCACTTCGAACGTGACCTGCCGCTTCTACGGCACGCCCGGAAAGGGGCCGAACTCGCATTTCTATACGGCGAGCACCGGCGAGTGCAACCAGGTGAAGGCCGACCCGGGCTGGTTCTACGAAGGCCTCAACTTCGCCTCGGTCAACCCGACCGCGGGCAGCTGCCCGTCGGGCACCACGCCGGTCTACCGCGTCTACAACAACCGCTTCGCGCAGAACGACTCGAACCACCGCTACTCGACCAACCTCGCGACGCTGCAGGGCATGGCCGGCGCGGGCTGGGTGCTCGAGGGCGTGGTGCTTTGCGCCCCGAACTGACGCCTGCCCCGAAAGGCGAATCGCTCGCGCTTCCCGCCTCGCTCGGCGTTTGCGTGGTCACGCACCACGCCGACCCGGTCCTTCTCGAAAGTACGCTTGCCTCGCTGGCGCGCGCGTTCGCGCGGGCGCGCGAACAGGGCGTGCTCGCCACCTGCCGCGTGCAGATCATCGACAACAGCGTGGCCCCGGACGCCGCCGCGCCCACCCGGGACGTCGCCCGCAAGGCGCTCGCGGACATCGCGGGGCTCGCCCATGAGTGCCGCTTTCTCGAGCGCAACATCGGTTACGGCCAGGCCAACAACCTCGCCATCGAGAGCGCGCGCGAGGACTGTTTCCTCACGCTCAACCCGGACGTCGAGATCGAGGCCGACGCGCTTGCCATCGGCGTTCGCGCGCTCGCGGCCGAACCGGAGTTGGCGCTCTGCGCGCCCTACGTCACCGGCCCCGACGGCGCGCCGCAGCGCCTGTGCAAGAGCTATCCCTCGGTGGCGGCATTGTTCGCGCGCGGCTTCCTGCCGCGCTGGCTCGCGCGCCCGCTGTTGCGCCGCTTGCCGCCTTACGAACTCGCCCTCGAGGTACCGACCGACTCGCGCCGCGAGCGCTTCGTCGTGAGCGGCTGCTTCATGCTGTTTCGAGCGTCGTCGCTGAAGCGCGCGGGCGGCTTCGATCCCGCGTTCTTCCTCTACTTCGAGGACTACGACCTGAGCTGGCGCCTGTCGGCAATGGAACGGGTCGGCTTTCTCCCGGCCATGCGCATCGTGCATCACGGCGGCGACGCCGCGCGCAAGGGGCCGCGCCACATCTGGCTGTTCGCGCAATCGGCGCGCCGCTTCTTCGCCAAGCACGGCTGGCGCTTCGCCTAGAGAGCCGGCGTCATTCCGGGTCAAGCCCGGAATGACGCGGTGCTCGCCGGAATGACGCCACCTTCAGCGAGCGAGGCGCTCGAAGAGGTCGTGCAGCGAGCGCAGCGGTTCCTCGCGATCGAAGAGCAGCGGCGCGGCATCGCGGATTCGCCCGCGCATCGCGATGCGGCCGGCGTCGGATGAGGCGAGCGCCACCGCGCAATCGACATAGTCGCGTTCGTCGCGCGCCACCAGGTCGTCGTCGAGGCCCAGCATCGCGAGCATCGCCATGCTCTGGCGCCCCCGCATGCGGCGCCCGGGCAGCGTCACCACCGGCAGCCCGCAGGCGAGCGCGTCGAGCGAAGTGTTGCCCCCGGACCAGTGCAGCGTGTCGAGCATCACGTGGCATGACGCATTCACCGCGAGGTAGGACGCATGCGGCAGGAGCGGCAGCGTGGTCACGCGCGAAATATCCAGGCGGGCCGCGAGCCGGCGCCGGAAGGTTTCCGTAACCGCGTCGTCGTTCGCGGCGAAGGTGATGAGCCTCGCCTCGGGATCGGCCTCGAGGATGCCCGCGAACAGCGCGTCGTTGTCGGGATGTATCTTGAACAGCGATTGCGGAACGAGGTAGCGGTGGCCGTCCGGAAGCGCCGGCGAACCGGCATCGGGCAGGGCCGCATCCGGGCGCGCATAGCGCGTGCCGAGGCCGGGCAGCAGGTGCAGGGCCTCGCGGTAATCGGACTGCGCGCCCTCGGGCTCCATGCCCGCCACCGAGATGAAGTGGTCGATCGTGGGCAGCCCGCTTGTCGAAGGATGGCCCCACGCGCACGCCTGCACGGGCGCGAGCCGGAGCCCCGCGAGCGCGAAAGTCGGCGCGTGCATGCCGAGCTCGGGGAAGACCAGCAGGTCGAGCGCGTCGTCGGCCACCGCCTGCGCCATCGCCGCGAGCGAGCGTCCCGCGAGGGGGCGGAAGCTCGCGCCCGCGGCAATGCGCCGCGTGTGCTCGTCCTGCCGCTCGTTGGTGTGGTAGGCGAACGCCTCGAAGCGCCCGCGATCGAGGCCGGTGATCCAGCTCGCGAAATAGCGGCCGACGGTGCAGTCGAAATGGAAATGGCTGAAGAAGCCGACGCGCAATTTCGCCCCGGCGCGGCGCGCGATCGGCTGCGACCAGCGCGGAAAGGCGCGCGCCAATTGCGCACAGAGAAAATCTCCGTAGCGCCGCTGCAGGACGGCGTCGTCGCCGCCCTGGTAGGCAAGGTAGAAGTTCGACCATTGCGCGTCCTGTGCGATCTCGCTCGCGGCGAGAGAGGCGAATCGCGCCGGATCGCTTTCCAGTCGCGCGAGCCCCGCTTCATAGTTCTCGCGCCATGCGCGCACGTCGTCGGCGCTTTCGTACACCTGCGGCAGCAGCAGGTTTGCGCCCAGCGCGGCGCGCAGGCTCGAGCGGTTCGCCTGTTCGGCGAGCCGGTACTGCGACTGTGCCTCGCGTGCCTGCCCCGACTCCGCGAGCAGCGAAGCAAGCAGGTTGCGCGGGCGCGTGAGCGCGGGCCGGCCCGCGAGAATCGACTCATAGCGCGCCTGCGCCGCAGCGAAGTCGCCGCGCTGCCGGTCGAGGTCGGCCAGCAGGAGCGCCGCATCGGTCGCGTCCGGGTCGAGCTGGGTCGCGACCAGGGCCTGCTCGGCGGCGCCCGCCAGGTCGCCGCGCTGCCGCAGCGTGCGAGCGAGATTGTAGTAGCCGAGCGCGTAGTCGGGCTTCTGCATGAGCGCCTGCCGGAATGCTTGCTCCGCCGAATCCAGGTCGCCCGTCTCCAGGCTCACATGGCCGAGGTTGTTCAACGCCCACACGTGCGCCGGATCGATCGCGACGGCCTGGCGAAACGCATCGGCCGCTTCGCGCAACTCGCCGGCGGCGGCGCATGCCGTGCCCAGCCGGTTCCACGCGAGCGCCCAGCCCGGGGCGAGGCGCGAGGCTTCGCGATAGGCGGAGCACGCATCGGGCAGCTGCCGCAATTCCTCCGCGGCGTTTCCCGCGAGCACGTGGTAGCGCGGATCGCCCGGCGCGATCGCGATCGCCTCTGCCACGCTCATCCGGGCATCCGCGGCGCGCCCGCGCGCGAGCTCGATCGTCCCGCGCAGGAACCACGCTTCGCCGGAGCCGCGATCGGCATCCGTCGAAGCGATGCAGGAGGCGAGCGCCGCATCGAGGTCGCGCGCCTGCAATTGCCGCCTTGCCTGTTCGAGGAAGAAAAGTGCGCTCACGGTTGCAGCGGCAGCCACTCGTGCTCGAGGTAGCACACGCCGTAATCCCGCGAGCGGCCCGAAACCATGAACTCCGCGGTGAGCGTGTGGAACATGCGCAACCCTTCCGGGTCGAGCGCGTGCGCGCGCAGCGAATACTTGCCGGGCAGCAGGTTCAGCTGCGGCAGCCGCCAGCGGAAACCGAACTCGCGCGGGGCGACGCGGTTGGGCTGGAAGTCGCCGTCGTTGGAATGCGTGCCGTACACCGGCGTGCCGTCGGAGCGCACGATGCCGACCAGGATCGTGGGCGGGCGGTCCTCGGGCTCGTAGACCACGCCCTTCAATACCAGCGCGCCGCCGTGGGCGAACTCGGTGGCGGGCGCGCCGGCATCGTCCTCGAGCCAGGTGCGCAGCACGCACGGGACCGGGCCCTGTGCCCGGGGTGCCTCCTCGGGCGCCTTCTCCGCCTCCTTGCCGTGATGCCACGCGAGGTAATCGCGCGCCACCATGAACGCGTCGCCATACTGGCGCACCTTGCCCTCGTGCAGCCAGAGCGCGTGGCGGCACAGGGTCTGGATGTGAAACATGCTGTGCGAGCAAAGCAGCAGCGTTCCGCCGCCGGAAAGGTAGCCCTCGAGCCAGCGCACGCATTTCCTCTGGAAGGACTCGTCGCCCACTGCGAGCACTTCGTCGGTGATCAGCACGTCGGGCCTGAGCGCGGTGGCGACCGCGAAGCCCAGGCGCACCGCCATGCCGGACGAATAGTGGCGGATCGGCTCGTCGATGTGCGCGCCGATGTCGGCGAATTCCACGATCGAATCGACGCGGCTCGCGAGTTCGCGCCGCGAAAGCCCGGCGAGCGCGCTGGAGAGCAGGATGTTCTCGCGCCCGGTGTAGTCGGGATGGAAGCCGCTGCCCAACTCCAGCAATGCGCCGACACGCCCCCTCACGTCGACAGTCCCGCGCGTGGGCTTCACCACGCCGGCGATCATCTTCAGGAGCGTCGACTTGCCGCTGCCGTTCTCGCCGATCACGCCCAGCGATTCGCCGCGCAGCACGGTGAGGTCCACACCTTCGAGCGCGGTGAAGACGTGGCGCGGCGGGCGGCCGAGGAAGGCACTGGCGAGCGCGCCGAAGCGGTCCCCGGCGTGCAGGATCTTGGGGTAGTCCTTGCCGGCGCGGGCAAGCGCGACCAGCGTGCTCAAAGCAGCTCCTCGAAATACGGCGACAGGCGCTGGAACAGCCAGAAGCCGCACGCGGCTACCACGATGCCCGCCGCCAGCGCGACCAGGTCTCCCGTCGCGGGCATGCCGCCGGAAAGGACGAAGTCGCGGAAGCGCTCGGAGAAATAGGCAAGCGGATTGGCCGCGAAGAGGCCGCGGTAGCGTTCCGGCACCAGCGAAACCGGATAGACGATTGGCGTGGCGTAGAAGACGATGGCGAGCGCCACCGCGACGACGTGCTCGACATCCTTGAGGAACGTATGCAGCGCCGCCAGCGCGCAGGCGGCGCCGAACGTGAACAGGAAATGCGGCACGAGCAGCAGCAGCACCCAGGGCAGCCCGGAGAGATGTATCCCGTCGCCGAAAAGCGCGAGCGCGAGCAGCACCGCGACGAAGCCGAGCATGTGCACGAGGTAGCATGCGCTCACCGACGACAGGACCAGCAGCACGTGCGGGAAGGCGACCTTCTTCACCAGTTCGCCGTTGGCCGTCACCGCGCCCAGTCCGCGCGTGAGGCTTTCGGAAAACATCAGCCAGGGCCACAGCGCCACTGCGACGAATGCCGTGTAACTCGCGCCTCCAGGACGGCCCTCGATGCCGATGCGGAAAATCTGCGTGAAGACGAACGACAGCACCGCGAGCTGCGCCAGGGGGTGCAGCAATGCCCACGCCGCGCCGCTCACGCTGCCCGCGTAGCGGCTGAAGAGCTCGCGCCGGACGAAGGACAGGTAAAGCTGGAAGTTTCGCGGATGCATGGTCGGGCCGGGCAGGGCCGGGGCGCGGGTCGGGTTGCAGGGCGGGCGTCGCAAGACGCAACGAGGTAGAATTGTAGCAACAGGGGCCCGCAAACCCCGCCCTTGCGCGCCGCACCCGCCCCGCGCGCCCCGCAGCCGATCCGATGCAGACCCGAACCGATCCCGCCGCCGCGCTCCGCGAAGCCGCCCTGCACCTGAGCGCGGGCCGCCACGCGCAGGCGCTCTCGGCATTCAAGTCGCTGGCCGAGCGCGACCCCGCTTCGCTGCCGGCTCTCGCGGGAGTGGCGGCGAGCCTGCAGCACCTGGGACGCCTCGACGAGGCGATCGCCGCGTGGCAGCGCGTGATCGCCCGGGCGCCGACCCAGGTCGAGGCGCACTTCAACATCTCGATCGCCTTCGCGCAGGCCGGCCGCTTCGACCGCAGCGTGTCGCACCTGCGGCTGGTCACGGCGCAATCGCCCGGCTTCGCCGCGGCCTGGGCCAATCTCGGCTATGCGCTGCACAAGCTGGGCGAGCTCGAAGGCGCCGCCGTCGCGCTGCAAAAGGCGATCGCGCTGGAACCGGGCCTCGCCGACGCGCACAACAACCTGGGGCTTGCCCGGCACGACCAGCGGCGCTATGAAGAGGCGCGCGAACATTTCCTGCGCGCGCTCGCGATCAACCCGCACATGGCGCTCACGCTGGTCAACCTTGCCAACGTCGAGCAGCAGATGGGAAAGTGGGCCGAGGCCGAGGCGCGCTACCGCCAGGCGCTCGCGCTCGACCCTGGTATCCCCATCGCGCACTACAACCTCGGCCTGCTTTGCCGCAACAGCGGGCGGGTGGAAGAGGCGGCTGCGAACTACCGTGCCGCCCTGGCGCTCGATCCGGGCTACCAGCAGGCCAACCAGAACCTCGGCGAAGCGATGCTCCTGCTCGGCCGCTGGCGTGACGGCTGGCGCGGCTATGCATGGCGGCCGCCACGCCTGCTGCATGTGGAGAACCTGCGCGCGTCGGGCCGCGAGTACGCCGTCCCCGGCCTCGGGGCGCCGCTGCCGCGATCGCTCACGATTCGCGGCGAGCAGGGGCTGGGCGACGTGCTCTTCTTCCTGCGCTTCGCCCCGGGCCTCAAGGCGCGCGGCGCGCGGCTCCATTTCATCGGCGAGGCGCGCCTGCTGCCGTTGCTCGAGCGCACCGGGTTGTTCACGAGCCTCCTCGATCGCGACGGCCCGCAGGCGCCGCCGGACGCCTCGGAAGTCCTGGCGGGGGACCTTCCCTTGCTCGCGGACGCCCCGGATGACGCGCCCCTGCCGCGATCGATTGCGATCACGCCCCTTCCGGCCGCCCTGGAGGCCGTCAGGGCAGTGCTGGCGGGATACGGGCCACCTCCCTATATCGGCGTCACCTGGCGCGCCGGGGAACCGCGTACGGGGCTGCTGGAATCGCTGTTCAAGCAGGTTCCCCCGGGGGGGCTGGGCGCTGCGTTGCGCGGCCTGCCGGCGACACTTGTTTCCGTGCAGCGCGCGCCGACGGCTGCGGAAGTCGCCGAAATCGAAGCGGCCTGCGGCGTTCGCGTGCACGACGGCTCGGCTCTCAACCATGACCTCGAGCAGGCGCTCGCGCTGATGGCCTTGCTCGAGGAGTATGCCGGCGTGAGCAACACCAACATGCACCTGCGCGACGCGGTCGGCCGCACCGCCCGCGTCCTGGTGCCGTTTCCGCCCGAATGGCGCTGGGCTGCCGCGGGCGATTCGCCCTGGTTCCCCGGGTTCGCGGTCTACCGCCAGGATCCCGGCCGTTCGTGGGACGCAGCGCTGGCCCGGCTTGCGGCCGACCTCGCCAGCGCCCCCGCGCTCTCCCCCTCCCTTGCGAAAGGCACACCATGATCCGCCACTTCATCGGCTACGACTCGCGCGAAGTCGTCGCGTACCACGTGCTCGCCCACAGCGTGATCGCGCGCGCCAGCGAACCGGTGGCCGTGGCCCCGGTGATGCTCTCCCAGCTCTCGGGCGTGTTCAAGCGCGAGAAGAACCCGCTGCAGTCAACCGAGTTCTCGTTCTCCCGCTTCCTCGTGCCCTGGCTGTGCGGCTACCAGGGCTGGGCGCTGTTCAGCGATTGCGACATGCTGGTGCTCGACGACATCGCCGCGCTCTGGGCGATGCGCGACGAACGCCATGCCGTGATGGTGGTCCAGCACGAGCACGTCCCGGTGGAGACCACCAAGTTCCTGGGCGCGCCGCAAAGCAAGTACGGAAAGAAGAACTGGTCGAGCGTGATGCTGATGAACTGCGCCGCGTGCAAGGCGCTCACTCCCGAGTACGTGAACACGGCGACGGGGCTCGAGCTGCACCAGTTCAAGTGGCTCGAGAACGACGCGCTGATCGGCGCGCTGCCCTCGCGGTGGAACCACCTCGTCGGCTACGACGCGCCGAGGAAGGACGCGGCCCTCGTGCACTTCACGCATCGGCGGGCCGTACTTCGACGAGTACCGCGACTGCGAGTATTCGGCCGAGTGGTTCCGCGAGCGCGACGCGATGCTGCGCGCGGCGCAGCGCCAGGCATGAGCGCCAGCCCGAACCAGTCCTTCAAGCTCGCCTTCTCGCTCTACGAACAGGGCCACCGGGGCGAGGCGGCGGCGGCTTGCGAGGCGATCCTGCGCAACCACCCGCGCTTCTCGCCCGCGATCCACCTGCGCGGCTTCCTCATCCTCGAAGGGGGCGACCCGGCCGGCGCGGAACCGATGATCCGCGAAGCACTGGCCATCGACCCGCTCGACCCTTCGGCGCAGCAGTCGCTGGGGTTGTCGCTGCGATTGCAGGGAAGGACCATGGAGGCGATCCACCCGCTTTTCGAGTCGATCCGCCTCGCGCCGAATAACGTGCAGGCGATGAATGCGCTGGGGCTCTGCCAGGTCGACCTCGGCGACCTGCCGGGCGCGCTCGAGACCTTCCAGCACGCGCTCGGCATCGAGCCGAAATTCTTCGAGGCGCAGAACAACCTGGGCCTCGTGCTCGCCCGGCTTGGCCGCCATGCGGAGGCCGAGCGCGCCTATCGCGCCGCGCTGGCCCTGCGCCCCACGCTGCTCACCGCGCTGGGCGGGCTGGGCATCGCGCTGCTCAGGCAGGGCCGGGCGGCCGAAGCGATAGCGCCCCTGCGCGCCGTCGTGCAGGGCAAGTCCGACGATGCCGAGACCCGCTCGAACCTCGCGCTGGCGATGGAGGCCTCGGGCGACAGCGCGGGCGCGGAGAAGATGCTGCGCGAAGCGATGGCGATCGCTCCGGGCCTGCCCTCGGTGGCCATCAACCTCGGCAGCCTGCTGGCGCGGCAGGGGAGGCTCGCGGAAAGCCTTTCCGTTTTCGACAAGGCGGTGGCGATCGCGCCGGACGACGCGGGCGCGCAGCACAATCGCGCCAATGCGCTGGCGCGCGCCGGCCGGCTCGCGGAGGCCGAGTCGGGATTCGGCAAGGCAATTGCGCTGCGCCCCGATCATGCGGAGGCGCACTTCGGCCTTTCGCAGCTCCTGCTCTCGGCGGCGAAATTCGATCGCGCGTGGCGCGAGTATTCGTGGCGGCCGCTTGCGATCCCGCACTGGGCGCGCGGCGTGAACGTCGCCCGCGCCGAGGAGCCCGACCTGCCGGAGCGGCTGGAGCGCAGCCGCGCGCTGGTGCTCATCGAGGAGCAGGGGCTGGGCGACGTGCTGTTCTTCCTGAGATGGTGGCCAGCGTTGCGGGCGCGCGGCTGGTCGGTGCGGCTGCGCTGCACGCCTCGCCTCTGGCCGATCCTCTCCCGCGTCGAGGGGCTCGTGCTCGATCGCGACCTCGACGGCGCGCTTGCGAAGGAAGACGTCGCTGTGCTGCTGCCCGACCTGCCCCGGCTCGCGCAGCGACTCGGCGACGAATCCATTCCGCCTTCGCTCTCAGTCGCGGCCTCCGCCGAGGCGGTCGAGAAGGCGCGACAGGCGCTCGCCCTTGCCGGCGAGCCGCCTTACACCGCCCTCACCTGGCGCGCAGGCGTGACGAGGAGCGTGCAAGGCCGGGAAGTGCTGCCGCGCGTCATCGATGCCGCGCGACTGCTGCCTGCGCTGCCCGCCGCGGGAACCCTGGTGTCAGTGCAGCGGGGGATGCACCCGGGGGAAATGGATGCGCTCAATGCGCTTCGCCCGATCGCGGATCTCTCGCAATGGAACGAAGACCTCGATGCGATGCTGGGGCTGCTCGCGGCGGTCGACAGCCATGTCTGCGTGGACAACACCAACGTGCACCTGATGGCATTGCTCGGCCGCGGCTCCGATGTGCTCATCCCTTACCCGGCGGAATGGCGCTGGGCGACCGGCGCGGATGGCCGTTCGCTCTGGTTCCCGCAGTGCCGCATGCTGCGCGAGGGCGAGTCGGGGTGGGACGGCGCGCTCGCGGCCTTCGCACGCGCCGGGAGCTGAGAGCTCCTACTTCGCCTTGGCGGCGGCTGCCGCTTTTTTGGCGTCTTCCGCGGCCTTGGCCTGTTCCGCCTGTTGGCGATACAGCTGTTGGATCTGGTCGCGCGGGATGTCCTGCACCAGCGCCTCCATCGCCGCCTGGTCGACTTTGGTCGCGGGATCGGAGCGGAATGACTGGATCATGTCTTCCATCGCCTTCTTCGAGATCTTGCCGCGTTCGTCGGCGATGATGCCCGCGCGTGCTTCCTCGAAGGAGCGCTTGCCTGCCGGGACCTTGGCGTTGACCTTGATCAGGTGGAAACCATTCTTGGTCGCGATCGGGCCCGAGAGGCCGCCCACGGGCAGCTTGGCGGCCGCTTCGAGGAGCGCCGGCTCGACCGAGCCCACCGTGACGGGGCCGAGCCTTCCGGACGTGCCCGTCGCGCGCGACGCTTCGTTGTACATGCTGGCCACCACGAGGAAATCCTCGCCCGCCTGGATGCGCGCTTCCGCTTCCTTCAAGCGCTCGAGCGCCATGGCGCGCGTGCGCCCCACCGTGCTCACCACGATGTGGTCAAGGTCGTAGGATTCCGGGATGCGGAAGCGCAGCGGCTCGGAGACGTAGATCTCGCGCGCCCGCGCTTCGAGGTCCGGCATCTTCAGGTTTTTTTCGTATTCCTCGAGGTAACGGCCGGCAAGGAAGGCGTCGACGATCTGCCGCGCGCGCGCCTGCACGAGGGGATCCTTTTCCATGCCGCCCTTGCGCGCCTCTTCGGCGAGCATGCGGTTGATGAACAGGTTGTCGCTCATCTGGCTCACGCGCTCGAGGCTGGCGCGCGATTCATGCCGCAGGTTCTCGGGAATGCGCAGCATGTTGCCTTCGAAGTCCTCGGCGGTTATGACGACAGCGCCGTTGGCGATCAGCGGAGTGGCGGGCGCGACCGGCTTCTGGGCCGCAGCCGGCAATGCGGCGAAGGCGGCAAGGAACAAGGGAGCAAGCTTCATGGGACGTCCAAACGAAAGGCGCCTGCCCGGAGATCCGGACAGGCGCGAGGGGTTGCGGAAGGATCCCTGGCTATTGGATCGCGATGTTGTGCGCGCAGGTACCCGTATAGGGGCGCTGCCGTCGTGCCACAACTGTCCTTCAGCGGGATCAGGGGCCCGGTCCAGGAAGCATTGGGATAGACGTGGCGCATGTTGAGGTAATATTTCCCGGCCGGCAGTTGGCAGCTGAGTTCACCGCCGGTTTTCCCGCCCATGTAGGCGCACTTCCCGCCGGTCACTTTGTCGACGATATTGTCGAAATCACCCGGGCATTTCGAGACCACCAACTGGACGTCGGATCGTGTCGGCGTTTCCGCGGATCCGACCGCGTTGTAGCGGGCGTACATGACGTCCTTGGTCCCGTTCAGGGGCATTGTGATCGCTGCCGCTCCGCTGGTGAAACCCTTGGGGAGTGCCATGTACATGCTGCCGATAGCTCTCACCCGCTGCCGGGTACAACTTCGGGGGAATTGCCGGCGCCACGCAGGTGGTCGCGGCGACGACGTCGACGTCCACAGTCGCCACGGCGCTCGGGCCGATCGAGTTGACGCCGCCCACGGCGTAGGTGTATTTGCCCACTGTGGGGAAAGGACCGATCGAGGCCGAGGCGGTTGGCCCGGCCGCGCCGGACGCGGCGCCCGGCATGTCCGGTGCGCCCGCCGGGGTGGTCGGCGTTGCCCAGACCCAGACGGTCGGCGCGTTGTTGCAGTTGGCGGCGAGCGTCGTGGAACCGGTGCCGACGGTGACCGTTGCGGGCGTGGCCGTAGGCACGCAGGTCGGCACGACGGTCGGGTTGGCGACAGTCACCGTCACGCTGCCCGGAGTCGTGCTGGTGCCCGCCGTGTTGGTTCCCGTAACGGTATATGTGTAGACGCCGGCCGTGGCAAACGTCAAGAGGCCGGATGCTCCAGTTGGTGCCGCAGGCGCTCCGGCAGTTGCCGGGGTCGTCCATGTCCAGGAAGTCGGGCTCTGGGTGCAATTTGCGGTCAGTGTCGACGTTTGGCCCGGCGCGATCGATGGCGCCGAGGCCTGTGGCGTACAAACGGGCGCGGTAGCCACCGCGCCGCTGCAGGCGAAGGTGTATGCACCGTTGGTCTGCGAAACCGAGGTGTAGTTACAGGTGCCGCCGGTCAGCGTGCCGGAGACGGTAAGGGTGTTGGTCTGCGCCTGCGCGCCAAGGCCGATAGCCAAGGCAGCGGCGGCGAGCAACACGGAAATGGGGTTTCGCATCGTCATGTCGGACAATCCTTTCAAGGTCAGGCGGCCAACTTCAACTTCGGCCCGTAAGTTGTGGATTATACGGCACTACCACCTCCCTGGATGCCGTGCTCATGTTTCAAGTCTAACAAAAAAAACGGGCAGACCGAAGTCTGCCCGTCTGGTGCTGCTTGCCGTTGGTCGCCTTGTTGCACTGCTGCGGCGACTTTCAGGCGATTACGGCGTGATGCGCTGGCGGAAGCTGTGGTCGAACGCGCTGCTGTAGGCCGAGAGCACAGATCCCGTAGCGGGCGCCGTGGCCGGAATCGTTCCGTTCACGAAGCTGCGCACCAGGAAGCCCACGGTCGGCAGGCCGAAGAACGTCTGGGCACCGCGCAACAGCGCCGGGGACGGCGAGGTTGAAGGTGAGCGACGTTGCATCCGACGTGATACCGGTTGCCGAAGCGTTCGTGCCGTTGAACAGGATCGCTGCCCAGCCGGCCTGGAAGCCCGACGTGACGTTGATCACTGCCGTGTTGACCGAAGCCAGCGGGCCGGACGTCGTGCCCGTAGGCATGGCTGCCGTGCCGTTTCTCCAGCTCACGACAGTCGATTCCCAGCACAGCGACGAGCCCGGCGCTCCCGGGGGCCTCGGCGAGAAGTCTGCACCGGAAGCCACTGCGCCGGCTTCTTCGCGGTTGAAGAACGTGACCGCGACCGACTCGCACGCGCCGTTGTCACCGAGCACGGCCGTGAACGGCGTGACCGGGGTCGGGATCGCGTAGTAGTACCACTTGGTCGGGAACGTGACGACCCAGTCGCTGTTCGAACGGGTGGCCGTGTCCAGCACGTACTCGTTGATCGCCGTGGTGTGCATCATGGTCGACGAAACAGCGTTCACGCCTGCTGCCACGCCACCAATCGGGGACCAGGAGGCGATGTACGCGGAATTGTTCGCGACTACGATCGAGGTCGCGTCAGCGTTGGTGAAGTTGCCGAGTTCCGTGCCGATTTCCGAATAGATCTCGACTGAGGTCACGTTCGACAGGGCGGTCGACTTGTAGCCCGAATCGCTGCCTGCGATGACGTTGATCAGCGTGCCGGAGCCCATCAGGCCGCCGGTCGGGACGGTGCGGTTGCCGACGGAAACTTGACCCGTTGCACCGCCGACCGTCGTGCCGGTCAGGCCTGTGCAGGTCGGGGCGCCGGTGGCTGCAGCGTGCGTTGCGGCAGCAGCGGCCGAACCGATGATGACGGCCATTTCGATCATTTCCGCATAGCCTTCGCGGGTGCGGTCGAGGCCATCGCCCAGGCCGTCACCGGCATAGGCGAAGTTGCGGAAGTCCACGCCGATCGCCGGGATGGCCGGGTTCGTGCAGGACTTGTCGCTGGTGATCAGGCGCGTGCCGCCGGAAGCGGTCGCATCGGCCGGGATCAGCGCGGCGGTCCACACGTCGAACGGCGACAGGTAGAGGTTGAAGTCCAGTACTTCGAAGGAGGCCTTGCCTTCACGGAAACGGACCTTGACCACCTTCGCCTGCGCCGTGGTGTTCACGACGTTGATGTAGGTGTTGTTGGCCGTGTTCGTGGCTTGGTTGGACTGGACCGAGTAGTACGGATAGATCAGGGACTGGCCAAGGCCATTCGGATCCTGATAGACGGCGTGGGCGGTGCCCGCGACGCCGAGACCGGCCAGAACGGCTGCCGTCAGGGCTTTTCTATTGAACGTATTCATGTTTTAGGTAACTCCTTTGAAGAAATGAAAGTGATCACTTTTTGGAGGCTACAACGCGGGAATTTTAACTTACCCCGGGAAATTCCACAATTGCTTTCGCGAACGCATCAAGCCCCTCCCAACCTGACCCGCTACTACGACTTGTGCAAGTACCACCAAACTCCCTTTTCCCTGATCCAGGATTCCTTCGCCGGCGTCTTGATCGTCATGCCGTTGTAAACATACGTCAACTGGGTGGACACCACGCAGATATCGCCTGAGCACTCGGCCTTTTCCACGTCGACTGCCTTCCAGAAACCGGGCCGCATGCCGCTCCGGTAGAGATCCAGCGAATACACCGTCTTGCTGCCCGGGCTGAGGAACTCGTACGCCTTCGGCACATCTCCGGCAACCAACGCCTGCCATCTTTCCTTGGCTCGGGCTTCGACTACCGCGTCGTCACTTTTCGGCTCGCTCTGCAGGGCGCACCCGGCAAAGCCGGCTACCGCCACCACAACGCCAAGAACTCTTGCAAGCGACAAACCCATTGCGGCAACGCTTCCCAACCTGCTTCGATCCAAGGACGGCTCCGAACAAAGATTATTCAAATTGAGAAAAGGCGTCAAACGAATTCTGCATATTTTTACAACACTGTTGCTCAAATGCAACAAAAGAGTCAATTCAGATCAATCAAGCAGTTATCATAGAATTCTGCAGTGGATTGTCAAGTGCAAGATCCAAAATGACCGTTTGTCGGGCGCCACTCCCGACTAACGGGGAGCCGGCGGCGCGGAGGCCGGAACATCCGGCGCGAGGGGAGCCTGCCTGGGCGGCAACATCGCCTCGATGGAGGGCATCTTCCGGCGCAGCTCTTCGGTGGCCGCGACCGCTTGCCGGGAATCGGTCAGCACGATGGGGCGGACCAGGATGATCAGTTCGGTGCGGCGCTTTTTCACGTTCTGCGACCCGAACGCCGCCCCGAGGAACGGGATCTTCGACAGCAGCGGGATGCCGGCGCTCGACGACGTGTTGTCCTCGCGGATCAGGCCCCCGAGGACGATCGATTCGCCCGAGGCCACGACTACAGACGTCGTCGTGGTGCGCTGGCTGATGTCGGGGTTGGCCCCGGGCACCGAGGTGGGCAGGGGAACGCTCACTTCCTGGTTGATTTCCAGCGTCACCTGGCCGCCCGGAATTGATGCGCGGCGTCACCGACAGCAGGATGCCCGTCTCGATGTACTGGAAGCTGTTGATGACCCCGACAGCCGCCCCCGGGACGGTCTGCTGCTGCGTCTGCACCGAGATCTTGTCGCCGATCTTGATCGTCGCCTTCTGGTTGTCCAGCACCATGAGCTGGGGCGTGGCGAGCACCGCCAGCTTGCCGTCGGTGCCGAGCGCATTGAGCACCACGCGGACATCGCCGCCGAGCCTGTTGATCAGCTGCAGCCCGGTGAACGCCGGCACAATGCCCGCGCGGCGTGCGGCGGCAGCCCGCCGAGGTTGCAGCGAACCCGCCGTCCCGCTGCTGTTGGGGCCGACGCGGTCGCCGCCATTGATGTACCAGTCGATGCCGTACTTGAGCGTGTCATCCAGCGTGATCTCGCAGACGGTCACTTCCACGAGCACCTGTTTCTGGATCACGTCGAGCTTGTTCAGCGCCGACTCGATGATCTCGAAGTCGTTGGGCGTGGCGAGGATCAGCAGCGCGTTGTTGTCCTTGTCGGCGATCACGCGCACGTCGCTTTGCACGTTGGTGATCGCGCCGGGAATGGCGAAGCTGGCTGCCGAAGGCTGGGATTGTGCCGGCTGCTGCCCGATCTGGACCGCGGTGCCGGCCGCCAATCCCGCTGCTGCCGCGCCGATCTGCGCCGCGCGGGTGCCCGGCGCGAGCTGCGGCAGCGACACCGACGTGGTGCTGCGCTTGGTGAACAGCTCGCTGATCAGGTTGGCGAGGCTCTCGGCCTTGCCGTTGCGCACCTGGTAGACGAACAGTCGCGAACCGGTCGAGGTGCCGCCCAGCTGGTCGAGGCGCTCCACCCACGACCTCGCGCTTTCGAGGTATTTCGGCTGCGTGGTCACGATGAGGAGCGAATTGAGGCGCTCGATCGGCACCACGCGCACGAGGCCCGCGAGCGGCCCGGTGGCGGTCGCGCCGAACACCTTGTCGAGGTCGGCCACCAGCGCCTTCACGTCCGAGCTGCGGATCGGGAAGATGCCGATGGAAAAGCCCGCCAGCCAGTCGACGTCGAACAATTCGATGGTGTCGAGGAGGTGGCGCAATTCCCTCTGGTTGCCGGCCATGATCACGAGGTTGCGCACGTCGTCGAAGCGCACCGTGTTCTCGGCGGAGAAAGGTTCGAGGATCTTCGCCATTTCCTTGGCGCCCACGAACTTCAACGGCACCACGATCACGGAAAACCCCTGCGGAAGCGGCAGGTTGGTGCCGCCCAGTTGCGGGGAGACGGAGCCGCGCACCGAGGAGATCGGCACGATCTTGAAGATGCCGTCTTCGCGGACCGCGGCAGCGTTGTTCTGCCTGAGCAGCATCTCGAGGATGGGCAGCAATGCGCTGCGCGGAACCGGCTTGATCGGTGCGGAAGGTGACCGTGCCGGTGACGCTGCGGGGCCACCGTGTAGGACTCGCGAAGGTAATCGCCGAGGATCACCTTGGCCGCCTCGCGCACGTCGAGGCCCTCGAAATTCAGGCTGGCCTCGTCGGGGCCCGACGGCGGCTGCGGCGCCGGCGGCTTGGTGTTCAGGAAATTGCCCGTGCCGGGAAAGACGCGCGGCTTGTCGGCCGCCGTGGCGGAACTCGCTGCAACCGGCGGCTTCGCCGGGCGCGCAGGCCCGAAGTCGGCCTTGGGCTGCTCGATCACCTGCGACGACAGGTCCTCGGCCTTCATCAGCGAGCACGACGCGATGAGCAATGCGGCGCAGGCTGCGGAGGCAAGGGTTGCGATTCGCTGGCTCAAGCTCAATTCTTCTCCGCGTTCATGGGGGCCAAGGCGTACAAAGGGCAACATTCTGACACACTCGATTTCACTGCTGTTGCGCGCGCCGCGCCGCGCGCCGCCGGGCGAGCATCTCTTCGGGGGTCATGTCGGGCGTGATGTTCGGCTGGCCTGCCGTCGGCGGCGGCGCGGTCGACGCGGCTCCCCCGGGCGCGCCGGGCGCCGCAGGCATGCCCACGGGTCGCCCTGTCGGGGGCATTGGCACCGGCGGCCCTCCCGCGGCTGCGGTCGGCGGGACCGGCATTACCGCCGGCACCGGCCCGGGCCCCGGTGCGGAGGATGCGAACGGCCCGGCCTGTGCAGCCGGCTGCGCCGCCGCCTGCGGGGCTGGCGGCGCCTTGGTCACCAGGAGCTGGAGCGTTTCGAAATCGTCACCGGACTGCAGCTTGGCGCTGGCCGGCCCCACCTCGGCCAGCGTCATGCCGAGCAGCTCCTTGCCCTTCTCGATGCGGAAGACTTTTCCGGAGGAGACTTCCTTGAACATCGCGATCGAAAGCGGGCCGACGATCGTCGTGCCTTGCAGGATGAACTGTCCCTTGCGCATTGCGGCGGGCGCGTTCAACGCGGGGGCGGGACGGCGGCCGGGAACGAACAAGGGACGCGCCCCGGTCTCCGGCCACGCCTGTTCCGGCGCGGAGGCAACCAGCACGGGCAGCAGCTTCGGCTCCACGGCAGCGGGCGCGGCAAGCGGCTTCTGGGGCAGCGGCTCGTGCAGGCTTGCGCCCCACTGCGTCTCCCACAGGATCACGACCGCGAGGACCGCCACGATCGCGGAAAGCGCAATGACGCCGACTTGCCCGGGCGCGAGGCGGGTGGCCATTTCAGTTCGCTCCCAATGTGTAGCCGATGACATCGAACTGCACGAACATCTCCGGTTCGCCTCCCGGCGCGGGCTTGAAGGTTGCCGGCACCTGCGAGCGGATCACGACATTGTCGACGAACAGGTAGGGCAGCCCCGTTTCCATCGCGTTCAGGATGCGCCTGAGCGAAACCATGTTGGCCGTGAACTGCAGGTTGACCGAGACCTGCCGGTAGCGCCCTTCCTCGCGCGGGACGCCGGCCTGCGCGGTGATCACCTTGCCGCCGTTGGACTCGATCAGCGCCTTGGCCAGGTCCTGCACCTCGGCGCCGGCCAGGGGCGCCGTCACGGCCTTCAGGTAGAAGCGGCGCGGCTCCTTGGCGCGGACCGTGTCGAGCGCCTGCTGCACCTGCCCGCGCGTGGCGGCAATGCGCTGGTATCGCGCCAGCTTGTCCGCCAGGTCTTCGCCTGCGCGAATCGTAATGGCGGTGCAGCATCCACACAGGCAGGGCGATTGCCGCAACCACGAGCACGACTGCCGCGACCAGGATCGCCTGGGCGAGGCTGCGATCGCGCTTCCCGCCGGCGGCAAGGGTGCGCATCATTTCTTTTCCCCCTTTGCTTCCCTGGCCTCGGCAGGCGCGGCGGCCGCGGGTGCCGGCGTGACGGCAGCAGGGGCTGGCGCAGCGGCGCCGGAGGGCGCAGCCGCGGCTGCGGGCGCTGCCTGTACCGGCGCGGTCGCCGGGGCTGGTGGTGTCGCGGCCGGTGCGCCGCCCGGGGAGACCGCCGCCGGCCGGCCGGCCGGCGGCGCGGGGGACACTTCCATCGGAACGGCATCGGGCAGCGGGCGGTTCTTCGCCTCCGCGGAGATGGAGAAGCGTTCCACGCCGGGCACGGAGCCGCGCGTGATCGAGCCGCGCGGCGAGGCATTCTGCACGCCCTTGGCCTGCTCGAGGATCTCGATCAATTTCGACGCCGACGCGCTCTCGCCGACGATGGTGACTTCATGCGACTTGGGAAGCGCCTTGATGTCGAGCTGCTGCACCCAGGTGTTGTCGGGAAGCACGCGCGAGAGTTCTTCCAGGTAGGCGAGCACCGGCGGCGTCGCGTGGCGCCGCCCGAGGACAAAATTGTAATCGGCCACGAGGCGGTCGAGCTCGCGCGCGAGCTTGTCCGTGGCCTCCGCTTCCCCTTTCGCCTTCGCGACCATCGGCAGCAATGCGATCACGGACTCGCGCCCCTGCCAGATCGGCAGGACGAGCGCGATCGCGAACAAGAGGGCGGCGGCAACGGCCAGCGCGCGCAGCACTTTGCGGTAGGGCGAAACGCCCCCGCCGCGCCGGTGCTCGTCGGGGAGAAGGTCCAGGTAGGGCGACGGCCTCGCGAGGTCGCTGCGCACAAGCACCGAGCGCACCGTGCCGCCCCACTCGCGCAACTGCGCAAGGCGCGCATCGACCGGGGCGCGGGGAGCCGCGACGATATCGACGTCGATCCTGCCGTTCTCCGCATCGCGCGCTGCGATGCGGTGGTCGAAATACACTTCCGCGGCGCGGAACGGCGTGACGCGGTCCATTTCGAAACCGAGCACCGCATCGAGGTCTTCTTCGGTCGCAAGCGGCAGGCTGATGCGCTTGGCGAGGACCTCGCCGGACGAAAGGCACAGCCGGATCGGCGCCGCCGCCTGGGCGCTCCGCGCGAGCAGGTTGCGCAGCGCGACCCGGCAGCCTTCGGGATCGAGCGCGCGCAGCGAGGTGCGCGCCGTCTCCGCCGCGCCGGTCGAGCGGATCTCGAGGAGCAGCAGGTCGTCGCCCTCGAACGCGATCAACGGCCCGTCGTTGGCGAGCCCGGCCAGCGCGCGCAGGCGTTGCGGAAGCATCTCGCGCAGCTCGCCCGTCCACCAGCGCCAGAACGCCCTGGCGCGCGGCTTCCATGCGCCGGCATCCCTGGCTGGCGAAGTGTCGATCGCCGCGCTCATCGCGCGGCCCCCGCAGCAGGGGCGCCCGAGGCATTCGCGGGCGCGACGGCGACCTCATCGGGCAGCGTCCCTTCCCGCCACACGAGAAAGGCAAACGGCCTGCGCGGCGACGCACGCGTCAGGGCGACGGCGTCGCGAATGAAAACCGTGCCGTCATCGAGGCGCGCTTCGCTGCGGATGGTCGCCGGCTGCTGCCCGCCCGCGATCGCGAACGCCTGTCCAGGGGGAAATGGCGGAGGCGGCCGCTTTTCGGCACGCGCCGCGCTTCGCTCGGCGACGAAGGCGTCGACCTGCTCCGCGGTGACGCCCGGGATGGCCATCAGGACTTCGCGCGATGCCGTCTGCAGGCGAATCCCCGGCTGGCGCGAGAACACCGTGATCGATCCTGCGATGCGGCGGTAGGTTTCGGGGCGCATGCCGAGCACGAGCTGGAGTTCCTCTATGGCCTGGAAGGGGGTATTGGAGGGGCGATAGTTGAGGCCGGCGGCCTGGTACTCGGCGTCTTCGGCGCCGTAAAGCCTCTTCAGCGAGTCGGCGTCGCGCCAGTCGAGGATGGCATCGAGCAGCCTGGTCGCTTCTTCCTCGTCGACCCCTGCCGACATCAGCAGGCCCTTGAGCAAAGGCTCGGTTGCCGTGTTGATGTCGATCTTACCAGACTCATCCGCCATGCTGACCGTGACCGGGACGCCTTCATAGCGCCATTCGTGGACCTCGCCGTCGCGCTTCCAGGCGCCTTCCACTGAGCCCGGGCGAAACAGTTCCGACAAGGCGCGATGCACGCCGGCATCGGCAGCGGCCTCGGCGCGCGCGATGGAAAGGGAATTGCGCACCACCAGCGAATCGGTGTGCGTGGCGTGCAGGAAACCGGCCGCGATCACCATGATCAGCGCCAGCATCCAGAGCACGAGGACGAGCGCGATGCCGCGCTGCGAGGCCGGCTTCATTTGCGCGGCCCGCAGGTGCGCTGGAAGGAATTCTCGAAGCATCCCGCCTCTTCCCCCAGCCGCGCGGCGACGACGAAATCCGGCAGCTCCGTGCCATCAGCGAGCTTCACCCGCAGCCTCACCAGCTGCGGAATGCGCGTCGCGACGGTCCAGGCGTCGCGCCAGTTGCCGTCGACGAGGTCATTCTCGGTGCCGAAGTAGGCGAACTCCGCGCGTTCCACCCCGGGCACCAGCACCGTGCGATCGCCTTCGTCGAGCGCGGAGAAGTCGCGGGCATCGGCGGGCGGCAAGGCGCGGCGCATGACCAGGTCGCGCTGGCGCGTGTCGCTGTTGTCCTCCAGCGCCAGCCCCACGATCGAGATGCCGGGCTTCGACAGGCCTGCGGCGCGCGTCGAGGCGAAGCGCATGCGGTCCTTCTCGCCCTCGAAGGCGATGTTCGCGACGTTGGCGTCGCGCCAGCGCATCGGGAAGAGCGAGGCCATCTCGCGGCGCAGGAAATTGTCGGACAAGCGGCGCTGCGACGCCTGCGCGGCGCGCGCCTCGCCCGTGTCCCAGCTGCGCACGGCGAAATTGAGCGCGCCCCAGAGCAGGGACAGCATCACCGCGACCAGCGTGAGCGCGATCACGAGCTCGATCAGCGTGAAGCCGGATGCGCGCGGGCGCCTCATGCCGGCTTCGCCCCGGCACGCAGCGTGTTCATCGCGAAGCTGCGCTCGCGCCCGTCCGGGCCCTGCCAGTCGACGCGCACTTCCACGCGGTAGAGCAGGACGCGGTTCAACTCTTCCACGGTCGGATCGCGATCCGGGTCCTGCCAGAGCTTCACCACGCGCGACCAGCGGAAGCGCCGGTCGGGCGTCTCGCCGCGCGTCTCGCCCTCCTTGAAGGCCTCCTCGACGCCGGCCGCGGCAAGCGCCGACTCCGCCACCGACAGCGCTTGTGCGTATTCGGCCATGTCGCCGGTGCGGCGCAGCCCTCCGGAAAAGATCTGCGCCAGCACCACCAGCGCGAGCGACAGGATCACGAAGGCGACCAGCACCTCGAGCAGGGAAAACCCGCGCGCGATGCGTGCCGGGATCATTCGACGATGCTCACCTGCCCGGTAAGCCAGGCCACGTCGACGAAATACTTGCGCTCCCCCGAGGAGACGGTGACCCGCCCGCCGGTGGAGCTCCCGTCGGGATAGAAGCGGATCGAGGCGCGCTTCTGCGTCTCCACCTCGCCCTGCGCGGTATAGACCTGCAGGTCGAGCTGGTGGGGGAGCTTGAAGGTCCGCTCCTCGCCGGTGAGGCGGAACTCGCGGCTTTCGATGTCCAGCGTGAGGAGCGCGTCGCGGCGGGTGGCCATCGCCGTGCTTTGCGCCTGGCGCAGCCCGGCCGCGACGGTGCGGGCGCCGGCCTTCAGGTCCGCCGACGATCCGCCGCGCCCGATCGACGCGGCGAGGATGGCGTACGCCCCCGCCGCGAGCGCCAGCACGATGAGGATTTCGAGGAGCGTGAAGCCGCGGGATCGCATTTTCTTCGGGTGCGTCCGACCTGGTCGGCAGGGTCGGGCCTAGTTCGTGATGTCCCGGTTCTCGCCCTCGCCGCCGGGCTGGTTGTCGGCGCCCAGCGAGATGAGGTCGTAAGGCTTGCCGTTGCCGGGCTGGTTGTACTTGAACTCGTTGCCCCACGGGTCCTTGAGGTCGGTGTCCTTGAGGTAGGGGCCGGCCCATTTGTCCACGCCCGGCGGCTGCTTCACCAGCGCCTGCAGGCCTTCCTGCGCGGTCGGGTAGCGCCCGACCTCGAGGCGGAAGAGTTCGAGCTTGCCGGCGACGTCCTGGATCATGATCTTGGCGGTCGCGGAATTCGCCTTGCCCATCTGCTGGAAGATCTTCGGGCCGACGAAGGCCATGATCGTGCCGAGGATCACCAGCACGATGACGAGTTCGAGCAGCGTGAAGCCGCGCGATGCCCGGGTGGTTTTTGTTTTCATGTGTGCTCCGCTTTCCTAGATCGGAAGGTCATAGATCGAGAGCATCGCGGCGAGGATGGAGAAGATCACCACCGCGATGATGAGGCCGAGGCCGAGGATGAGCACGGGCTCGAGCAGCGCCAGCAGCCGCTTGATCGCGCTTTCGACCTCGCGGTCGTAGACGCCGGCGACCTGGAACAGCATCTCGTCGAGTCGCCCGGTCTCCTCCCCGACCATGATCATGTGCGTGGCGAGTTTCGGGAAACGGCCGCTTTCCATCATCGGCTTGCCCAGCCCGCGGCCCTCTTTCAGCTCGCGCGATACGTTTCCGACCGCTTCGGCAAGGTAGAGGTTCCCCATGGTGTCGCGCACGATCGAAAGCGCCCCGACCAAAGTCACGCCGTTGGCGAGCAATGTGGCCAGCGTCCGCGAGAATCGCGTCATCTCCACCTTGCCGGCCAGGTCGCCGAACAGCGGCAGGCCGAGGAGCGCGCGGTGCCAGCGATAGCGGACCGCGGGATCCTGGAGGCGCCGGGCGATGAGCCACACGATCGCCGCCAGCGCGAGCAGCATCAGCCACCACCAATTGCGCAGGAAGTCGCCCGTGCCGATCACCATTTGCGTGACGAAGGGCAGCGCCTTGCCGGACTGCGCGAAGATCGGCTTGAAGCGCGGCACCACGGCGACCAGCAGGATCAGCACCGAGAACGCGGCGACCACCAGCAGGATCACCGGATAGACCAGCGCCGAGGTGACGCTGTCTTTCAGCGCTTTCGAGCGCTCCATGAAATCCGCCAATCGCTCGAGCACGCCGGGAAGCGACCCGCCCGCCTCGCCGGCGCGGACCATGTTCACGTAGAAGCGCGAGAACACGCCCTTCTGCAGGTCGAGCGCCTTGGATAGCGAGGCGCCGCCGCGGACTTCGTTGCGCACCTTGGTGAGCATCTCGGCGATGCGCTCGTTCTCGGCGACCGCGATCAGGATCTCGAGCGCGCGGTCGAGCGGCAGCCCGGCCTTGAGGAGCGTGGCGATCTCGCGCGTGACCACGCCGACCTGGTTCTGCGTAAGGCTGCGCCGCGTGAGCAGCTCGCCCAGCCCGCCGCCGGCCGGCGCCGACGCCCCTGCTGCCCGAGGCCTCCTCGGCACGGATCGGGATGTAGCCCATCTCCTGCAGGCGCAGCACCGCGCCGTCGGAATTCGCCGCATCGAGCACGCCTTCCAGCACTTCGCCGGCGCGGGAAACGGCCTTGTACTGGAAAAGCGGCATGGGGGATTCGCGCCGGCGGCGGCGCTACTCCTCGCGGGTGACGCGCAGCACTTCCTCGATGGTCGTGGTGCCGGCAAGCGCCTTGCGCAGCCCGTTCTCGAACATCGTCTCCATGCCTTCGGCGATCGCGGCCGCGCGGATCTCGCCCGAGGTGGCGTGACGCATGATGAGCGAGCGGATCGGGTCGCTCATGACCAGCATCTCGACGATCGACAGCCGCCCGAAGTAGCCGTTGCCGCCGCAATGCGTGCAGCCGACCGCGCGGTAGAGCGTGACCGGGCCTTCCTTCCGGAAGCGGCGCAGGCCCATCTGCTCGACCACTTCGGGCAGCGCCGTGGTGCGGCTCCTTGCAATGCTGGCACAGCGTGCGCACGAGGCGCTGCGCGAGGATGCCGGTCACGGTGGAGGTGAGCAGGTAGTCCTCCGCGCCCATGTCGAGCAGGCGGTTCACCGTGGAGGGCGCGTCGTTGGTGTGCACGGTGGAGATCACCATGTGGCCGGTCAAGCGCCGACTGCATGGCGATGCGCACCGTTTCCACGTCGCGGATCTCGCCCACCATGATGATGTCCGGGTCCTGGCGCACGATGGAGCGCAGCGCGTTGGCGAAGGTGAGGTCGATCTGCGGCTTCACCTGGATCTGGTTGATGCCGGGCATCTGGTATTCGACCGGGTCCTCGACGGTGACGATCTTGATGTCGGGCTTGTTCAGGCGGTCGAGCGCCGTGTAGAGCGTGGTGGTCTTGCCGCTGCCGGTGGGGCCGGTGACCAGCAGGATGCCGTGCGGCTGGTCGAGCACCGCGAGGAATTTCTCGAGCGCCTCGCCTTCGAAGCCGAGCGAGGCGAAGTCGAGCGGCACGCCGCCCTTGTCGAGGATGCGCATGACGACGCTTTCGCCGTGCATCGTCGGCACCGTGGAAACGCGCAGGTCGATCTCCTTGCCCTGCACGCGCAGCTTGATGCGCCCGTCCTGCGGCAGCCTGCGCTCGGCGATGTCGAGGGACGACATGATCTTCACGCGCGAGATCACCGCGGCGGACAGGCGCCGCGGCGGCGACTCGACCTCGTGCAGCACGCCGTCGATGCGGTAGCGCACGACGAGGCGGTTCTCGAAGGGCTCGATGTGGATGTCGGAGGCGCGCGCCTCGAGCGCCTTGGAGATGAGCAGGTTCACCAGGCGTATCACCGGCGCCTCGCTGGCGAGGTCCTTCAGGTGCTCGATGTCGCCGAACTCGTCGTCGTCCTCGCGCGCCTCGATGTTGTCGACGATGTGGCCCATCGACGACTTGCCGCCGCCGTAGAGTTTTTCCAGCGCGGCCTCGATGTCGGCCGGGCGAGGCGACGTAGGCGCGCACGCGCTTGCCCGAGGCCATCTGCACGGCGGAAATCACGTAGGCGTCGGTCGGGTCGGCGAGCGCCATCGCCACTTCCTCATCGTCCTCGCGCAGCGGCAGCGCCTGCGACTCGCGCAGGAACTTCACCGGCAGGCGCTCTTCCATCAGCGGCAGCTCGGGATAGTCGGCCGCGGAGACGGTCGGCAGCCCCAGTTGCAGCGAGAGGGCATCGGCAAGGTCGCGCCCCGAGACGAACCCGAGGCGCGACAGGATCACGCCGATCTTTTCCCGCGAGCCGGCTTCCTGCATCTTCAGGGCGCGGTCGAGGTTGGCGGGATCGAGTTTCCCGCGCTCGACGAGAATCTCGCCAAGGCGCCGGACCGGGAGCGCGGATTCATGCGTAAGCATTTGAAAAGTATAACATCGCACGCCCCACTCCCCGGAGGAAAACGGGGTCAGAGTACATTTCGATGGAAACGGGGTCAGAGTACATTTCGCCGAAAATGTACTCTGACCCCGTTATTGGCGAAATGTACTCTGACCCCGTTTTCACCGTTTTCAAAAAAAAGCGGACACCGCTGGTGTCCGCAATGTTCGGCCTCTTGGGGGAAGTCCGAGCGCTTTCCCGTTTGCTGCGGAACCCGCGGCGCGCCAGCCGCGGGCTCCCCTTGCGTCAGTTGTAGGCCGTTTCGCCGTGGGCCGCGATATCGAGGCCTTCGCGCTCGTCGGCTTCGCTCACGCGCATGCCGACCGTCAGGTCCGCGATCTTGTAGGCGATGAAGGCGACCACGCCGGACCACAGCACGGTCACGCCGACCGCCTTGGCCTGGATGATCACCTGCGCCATGATCGAGTAGTCCGCGGGCTTGATCATGGCCGCCGTCACCCAGTCGGCCACGTAGCCGGGGCCGCCGAGGTCGGGCGAGTTGAACACGCCGGTCAGCAGCGCGCCGCAGATGCCACCCACCGCGTGCACGCCGAACACGTCCAGCGAGTCGTCCGCGCGCAGCATCCTCTTCAGGCTGTTGACGCCCCAGAGGCAGACGACGCCGGCAATGAGGCCGATGGCGAACGCGCCCGGGATGCCGACGTTGCCCGCAGCCGGCGTGATCGCGACGAGGCCCGCGACCGCACCCGAAGCGGCACCGAGCATCGACGGCTTGCCCTTGAACATCCACTCGAAGAACGTCCAGGAGAGCACCGCGCAAGCCGTGGCGAGGAAGGTGTTCATGAAGGCGAGCACGGCGCTGCCGTTCGCCTCGAGCGCGGAGCCGGCGTTGAAGCCGAACCAGCCGAACCAGAGCATTGCGGCGCCGATCATCGTCATCGGCAGGTTATGCGGCTGCATCCTTTCCTTGCCCCAGCCGATGCGCTTGCCGACCACGTAGGCGCCCACCAGGCCGGCGACACCGGCGTTGATGTGCACCACCGTGCCGCCCGCGAAGTCGAGGGCGCCCCACTGCCAGATCAGGCCGGCCTTGGAGTTCAGCTCGTCGACGACCTTGGCCGAGGTGTAAGCATCCGGCCCCATCCAGAACCACACCATGTGCGCGATCGGCGCGTACGAGAACGTGAACCAGAGCACCATGAACACCAGCACGCCGGAGAACTTCACGCGCTCGGCGAAGGCGCCGAGGATCAGGCAGCAGGTGATCGCCGCGAAGGTCGCCTGGAAGGCCGCGAACAGCATTTCCTGGATGACCACGCCCTTGCTGAAGGTGGCCCCCATCGCGAACTCGCCCTTGACGGGATCGAACATGCCCTTCAGGAACAGCCGGTCGAACCCGCCGATGAACTGGTTGCCCTCGGTGAACGCGAGGCTGTAGCCGTACACGCACCACAGCACCACGATCAGCGAGAACACCACGAACACCTGCATCAGCACCGAGAGCATGTTCTTCGAGCGCACCATGCCGCCGTAGAAGAGCGCCAGCGCGGGAACGCTCATCAGCAGCACGAGTGCCGTCGAGGTGAGCATCCACGCCACGTCGCCCTTGTTGGGCGTCGGCGGCGGGGCCGCGGTGGCGGCGGCCGGCAGCGGCGGATGCGGATGCAGCCGCCGGGCGCCTCGGCGGGCGCCGCAGCGGGCGCGGCCGCCGCGGGTGCCGGCAGCAGGCAGGCTTGGCCTCGGGCACAGGGACCGACGGATTGGCAGCGGGGGCCTGTGCGAGCGACAGGCCCGACCACGCAAGCGCGGCGGCAAATACGATGGACTTCATCAGTCGTTTCATTCTTTCATTCCCCTTTTCTTGCTCAGAGTGCGTCGGCACCGGTCTCGCCGGTGCGGATCCGGACAACCTGCTCGAGATCGAAGACGAAGATCTTGCCGTCGCCGATCTTGCCGGTGTTGGCGCTTTTCTCGATCGCTTCGATCACCTGCTCGACCAGGTCGTCCTTGATGGCGGCCTCGATCTTCACCTTCGGCAGGAAATCGACCACGTACTCGGCGCCCCGGTACAGCTCGGTATGGCCCTTCTGGCGGCCGAAGCCCTTGACCTCGGTGACGGTGATGCCCTGCACCCCGATCGCGGAAAGCGCTTCGCGGACCTCGTCCAGCTTGAACGGCTTGATGATTGCGGTGACCAGTTTCATGGATGGCTCCTTGCGTGCGCGGACGCTTTAGAACGTCTTCTTGAGGTAGATGACGCCGCGGTCCTTGCCGGTGTCGTAGCCCGTGAGGTCGGTGTAGTAGGCCTTCTCGGCGTTGGTGCCCGAGTAGTAGGCGCCGATCTCGGCGCCCTTCATGAAGCCGCCCTGGATGATGTAGGACGCACCGAGACGCCAGTCGTCGTAGCTGATCGACGCGCTGCCGCTGGGATCGTTCTTCACGTTGAGGATCCCGTAGTGAGCGAGCAGGGTGAAGCCCGATTCGCCGACGGGGTACGCGGCCGAGAAGTCGAAGTACCAGGTGCCGTCCGTCTTCTTGCCGTTGGGCTCGGCACCGAAGTAGTTCTGGAAGCTGTAGCTCGCCTTCGCGCTCAGCCACTTCCAGCCGATTGCCCCGTAGCCCTCGAAGGTGTTGGCCGTAGGGGTCACCCGGGTTGGCGTGTGCCCGGGTAGTAGTAGTAGTAGAGGCCGACGTCGTAGGTCCAGTCATCGGCGAACGAGCCCTTGTAGCCGCCGTAGAAGTCCCATTCCATGCTGGACCGGGTATAGAGGCCGAAGTCCTCGAGCCAGCTCGCGTTCGAGGCCCACGTGCCGACGTAGAAACCGCTGGAATGCGCGTAGTCGAAGCCGCCCTGCACCGCGGGCTTGCCGGCCGTCTGGGCGATGCCCCGGAAGAGGTATTCGCTGAAGAGGCCGACGTTGCCGGTGAACACGTGCTCCGGGGTGGGCTCGGGGGCCGGGGCGGCGGCGGGGGCAGCGGGCGCCTGGGCCTGGGCAACTCCGGGCGCAAGCGGCAGCGTCGCAAGTCCGGCGATGATCAGGGCTTTGTGCAGGTTTCTCATCTTGGTATCCTTCCTGGGGCGTTTGGGAAAAGGTGATTGCATCGGTGGCTATTCAGCATTTACCGTGCCACGGGTGGCCGCACCCCAATTCCCTGTTTGTTAAGAACTTATTTCCATCGCCCCAAACGCTCGCACCAATCGGGTGCGGGGAAGCCCCCTCCGCACCGCCCCCGGGCAGGGTCCTGCCGAAGGTCAACCGAACGCCCCCATGACGGGTTAGGGACATGAAAGAAACGCTTCTCGAGGACTTGAGCACGCGCATTGCGGCGCTCGCTGCCGGCAACCCGGCATCCGACCTGCAACGCAACGTGCGGGCCGTGCTTTCCAGCGCATTCGAGCGCCACGGCCTGGTTTCGCGCACGGAATTCGACGTGCAGCGTGAAGTGCTTTCGCGATCGCGCGAAAAATTGGCGCAGCTCGAGGCGCGCGTGCGCGAGCTCGAGGCGGCGCTTCCGAAGAACAACTGACCGGCGTCGCACGGCGGAACTCGCGCCCGGGCGCGAGGCCCCGCCATGTCGCTTGCCATCGTTTACACCCGCGCCCTTTCCGGCACCCAGGCGCCGCAGGTCACGGTCGAGGTGCACGTCGCCAACGGCCTGCCCGCCTTCAACATCGTTGGCCTCCCCGAGGCCGAAGTGCGCGAATCGCGCGAGCGTGTCCGCGCCGCGTTGGCCACCTCGCGCTTCGAATTTCCCCAGCGCCGCATCACCGTCAACCTCGCGCCCGCCGACCTGCCCAAGGAAAGCGGGCGCTTCGACCTGCCGATCGCGATCGGCATCCTCGCCGCCACTGCGCAGGTCCCGGCGAAACTGCTGCCGCAACACGAGTTCGCCGGCGAACTCGCGCTGGACGGCGAACTGCGCGCGGTGCGCGGCGCGCTTGCAATGGCGCTCGCCACACGCCAAAGCAAGCGCGCATTCGTGGTCCCCGCGGCCAGCGCCGCGGAGGCGAGTCTTGCGCCGGATGCGGAAATTCTCGGCGCGCGCTCGTTGCTCGAGGTCGTGCGCGCACCTTTGCGGGCGCGAACCGCTCGACGCGATGGCCACGGCTGGTCCCGCAAGAAAGCCGCACGGGGCCCGACCTGCGCGACGTGAAGGGGCAGTTGCAGGCGCGGCGCGCGCTCGAGATCGCCGCAGCGGGAGGGCACAGCCTGCTGATGAGCGGCCCGCCGGGAACCGGCAAGACGCTGCTCGCGACCCGCCTGCCGGGAATCCTGCCGGCGATGCTCGACGACGAAGCGCGTGGAGTCCGCCGCCATCCTCGGCCTGGTGCGGGGATTCGAGCCGGCGCGTTTCGCGACGCGGCCGTTTCGCAGCCCGCACCACAGCGCCTCCGGCAGCGGCGCTGGTGGGCGGCGGCTCGACGCCGCGACCCGGCGAAATTTCGCTCGCGCATCACGGCGTGCTGTTCCTCGACGAACTGCCCGAGTTCGATCGCGACGTGCTGGAAGTGCTGCGCGAGCCGATGGAATCCGGGCACATCACGATTTCGCGCGCGGCGCGCCAGTGCGACTTCCCGGCGCGTTTCCAGCTGGTGGCGGCGATGAACCCCTGCCCGTGCGGCTACCTCGGCGACCGGCGCGGGCGTTGCCGCTGCACGCCCGGCGAGGTCGCCCGCTACCGCAACCGGCTCTCGGGCCCGTTCATCGACCGCATCGACCTGCACGTCGAGGTGTTGCCGCTCACGCCCGACGAGCTGCAATGCGCGCCGCCCGGCGAGGCAAGCGCGGCGGTGCGCGAGCGCGTCGTCGCGGCGCGGCAGCGCCAGCTCGCGCGGCAGTCGTGCGCAAACGCGCTATTGCATGGGGACGCGCTCGACGAGCATTGCAAGCTCGCGCCCGAGGCCGCGGCGCTCGCGAAGCACGCGGCGGCACGCTTGCACCTTTCGGCCCGCGCGTACCACCGGCTGCTGCGCGTTTCGCGCTCGATCGCCGACCTGGCCGGCGCCGGCGAAATTGCCGCTGCGCACGTCGCCGAGGCTGTCCAGTACCGGCGCCCCTAGCAGCGCCGGGGCCGCCTGCCGCTCATCGGGCCGAACGCCACGGTCGGCGGGGCGACGGACGCGACGGGCGGGGCGCGGTATGATCCTGCCAAACAAATGGCCATGAGACCCGCGAATCAATGAGGCGACCCGCGCACCGCCGGGCTACGGGCGGATTCACGCTCATCGAGACCGTCGTCGTGCTGCTGATCTTCGGCATCATCCTCGCGATGGCGGCGGCGCTCACGCGCGGCGTGGTCGCGTCGCAGAAGCGTTCCCTCACAGCCACCCGCATTGCCGGCGTTGAGGCCGCGCTGGTGCAGTTCGTCCAGCAGCAGAGAAGGCTTCCATGCCCGGCGGACGGGACCACGCCGGCAAGCAACACCAACGCCGGCACCGAAGGCGCGCGCAACGCCACCGGTTGCACGGGAAACCAGCAAGACGGTGTCGTGCCATTTCGCCTCCTCGGGCTATCCGAAACGGACGTCACCGACGGCTGGGACCGGCGCCTGACATTTCGCATAGCCCCGACATTGGCCGCCGACGGACGCCTGGACATGTCGTGGTGCGATCCGGCCGGAACGGAAGGCGCCAGCGCGTATCCTCCCGTCGCAGTGTGCAATGTGACTTGCGTCTCGACAAACTTGTCGAATTGCACGCCGCCCAAAACCTTTCTTGCCACGAAAGGCCTCGAGGTGCGGAACATCGCCGGGACCGTGCTCATGAATCCGGCCGCGATGACCGGTGCTGCCTGGGTGCTGGTCAGCCATGGCGAAACGGGGGGCGGCGCTCGTGTCGCCTCGGCTGCGCTTACTGCAAGCTCCCTCGTTGACGGCACCGAAGAGCAGAAGAACTATGCAAACCTGGCGCTCCAGGCCTACTACGTCGACGACTCGCTCGTCGAGGCCTCGGGGACCGGCCACTTCGACGACATCGTCTCGCGTCCCTCGGTCATGGGCGTCATCTCCAAGGCGGGGCTCGGCCCTCGCGCGCACTGATGCGCCGCCGGCGCGAGCAAGGCGCGACGGGCGCCCTCATCGCCGTCATTCTCGTCCTGGTGATGGTGGGGCTGTTCGCGACAAGCGTGTTGCGCCGCGTCGCCGCAAGCGGCGATGATGCCGGCGAGACCCTCCGCAGGCTCGCAGCCGGCGCCGATGCGCTGGAGCAGTTTGCGGCGATCAACGCGCGCCTGCCCTGCCCGGCGAATCCGGCGACGAATGATGGGGGTGAGGTGATCACCGGCGGCAACGTTGCGAAGTGCGATTTTCCGGAAGGGACGATCCCCTGGAGGACCCTTGGAATGAAGTTCGACGATGCGCTCGACAACTGGGGGCGCAAGGTCTCCTACCGGGTTTACACGGGAACCGGTTCGGTCGGGAGCCTCACGCAGCCGGGCGGCGTCAGCATGGTTGAGTGCGACACCGTCGAGTCCGTGGGCGGCTCCACGACATCGGTCTCGGGCGGCCTCGGCGGACTGTGCGTCTCCGACCCGGACCCGTTGCAGCGCAGCACGCTGCCGGCCAGCTTTCTCGCGGGGAAGGGATTGTCGCTGGACGATTTCGGCACGCCCCACAGCGACGTCGCCTACGTGCTGATCAGCCACGGCGCCACCGGGCTCGGCGCTTACACGGTTTCGGGCATTCGCCTGGACCTGCCTTCCGGAGCCGAGCGCAATAACACGCAGGATATCGGCGCCTTCACCATCCGCGCGTTTTCCGATCCCGATGTGGCCGCGGACAACAACGCCCATTTCGACGACCTGCTCGTCTACCGCACCTTGCCGGACCTGGTGAAGCGCGCCAATCTTTCCGCGCGCGACTGGCCGGAAACGTGATGGCGCGCGGCGGCGGTGCCGAACGAAGGCCGTCCGCTGGGGCGCCGCGACGGCCGCCTGCAGCCGCGGCACGCGCTTGAGGCCGAACAATCATCGCAGGGGAGAAACGGGCATGGCGGCACGAGGATTCACGCTGGCGGAGATGTTCATCGTCCTCGTCATCGCCGGCATCATCGTGGCCATCGTCACGCCCGCGATCGAAAATCACGTGCAACGCTCGCGCGTGGGCCAGTGCATCGTCGACCTCACCGAAATGTCCGAGACGATCAGGAAGCGCGAAAAAGACACCGGCGCACTGGCCCAGGCGCTCAGCGACGTGGGATATGCCTCGAAGCTTGACCCGTGGGGCAATCCCTACGAGTACATCAATCTTCGCACCCTGAACGGAAACGGCCAGGCCCGGAAGGACAAGAACCTCAAGCCCTTGAATTCGGATTTCGACCTGTACAGCGTCGGCCGCGATGGGCAAACGCAGGCCTCGCTGACCCACGCCAACAGCCGCGACGACGTGGTGCGCGCGCGCGACGGCCGTTTCATCGGCACCGTGGAGGAATTCGACCCGTGATCGCGACCCTGCGCAGCATGGTCGGGACAGGCGTGTCACGCCGCCTGTTCATCCTCTTCATCCTGTCGGCCTTCCTGCCGCTGGCGGTCATCGCGCTGCTGTCGCTCACCCAGGTCCGCTCCCTTCTCCTGCAGCAGGGCGAACAACGCCTCGCCGCGATGGCGAAGTCCTACGGCATGACGCTTTTCGAGCGCCTGCTCATCGCCGCGGACGTGGGCACCTCGGTTGCCTACAAGCCCCTTGCCGCATTGCCTCCCGACGCGCTCGCGCTTCGCACCTTCCGCTCGCTGGCCATGGTTACGGGAGGCAAGGAAGTCGTGCTGATCGGCGCGCCGCAGGCAATGGCGCTTTCCGCCGCGGCGCTCGGCCGCCTCGCCGAGGGCAAGCCGGTCGTCATCGTGGCGGGAACGAATGCGGAACCCCGCATCTTCCTGGGGTCGCCCTTGTCACGCCTCTCCGCAGGCTACGTGATCGGGGAGCTGAGGCCGGAATACCTCTGGGGCCCGGCCGACGAGGTGCCCACGGCCACCGAGTTCTGCGTGATCGAGGACCAATCGGCCGCACCGCTCCATTGCCCGGCGCCGATCGAAGAGGTCGCATTGCGTTCGCTGTCCGCGAGCACGCCTTCGGCCATCAAGGAAGCGACGTGGTCCCGCGGCCAGGAGGCCATTCGCTCGCTTTCCTGGAGCCAGTTCATGGTGGCCGGGTTCGGAACGCCCGACTGGATCGTGGTCGCCAGCCAGCCCGAGGGCCACCAGCTCGCCCGCGTCCTCGAGTTTCGCCGCCTTTTCATTCCCGTCGTCGCCCTCGCCCTGGTCCTGGTCACCTGGCTCACCATCCGCCAGTCGAGGAACATCGTCACGCCGCTCCGCCAGCTGGTGGCGCGGGCGCGCGGCGTGGCGAACAACGACTTCGCGACGAGGCTCGGCCTGAAGCGCAATGACGAGTTCGGCGAGGTCGGCATGGCGTTCGACCAGATGTCGCAACGGCTGGGGCGCCAGTTCGACTCGCTCAAGGCGCTCTCCGAGATCGATCGCGTGATCCTCGCCACCCAGGACACTTCGCAGATCGTGCGCATGGTCCTGCACCGAGTCGGCGACGTGGTGCGTGCGGACGTCGTCGCCGTGATGCTGCTCGACCATGACGACCCGGGCCAGGCGCGGACCTATTACCGGCCCCTCGGCTCGAAGGACACGATGGACATGGCGCGCCACGGGATTTCCGCGGCAGAACGCACGGCGCTCGAGGGCGAGCCCGACATCCGGTGGATTTCGTTCGGCCCGCCCGTGGCAGCGCCCGCCTACCTCTCGAACCTGCAGGCCGAGGGAATGTCCGGCGCGTTCGTGCAGCCCATCATCTGGCGAGGAGAGGTCAGCGGCGCGCTCGCGCTGGGCTACTTGGAGAAGTCGGAAACCACCGAGGACGAGCGCCTGCAGACACGCGAACTTGCCGATCGCGTCGCGGTTGCCATGTCCTCGGCCTGGCGTGACGAGAAGCTCTACAACCAGGCGCACTTCGACCCGCTGACGAGCCTGCCGAACCGGCTTCTCTTCATCGACCGCCTCGCCACGGAAATCGCGCGCAGCCAGCGCGAGGAGCGCTCCTTCGCGGTGCTCTTCATCGACCTCGACAATTTCAAGATCGTGAACGACAGCTTCGGCCACCCCGTCGGCGACGAGGTGCTGCGCGAGGCGTCGCGTCGGGTCGTGTCGTGCACCCGCGATACCGACACGGTGGCGCGGCTCGGGGGCGACGAGTTCACCGTGCTGCTCACGAGGCTGCGCGATACCCGAGAGGCGTTGCAGATCGCGGAACAAATGGTGGAGTCCCTGTCGCGCGCCTTCAGCCTCGGGGCCGAGCAGTGCTTCCTCAGCGCGAGCATCGGCATTGCCTCCTTTCCGGCGGACGGGACGACCGCGGAGGCGCTGCTCAAGAACGCCGATGCAGCGATGTACCGCGCCAAGGCCGGCGGGCGCTCCCAGGTGGTCTTCTTCGAGGAGCGGATGAACGTGGAGGCGGTCGCGCGCCTCACTCTCGACCGCGACCTGCGCATGGCGATCGAGCGAAACGAGCTGGTGCTGCATTACCAGCCGCAGCTCGACTTGCGCACAGGGGAGATTCGCGGGGCGGAAGCCCTGATCCGCTGGCAGCATCCCACGCAGGGCTTGGTCCCCCCGGTGCGCTTCATTCCGCTCGCGGAGGACTCCGGCTTCATCGAGCAGATCGGCAACTGGACCCTGAAGGAAGCCTGCACGCAGATGAAGGCATGGCGGGCCGCGGGCCTCCCGCTGGATCGCTTGTCGGTGAACTTCTCCCCACGCCAGTTCGGCAAGCGCACGATCATCGAATACATCCGCCAGTGCACCGAGGAAGCGGGACTGCCTGCCTCGTGCCTCGACATCGAGATCACGGAGCGCCTCCTGCTTGATCGCGGCGAGGCGGTCGAAGGCATGCTCCAGGAACTCGCGGCGATGGGCCACGCCATATCGCTCGACGATTTCGGCACCGGATTCTCGTCCATGGCGTACCTGAAGCGATTCGCGGTGCAGATCATAAAGATCGACCGCGTCTTCATCGCCGGCTTCGAGCGCAGCCCCGACTCGGAGGCGATCGTCAACGCGATCATCGCGATGTCCCACGCGCTCGGAAAGTCGGTCATCGCCGAGGGCGTGGAAACCGAGGAGCAGCTCGCCCTCCTGCGCAAGCTCCAGTGCGACGAGATCCAGGGCTATCTCATTTCGAAGCCCTTGCCGGCGGCCGAATTCGCGGAGTTGCTGCGCAGCCGCGCGGGCGTCGCGGCATCGGCCTAGGCAGGGACTTTCGAAAAGCGCGACGCCCTTGGGGCAACATCACCCGAATGGCGGCCTCCTGCGTCGGTTCGCCGCACACGGGCATTCGTGGTACCGACGGCCGGCGCGGTGGAGCCGCGTGCCTCGCGCTCAATCGCCGACCTCGCCGGCGCCGGCGAAATTGCCTCTGCGCACGTCGCCGAGGCCGTCCAGTACCGCCGTCCCTAGAGCGAACGCAGGAAGTTGAGCAGGTCCTGCTTGCGCGACTCGGAGAGATCGTTGTAGTTGCGGACGACTTCATTCGCTTCGGACGCGTCGCCGTTGCGCGCGCTGCCGCTCTGGTGCGCCTGGATCGCCGCGATCAGGTCCGAGGTCCTGCCGTCGTGCAGGAAGAACAGGCGCTGGCCGAGCCCCCACAAGGGCGCGGTGCGGAACTCCCTGCCGCTTGCCTGCCCCTGCGAAATGCCGTCGGCGAGCCCGGGACCCATGTCGTGCACCAGCAGGTCGGAGTAGAGATTGGCCACGATGTTGCGAAGCGCCGGCACGGAGGAATTTCCGGTCTTGAGCATCGGCGTGTGGCAAAGCGAGCAGCCGATCGTGGTGAAGAGCGTCTTCCCCCTTCCGATCGCGTCGGCGCCGCCGGGCGTGTCGGCAGACGGCGTCGGCGGTGCGAGGAAGCGCTGGAAGATTGCGAACAACTGGATCCCCGTCATCGCCTCGAGTGGCGTGGCAGCGTCGGTGTCCTGGAAGTCGTTCGGGACAGTCGCAAACTGGCAGGACGGCGTTTCATCGCGCTCGGTCTGGAACAATTCGTTGGTGATGCCCATCTCGACGTTGTAGGCCTCGCCCGAGAACAGCAGAAGCGACTTGTTCTGCGCCTTCCAGCCGAAGCGCGCGATGGTGCCGTCGTTGCCGTTGTTGTTGGTCTGGCCGGACATGGTGTTCCCGGAAACGACGACATTGGTGCGGCCGCGGATGCCGAGCGGCTGCTTGAGTGCCGCGTCTGCGCCCTGGTTGGCGATGATCGCCGCGTCGGGGATCTGCTCGATCAGCCCGGCACCGAAGAGTGGCGTGGGAATGCGGAACACCACATTGCGATTCGCGAGCTGTGTGGCGAAATCCGGCTGTGCGATGCGGCATCCGGGCGCGTCGCTGCGCCCGGTGATGGTGAAGATCGCATGCACGCCGCCGTCGGGCGTGCCGTCGGCATTCTTCACGAAGCGCGCCTCGCGGACCGGCCCGTTGGCGCGGATGAACGGCGGCAGCGAATTCCTAGCTCCCATCTTGGTGGCGAAAGCGACCTGCGGATTCAGCGGCGGACTGGTGCCGCCGACCGCGGGTTGCGCATGACAGCTGCCGCAACCGTCGAGATTCATGGTCGGGCCAAGCCCTTCGTCCACTCCCTCGAGTTCCTCGAAATCCGCCTTGCCGGCGTTGAAGTACTCGAGTTCGCCCGCGCTCAACCCCGCAATCGGAGCGCCTGCGCCGGCAATGCCGCCGCGAGGACCGGGATCGCGCGCCCGCGAGGTGAACGATTGCGAAGAAACATCCAGCGGAAAGCACAGCAGGGAACCCACGATACCAACTACGGGAATGAGACGGGAAGGGATCTTCAGCATGATGGCGCTCCTCTATGGTTGAGGTCTGCGCGCGCCGGGAATCGCGGTTCTTCTTGGCGAAGTACGAACGCCGATGACCCGGTTCATTCGCGCCTCGGCATGAACGAATGCATCATGCATGCCAAGCGCCATTCGGCAATCACAATCAACGAGTTGGTTTCCCGACAGGATCGAAATGCGACGAAATCCGTCGGGGACGAACGACGAAGTGCCGCGATGCAGTCGCGCGAATGATGCTTGTCGGTGCGTGCATTCCGCGCGCGCGGGATAATCCGCCATGACCTTGCGCTCCCACCATCACCACAGCCGGCCGCGCTGGCACCTCGCCGCGATCCTCGCCGGGCTGGCGACCCTCGGGCCGTTCTCGGTCGACACCTACCTGCCGGCCTTTGCCGGAATGCAGGCGGCGCTTCCGGCCACCGCTTTGCAGATGCAGCAGACGCTCTCGGCCTACCTGCTCGCCTTCGGGTTCATGTTCCTGTTCCACGGCGCGCTCTCGGACAGCTTCGGCAGGAAACCAGTGATCGTCATCGCGCTCGTGATCTTCACGCTGGGCTCGATCGGCGCAGCGCTTTCCGCCGAGATCCACTGGCTGATCGGCTTTCGCATGCTGCAGGGCGCGTCCGCCGGCGCGGGCATGGTGGTCGGCCGCGCGATGATCCGCGACCTCTACGAGCAGGAAGACGCGCAGCGCCTCATGTCGATGGTGACGCTGTTCTTCGGGCTTGCGCCGGCGGTCGCGCCGATCGTCGGGGGATACCTTTACACGTGGTTCGGATGGTCCTCGATCTTCTGGTTCCTGGCCGCGGTGAGCGCAGTGCTCGTGGTGGTGAGCCAGCGCCAGATCGTCGAGACGCTGCCCGAGCATGCGCGCCAGCCGTTCCACGCGATGGCGCTGCTGCGCGGATACCAGGAAGTCGGCGCCCACGCGCGCTTCCTGCTCCTGTCGCTCGCCGTGGGATTCAATTTCAATGCGTTCTTCCTCTACATCGTTTCGGCCCCGGTGTACCTCGGCGAGCGCCTGCACCTGCAGCCCGACCAGTACGCCTGGCTGTTCCTGCCGGGCATCACCGGGATCATGTTCGGCGCGTGGATCTCGGGCCGCGTCGCGCACCGCTTGAAGCCGCCGCAAACGGCAACGCGGGCCTATGCGTTCATGGTCACTGCTTCTGTCGCGAACGTGGCGTACTGCCTTTTCTTCGAGTCGTCGATACCGTGGGCGGTGATCCCGATCATGTTCTATGCGGCGGGCTCGGCGATGGCCATGCCGTCGATCACGATCGTCACGCTCGACCTCTTCCCGACGCGGCGCGGCATGGCGGCGTCGCTGCAGGGCTTCGTCTCGGGAATGATCAACACCCTCACCGCCGGCGTGATCTCGCCGCTGGTCTCGCACTCGACCTTGGCGCTCTCGCTCGCGATGCTGGCGATGATGGCGGTGGGGCTGGCGAGCTGGCTCGCCTACCTCTGGATCGCGAAGCGCGAACGCCGCCACAAAGCGGCGCCGATCGGGCGACTCAGGCCGACTGCCGGCAATAGGTCTCGCGCGTGAGCGCAAGCAGCACGAGCGACACGGCGCCCCACGCCAGCACCACCGAAAGCGCGGCCTGCCACGCGGCGAGGTCGTAAACGCGCACGCCGTCGGCCGTCGCCCCGGCCCAGCGGCGGTCGAGCACCCAGCCCATCAGCGGTTGCGTCACCAGCCCGCCGAACATCACCCCCATGTTGGCGATGCCCGAGACCGTGCCTGCCAGCCGTGGCGGCACGCTTTCCTTGGAGAACACGAAATTGAGGACGAACACGCCGCCCGAGACGCCGATCGCCATGAGCAGCACGGCGAGCAAGGCCGTCGGGAGGCCCGGCACGAACACCAGCACGGACCACAGCAGGAGCATCACGGCGAGGCCGCCCTGGTAGAGCGGCTTCCTGCGCCCGATGCGCTCCGACAAGGGGCCGTAGGCGAGGCTCGAAACCGACCACGCAACCAGCATGGCCGAAGTGAGCGTCGCCGCCTGCGTCGTGGTCATCGCGTACTGCGAGACGAGGAAGGGAACGCCCCACAGGCCGGCAAACGACAGGATGGCGCTCGACATCGCGCCGGGGATGAAGAACAGCAGCACGGTGTTGCGATAGCCGAGCACCTCGCGCAGCCCGGCGAGCGCCGAGCCATGCCCGACGCCCGCGGTCTCATGCAGGGTATGGCTGCGATAACCGCGCTCGACCGGGTCGTCGCGCACCAGCACCCACGCCGCGATCGCGACCATCGCGGTCAGGGCAGCGCTCACAGTCATCACTGAACGCCAGCCGAACGCGTCCGCGAGCGCGCGCAGTGGCGCGCCGGCAAGTGTCGCTCCCATCATGCCGATGAACAGCGCAACGCCGGTGGCAAATGCGAATCGCGAAGGCGGCATCCAGTGCGAAGCAAGCTTGAGCATGCAGACGAAGGCCACGCCGGAGAACCCGCCGATCAGAAGCCGCCCGGCATTGGCCACGGCGAGCGAAGGCGCCTGCGCGAACAGCAGGATGCCGAGCGCGGTGACCGCGGCGCCCGTGGCCAGGAGCTTGCGCGGGCCGAGCCGGTCGGCGAGCATCCCGGTCGGGATCTGCACCGCGACGTAGCTGTAGAAATAGAACGCGGAGAGGTTGCCGAGCGCGGCCCCGGTGAGTTCGAATGTCTGGGACAACTCGCGCGTGAGCACTGCGGGAGCGACGCGCTGGTAGAAGGTGACCATGTACAGCGCCGCCCCCAGGCCCCACATGCCCCACGCGAGGCTCGCCGGCGGGTAGCCGCCGCGTTCCTTGCCCATGCGCTAGCGTGCCGCGGCCGCGCCGGCAGCGCTCAATACTGCTCCCACGGCAGGCCGTCGACGCGCCAGCCGCTGACCGCGTTGCGATGGTGGTTCTCGTCGAGCTCGCCCTCGAAGCCGTGCAGCACGTTGAACACGTGCTTGAAGCCGGACTTCTCGAGCGCCTCGCCGGCCTCGATGCTGCGGTTGCCGCTGCGGCAGATGAGCACGATCGGCCGCTTCTGGAAATTCGCGCCGGCGAGCTTCTTCACCTGCCCGACGAAATGCGGGTTCAGTTCCCAGTCCGGGCCGTCGTACCAGGGCACCATCATCGAGCCCTTCGGGTGCCCGACGAACATGTATTCCATCTCGCTGCGGCAGTCGATGAAGACCGCGTCGGGATTGTCCTTCAGGTATTCGAAAGTCGCTTTGGGCGTGAGGTGGTCCATGGGCGCGCGAACAGGGGAACCGGGATCGGCGATTATACGCACCGCCCTCGCGTACCCCGGCTAGAATGGAGGTTCTTCCTGCCCGCGAGGCCGCCATGAATGCACCCCACTCGCCGTTTCCCTTCGATGCCCCCGATCGCGGCTGCGGCGAAAGCAGTCGAGGCAAAGGTGGTCGCGTGGCGCCGCGACTTCCACAAGAACCCCGAGCTCGGCAACCGTGAAGTGCGCACGGCGAAGATCGTCGCCGACCACCTGCGCGCGCTCGGCTTCGACGAGGTGAAGGAAAAGGTCGCCTATACCGGCGTCGTCGGGATACTGAAGGGCGGCAAGCCCGGTTCGGTGGTGGCGCTGCGGGCCGACATGGATGCGCTCCCCGTGAAGGAAGAGGTCGACGTCCCGTTCAAGAGCGTGGCCACCGCGGAATACAACGGGCAGTCCTGCGGCGTCATGCACGCCTGCGGCCACGACGCCCACACCGCGATGCTGATGGGCGTGGCCGAAGTGCTCGCCTCGATGCGCGCGAGCATCCCCGGCACGGTGAAATTCATCTTCCAGCCGGCCGAGGAGACGCCGCCGATCGGCGAGAACGGCGGCGCGAAGATGATGATCGAGGAAGGCTGCATGGAAAGCCCGAAGGTCGGGGCGATCTTCGGGCTGCACATCAGCTCGATCTACCCGACGGGCGCGATCGGCTACCGGTCCGGGCCCGATGATGGCCTCGGCCGACGACTTCAAGGTGTTCGTGCGCGGCACGCAGACGCATGCGGCGATGCCGTGGCGCGGGGTCGACCCGATCGTGGTCACGTCCCAGATCGTGCTGGGGCTGCAGACCATCGTCTCGCGGCAGATGAACATCAACAAGGCGCCCTCCGTGGTCACCGTCGGCGTGATCCGGGGCGGCGTGCGCCACAACATCATCCCCGACGAGGTCAAGCTCGAAGGCACGATCCGCGCGTTCGACGAGGAACAGCGCAACGAGTTGCACACCCACGTGACGCGCATCTCGGAGATGATCGCTGCCGCGGGCGGCGCGAGGGCGAACGTGCACATCCACCGCTGGTACGACGTGACCGTGAACGATCCCGCGCTGACCGAGTGGTCGATCCCGACGCTTGCGCGTTTCGCGGGCGAAGGCAAGGTGAACGTCGTGGACAGGATCTGCGGCGCCGAGGATTTTTCCTTCTACCAGAAGGTCGTGCCCGGGTTCTTCTATTTCATGGGCTGCACGCCCCCGGACAAGGATGCAAATACCGCGGCGCCGAACCACAGCCCGCGCTTCTACGTCGACGAGGACTGCCTGCCGCTGGGGGTGAAGACGCTATCCGCGCTGGCGCTCGACTGGCTGCACGCGAACCCGGGCTGAGGATTGCTGTCAGAAGATTTGCTCTGGATCAATTTGGCCCCGGCCCCAGCCGGCGCATACTCCTGCCCATGACCCGTCGTTGTCGCACCGTTGCCGCATTGCTCGCCGCCTTCGCGCTGGCATTCGCCCAGTTCGCCGCGTCCGCGCACGCCTGCGAGATGATGATGAACATGGGCGGCATGGCGCACGAGACCGCAGCCCATCCTCGAAGGCTGCCCGCAGGCAGACGCGAACACGAACACCTGCGCGCAGCACTGCCAGTACGGCGCCGCGTCCGTCGACATTGCCAAGCCGCTGCCGGCAATTGATTCCGCAGTCGGGGTCACTGGTCGCGGTGCTTGCCGCGCCGCGCGTCTCGGGCCCTGCCCCGGTCGTCCTCTCCGCCTTCCTTCCCGCGCACGGGCCCCCGCCCGACGCGCGTCCCCTGCAACTTCGCATCTGATCCTCCGGTGGCTTGAAGTGCCGGCCACGGGAAGCTCCCGTGCCCGGTCCCGTCATGCACTGGAGGTTCCATGTCGATTGCCATTCCCGCCCGCCTTGCGCGGACCGCCCGCCGCCCGAAAGCTTGCTCCCTCGCGCTCCTTGTCGCCGCCACGCTCGGCGCAGGCCTCGCGCTCGCCCAGTCATCGCCGCCCGGTCGCAGCGTCGAGAGCCTGCTCGAAATCGCCCGCGAGAAGAATCCCGAGTTTGCCGCCATGCGTTACGAAGCCGATGCCGTGGGCGACAGGGTCGGTCCCGCGGGCGCGTTTCCCGACCCGGCGTTCCGCATCGAGTGGCGCAACTTCACCAACGAGGGGTCCGACGCGGCCCCCAGCCTGAATCCGTCGAAGGTGGGCAGCACCAAGTACACGGTATTGCAGCCGCTTCCGTTCTTCGGCAAGCGCGACCTGAGGCGCGAAGTCGCCGAGGCGGACTCGGAAGCGGCCATGCGGCGCGCCGACGGCACCTGGCTCGAACTGGCGACGAAGATCAAGGGCGCGTACACGCAGTATTACTACAACGCGCAGACGCTCCGGTTGACGCGCGAGGTGCTGGAGCTGCTCGCGCGGCTGGAGAGCGTCGCGCAGGCACGCTACTCCGGCGGCCTGGGCGCGCAGCAAGACGCCATCCGCGCGCAGGTCGAGCAGACCTCGCTGCGCGCCGACCTGTACGCGCAGGAAAGCGAACTCGCCCGCGCGAAGACGCGCGTGAATTCGCTCATCGCGCGCGGGCCGCGCGAGCCGCTCGCCGAGCCGGAGCGCTTGCGCGCGCTGCCGCCGCCTGCGCGCCTGCAGCCGGCCGACCTCGAGGAGCGCGCCCGCGCCCGCAACCCCAAGCTCGCCGCCGAGGACGCGCGCATTCGCGCCGCCGACAAGACCGTGGAACTCGCCGACCGCAACCGCTATCCCGACTTCGCCGTCGGGCTCTCGCCGATCCAGTCGGGCAACCGCATTTCCGAATGGGAACTGATGCTTGAAGTGGCGATCCCGTTGCAGCTGGACACGCGCCGTTCGCAGGAACGCGAGGCCCGCGCCATGGCCAGCGCCGCCCGCTCGCGCCGCGACGCGACCGCCAACGACACGCTCGGAGAGCTTGCGGAGAACCTCGTCGCGCTCGAGACCGCGCGGCGCATCGAATCGCTCGCCGGCGGGAGCCTGCTGCCGCAGGCGGAACTCACCTTCCAGTCCGCGCTCGCGGGCTACGAGAACGGCAAGGTGGACTTCACCACGCTGCTCGACGCGCAGCGCCAGATCCAGCGCGCGAAACAGGAGCGGCTGAAGGCCCAGGCCGAGGCGCAGATGCGCTTCGCCGACATCGAACGCATCGTGGGAGAAGACCTATGAAGACCGGAATTTCCGTCGCCGTCATCGCCGCCATCGTTGCCGGGGGAGCCGGTTACTGGTGGGGCACCCGCTCCGCGCACGAGGCCGCCGTCGTTGCCGCCGCGCCCGCGGTCGAGGCGAAGAAGGAGAAGAAACTCCTCTTCTACCGCAATCCCATGGGGCTTCCCGACACGTCGCCCGTGCCGAAGAAGGACCAGATGGGCATGGAATACATTCCCGTCTACGAAGGCGAAGAGACCGCTTCCGCGGGCGGCGAGATTGAAGCTCTCCACGGAGCGCGTGCAGAAGCTGGGAGTGCGCACGCAGGTCGCCGAGCGCCGCGCGCTGGACCGTGTCGTGCGCGCTTCGGGCCGCGTCGAGGTGAACGAGCGGCTGCTCGCCACGATCGCGCCGAAGTTCGAGGGCTACGTCGAACGCCTTTACGTGAACACCACGGGACAGCCCGTGGTGAAAGGACAGCCGCTGTTCGAGGCATACAGCCCCGAGCTGGTCGCGGCGCAGCGCGAGTACGCCATCGCCTCGCGCGGGGTGGCCTCGCTCAAGGACGCGAGCGCCGAAAGCCGGTCGGGGATGGCGCAGCTCGCCGAATCGAGCCTCACGCGGCTGCGCAACTGGGATGTTTCCGCCGAGCAGCTCGAGACGCTCGCCAGGACCGGGGAAGCCACCCGCACCGTGAGCTTCCGCTCGCCCGCGACCGGTGTCGTGATGGAGAGGAAAGCGGTATCGGGCATGCGTTTCATGCCCGGCGAAATGCTCTACCAGATTGCCGACCTCTCGCAGGTGTGGGTGCTGGCCGACGTCAACGAGCAGGACATCGGCCTGGTGACCAACGGCAGCAAGGCGCAAGTGCAGATCAACGCCTATCCGGACAAGCGCTTCGACGGCGTCGTCACCTACGTCTATCCCACGCTCAAGCCCGAGACCCGCACGGTGGCCGTGCGCGTCGAGCTGGCCAATCCCGGAGGGCTGCTCAAGCCCGGCATGTACGCGCAGGTACAGCTGGCTTCCGGCAACGCGGGAAAGGTGATCGCGGTGCCGGCCTCCGCAGTGATCGATTCGGGCGTGCGGCGCGTCGTCATCGTGCAGGCCGGAGAGGGCAGGTTCGAGCCGCGCGAAGTCGCTACCGGCGCGCGCAGCGACGAGTGGGTCGAGATCAGGTCCGGCATCAAGGAAGGCGACATGGTTGTCGTGGCCGCCAATTTCCTGATCGACGCCGAGAGCAACCTGCGCGCGGCGCTGGGCGGGATGTCCGGCGCGGCAAAACCAGGTGGCGAGGCGAAAACCGCCGTGACCCATCGGGCCGACGGCACGCTGAAGGCAATCGATGCCAAGGCAGGCACGGTCACCGTCACGCACCAGCCGGTGGCCAGCCTCAAGTGGCCGGCGATGACCATGGACTTCGCGCTCGCCAACGCATCGCTGGTCGCGGGCGTGAAGCCCGGCGCGGCCATCGCCTTCGAGTTCGTCGAGCGCAAGCCCGGCGAATGGGTGATTACGGCCGTGAAGCCCGCAGCCGATCCGCACAAGGGGCACTGAAATGCTCAGGGCCATCATCACCTGGTCGGCGAAGAACCCCTTCCTCGTCCTGCTCGCGAGTTTCGCCATCACGATCGCGGGTATATACGCGGTCGTGAAGACGCCGCTCGACGCGCTGCCCGACCTCTCCGACGTGCAGGTGATCATCTACACCGAGTTTCCCGGCCAGGCGCCGCAGGTGGTGGAAGACCAGGTCACCTACCCGCTCACCACCTCGATGCTTTCGGTGCCCAAGTCGAAGGTGGTGCGCGGCTTCTCGTTCTTCGGCGCGTCCTTCGTTTACGTGATCTTCGAGGACGGCACCGACATCTACTGGGCCCGCTCGCGGGTGCTGGAATACCTCAACTTCGCGGCCGGGAAGCTGCCGCGTGGCGTGACGCCGCAGCTCGGGCCGGACGCCACGGGCGTGGGCTGGGTGTACCAGTACGCGCTGCTCGGCAAGAACCGCTCGCTCGCGGAACTGCGCACGATCCAGGACTGGTTCCTGCGCTACCAGCTGACCAAGGCGCACGGCGTGGCGGAAGTGGCGAGCGTCGGCGGCTTCGTCCAGCAGTACCACGTGATCGTCGACCCGGTGAAGCTGCGCAGCTACGGCGTGCCGCTCATGAAGGTGTCGCAGGTGATCCGGGACTCCAACCGCGACGTGGGCGGGCGCGTCATCGAGATGGCGGAGGCCGAGTACATGGTGCGCGGGCGAGGCTACCTGCGCGGCAAGGCCGACATCGAGGAACTGGTCGTGAAGAGCGAAAAGGGGACGCCGGTCCTCGTTCGCGATGTCGCAAGAGTGGAGCTCGGCCCCGACGAGCGCCGCGGGCTCGCGGAGATGAACGGCGAGGGCGAGATCGTCTCCGGCATCGTCGTCGCCCGCTACGGCCAGAACGCGCTCGAGGTGATCGAAAACGTGAAGGCGAAGATCGCCGAGATCGCGACCGGCCTCCCGGAAGGCGTCACGGTCGAGGCGGTCTACGACCGCTCCGACGTCATCCACCGCGCGATCGCCACCCTCAAGATCACCCTCCTCGAGGAAAGCCTCATCGTCGCGGCCGTTTGCATCGTGTTCCTGCTCCACGTCCGCAGCGCCCTGGTGGCCATCGTGATGCTGCCCATCGGCGTGCTGATCGCCTTCCTGTGGATGCGCGCGCTGGGCATCAACTCGAACATCATGAGCCTGGGCGGGATCGCGATCGCGATCGGCGCCATGATCGACGCCGCCATCGTCATGATCGAGAACGCGCACAAGCACATCGAGCGCCTCGCGCCGGGCGAGTCCCGCGCGGAGGCCATCGTGGAGGCGTGCCGTGAAGTCGGGCCTGCGCTGTTCTTCTCGTTGCTCATCATCACGGTGTCGTTCCTTCCCGTCTTCACGCTGGAGTCCCAGGAGGGGCGGCTCTTCTCGCCGCTCGCCTACACCAAGACCTTCGCCATGGCGGGCGCCGCACTCCTGTCCGTGACGCTCGTTCCGGTGCTGATGGGGCTCTTCATCCGCGGCAAGATCCTTCCCGAGTCGAAGAACCCGGTCAACCGCGTGCTGATCGCGCTCTACCGCCCCGTCATCGCGGCGGTGATGCGCTGGAAGAAGACCACGCTCGTGATCGCCGCCGTGGCGCTCGGCTTGAGCGTGATTCCCGCCATGCGGCTCGGCAGCGAGTTCATGCCCCGGCTGAACGAGGGCACGATCCTGTACATGCCGACTTCGCTGCCGGCGATGTCCGTCACCAAGGCCGCGGAGTTGCTGCAGGTGCAGGACCGCATCCTGAAGAGCTTCCCCGAAGTGGTGAGCGTCGCCGGCAAGGCCGGGCGGGCGCAGAGCGCCACGGACCCCGCGCCGCTCGAGATGTTCGAAACGGTCATCAACCTGAAGCCCGAATCCGAGTGGCGCGCCGGCATGGACATCGACGCGCTGATCGCCGAGATGGACAAGGCGATGCAGTTCCCGGGCGTGTCGAACGCGTGGACGATGCCGATCCGCGCGCGCATCGACATGCTCTCGACGGGGATTCGTACGCCGATCGGCATCAAGGTGTTCGGCAAGGACCTGGTCGAGATGGAACGCATCGCCCGCGACATCGAGTCCGTGGTGAAGGAAGTGCCCGGGAACCACCAGCGCCTACGCCGAGCGCATCACCGGCGGCTACTACCTCGACATCGAGCCTGATCGCGCCGCGCTCGCCCGCTACGGCCTCGCCGTCGGGGAGCTCCTCGACGTGGTCCAGACCGCGCTGGGCGGCGAGATGGTCACCACCACCGTCGAGGGCCGCGAGCGCTTCGGCGTGATCGTGCGCTATCCGCGCGAACTGCGAAGCGATCCGCAGGCGATCGCAACACAGGTGCTCGTGCCGATCGCTTCCGAAATGGGACAGGGGTCCGCGATGGTGCCGCTGGGCCAGGTGGCGAAGGTGCGGATCACCAAGGGCGCGCCGGCGATCCGCACCGAGAACGCGCTGCTGTCCGCCTACATCTACGTCGACATCCGCGACCGCGACATCGGCAGCTACGTCGCCGACGCGAAGAAGGCGGTGGCAGCCGGGGTCGATTTCCCGCCGGGCTACTACATCGCGTGGAGCGGGCAGTTCGAGTACATGGAGCGCGCGATCGAGCGGCTGAAGATCGTGGTTCCCCTCACCCTCTTCGCGATCCTGGTCCTGCTCTATCTCAACTTCCGGCGCATGACGGAGACCCTGATCGTCATGCTCTCGGTGCCTTTCGCGCTGGTGGGCGGCATCTGGCTCGTCTGGGCGCTCGGCTACAACCTGAGCGTGGCGGTCGGCGTGGGCTTCATCGCGCTTGCCGGCGTTGCCGCCGAGACGGGCGTGGTGATGCTCATCTACCTCGAACACGCGTGGGAGCGGATCCGCAAGGAGCGCGGGGAAGCGGGCGAAGTGCCGACGGCGGCGGACCTCTACGAAGCGGTCATGGAAGGCGCCGTCGAGCGCGTGCGGCCGAAGATGATGACGGTGGTGGCGATCATGGCGGGCCTCCTGCCGATCATGTGGAGCACGGGGACGGGCTCCGAGGTCATGCGGCGCATCGCCGCGCCGATGGTGGGCGGCATGGTGTCCTCGACCATCCTCACGCTCATCGTCATTCCCGCGATCTACGCGCTCGTGAAGGGACGCGGAATCGCGAGGGGGACAGGAGACCGGCCATGAAACGACGCGAATTCCTCGGGGCAACGCTGGCGGGCACGGGCGCCGCTCCTCGCCGGATGCGGCGGGGGCGGCGGCGGGGACGGCAGCAGCATGATGACGCCGCCGCCGGTTTCCACTGGCGCGCTGCTTGCCGAAGGCCAGCCGCTCAAGTCACTCGCTGCGCTTGCAAACACCTCCGCCGGTGCCGGCCAGTTCTCCGCGGCGCTTGCCGCGGCGCCCGCCACTGCGAACCTGGTCCCGGGACGAGCGACCGCGCTGTGGCTTTACAACGGACTCTTTCCCGGCCCGGTCGTGAACGTGCGCGAGGGCGATCGCGTTCGGATCGCGCTCGAAAACCGGCTCTCCAAGGATACGACCGTGCATTGGCACGGGCTTCCCGTGCCCTCGGACCAGGACGGAAGCCCGATGGATCCGGTGCGCCCGGGCGCCACGCGCCTGTACGAGTTCGACCTGCCGGCGGGTTGCGCCGGCACGTATTGGTACCACCCGCACGCGCACGGTACGGCCGCCGAGCAGGTGTCGATGGGTCTTGCCGCGCCCTTCATCGTGCGCGCCGCGAACGACCCGCTCGCGGGCATTCCCGAAGTAACGATGCTCGTGACCGGCATCCGGCTCGGAAGCGACGCGCAGGTGTCACCGGATAGCGCGATGGATTTCATGTTCGGGCGGCAGGGCGGTCAACTGCTGGTGAACGGCGGGCGCCTGCCGGTGCACACCGTGCTCCCCGGCGCGACCCAGCGATGGCGCATCCTGAATGCGACGAGCGGGCGGTACCTGCGGCTGGCACTGGACGGACACGCGTTCACGCTGGTCGGCACAGACGGCGGCCTGCTTGCGGCGCCGATCGCGGGCCTCGCCGAGATCCTCGTCGCGCCGGCACAGCGCATCGAGGTCATCGTCACCGCATCGAGCGCGCCCGCGGCACGATTCACCTTGCGTGCCCTGCGGCACGTCTCCGACAACATGGGGCTGGGTTCCTATGCGAGCGAGGACCTCCTCACGCTTGCGACCACCGTGGATACGCCATTGGCGCCGCTTGAGCTTCCCGCCGCGTTGCGAGCATTCCCGCCGCGCGCTCCAGCCGTCGCAAGGAAGCGGGCGGTGCTCACGCAATCGGGCGGCATGGGAATGATGGGTACCGACTTCCTCATCAACGGGCGGTCCTTTGACATGAACAGGGTCGACTTCGTTTCCACCGTCGGCGATGTGGAGGCCTGGGACATCGTGAACGACACCTTCATGGACCATCCCATCCACATCCACGGCACGCAGTTCCGCCTCGCGAGCCGTGAATCGGCGGGACGCGTCACCCCAGCGCCCCACGAGGCCTGGATCGACACGGTGAACGTGCCCGCGGGAGAGACAGCGACCATCGAGATGCGCCAAGGCCTGCCGGGCAAGCGCATGGTCCACTGCCATATCCTCGAGCACGAGGACGCCGGCATGATGGCGGTCCTCGAGGTGCGGCCGGCATGAGCGCACCGGAGCCTTCGCATGCCTGACAGCGGGACAATGGGGGAACGCCCGCCGGATGCGGCATGGATGCTCGTCTTCGCATGCTGGGCGATCGCGGCCCTGTCGACGCTGGGCGCGCTCTTCTTCAGCGAGATCATGAACCTGCCGCCCTGCGTCCTGTGTTGGTACCAGCGCGTCTTCATGTTCCCGCTCGCGCTCATCCTGCCATTCGGTCTTTTCCCGTTCGATGCACGGGTCGTCCGCTTCACCCTGCCCCTCGCCCTCGCGGGCTGGCTCGTTTCGGCCTTCCAGGTCCTGCTCGTTGCCGGATGGATCCCCGAGGGCATCAAGCCGTGCATGCAGGGCGTGCCCTGCTCCGAGGTGCAGATAGAGTGGCTGGGCTTCGTCAACATTCCGCTGCTGTCCTTCATTGCCTTTTCAACCATGAACGCGCTGCTGGTTGCCGCGCACTTCCGGAGCAAACGATGAGCCGAAAGAGCAAACGAAACCCGAAGCCCCGGGAAGCGCCCGTGCAGCAGGCAACCCCGCCTCGCGGCATCAGCCGAAGGAGCATTTTCGTTGCTGCCGCGATGGCGCTGCTGCTCGCCTTCGTGGCAGGCACTCTCTACTACAAGACCGAGTCGGATCGGTCCGCACAGCAGGCCGCCGCGAAGAACAGGGAATTCCTGGCAAGCGTGAATTCGCCCGGGCTGGGCAGCCCGGACGCGAAGGTGCACATCGTCGAGTTTCTCGATCCGGCATGCGAGACCTGCGCCGTCTTCTATCCGCACGTCAAGAAGCTGATGGCGGCAAATCCGGGCCGGATCCGGCTGTCGGTCCGCCATGTCCCCTTCCACAAGGGCTCGGAGCACGTGGTCAGGACGCTCGAGGCCGCCCGCAACCAGGGGAAGTACTGGCAGGCGCTGGAGGCTGTGTTCGCCTCACAGGGACAGTGGACCGTGAACCATCAGGTCTATCCGGAGCGGGCCTGGCCGTCCCTGGCAGGCATCGGGCTCGATCTCGACCGCGCCAGGGGGGACATGAACTCCGCGGAAATCGCCGCGCGGATGGAACGCGATTTCGCGGATGCCAAGGTTCTGGGCGTCTCCAAGACCCCGGAGTTCTTCGTCAACGGCCGTCCCATGCCGCGCTTCGGATTGGATGAGCTCCAGGCGCTGGTGAAGGACGAGTTGCGCACCTCCTACCCGTGACGCCGCACGGAAATGCCGGGCCGCCCTTGTCGCTCGACGAAGGACGATTTCGCCACTTTTTCGCAACGGAGCTTTTCATGAAAGAAGGAGGCGATGAACGGCCTCGGCGCGTCGGCCCGGCGCCATCCGTTTGGCCGCAATCGGCAAGTCCAGTACCCTCACGGGCAATGGCCCTGTCCCGCACCATCATCGTCACGTTTCGCATCGCACTGGTGGTTGCGCTGCTTGCGATTGGTTTCCTCGCCTTTACCAGCCGTGAGATTCCGCTGATCGACCAGCTCTACGACAAGCTGAAGCACGCCACAGCCTTCGCGGCGCTCGCACTGCTCGTGGACTTCTCGTTCCCGGCAAGCCGCTTCGGCCTCGTGAAGATCCTGGCGCTGCTCGGCTACGGCGTTGCAATCGAAGTCGTCCAGTACTTCCTCCCCTGGCGCCAGGCATCGGCCCTGGACATCGCCGCCGACAGCCTGGGGATCGCCGCATACATGGTTTCTGTTCCGGCGCTGAAGCGCATGCCCTGGTTCCGGCTGCGCTGGCAGGCGGGCGCCGCGCCCTAGCGCCGGGTTTGCCGAAAGCCGTCGCCGCATATAGAATCCACGCTTCAAGCGCCGATTTGATCCCCCAGCTTGCGGGCGCTCTACAAATGCAGCTAAAGCGACCGGCCCCGAAACCCGTTCGCGAAAGCTGACGGGTTTTTTTGCTTTTTGACGACTTGGAAAAGGTCGTCATCCCGGTGAAAACCGGGATCCAGCGCCGGTCAGAATTCGCGCTGGATTCCGGGTCAAGCCCGGAATGACGAATTCGACATGGACCATTCACTTTCGCTTCGCCCGCAACGCCTGAAGGCACTCGAGGACGCGCTCCAGCAGCGCATCCTCGTGCTCGATGGCGCCATGGGCACGATGATCCAGCAGCACCGGCTCTCCGAAGCGGACTTCCGCGGCGAGCGCTTCAGGGACCACAAGCACGACCTCAAGGGCAACAACGACCTGCTGACCCTCACGCAGCCGCAGGTGATCCGCGAGATCCACGGCAAATACCTCGAGGCCGGCGCCGACATCCTCGAGACCAACACCTTCAACTCGACCTCGATCTCGCAGGCCGACTACAAGCTCGAGTCCGCCGTCTTCGACCTGAATTTCGAAGGCGCCCGGCTCGCGCGCGAGGTTGCCGACGATTACAGCCGCCGCACGCCCGGCCGGCAGCGCTGGGTCGCGGGCGTGCTGGGGCCGATGAGCCGCACGCTGTCGCTCTCGCCGGACGTGAACGATCCCGGCTTCCGCGCCGTCAACTTCGACCAGGTGCGCGATTCCTACGCCGAGGCGGTGCGCGGGCTGGTCGAGGGCGGCGCCGACATCATCCTCGTGGAAACGGTCTTCGATACGCTCAATGCCAAGGCGGCGCTGTTCGCCATCGACGCGTACTTCGAGGAGGCCGGCGTGCGGCTCCCGATCATGGTCTCGGGCACCATCACCGACGCCTCGGGGCGCACGCTATCGGGGCAGACGCCCGAGGCGTTCTGGAACTCGGTGCGCCACGCGCGGCCGTTGTCCGTCGGGTTCAACTGCGCGCTGGGCGCCAAGCAGCTGCGCCCGCATATCGAGGAACTCGCGCGCATCGCCGACACGCGCGTCTCCGCGCACCCGAACGCGGGCCTGCCCAACGCGATGGCCGAGTACGACGAACTGCCGGAAGAGACCGCGGCCTTCATCCGCGAATGGGCCGAGGCCGGCTGGCTCAACATCACCGGCGGCTGCTGCGGAACCACGCCCGCGCACATCAAGGCGATCGCGGAGATCGTCGCGAAGTCCCCGCCGCGCATCGTGCCGAAGATCGAGCCCCGGCTCAGGCTCTCCGGGCTGGAGCCGCTCAACATCGGCGACGACTCGCTGTTCGTGAACGTCGGCGAGCGCACCAACGTCACGGGCTCGAAGGCGTTCGCGCGGCTGATCCTCGCGGGCGATTTCCCCGAGGCGCTCGCCGTGGCGCGCCAGCAGGTGGAAAGCGGCGCGCAGGTGATCGACATCAACATGGACGAGGCGATGCTCGACTCGCAGGCCGCCATGACGCGCTTCATGAACCTGATCGCGGGCGAGCCCGACATCTCGCGCGTGCCGATCATGCTCGACAGCTCGAAGTGGAGCGTGATCGAGGCGGGGCTCAAGTGCGCGCAGGGAAAGTGCGTCGTGAATTCCATCTCGATGAAGGAAGGCGAGGCGGAGTTCATCCGGCACGCGAAACTGGTGCGCCGCTATGGCGCTGCCGCGATCGTCATGGCCTTCGACGAGAAGGGCCAGGCCGACACGCTCAAGCGCAAGATCGAGATCTGCGCGCGCGCCTACCGGCTGCTCACCGACGTGGTCGGCTTCCCGGCCGAGGACATCATCTTCGACCCGAACATCTTCGCCATCGCCACCGGCATCGAGGAGCACAACCGCTACGCGCTCGATTTCATCGAGGCCACGCAGTGGATCCACCATCACCTCGCGCACGCCAAGATCTCCGGCGGCGTGTCCAACCTGTCGTTCTCGTTCCGCGGCAACGACCCGGTGCGCGAAGCCATGCACACCGCCTTCCTCTACCACGCGACGAAGGCAGGCATGACCATGGGCATCGTCAACGCCGGGCAACTGGGCGTCTATGCCGACATCGCGCCAGACCTGCTCGAGCGCGTCGAGGACGTCCTCTTCAACCGCCGCGAGGACGCGACCGAGCGGCTGGTGGAATTCGCCGAAAGCTACAAGGGCAAGAAGAAGGATGCAATGGAGGACCTCGCCTGGCGCGACCAGCCGGTAGAGGGGCGGCTTTCGCACGCGCTGGTCAGGGGCATCACGCAATGGATCGTCGAGGACACCGAGGAGGCGCGCAAGAAATTCGCGCGCCCCATCCATGTCATCGAAGGGCCGCTGATGGACGGCATGAATGTGGTCGGCGACCTCTTCGGCAGCGGCAAGATGTTCCTGCCGCAGGTGGTGAAGAGCGCGCGCGTGATGAAGCAGGCCGTCGCGCACCTCGTCCCGTACATCGAGGAGGAAAAGCGCCTTTCCGGCTCGGCGGACGCCAAGGCCAAGGGCAAGGTCGTGATGGCCACGGTCAAGGGCGACGTGCACGACATCGGCAAGAACATCGTCGGCGTGGTGCTCCAGTGCAACAACTTCGAGGTGATCGACCTGGGCGTCATGGTCTCCTGCGAGAAGATCCTCGAGACCGCGATGAAGGAGAACGCCGACATCGTCGGGCTTTCCGGGCTGATCACGCCGTCGCTCGAGGAAATGTCGCACGTGGCGAAGGAAATGCAGCGCCTCGGCTTCACGGTGCCATTGCTGATCGGCGGCGCCACCACTTCGCGCACGCACACGGCAGTCAAGATCGAGCCGCACTACAAGGGGCCCACCGTGTGGGTGCCGGATGCCTCGCGCGCGGTCGGCGTGTGCTCATCGCTCATGAGCGACGAGCAGCGCGACGACTACGTCAGCCAGGTGCGCGCCGATCTCGCCAAGGTGCGCGAGCAACATTCGCGCAAGTCCGGCCAGAAGAGCGTCACGCTCGCCGAAGCGCGCGCCAATGCGACGAAGATCGACTGGGCGGGCTATTCGCCGCCGCAGCCGAAGCACTCGGGGCTTGCGTCGCTCAAGAACTACCCGCTGGAGAAACTGGTGCCGTTCATCGACTGGGGCCCGTTCTTCCAGGCATGGGACCTTGCCGGGCCGTATCCGGCGATCCTCGATGACCCGGTCGTCGGCGATGCCGCGCGCAACGTCTTCCGCGAAGGGCAGGCGATGCTCGAGCGCATCGTCAAGGGCCGCTGGCTCACGGCCAACGCCGCCTATGGCTTGTTCCCGGCCAACGCCGCCGGCGACGACATCGAGATCTATGCCGACGCTTCGCGCGCGAAGGTGGCGATGACCTGGCATAACCTCGGCAGCAGAACCAGAAGCCTTCGGGCAATCCCAACCAGTGCCTCGCCGATTTCGTCGCGCCGAAGGGCTCCGGTATCGCGGACTGGATCGGCGCGTTCGCCGTGACCACCGGCATCGGCGCCGACGAGAAGGCTCGAGAGTTCGAGGCGAAGAACGACGACTACGCCGCGATCATGGTGAAGGCGCTCGCCGACCGCCTCGCCGAGGCTTTCGCCGAGCACCTGCATTGGCGCATCCGCAAGGAATTCTGGGGCTACGCGGCGGACGAGGACCTGCCCTCCGAGGCGCTGGTGGCAGAGAAGTACGCCGGCATCCGCCCCGCGCCGGGCTATCCGGCCTGCCCCGACCATACGGAAAAGGGCGCCTTGTTCGAGCTGCTCAAGGCGGGCGACAACGCCGGCATCACGCTCACCGAGTCGTTCGCGATGCTGCCGACGGCGGCGGTGAGCGGTTTCTACTTGGCGCACCCGCAGTCGAAATACTTCGCCGTGGGCAAGATCGAGCGAGACCAGGTCGCCGACTATGCGCGGCGCAAGGGCATGGACCTGGCCACGGCGGAGCGATGGCTCTCTCCGAATCTAAATTACTAAGAACCGGGGTCAGAGTCGTAATAATTCATGCGTTCGGCTGCACACCGAACGCATGAATTATTACGACTCTGACCCCGGTTTCATGCGCGTCCGGAAATGTAACCTGACCCCGTTTTCCTTTTTCGCCGCTGCGCTGCTGTTGTTCGCGTCCACCGCGAACGCCGACACCTGGCCGTCACGGCCCCTGAAAATCGTCGTGCCCTTCTCTCCCGGCGGGCAGCCCGACATCGTCGCCCGGTCGCTTGCCGATCCGCTCTCGAAAGCGCTGGGGCAACCGGTCGTCGTCGAGAACCGCCCCGGCGCGGGCGGCAATATCGCGGCCGAGATCGTCGCGAACAGCGCTCCGGACGGGTACGTGCTGCTCATGGGCACCAATGGGCCCCTTGCCGTGAGCCCGGCCCTGTACAAGAGCCTTCCCTACGATCCGCTCAGGGATTTCGCGCCCATCACGCTGGTCGGCACCGCCCCGAACTTGATCGCGGTAAACCCGGCGCTGGGCGTCGCGTCCCTGCGGGAACTGGTGGACAAGGCCAGGGCGCAGCCGGGCAAGCTCAACTTCTCCTCCGTGGGAAAGGGCAGCGTGTCCCAGCTTTCGATGGAACTCCTCAACAGCGTCGCGGGCATCCGCATGGAACACATCCCGTATAACGGCGGCGCCCTGGCGGTGAGCGCGCTGGTTGCCGGCGACGTGCAGGTTCTCTCGCTGAACCCCACCGCGATCCTGCCGCAGATGCTGGCGGGCAAGGTCAAGGTCATCGCGCAGACGGGGGCGAAGCGCTCGCGGCTGTTGGCCGACGTGCCCACCGTCGCCGAATCGGGCTACCCCGGCTTTGAAGCGGGCGTATGGATGGCCGTGATGGCGCCGGCGAAGACGCCGCCCGACGTGCTGCGGCGCCTCAACGCGGAACTGGTTCGCATCGTTCGCAGCCCGGAACTCAAGGCGAGCCTGTGGGAACGCCAGTGGATCGACCCGGTCGGCAGCGCGCCTGAAGTGGTCACGCAGGTCATCCTCGCTGAACGGGAGAAGTGGGCGCGCGTCGTGAAGGACGCCAACATCCCGGTCGAGTAGCCGGCACCTCCCCCCGCCCCGCGAAACGACGTCGGCGGTCATGGAACTCCGCCACGGTATGCGCTAGGCTCGTTCCCAACCAACCGGGAGGCGACCATGGCAAAGCTGAACATCAACGGCACGATCCGCGACGTGCAGGTGGAGGCGGACACGCCGCTCCTGTGGGTCATCCGCGAGCAGGTGGGCCTCACCGGCACCAAGTACGGCTGCGGCGTTGCGCAGTGCGGCGCCTGTTCGGTGCACATCAACGGCGAAGTCGAGCGTTCCTGCGCCGTTCCCGTGGGCTCCCTGAAGGCCACCGACAAGATCGTCACCATCGAGGGCCTGTCGGCCAACCGCTCCCATCCCGTGCAGAAGGCTTGGGCGGAACTCGACGTGCCCCAGTGCGGCTACTGCCAGTCCGGGCAGATCATGGCGGCCGCCGCACTCCTGAAGAAGAACCCGAAGCCCACGGACAAGGACATCGACGACGCGATGAGCAACATCTGCCGGTGCGGCACCTACCAGCGAATCCGCGCGGCGGTGCACTCCGCGGCCGCCTCCACCAACAGCAAGTCCAAGGCCTAGGCCCGAGGAGGTCACCCATGAAAAAAACGACTCGCGCCACCCCGGCCAATCCCTCGCGCCGCAGGTTCATCATCGATTCCGCTGCCGTTGCCGGCGGCGGGCTCGCGCTCGGCTTCCACTTGCCCTTCGGCGTCGGCTCGGCCGACGCGCAAGCCGCTGCCGCGCCCGCCGGCGCCGAGGTCAACGCGTGGGTGCTGGTGAAGCCCGACGGCACCTGCGTCATCCGCATCGCCCGCTCCGAGATGGGACAAGGCACGCTTACCGGCCTCGCGCAGCTCGTCGCCGAGGAACTCGAGTGCGGCTGGAAGAACGTCACGGTGGAGCGCATCACGCCCGGCGAGAACCTCGCGCGCAAGCGCGTCTGGGGCGACATGTCCACGGGCGGGAGCCGCGGCATCCGCACCTCGCAGGACTATGTTCGCCGTGGCGGCGCCGCGGCGCGAATGATGCTGCTGCAGGCGGCCGCCGACGGCTGGAAGGTGCCCGTGGACGAGCTCACCGTCTCCGACGGCGTCATCACCCACGCCAGCTCGAAGCGTTCGACGACCTACGGCAAGGTTTCCGCCGCCGCGGCCAAGCTCCCGCCGCCGGACACGAAGGCGATCAAGCTCAAGGACCCCAGGGACTGGACGATCGCAGGCAAGCCGCTCAATCGCCTCGACACCGCCGACAAGCTCGACGGCAGCAAGGTATTCGCGATCGACGTGAGGCTGCCCGGGATGCTCAACGCGGCCATCAAGGCGTGCCCCGTGTTCGGCGGCAAGCTCGTGAGCTTCGACGAAGCGAAGGTCGCCAAGTATCCCGGCGTGCGCCGCGTCGTGAAGGTGAACGACGCCACGGTTGCCGTCGTTGCCGACACGTGGTGGCACGCGAAGAAGGCGCTCGACGCCCTGCCGATTGTGTGGGACGAAGGCAGCGGCGCATCGGAATCGAGCGCTGCCATCGACGAGCGCCTGAAAGGCGGCCTCACCGTCAACGACGCCTGGCCGGGCCGCAACGAAGGCGATGCGCTGAAGGCGATCGAGGGTGCCGCGAAGAAGGTCGAAGCGACCTACGGCACGCCCTTCCTCGCCCACGCGACGATGGAACCGATGAATTGCACCGCGAGGGTCAGCGCGGACATGGCCGAAGTCTGGGTGCCCACGCAGAACGCCGAGGCCTCGCTCGCCGCGCTTTCCGAGGAATCGGGCCTGCCGCTCGCCAAGTGCGAGGTGCACCGCAACGATCTCGGCGGCGGTTTCGGGCGGCGCGGCGGCAACCAGGATTACACCCGCCAGGCCACAGCGATCGCGAAGCAGTTTCCCGGCACCGCGGTGAAGCTGATCTGGAGCCGCGAAGAGGACATGGCGCACGACTTCTACCGCCCGATCTCGCAGTGCAAGCTCGCGGCGGGCCTCGATGCGCAGGGCAATCTCGTCGGGCTGCATGTGCGCGTATCCGGGCAGTCCATCAACGCCTTCGTGCAGCCGGCGTGGACCGCCGGCAACAAGGACGACCGGCAGTTGCAGGGCTTCTACGAGAAGCCGGGCGACGCGCAGCTGGGCTACACGGTGCCGAACCTCCTCATCGACTACGCGATGCGCAACTCCACCGTTCCCGTAGGTCCCTGGCGCGGGGTGAACACCAACCAGAACGGCGTGTACATGGAGTGCTTCATAGAGGAAGTGGCGCGCGCGGCCGGCAGGGATTCGGTCGAGTTCCGCCGCGCCCTCATGCACAAGCATCCCAAGCACCTGGCCGTCCTCAACGCCGCGGCGGAGAAAGGCGACTGGGGCAAGCCCCTGCCTGCGGGTGTGCATCGCGGCATCGCGCAGTTCATGGGATACGGCAGTTATTCCGCGGCCGTCGCGGAAGTCTCCGTGAGCCCGCAAGGCAAGGTGAAAGTGCACCGCATGGTGCTCGCGCTCGATTGCGGCCATGCCGTGAACCCCGCCCAGATCGCCGCACAGGTCGAGGGCTCGGTCGCGTACGGCCTGAGCGCCACGTTCTACGGAGAGTGCACGGTGAAGGGCGGGCGAATCGTCGAGCAGAACTTCGACACCTACGAGATCCTGCGGCTGGCCGAGATGCCGAAGGTCGAGACGGTGATCGTGCCCAGCCACGACTTCTGGGGCGGCGTGGGCGAGCCGACGATCTGCGTGGTGGCGCCGGCGGTTCTCAACGCCATCTTCGCGGCGACGGGCAAGCCCGTGCGCACCTTGCCGCTCAAGAACCTGAAGCTCGCCTAGAGGGGCAGCACGCGCGCGGCGTCGGGCTTCTCGGCGAAGCGAAGGAACGCCTCTCCGAGCCGCGCGCTCTCCGCCATGGCCTTGCGCCAGTACAAGAGCCGCGCATCGTAGTCGTCGATGTAGCGCTTGAAGTCGCTGCGGTCGGGGAGCTTCGCGTGTGGCAGCTTCGCAAGGTATTCGCGCGAAGGCGACACCAGCACCACGTTGTCGAGCCATTCGCCGCGCGCGCGCCGCCATGGCAAGCCCTTGTCGAGCCAGCCGGGGACGATCCTGTCGGTGAAGTGCGGGTAGAGCACGAGGCCCTCGCTGCGGTGGTACGGCAGGTGCAGGTGATAGTCGATGATGCCGCCGTCCCAGTAGATGCCGTTGGGCGCGCGCGGGATGTCCGGCACGCCCTCCAGCACCAGCGGGATCGAGGCGGATGCGACCAGCGCTTCGCCGAGGTTCCCGCTGTCGAGCGGCACCGCGTGCGTATGGAAGGCATCGAAGCGGATCGCGTCGCCGACGGTCGGCGTCAGCGAGCCCACGCGCAGGAACGGCGGCTCGCCGCGCGGATCGTGGAACAGGATGCGGTCGAGGAAATGCGAGAGGTGCCGTCGCCCGACGACGTTGGCCATCGCCGCCATGCCGAAGCCCAGCGGCGTGTGCAAGCGCGAATCGCGCTTGAGCGGCCAGCGCCCGCGCACCGTCAGCACGTGCAGGCGGTAGCCGGGGTTGGAGAGCACCTCCTGCTCGCGGCCGCGGAACATCGCACCGAGAAGGTCGCGCGCCGAACGCGAGACCAGGGCGGCGCTCGGGCGCCCGGAGAAGCGCTGTTCGGAATAGCGCTTCGCAAGTTCATTCAACGCGACCAACGGGTCGCTGCGGCACACGGCGGCAAATCGCCAGGCGCCTATCGAGGCGCCGATGAGGTCGCGTACGCGAGGGGCCCGGGGCAGCCAGTCGCCGAAGATCGCGAGGTCGAGCCCGATGAGGCCGAGCGCTTTCGGCCCGCCGGCCGCACCCGGAAGGACGGCAATGTCGGCCGGGTCGAGGCCGTGCTCGCGCAGGCGCTTCAGCGCGCGCGGGCCGGCGCGGATCGTGAGCTCGGTCATCTGGGCAGGTAAGGGGAAGGGGAAGCCACTAGAATGCAGTCTCGCAGGTTTTCCCCTCCCCGCTCAACCGGACGCCATGTCGCATCTCTTTGCCCCGATCACGCTGCGCTCGATAACGCTCAAGAACCGCATCTTCGTCTCGCCGATGTGCCAATACTCCTCGGACGGCGGCATGCCCAACGACTGGCACCTCGTGCACCTCGGCAGCCGCGCCGTCGGCGGCGCCTCGCTGGTGATGACCGAGGCCAGCGCGGTCTCCCCCGAGGGCCGCATCACGCCATGGGACGCCGGCATCTGGAACGACGCGCAGGCGGGCGCCTGGAAGCCGATCGCCGGCTTCATCCGCGCCAACGGCGCGGTTCCCGCGATGCAACTCGCGCACGCGGGCCGCAAGGCGTCGTGCGACAAGCCCTGGGCGGGCGGCAAGTCGCTCGCTGCCGATGAGGGCGCCTGGCAGACGCTCGGCCCGAGCGCGATCGCGTTCGGGAATTACCAGGTGCCGCGCGCGATGACCGGGGCCGAAATGGAGTCCTGCATCGCGGATTTCGTTGCGGCCGCCGGGCGCGCGAGGGGCGCCGGCTTCGACGTCATCGAAGTGCACGCGGCGCACGGCTACCTGTTGCATGAATTCCTTTCCCCGCTTTCGAACCTGCGCGAAGACCAGTACGGCGGCTCGCTGGAAAATCGCATGCGCTTCCCGCTCGCAGTGTGCGAGGCGGTGCGCAAGGCGTGGCCCGACGATCTTCCCGTGCTCGTGCGCATCTCGGCGAGCGACTGGAAGGAAGGCGGCTGGGACCTCGCGCAGTCGGTCGAATTCTGCAAGCGGCTGAAGGCTCTCGGCATCGACATGATCGACTGCTCGAGCGGGGGCAACGCCCACGACCAGAAGATCGTGCTCGGCCCCGGCTACCAGGTGCCGTTCGCCGCCGCCATCCGGCGCGAAGCGCAGGTCCCGACCGGCGCGGTAGGATTGATCACCGAAGCCGCGCAGGCCGAGCACATCCTCGCCACCGGCCAGGCCGATGCGGTCAGCCTCGCGCGCGGCATGCTGCGCGATCCGTACTGGCCGCGCCACGCGGCGCGCGAACTCGGCCTCGATCCGCAATGGCCGGACCAGTACAAGCGCTGCGACGCCGGGCCGCCCGGCAAATGACAATGGAAAGGGCATCGCCATGATCGTGTTCATCACCGGCGCCACCGCCGGATTCGGCGCCGCCATCGCGCGGCTCTTCGTGCGCGAGGGCCACAAGGTCGTCGCCACCGGGCGCAGGCGCGAGAGGCTCGAAGCATTGCGCACGGAACTCGGTGAATCGGTGCTGCCGCTCACGCTCGATGTTCGCGACCGCAAGGCGGTCGGCGAAGCGTTCGCCGCGCTTCCTGCCGGCTTCGCCGAGGTGGACGTGCTGGTGAACAACGCCGGGCTCGCGCTCGGGCTGGAGCCCGCGCAGAAGGCCGACCTCGACGACTGGGACACGATGGTCGACACCAACATCAAGGGATTGCTCTACTGCACGCGCGCCGCACTTGCCGGGATGGTCGCGCGCAACCGCGGCCATATCGTGAACATCGGGTCCGTGGCCGCGGAATTTCCCTATGCCGGCGGCCACGTCTACGGCGCGACCAAGGCCTTCGTGCACCAGTTCGGCCTGAGCCTTCGCGCAGACCTTCTCGGCACCGCGGTGCGCGTCACCGACATCCAGCCCGGCATGGTCGCCGGCACGGAGTTCTCCGACGTGCGCTTCCACGGCGACCACGAGAAGGCGCTTTCGATGTACGAAGGGGCCGACGCGCTCACCTCCGAAGACGTCGCCGATTGCGTGCACTGGGCGGCAACGCGCCCGCCGCGCGTCAACATCAACACCATCCAGCTGATGCCCGTATGCCAGGCGCCCAGCCGCCTCGCGATCCACCGCACGGAGAAGAAATGATCGACCTCCACTACTGGACCACGCCCAACGGCCACAAGGTCACGCTGTTCCTCGAGGAGGCGGGCCTCGCCTACGCGATCAAGCCGGTCAACATCGGCAAGGGCGACCAGTTCCGGCCGGACTTCCTCGCGATCTCGCCCAACAACCGCATCCCGGCGATCGTCGACCACGCCCCCTCCGACGGCGGCAAGCCGATCCCGGTGTTCGAGTCCGGCGCGATCCTGCTCTACCTCGCGGGCAAGACCGGAAAGTTCATCCCGAAGGACCTGCGCGGGCAGGTGGAGACGCTGGAATGGCTCATGTGGCAGATGGCCGGGCTGGGCCCGATGCTCGGGCAGAACCACCACTTCGCCAACTACGCGCCGGAGAAGATCCCCTACGCGATCGACCGCTACGTGCGGGAAACTTCACGGCTCTACGCGGTGCTCGACAAGCGCCTGCGCGGGCGCGAGTTCATCGTCGGCGACACCTACACGATCGCCGACATGGCCGCCTACCCGTGGCTGATTCCCGAGCGGCAGGGCCAGGACATCGACGACTTCCCGGAGGTGAAGCGCTGGCACGCGGCGATCCGGGCTCGCCCCGCCACCAAGCGCGCGTATGCCAAGGCAAAGGAAGTGAACCCCTCGCCGCCGAAGACCTTCGGCGAAGCGGAAAGGAAGCTGCTTTTCGGGCAGGACAGCCGGACGGTGAAATAGCCCGCGGCTCCGCAAAAGCAAACGGGGCGACCGCGGTCGCCCCGTTTCATTTCATCCGGCGCCCCTACTTGCCGTCCCGCGCCGCCTGCTGCTCCTGCATCGTCGCGTTGAACTCCTCGATCGCGGCGTTGGCGGCGTCGAGGTATTGCTTCGACTTCTCGCGCTGTTCGTTGATGTACTTGCGCATGCACTCGTCATACGCCTTCATCATGGTGTTGTAGGACTTGATGGTCCTGTCGCTGGCGAGCTTGCCGGGATAATCCGGCTTCGGCTCGCACTTGGGCTTCGGGATTTCCTGCGCCATGGCCGCAGCGGCAAACAGCGCGAGTCCCAGTCCGGCAATCGTCTTTTTCAGCATGATCCACCTCAGGTACGAAATGGCCGCAAGGATACGTCCGCGGCACCCGCCTGTCCAGAGCGCCTATCCGGGGACCGGGACAGTGTAATTGAGCGCGAGCCGCCCGCCGTCGGGATAAATCGTCTGGCCGGTAAGGTACGACGCGTCGTCGCTCGCGAGGAACACCGCCACCCGGGCGATCTCCTCCGGCTCGCCCATGCGCCCCATCGGCGTGCGCGAGAGGATCTTCTTCTCCGCCTCCTGGTTGCCCAGCACCGCGGTCTTCGCCAGTTCCGTGAGGATGGTGCCCGGGCCGATGCCGTTCACGCGGATGCCGTGCGGCGCAAGCGCCACCGCCATCACCTTGGTGAGCTGGTTGGTGCCGCCCTTGGAAACGACGTAGGGCACCTGGTTGGGGATCGCAAGCACCGCGTTCACGCTGGACATGTTGATGATGCTGCCCGCGCGCCCCTGCTTCACCATCTGCCGCGCCGCGGCCTGTCCGGCAAGGAAGACTCCCTTGAGGTTCACCGCGATCACGCGGTCGAAATCGGCCTCCTCGAGATCGAGGAATTCCGCTGCATGGACGATGCCGGCGTTGGCGACCAGGATGTCGAGCGACCCGAACTCCGCGACGGCAAGCGCGACCGCCGCCTCGACCTCGCTCTTCTTCGAGACATCGCAACGCTGGAATACGGCGTGCCGTCCCTCGGCACGCAGCTTTTCCGCGGCATGGCGGCCCTTCTCGGCATTGGTATCGGTGAGCACGACCTTGGCGCCCTCGCGCGCGAAGGCCTCGGCGCAGGCAAGCCCGATGCCCTGCGCGGCGCCGGTGACGAGGGCCACTCTTCCTTGCAGGCGCATTGGTTTCCTTTCTCCGCGGGCGCGGCGGTCCGCCTTGCGGCGGCCTAGGCCGCCATGCCCGGCCGCTTGTCCTGCGAAGACCCGAGCCTGGCGCGGACCGCCGCCACGATGCCGGCGCGGTCCAGCCCGCAATCGGCGAGCAATTGCGCCGGGTCGCCATGCTCGACGAACTGGTCCGGCAGGCCGAGCTGCAGCACCGGCGTCGCCAGCCCCTGCGCCGCGAGCGACTCGAGCACCGCCGAGCCGGCGCCGCCCATGACCACATTCTCCTCGACGGTGACGAGAATGTCGTGCGAGGTCGCGAGCCTGAACACCAGTTCATTGTCGATCGGCTTCACGAAGCGCATGTTGGCGACCGTCGCGTTCAGCTCGTCGCCTGCCTCGAGGGCGGGCCTGAGCATCGCGCCGAAGGCGAGCAGCGCGATCCTGCGCCCTTCGCGGCGCACTTCGCCCTTGCCCAGCGGCAGCGCCGCCATCGCCTTGGCGACTTCCACGCCCGGACCCGTGCCCCGCGGATAGCGCACCGCGGACGGCGAGTCGAGCGTGAACGCGGTGTAGAGCATCTGCCTGCATTCGTTCTCGTCGGAGGGCGCCATCACCGTCAGGTTGGGGATGGCGCGCAGGTAGGAATGGTCGAAGGCGCCATGGTGCGTCGGGCCGTCCGCGCCCACCAGGCCGCCGCGGTCGAGCGCGAAGACCACGGGAAGGTTCTGCAGCGCCACGTCGTGGATCAACTGGTCGTAGGCGCGCTGCAGGAACGTGGAATAGATGGCCACGACCGGCTTCAGGCCATCGACCGCCATGCCCGCGGCGAACGTTACCGCGTGCTGCTCGGCGATGCCGACGTCGAAGTAGCGCGACGCGAACTGCTGCGAGAACTTCACCATCCCCGAGCCCTCGCGCATCGCGGGCGTGATGCCGACCAGGCGGCGGTCGGCGCCCGCCATGTCGCACAGCCACTCGCCGAACACCTGCGTGTACGTGGGCCGGGGCTTCGCGCCCGGGGCCGGCACGGCCTTGACGATGCCGACACTGGGATCGAACTTGCCGGGACCGTGGTAATTGATCGGGTCGTCCTCGGCAAGCTTGTAGCCCTGCCCCTTGCGCGTCACCACGTGCAGGAACTGCGGGCCGTCGAGCTTGGAGACGTTGCGCAGCGTGTCGACCAGCACGTCGAGGTTGTGGCCATCGACGGGCCCGGTGTAGTTGAAGCCGAACTCCTCGAACAGCGTCGACGGCGTGAGCATGCCCTTGGCGTGCTCCTCGAAGCGCCGCGCGAACTCCTTCATCGGCGGGGCGACCGAAAGGACCTTTTCCGCGGTCTTCTTGGTCGCGGCATAGAAGCGCCCGGACATCAGGCGCGCGAGGTAGTTGTTGAGCGCGCCGACGTTCTCCGAGATCGACATGTCGTTGTCGTTCAGCACCACGATCACGTTGGTGCCGCTCTGCTTGGCGTTGTTGAGCGCCTCGAAGGCCATGCCGGCCGTCATCGCGCCGTCGCCGATCACCGCGATCGCGCGATTGCCCGAGCCGTGCTCGCGCGCCGCGATCGCCATGCCCAGCGCCGCGGAGATCGAGGTCGAGGAATGCGCCGTGCCGAAAGTGTCGAAGACCGATTCCTCGCGCCGCGGGAACCCGGCGATGCCGCCCTTCTGCCTCAGCTTCGCCATGCCGGAGCGCCGGCCGGTGAGGATCTTGTGGCCATAGGTCTGGTGGCCGACGTCCCAGACCAGCTTGTCCTCGGGCGTGCGGAACACGTAGTGCAGCGCGATGGTGAGCTCGACCGTGCCGAGGTTCGACGAAAGGTGGCCGCCGGTGGAGGCTACCGACTCGACGATGAACGCGCGCAGCTCCGCGGCGAGCCGGGGCAACTGCTCGCGGGGGAGCGCGCGCAGGTCGGTCGGGTCGTTGATCGTGTCGAGCAGCGGGAAATTGCCCATTCGCCCTTGGCCTGTTTCGGCGCCAATGCCGGCGCCACTTGTCACATTTTGCCTCATTTGACGCAACCGCACCCCGGGAGGCGCCGCGGAGGCATCCGTCAGCGGTCCCGCCTGACGATGAAGGTCGCGAGCTCGCGCAGGCGGTCGGCCCGCCCGTCGAAGCCGGCAAGCGCCCCCAGCGCGTCGCCGAGCAGGTCGTCGGCGAAGCGTTTCGCCTGGGCGAGGCCCATCAGGCTCGTATAAGTGGGCTTGCCCGCCTCGCGGTCCTTGCCGGCGGTCTTGCCGAGCGTGCCGGAATCGGCCTCCTCGTCGAGGATGTCGTCGACGACCTGGAAAGCGAGGCCGATGCACTTGGCATAACGGTCGAGGTGCTCGAAGACGGAGGCGTCGAGCGCGTTGCCGCAGCGCGCCCCGAGCACGACGGAAGCGCGGATCAGCGCCCCGGTCTTGAGGATGTGCATGAACTCAAGCTCCGGAAGCGTGATGGCCTTGCCGACCGCTTCGAGGTCGATCGCCTGCCCGCCGGCCATGCCGCGCGACCCGCAGGCCTGCGCGAACAGCTGCACCATCTTCAATTGGGTCTCGGGATCGTCGGCAAGCCTGTAATCGGCGAGCAACTGGAACGCAAGGCTTTGCAGCGCGTCTCCGGCCAGCAAGGCCGTGGCCTCGTCGAACTCGATGTGGGTCGTCGGCCTGCCCCGGCGCAGCACGTCGTCGTCCATGCAGGGCAGGTCGTCATGGATCAGCGAATAGGCATGGACCAGCTCGATGGCACAGGCCACGATCTTCAGGCGTTCCTCGGCGGCATCGGCAACCAGCCCCGCGGCGAAAACCAGCATCGGCCGCACGCGCTTGCCGCCGCCGAGCGTCGAGTAGCGCATGGCGTCGTGCAGGCGCACCGGCGCCTGGCGCGAAGGGGGAAGCAGTTCGGAGAGCGCGGCCTCGACCCGGCGGGCCACGTCGCGCGACCAGGTCGCGAAATCCGCGGCCATCAGCGCGACTCTTCGGGCGTGAAGTCCTTGAGCGCGTCGCCGTCGAGGACCTGGATGCGCGCCTGCGCGTCCGCGAGCCGGGCCTCGCAGAGCTTGAGGAGTTCCACCCCGCGCTGGTAGGCCGCAAGCGATTCCTCGAGCGCGAGCTTGCCGTCCTCCATCTTCGCGACGATCGCCTGGAGCTCTTCCAGCGCGGACTCGAAGCTCGGGGCGGCCTTGTCTTCCGTGGATTTCTTGCCGGGCATGATCGTTTCGGGGGAAAGAGCCCAACCTTAGCGGATGGCGCATCGGCGGGTCAAATTCGCAGCTGTCGCGCAGGCCGCTTCCCGCGACTACAAGAGTAACCGCGGACCGGCGGAAAAGAGCAATTTCCCTTGCGGAACCGGGGGGGGTTTGGCAGAATCCCCAGTCCACTTCGGTGGTCGGTTCGGGACGGAGCTGCAGAGTTAAAAGCTGGCTGCCTCGATTTGCCCGGTGTTGTTTACATCTTCTTAGCTCATGGGGGTGGGGATAATGTCGGATCTGGCGAGCCAGAAGGCTCTCATCCATGCATCGCCGGCGCTGCCGGTCGTCTTCCTATTTCGATCCCGGCGTCCTCGCGCTCGAACAGGAGCGGCTCTTCGGGCGAAGCGCGGGCTATGTCGGCCACGCGCTGATGGCCCCCGAGGCCGGCGATTACCACGCAATGGATTGGCGCAACGGCGGCGCGTGGGCCATCGTCAACAACGGCGATCGCCACGACCTCGTTTCCAATGTCTGCCGCCACCGGCAGGCGATCATGCTGAAGGGCAAGGGCAAGCTTCCCGGCGGCACCATCACGTGCCCGGTGCACCGCTGGAGCTACGCCAGCGACGGCAAGCTGCTCGGCGCGCCGCATTTCGACACGCATCCCTGCCTCGACCTGCCGCGCCAGCCGCTGCAGGACTGGAACGGCATGCTCTTCAACGGCAAGCGCGATGTCGCGAAGGACCTTGCGCAAATGGGCGTGGCGCACGAACTGAGCTTCGAGGGCTTCGTGCTCGACCGGGTCGATACGCGGCAATACGAATTCAACTGGAAGACCTTCATCGAGGTCTACCTCGAGGACTACCACGTCGTCCCGTTCCATCCGGGGCTGGGCAACTTCGTCGACTGCGACGACCTCAAGTGGGAGTTCGGCGACTGGCACAGCGTGCAGACGGTGGGCGTGAAGAATGCGCTCGCCAAGGCGGGCACCGCGACCTATTCGAAATGGCACGAGGCGGTGCTGCGATTCGGCGGCGGCGAGCCTCCCCCGCACGGGGCGATCTGGCTTACCTACTACCCGAACATCATGGTCGAGTGGTATCCGCACGTGCTGGTGATCTCCTCCGTGTGGCCGGACGGCCCGGAGAAATGCACCAACGTGGTCGAGTTCTACTATCCCGAGGAAATCGCGCTGTTCGAGCGCGAGTTCGTCGAGGCCGAGCAGAAGGCCTACCACGAGACCGCGCTCGAGGACGAGGAGATCTGCCAGCGCATGCACCAGGGCAGGCGCGCGCTGTGGCTGGAGGGCCGCGACGAGCAGGGCCCCTACCAGTCACCGATGGAAGACGGGCTCGTGCACTTCCAGGAGTTCATCCGCCGCGAGCTTGGCGCAGTCGATGCCGGCGAAGCAGCGAAGCCGGCCGTGACCTGGTTGCGCCCCGCCGGCTGATCCCGCGCGAGTCAGGTCGCGAATTCGTTCACCACCGCCCACAGGGTGGCGAAGGTGAGCGAGGAATGCTCCTGGTGCAAGGCTTCCAGTTCGTCGGCCCGCACCGCTTCCTTCGCCCGCGGGCGGCGCAACTCATGCCAGCGCCGCTGGATCGTCTCGCGCAGGCCGGGTGAAGGCATCTGCGGCCGGCGCTGCGTGGGGCTCGCCGCGCCGAGCGCGCGGCGCTTCAGGGCGATGTCCGCCGCCGACAGGTGGAAGAACTGCGCCAGCATCGCCGAAGTCGCGCCGTGCTTGATGAAGTATTCGAGCTGGCGCTGGCGCTTGCCGACATGGTCGACCAGCCTCAACCCGTGCGCAAAGGATTCGCCGTCGAGCTCTATCGAAACCCGCGGCTCGGGCATCTCCGCAAGCTTGAGCAGTTCCGCCGGGGAGAGCGCCTCCAGCTGGTGGAGCTGCGCCTCGGTCACGCCCGATCCGCCGGTCACGGCCTCGTGGCCGCCGCGCTGCGAGAGGCGAATGAGATGGAGCAATACGAGCAGGCGGACCTGCTGGTCGTTGATGATGATCACGATGCCTCCCGGCGGCCCTTGCCTGCAGGAATGCCATTCCCGCCATTCACGAAAGGCTCGCTGTGAAGGAGGGCGAGCGACCTAAGGGACTGCGAAGCGTATTGTGCTTGCCGGGACCGGGGGTGTTGTCGCGGTGCGCTCGCGACGGTGTGCGCGGGCAGTTGAAAATTTGCGCCGCCCGCGCTTCCAAGTCAACACGCCCGAGCTGGAATTTTCACGATATTTTGTGAGCGGCCGCTTCTGGCATCGCAGTTGCAGGGCGGGAAAAACTTCCGGGAAATCAGTCTTCTTCGCGCGCCAGCTTGAATTGCGAGGCAAGCTGCTGCTGCGTGGTGGGCGGGACCGGCGCGTAGTGGCTGAACTCCATCGAATAGGAGCCCTGCCCGCCGGTCACCGATCGCAAGCGCGACTGGTACTCGGAGAATTCCGACAGCGGCACCTTGCCCGTGACGGTCATCAGGTCGCCGCCCGAGCCCTCGGTGCCGGTCACCTGCCCGCGCCGCCCTGAAATGTCCGCCGTGAAGTCGCCGAGGAAATTCGCGGGCGCCGTGATGGCGATGTCGACGATGGGCTCGAGCACGATGCCCGAGGCCTTGAGGATGGCATCGATCACCGCCTTCTTGCCCGCCGTGACGAAGGCGATCTCCTTGGAGTCCACCGCGTGGCTCTTGCCGTCATAGACGATGACGCGCAGGTCCTCCACCGGGTAGCCGGCGATGACGCCGTGCTCGAGCGCCATCCGCACGCCCTTTTCCACCGCGGGGATGAACACCGTCGGGATCACGCCGCCCTTCACCTGGTCGACGAACTCGAATCCGGCGCCGCGCTCGAGCGGCTCGATCTTCAGGTACACCTCGCCGAACTGGCCGGCACCTCCCGTCTGCTTCTTGTGCCGGCAATGCCCCTCGGCCTTGCGCGTCACGGTCTCGCGATACGGGATCTTCGGCGGTTTCCTCTCCACGTCGAGCTTGTACTGCGTGAGCATCTTCTCCAGCTTCACGCGCATGTGCAGCTCTCCCAGCCCGCGCATGACCGTCTCGTTGGTGTTGGCGTGGCGCTCGACCTTGAAGCACGGGTCCTCGACCTCGAGCTTGTGCAGCACCTCGAACAGGCGCTGCTCGTCGCCCTTCTTCTTGGTCTCCACCGCGATGCCGTGCATCGGCGCAGGAAACTCCAGCGGCTTCAGGTGGATGTGGTCTTCCTCGTGCGAATCGTGGAGCACGGAGTCGAACTCGATCTCGTCGATCTTCGCCACCGCGCCGATGTCGCCCGGGACCAGCCGGTCGGTCTCGACGTTGTCCTTGCCCTGGATCGTGAAGATGTGGCCGACCTTGAAGGCGCGCTTGCCCTCGCCGATGAAGAGCTGGGTGTCGCGCGTCATCGTGCCCTGGTGGACGCGGAACACGGCCACGCGACCGATGTACGGGTCGATCACGATCTTGAAGACGTGCGCGAGCACGTGCCTTGCCGCATCGGGCTCGGCGTGGAACTCCACCGCGTCCGCCCCCTCGCCCTTGAGGAACGGCGGCGGGTTGCCTTCGGTGGCGTTGGGCGCGAGGCGCGCCACGATCTCGAGGAACTGGTCGACGCCGGCGCCGGTGCGCGCCGACATGAAGCACACCGGGATGAGATGGCCCTGCCTCAACGCCTTCTCGAACGGAGCGTGCAGCTGCTCCGGCGAGAGTTCCTCGCCCTGCTCGAGATATAGCGCCATCAGCTCCTCGTCGACCTCGACCACCTGGTCGATGAGCGCGGAGTGCGCCGCGCCCACGCTGGAAAAGTCGGACTCGCCGTCGGGATTGAAGAAGCAATCGACCACATCCTTGCCGCCGTGGGCGGGGAGGTTGATCGGCAGGCATTCGCGCCCGAACGCCTCCTGGATGCGCGCGAGCAGCGCGGGCAGGTCGACGTTATCGGCGTCTATCTTGTTCACCACGATCATCCGGCACAGGTTGCGCCTCTCCGCCCAGCGCATCATGCGCGAGGTGTTCAGCTCGATGCCGTTCTGCGCGTTGATCACCACCACCGCGGTCTCGACCGCGGCAAGCGCGCTGATCGCCTGTCCCGCGAAGTCCGGCATGCCGGGCGTGTCGATGAGGTGCACATGGATGCCCTTCCAGGGGAAGTTCACGATCGCCGAATTGAGCGAGTGCCCGTAGGTCTTCTCGAGCGGGTCGTGGTCGCAGACCGTGGTGCCCTTCTCGACCGTGCCGATCGCGGGGATCGCCCCGGCGCGCTGCAGCAACGCCTCGGCAAGCGTGGTCTTGCCCGCCCCGCCATGCCCCACGAGGGCAAGGGTATGGATGGACTCGGTGTTGAATCGCGGCATGGGGAATTCTCCTGGATGGCGTTCTCCGCCCGGGGAGGCGGTGCGGCTTTTCTGGATATTTTACTCTCGCCCGCCGCCGGCAGGCATGACGCAGCGCAAACCGCGGCGCGCTAGAGAAAAACCTGCAGCAGGTCGTTCAGGAAACGCCGGCCCTTCGCGGTGGGCCTGATTCGCGCGTGGTCGCGATCGAGGAGCCCGAGGTGCTCCGCCCGGGTCAGCTGCGCCTCGATGGCAGTCACGTTCATGCCGGTGCGCTCGGCGAACATCGCGACCTCGACGCCATCGGCCAGGCGCAGCGCGTTCATCATGAACTCGAAGGCGAGCGCCTCGCGCTTCACCTCCGCGGACTCCTGCACGGCATCGCCCGCGAGCGCGGCATCCATCCACGCCTTGGGCTGCTTCCAGCGCATCTCGCGCACGATGCGGTCCCGGAACGAGATCTTCCCGTGGGCACCCGCGCCGATGCCGATGTAGTCTCCGAACTGCCAGTAATTGAGGTTGTGCCGGCAGCGCCTTCCGGGCTGCGCGAAGGCGGACGTTTCGTAATTCGCGTAGCCCGCACTCGCCAGGTCGGCCTCGATCGCCTCCTGCATGTCCGCCGCCGCGTCGTCGTCCGGCACCACCGGCGGATGCGCCGCGAAATAGGTGTTCGGCTCGATCGTGAGGTGATAGGCGGAAACATGCTGCGGCTTGAAAGCGATCGCCGCGGCCATGTCGGAGCGCGCCTCTTCGATCGACTGCCCGGGCAGCGCGTACATCAGGTCGAGGTTCACGTTGTCGAAGGCGGCAAGGCCGATCTCGACCGCGCGCCTCGCCTCGGCGGCATCGTGCACGCGGCCGAGCGCCTTCAGGAAGCGGTCGTCGAAGCTCTGGATGCCGATCGACAGCCGGTTCACGCCTGCGGCGCGGAAGTCCCTGAATTTCTGCGCCTCGAACGTGCCGGGGTTGGCCTCGAGCGTGACCTCGGCATCGGCATCGATCGGCAGGCACGCGCGGGCCGCGGCGAGGATCGCGTCGATCGATTCCGGCGCGAACAGGCTGGGCGTGCCGCCGCCGAAGAAGACCGAGCTCACGCGCCGTCCCCAGACCCTGGGCAGCATCGACTCGAGGTCCGCGACAAGCGCCTCGACGTAGCGCTTCTCGGGCGCCTCGCCCTTCGCCTCGTGGGAATTGAAATCGCAGTAGGGGCACTTGCGGATGCACCACGGGATGTGGACGTAGAGCGCCAGCGGCGGCAGTTGCGCAAGCCGCGTGGCTCCCGGCGCCGCCACCTTGGCGACCGTGGTCACGGCGCCTTGCCCTGCTCGACGCGAATCTTGGCCACCAGCGCGGCCAGGGCCTGCCCGCGGTGGCTGATGCGGTTCTTCTGCGCGCTCTCGAGCTCCGCCGCGGTGCACTTGAACTCGGGCAGCCAGAAATGGGGGTCGTAGCCGAAGCCGCCCGTGCCGCGCGGCTCGAACACGATGTCGCCATGCCAGGTTCCGTCGGCGACGAGCGGGCGCGGGTCGTACGGCGAGCGCACCAGCACCAGCGCGCAATAGTAGTAGGCGGAACGATCGGCGTGGTTGCGCAACGCCTCGATGAGGCGCCCGTTGTTGCGCAGGTCGCTCCTGGGCTCCCCGCCGAAGCGCGCCGAGAACACGCCCGGAGCGCCTTCCAGCGCCGGGACGCAGATGCCGGAATCGTCGGCGAGCGCCGGCATCCCCGCGATCCGGCTTGCGTGGCGCGCCTTGGCGAGCGCGTTCTCGACGAACGTCTGGTGCGGCTCGTCGGCCTCGGGAATGTCGAACGCGGACTGCGGCAGGGCCTCGATGCCGAGCGGCGCGAGAAGCTGCGCGAATTCTCGCAGCTTGCCGGGGTTGCTGGAGGCGATGACGACTTTCTTGAGCATTGCTTGGGCAGGTGCGAGGAAATAATGGGGTCAGGTTACATTTCCGGCCGGATCGCACAGCGATCCTGCGTGACCGGAAATGTAACCTGACCCCATTATTTCTCTGTGGTGAAGGCCTTTGACTTAACCAAGCGAAGCGCGCTGTCGGTCGACGAGTTGCGAGATGCCGGAAGTCGCCAGGTCGAGCAGCGCGTCCATCTCGGCGCGCGAGAACGTCGCGCCCTCGGCCGTGCCCTGCACCTCCACGAAATGGCCCGCGCCGGTCATGACCACGTTCATGTCGGTGTCGCAGCCCGAGTCCTCCGCGTAGTCGAGGTCGAGGACCGGCATGCCGCCGACGATGCCCACCGACACGGCGGCGACGAAGTCGCGCAGCGGGTCGGTCGTTATCCGGCCCTCTTTCCTCATCCACGCGATGGCGTCGGCGAGAGCCACCATCGCGCCGGTGATCGAGGCGCAGCGCGTCCCGCCATCGGCCTGCAGCACGTCGCAATCGAGGGTGATCTGCCGCTCGCCGAGCGCGGCCAGGTCGGTCACTGCGCGAAGCGAACGGCCGATCAGCCGCTGGATCTCCTGCGTGCGCCCGGTCTGCTTGCCGCTGGCCGCCTCGCGGCCGCCGCGGGTGTCGGTGGCGCGCGGCAGCATGCCGTATTCCGCCGTCACCCAGCCCGAGCCCTTGCCCTTCAGGAAAGGAGGCACGCGCTCCTCGACGCTGGCGTTGCATAGCACCTTGGTGTTGCCGCACTCGATCAGCACCGAGCCTTCGGCGTGCATGGTGTAGCCGCGGGTGATGACGAGCGGGCGCAGGTCGGCGGGGGAGCGGTCGAAGGATCGTTTCATGGGAGCGCGATTCTACCGCGGTCCCTTGCGGATCGCGCTCTGGATCTCGGCGATCGCCTTTTCGATGTCCTCTTCGGTGACGTCCTCCGCGGGGGCGTGGGCGTCGAACTGCTGCGTGGTGTTGCTCGACGTGGTGAACTGGTCCTGGAGGATGGTCGAGGTCTCGATGGGGATCGCCTCCTCCTGGTCCTCCCAGGTCATCCCCACCACCGAGATGTTGTCCGAATCGCCCTCGCCGCGCCGGTGCGCCTCGGTGATCAGCCCCGGCATCAGCTCGACGATGCCCTGCTTGCGCAGCAATGTGCCGAGCAGCTGCGTGGGCACCTGGCTCCAGAAGCCGTCGGTCATGAGCAGGATCGTGTCGTCCTTCTGCAGGGGCACGTCGCCGCCGACGGAGATCGTGGGCGGCACGACTCCCCCGAGGCAGCTGAAGATCTTGTTGCGGTCCGGGTGCTTCGCCGCCTGTTCGTGCGTGATCAGGCCCGAATCGATCAGCTGCTGCACGCGCGAGTGGTCCTGCGTGTGGCCGACGATGCGCGCGTCGCGCAGCAGGTAGAGGCGCGAATCGCCGGCGTGCGCCCAATAGGCGCGTCCCATCTGCACCACGCACGCCACGCAGGTCGTGCGCGGGCACTCGAGCAGGTTCTTCTCCACCGCATGCGAGACGATGGCGCGGTGCGCCGCGTTGATCGCGGATTCGAGGAACTCGAGCGGCTTGCGCAGCTTGGTGCGCGCCTCCTGCTGGAAGCGCCGGGTGATCTCGGTGACCGCGATCTCGGCGGCGACCTCGCCGTCCTGGTGCCCGCCCATGCCGTCGGCGATCACCATCAGCAGCACGTGCTGGCTGTAGGAATAGCCGACGCGGTCCTCGTTGTTCTTGCGGTCGCCGAGGTGGCTGTCCTGGAAGATGATGAAGCGCACGATGCCCGTCGCCTTCAGCGGGAGAAGAACTTCGAGATCGGCTTGCCCAGCGTTTCGAGGAAGCCGCGCTTCGGATCTTCCTTCGGCGCCTCGCTGAGGAGCTTCTGCATCTCGAACGCGGTCTGCGGGCGCTCGAGATAGTCGAGCTTCAGGCAGGCGTCGATGAGCGAATACAAATGGTCGGAGTAGCCCTGCTTGGTGAGCGAGCGCAGCGGGATCAGGTGGTCCTTCTTCACGCGCGAGTCGGCCGCCTGCGGCGGCGTGCCCGAGATGCACGTGTACATCGTGGCGCCCACCGAGTACATGTCGCTCCATGGCCCGAGCTCGCCGGGCTCGGAGCGGTAATGCTCGGGCGCGGCGAAGCCGGCGGTGTACATCGGCTTCAACTTCTGCGGCTCGTCGGACAGCGCGATGCGCGCGGCGCCGAAGTCGAGCAGCACCGGCCGGCCTTCCATCGCGATGTAGATGTTCGCGGGCTTGATGTCGAGGTGCAGCAGCTTGTTCGCGTGCACCTCGCGCAGGCCGTTCATCAGGTGCATGAAGATCGCGCGGATGAAGGCCTCGGTGAACTCGTGGCGGTTCCTCTGGATGTGGAACTGCAGCGTCCGGCCGCGCAGGTACTGCATCACCATGTAGACCGTCTCGTTGGCGCGGAAGAAGTTTTCCACGCGCACCACGTTCGGGTGCGAGATCAGCGCGAGCGAGCGGCCCTCCTCGAAAAAGCAGCGCAGCCCGTGGCGGAAGACCTGCTCGTGCTCCGCCTCGACGATGCGCACTTCCGCTCCCTCGCTCCTGAGCGCAAGCGACGCGGGAAGGTATTCCTTGATCGCGAAGGGGGTGCCCTGCTCGTCGTAGGCGAGATAGACGATGCTGAAGCCGCCCGACGAAAGCGGCTTGTCGATGCGGTAGCCGTTCAACATGTAGCCGTTCGGCAGTGGCTGGTTCACCTGAGACGGCATGAAGGAGGGAAACGGTTCCGCTATAATCCGGCCTCAATTGTCGGCATTCGAAAACCGCTTGTAAAGCCGCGTCTGCAAAGGATTTTTCTTCCTCCCTTGCTCAGGCTCCCCGAAAAGGCCCTCCTTGCCCGCTCCCATCGCCAGCATGACCGGCTACGCATCCGCCACCCGCGAGACCGCGGCGGGCAGCCTCACGCTCGAATTCAAGAGCGTGAACCACCGCTACCTCGAATTCGTCTGCAAGCTGCCCGAGGACCTGCGCGGCCTCGAGCCGCAGTTGCGCGAGGCGGTCGCCGCGCGGCTCACCCGCGGCAAGGTCGAGGGCCGGATCGGCATCTCGCACTCCGGCGCCGGCGAGCGCGCCGCGATGCCGGACCCCGGGGCGATGGAGGCGCTGCGCGCCGCCGCGGCCGCCGTGGCAGGCGAGTTCCCCGAGGCGCGCGCCTTGTCGGTGTCGGAGGTGCTGCACTGGCCCGGCGTGCTCGCCAGCTCGCAAGTCTCGGCTGACGCGCTTCGCGACGATGTGCTGGCCGCCGCCGAGGCGGCCTTGAAGGAACTCGACCAGAGCCGCGCGCGCGAAGGCGCCAAGCTCGCGCAAGTGCTGCGCGACCGCCTCGCCGGCATGAAGACGCTGGTCGCCGAGGCCCAGCCGCTGGTCCCGGGAGCGGTGCGTGCCTTCCAGGAGAAGCTGGCGGCGAAGATCACCGACGCCGGGGGCGACATCGCCGACGAGCGACTGCACCAGGAAGTCGTGCTCTACGCTTCCCGCATCGACATCGACGAGGAGCTCGAGCGCCTCTCCGCGCACATCACCGAATTCACCCGCGTGCTGGACAAGGGCGGTTCCTGCGGCAAGCGCCTCGATTTCCTCTGCCAGGAACTCAACCGCGAGGCCAACACCGTCGGCTCGAAGTCCGTTTCCAACGACCTGTCGCGAATCTCGATGGACCTGAAGGTGCTCATCGAGCAGATGCGCGAGCAGGTGCAGAACATCGAGTAGCCGCCCGGTGGCCGGCAATCTCTATGTCGTCGTCGCGCCTTCGGGGGCCGGCAAGACCAGCCTCGTCGGCGCGCTCCTCGAGCGCGCGCCCGACATCCGCCTGTCGGTCTCCTTCACCACGCGCGAGCCGCGCGCGGGAGAGGTGCGCGGCCGCGACTACCACTTCGTCACCCTCGCCGAGTTCCAGGCGATGGTCGCCCGCGGCGATTTCCTGGAGCACGCCAATGTCCATGGCAACCTCTACGGCACGTCGCGGCGCTGGATCGAGGAGCAGGTCGCCCTGGGCCACGATGTCATCCTCGAGATCGACTGGCAGGGCGCCGAGCAGATGCGCAGGCTCTTCCCGGCGATGACCGGCATCTTCGTCCTGCCGCCCTCGTTTGCGGAGCTGAAGCGGCGCCTCGAGGCGCGCGGCAAGGACAGTCCCGAGGTGATCGCCAGGCGGCTTTCCAACGCCCGCGAAGAAATATCGCATGTTCTTGAATTTCAATATATAATTGTCAATGAACACTTTGAGGCAGCGCTCGCGGACCTGGAGGCCATCATCCGCGCGGCGCATCTTTCGTGCGCAAGCCAGGCACGACGCCTCGCGCCGCTTCTCGATGAATTCAGAAAATAGAGGTTCGCCATGGCCCGCATGACCGTCGATGACTGCATCAAGTACTTCCCCAACCGCTTCGAGCTGACGCTGGCGGCGACCAACCGCGCCCGGCAGATCGCGCAAGGCTCGGCGCCGCTGGTCGAGACCACGCGCGACAAGCCGACGGTGATCGCGCTGCGCGAAATCGCGATGGGCAAGGTCGGCCGCGAACTGCTGCTCCCGGTGGTGCCGCCGACCCCGACCCTGTAAGCCGTTCCCCGCGCGACCCGCGGGGCAGGCGGCACACCAACCGACAGGCTTCCGAGACCATGGCCATGCTTGGCGTCCAGTCTGTCGCAGGCGGTCCCGGCGGGGCAGGTTCCCGTCCCGAGGGCCCCGACGCTTCCGAACTCACCGCCGCGCTGGGCTACCTCAAGCCCGACGACATCGCGCTCATCGAGGCCGCCTACGAGGTCGCGCGCGCGGCGCACACCGGGCAGTACCGCAACAGCGGCGAGCCCTACATCACCCACCCGCTCGCGGTGGCGAAGATCCTCGCCGAATGGCACATGGACCCGCAGGCGATGATCGCGGCCATCCTGCACGACGTCGTCGAGGACACCCAGACCACCAAGGGCGAGATCTCGAAGCGCTTCGGCAAGGCCGTGGCGGACCTCGTCGACGGCGTCTCCAAGATCGACCAGATCGAGTTCGCCACCCTGCAGCACGCGCAGGCGGAGAACTTCCGCAAGATGCTGCTGGCGATGGCGCGCGACGTGCGCGTGATCCTGATCAAGCTCGCCGACCGCCTGCACAACATGCGCACGCTCGGGAGCGTGCCCGCCGCCAAGCAGGAGCGCATCGCCCGGGAAACGCTCGACATCTACGCGCCGATCGCCAACCGCCTGGGATTGAACGCGCTCTACTACGAACTCGAGGACCTGGGCTTCCGCCACCTGCACCCGAACCGCTTCAAGGTGATGGAGAAGGCGCTCCTGAAGGCGCGGGGCAACCGGCGCGAAGTGCTGGGCAAGATCCTCGAGGGGATCAAGGCCCGCCTGAAGGAGTTCAAGGTCGATGCATCCGTCACGGGGCGCGAGAAGCACATCGCCAGCATCTACAAGAAGATGCAGGAGAAGAACATCTCGTTCTCCGAGGTGCTCGACATCTACGCCTTCCGCATCATCGTCCCGGACGTGCAGTCCTGCTACCTCGCGCTCGGCGCGCTGCACACGCTCTACAAGCCGATCCCCGGCAAGTTCAAGGACTACATCGCGATCCCGAAGGCCAACGGCTACCAGTCGCTGCACACGACGCTCTTCGGCCCCTACGGCATGCCGGTGGAGCTGCAGATCCGCACGCACGACATGCACAAGATCGCGGAGTCGGGCATCGCCTCGCACTGGATGTACAAGGCGAGCCCGAGCGACCTGAAGGAAGTGCAGCTGAAGACGCACCAATGGCTGCAGTCGCTGCTGGAGATCCAGAGCGAATCCGGCGACGCGCTGGAGTTCCTCGAGCACATCAAGGTCGACCTCTTCCCGGACGAGGTCTACGTCTTCTCGCCCAAGGGCAAGATCTTCTCCCTGCCCAAGGGGGCGACCCCGATCGACTTCGCGTACGCGGTGCACACCGACGTCGGCACCCACTGCGTCTCGGCGAAGGTCAATGGCGAGGCGGTGCCCCTCGGCAAGACGCTCCGCAACGGCGACCGGGTCGAGATCGTGACCGAGGAAGACGCGCGTCCCAACCCGGTATGGCTGTCCTACGTCGCCACCGGCAAGGCGCGCTCGCACATACGCCATTACCTGAAGACCATGCAGTCGCACGAATCCGCGGAGGTCGGCGCGCTCTTGCTGGTGCAGGCGGTCCGTTCGCTCGGCATGAATCCCGACATCATCGACGAGGGGCACTGGAAGCGCTTCCTGAAGGGCGACGCGGCCAAGGACCGCGAGGAGGTGCTGGGCGACATCGGGCTGGGCACGCGCCTCGCGGTGGTCGTGGCGAGGAAGCTCGCGGCCAACACCGAAGCCAGCGCCGCTTTCGGCGAGTACCGGCTCGAGTCGATCACCATCCGCGGCACCGAGGGCGTGGCGGTGCAGTTCGCCGCGTGCTGCCGGCCGATTCCCGGCGACCCGATCATCGCGCAGATCAAGAAGGGGCAGGGCCTCGTGGTCCACACCCACGATTGCCCGGCCATCCATCCCTTCCACTTCGATCCCGAGAAATGGGTCGACGTGCAGTGGGACAAGCAGACCGACCGCCTCTTCGAAGTGAGCATCCGCCTGACCGCGGCCAACCAGCGCGGCGTGCTGGCCAAGCTTGCCGCCGAGATTTCGGAAGCCGACTCCAACATCGACTCGATCGAGATGGGCGAGAAGTCGAGCAACGCCTTCAGCACGATCGACTTCACGCTCGAAGTGCGCGACCGCATGCACCTCGCGGCCGTGCTGAAGAGGTTGCGCCGCATCCCCGAAGTGGTGCGCATCACCCGCCTGAAGCACCGCAAGCTGAACCCGCCCCACCCCAGCCGGACCGGCTTCCCGCTCCACAAGGATTTCATGAACCGCCAGATCATCTCCAGCCGCGACGCACCTGCAGCCATCGGCACCTATTCGCAGGCCGTGCGCGTCGGCAACACCGTGTACCTGTCCGGGCAGATCCCGCTCAATCCGCACACCATGCAGATGGTGGAGGGCTTCGACAACCAGGTGCACCGCGTGTTCGCCAACCTCGCTCGCGGTGTGCAAGGCGGCCGGCGGAAGCTTTGCCGACGTGGTCAAGCTGAATGTCTACCTCACCGACCTGGCCAACTTCCCCAAGGTCAACGACGCGATGGCCACGTACTTCAAGGGCCCCTATCCGGCGCGCGCCGCGGTCGGCGTCGCGTCGCTGCCGCGCGGCTCGCTGATCGAGGTCGACGCGATCATGCATTTCGACACTCCCGCCGACCCCGGCAGCGGCGGCTGAAGCCCCGGCCGACCTTGCCCGCCGCGCGTCCCCCAACGTCGAAGGCGCCCGCCCCGGCGGCGCCTCGGAGATCGCGGTCAGCGAGGCCTTGCAGGCCCGCCTGGCCAAGCTCGGCCTCAACGCAAGTACGACCTCGTCCTGCACCTGCCGCTGCGCTACGAGGACGAGACGCGGCTCACGCGCCTGAAGGACTGCCGGCCCGGCGCCCCCAGCCTGGTCGAAGCCGAGGTCGTCGCGACCGAGGTGCAGTTCCGCCCGCGCCGGCAGCTGCGTCGTGCAGCTCACCGACGGCGAGCGCGAGCTGTGGCGTGCGCTTCATGAATTTCTATCCGTCGCAGCAGAAGCAGCTCGCGCCCGGCCGGCGGCTGCGCCTGTACGGCGAAGTGCGCGCCGGGCTTCTTCGGCGCCGGAGATGGTCCATCCGCGCTACCGCGTGGTGGAAGAGGGCGACGCCGCTGCCGCGCTGCGCTCACGCCGGTCTATCCGACCACGGCCGGGCATCGCGCAGTCGGCGCTGCGCGCGCTGGATCGGCAATGCGCTGGATACGCTCGCGCTGCGCCGACACGCTGCGACGCCGGCAGCTGCTCGGCGAAGCTGCAGCTGCAAGCCGTTTCGCGAAAGCGTGCTGCCTGCTGCACCGCCCGCCGCCGGACGTCGGCCTGGCCGAGCCTCGACGAGCGCACCCATCCGGCCTGGCGGCGCCTCAAGTTCGACGAGCTGCTCGCGCAGCAGTTCGCGATGCGCCTGGCCTACCGCGCGCGCGCAGCGAGCGCAGTCGGCGCCGCCGCTGAAGGCGCAGCACACGCTCACCAACGCGCTCTCGGCAGTCGCTGCCCTTCACGCTCACGCGCGCGCAGCAGCAGGCGCATGGCCGAGATCTCCGCGCGACCTCGCCGCAGCCGCACCCGATGCAGCGGCTGCTGCAGGGCGACGTCGGCAGCGGCAAGACCCTCGTCGCCGCGCTCGCCGCGCTGCAGGCGATCGAGAACGGCTGCCAGGCGGCGTTGATGGCGCCGACCGAGATCCTCGCCGAGCAGCACTACCGCAAGCTCGTCGCGCTGGCTCGCGCCGCTGGGCGTCGAGGGTCACCTGGCTCACCGGGCAGCCTGAAGGCGCGCGAGAAGCGCCGGCGCTCGCGGCCATCGCGGCGGGCGAGACGCAGCTCGCGATCGGCACGCACGCGCTGTTCCAGGACGGCGTCGACTTCGCGAAGCTCGGGCTGGCGATCGTCGACGAGCAGCACCGCTTCGGCGTCGAGCAGCGGCTCGCGCTGCGCGCAAGGCGCAGCAAGGCGGACGAACGAGCCGCACCAGCTGATGATGACGCGCCACGCCGATCCCGCGCACGCTGTCGATGAGCTATTACGCCGACCTCGACGTCTCGGTGATCGACGAGCTGCCGCCCGGGCGCACGCCGGTCGTCACCAAGCTGGTCGACGACGCGCGGCGCGACGAAGTGATCGCGCGCATCCGCGAAGCCTGCCGCGAGGGCGCGCAGGCCTACTGGGTGTGCCCGCTGATCGAGGAATCGGAAGCGCTGCAGCTGCAGACCGCGATCGAGACCTTCGAGGCGCTATCCGCGCGAACTTGCCCGACCTCGCGCGTCGGGCCTGGTGCACGGCCGCATGAAGACCGCGGAGAAGGCGGCGGTGATGGCGGCACTTCAAGGCCAACGACATCCAGCTGCTGGTGGCCACCACCGTGATCGAGGTCGGCGTCGACGTGCCCAACGCGACGCTGATGGTGATCGAGCACGCCGAGCGCATGGGGCTGGCGCAGCTGCACCAGCTGCGCGGCCGCGTCGGGCGCGGCGCGCACGAAGTCGCTGTGCCTCCTGCTCTACCACCAGCCGCTTTCGGAAACGGCGCGCGCGCGGCTGAAGATCATCTACGAGACCATCGACGGCTTCGAGATCGCGCGCCAGGACCTGCTGCTGCGCGGGCCCGGCGAGTTCCTCGGCACCCGCCAGAGCGGCGTGCCGCTGCTGCGCTTCGCCGACCTCGAGCGACGACCGCGACCTGGTCGAGACGGCGCGCGAGTCGCCGAAGAGCTGATCCGCGCCGGCTCGCCGACGGTCACGAAGCACCTCGAGCGCTGGCTGGGCAGCAAGCAGTTCTATCTCAAGGCATGAGGCGCTGGAAGCGCCTGGCGCCCGCCGCACGCGAGCCCGTGGCGCGCCTGGCTCACCTGGCGCGGCTCGCTCACCTGGCGCATCGTCGCGCGCTCGGGCGCCTTTCGCGTCGAGCGACTGCAGCAGCGCCCGAGATTCCCGAACGGCGACGAGTACGCCAAGCTCGGCCAGCCGCCGCACCGCCTGGCGCTGGTGCGCGAAGTGATCCTGCACGCCGATGGCGAACCCGTGGTCCTCGCTCGCACTCGATCGCCGGCTACCGCGACCTCTCCGGCGCATGGCGCAGCCTGCGCGGGCTGGGCAACCGCCCGCTCGCCGAGGCGCTGTTCGACAATCCGCTGGTCGAGCGCGAGCCCGCTGGAGTTCACGCGAGTCGACAGCCGGCATCCCTTGTGGCGGCGCGCGGCGAGATGCTCGGGCCCGGGCTGCCGCCGCTGTGGGCGCGCCGCTCGCGCTTCCGCCTGCAAGGGACGCCCCCTGCTCGTGACCGAAGTGTTCCTGCCGGGTATCCTTCGCCTCAAATGAAAGCCCTGCTCGCGCGCCTCGACGCCTACGAAAAGCTGCTGCGGCTGACCGTCCCATCGGCATCCTGCTGCTGCGTGGCCGACGCTGTGGGGCCTGTGGCTCGCGCAGCGCGGGACGCCCGACTGGCGCATGGTCTGGGTGTTCATGATCGGCACCGTGCTGATGCGCTCGGCGGGCTGCGCGTGAACGACTGGGCCGACCGCAATTTCGACGCGCATGTCGAGCGCACCAGGACCGCCCCCTCGCCGCGGGCCGATCCGCCGCGGGAGGCGCTGGCGCTGGCCGCGCTCCTGGCGCTGCCGCGCCGTCGCTGGTGGTCCTCAACTCTCAATGTCCTGACGCTGGAACTCGCGGTCATCGCCTTCGGCTGGCCGTGACCTACCCGTTCCTGAAGCGCTTCTTCGCCATTCCGCAGGCGGCGCTGGGCATCGCCTTCGGTTTCGGCATCCCGATGGCTTTCGCGGCGCAACTCGACCGGATCCCGACCGCTGGCATGGCTGCTGCTGCTGGCCAACGTCTTCTGGACCATCGCCTACGACACCGAATACGCGATGGTCGATCGCGACGACGACCGCAAGCTCGGGCTGAAGACGTCCGCCATCCTGTTCGGCCGCTCGACGTGGCGATGGTGATGCTCTGCTACGCCGTCTTCCTGCTGATCATGGCCGGCGTCGGCGTGTTCTGGGCCTATGGGAAGTTCTACTATGCCGGCCTCGCGCTGGCGGCCGTGATCGCCGCGTACCACTACCGGCTCATCAGGGGCCGCACGCGCGAAGGCTGCTTCAAGGCCTTCCTGCACAACAACTGGATCGGCGCGGTGGTGTTCGCCGGCATCGTGCTGGACAACATCGAATGGGGGAACTCCTGAAATGAAAGCCAACCTCCCGTCCCCCGTGTGGCTCGTCGCCGGCGTGCGCTCGCCTTTCGGCCGCGTCGACGGGGCGATGAAGGCGCTGGACGCCGTGGCGCTCTCCGTGCCGGTCGCCGAGGCCATGGCCGCGCAGCTCGCTCCCGCCGACCGCCCCGACCTCGTCGTCTGGGGCACGGTCATGGCCAACCTCGGCTGGAGCAACATCGCGCGCGAAGTGATGATCGACGCCGGGCTCGACCAGGCGACGCCGGCGTTCTCCACCGTGCTCGCGTGCTCGACCAGCATGGCGGCGACCTTCGAGGCCGCCGGCATGCTCGGCGGCGCGTTCGACCTCGCCATGGCCGGCGGGGTGGAAAGCATGAGCCGCGTGCAGATCGGGCTTTCGCAGGGGCTCTCCGACTGGCTGCGCCGCCTCACCCAGGCGCGCACTTTCGGCGAACGCGTGCACCGCTTCCTCGACGTCCGCATGAAGGACGTCCGGCTGTACGTGCCGAGCGTCACCAACCGCGCCACCGGCAAGAGCATGGGCGAGCATTGCGAGGAGATGGTTAAGGCCTGGAAGATCACGCGCGAGGCGCAGGACGCGCATCGCGCTCGCGAGCCACCAGCGCGCGGTGCAGGCGATGGCCTCGGGCTTCTTCGACGACCTCGTCATCACGGTCGAAGGCACGAGCAAGGACATGCTGCCGCGCGCGGACACTTCTCCCGAAAGGCTGGCGAAACTCAAGCCCGCGTTCGACCGCGCCAGCGGGCAGGGCACGATCACCGCGGGCAATGCCTCGCCGTTGACCGACGGCGCGGCCGCGATCTGGGTGGCCACCGATGCAGGGCTCAAGCGCGCGCCGGCAAACCGCGCGCGCGTGAAGTTGATCGACTGGGAAATCGCCGCGGTCGACGTCTTCCAGGAAGGCCTGCTGATGGCCCCGGCCTACGCCATCCCGCGCCTGCTCGCGCGGCACGGGCTCACGCTCGACGCAATCGACCTGTGGGAGATCCACGAGGCTTTCGCCGCGCAAGTGCTTTGCAACGTGGCCGCGCTGGAGAGCGAGGCGTTCCTGCGCGACAAGGCGGTGTCACTGCGCCGCTCGGCAAGTTCCCGTGGCCGCGCCTGAACCCGAATGGCGGCAGCGTCGCGATCGGCCATCCCTTCGGCGCCACGGGCGCGCGCATCCTCTCGCAGGCGGTGAAGGAACTCGCCGCGATGGGGCCGGGCAAGCGCGCCGTGGTCAGCATCTGCGCCGACGGGGGGTTGGGCACGGTGGCACTCCTGGAATCGGCCAGCAGAGCGCATGGACAGCAACGCCGTCTCGCCCGACCAGTACACCGCACCCGAGATGCCTCGGGACCTGCGGGTCGTGGACGTGCCGCTGGTGCGCGCCACGCCGGAGTTGCTTAAGGGCTACGGGAAACTGGTCGATGACTGTCGCGACTGCAAGCTCGAGATCGTCAAGTGGCCGGTGCGCGGCTGGCGGCAGCTCGATCCCGGCACGGGAGACGAAGGCGGCACCACCAGCGGCGAGTTCGATTTCTGGTGGGAGGGCGACGTGCTGCTCGGCAAGAACAACGCGGTGGCCGCCAACGAATACCTGTTCGGCTGGTCGCGCGATCCGCACGAGGCGCGCCGCGACCTCGCCACCGTGCCGCGCACGAGCGTGCTGCTCTGGCACGCCAACTACCATCCGGACGGCGGGCAATTGTTCTTCCCTCTGAACAGCGAAGCCTTCGTCGTGCCGCTGGCGCTCCCCGGCGAAGACGTCAAGCCGGAAAATTTCGTCGCGTTCTACGTCGACGGCGGCCGCGGCCTCTACATCCATCCCGATGTTTGGCACGAGGCGGTGTTCCCGCTCGCCGAGCGCGCCCGCTTCTACGACGAGCAAGGCAAGGTGCATGCGCGGGTGAGCTGCAACTTCGCAGCGGAATTCGGCGCGCTGCTCAAGGTGCCGCTCGGCGCGCCGGACCTGAGCCCGGCGCGACGACTCAGGTCTTCGCGCGTCCCTTGAACCAGTGCTCGATCGGGTCCGGGTTGGAGTTGAACAGGCCGGGCTGGGATACTGCATGAAGGTGCCCTCGATCTCGTTGCCCCGCACCGTGCCCTTCCAGACCAGCCTGCCGTACTTGGCGCTGTTGGTCTCGGCCTCGAAGCTCATCGCTTCGCCCGAGCTGCTCGCCTTGTAAGCCCCCTTGTCGTAGCCCCACTGGTCGCAGCTGCTGGAATGGAAGCGGCCATTGGCGAAAGTGATGACGTCGTCCTTCTCGTCGGCGGCCTTGCCCTTCACGCCGGCGTCGGCGACGAACACCCTGCCATCGAGCGCGGCAGTCTGGGCTTCGGCAAGCGGAACGGCGAACATCGTCACGGCGAACATCGACAGCGGCAGCGAATTGGTGAACAGGCGCAGGTTCATGCGGGTCTCCTTGCAGGGATGGCGGGACATCAGGGGCGCGCTTCGAGGACCAGGTTGAAGGGCGTCTCGGTCGGCGCGGCGGAAGCGCGTGAAGCCGGCCTGCGTCGACGCACCTCGCGCAGCCGCGCCTCGCCGGCCTGCGCGCCGAGCGCGGCCCGACCTCCTGGGCAGCGAGGCCGGCGTGCAGATCAGCGTCGAGGCCGCGTAGAAGATGCGGCCGACCGGGTTGAGGTTGTCCTCGACGCGGTCGTCCGCGAACGGCTCGACGATCATCCAGGTGCCGTCCGGCGCGAGCGACTCGCGCACGTGCCGCGCCGCGCCGACCGGGTCGCCCATGTCGTGCAGGCAGTCGAAGAACGTCACGAGGTCGTAGCCGGTGCCCGGGTAAGTCTTCGCCGGCGCGACCTCGAAGCGGACGCGGTCGCGACGCCGGCCGCGCGCGCGCGCGCTCGCGCGCCGCTCGATCGACGCGCGTGGTAGTCGAAGCCGATGAACGTCGAGCTGCGGGAACGCCTGCGCCATCAGGATCGTCGAGGCGCCGTGGCCGCAGCCGACGTCGGCGACGCGCGCGCCGCGCTCGAGCTTCGCCACGACGCCGTCGAGCGCCGGAAGCCAGCTCGGCACCAGGTTGGCGTTGTAGCCGGGGCGGAAGAAGCGCTCGGTGCCGTCGAAGAGCGTCGGGTCGTGCTCGTGCCAGCCGACGCCCTCGCCGGTGCGGAAGCGCCTCGGCGATCTGCGGCGCGTCGCGCGATCGCGCCGCAGCATGACCTGGAAGGCGCCGGGGACGAGGCCGGGCTGTCCTCGTCGGCGAGCGCGACCGCCTGCTCGGCGGGCAGCGTGTAGCGGCCGCGTCGCGGCGTCGTACGTCGACGTAGCCGCCGGCCGCCTGCGCGCGCGAGCCACTCGCGCACGTAGCGCTCGGCGGTGCCGGTGCGCTCGCGCGAGCTCGCGCGGGCGTCAGCGGCCCGGCGCCGGCCAGCGCCTTGTACAGGCCGAGCTTGTCGCCGATCACGACCAGCGCCGGCGTGGAAGGTGGCGCCGAAGTCGGCCACGAACTTGCCGAGGAACGCATTCAGCCTGTCGGTATCGACTGCCATGACGGCCTCCGGGCGCTTGCGATGCGGAACGCCCAAGGCTACGCTTGGCCCTGGCACGGCGCAATGCGTGAAAATGCGTAGCCGGCCCGCGCGGGAGGACGACCATGAGGGCATTCCACGGGCAGCAGATCGGACGTGCGCTGGACTTCGTGCTCGAGACCGCCGCGATCGACGATCCCGACCGGCTCGTCCGCCAGGCGGTGGACGGCCTGCCCCGGCTGGTCGCCTCCGAACTCACCACGCTCAGCATCTGCGACCTCGTCGCCGGGACGCGCCGGGTGGTGAGCTTTCCCGAGAACGCCATTTCGCCTTCCGAGCAGGCGGTCTTCAACCATCTGATGCACGGCCATCCGTTGGTGCGGTTCCATTCCCACCATCCGGGCGGGGGTTCGTGGCGCGTCTCGGATTCGCTCACGCTCCCCGCATTCCGGCGCACGCCGATCTTCGGCGAGTACTACGCACGCATCGGCATCGACCGCGTCATCGCCGTGCCGCTGATCGCGAGTCCCAAGCTGGTGATGAGCTTCGTGCTCAACCGCAGGGGCATGGACTTCAGCGACCGCGAGCGCGACCTGCTCGACCGCATCCGGCCGCCGCTCGCCAACGTCTATCGCCTCGCCGCCGCGCGCGCGCGGGTCGGCACGCTGCCGGATAACGCCGCCCGAGAAGCGCTCACGCCGCGCGAGAACGAGGTGCTCGACTGGGTCGCGGCGGGCAAGTCCGACCTGCAGATCGCCCAGTTGCTGGGGCTCAGCCCGCGCACGGTGCAGAAGCACCTCGAGAATGCCTACGTGAAACTGGGCGTGGAGAACCGCACCGCGGCAGTGATGCGCGCGGGCCGCCGCAACACTTGAGCGGGGTCAACGCTGCATCCCCTGGCGAACAGGGACAATGATGCCTTTGCTTCAACTCAAAGAGGACGAGCCAATGGACACCGAACGCCGCCACATCCTGCAAACCGCCAGCGCCGCCGCGATGGGTGCCATCGCCGGATGCGCCCTACCCGGAGCCGCCGTGGAACAAGCCAAGACCCCCTTCACCGTTGCCACGACCACCATCCCGATCGCCGGCACCGACCTTTCGTTCCCGGTGCGGCGCATCTACTGCATCGGCCGCAACTACGCGGCGCATGCGCGCGAGATGGGTTCGGACCCGACGCGCGAGCCGCCGTTCTTTTTCCAGAAGCCCACCGATGCAATCCAAGTCGTGATGCCCGGCACGGTCGCAGACCACCCCTACCCGACGCTCACCAAGAACTACCACTACGAAGTCGAGCTGGTCGCGGCGCTGAACAAGGGCGGGCGCAACATCCCGATCGACAAGGCGCTTGAGCACGTCTATGCCTACGCGACGGGGCTGGACATGACGCGCCGCGACCTGCAGCGCGCCATGGGCGACCAGAAGAAACCGTGGGAAATCGGCAAGAGCTTCGACATGTCGGCGCCGATCACGCCGTTGCAGCTCGCGTCGAAGACCGGCCCCTTCACCAAGGGCGCGATCTGGCTCAAGGTGAACGGGCAGGTGAAGCAGAACGCCAACCTCGACCACATGATCTGGTCGGTGGCCGAGCAGATTTCCAAGGTCTCCGAAGCTTTCGAGCTGATGCCCGGCGACATCATCTACTCGGGAACGCCGGAGAACGTCGGTCCGGTGGTGAAGGGCGACGTGATCCTGTGCCACATCGACGGGCTGCCTGAGCTGAGCGTGAAGATCGTTTGAGGTCTGGGCGGCGCGAGACTCAGGCGGTGCAGGTTGGAACCGCCGATGAACGCCGATGAACGCCGATAAAAGCAAAACCAGGCCAGGGTTTGCTTCGCTTGACGTGGTCGCCATCGCAGCCACCCACCATCAAGGTTTTATCGGCGTTCATCGGCGTTCATCGGCGGTTCCATCGCTTTTGACTTTGCATCGATCGCAGTAAGGATCGCCTGCATGATGGCGTAAGGCGTGGGAGGACAGCCGGGCACGGCGACATCCACCGGGATCACGTTCGACACGCGGCCGCAGCTCGCGTAGCTCTCGCCGAACACCCCGCCCGTGCAACCGCAATCGCCGACGGCCACCACCAGCTTCGGCTCGGGCGTGGCTTCATAGGCAATGCGCAGCGCGCGCTCCATGTGCTTCGACACCGGGCCCGTCACCAGCAGCATGTCGGCGTGCCGCGGGCTCGCGACGAACTTGATGCCCTGCCCCTCGATGTTGTAGTAGGGGTTGTTGAGCGCGTGGATCTCGAGCTCGCAGCCGTTGCACGACCCCGCATCGACCTGCCGGATCGCGAGCGCCCGCCCCAGCCGCGCGAGGATGTCGGCCTGGATGCGCGCCGCGCCCGTATGCAATGCCTCGTCGGGGAGCGGCGCGGGCTCGCTCACGATGCCCGTCTTCAGGATCTTCAGCAGGATCGGGATCATCAGCTGTCCACGCCCGAGTAACTGAGGTTGAACGACTTGTTGATGAGCGGGAAGTCGGGAACGATGTTGCCCATCACCGCGTGCTCGATGAGCGGCCAGTTCTGCCACGACGGGTCGTGCGCATGGCAGCGACGGATCATGCCGCCTTCTCCCGCTTCCAGCGCCACCAGCACTTCACCTCTCCAGCCTTCCACCCATCCCGTGCCGAAAGCGCCGGGCGCCGGCACCGGCAGGGCAGCGGCGATTTCGCCTGCCGGCAGTCGCAGCAGGATCGCGCCGATCAGGCGCAGCGATTCGGCGATCTCCTCGAAGCGCGCCTGCGCACGCGCGGCAACGTCGCCGCCGGGAAGCGTCACCTTCTTCACCTCGAGTTCGTCGTAGGGCTTCGCCGGGAAATCGGCGCGCAAGTCGAAGGCCTGCCCGCTGGCGCGACCCGCAAGCCCGGCAAGCCCGAGGCGCCGCGCCAGTTCGCTGGTCACGCGTCCCGTGGTGAGGAAGCGGTCCTGCAGGCCCGCGTGCTCGTCGTAGATGTCGTGCATCGCCAGCACTTCCGCTTCGATCGCCTGTACCTGCCGCACCATGCGCTCGGCCTGCGTGGCATCGAGGTCGCGCGCCACGCCGCCGGGAACGATCGCGTCCATCAGGAAGCGGTGGCCGAAGATGTCGCCGTTCAGCCGCAGCCAGTCCTCCTTCAGGCGCGAGAACTGCGCCATCGCGAAACCGAGCGCAGCATCGTTGCCGAGCGCGCCGAGGTCGCCGAGGTGGTTGGCGACACGCTCGCGCTCGAGGAAGAGCGCGCGCAGCCAGCATGCGCGCGCGGGCGGCACGACTCCGCACGCCGCTTCGGCGGCCTGCGCGTAGGCCCAGGCATAGGCCACCGTCGAGTCCCCGGACACGCGCCCGGCGAGGCGGTGGCCATCGGCGATCACGAACGACTCGAAGCGCTTGTCGATTCCCTTGTGCGTGTAGCCCAGCCTCTCCTCGAGGCGCAGCACCTTCTCGCCCACCACCGAGAAACGGAAATGGCCCGGCTCGATGATGCCGGCATGGATGGGTCCCACGGGGATCTCGTGCACGCCGTCGCCCTCGACGCGCACGAACGGGTAGTGCTCCTGCGGGTTGTCCCGCTCCGCCGCGGCGTCGAAGTCGCGGCGCAGCGGGAAGGCGTCGGCGGGCCACGCGGCATGCCGCAGCCACGGCCGCTCGTCGTCTGCGCCCTCCGCGCGCACGCCCAGCAAATCGAATAGCGCGCGCTGCATGCGGTTTGCCGCGGGGAAGAGGCCGGAGAGGTCCGCATAACGCGGGTCCTCCGCCGGCAGCGCGAGTTCGGTCACGACCAGTCCGTCCTTGGTCGCGTACGCCGCATGCACCGAGAATCCCGCGCCGCGATCGCGCTCATCCGCGCCCCACAACGCGACCAGCCGCTGCCCGGCCTCGTGCACCAGCCGCGCCGCCTCCTGCCACTGCGCGGGCGTGACGCGCGCACGGGCCGCGGGGAATGCGCTGCCGATCGCGACGTAGTGGAGGGGAAGCCCGGCGATGCGCATGGTCAGCCCAGCAGCCTTGCCGCCTGCTGGTACCAGCCTGCGAGGTAAGGGGGAATCCAGAGCCCGAGCATGAACCCGAGCCCGAGGTGGATGAACACCGGTGCCAGCGCGGGCGAATAGGGCAGCGGCTTCAGCACCGACTCCCCGAACACCATCGACTGCACCTTGCCGAACATCGCGGCGAATGCGACCCCGAGCGCCAGCAGCAGCAGGGGCGTGGCCCAGGGGTGCTCGCGCATCGCGGTGGTGAGGATCAGGAACTCGCTCGCGAACACGCCGAAGGGCGGCATGCCGAGGATCGCCAGCGTGCCCAGCATCAGCCCCCAGCCGAGCGCCGGCGAGACCTGCATCAGCCCTCGGATGTCGGCCATCACCTGCGTGCCGGCCTTCTGCGTGGCGTGGCCCACGGCGAAGAAGATCGCGCTCTTCACCAGCGAGTGCACGGTCATGTGCAGCAGCCCCGCGAAGCTCGCGATCGGCCCGCCCATGCCGAAGGCGAAGGTCATGAGCCCCATGTGCTCGATCGAGGAGTAGGCGAACATGCGCTTCACGTCGCGCTGGCGCGACAGGAAGAAAGCGGCGACCACCACCGAAAGCAGGCCGAAGCCCATCATGATGTTGCCGGCGAAGCGCGAGTCGAGCGCGCCGTCGGCGAGCACCTTGCAACGGATCACGCTGTAGAGCCCGACGTTGAGGAGCAGCCCCGAGAGCACGGCGGAGATCGGCGTCGGCCCCTCGGCGTGCGCATCCGGCAGCCAGTTGTGCAGGGGAACCAGGCCCACCTTGGTGCCGTACCCCACCAGCAGGAAGACGAAGGCGATCGACAGGATGGTGGGTTCCAGCTGGCCCTTGACCATGTTGAGGTGCGTCCAGAGCAGCGCGTTGCCTTCGCGCCCGAGGACGCGCTCGGCGGCGAAGTACAGCAGGATGGTGCCGAAGAGCGCCTGCGCGATGCCCACGCCGCACAGGATGAAGTATTTCCACGCCGCCTCCAGGCTCGCGGGCGTGCGGTACACCGACACCAGCAGCACGGTGGCCAGCGTCGCCGCCTCCATCGCCACCCAGAGGATGCCCATGTTGTTGGTGGTGAGCGCCAGCAGCATCGTGAACATGAACATCTGGTACATGCTGTGGTAGAGCCTCAGCCGCCCCGGCGTCATGCGCCCGCGGTCGCGCTCGATGCGCATGTAGGGCCGCGAGAAGAGCGACGTGGTGAAGCCCACGAAGGCGGTCAGCGCGACCAGGAAGACGTTCAGCGCGTCGACGAAGAAGTTCTCCTCGAGGACCACCATCGGCCCGCCGGCCACCACTTCCGCCGTGAGCACGGAGGCGAGCACGAAGGTGAGGAAGCTGAAGGCGACGTTCACCTCGGGCGCGATGTCGCGCTCGCCGATGGCCCAGAGCACGGGGCCGCCGATGAAGGGGATCGCGAGCAGGAGGACGAGGGCTTCCATCAGTCGTCCTTCAGCCTCTCGAGGTTGTGTATGTCGAGCGAATCGAACTGCTCGCGGATCTGGAACATGAACACGCCGAGGATCACCATCCCGACCAGCACGTCGAGCGCGATGCCGAGCTCCACCACCATCGGCATGCCGTAGGTGGCGCTGGTCGCGGCGAAGAAGATGCCGTTCTCCATCGACAGGAAGCCGATCACCTGCGGCACCGCCTTGGAGCGCGTGATCATCATCAGGAAGGACATCAGCACGCAGGCGAGCGCGATGCCGAGCGTGCCGCGCGCGAAGCTCTCGGAGAAGCGCGAGATCGGCAACGCCAGGTTGAAGGCGAAGATCACCAGCACGATGCCCACCAGCATCATGGTCGGGATGTTGATGAGCGTCTCGATGTCCCACTTGACGTTCAGCCGCCGGATCAGCCGGTGCAGGATGTAAGGCAGCACCAGCACCTTGAGGACGAAGGTGATCCCCGCCGAGTAGTAGAGGTGCTTCTGCCCGGTCGCGATCGCCATCGTCAGCGTGGACCCGGTGAGGGCGAGCCCCTGCAGCGCGAACAGGTTGATGAGCGCGACGATGCGCCGCTGCGCGAGCATGGCGAAGGCGATCAGCAGCAGGGCGCTGGCGAAGAGGTTGACGACTTGGCCGCCGAGCTCGTTCACGTCAGGCCCCCAGCAGCAGGTGGACGAGCAGCGCCAGCACGCCGAGCAGGAAGGCGGTGGCGAGGAACTCGGGCGCGCGGAAGATGCGCAGCTTGGCCAGCACGGTCTCGACCACCGCGAGCAGGAAGCCGCCGACTGCGAGCTTGGCCGCGAGCACGGGCATCGCAAAGAGCAGCGCCCAGTGGTCGTTCGCCTCGGCGATGCCCCACGGGAAGAACAGCGCCAGCCCCGCGCAGGAATAGGCGAAGAGCTTCAGGGCCGAGGCCCACTCGATCAGTGCCAGGTGCCGGCCGGAGTACTCGAGGATGAGCGCCTCGTGGACCATGGTGAGCTCGAGGTGGGTCGCGGGATTGTCCACCGGCACGCGCGCGTTCTCGGCCAGCGACACCATCGTGAAGGCCACGCCGGCAAACCCGAGGCTGGGCAGGATGGCGAGTTCCTTGTGGGCGAGGTGGCCGACGATGGTCGCAAGCGAGGTCGAGCTCGAGATCATCGACGCGGTGAAGAACACCATCAGCAGCGCCGGCTCGGCGAGGAAGCCGACCAGCATCTCGCGCCGCGCGCCGAGCGAGCCGAACGCCGTGCCGATGTCCATCGCGGCGAGCGAGATGAAGAGCCGCGCGAGCGCGAACAGGCCGACCAGCGCGATCGCATCCGCGGCGGAAGCGAGCGGCAGGTTGGTCGACAGCGTCGGGATGATCGCGGCGGCGAGCAGCATGCAGCCGAAGATCACGTAGGGCATGAGGCGGAAAACGGGCGTGGCATGGTGCGCCACCACCGAGTCCTTCAGGAACAGCTTGTTCAGGACGTAGAACGGCTGCAGCAGGGGCGGCGCGCTGCGGTTCTGCAGCCACGCGCGGCACTGGTTCACCCAGCCCACCAGCAAGGGGGCCGCCGCGAGCGCCATCGCGATCACGAGCAGCTGGGCGAGGAATCCTTCGAGGTTCATCGGCTCAGGTGAAGAACAGCAGGGCGATCAGCGTGAGGAAGCTGTACAGCAGGTAGATCGAGATCCTGCCGCGCTGCAGCAGCCCGACGACGCGCGAAGCGGACTCGACGGCGCGCGCGATCGTGAGATAGACCCAGCCCCAGAAGGGATCCTCGATCGTCACGCGGTAGCGCGGCGCGCGGTCGAACGGCGTGGGCAGCTCGCGGGCCTGCCGGTAGAAGGGCTCGAAGATCTGGCGAATGGGCTGCCCGAAGCCCTCCGCCGTGTCCTGCATGCGCGCGGTTTGCAACGGGAATCCGCAGTCCCAGGGCGCCGCCCGGCGCAGCCGCCCGTGGTAGAAGCGGCGCACCAGGACGAACGCCAGCCCGACGAACAGCGTGGTCATGAGCAGGAACACCAGCGGGCTGTACGCGGCGCGTTCCGCATTCACCGGGGCGAGCAGCAGCCAGTTGCCGATGTGGCCGCTCTGCGCGAGCCCCTGCCCGACCAGCGCGTAGGGGATCGGGTCGATGATCTCGATCGTCGCCACGGGGAACAGCCCGAACAGGATGCAGCCCGCCGCGAGCCAGATGAGGCCGAGGCGCTCGAACCCGCCCGCATCCTTCGGCTTCTCGGCGTGCTCCTCGCGGGGCTGGCCGAGGAAGATCACGCCGAAGAACTTCACCATCACGTAGCCGCCGAGCGCGGCCACCAGCGCGACGCCGGCGGCGAAGATCGGCACCAGCATGCTCAGGTAGGGGTTGGGCAGCAGCACCGTGAACAGGAAGCTCTGCAGCAGCAGCCATTCGGACACGAAGCCGTTGAGCGGGGGAAGCCCCGCGCTTGCGACCGCGCCGATGAGCGCGGTCCACGCCACCCAGGGCATGAAGCGCATCAGCCCGCCCAGCTTGCCCAGGCTCCTCTCGTGCGTGGCATGCAGCACGGAGCCCGTGCCGAGGAACAGCAGGCTCTTGAAGATGGCGTGGTTCAGGCAGTGGTAGAGGAGCGCGGTGAGCGCGAGCGCGGCGAGCGCCTTCAGGCCGAACGCGGAGAAGACCAGGGTCAGGCCGAGCGAGAGGACGATGAGCCCGATGTTCTCGATCGACGAATACGCCAGCAGGCGCTTCATGTCGACTTGGACCGCGGCGAACACCACGCCGAAAAGCGCCGTGGCGAACCCCACCGACAACGCCACCATGCCCCACCACCACAGCGGCGCGGGAAGGATGTCGAGCGACACGCGCAGCATCCCGTAGATCGCGGTCTTCAGCATGACGCCGCTCATCAGCGCCGACACCGGCGAAGGCGCGGCGGGATGCGCCTCGGGCAGCCAGACGTGCAGCGGCAGGATGCCGGCCTTGGCGCCGAAGCCGAACAGCGCCAGCAGGAACGCGCACGACGACCAGAAGGGCGAAAGCGACTGTGCGCGCATGTTGGCGAAGGTGTAATCGCCGGTGTTGGCCTGGAGCACGCCGAAGCAGAGCAGGATCGCGATCGCGCCGATGTGCGCGATCAGCAGGTAGAGGTAGCCCGCGCGGCGGATCTCGGCGATGCGGTGGTTGGTGGTGACGAGGAAGAACGAGGAGAGCGCCATCGTTTCCCACATCACCATGAACATGTAGGCGTCGTCGGCGAGGATCACCAGCGCCATGCTCGCGAGGAACACGTGGTACTGCAGGCACATCAGCCCGGGCGCGGTGCCCTCGCCCTCGCGAAAGTAGCCCGCGGCGAAGATCGTGATGCCGGCGCTGGCCAGCCCCACGAGGAGGAGGAAGAAAGCCGAAAGCGCGTCGAGCCGGAGATGGAACGGCAGCCCCGGGAGCCCGATCGCGAGCACCGCGGTTTCGGCCTGCCCGGGAATCGCGGTGAGCGCGATGGCGGCGAGCGCCAGGCTCAAGGCCGCCGAGGCCGGGAACAGGACGCGGGCGACGAGGCCCAGCTTGCGGGGTGCGGCGAGGCCGGCTGCCCCGATCGCCAGCCACGCCGCGCAGATCGCCATGGCGCCGTCGATCGGCAGCAGGCTTGGAACGACGGGCATGGGGGGCTTCGGGTCCCCTAGAGGGCTTCTACGGTGGTTGCCAGGAAATAGCCCGCGCCGCGTTCGGTCTTGATCAGCTTCGGCTCGTTGGCGCTTTCCTCGATCTTGCGCCTCAGCCTGAGTATCTGCACGTCGATCGACCGGTCGTAGATGTCGTCGTGCAGGCGGCTCGATTCGAGCAGCTGGTCGCGGGAAAGCACGCGCTGCGGCGCGCGCAGGAAGGCCACCAGCAACGCGTATTCGCTGTTGGTCAGGTCGACGTTCCTGCCGTCGGGGGAACTCAGCCTGCGCGTGCCGGTGTTCAGCTCCCAGCCGCCGAAGCGATAGGCGCGGATCTTCTCGTCGCGGCGGCTGGCGGCGCGCGCCTCGCTCCTGCGCAGCACCGCCTTGATGCGCGCCAGCAGTTCGCGCTGGCTGAACGGCTTGGTGACGTAATCGTCGGCGCCCAGCTCCAGCCCCATGACCCGGTCGACCTCGTCCTTGCGGCCGGTGAGGATGATGATGGGCAGGTCGAGCGTCTCGCGCAGCCGGCGCGCGATCGCGAGCCCGTCCTGGTCGGGAAGCTTCAAGTCGAGGATGAGCAGGTCGACGACGTTCTGCCCGAGCACGACTTCCATCTCCGCGCCGGTGCCGGCCACGGTGACGCGGAATTCGTGCTCGACGAGATACTCGCGGACAAGGTCGCGAATCGCCGGGTCGTCGTCGACAACAAGGATATGTGCAGCCACGCCCGGTCCCGCCCTTCCAAAGTGTCCCGTCAGCCTCCATTTTAGCGGCATTCGCCTCCCGACGTAGAATCTGCCTGATGAACCTGCCCGCCGCCCCGTGGAGCCCGTCGCACGCGACGGCGTGGCGCTGGGCGACGCAGGAGGCGGTGCGCGTGGTCGCCTTCGGCCTGCTGTACTACGTGCTTGCCGCATTCTCGGCCGGGCTGCCGATCCAGACGCGGCTGCCGCTGTTCATCTATCCCGCCAACGGGCTGGCGCTGGGCGTCTTGCTCATCACGCCGAAGCGCCGCTGGCTGCCGCGCCTCGCCGCCGTCCTCGTCGCCAACCTGGTCCTGGGACTCGGACTCGGCGTGCCCTTCGCGCGCACGCTCGCCTCCGCGTTGGTCGCCGCCGCTCACGCCGCTCCTCGCGGCGCTGCTGCTGCGCCGCTTCGCGGGGCCCCGCGTGCGCATCGAAACGACCTCGGGCGTGGCGCGCTTCCTGCTGGTGGTCTTTCCCGTGATGGCGCTGTTCTCGCTCCCGGACGCGCTGTTTTCCCTGTACCGCTTCGACGCGCCGTTCTACGAGCAATGGCTGGTCATCTTCATCTCGGGCACGCTCGGCATGCTGGTGATGGCCCCGCTGGTGCTGGCGTGGACGCGGCGCGGCGTGCGCGCGGCATGGGTGACGATCCGCAATCGCGCGCCCGAGCTGGCGCTGATGTACGCGGGGCTGCTCGTGTCCACGCACGTCGTGTTCGGCGTCGGCAGCGACTCTCCCGGCTACGTCCCGGGACTGGGCTACCTGTGCGCGCCGTTCTTCGTCTGGGCGGCGCTGCGCTTCGGGCTGCGCGCGTCCACCGTCTCGCTCTCGATCTTCAGCCTGTTCTGCTACTGGCACACGAGCTTCGGGTACGGCCCGTTCATCCTCGACCACAGCGCCGACTGGCGCTCGATGCTGCACCTGCAGGGCTACCTCATCGTGATCATCGTCACCACGCTGCTTGCCTCGGCGCTGGTGGTGGAGCGGCGCCAGGCGGCGGTCGCATCCGAGGCGTGGCAGCGCCGCTACGAGGCGGTGATCCGCGCGAGCGGCAACCTCGTCTACGACCTCGACCCGGCCACCGGAAGGCTGCGCTGGGTGGGCGACACGCAGGCCGTGCTGGGGCTCGACGCGCGCGCTCTCGCGCACCTCCCGGACTGGGTGGCGCGCGTGCACCCCGACGACCAGGGTCGCCTTGCGGACGCGCGCAAGCTCCTCGCCTCCGGGGATCTGCCGCACGTTTCGCTGGAGTACCGGGTGCTGCGCGGCGACGGCACGTACATCAACGTCGGCGTGAACGGCTATTCGGTCGAGGACCCGGCCCCCGAGCCGGGCCGCACCGGGCGCCACGTGATCGGTTTCGTGAAGGACGTGAGCGAGAAGGTCGAGGCCGAGGTCGAGCGCGAGAGGCTGGAGGCGCAGTTGAAGCGCGCGGAGAAGCTCGAGGCCATCGGCCGGCTCGCGGGCGGCATCGCGCACGACTTCAACAACATCCTCGGCGCGATCCTCGGCTATGGCGAGCTCGCCCAGCGCAGGAACAAGGACGCCGACGTCGGCCGCTATCTCGACACGATGGTGGGCGCGGGCAACCGCGCCAAGTCGCTCGTCACGCAGATCCTCTCCTACAGCCGGCCGGAATCGATGGGCAAGAGCGCGGTCGAGGTGGCGGCGATCGCCGATGAAGTCTGCGAACTGGTGCGCGGCTCGATGCCGCCGGGGCTTACGCTCGATTTCAAGGCCGACGCCGGCGATGCCTGGGTGATGGGCGACCCGACGCGCCTGTACCAGATGCTCATGAACCTGTGCACCAACGCCATGCAGGCGATGCCCGGCGGCGGGCTGCTCACCGTGCGCATCGCCGCCGAAAGCGTTGCCCGCGACAACGGCCTGCCGCGGGGCGACTACGTGCGCATCGAAGTGGGCGACACCGGCCACGGCATCGCGCCCGAGCTGCGCGACCGCATCTTCGAGCCCTTCTTCACCACCAAGCCCGCAGGCGAAGGCACGGGGCTCGGGCTGGCGCTGGTGCACGCGATCGTCGGGGAGCACGCCGGCTCGATCGCGCTCGCAAGCGAGATCGGCAAGGGGACGACCTTCGTCGTGCACCTGCCGATGATGCGCGAGCCGGTGGCCGATGCGGGCGGCGCCGACAGCCTCCCGCGCGGCCGGGGCGAGGCGGTGCTCTGCGTGGACGACGAGCGCGACGTGCTGGGCGCGCTCGAGGAGATGGTCGCGCTGCTCGGCTACGAGCCGGTCGGCTTCCTCGACCCGCGCGAGGCGCTCGAAGCGCTGCGCGCAAACCCGTCGCGCTTCGCCGCGATCGTCAGCGACGAGGTCATGCCGGGCATGGCGGGCACGCAGCTTGCCGCCGAAGCGCACCGGCTGCGCCCGTCTCTGCCCGTGGTCATCGCCAGCGGCTATGGCGGCGTGGGCTTCGAGACCCGGCTCGCCGCCGCCGGCGTCGGCAAGGTGCTGCGCAAGCCCTACCAGATGCGCGTCCTTGCCGAGGCGCTCGCCTCGGCGCTGCGCCGCGCCTGAGTCCTGCCCCGCCCGGCCCTCCCGCGGATCGCGTTGCAGCTGAAACATTCGCGCCGGCCGCGGTAACCGTGGGGTAACCCCGCCCGCCCAAAGTGGGGCCCAACGCGAGCGGCCACGAGCCGCGGCACGACATGAAAGCGAGCGGCAGATGACGGGTCCCATCGGCAGGATGATCGAGCAGGCGGCGCGCATGAGCGGCGCCGGGTCCACGGAATTCAACGGCCTCACGCTCACCAGCGCGTTCCAGCCGGTCTATTGCGCCGCCGAATGCCGGCCCATCGGATATGAAGCGCTGGTGAGGGCGTCGGATGCCGACGGCAACGTCGTGCGCCCGGTGCAGCTTTTCGACTCGGCCCGGGACGACGAGGTGGTGTTCCTCGACTGGGTCTGCCGCGCGCTGCACCTGCGCAACTTCGCCGCCGCCGGTCCCGGCGGCCTGAGGCTCTTCCTCAACGTGCATCCGGCCGCCGCCGTCGAGGACGTGGTGCATGCGCCGGCGCTGCGCGCCCTGATCGAGCATTACGGGCTCGCCCCGGGACAGGTGTGCGCCGAGATCCTCGAGGACGGCGTGGAGTGCGAGGACGCGCTGACGGAGGGCATCGCCGCCTACCGCGACATGGCGCTCGGCATCGCGATGGACGACTTCGGCGTCGGCCGTTCCAATTTCGACCGCATCATCAAGCTGCGGCCAGACCTCGTGAAGCTCGACCGCTCGGTGCTCGCCGACGCCGTGGGGGACTACAAGGCGCGCAGCCTCCTGCCCAGCGTGGTGGAGCTGATCCACGAGTGCGGCTCCAAGGTCGTGATCGAGGGCGTGGAGGATTGCAGCGAGGCGCTGATCGCGCTGGACGCCCGTGCCGACTTCCTGCAGGGCAACTATCTTTCCATGCCGCGCGCAACGCTCGAGCCCGACCCGCTGTCGGAGCGCATCCTCGCCGAGCTGCAGCGACTGAAGCAGCACGAGGCGGTGCGCCCGGGAGACGAGCCCCGCTACGTTGCAAACATCGCCGGCAGCCTGGTCGCGCGCCTGGTCCGCTCCGCGCGCGGCCTGGACCTCTCGGGCAGGCGCAACCCGCGAGCTCCCGGGCCGGGTGCCGACCGCCACGGCGTATAATTTGTCGCGGGGCGGGAGCGTTTTCCGCCCCGCGCCTTTTCGGGGATCGCCTTTCGATGACTTCGTCCTGGATGCTGGTCGCCGGCGCGCTGTTCGCGGCGGCAGGCATGATGGTGAAGATCGCCTCCGCGCACTTCAACGCCGCGGAGCTGGCGTTCTACCGCTCCGCGATCGGGCTGGTCGCGGTGTTCGGCTTCGTCGCATGGAAGCGCGAGGCCGTGGGCTCCGCCCACTTGCGCACGCACCTCGTGCGCAGCATCCTCGGCGTGGCCTCGCTGCTCGCCTACTTCTACGCCATGACGCAGATTTCGCTCGCCACCGCGATCACGCTGAACTACACCTCGCCGCTCTTCCTCGCGGCACTCACCACGATCGTGCTGCGGGAAAAGTTCTCGCCGTGGCTGGTGTTCGCGATCGCGGTCGGCTTCCTCGGCGTGGCGATGCTGCTGCAGCCGACCCTCGCGGAGGGCAAGCTGCATGCCGCGCTGCTCGGGCTTGCGTCGGGTTTCTTCGCCGCGCTCGCCTACCTGAACGTCCGCACGCTCGGCCGGCTGGGCGAGCCGGCGTGGCGCACGGTGTTCTGGTTCTCGCTCATGGGCACCCTGATCTGCGCCGCGTGGACGATCGCCTTCGCGCGCTTCAACCCGGTCGGCATGGCGGACGCGCTGCTGCTCGCCGGCATCGGGGTCGCGGGCGCCGTGGCGCAGCTCGCGATGACGCGTGCCTACCAGCTCGGCAACACGCTGGTGGTCGGGGCATTCGCCTACTCGACCATCGTGTTCGCCGCGATTGCCAGCCTCGCCCTCTTCGACGAACCGATCTCGCCGCTCGCCTGGGCGGGGATGGCGGTCATCGTCGCAAGCGGGCTCATCGCGATGCGTTTCGAAAAGAAGGAACTCGTGCGCGAAGCCGGATTCGAAGGAGATTGACATGAACCCCCTGCTCATCACGCCGGAAGAACTTGCCGCGCATCTCGACGACCCGGGCTGGGTCGTCTTCGACACACGCCACGACCTCGCCGACCCGGAAAAGGGCCGGCGCGCCTATGCCGTGTCGCATATCCCGGGCGCGTATTTCCTGCACGTCGATGCCGACCTTTCCGGCGAGAAGACCGGCGCCAACGGCCGCCATCCGCTGCCCGCGACCGGCGCCTTCGCGGAAATCATGAATACGCGCGGCGTCGGACGCGGCGTCCAGGTGGTCGCCTACGACGACACCGGCGGCATGTATGCGAGCCGCCTGTGGTGGCTCCTCAACTGGTTCGGGCATGGCAAGGTGGCGCTGCTCGACGGCGGCTATTCGCGCTGGCAGCGCGAGGGCTTCGCGATCACCTCGGAGGCGCCGGCGCACAGGCCGGGGAAGTTCGTGCCGCAACCGAGGCTGGGCGCGAGCGTCGACGCGCACTACGTGTCCGCGTTCGGCCGCGATGCGCGCATCGCGCTCATCGATGCGCGCGCGGCAGAAAGTTTCGAGGGCCGCGCCGAGCCGCTCGATCCGGTCGCCGGCCACATTCCCGGCGCGGTGAACCGCTTCTGGCAACTGAACCTCGCCCCCGACGGCAACTTCAAGCCGGGTGCCGCGCTGCGCGAGGAATTCGGGAAGCTGCTGGCGGGTCGGGATCCCGCGAGCGCGATCCACACCTGCGGCTCGGGCGTCACCGCGTGCCACAACCTGTTCGCGATGGAACTCGCGGGGCTCGGCGGCTCGCGGCTTTATCCGGGCTCGTGGAGCGAGTGGTGCGCGGACCCCGCGCGAGCGGTCGCGACCGGCCCCGCCGCCTGAGCGCATTTCGCCGATGAAGCCACGCCGAACGCTGCTGGCGCTGCTCGCCTCGCTGGCGCTCGCAGCCCACGCCGAGGCGCTCAAGCCCCCGGCCAGCCTCATCCTCGACGGCATCCCGCAGATCGATTCGCTGGTCGCGGAGAAGGCGCGCGGCTACACCGATTTTTCCGCCAGGACCTTCGTCGCCTGGCATCCGCTGCGCCGCGAGATGCTGGTCTCGATGCGCGCCGGCAACACCATGCAGATCCATCGCGTGACTGCCCCGGGCGCGAAGCCCGAGCAGGTGACCGATTTCAGGGAGCCGGTGCGCGCGGCCGCCTACGAGCCGGTCCTCGGCCGCTATCTCGTGTTCGCGCGGGACAACGGCGGCGACGAGGCCTTCCAGCTGTTCCGCCTCGACCTCGAGAGCGACGCCGCGAAGCGGCTGGAGAAGAACAAGGTCACGCCGCTTTCCGACGAGAAGAAGCGCGCCGGGTCGCTTGCGTGGTCCGCCGACGGCCGGTTGATTGCCTACACGGCGATGGGCATCGATCGCCACCAGCCGGGACAGGCGACTACAGAGATCCATGTCGCCTCCCCGCTGGAGCCCGAGAAGGACCGCGTGGTCGCGACCTTCGAGGGCGGCCACGCCGTTACGCTCGCGCTGTCCGCCGATGGGAGCAAGGTCCTCGGCACCGAATATCTTTCCTCCGAGCAATCGGTGATGTGGCTGGTCGACGTCGAAAGCGGCGAGAAGAAGCGCCTCTCGCCGGACGGCAACGGCAACGGCAACGAGGCCGGCGCCTGGGACGAGGCCGCGTTCAACTTCGATTCGCGCGTCGTGTGGGCCGCGTCCAACCGCGACAGCGAGTTCAAGCAGCTCACGCGCATCGAGCTGGCCAGCGGAAAGCGCCACCGCTTTGCCGAAGCGAGCAAGTGGGACGTCGGGCGCATCGCCGTGCCGGAGAACGGCCGCCTGCCGATCGCCTTCACCACCAATGAGAACGGCGTCGACGTGCTGCACCTGTGGGATGCGGCCGCTTCGCGCGAAGCGCCGATGCTGGCGATCAACTATCTCGCCAAGGGCGTGATGAGCGGGCTCAAGTGGCACGCGACCCGGCCCGAACTCGCCTTCTCGCACGCCTCCTCGCGCTCGCCCGGCGAGGTCTATTCGCTCAACGTCGAGAACGGCAGGCTCGAAAGGTGGACGCGCCCCGCGGAAAACGGGATCGACGCGGCGAAGTTCGCCGAGCCGGAACTGGTGACCTGGAAATCCTTCGACGGCAGGGAGATCTCCGGGCTTGCCTACCGCCCGCCGAAGAGCTTCACCGGTCGGCGCCCGGTGATCGTGAACATCCACGGCGGCCCCGCCTCGCAGGCGCGTCCCGGCTTCCTCGGCCGCAACAATTACCTCGTCAACGAATTGGGCGCGGTGATGATCTTCCCGAACGTGCGCGGCTCCTCGGGCTACGGCAAGCGCTTCCTCGCGCTCGACAACGGCCTGAAGCGCGAGGACTCGGTGAAGGACATCGGCGCGCTCCTCGACTGGATCGCGCGGCAGCCCGACCTCGACGCCAGGCGCGTGGTGGTGACCGGGGGCAGTTATGGCGGCTACATGAGCCTCGCGGTGGCAACCATGTTCCCGGAGCGCATCGCAGGCGCCATCAGCACGGTCGGCATCTCCAGCTTCAGTTCGTTCCTGAAGAGCACCGAGAGCTATCGGCGCGACAACCGCCGCGCCGAGTACGGCGACGAGCGCAATCCGGCGATGCGCGAGCACTTCGAGAAGATCTCGCCCCTGAACAAGGCGGGCAGGATCACCAAGCCGCTGTTCGTGATGCAGGGCCGCAACGACCCGCGCGTGCCGTGGACCGAGGCCGAGCGGATGGTCGCCGCCGCGCGCAGGAACGGCGCGACGGTGTGGTACCTGCTCGCGCTCGACGAGGGCCACGGCTTCGCGAAGAAAGCCAATGCCGACTTCGCGTTCCATGCGCAGGTCGAGTTCCTGAGGCTCGCGTTTTCGGGCTGAGCACCGGGCGCGATGGAAAACCGAAGCCCGTGGCCGACCTGATCCTCGCGATCCACCTCGCCTTCGTCGCCTTCGTGGTCGGCGGGCTCGTCGCGATCTGGGTGGGCGCCTCGCGCGGAAGCGCATGGGCCTTCTCGCGCACCTTCCGCGCGCTGCACCTCGCCGCGATCGCTGTGGTGGTGGCGGAATCGCTGCTGGGCTTCCCCTGCCCGCTGACCGCCTGGGAAGACGCGTTGCGCGGCGTGCAGCAAGACACCGGGTTCATCGCGCGGCTGTTGCGCTGCCGTGCTCTACTGGAACCTGCCCGGCTGGATGTTCACGGCGCTCTACTGCGCGTTCGGCGCGCTGGTGGCGTGGACGTGGCTCAGGTTTCCGCCGCGCCCGCCCCTTCCTTCTTCTTCTCGCCGATCCGGCTCTCCTCGCCCCTGAGGAGCTTTACGATGTTGGGCTGGTGCCGCCACAGCAGCACGGCGAGCATCGCTATCGAGGCGTAGAGCACGGCCCCGGAAATGCCGTAGTGCCATGCCGCGAAGGGCGCGAACAGCGACGCCGTGATCGCGCCCAGCGACGAGTAGCGGCTCACGACGACGATGGTGAGCCAGACGACGAGCGTCGCCACGCCGACCCGCCAGTCGAGCGCCAGCAGCACGCCGGCCGCCGTGGCCACGCCCTTGCCACCCTTGAACGCGAGCCAGATCGGAAAGACGTGGCCGATGAAGACCGCGAACGCCACCACTGCGAGCGTCGCGGCATCCGCGCCGAGGCGCATCGCAACCCACACCGCGAACCAGCCCTTCGCGCCGTCGCCGATGAGCGTAAGGAGGGCCGCGATCTTGCTGCCCGAGCGCAGCACGTTGGTGGTGCCGGGATTGCCGGAACCGTAGCTGCGCGGGTCCGGCAAGCCCATGAGCTTGCTCACGATCACCGCGAAGGGCAGCGATCCGATGAGGTAGGCCGCGAGGGCGAAGGCAACGAGCGTCATGGCGGTACTTTACAATAAGGCATGGACGTCATCTTCATCCGCGAATTCAAGGTCGATGCGTGGGTCGGCCTCTACGATTGGGAGATGCTGCGCCCGCAGACGCTGGAACTCGATCTCGAGATCGGCATTCCCGGCGCCTCTTCCGGGCAAAGCGACGACATCAAGGACACCGTCCACTACGGGCAGGTGGTCGAGCGCATCAGGGAAGAACTCGCCGTGCGCCGCTTCAAGCTGCTCGAAGCGCTGGCCGAGCGGCTGGCCGCGATCGTGCTCGACGATTTCGGCGCGCCGTGGGTGAAGCTCTCGGTGGCCAAGCTCGGCCACATCCGCGGCGTGCGCAAGGTCGGCGTGGCCATCGAGCGCCGGCAATCCTAGGCGGGCACCTTCATTCCGCGCTGCACCGCGGGGCGCGCGCCGATCGCGTCGTACCAGCGCTTCACGTTGGCAAACTGGGCGAGGTCCACCTGGTGCCACTCGTGCCGCGCCGCCCACGGATAGGTCGCGATGTCCGCCACCGAGTACTCGCCGCCAAGGTATTCCGCTTCGGAGAGCCGCACGTCCATCACCCTGTACAGGCGCTTCGCTTCGTCCTTGTAGCGGTCGATCGCGTAGGGGATCTTCTCCTTCGCCGAGCGGATGAAATGGTGCGCCTGCCCGAGCATCGGGCCGAAGCCCCCCATCTGCCACATCAGCCACTGCAGCTGCACGTAGCGCGCGGCACCCTCCTTCGCCATGAGCCGCCCGGTCTTGTCGGCGAGGTACATGAGGATCGCGCCGGATTCGAAGACCGTGAACGGATTGCCGCCGGGGCCGTCGGGGTCGACGATGACCGGGATGCGGTTGTTGGGGTTGAGCGCGAGGAAGGCCGGCGTCATCTGCTCGCCCTTGCCGATGTCGATGGGGAACACCTTGTAGGCGAGGCCCAGTTCTTCGAGCATGATGGAGGCCTTGCGGCCGTTGGGCGTGGTCCAGGTGTACAGGTCGATCATGGTGTTTCCGTGAAGGGAATGCAGGAATGCTGAAGTGGATTCTCGTGCTGGTGGTGGCGATCGTCGTGCTGTCGCTGTTCGCGCCGCAGTTCGCGCGCTTCGGGCTGGGGCGGCTGCCGGGCGACGTGACCGTCAACTTCCGCGGGCGGCGCGTTTACCTGCCGATCACCAGCACGGTGCTGGTTTCGCTTGCGCTCACCTTGCTCGGCCGCTTGATCTAGGCCCCATCGGTGAACACCATGCGATAGGACAAGTAGCACGAGGCGACCATCACCGGTATCCACACCAGCATGCCCAGGCCGAAGGGAATCACCGCGACGATGAGGAAGAAGAGCATCACGAGGCCGTAGACGAGGAACGGGATGACGTTGCGAAACGTCGCGCCCAGGCTGGCCTGCATCGCCTTCAACGGGGCGACGCCATGCATGACCACCAGCGCCGGCGCGAACCAGTACGCCGCGAGCAGGAGGCAGGCGAGGATCACGCAGACGAGGCCTCCGACCAGCAACGGCGTCGTGATCACGAATACCTGCATCAGCGCATCCGCGTCGCCGTTGAGCACCGCCATCACGATCGAGGTGCCGACGAAGGCGACCATGATGCCGAGGATCAGCGAGCCCCCCCAGGACGTAGAGCGCGCCGAGGATGAGCAGGTTGGCGAAATTCGTCCTGAAGCCGGCGAACAGGTGCTCGAGCTCGAGTTCGCCGCTGGTCTCGAGCGAGCGGCAGCCGATCACCAGCCCCGCACCGATCACCGGGGAAAGCACCTGCCACGCGAGGCTGCCGAGGATCGGGACGAAGTTGAACACCACCGAGCAGATCACCAGCACCACGATGAACACGATCCACATCAGCGGCGCCGCGGCGAACAGGGCCCATCCGCCCTTTATCCACGACCATCCGCTGCCCGCGGGCAGGCTGCGGCCGGGCATCACGAGGTTCAGGGGCTGTGCTTCGTCCATGGGTCGCTCTCCGCCATCAAGGGAAGTGGCTGAGGCTACTCCTCGACGCCGACCGCAACAAGCACGGGATCGAGGACGCGGACCAGCTCGGCGGGCGGCATGCCGAGCAGGAACCCGCGACGGCCGCCGTTGATGTAGATGAGCGGCAGGTCGAGCACGGTGCGCTCGAGGTACACCGGCATCGACTTCCGCGTGCCGAAAGGCGAGCAGCCGCCGACCTGGTAGCCGGAGTGGCGCAGCGCGTCCTCGGGCTTGCAGGGGAAGATGCGCTTGGCTCCCGCGACGCGCGCGAGTTCCTTGGTGGACACCTTGCGGTCGCCATGCATCAGCACCACCAGCGGCTCGCCCTTGTCGTTCTCCATCACCAGCGTCTTGACCACGCTGTGCTCGGGGACGCCCAGCGCCGACGAGGACACCGACGTGCCGCCGTGCTCGACGTACTCGTAGAGATGCTCGGTGAAGGCGACCCCGTGTTGCGCGAGGAAGGTGGTCGCCGGCGTGCCGCTGTTCTTCGCCATGGGGCGGGATTCTAAAGCAAGGTGCGCAGGAGCAGGGTCGTCCCGGTCAGGATCAGCAGGGCGCCGATCACGCGCCGCATCTGCTCCTGCGTGAGCCCGAGGTGGATGCGGCTGCCGAGCCTGAGCCCGCCCCAGGCGATCGGCGCCAGCATTGCCACGACGATCCAGATCGGCAGCTTGAGGAGCAAACCGGTGAAAACGTATAACACCGTGCGGGTGCCGGATGAAACGGCGATCAACGCCGAGATCGTCGAGCGGATCTGCGACTTGTCGCCGAGCCGCCCGGAAAGGTACGCGACGTACAGCGGGCCGCCGGCACCGAACACTGCGGCCAGCCCGCCGCCGATGAGGCCGGCAGGCAGGCTCCACCAGGACGAGATCCGGTCCCGGGGCACCGGATTGAAGATCGAGTACGCGCCCACCGAGGTGGCAAATATGCCGAGCGCAATCTTGAGCGGGTCCTGCGGCAGGGCCACCAGCACGGTCACGCCAAGCGCGATGCCGACGAACATGAACGGCAGGAGGCGCTTCAGCTCCGGTTTGCTGATGTGCTCCCGGCCGGTGGAACCGACGAACAGCGACGCGGACAGGTCGAGCAACGCCATGAGCGGCACGAGGAAAGTGAGCGGCAGCCAGTTGGCGAGGATCGGCACGGCGATCACGGTCGAGCCGAAGCCCGAGATGCCGAAGATCGTGTACGCGAACGCGATCACCAACGGGGTGACGATCCAGAGTGCCAATGGGTATCCGAGGATTTCAGGCATGCAATCCCTAGCCGCGCGGATGGTGCTTCTGGTGGAGCGCCTTCAGGCGTTCGCGCGCGACGTGGGTGTAGATCTGCGTGGTGGAAATATCGGCATGGCCGAGCAGCAACTGCACCACCCGCAGGTCCGCGCCGTGGTTGATCAGGTGGGTGGCAAAGGCGTGGCGCAGCGTGTGCGGCGAAACCGGCGTCGCGATGCCGGCCTTCAGCGCATAGCGCTTGATGAGCGACCAGAACGCCTGCCGCGTCATCGCGCCCCCGCGCGCGGTCACGAACATCGCATCGCTCTTCCTGCCCGCGAGAAGCTCGGGCCGCGCGGTCGACTGGTAGCGCTGCAGCCAGTCGGAGGCGACCTCGCCCAGCGGCGTGAGGCGCTCCTTCGCGCCCTTGCCGAGGATGCGCACCACGCCCATGTCGAGGCTCACCTGCACGGTCTTCAGCCCCACCAGTTCGGACACGCGCAGGCCGCTCGCGTAGAGCGTCTCCAGCATCGCGCGGTCGCGCAGGCCGAGTGTTGCCGTCTCGTCGGGCGCGGCGAGGAGCGCTTCGACATCGGCCTCGGAGAGCGATTTCGGCAGCGATCTCGGCAGCTTTGGTGAATCAAGCTCGACGCTCGGGTCGTCCTCGCGCATCCCTTCGCGGACGCAATACTGGTAGAAGCGCCTGAGCGAAGAGACGAGGCGCCCGGTGCTGCGAGGCTGCGCGCGCTTCTCGCCCACTTGCCACGCGAGGTAGCGCTGCAGGTCGGCCTTTTCCGCGCCCGCGATGCGGTCCTCGCCCAGCCACACGGCGAACTGCGCGAGGTCGCGGCGATAGGCGGCGATGGAATTGCGCGCCAGGCCGTCGTTCAGCCAGAGCGCGTCGCCGAAGCGGTCGAGGAGCGCCGTGTCAGGAATGGAGAGCGCCTTCATGGGCCAGCAGCCAGCGCTTGATGTCGAGTTCGAAGGAGCCATCGCGCGAGCCCATGAAGCCGCCGATCCTGCCGCCGGCGGCGATGACGCGATGGCAGGGAATGATGATCGGCACGGGATTGGTGCCGCAGGCCGTGCCGACCGCGCGCGCAATCGAGCCGACGCGCTTCGCGAGCTCGCCATAGGTCCACGTCCTGCCGCTGGGGATCTTGCGCATCTCTTCCCAGACGCGGATCTGGTGCACCGTGCCCGACAGCTTCACCGGGACGCGGAAGACGTAGCGCGGATTGTCGATCCACGCCTGCAGCTCGACGCTGGCGAGATGCGCGACGGTGTCCTTCTTCGGCGGCTTGGCGGTCACGGTTCGCGGCAGGTAGCGCACCTCGACGACGTGATCGCCCTCCGACAGGATGCCCACCGTCGCGAAAGGCATGCGGATGCGGGCGTCGAACCGGTCTTCGCCGGCCATGTTCAAGCCTCGCCCGCCAGCGCGCGCAGCTTCGCAAGCAGCGCATCGGGAATGGCGATCGGCTTCTCGCGATTGGCCGCGCGCCTTGCCCCCGGCAGCCGCACGCCGCCGTCTTCGAGCATGGCCGCGACCAGCGCCTCGACGCGGTCGAGGAACACCTCGCGCCCGGCCAGCGCCTGCGGATCGATCACGAGGAACGCCTGCCCCACCTTCGAGGCCCGTCCTTCCTCTGTGAGAAAACTGTCCGCCTCGTAGCCGAAGTTGGCGCCGGTGAGCGCGCACACGAGGAGTTCGACGGTGAGCGCCAGCATCGCGCCCTTCACGCCGCCCGCGGGCAGCATGCTGCCTTCGAGCGCAGCCTTGGCATCCGTGGTCGGCTTGCCGTCCTTGTCGAGCGCCCAGCCGGCGGGGATCGGCTTGCCGTCCTGCGCGGCGACCATGATCTTGCCGCGCGCGACTTCCGACAGACTCAGGTCGATGACGATGGGCTCGGCATTGCGCCGCGGGAACACCGCGGCGATCGGGTTGGTGCCGAAGAGCGCGCGCTTGCCGCCCCATGCCGGCATCGCCGCGGGCGAATTGCTGAAGGCGAGCCCGACCATGCCGGCCTGCGCCACTGGGCGCAGGTGGTGCGCGGCGACGCCGAAGTGGTTGGAGTTGGTGACCGCGACGAAGCTCACGCCGAATTCGCCTGCGCGCCGCATTGCTTCGTTCACCGCGAGCTCGCAGGCGGGAAACGCCATGCCGGTCTTCGCATCGACGAGGCAGGCGGCCTTGTCGCCGCGGGAGATCGCGGCCACCGCTTTTCCGTCGACTCGGCCGTTGCGCAGCTGGGCGCAATAGAGCGGGACGCGCGACACGCCATGCGAGGCGATCCCCTCGCTGTCGGCCGCCACCAGCGATGCGGCCGCCACGCGCGCCGTCGCGGGAGACGCACCCGCGCGCTCCAGCGCGGTCCGCGCGAGCCTTTCCAGTTCGGCGGGCATGAGGGCCGGCGCGTTCATGCGGATGCCGGCGCGACCACGCGCCTCAGGAACTGCAGCACGAAGACAAGGGCGAACAGGCCGAGCCCCACGTAATCGACGTTGTCGGCAGGGATGATCACCAGCGTGCCCGCCGTCACCAGCAGGCAGCGCTCGAGCAGGTTGGTCTTCATCAGCAGCCACCCCTGCAGGCCGGCCGCCAGCGCGGCGATCGCGGCGAAGGCGAGGAAGATGATCCACGACACTTCCGGCCAGGTGGCGCCCGGCGGCAGCTGCAGCAGCACGCCGGCGCCGAGCGGGTCGAGGACGAAGAAGAACGGCACGACGAAGGCCGGCATGGTGTATTTCCACGCCTGCATCGTGGTCTTGTAGGGATCGCCCCCCGTGATCGCGGCCGCGGCAAACGGCGAAAGCGCCGTGGGCGGCGACACCTCCGAGAGCAGCGCGTAGTAGAAGACGAACATGTGCGCGGCGAAATCCGGCACGCCGAGCGTGATCAGCGCGGGAGCCGCGATCACGGCGCAGATGATGTAGGACGCCGTCACCGGCACGGCGAGGCCCACCACCCAGACGATCATCGCGGTGAAGATCGCGGTCAGTGCCAGGCTGCCGCCTGCATACGCGATCACGATCGAGGAGAACTTGAGTCCCAGCCCGGTGAGCGTGACCACGCCGACGATGATGCCGGCCGAGGCGCAGGTCGCCGCGACGTTGAGGACCCCGGTGGTGCCCGCCTCCATCGCCTGCACCAGGCGCCGCGGGTAAAGCGCGGTGTTGCGGCTGAGGAAGCTCACGAGGAACGCGGCCACCGTGGCCCAGAAGACCGAGAGCGCCGGCGAGAAGCCCATCATCATGAACACCACGATCGAGGCGAGCGAGACGAAGTGGTACCAGTACTTCTTCGTGAGCGACCACGCGCTCTCGACCACGCCGAACGCCGCGTCCGAAAGCCCGAACTTGCGCGCGTCGAACTCCACCATCAGGAACAGCGAGAAGTAATAAAGCAGCGTCGGCACCGTCGCCATCTTGATCACTTCGAGGTAGGAGATCTTGAGGAACTCCGCGATCAGGAACGCGGCCGCGCCCAGCACGGGCGGCGAGAGGATGGCGCCCAGCCCGCCGGCGGCGAGCAGCCCGCCCGCGGCGTTCTTCTCGTAGCCCGCCTTCTTCAGCATCGGGTAGGCCACGGAGCCGATGGTGACCGTGGTGGCCACGCCGGATCCGGAGGGGCCGCCGAGCAGGAAGGACGAGAGCACCACCGCGCGCCCCGCGCTGGTGGGCTTGCCGCCGAGAAGCGAGAAGGAGAAATCGAGGAAGAACTTGCCCGCGCCGGAATACTGCAGGAAGGCGCCGTAGATCGTGAACAGGATGATGAGGGTCGCCGAGACGTCCACCGCGGTGCCGAAGATGCCCTCGAGCGTCATGTACATGTGGCCGACCAGCCGCCCGAGGTCGTAGCCGCGGTGCGTCCAGGGCGAGGGCAGCCACGGCCCCACGAAGGCGTAGGCGACGAAGCAGGCGATGATGATCGGCATGGTCCAGCCCGAAGTGCGGCGCGTGGCCTCGACCACCATGAACATCAGCGCCACGCCGAACACCATGTCCCAGGTGTTGGGGTCGGTGTTGCGGTCGGTGAAGTTGTCGCCGCCGGCCACCATGTAGACGATCACCACCACCGAGAGCACGGCGAGCAGGACGTCCCACCATTGCAGCTTGTGGCGGTATTGCTTCGCCACCGGGAACAGCATGAAGGACAGGAACAGGATCAGGCCAACATGGATCCCGCGCAGGAAGTCGGTGCGCACGATGCCGTACGCGGCATAGAGGTGGAACACCGAGGAGAACACCGCGACGCCGGTGAGGAACGCCGGCAGCCAACCCTTGTAGCGGTTGAACGCGCCCTCGTCCTCCTCGATGAACTCCTCGACCTTGCGGCGCTGCTCTTCGCTCAGCGCCTCGGCGCCCAGGATGGTCTCATCCACGGCCGGCTCCCCGTTGTCGTTATGCTTGGGCCATTCTAGCCGTTAGCCCCCGTGGCCGGTGGCCATTACCGCGCCCATCACCAGCGCGGCAATCACGAGGGACTCCGTGACCACCAGCATCACTGGCCGCCAGCCCATCACCATCAGCGATTTCAGCGAAGTCTTCATGCCGATCGCGGCGATCGCGATGACCAGGCACCAGCGCGAAAGCTCGCTCCCCGCGGCGACGACCGCGGCCGGGATCCAGCCCATGCTGCCGATGGCCACCAGGGCTGCGAAGGCGACGGCGAACCACGGCAGGATCGGCGCCGAGTGCGCTGCCTCGCTGGAACGCACGTGCAGCACGATGCCGATCGCGAGGCACACCGGCAGCAGCATGCCGACCCGCAGGAGCTTGACGATGGTGGCGGTGTCCCCGGTCTGCTGCGAGACCGAGTAGCCCGCGCCGACCACCTGCGCGACATCGTGGATGGTGCCGCCGAGGAACACGCCGGCGCCGGTGTGGTCGAGCCCGAAGGCCGCGACCACGATGGGATAGGTGATCATCGCCAGTGTCGAGAGCGCGGTGACGGCGATCACGGTGAAGCTCGCGTCGCGCTCGGAGTTCGGGTGCCTGGGCAGGATCGAGGCGATCGCGAGCGCAGCCGACGCCCCGCAGATCGCCACCGCGCCGCCGGTGAGCGTGCCGAACGCCGGGGACTCGCCGAAGAAGCGCGAAAGCACGACGCCGGAAAGCACGGTCACGATCACCGCGACGATCACGGTGGCCACCGGTATCCAGCCGAGCGCCGTGACCTGGTCGAAAGTGATGCGCAGCCCCAGCAGCGCCACGCCGATGCGCAGCAGGTGGGTCGCGGCGAGCTGGATGCCCGGCCGGCAGCGGCCCTCTTCTGCGAGGAAGTTGAGCGCCATGCCGAGCAGCAGGGCGAACAGCATCGCGGAGGCCTTGTAGGTGAGCGAGAGGAAAGTGGCGGCGATCGCCACCACCGCCGCGACGGCGAGGCCGGGCCCCGCCTCGCGCAAGCCCGTCACGGGTGCAGCACGATCTTGGCGCTGGCGCTCTTGCCTTCGTGCAGGTCGCGGAAGGCTCGCGCGCCCTCGGCGAGCGGCCTCTCCTCGACCCACGCGAGGTCGCCGAACGCGCCGCGCGCGAGCGCCGCGACGGTCGCGCGCAGGTCCGCCGTCGAATAGG
>CAWKGC010000018.1:0-29588 GCA_963849005.1 uncultured beta proteobacterium | reverse complement strand
TGCGCAGCCGCGCGTCGTAGGCGAGGAGTTCCTGCTGGTCGATGAAACGCACGTACTTGAGGTTGGCCTCGTGCACGTAGAACAGCGCCACGATGCCCAGCCCCAGCCCGACCCTGACGAGGTTGCCGACGGAGGAGAAATAGCCGGCAAGGAAGGACTTGATGTTCTTGAGGTTCAAGCTGGTGTTCCGCCGGGCTGCATGGTTGTTGTGGTTTCGCGGGGGGAAGTGCCGGACGATACACACTCGGCGGCGCTCCGCCGGGCTAACCGCCGCGCGCGCGGGAGAAGTCCTCCTGGGTGCCGATGTCCAGGTGCGCCGAGCGGGTGCGATAGCCCGCGACCCGCATCGTCCGGAGCCAGCGCGGGAAGGCGTCGTGTTCCAGCGAACACGCGGCGGGAAGCGCGGCAAGCGAGCGCCATGCGCAAGGCGAGAAGACGTAGAGCCCGGCGCTGATCCAGGCCGGGCCGCCGGCGCCTTTTTCCAGGAAAGCATCGACGCGATTGCCGCTGCACTCCACCCGTCCGTAGCGAGACGCGTCGGGCACGCGCGCCAGCGCCAGCGTCGCCGCGGCACGCTCGGCGCGATGGAAGGTCAGCAGCGAATCGATCCTCGCGCCGAAAAAAGTATCGCCGTTCATGGCCCGCGTGGCGCGCTCGACGCCGAAGCGCCGCGCCGCCAGCCTGAGCGCGCCTCCCGTGCCGAGCGGGCGGTCCTCCTCCGAATAGGCGATGGCGAGCCTCCCGTGCCGCGTTCCAGCGCCTCGGACTGTATCGGCGCGATGGCCGACGCACAGGATCACGCGCTTCACCTCGGCCGATCGCGCGAGGCGATCGAGGACATGGGCGAGGAAGGGGCGCCCGCCGATCTCGGCGACCGACTTGGCGCGGTCCTTCACCACGGCGCGAAGCCGCGTCCCGAGCCCGCCGGCGAGGATCAGCGCGTCCATTCGCCGCGCACGCCGCCCGGGGGCGGTCGCCGCGCGGGATCCGGGCACCAGGCCTCGGCGCCTTTCTGCGCGAAGTGGGAGGGAATCATGCGGCCTTCGAGCGCGCGCAGGGCGTCGATCAGGCGCGGGCGCTCGCGCGGGTCGACGACGAACATGATCACGCCGCCGCCGCCGGCCCCGGAGACCTTCCCGGTTTGCGCGCCGGAGGCCAAGGCCAGGGCGAAGATTTCCTCGATGTGCGCGTTGGTGATCGAGTGCGCGAGCCGCTTCTTCGACTCCCACGACTTGCCGAGCACGCCGGAGAACGCGCGCAGGTCCCCGGTGAGGAGGTGCTCCTTCATGCTCACGGCGTCGCGCTTCAGGGTGTTCAGCACTTCGATCGAGGGCGACCCGGCCAGCGAGGCCTGCGCGACCTGCTCGTCGATGATGGCGGCGGAATCGCGCGAGGTGCCGGTATGGAACAGCACCAGCGAGACTTCCAGCTCGTTCACCACCCAGTCCTTGACCCTGAGCGGATTGACGATCACGCGGTCGGCGCCGTCGAACTCCATGAAATTGAAGCCGCCGAACGCCGCGGCGTACTGGTCCTGCTTGCCGCCGGCGAGCCCGACGTCTTCCCGCTCGATCCGGTAGGCGAGCCGGGCGATCTCGTATTCGCCGAGCCCGAGGCGCAGCCACTCGTTGAAGGCCTGGAGCACCGCCACCACCAGGGTGGACGAAGTCCCGAGCCCGGAGCCGGCCACCACGTCGGCGTGCGTGCTGATGCGCACCGGCAGCGGCTTGCCGTGGTTGAACTGCTGGACCACGCGGTTGTAGATGCCCTTGTGCAGCCTGAGCGGCTCATCGAGCGCGATGCGCTCCGTGGCGGGTGCGCTCCAGGATTCGCCGCGGTCGAGTGCGACGATCGAGACCTCGCCGTCCGGCGCTGGCTCGAGCGTGCAGTAGGCGTACTGGTCGATGGTGGCATTGAGCACGCAGCCGCCATGCCGGTCGCTGAAGGGGCTGACATCGGTGCCGCCGCCGGCGAAGCCCAGCCTGAGGGGCGCCTTGGAGCGGATCATCATGGCCGGCGCACGTTCGCGAAAGTGCTTGCGATCGCCTCTCGCGCCACATCGCGCGAGAAGTGGCGGCGGACGTTTTCGATGCCCGCGCGCGACAGCCGGTCCCAGGTCTCGCGGTCGTTGTAGGCTAGTACCACTGCATCGGCGAAGGCGCGCGGGTCGTCGGCGACCAGCACTTCCTCCCCCTCCACCAGGTGCATGCCTTCGACCGAGGGCGCGGTCGCCACCACCGGCACGCCGTGCGCCATCGCCTGGTTGATCTTGCCCTTGACGCCGGCGCCATAGCGCAGCGGCGATACCGAAAGGCGGCAGCGCGCAAGCCACGGCTCGACCTCGGGCACGAAGCCGACCACCTCGATGTCGTCGGAGGCGAGCGAGAGCACCGATTGCGGCGCGTTGCTGCCGATCACGTAGGTCTTCACTCCCGGCAGGCGTTCGCGAAGCAGGGGGGCGATCTCGCGGGCGTAGAAGAGGATTGCGTCCACGTTTGGCGGGTGGCGGAAGCCGGCGACGAACAACAGGCCTTCGCGCTCCTCGTACGGCGGCACGTCCGCGAGCGCGTCGTGGATGTTGGTCTGGACGATCACCGGCGCGCTCGGCACTTCCTGCGCCAGGACCTCCTTTTCCACCGGGCTCACCACCCAGGTCACGTCGACGCGACGGATGCAGTCGATCTCCTTCCGGTAGATCGAGGCGGCGCTTTGCGCGAGCGCCTTGCTGTTCTCCAGCAAGGCGAGCCGCCTGGTGCGCAGGTAGTGCAGGTCGTGGGTGTCGAGGACGAGGAGTGCCTGCGGAGCGTGCCTGCGCACCGCGTCGATCAGGGGCGCGGCGATGTAGTAGCGGGCGAGCACGACCACGTCGAACTCGCGCCCGCGTTCCTCGAGCACCTCCTCGACGGACGCCACGTAGGGGTGGAACAGGACCTCGACGCCGGCGCGCTGCAGGTCGCCCACGTAGGGATCGAGGTACTGCAGGTTCGCGGCGACGAAGCTCACCTTGCAGCCCATCGCCACCATCACGTCGAGGACGCGCGAGGTGCGCACCGAACCGGCGTCCTGGTCGGGCGTGAGCATGCAGGCCTCCACGAGCAGCACCCGGAGCTTCGCGCCGCGATCGCGCTCGAGCGACGGCAGCACGCCGTTCACGCGGTGCGAGGCGAGGACATTGCGCCAGCGCTCGTAGAACTTCTCGCGGTTGACCAGCTGGTAGCGCTTCAAGCCTTCGGCCTCGTTGGTGCCGTTGGAGACGCCCTCGAAATGGACGATGGTCGCGTGCGGCTGGTACTAGACCTTCAGCCCGGCCTCGCGCACGCGAAAGCACAAGTCGGAGTCCTCGCAGTAGGCCGGGGCGTAGTGCGCGTCGAAGCCGCCGAGCTTCCGGAACAGCGCGGTGGGCACGAGCAGGGCGGCGCCGGAACAGTAGTCGACTTCGCGCAGGTAGTTGTATTCGGGACGGCCGGGATCGTCGCCGCGCCCGCAGTTCCATGCGGACGCGTCGCGCCAGACGATGCCGCCCGCCTCCTGCAGCTTGCCGTCGGCAAACAGCAGCTTCGCCCCGACGGCTCCGGCGTCCGGCCGCAGGCGGAAGGTGTCGAGCATCGCGGCAAGCGCGCCGGGAAGCACGCGCGTGTCGTTGTTCAGGAACAGCAGGTACTTCCCGCGGGCGAGCGCCGCGCCGCGGTTGCAGTTGCCGATGAACCCGAGGTTGGCGGCATTGCGCTCGATGCGTATTCCCTTCACCGGCGCAAGCGCTTCGGCGGCCGGGTCCGGGGCGCAATCGTCCATCACGAGCACCTCGAAGGAAACGCCCGCCGCCTCCGGCAGCAGGCTCTTCAGGCAGGTGAACGTATGCAGGTGCTGGCCGTAGACCGGAATGACGATGGTGAGCTCGGGCTCGGCCACTTCCGGAAAGGCGAGCGCATGGACGGCGGCCTCGACGCGATAGTCACGGGCCGGGGCGAACGAAATCCGCTGCGCGCCGGACAGTTTCTGCCAGACGCGCCGCGACAGGTGCACCGCTCCTTCGTCCTTCAGGATCTGCCGCGCGATCGACATGCGAGCCGGCAGCAGCGAGAGCGAGTGGCGCAGGCCCCGCACGGCCCGCACGGCCAGCTTGGCGCGGTGGGAGATCCAGCGCAGCGGCAGCGTGATCCGCCAGAACGTGCTGTTCTGGTACTCGAGCACGACTTCGCGCGCGTGCTTCACCGCGTTCTCGAGATGGCGCACGTGCTCGACATGGGCGCGGCCGAAATCCGCAAGGTCCTTCTGGCTCTGGCGCAATGCGGCGAGCTCGGCGTCGGGCAGGTGCACGCGCGACTCGAGCTGCGCGAGGGATTCGGCATGCCCGCAAGCCACGCCGGCCTCGAAGAGTTCCTGCAAGGTAGGCGACGGGCGCGCCTGCCCGCGCGGCAGGTAATAGTGCTGCGGCGCGAGCGTGATGGCGACTGGCGGCGCGCCGGCGGGCGGCCGGATCGGCGCAAGGTACAGGCTGCGGTACTGGTCGGGTGTCATGGCCGTTCAGAGCGCCACGGCCTTGCGCGCCGGGCGCGGGGTGCTCCATTGGCCGCGCGCCGCCATCGCCAGCAGTGCATCGTTCCATGTCGCGGCCGGGGCGTCCCATGCCACCAGCGCGTGATCGGGATAGGCGGCGAGGCGCTCGGGGAGCGCGCCGAGATCTGCCGCGACGATCGGGAGCGCCGTGCGCATCGCGGCCGAGAGCGTGTAGGAAAAGCTCTCCGGCACCTGCGAGGCGAACAGGACAAGTCGGCCCTGCTCGAGGCGCAGCAGTTCTTCGAGCGTGTCCTCGCGGTACTCGCCGGTGATCGAGAGCGGCGCATCCGGCCAGAGCGGCAGGGGCCGCGCGAGATGCCCGACGACGCGGAAGTGCAGGGGCAGGGCGCGCGCCTTCGCGTCGGCCACGCAGGCCTCGAGGACGTCGAGCCCCTTGGCCTGCGACAATCCGCCGATGACCAGCACCTTGATCGGCAGCGCGGGAGGCGCCGTCGCCGGCGCTTCGGCGTGCGCCCATTCGAGCACGGGCAGCGCCGGGAAATAGCGCTTGAGGCGCACCGCGACATCGTGCGAAGGCGCGATGACGCGCGCCGCACCCGCGAGAAACCGGCCCATGTCCGAGCGCCATTCGCCTATCGCCATCGGCCATTGCGCCGGCCGGCCGGCGAGGCAGCGCGCGCATCCGGCCTCGTCGGGCTCGCCGCAGTAGGTTCCCTGCGGCGAATTGAGGTGGTATTGCGGGCAGACCGGATAGTAGTCGTGCACCGTGCAGTCGTACGGCACGCCCAGTTCCCCGGGAAGCGCGAGGATGCGCAGCGGCAGCCCGTGGACATGGTGCAGGTGGACGCGCCCCACCCCGAGCGTTGCGAGCAGCGCCACAAGCGTGTCCCACTCGGTGCGCGGGTCGAAGAAGGCCTCGAACGCCTCGCCTTCCCGCATCCACGCCAGCGAGAGGAGCGTCTTCGAGTGCGGCTTGAGCAACAGCACCTCGCAATCGCCGGCGAGCATGGCGGCGAGGTCGCGCAGGTGGCGCCCGACGCCGCCTTCCCAGGCGTGGCTCACGAACAGCACGCGCGGCCGCGGGCTTGAGCGCAACCGCGCGATGTCGACCGCGCCGCGCAGCGGCCGCGCGGGCTCGCGTGCGACGAAATCGCGCACCAGCGGCTGGAACTCCGGATGCAGCTTGTCGACTATCGCCTGCGCGTCCACCTTGCGCCCGGCCGAGCTCGCGCCGAAGGAGACTTCGCCCTGGTGGAAGACGAACACGTCGGCGGCGAGCAGGTGGCGGTAGCCCGCCTTGGCGGCCTGCATGCAGAAGGCGACCTCTTCGCCGTAGCCCTTGCCGAACTTCGCTTCGTCGAATTCGCCGATCTCGTCGAGGCATTCGCGGCGGATATAGAGGCAGCAGCCGACGCCCACCGGGATCTCGATCGACTTGCCGGCGTTGGCGGATGCGAAGTGCCCGTCGAGGCTCCCGGTGGTTTCTCCCATCGGCAGCGCGTTCACCTCGCAGAAGCGCGGGTAGCTGCAGATGGTGGCGTTGTTGGAGAAGGGCGTGATGGTGCCGATTCGCGCTTCGCGCGCGGCATGGGCGGCAAGCCGGTCGAGCCAGCCGTACGACACTTCGGTGTCGGCATTGAGCAGGACCACGTCGCGGTCCGGGTGCAGGCGCATGCCGTCGTTCACGGACGCCACGAAGCCGCGGTTCTCCGCGTGCTTGATGAGGGTGAAGAAGCCTTCGCCGGCGCGCTCGGCAAGCCAGGCCGAGAGGGCAGGCTCCGGGCTGGCGTCGTCCACCACGACGATCTCGCGGGCGGTGAGGGTATGCGCCGCCATGACGCTCTCGATGCAGCGCTGCGTTTCGGCCAGGCCGCGATAGACCGGGATGACGACGTCGACGATGGGTGGCACGGGGGAAGCCGGCGGGTAAAACGCAATTTTACCGGAGCCGGGGCCTTCCCCGCTCGCCTATCCGCGTTCTATTGCGTTCGCCGGAGCGATCCAGCGGGCGTGATGCCGTCCACGCAGCGCATTTTCCCCTGCGGCCCGGCGTGCATCACGGCGAACATGTGGGTGGGCGTCAGGCGCCCGGCGCGGATTTCCGCCTCGTCCCGGGCCTGGACGCGGTCGATGAAGTCGCGGTCCCAGTCCCGGGCGGGGTCGAAGTTGTGGCCGAAGGCGCGGTCGACGAACACGTCGATCACGTTGCCGAAGGCGAAATACACCTCGAAGGAGAAACGCTCCAGGAGCAGCGGCAGGATGTCCTGGGCGCGCACGCCCTCGAAGCTCGCGACCGAGCAGTCCCAGTTCTCGTAGCTTTCCTCGTGGCGCTCGAGCGCGCGGTTGTAGCGGTACGGCGCCGGCAGCTCCGACCAGAATTCCTGCACGATCGCGAGCGCCTCGGGCCAGCGCATGTGGCCGTTGCGGCCGATGGTGTCGGAGACGATGAACCTGCCGTGCGGCGCCAGTGCGGCGCGCACCGCGTCGAACAGGGACTCCAGCCGGGTGACGTGGTGCAGGGACTGGTTGGCCATGATCGCGTCGTAGGTCCCGGCCGGGCGCCAGAAGTTGAAGTCGCCCTCCACGGGAAGCACGTGCGCGCCGACGCCTTCCGCGCGGGCCTGCTCCACGCCCCGGGCGAGCATCGCCTTGCTGATCTCCAGGCACTCGATCGTGAAGGCGTCGCGGCCCGTGGCGGCGATCGCGCGGGCCACGCGCACTTCGGTGTCGCAGTTTCCCGCACCGATGCTGGCGAAGCGGCGCGTGCCGCCGGATGCGCGGTCATAGCACGCGCACAGGTGCTGGACGAAGAACGCGTCGGGATGGTCGAAGCCGGCCTCGCGCGCTTTCGGGCCGAGGTAGCGTCCCGACCAGTAATGGAAGATCGCGGGCAGCTCGTGCACGTCGGTCTGCGCCGAGAAGTTCACGTTCTCGATCGCGAGCTTGAACTTGTAGGCGAGCCTGCTCGTCTTGACCCAGCCGGGCGTGTGGCGCACGGCGAATGCCTTGATCCTGCGCGCCGCCGGCATCAGCCCCACGGCGCGCAAGGTGCGGCGCGTGGCGGCGAGCAAGGCCAGGAACCAGGGCAGCTTCGGATCGGGCATCGTGGAGCGAGGGGCGGGGACCGGGATGCGCGATTATAGGGGCGGGTGTCTCGCGTAGACTGCATGCGGTCGAAGCACCTGGGGAATGCGCACTTGAATCGCAGCCGCAATACGTTCGATTTCCTGCGACTGCTGGCCGCCGTGTTCGTGCTGGTGAGCCACGGGCTCGGCCTTTGGGACGGCCGCAACGACCCGTTCGCCGACTTCACCGGGCTCACCACGCTGGGGTCGATCGGCGTGGCGATGTTCTTCGCGATCAGCGGCTACTGGGTCACGGCCTCGTGGCAGAACGCGGGCAATCTCGCGGTGTTCGCCGCCAACCGCGGGCTGCGCCTGCTTCCCGCGCTCGCCGCCTGCGTCGTCCTGTCGGTCTTCGTGCTGGGCCCGGCAATGACCACCTTGCCGCTCGCGGAGTATTTCTCGTCGCGCGAGACGTGGAGCTACCTTGCCAATGCGTGGCTGCAGCTCAGGTGGACGCTGCCCGGCGTATTCGCGGCCAATCCTTTTCCGTTCAGCGTCAACGGGTCCCTGTGGACGCTGCCGATCGAAGCGCTCGCCTATTGCGGGCTCGCCGCGATCGGGCTTGCCCGCCTGATGGACTGGCGCGTCACGTTCGCGCTGGCAGTGGTGGCGCTCGTGCTGCTGCAATCGTTCGCAGGCCATTCGCTTTGGCCGTCGCTGGTCGTGCCGGGATGGAACTCGATCGCGCTCGCCGAGGCGACCAGGCTGGCCGTGCCGTTCCTGATCGGCATGAGCGTTCGCCTTGCCGGGGACCGGTCGCTCAGCTGGTGGCTTTGTGCGGCGTGGCTTGCGGCGATGTGGCTCGTGGCGCGCACCGAGGCGGCCTCGACCATCGCCATGGCGGGCTCGGGCTACATCGCGCTGGTCGTGGGAATGCGGCCGATCCCGCTGCTGCACGGCTTCGGCCGCTACGGGGATTTTTCCTACGGGATGTACCTGTACGCGTGGCCGGTGTCGCAGGTGCTCGTCAGCTTCATGGATCGCGGAACGAGCGCGTACGCCTACCTGCTTGCCTGTTTCGCGGTCACGCTCTGGTGCGCGGTGCTGTCGTGGTTCGTCGTCGAGAAACCGTGCCTCGCGCTCAAGCGCCGCAGCCTCGTCGACACTCCCGGAACGCGCGCAGCGCGGGAGCCCCCGGGCTGAATCCGCGCTCCGCCGGGGCCGGGCGGGGGCCGCGGCCAAATGACGAAGGGCCGTCGCTGTGACGGCCCTTGTCCGGGACAGTCTCGCGTCGTGCGCGGCTTCAGTTGCGCGACGGGAAGATGCCCTCCATGCAAATCGAATAGCTCAGGCCGTTGGGCGCCGCGCCGCGCAGGTCGGGGAGGGCGAAGGTCGTCCTTCCGTCGCCGCCGTACGTCGTGCCCAACAATGCGAATACCGCCGTGTTTTGTGCGATCGATATCAACTGCCCGTTCGCCAGCGTGCCATTGGCCACCGCGCCCGCCGTGAGGATGATTTCGCCCAGGGTGCATTCGCGTCCGCGGCCTTCGGCAGCCCAGTTCGTGTTGCTGCCAAAGCGCGAGTCGGGCCCGGAAACGCCTGCGGGACCTTGCGGGCCTGCCGGGCCGGCAGGTCCTTGCGCACCCGCAGGGCCGGTCGCACCGGCGGGCCCCACCGCGCCGCCTGCGCCGGTTGGTCCTGCGGGTCCTTGCGGTCCCAGCGGTCCCGACGGGCCCGCCGGGCCGGAGGGACCCGCTGGTCCTGAAAGTCCCATCGGGCCTTGCGGTCCCTGAGAGCCTGTCGCCCCTATCGGTCCGGCCGGCCCCGGTGCTCCTGCCGGACCTGCCGGCCCCGTGAGCCCCTGCGATCCCGCCGCGCCCATCGGCCCGGGTGCGCCGGTCGGTCCTGCCGGCCCTGCCGGCCCGGTGGCGCCAGGGCTGCCTGCAGGCCCCGCCAACCCGGTCTGTCCCATCGGTCCTTGCGGGCCCGCGGGCCCCGCCGGTCCCACGGCGCCTATCGTGACCACCGAATCGTCACCCTTGTCGTCGCTCCTGCCCTTGCCGAGCTGCACGTTCAGCGCGTAGTCCCCGGGCACCAAACCGGGCGGCAGTGTGGCGACCAGCAGGTTGTTCGTCTGCTGCGTGACGGCGAGCGGGCCGAAGGAGCCGAGGAACACATACGGCTTCTTGCAGCACAGGTTGTCACCGTTGATCGTGAGCGTGGTGGCGGTCGTGGACGAAGAATAAATGACGGGCTGGTCTGCGTACGCCGAGGAAATCGCGGCGGGCGAAACCGTGCCGAAGGCAAGCGCTACCGAGACAAACAGTGTGCGGCGGGTATTCATTATTGTGGTCTCCCAGGGGTCAACAAGAAAATCGAGAGGGCGATGGCGGGGGCATAGCCATCGAGGCATTTCCCGCGATAACGCGAACGCCAGCGGCTATTCGCGCTTACCGTGAACCGTGCATTTCATCAGGATGGATTGCGTCAACGTGTTGCCGCGTATGGCGATCGCTTCGATGCTCGGGGGTTGCGCCATCGCCCCCAGACGTCCGGTCGGACAATCGCGGGTAGGGGAACTGTATGCCCGCGCGGGACCGGGCGCAACGACCCGCGCGCTCCCCATGCCCTTGCTGCGAAATTGATGCCGGACAAGTGGGGCAGGCGGCGAGACAAGGCAAAATCGTTCGCAGCCAGACGCGTTGTCATGGGAAGATTCGCAAGACAAGACCACAGATCTCCTGAAGGAAACCGGGAATGACGCAAGAGAACAAGGCGGCGGAGGCCGGGCGCGGCAATTTCCTGTCCGAGGGCTTCCGCGAACTCGGCCGCAAGATCGAGCGCAGCAAGTTGCGCGGGGCGATGCGCAAGAGCGATGCCGAGCGCGCCGTGGCGCTGGCCGCGCTCGGCCAGAAGGCCTGGGAGGGAAAGGTCGATCTGTCGTCCTTCGCGGATTTGCGCGACAAGCTGGCCGGGCTCGATTCGCAGGCCGGGGCTCTCTCGGAGACCGCGAGCAAGCTCGATCGGGAAAAGGCCGCCCTCGAAGCGGAGAAGCGCGCCGAGCTCGAGAAATTCGCCGCCCGGCGCAAGGCGGTCGAGGAGAAGAAGAACCCGGTCGACAAGTCGCTGCGGGAAGTGCGCTCGCTGAAGGCATCGTGCGAAAAGGCGATCAAGCAGGGGGAATCGCGCCAGGCGGCCATTGCCGGCAAGTTCGCGACGCTGGACCGGGACATCGCCACACTCGGCGCCGCGGCCGCGCCGGAACAGGCGGCAAAGCTCGCCGCCGCGCAGGCGGAACGCACCAAGCTGGCCGCGGAGAATGGCGAACTCGCGGCGATGCTGGCGAAGGCGAGGGACGAACTGCCACGCCACGCGTCCGGGGAAAGCGCCTTTGCGGGCGAGAGCCAGAAGTACGCAGCCGAGATCGCGGCGATCGATGCCGAGCAAAAGGCCGCCATCGGGCACATCGACACCAACCTCGCGCGCGTGCGCAAGGAAACGCAAGGTGCCACGCAGCAGGCGAGCGCGGTGCAGAAGGACCGCGCCGGGAACTTCGGCGTGCTCGGCCAGGCCTTGTACGATTCGCAGTTCCGCCCCATGGAGATCGGCGAGGCGGTCGAGGGCGTCGCGGCAATCGATCGCGCGCGGGAGCAGGCGAGAACCGCGCACGATGCATCGCTTTACGATTCGCAGTCGCTCGCGGGCGGCACGATGGCCAAGTTCTGGGGCGTGGTGGTCGGCGTGCCCGTGCTGCTCGCCGCGCTTGGCGCAGGCACCTACCAGTTCCTGCAACGCCGCGCGGCGCCCGCGCCGGTGGTGCAATCTGCTCCTGCCCTTCCCGGAAAGAGCTGCGCCGTGCAGGCGCCGCCCATCGACGGCGAGGGCGTGGGCGTCACCGCCGACTGCACGCGCACCGAAGGCACCTTCGTCGAGGGCCGCCTGCACGGCAAGGGCAGGAAGTCCTATGCCAGCGGCGAGCTCCTCGAGGGGCAGTTCTTCAACGGCTACCTGTACGGGCCGGGAGTGCGCGTGTATCACGACGGGCGCCGCTTCGAGTCGGAATTTTCCGGCGGCCGTCCGATGGGGCAGGGGAAGCTCACGATGCCCGACGGCACCACTTATACGGGCCGCTTCTGGGGGCCGATGCTGCTGGGCTGGGGCGTGCGCCGCAGTCCCAACGGCGAGATCCTCGCGGGCGACTGGCGCGAGGCATCCGGGCGGCGAGATGAAGCCATTCGGCACGATGCTGAGGGTGCGTCCCGATGGCACGAAAGAAAAGATCGAGGCGGCAGCGCTCGATCCGTCAGCCGCAATGCCGGCTGCTCCCGCAACGCAAGCCCCGCAGGCCACCGATGGCAAACTCTATTGAACGCCCGTTCCGCCCGAGGAAAGAAATGATTTCGAAAAGGACGATTGGTGGAGCGGCCGTCGTGGCGATGGCCCTGGCCATTGCGCCGCAGGTGCGCGCGCAATCCCCGGCCTGCGGCTGCCAGGACCTTGTCGACCTGCGCAACCGCATGTGCGAGGCGCGCGCGGCCGCCGCCGAGTACACCAAGCAGATCCAGATGATCCGCGCGCAGGAAACCAAGACCGGCGTCCCGGTGATGTACACGACCGAGCGCTACAAGGTGGAAGTGCAGCCCTGCGTGCAGGAGGCGATCAACACGGTCACCGACAGCAACGCGAACCGGCCGACGGCGGATACGAACAATGCCTGCGAGATCACCTACAAGGGCAACCCCAGCGCGTGCCTGAAACAGGTGCTCGGCGCGCACGAAAGCATCCACGTCACGGTGTGCAAGGCGTGGTCCAACGACCGCGACAAGGAGGGCTTCTTCGCCTCGCTGCGCGGGCTCTTCACCGACTTCCGCGACGGCACGACGCTCGTCGACCTGCTGAACGAGGAACGCACCGCCTACCAGACCGAGATGAACCACGTGCGCGACGAATTGGTGCGCCTGTCGCGCAGCAAGCCGCCGTGCCCGGGGATGCCGGCGGAGCCGCCGGGCCCGCCGCGCATCCCGACGATCGAGCCGTGCCCGCCGCCCAAGCCCCGGCCGGACCCGCAGGATTCGAACTGCAGGCACCGCTGAGTCCCGGCCCGCGGCCGCGCGGGAAATGAGCGTCGATACGGACATGCTGCCCGGGTCGCGAACCAGCCGCATCGTGCTGGCCGCGCTTGTTGCGCTGGTCGTGCTTGCCTACCTGCCCGGGATCGCGGGCCCGTTCCAGTTCGACGACTACGTCACGGTTGCGACCGACCCCGGCGCGCGCACCTTTGCCGCGTGGTGGGACAACGTCGCCACGCACGTGCGCCCGCTGCTCAAGGCGAGCTTCGTTGCGAGCGGCGCGCTGGGATCGCTGGTCGGCGACGTGCCCACCGGCCATCGCATCGCCAATCTCGCCATCCATCTCGCGGCGATGTTCGCGTTCTATCTCTTCGGACTGCGCGCGAGCGCGATGCTGGAGTCCTGGCGCGACATGCGGCAGCGCAACCTGCACGCGATGCTGGCCGCCGCGGTGTTCGCGCTGCATCCGCTGGCGACGGAGGCGGTGAGCTACCTTTCCGCGCGCTCGTCGTCGCTCGCGACGCTGGCCTCGGTTCTGGCGCTGCTTTCATGGATGAATGCCAGGGAGGAAGGGGGCGGGCTGCGCCTCGCATGGATCGTCGCAGGGCTCGCCGCATGGGCGATCGCGTGCGGCAGCCGGGAGGTCGCGGCGGCCACGCCGCTGATGTTCCTGTTGCTCGAATGGCTGCGGCCACGTTCGGTGGTCGACGATCGCACACGCAGGCGGGCGCTGGCCGTGCTTGCATGCGTGATCGCGGCCGGCGGCATTGCGTTCCTCGCCTGGATGGCAACCCACGCGCGCTATGGCCCCTTGCTCGACTTGTCCGCGCGCATCTTCGCCGTTCGCTTGCACGAGCCGGTGTTCGCCACCGCGATGGGCTATCTCGGTTGCGTCGCCGCGCTGGTGTGCGCGCCGAACATCGATCCCACGCCTTCGCCGGCAAGCTGGTTGCAGGCGTCCGTCCTGTTCGCGGGCCTCCTGCTGGCCGGCGTGCTGGCGTTCCGGGCCCGCCAACGCCAGCCGATGACGCTGGTGGCGCTTGCCTGGGCGGCGCTGTGGCTCCTGCCGATCTACGCGCTGCCGATACGCCACGACCTCGTCGCCGAGCGCCACGCCTACCCGGCCGTGTGGAGCCTCGGCTGGTTCATCGGCGCGCTGCTGGTGCCATTGGCAACGTCACCCGCGCCACTCGTGCGCATCGGCGGGCGCGCGCTGGTGTTGCTGCTGGTGGGCGTGCTGGCGATGCTGAGCGCGGACCGCAACCGCGAATACCGCAGCGAGGAGAGCCTGTGGGAGGCGGCCGCTCGCGAAGGCGCACCGAAGATGCGGGTGCTCAACAATCTCGGCGCGGCGTACATCGAGGCCGGCCGGTGGGAGGAGGCGGAGCGCGCGCTGCTTGCCGCGCAGAAGCTGGATCCCGACAACGAGATTGTCCAGATCAACCTGGACCGCGCGCGGCGGCGCTCGCCGAACTGAGGCCGGCGGTCAACCTGCGGCCAACTCGCTTTCGCGGTCCTGCACTCGCCTTCTGCGCGCGTCTTCCTCGAGCCGCGCATCGTCGATCTCGCGCATCACGCTGTCGAGGTCGGCCGCCGTCTCGTCGTGCGCATACACGCCGGTGAGCGCGACTTCGGGCTGCACCTGTCCCGACTCATAGAGCGCCCAGATTTCCTTGCCGTAGTCGGTCGAAAGCAACTCCGGCGCGAACCGCCCGAAAAACCTGCGCAGGTTGTCCACATCGCGCACCAGCATGCGCGGCGCGTGGTTGTTGCCCGCGGCGTCGATGGCCTGCGGCAGGTCGATGATCACCGGGCCGTCCTCGCCCAGCAGGATGTTGAACTCGCTCAGGTCGCCGTGGACGATGCCGGCGGCGAGCATGAGGACCACTTCGCGGATGAGGCGGCCATGCAGGTCGCGCGCTTCGCCGGGCGTGAAGGCCACGTCGTTCAGGCGCTTGGCGGCGTTGCCTTCGCCATCGGTGACGAGCTCCATCAGGAGCACGCCTTCGTGGAAGTTGTAGGGGCGGGGGACGCGCACGCCGGCCGCGGCGAGGCGGTGCAGCGCATCGACTTCCGCGCTCTGCCACGCTTTTTCCTGCGCCTCGCGACCGAAGCGCGTGCCTTTCGCCATCGCGCGTGCCTGGCGACTATTCTTGGTCCGGCGGTTTTCCGTGTAATCGACTGCCTGGCGAAAGCTGCGCTTGTCGGCTTCCTTGTAGATCTTGGCGCAACGCGTCTCCTCGCCGCAGCGGACCACGAAGACCATCGCTTCCTTTCCGCTCATCAACTGGCGGACCACGGAGTCGATCACGCCGTCGTCGACGAGGGGCTGGAGGCGGGCGGGGGTTTTCATCGCTTCACGCGGCTTTCGCGATGCGATGCTTCGCCAATGTCGGCAAGGCCTTGATCGACGGGCCGGCGTTCTGCTCGGCCACGCGCAGGTCGAAGGTCGCCTGCAGGTTCAGCCAGAACTGCGGGCTGTTGCCGAAGAAATGTCCCAGCCGGAGCGCCGTGTCGCCCGTGATGGATCGCTGGCCATTCACGATGGCCGTGACGCGGTTGGTCGGCACGCCGATTTGCCGGGCGAGTTCCGTCGCGCTGATTTCCAGCGCTTCGAGCTGTTCGGCGAGATGCTCGCCGGGGTGAATCGCGCTACGTGCCATATCGCACCTCTTCAGTGATAGTCGACGATCTCGACGTTGTTCGGGCCGGGCGACTCTCCCGGCCACTCGAAGCAGATTCGCCATTGCTCGTTGATCCTGATGCTGTACTGGCCCTTTCGGTCTCCCTTCAGGGCTTCGAGCCTGTTCCCCGGGAGATCCAGGTCCCTGGTCGCGGTCGCCGCATCCAGCTGGTCGAGCTTCATTTCCGCTTTCCGGGCAATCCCTTCGAAGGCCTTCACCCGCTTTCCTTCGGCGAAGTCGCGCGTTCGCTTGTCCCGGTAACCGATGATCATGGCGCCTCATTCTGCCAGAAGTTACGTGTTACGTAAAGCGTAACCAGGCTCGCGCTGCCGATCCTGCAGGGGGACTGGGCAGGTCCCGGCGGCAAATGCCCGGCCGTTGGCGCCAAATTGCCCGGGATTCCGTTTGTGTGATTGAGGGATACCATCGTCATTCAATCGCCTGGAGGAATTCCATGAACTTCCGTCATCTGCTGGCAGCGTCGCTGCTGTTCGCCTCGAACTGCGCAGTGGCCGTGACCCTGACCTTCGGTGGGCCGCTCCCGGTCACGCCGATCACGATCGACAACCGGGTCGGCGACCAGTTCGACCCGCACGTCGACCAGGACCTGGCCGTCTACTCCAGCGCCGTCGATAGCCTGACGGAGGGCCTTGTCCAGGAGATCCGCTACTACCGTTTCTCGACGGGCACTGTTTCCTCCATCCCCCAGACGCTGCCCGACGGAACCCTGGCCAACGACCTCCTCAGCGACGTCAACCAGGGCCGCATCGTCTTCACCCGCGTTTTCCCCATGGTTCGAACGGCGATCATGCTTTTCGACACCACCACGGGGATACTGTCGGAACTCGCACCCGCGCCCGCCTCGCGTTACATAGGCGTGGCGATCGGCGGGCAGACTGTCGCGTTTGTCGACTACGGGCTGGTGGCCGACGGCAGCGGCGAGATCATGGTCCTCGATCTCACGACCTCGGCGTTGACCCGCCTGACGAACGATACGGTGTACGACGCCAACCCGAAGGTTTCCCCCGATGGCAACGTCGTGACGTGGGAGCGCTGCTTTACTTTCTCGAACTGCGACATCTACAGCGCCACGCGCTCGGGCAGCGCCTGGACCGTCCAGCAGGTGTCCGCCAGCCCCTTGAACGAACGCAGCCCCGACAGCAACGGCACGCAGATCGTCTTCGAGCGCGACGACCTGGGCGGGCCCACCGGGAGCAATATCGTCCTGGTGCCGGTGAGCGGCGGTGCCGAGACGGTCCTCGAGATACCCGGCGAGCAGTACAACCCGTCGTTCCGTGGCCAGATCGTCGCCTTCGAGAGTCGTGTCGGGACGGGCAACCCCGACATCTACATCGCCGATCTCGCGACCAACCGGTACTTCCAGGTCACCGACACGCCACACCGGGCCGAGACGCTCAACGACGTCACCGTGCTGCCGACGGGCGAAATCCGCCTCGTCTGGCAGGGCGTCGAGGAAACCGACCCGTTCAACGGCAGCATCTACGCGGCCACGTTCACTTTGCCTCCCGTGGTCGTTGCGGATACCACGCCCCCGGTCCTGGTCGTGCCGGCGAACATCGCCGTGGACGCAACCAGCCCCTCGGGTGCCGAAGTGAGCTATGTCGCGACCGCGGCCGATGCCGTCGACCCGAATCCCGTGGTGACCTGCGCACCGCCCTCCGGCTCGACATTCCCGGTGGGGACGACCGTCGTCAGCTGCGACGCAACCGATGCCTCCGGCAACCGCGCCACGGCGAGCTTCAGCGTGACGGTGTTCGGCGCGGCCGAGCAGATCGCCGACCTGATCGACCTGGTGGAGAGCTTCAACCTCCGCCACGGGATCGAAATCAGCCTCGTTGCCGAATTGCGCATTGCGCTCCACGCAGCCGGCGAGGGCAAGGAGACGATCGCCTGCATCCTGCTGCGTCGCCTTCATCTTCGAGGTGCAGGCGCAGTCGGGCAGGGGAATCACCACGGCGCAGGCGAACCAGCTCATCGCCGCGGCAAAGCAGGCGAGGGCGGCCCTGGGGTGTGGCTGAGGGGGCGCCGGCACGGTCGAGTTCATCCAATAGGGCGCCGCAAGCGTAAGTCCCACCACGGCGGACGAACCGGAGGAAGATGTCACCTGAAGGGCGGCATCACGGTTCCGCGTGCCGGGACGGGCAACTCACTCAATTGGAGAACACCATGATCAAGGGAAAACACTCGGTCGCGCTGGCAATCGCCGCCGCGGCAGCGATGCTGGCCAGCTGCTCGTCGATGCACGACATGATGGGAGGGGGAGCCCATCTCTCCCTCACCGGCGCCAACGAAGTCCCGCCGGTCGACACTGCTGCCACCGGGAAAGGCATGGTCTCGGTGGGATCGGACTGCAGCGTGAAGGCGCACATCATGGTTTCCGGGATGACGGCCACCGCGGCGCACATCCACCAGGGCGCAGCCGGCGCCAACGGCCCCGTGATCGTGCCGTTCACCAAGTCGGGCGACAACGAGTTCGTGGCCCCGGATGGCGCGAAGATGAACGAGGCGCAGTGCGCCGCCTACCGGGCGGGGAACACTTACGTGAACGTGCACAGCGCGAAGAACCCGCCGGGCGAGGTGCGCGCGCAGCTTTCCGGCAAGTGATGCTGGTTGCCCGCGGGGGCGCGGCTTCCGCGGGTGCCATCTCGAAGCTACGCCAGAACTTCCAAACCATGTTTCTCGACGATGCGAAGAAGCTTCGTCGCAAGTGCGCTGGGGCTCTTGGCGCCGGTTTCCCATTTCTGCACCGTCGATTCACTGGTATTCAGCAATCTGGCAAACAGGTTCTGGCTCACGTTGACCTTCTTGCGAATCAGGACAACCTCCTTTGCCGTCACTGATTTGACGGGCGCCAGGCAAAGCACGTCGTACTCGCGCATCGTCGCTTTGCTGATGGCGCCAACGCTGTGCAGGTCGGATGCAGCACTATGAATGGCTTCGAAAGCGCTGCTCCGAGCTTTCCGTTTCACCTCATTGGCCTTCCTGGCTCTCGCTTTCATGGCATATCTCCTCCAGTCTCCCACCGATCAGCAAATCATCAATGTGGGCGGCACTTGCCTTGCTGTAGTCCTTGGAGAGTTTCTTGAACCTCACCAGTTCAATACTGCTGATGTTTCCCCTGTCCTTCTTTGCGAAAAGGAAGACGAAGATCCAGTGCACGCCCGCCTTGGTGATGACGATCGATCGGTAGCGGTTCTTGTCGAGGCGCTTTTTCCAAACTCCTCCACCCAATGCATCGCCTTGTCCCTTCTCGAGTTCTGCCCCGGCTTTGCATAATTCGTCGTCCGTGATCCCTGCGTCTCCAGCTTGCTTGGCAAAATATCCTGTCTTGAAGAACCGGGGATTGCACGGCGCTTCAGGTCGGGAAAATTCGACCGGGGACCGCTTGGATGCCATTTGCGAACTTATTGGTAACTATAGCACGTGGTGCTATATGACGGCAAGGCGACCGACTGGGCAGCGGTATCTGGATGGGCCATGAAAGGAAAACGCCCGCGTCGCACCGCGCGTTGACGCCCGCCCGTAGCCGAGGTCAGGCAGCAGACATTCCGGTTTGCAGGCAGCAGGCGTAACCTCAGGCAAGCGCATGCAAGGGCGAAACCCGCCCGACAAGACGGCAAGAAGCCGGCGGACCTTCGGGGCCGCGAGAAGAGGGGAGAGTCGTGAAGCTCTCGCAACTGTGGCGCACCGCCATTCGCGCGGCCCTGGTCTTGCTGGCCGCGGTTTCGCTTTCCCTCTCTCCTTCGGCGGACGCCAAGGGCAGCAAGGGCACTTCAGCCGGCTACCAAAAGGCCCAGGGTGTTGCGCGGGATTCGCACGGGAAGATTTCGCGAAGCGCGAGCGCCAAGGGGAGTTTCAGGAAGCAGAGTCCTTGTCCTTCGACCGGGAGGATCTCAGGCGCTTGCCCCGGTTACGTCATCGATCACGTGACGCCGCTGAAGCGGGGCGGGGCCGATGCGCCGGGGAATATGCAGTGGCAGACGAAGGCGGAGGCGCGGGAGAAGGACAAGTGGGAGTGACCTTCAACTCGCGTGGCGCCGCCATCCTCCAGAGGGGTTGGCCCATTTCCGATCCAGACTGCAAGTCGCTAAAAGGAGCCGAGTGTCCACGCTAGAACGAGCCATCGAGATCGCCGCACGCGCGCATGCAGGGCAGGTCGACAAGGCCGGGCAACCGTACATTCTTCATCCGCTACGGCTCATGCTGGCTGTGTCCGGCACGCACGAGCGGATGGCAGCCGTGCTGCACGACGTCGTTGAAGATACGAATGTCACTCTGGACAATCTCAAATCGGAAGGCTTTCCGATGGAAGTGCTGGAGGCGGTCCTGACCCTGACGAAGACGGAAGGCGAGAGCCGCATATCGGCCGCCACGCGTGCGGCCGGGAATCCGATTGCGCGGGCGGTCAAGCTTGCTGACGTAAGGGACAACATGGATCTCAGTCGCATTGCGAAACCGACAGAGAAAGACTTCGAGCGCATGAAGGAGTACGAACAGGTTCTCGCTCTTCTGCTTTCCTATCCATCGGCCTGACCGCCTGGCTTTCCCGGATGCCCCCGTCGACGCGCCCGCTCGATGCGTACCGACCAGTAAATCATGAAGAAGAGTTCGTCCGAGTAATCCAGAGGAACGCGGGATATGGCTTCCTCGCACGCCATGGCCGCCTCGATCGGGAACTGGCTCATTCGCGTCTCCCGAAGCGCGAGATCGAGAAGCTCGCCATCGTGGCAGCACTGCTCGATCAGGAACTGCAGCGGCCAATAGCTCTCGTCCAGGGAGAGCAGCCACTCCTCGATTTCCTCCTCCCATGGGATCTCCCTGAATCCGGCGAGATTCATGTCCCAATCATCGAATCCGGGGTACAGGTCTTCGATAGTCCAGGGCGCGAAGGGATTGTCATGCACAAGCGCGCCATTGAGCGTACGCCGCTGCTTGAAGGCGAAGAAGAGCTTGGGGTTCATCCCTGGATCTCGATGACCGCATGGGGGGCCGCCATCGCGCCCATTCCCGCGCCCGCCGCGACGATAAGCGCATCGGCCTGGTCGATCGGCCGCGCGGCCTTCTCGATGGCGGCGTGATTCCCTTTCTCGGTCATGGTTCGGATTCTTTCGCGAAGCGGGCTCACGCCGTGAGCCTCGTTGGGTCGAGAGTGGCCCTGTTCATTTCGCGGGGGTTGACAAGGTCATTAAGCCAGCATATTGTGACAGTAACAACTGGCACAATACCATGGCTCCCAAGACCTACTCGCTCGAAGAACTCGCCGTCCTTGCCGCAGTAAATGCGAGGACAGTCCGTTACTACATCCAGATCGGGCTGGTAGACCGACCTGAGGGGGAAACCCGCGCCGCAACGTATGGCAAGCGCCATCTGGACCAACTTCTGGAAATCCGCAAGTACCAGGAAGGCGGCCTGTCGCTGGACCAGATCCGGGAACTGAAGGAAGGCCGCGGCAAGCACATCGAGGCAATCCGGCCGAGATACGCGGGAAGCGTCGAAGTCTGGAGCAGGGTGACGCTGGCGGACGGCGTCGAGCTGAACATCGAACCGGGGAGGGCGGGTCTCTCCCCCGAGCAAGTCCGCAACCTGATCAAGCAGACACTCCACGTGATGGAGCAACTCCAGAAGGAGAAAAACAAATGAACGCCGCGCGCCCGCAGATGAAGAGTACCGGTCCCGATCCCATCCTCGAGCGGGTCAACATCGATGGAACAGTCAGTTCGACCTTTGCGCGCATCCGCATGGCGCAGACGTATCGCAATGCAAGTGATGCCAGTGTCGAGATTGTCTATACGTTCCCGCTGCCGCTTCAATCCACGCTGCTCGACGTCGTCACCGTGCTGGGCGGCAAGCGCTACAGGGGCACAGTCCTCGCGAAGGTCGAGGCCGAGGAAGGCTACGAGGGCGCCATCGAAAAGGGCGACACGGCGATCATGGTCGAACGCCCGGAGCCGGGCCTCTTCACGATGAACCTCGGCAACCTCATGGCCGGCGAGTCGGCGACGATAGAGGTGGAGTTCGCCACGCTGCTCGACTGGCGCCGCAACCAGCTCCGGCTTTCCTTGCCGATGACGCTTGCGCCGCGCTACGACGAGGAGCATTCGCCGCTCCAACCCCACCAGAAGCCGCGCAACGACATCCTCGTCGAGCGGCCGTTCTCGCTGACTTTGCAGCTTTCGAAGGACTTCGACGGCGCCTCGATCGCCTCGCCCACGCACCGGCTGGCGACGCAATTCAGGGAAGCTGGCGTGCAGGTGAAGCTGCAGCGAAGCGAAGCCTGGATGGACCGGGACTTCGTTCTGACGGCGGAAACGGAATCTGCGCCGCGTCCGTTCGCCTGCCTTGCGCCCGACAGTGAAGGAAAGGTCTTCTACGGAAGCGTGCAGATTCCGCCCGCCAATGCCGCCGCGCCGGCCAGGGACGTCAAGATCGTCCTCGATTGCTCCGGCTCGATGAATGGCGATTCCATCTCGCTCGCGCGCGAAGGGGTGCTCAAGTTGCTTGAGCAGCTCCGGCCGGAAGACCGGTTCGGGCTCGTCGCGTTCGGCTCGCATGCCATCGAATGGGAGCGGACCGTGTTGCCGGCCTCCGAGCATAACCTCGAGGCTGCGTCCGCTTGGGTGCGCGAACGCGGCGCCGACATGGGCGGGACCGAAATGGTCGGGGCGCTGAACTCCGCAATCGCCATGCCGGGAGCGGGAAGGCAGTGCGACGTTTTCCTGATCACCGACGGGCAGATCGGCCGCACCCCGGAGCTTGAGAAAATGGCCCGGCGCGCGGGACACCGGATGTTCATCGTCGGGGTCGGTGTCGCGCCGCAGCAGGATCCGCTGCGCGAACTCGCCGAGACCACGGGCGGTGCCATCGAGTGGGTGACGCCAGGCGAGTTCATCGCCGACGCCATCCACAAGATCTTCGCTCGGCTGATCGAGATTCCGGTGAGCGACCTGCACGTGGTATCCGATGGTGGGTTTGAGTGGGAAGCGAGGACGCCGGCCCACAGCGTGTTCACAGGCGATACCGTGCACTTCTTTGGCGGGGTGCGTGGAGGTCGCGCGCCGGTGCACGTCGAGTGGCGTCGCCCCGACGGGACAACGGGGCGGATCCCCTTGTCGATTGGAGAGGCATCGGAGGCCGAAGTTCTTGCGGAAATCCCAAGGGTCGCGGCTTCGCTCCGGATAAGGGACCTGCAGCGCCACGACGAATCCTCGGAGGAGGCGGTACTACTGGCAGTGCAGTACCAGCTGGTCACATCGCAGACGAACCATCTGCTGATCGTCGATCGCGAAGGCAAGCGGGCGACGGCAAGCCCGGCAATCCGTCAGGTGCGTCAGATGATGCCTGCGGGTTTGGGTGAAGCGGTCGCGATGAAGCACATGGCCTGCCGTTCAGACGTTTCGTGGTCGCCCGCTTCCAATGCAGCAAGATCGAACCCGCTTTCCGCAATATCGAACCTGTGCTCCGAGGGCCCAGGCGACGTCACGTATTCCCTGAAGGCGCGCTCGCCACGGTCGATCGAAGACTTCTTCAAGTCGGCGAACAAGCACTACGCGTCACTGCTGAGGGTGACTACCTTGGCCGAGACCCTTCGCGAGCTGGAGAACTTCGGGCTGAGCGAAGACGTGCTTGATGAGTTGCGAGAATTGGCGCGCACCTCTTCCGAAAGGGACGTGGTAATCGCGTTCTGGGCTGCGCTTCTGGCGTATCCCCATTCGCGCCACATCGGCCGCGGGCTGCGCCGCTCGATGAAGCGGGCGGGCCTGCCCACAAGTGCCAACCAGCATCTTGTCCGTGCGATCGGCGCCCGGCTGCAGCAGTTCAGCAATGCGCTGGCAACGGCGGATTAGCCCCTGCGGTTGGCGACGGAAAGGGTAGCTCGCCCAGTGAGCCGCGAGGCTGGCAATGTGCCCGGACAGTCGTTCCCGCTTTTCTCGAAAGGGTTGCCTTTCCAATGATCGACAAGTCGCTCTCCCGCGGGCTCGCGGACCGGGTACTGGACCAGATGGCCGGGCTGGGGATGGTCTATGTGGAAGGCTGCAACCGGGCCTTGCGCAGTTTTCCGAGGAAACGCCATTCAGTGAAGTCCATAGCCGACGAAATGGTCGCGGCGGGCGAGAAGTGCTGCCTGACCCAGATCGTCGGCTCGCACCCGAAGTGGCGCTGGACCAGCACGTGCGCATTCGTCCCGGAAATTCACACGCTGCCGGATTACGCGAACAACCGGACGATCGCCTTTCGCGCCATTCGCACCTTTTCCCACGTCGACAGGGTCACCCTGATCGGCAATGAACCGTCCATTGCCTTTGCAATCCAGGAACACGCCGTGGAGCGCCTGTTCATGCGGCTGAATGTCCAGGATGCGGCCGCCGTGCGGGAAGAGATGCACGACGCGATGTGCCTGGCGATTCCCGTCCTGGGCGCGTGCCGGGAGTTGGGCCTGTGCCAGGTCGTGCTGCCCACCCGCTCCGGCGCATTCCTTTGCTCCCTGGACCCTGACGGCCGGAGCCTCGTTGCAAGGACATGGATTCCGAAGCCCGATGCGCCATGCAGGCATTCGGCGGTGATCCAAGTCATCGAGAAGTTCCATGGAGAGTCCGGGGGTGAACGCGGCATTGCCGCGGAAATCTGTTCGTTGCCCATTGACGCGCCGCTGGACGCCTTCGTGCCGGCAGCGTCCCTGGTTCGATCGCTCGATCGCATCGCCTGGTTGAAGGAGCCGTACAGTCCCCGGCCCGATCCGGCAGGAAAGGCATGGCGCGACGCCCGCCAGCAGGCGGCGGCATAGGCAGGATCGTCTCGAAGAAAACCACCAAGGAGCAAATGAATTGGAATTGATCACGCAATGCATCCGGACTTCCCTGCGTCCCGGCGAGCGCCTTGGCGGCCGTCCCCGGCTGGTCCTGGCCAGCATGGCGATGGTAGCGATGGCGATGTCCCTGTACCTGGCGACCGGCGGGCCGGAAGTTGAAGGGGACGATCGCCACTTGCTTCTACTGGTCATGGTCGCCGTGGCCGCGATTCTCGCCTACCTCCTGCATTTCGTGTTTGCGCTCGGACATTGGACACTCGATGGCTACGACAGGCGGGCCCGGATCGATTTCCACCGGTTCGCGAAGCTGGGACTGCTCGTGGGCATGTTCGTGCTGCTGGCCTCGATGTTCCGCTACGAGGCAAGCGGTCCCTTCGCGGGCAGCGCAGGGTGCTGGTACATGGAGCGGGACCGCTGGTTCGGCGGTGCGTCGATCGCGCAGGTTCCGTGCCCCGTCGAGCCAAAGACCAAGCCCCGGCCGAGCGGTTCGCGCTTCCCTTCGAAGCAGGGCAGAAGCCTCGTCATCTAGTTGCCGCAGGCATTGCGATCGCGCATAATGCATCGCAAATGCAACGCACGAGGCCGCCCATGAAAACCGCCACCTTTCCCTCCCTGCGCGTCGACCCGGACCTGCGGCAAGCCGCCGAGGAGGTCCTGCTCGAAGGCGAGAGCCTTTCCTGGTTCGTCGAGCAGTCGATCCGCTCGCAGATCGAGCGCAGGCTTGCGCAGCGAGAGTTCATCGCTCGCGGACTTGCCAATCGTGAAGAGGCCCGGGCTACCGGGAAATACGCTTCGGCCGGCGAGGTCCTCAAGGGACTGAAGAAGAAGCTGGCTCGCGCGAAGGCCCCCACCAAGGCGCGCTGATGCGGTTTCGCGTCCGTTTCACCAGGGGCGCACAAGCGGATCTCGATCGCCTGTACGAGTTCATCCTGGAGAGGGACGAGGCCGACTGGACGGTCGCGGACCGGGCAATGGCGGCCATCGAAGCCGGCATCCACCTGCTGGAGACGTCGCCCTTCAGTTGCCGCAAGGCGGCGCCGGACAACTCCTTCCTGCGCGAACTGCTCATCCCGTTTGGTCGCGCCGGGTATGTCGCGCTGTTCGAAATCGAAGACGTGCGAACCGTCACGGTGCTGGCCGTCCGGCACCAGCGCGAGGACGACTACCACTGAGCCCGATGCTACGATTGCAGGGCTCACGCCGTGAGCCACCCGGAGACCGGCCATGGAAAGAATGGAACGCTTCTACCGCATCGACCAGATGATCCAGGAGCGCAGCGTCGTCCCCATCGAGTCGTTCATGGACGAGCTGGAGGTCTCCAAGGCGACCTTCAAGCGCGACATCGAGTACATGCGCGACCGCTTCAATGCCCCGATCGAATGGGACCGGGACGCGGGAGGCTACAGGTTCGGGAAGCAAACGTCGGGAGGCCCGCGTTACCAACTCCCGGGACTCTGGTTCAACCCGACCGAGATCTACGCCCTGCTCACCATGCAGCACCTGCTGAAGGGCCTGGAACCCGGCATCCTCGCGCCGCATGTAAAGCCCTTGCTTGCGCGCCTGAATGCGCTCATGGACACGAGCGCGGCCACGCTATCGGAAGTGGAGAAGCGCATCAGGATCACGCGAATGGCGGCGCGCGTGGGAAAGCTGCAGTTTTTCGAGACCGCCGCGACAGCCACGCTCAAGCGCAACCGAATGCACGTCACGTTCTGGAGCCGGCACAGCAACGAGACCACGGAGCGCACGCTTTCCCCGCAGCGCCTCGTCTTCTACCGCGGCAACTGGTATCTCGACGCGTATTGCCACCTGCGCGAAGGAATCCGCAGCTTCGCGATCGACGGCCTGCGCGCGGCGAAACTCCTGCCCGACATTGCGAAATCCGTTCCCGAGGAGGAGCTCGACGAGTTCTTCGCCGGCAGCTACGGCATCTTCTCCGGCAAGGCGAAGGACTGGGCCAAGCTGAAGTTCAGCCCGACGACGGCGCGCTGGGTGGCGGGAGAGCACTGGCATTCGAAGCAGCGCGGCCGTTTCGAGCCCGATGGTTCCTACCTTCTGGAAGTCCCTTTCGGCGACGACCGCGAGCTGGTGATGGACATCCTCAAGTACGGGCCCGACTGCAGGGTCGAGGGGCCGCCGGAACTGAAGAAGCGCGTGGCGGAACAGGCGCGCAAGACCGCCGCACTTTACGCCGCGAAAGCCGCATAGCTCACGAGGTGAGCTTACGCAGGACCATCCTGCCCATGTGACCCGGCGTTTCCGGGCGAGGAGGCGAGGATGGAAGAGATGCTGCTCGAAGCCGCGCGCGAGCCGGAGAGCGCGGAATGGACCCCGACCGGATTCCGGCAACCCGTCACGCGCTGGTTCCGCGGCCGCTTCGACGAGGTGGCCGCGGTCCTGCCCAGCTTCGAGCGCCGGCCGTTCTCGGTCGATCGCCCGGAGTCGCCCGAGTTGAACGCCAATGAGCTCTACGACCTCATCGTCAGGCGCGAGCAGCGGGCGGGCGGCTGGACTCCCTTGCCCGACGGGAATCGTCTCGAAGAAATACCGCCTGATCGAGCACCGCGCGGCAGCCGCCTTGCTGGCCCATGCGTTCGGCGAAGCCGGCATCGACCCTTCCGGCCTGGACACGCACGCGTCGCTCCACCGGTATGGAGCCTCGATGAGCCTCGAGGTGAACCTGACCCACGACTGGATGTTCGATCCCGGCGACGGGCACCCGATGCTGCTGCAGCTGCGCTGCCAGAACTCCGTCGACGGCAAATCTCTCCTGCGCATCGCACTCGTCTGGTATCGCCTCGTCTGCACGAACGGGCTCGTGGTGGTGGTGGACCGCGACCAGCGCGGCTTCGTCCATCGCGAGGAGACGGAAATCGAGGACGTCGCCGACTTCCTCGCCAGCGGTCTCGAGGCGGCGCGGCGCGAGCGCCTGGCAATGGGCAAGTGGTTGCGCATTCCCGTGAATCCTTCAAGGCTGGCCCGATTCGCTGACAAGCTACTCAAGGAACATTGGGGCGCGATGGACGCGGCCCGCTTCCTGCACATCGCGTGCACGGGCCACGACGCGGAACCGGTCGATCGCTTCCAGCCCGGCAAGCCGAGCGAGAAGCGCATGGAATCGACCATCCCCGTGCCCGGAAGCCCGGAGAAGGCCACAAGCGCCTGGCACGTCGCGCAGGCATTGTCGTGGGTTGCGCGAGGACGAAGGAGCCCGTCGGATCAACTCGACCGGCTGCAGCAGATCTCCGGCTTCCTTGCGGGATTGATCGAGACCGAATGACGGACTGGTTCGACAAGATGATGGCGCCGCCGGGCATGCCGAGGAAGCCGGGGCCGGACAAGGCGCGGCTTGCGTCGAAGTATCGGGCTTGCCTGCTTGGCGGCGCGGTGGGCGATGCGCTGGGCGCGCCGGTCGAGTTCCTGAAGGAGCGCGAGATCCAGGCCCGCTTCGGTCCCGGGGGCATCCGTGATTTCGCGAAGGCCTTCGATCGCGTCGGCGCCATCACCGACGACACGCAGATGACGCTCTTCACTGCGGAAGGGCTGTTGCGCGGATTGGTCCGCCTCAAGCATCGCGGCATCGGGCCGGCGTTCGAGTCCGTGACGGCCAACGCGTACCTTCGCTGGCTGCGCACGCAAGGGATGCATCCGCGCAGCAAGGAAGTGGAATTGCGGGACGACCAGGGCAACGACGGTTGGCTGATGTCGCACGCCGAACTGCATCGCCGCAGGGTGCCGGGCAATACCTGCATCTCCGCGCTCGAGGCCATGAAGGGCCTGGGCGACCAGGCGCGAAACGAAAGCAAGGGCTGCGGCGGGCTGATGCGGATTGCGCCGGTCGCGCTGTTCGTGCACGCCAATTGGGCGGGAGATCCGGCCGCGCTTCCGGACTACTGCTTCGACCTCGGCTGCTCGCTCGCCGGCATCACGCACGGGCACCCGTCGGGGCAGTTGCCGGCAGGCGTGATGAGCCTGGTCATGCTGAGGATTCTGCAAGGCGCCGAGCTTAGAACCGCGATCGAAGAAGCCAAGGCCTCGTTGCGCGGACGCCCGGAAAATGGGGAAACGATGATCGCCGTCGAGAACGCGGAACGGCTCGCCGCGCTCGACCTGACTTCGCCCGGGCCATCACGGAACTAGGCGAGGGATGGGTTGCGGAAGAAGCCCTCGCGATCGCGCTCTACTGTGCATTGAAGGCAAGGACGCTTGAGGAGGGCATCATCGCCGCGGTCAACCATGACGGCGACAGCGACTCCACCGGCGCGAGTCGCCGGCAACCTGCTCGGACTGATGCATGGCGAAGAGGCGATACCCGCGCGCTGGCTCGAGCCGCTGGAGTTGCGCGATGTCATCGAGGACGTGGCGGACGACCTGCTGATGAGCAACGAATGGGAGATCGGGGAATACATCGATTCCGAGGAGAACCGGTACTACTGGAAGCGGTATCCGGGGTTCTAGGGATGAAGCGCGTTGAACGCGGCCTGCGCGCGGCGAACAAGGCTCGGATGGAGTATCCCGAGCTTTGGCGTGTGACCGAAGTGCGGCGTGGGCGGTACGCGAAACCACTCGTCCGTAAAGGGCAGCGCGACCTGGGAGCCGAGATTGAACTTGGTCGGGTAACTCAGGCCCGCAGCACGATAGGCGGCGCCGTCCTCCGGAGAAATCAGGAATTCCCCGGAGCGGAGTTCCCGGGTCTTCGCGGAGGTCCCGTAGGCGACCCTGACCGCGGGAGCGCCATCGTCCAGAAAGCCGATGCCGGTTACGAGCGCCGGCCTGGGCTTCGGGCCGGGCTTCCCGATCTTCTCCGGGAAGCGGCAGTAAACGATGTCACCGACCGCGGGCAGCGGGAATGCGCTTGGCGGCACGCGGGACTTTCCTGGCAGCGCGTTCTTCGAAGAGCGAATCCGAGACGGTCATTTCGCCATGTTTCTTGCGAACGACTTCCGAGATCTTTCGAAGTTGCGCCGGGGCCAGCGGGCCATCGTCTTTCGGGTATTGCGGGACGTGCTGCAGGGCGTACTCCACCAGCGCCTGGTGCATCGCCGCCGTCTCCGAAACATCCAGCGCGCTTGCGAGCTTTTTCAAGGTGTCCCTGGTGATTCCCTCGCGTGAATCCCTTTCACGGAACCTGAAGAGGACTGAGTCCTTGGCCATCGTTGAATCTCCCGAATAGATATATAAAAGATATCACATCATGACCCCTTCGCCAAGCCCGACCTGCGGGTTCAAACGATCATCACGAGGACGGTCCGCACAAGCCAGACCGACCCGTCGCGAGTCGATGGCGTCGCCGCGGGACGAGATCAACCGCGTGCGTGCCGTCCGTCCCGGCGCGATCGAGACCCGGGAGCAGGAGCGCTACGTGCTTGCACTTTCGGATTGAGATAGCTCACGCCCTGAGCTTGTCGTTTGCGACAATACGTTC
>CAWKGC010000017.1:0-33452 GCA_963849005.1 uncultured beta proteobacterium | reverse complement strand
TGCCCGCATTCGGGCAAGCGCCCAGGCGAGGTTCACCGCAGTCGGGCGGGTTGCCGCAAGCTCGGCGCATGCGCGTTCGAGGCTGGCATCGGAGGCGTCGCGGGCGAGCGCGAGCGCGACACCGAAGGCGGCGGCAACGCCGATGAGCGGCGCGCCGCGCACGCGCATCGAGACGATCGCTTCGGCCACCTCATCGATGTTGGCCAGCCGCCGGGTCTCGAACCGGTGCGGCAGCCATGTCTGGTCGATGATGTGCACATGCCCGTGTGCGTTGTCCGCCCACAGGCTGCGATAGGGAACGCCTCCGACTTTCATACCCGAATGATAATCGGGGCAGGGGAAAATGGGGTCAGGTTGGAGAAATGGGGTCAGAGTACATTTCCGATCGCCAAGGATCGCTGTGCGATCCGCTCGGAAATGTACTCTGACCCCATTCTTCCATTCTTCCGGAAATGTACTCTGACCCCATTTTCAGGTCTTCCTGTAAAATCATGCTTTCCGGCTCTGGGGTCGCACATGACCAAATATGTGTTCGTCACCGGTGGCGTGGTCTCTTCCCTCGGCAAGGGGATCGCCGCCGCCTCGCTGGCCGCGATCCTGGAATCGCGCCGCATCAAGGTCTCGCTGGTCAAGCTCGATCCCTACATCAACGTCGACCCCGGCACGATGTCGCCTTTCCAGCACGGCGAGGTGTTCGTCACCGAGGACGGCGCGGAGACCGACCTCGACCTCGGCCACTACGAGCGCTTCGTCTCCTCGAAGATGAAGAAGGCCAACAACTTCACCACCGGGCAGATCTACGAGCGCGTCATCAACAAAGAGCGCCGCGGCGATTACCTCGGCGGCACGGTGCAGGTGATCCCGCACATCACCGACGAGATCAAGATGTCGATCAAGGCCGCGTGCAAGGACGCCGAAGTCGGCATCATCGAGATCGGCGGCACGGTGGGCGACATCGAGTCGCTGCCCTTCCTGGAGGCCATCCGCCAGATGGGCATAGAGGAAGGCCGCAGCAACACCTGCTACATGCACCTCACGCTGGTCCCGTACCTCGGCAGCGTGGGCGAGATCAAGACCAAGCCCACCCAGCACTCGGTGAAGGAACTGCGCGGCATCGGCATCCAGCCCGACATCGTCATGTGCCGCTCCGAGAAGCCGATCCCCGAGGAAGAGCGCCGCAAGATCGCGCTCTTCACCAACGTCGACGTGCGCTCGGTGATCTCGGCCAACGACGCGGACTCCATCTACAAGATCCCGACCATGCTGCACAAGCAGGGGCTCGACGAGATCGTCTGCCGCAGGCTAGACCTCGCCGCGTATCCGGCGGACCTCACCATGTGGGACAAGATCGTGGAAGCCATCGAGCATCCCGAGCACGAAGTCGACATCGCCATGGTCGGAAAATACGTCGACCTACAGGACTCCTACAAGTCGCTCTCCGAAGCATTGATCCACGCCGGCATCCACACCCGCACCAAGGTGAAGATCCATTACGTGGACTCCGAGGAGATCGAGGCCAAGGGCGTCACGGCGCTCGAAGGCATGGACGCGGTGCTGGTGCCCGGCGGCTTCGGCAAGCGCGGCATCGAAGGCAAGATCGCGGCCGTGCGTTATGCCCGCGAGAACAAGGTGCCCTACCTCGGCATCTGCCTCGGCATGCAGATCGCGGTGATCGAGGCGGCGCGCGACCTGTGCGAGCTGGAGGGCGCGAATTCCACCGAGTTCGATCCCGATACGCCGCATCCCGTCGTGGCACTCATCACCGAATGGCAGGACCGCGACGGGAGAATCGAGAAGCGAGACGCCACGTCCAACCTCGGCGGCACCATGCGCCTCGGCGCGCAGCCTTGCACGGTGAAGAAGGATTCGCTCGCTTACCGCATCTACCGCAAGGAGACGGTGTCCGAACGCCACCGCCACCGCTACGAGGTGAACGACCAGTATGTCGCTCGCCTCGAAGCCGCGGGACTCAAGATCAGCGCGCGCACCAAGGCGGGGAACCTGGTCGAGATGGCCGAGCGGCCGGACCATCCGTGGTTCTTCGGCTGCCAGTACCACCCCGAGTTCACTTCCACGCCTCGCGACGGGCATCCCCTCTTCACTTCGTTCATCCGCGCTGCCATCGACCTTCACAAGGGGCGCAAGGCCGAGCCCGGCCTCAAAGTGGTTGCCGGTTCGGTTGCGTAGAAGAGGCAAGGGAACCGCCGATGGACGCCGATGGACGCCGATGGATCGGGATTGAATGAAGCTGTGTGGATTTGAAGTCGGATTGGAACGGCCGTTCTTCCTGATCGCGGGTCCCTGCGTCGTCGAGAGCGAGCAATTGCAGATGGATGTCGCGGGAAAGCTGAAGGAGATCACCTCCTCGCTCGGCATTCCCTTCATCTTCAAGTCGTCCTACGACAAGGCCAACCGCAGTTCCGGCAAGTCGTTCCGTGGGCCCGGCATGATGAAGGGCCTCGAGATCCTCTCCAAGGTGAGGAAGGACCTCGCGGTGCCGGTGCTCACCGACGTGCACAACGAGAAGGAAGTGGCGACGGTCGCGAAGTATGTCGACGTGCTGCAGACCCCGGCGTTCCTGTGCCGCCAGACCGACTTCATCGTCGCGGTCGCCTCCGCCGGCCTGCCGGTCAACATCAAGAAGGGCCAGTTCCTCGCGCCGCACGACATGAAGAACGTGGTCGACAAGGCGCGCGAGGCGAGCGGCACCGACAACATCATGGTGTGCGAACGCGGGGCGTCGTTCGGCTACAACAACCTCGTCTCCGACATGCGCTCGCTCGCGATCATGCGCGAGACCGGCTGCCCGGTAGTGATGGACGCCACCCACTCGGTGCAACTTCCAGGCGGGCAGGGCACGACGTCCGGCGGGCAGCGCGAATTCGTCCCGGTGCTCGCGCGCGCGGCGATCGCGACCGGAGTCTCGGGCGTGTTCATGGAGACGCACCCCGATCCCGCGAAGGCGCTCTCCGACGGGCCCAACGCGTGGCCGCTGCCGCTGATGCGCGAGCTTCTCGAGACGCTCAAGGAAATCGACCTGCTGGTGAAGCAGCGCGGTTTCGCCGAGCAATCGCTTTGATCGATAACAGCGTCATTCCGGGCTTGACCCGGGGCCCCCTCCGAGTTGGGGGGCGGAATCCAGCCTTGAATGGAAAACCACTGGGTCCCGGATCAAGTCCGGGACGACGGAGGTGAAATGAAGATCCTGGTCCTCGGCGCCGGCGGCATCGGCGGCTACTTCGGCGGGCGGCTCGCGGAAAGCGGCGCGGACGTTACCTTCCTCGTCCGGCCGAAGCGTCGCGAGCAGATCGCGCAGGGCGGCCTCGTGATCGAAAGCCCGAGCGGCAACGCGAAGCTCGCGGTGAAGACGGTTGGCGCCGAGGAACTCAAGCCCGGCTACGACCTCGTGCTTTTCACCTGCAAGGCCTACGACCTCGATTCGGCGATTGCTGCGATCGCCCCGGCGATGCAGGGCGGCTGCGTGGTCGTGCCGATGCTCAACGGCATCGCGCATTTCGAGCGCCTCGACGCGCGCTTCGGCAGGCAGAACGTCATGGGCGGCACCTGCCAGATCAACGCGACGCTGCGCAAGGATGGCGTCGTGGTCAACGGCGACGCGCTGCAGCGCCTGCTCTTCGGCGAGCGCGACAAGTCGAAGTCCGCTCGCGCGCAAGCCTTCGCCGACGTGCTGGCGAAGACGAAGATCGACTGGAAGCTTTCCGAGGACATCGAGCAGGACCTGTGGGAGAAGCTTGTTTTCCTGTCGGCGCTCGCCGCGACCACGTGCCTCTTCCGGGCCAACGTGCGCGAGATCATCGCAGCGCCCGGCGGCAAGGAAGTGATGGAGCGCGCGCTCGCGGCCAACATCGCCATTGCGACGAAGGAAGGCCACGCGCCCCGCGCCCCGGCAATCGAGATGGCGCGCGCCCGCCTCACCGACCCCGAGGGACTGTGGAGCGCCTCGATGCTGCGCGACCTCGAGGCGGGCGGCGCGACCGAAGCCGACCACATCATCGGCTTCATGCTCGCGAAGGCCCGCGCGCATGGCGTCGACGACACGGTGCTCTCCATCGCGTATACGCACCTCAAGGCCTACGAGGCGCGCAGGGCGGCCGGGCGGCTTCACTAAAAGGCGATGTAACCGCCGATGGACGCCGATGGACGCCGATAAGATCAAAGGCAAAATCAAGCTTTGGCTCGGGACTCCGTGCAGGTTGCCGCAGCCACCAACCATCAGGCTTTTATCGGCGTCCATCGGCGTCCATCGGCGGTTAAAATCTTCAACTCATGAATGAATCGAAGACCTACGACTACGTGGTGACAGGAGCCGGCAGCGCCGGCTGCGTGCTGGCGAACAGGCTGTCGAAAGACCCGGCGGTCTCGGTCCTCCTGCTGGAAGCGGGAGGGCAGGACGACTGGTTCTGGATCGACATCCCGGTCGGCTACCTCTACACGATAGGCAACCCGCGCACCGACTGGTGCTTCAAGACCGCGCCCGACCCGGGGCTCAACGGCAGGCAGCTGGGATATTCAAGAGGCAAGGTCCTCGGCGGCTGCTCGACGATCAACGCGATGGTTTACATGCGCGGCCAGAAGAGCGACTACGACTACTGGGCATCGCTCGGCAATCCGGGCTGGTCGTGGGACGAGGTGCTGCCGCTCTTCAAGGGCATGGAGGATTTCTTCGCCGGCGCGGACGAGTTCCACGGCGCGGGCGGGGAGTTGCGCGTCGAGGAGCCGCGCGTGCACTGGGAGATCCTCGACGCCTGGCGGGATGCGGCAGCCGAGTGCGGCATTCCGAAGATCGCGGAATTCAACCGCGGCGACAATTTCGGAAACGCCTACTTCCACATGAACCAGAAGGGCGGGCGCCGCTGGAGTGCGACCAATGCGTGGCTGCGCCCGGTGATGGGACGACCCAACCTCACCGTGATGACCGGGACCTGCGCGACGAAGATCCGCGTCGAGCAGAAGGACGGCGTGAAGCGCGCCACGGGCCTGGAGATTCGCAGCGCGAAGGGCGGCACGTCCTTCGTCGCGGCGCGCAAGGCGGTCGTGCTTGCGGCGGGGTCCATCGCCTCGCCGCAACTGCTGCAGCTCTCCGGCATCGGCCCCGGCGCGTTGCTGCAGAAGTTCGGCATTCCCGTGGTGCACGAAATGGCCGGCGTGGGCGGCAACTTGCACGATCACCTGCAGGTGCGCCTCGTCTACAAGGTGCACGGCGTGACGACGTTGAACGAGCGCGTCAATTCGCTCTGGGGCAAGGCGGCGATGGGGCTCGAGTACCTGTTCAGGAAGACCGGGCCGCTCACCATGCCGCCCTCGCAACTCGGCGCCTTCGCCAAGAGCGATCCCGCGCAGCCCACTGCCAACATCGAGTGGCACGTGCAGCCGTTGTCACTCGACAAGTTCGGCGAGCCCTTGCACAGCTTCCCGGCGATCACGCCATCGGTGTGCAACCTGCGACCGACTTCGCGCGGCCATGTGCACATCCGCTCGACCGACCCGGACGCCGAGCCCGAGATCCTGCTGAATTACCTTTCGACGCCGGAGGACCAGAAGGTCGCGGTGGACTCGATGCGCTTCACGCGACGCATCATGAAGTCAGCGGCGCTCGCGAAATATCGCCCCGAGGAATGGAAGCCCGGGCCGCAGGCCGAAAGCGACGCCGACCTCCTCAAGGCCGCGGGCGACCTCGGCACGACGATTTTCCATCCGGTGAGCACCTGCCGCATGGGCAACGATCCCGCAAGCGTGGTGGACGAGCGCCTGCGCGTGCACGGCATCGAAGGTCTGCGCGTGATCGACGCCTCGATCATGCCGCGCATCACCTCGGGCAACACCAATGCCCCGGTCTACGTGATCGCCGAACTCGGCGCGCGCATGCTGATCGAGGATTCCAGGAACTTGTGAACCTGGACCCCGGTCAATGATTCGCCTGCAGGCGCAGGAGCAACATAGAGTGGCTTGAAGCATCCCCATCCCCCAGGAGGCCCAGATGATCACCCTCAACGTGAACGGCAAGAACCGCCAGCTCGATGTCGAACCCGAAATGCCGCTGCTCTGGGCCTTGCGCGACGAGGCGGGCCTGCCCGGCGCGAAGTACGGCTGCGGCATCGCCCAGTGCGGCGCCTGCACGGTGCTGGTCGACGGCGAGCCGGTGCGCGCCTGCGCGATGCCGGTGTCGGCCATGGCCGGCAAGAAGATCGTCACGATCGAGGGGCTCTCGGAGTCGGGCCTCACCAAGGTGCAGAAGGCGTGGATCGAATACGAGGTCCCGCAATGCGGCTACTGCCAGACGGGCATGATCATGGCCGCCACGGCGCTGCTGGCGAAGAAGCCCAAGCCGACGGACGCCGACATCGACGAGGCCATGACCAACCTGTGCCGCTGCGGCACTTACGGGCGCGTGCGCGTCGCCATCCATGCCGCCGCGGGCAACCCGCCGGCCAAGGCCTGAGGAGACGACCATGACGACGACAATTTCCCGCCGCGATTTCCTCAAGGCCTCCGCCGCTGCGGGCGGTGGCCTCGCCCTCGAGTTCTCCTTCCCGGCCGGCGTGCTGGCGCAGGCGAAAGGCGCCGCGGCGCCCGCGGAAGTGACCGCATGGATCCTCATCCACCCCGACGACCGCGTGGTGGTCCGCATCGCCCGCTCGGAGATGGGGCAGGGCAGCATGACGGGGCTCGCGCAACTGGTCGCCGAGGAACTCGAGTGCAACTGGGCGAATGTCAGCACCGAGTTCGCTTCCCCCAACGAGCACATCAGGAGGAAGCGCATCTGGGGCTCGATGTCCACCGGCGGCAGCGCCGGCATCCGCACCTCGCACGACTATGTCCGCAAGGCCGGCGCCAGCGCGCGCGAAATGCTGGTGGGCGCCGCGGCGACGCAGTGGAACGTGCCGGCGAGGGAATGCACCGTGGCCAAGGGCGTCATCACCCACACGCCCACCACGCGAACGCTTCGCTACGGGCAGGTGGCCGCCGATGCGGCGCTGCGCGAACCGCCAAAGACCGTGAAGCTGAAGGACCCGAAGGACTGGACGATTGCCGGCAAGTCGGTGCCGCGCCTCGATATCCCGGAGAAGGTGCTGGGCAGGCCGGTGTTCGGCGTCGACGTGCAGCTGAAGGGCATGCTGCACGCCTCGATCGTCCAGTGCCCGGTGTTCCTCGGCAAGGTGAAGTCGGTCGACAGCGCCGCCGCCGAGAAGATGCGCGGCGTGAAGAAAATCGTCCGCGAAGGCGATTTCGTCGCGGTGATCGCCGACAACTGGTGGCGCGCCAACCAGGCCGCCAGGGCGCTCAAGATAGAGTGGGACGAGGGTGCCAACGGCCAAGTCTCCGATGCCACGATCATGGCGATGTTCCGGGCCGGCCTCGACGATCCCAAGCCCGCCTCGGCGAAGAAGGCCGGCGATACTCCTGCAGCGCTCGCCTCCGCCGCGAAGGTGGTCACGGCTGAGTACGGCTCGCCCTATCTCAGCCACGCCACGATGGAACCGCAGACCTGCACCGCGTGGTTCAAGCCCGATGGCACGGTCGAAGTGTGGACCTCGACCCAGAACGGCGAGGCGTCGATCGCGGCGGCCGCGGAAGCCGCCGGCGTGCCTCTTGAAAAGGTCGAAGTGCACAAGGCGATGCTGGGCGGCGGCTTCGGCCGGCGCGGCGCGCCGCAGGATTTCGTGAAGCAGGGCGTGCTGATCGCCAAGGCCATGCCTGGCGTGCCGGTGAAGATGATGTGGTCGCGCGAGGAGGACATGCAGCACGGCTTCTACCGTCCCGCCTCGCTGGTGCGCATGAAGGGCGGGCTGGATGCCGACGGCAAGGTGGTCGCGCTGCAAACGACGGTTGCCTGCCCGTCCATACTCGCCCTGCTCAGGCCGGAAGGCATCAAGGACGGCATCGACTTCACCGCGGTCAGGTCGCTCAGCGACATGACCTACGAAATTCCCAACCAGCAATGCGACTACGCGATGCGGAACCCGCACGTGCCGGTCGGCTTCTGGCGCGCGCCGGGGCTGCAGAACGCCTTCTACCGCGAGTGCTTCATCGACGAGCTGGCTGCCGCCGCGGGCAAGGACCCGCTGGCGTTCCGCGTCGCGATGATGAAGCCCGACGACAAGAACCGCCTCGTGCTCGAGGCCTGCGCCAAGGCCGCGAACTGGGGCGCGCCGCTGCCGCCGGGCGTGCACCGCGGCATTGCCCAGGCCGACGGCTTCGGCAGCTACACCGCGATGGTGGCCGAGGTCTCGGTCGATGCGAAGGGCAACATCAAGATTCATCGCATCGTCTCGGCGATCGACTCGGGCTATGTCGTCAACCCCGACGCCTGCCGCGCGCAGGCCGAGGGCAACGTGATCTTCTGCATCGGCCAGTTCTACGAAGGGCACCACGTGAAGGACGGGCGCATCGTCGAGTCCAACTTCCATGACTTCCGGATTCCGGGGCTCACCGAAATGCCCAAGGTCGAAGTGATCTTCCCTGCCACCGGCGGGTTCTGGGGCGGGCATGGCGAGCCGGGCGCGCTGTGCGTCGCGCCCGCGATCCTCAACGCCGCCTTCGCCGCGACCGGCAAGCGCATCCGCACGCTGCCCTTCAAGCCGGAGGAACTGAAAAAGGCCTGAGTAATGGGGTCAGGTTACATTTCCCCAATAACGGGGTCAGAGTACATTTCCTTGATTACCGGGTCAGGTTGCATTTTCGCGAGCGCTTGGCAAAAGCGGATCAACCGCCGATGGACGCCGATGGACGCCGATGAAACCCAAGGCGATGGAACCGCAGATGATACGCAGATGAACGCAGATGGGTCGGGATGATGGTTTGCGTTCTCGCGGCTGGGTGTGCTGCAACGGATGGGATGGAAATGAAGTTGGCACCAACGGCGGATGCAGGGCGGGGAAGAGAGGTATTTGTTTCGCGGGAGGGCGGGCACTGCGTGCTTTGCCACGCCGCGCCCGGTGTCGCCATCGCCGGCAATGTCGGGCCGTCGCTTGATGGCGTCGGCGCACGGCTTTCGCCTGCGCAGTTGCGCCTGCGCGTCGTCGATATCACCCTGGTGAAGCCTGATGCGGCGATGCCCGCTTTCCACCGCATCGAAGGCCTTCAGCGCGTTGCGCCTGCGGCTGTGGGCAAACCGGCGCTTTCCGGCCGGCAGGTCGAGGACGTCGTCGCCTTTCTGGGGACGCTCAAGTGAAGCGCCGCGATTTCCTTGTGGCGAGCGGCGCGGTGCTGGCTGCACTGAAAGCGCGTGCGCAGCAATTCCAGCCCGGGCAGGACATCACCCCCTTCATCGAGAAAGTCACGGGCGGCGCGGCGATCGAGCGTTCCGGCGTGGAAGTCGAATTGCCGCAGATCGCCGAGAACGGCAATTCGGTGCCGCTCAGGATCAAGGTGCCCAGCCCGATGACCGCGGCCGACCATGTCAGCGCGATCCACGTCTTCGCCGAACGCAACCCCCGGCCACTCGTGGCGGTGTTCCACCTCGGGGCGCAGACAGGGCGGGCGGAAATCGATACGCGCGTGCGCCTCGCCGGCACGCAGAAGGTGACGGTGCTGGCGGCACTTTCCGGCAACCGCTTCCGCATGGTGCAGGTCGAGGTGCTGGTCACCTCCGCCGCGTGCCTCGACGAAGCGTCGATGTCCACATGATCGTCGGCCGCCTGCAGGTCCCGCCCACGGCGCGCCGCGGCGAAGCGTTCCAGGTGCGCATCCTCATCCAGCACGCGATGGAAACGGGCTATCGCCGCGACATGGACGGCCGCGCGATCGCCCTCAACGTGGTCGATTCGGTCGTGTGCCGCTACGCGGGCCGCGAGATCCTGCGCGCGCAACTCGGCACGGGCATCGCGGCCAATCCCTATATCGCCTTCCAGGCCGTTGCGGACGCGAGCGGCGAAATCGAGGTCGAGTTTCGCGACGACCGCGGCGAGCAGGGCCGCCTCTCCGCCACGCTGACCGTCACGTGATCGCGCGAACGTTCGCGCTCGCGGCACTCGGCGTATTGCCGGCGATGGCGCAGGACATCTCCCGTCCGCAGCCCGCGAGGCCCGGCATCGATTTCCAGAGCGCCGACGTGCGCAAGCTGCAGGCCGACGACTTTGCCAATCCCGGCATGCTCGCAGTCGCCCGCGGCGAGCGCCTGTGGGGAGAGAAGCTTTCAGGCAGCGCCAAACCCTGCGCCGTTTGCCACGGCGACGCGACGAAATCCATGAAGGGCGTCGCAACGCGCTACCCGCGTTTCGATCCTGCGCTCGGCCGCGTGGTGAATCTCGAAGGGCGCATCGATGCCTGCCAACGCGGAAACGCCGGCGGCGCCGCGCTCGCGCCCGAGTCCGCGGAACTGGTCGCGCTCACGGCCTTCGTCGCGCACCAGTCTCGCGGCCTGCCCATGGCGGTTTCCCTCGAAGGCCCGGCGCGCGCAACCCTGGAGCATGGTGCGGCGCTGTATCGCACCCGCATCGGCCAGTTGAACCTCGCCTGCACGCATTGCCACGATGCCAACTGGGGCAAGACCCTGCTCGCCGAGCCGATCAGCCAGGGGCATCCCACCGGCTGGCCCGCATACCGCCTCGAGTGGCAGGCGACCGGGTCGCTGCAGCGGCGCCTGCGCGCCTGCTTCTTCGGCGTGCGCGCCGAGCAGCCCGCGTACGGGTCCGACGACCTCGTGAGCCTCGAGCTCTACCTCGCGGCGCGCGCGAAGGGAATGGCGATCGAGACGCCGGGCGTGCGCCGCTAGGCGATCAGCTCGCGCACGTGCGCGGCGACGCTGCGGGAAAGCGCCTGCAGGTCGTAACCGCCTTCGAGCACCGAGATGATGCGCCCGCCGCAGTGGCGCGCGGCGACCTGCACCATCTGTTCGGTCACCCACGCATAGTCGCTCTCCACCCAGCGCAGGTTGGCCATTTCGTCGGCGCGGTGCGCGTCGAAGCCCGCGGAGATATAGAGAAGCTGCGGGCGGAATGCGTCGAGCGCCGGCAGCCAGTACTGCTCCACCGCGGCGCGCAGCTGCCGGCCGTCGGAGCCCGCGTCGAGCCCGCACGTTCACCATGTTGAGTCCCTTCGGCTCGTCGCCGAGGAAGGGATAGAGCTTGCGCTGGAAGGTGGACACCATGAGCACGCGCGGGTCGGAGGCGAGGATGTCCTCGCTGCCGTTGCCGTGGTGGACGTCGAAGTCCACCAGCGCCACGCGCTCCAGCCCGTGGTGGTTGAGCGCGTGGCGGATGCCGACCGCCACGTTGTCGAAGAAGCAGAAGCCCATCGGCGCGTCGTGCGTCGCATGGTGGCCGGGCGGGCGCACCGCGCAGAACGCGGTGTTCACCTCGCCCTTCAAGACGAGGTCGGTGGCGAGCACTGCGGCGCCCGCGGCGCGCAGCGCGGCCCGCGCGGTGTGCGGGTTCATCGCCGTGTCGGGGTCGACATGGACGTAGCCATCCCTGGGCGACGCGGCAAGGATCTCGGTCACATGGCGCGCGGTATGCGCGCGCTCGAGTTCCTCGAGCGTGGCCTCGGGTGCGTCGTAGGGGGCCATGAGGTTGAGCAGCCCCTGCGCCAGCAGGTGGTCGGAAATCGCGTCGAGCCGCTCGGGGCATTCCGGGTGGCCGGCGCCCATCTCGTGGAGATGGCATTCGGGGTGGGTGATCCAGGCACAGGTCATGTCGCGTTCTCGTCCGGGTTGGTCGCCGGCTTGGCCGGTCTGCGCAGCCGTGAAGATAGCATCCGGTTCACCCCGGCTGCCAAACGGCTAGAATTGATTCACTTTCCCGCTTTCGGCGCCCCATGACATTGATCACCGACAAAAAGTCCTTCACCAAGGCCATTCCCCTGCGCTGCACCGATGCCGCGCACCTGAAGGCCTTCCTCAAGTCGTGTTCCGCGGAGGCGCGAGACTGGCTCGAGGCCAACGCCTTCGCCGCAAAGCCCCACACCTTCTGCCTCGTGCCGGGCAAGGGCGGGGCCGTGGCCTTCGTCGCGGTCGGCATGGCGAGTGATGCGGGGCGCTGGGCTCTCGCTTCGCTACCGCGGAAACTTCCCGCGGGACGCTACGCGCTGGGCGAGGGCGCGGTCAAGGTCGCGCCGGAAGATGCCGCGTTCGCCTGGCTGCTCGGCAGCTACAAGTTCACGCGCTACCTCAAGGCGAAGCGCGCCACTGCCGAGTTGCAGGTCGAGCGCAATGCGAAGGTCGACGAGGCGATTGCCGCGGCCGAGGCGACGATGCTGGTGCGCGACCTCGTCAACACGCCTTCGGAACACATGGGTCCGGAAGAACTCGCCACGGAGGCGCGCAAGCAGGCGCGGGCATTCGGCGGGCGTTACCGCGAATGGGTGGGCGACCAGTTGCTGAAGGCCAACTTCCCGGCGATCCATGCGGTCGGACGCGCGGCGGACCGCGAGCCGCGCCTGATCGAGATCACCTGGGGCAACCCGAAGCACCGGAGGGTCGCGGTCGTGGGCAAAGGCGTGTGCTTCGATTCCGGCGGTCTCGACATCAAGGGCGCGGAAGGCATGCGCCTCATGAAGAAGGACATGGGCGGCGGGGCGCATGCGCTGGCGCTCGCTCGCCTCATCATGCAGGCGAAGCTGCCGGTGTTCCTGCACATGCTGATTCCCGCGGTGGAAAACGCCATCAGCGGCAATGCCTACCGGCCGGGCGACGTGGTCACCACGAGAAAAGGCGTGACGGTCGAGATCGGCAACACCGATGCCGAGGGACGCGTGGTGCTTTCCGACGCGCTCGCTTACGCCGCCGAATCGAACCCCGCGCTGATCATCGATTTCGCCACGCTCACCGGCGCCGCGCGGGTCGCGCTCGGGCCGGAGCTGCCGGCGATGTTCTGCAACGACGAGATCGTCGCGGGAAAGCTGATCAAGGCGGCCGAGGAAGTGGGCGACCCGCTCTGGCGCATGCCGCTCTGGCAGGGCTACCAGCGCCTGTTCGACACCGAGATCGCCGACATCAACAACTCCGGCCGCGCGGGCTTCGCCGGCTGCATCGTCGCCGCGCTCTTCCTCGAGCACTTCGTCCCGGACGAGATTCCCTGGGTGCACTTCGACACCTACGCGTGGAACGACATCTCGCGCCCCGGAAGGCCGCAGGGCGGCGAGGCGATGGGGCTGCGCGCGGCGCTGCAGCTGCTTGCCGGCTAGAGGCCCATCAGGCGCGCGACCAGCGTGTCGAAGTAGGCGGGGAAGCGGTGGATGTCGTTGTGCCCCGCGCCTTCCACCAGCAGCAGCTCGGGCCTTTGCGCCAGCGGCTTGAGTCGCGCGCTGTGCGAAGGCGCGATCAGGGTGTCCCTGGTGCCGTGCACCAGCATGCACCGGCGAGGCGATCTTCGGCAGCCACAGGTCGGTGCGCAGCGGGTAGCGCAGCACCGCCTGCGGCATGAACGGGTAGTGCTCGTCGCCGAGGGCCTGCAGGCTGAAATACGGCGACACGAGAATCGTCAGCGCGGGCTGCAACTCGACCGCGAGGCGGCGGCCAGGCCCGTCCCCAGCGAACGGCCGTAGATCACGTTGGGCTTGCCGGCGTAGCGCGCCGAGATGCTGTCCCAGCGGCGCGCACGTCGCTTGTGCAGCTGCTCCTCGCTCTCGATCCTCCCGGTGCTCTTGCCGTAGCCGCGGTAGTCGAGCATGAACAGGTCGTAGTTGGCGCGGCGGTAGAGGTCGAGGCTGGTGAACCAGATCGCGGTTGCCGCCGTTGCCGTGCAGGAAGAACACCACGCCCTTGGGGTTCGGCTGGCGGAAATGGCGCGCGTGGAGCACGGCGCCTTCGACCGGGATCGACACTTCGTCCAGTCCCGCGACCGAATAGCGATGGTCGGGCGCGAGCGCCACGGGAAAGAAGATCAGCGCTTCCTGCCGCGCGCCGATGAAGCCCACGACGCCTGCGTACAGCAACACGAGCACGCCGACTGCGATAGCCATGATCCTCCCGGCCCGTCTGAATGCCATCAGGTGCGCCGCTGCGTGCTGCGCATCGTCGTCGTCCTGGACTTGATCCGGGAACCATCCAAATTCGTCATTCCGGGCTTGACCCGGAATCCAGAACTTGTTGAGAAAACCACTGGGTCCCGGGTCAAGCCCGGGAAGACGATACTTTGCATCGAACCATTCTACCCAAGCCTGCCCCCGCGATTTACAAGCGGAGGGGCTTTCCGTAGAGTCCATCGGGTTGCCCGCACACGCACCGGAGAAATGATGACTGCCGCACTGGATCGGATCGTTCCGCAGCGTTACTGGTCGTGGATCGGATGCATCGTCCTTTTCGCGGGCTTCCTCTGGCTCGCGCAGGCGGCCACCGCGTGGTTCTGGCCGGCTGCCCTGTTCGGTTTCCTCTCGGCGGTCGGGCTCCGCGACTTCATGCAGGCGAAGCAGGCGATCCGCCGCAACTATCCGGTGATGGGCACCTGCGCTTCTTCTTCGAGTACTTCCGCCCCGAGATCCGCCAGTATTTCATCGAGTCCGACCGCGACAGCCGCCGTTCTCGCGCGTGGAGCGCTCGATCGTCTATCAGCGCGCGAAGAACGTCGTCGACAAGCGCCCCTTCGGCACCCAGCTCGACGTCTATCAGCCGCAGTACGAGTGGATCAACCACTCCATCGCGCCCGCGGACATCGCCAGCCCGACTTTCGCATCCGATAGGCGGGCCCGACTGCGCGAAACCCTATTCGGCGAGCGTGTTCAACATCTCGGCCATGAGCTTCGGCGCGCTCTCGGCCAACGCCATCCTGGCCCTGAACGAAGGGCGCGAAGCGCGGCGGCTTCTACCACGACACCGGCGAGGGCTCGATCTCCGCGCTACCACCGCGAGCGCGGCGGCGACCTCATGTGGGAGATCGGCAGCGGCTACTTCGGTTGCCGCGACGCCGCGGGCCGCTTCGACGAGGCGAAGTTCACCGAGAACGCGGCTCCGAGCAGGTGAAGATGATCGAGATAAAGCTCTCGCAGGGCGCCAAGCCCGGCCATGGCGGCGTGCTGCCCGGCGCCAAGGTCACGCCCGAGATCGCCGAGGCGCGCGGCGTGCCGGTCGGTGTCGATTGCGTCTCGCCCGCGCGGCACTCGGCGTTCTCCACGCCGCTGGAACTGCTCGGCTTCGTCAAGCGCCTGCGCGAACTGTCCGGCGGCAAGCCGGTGGGCATCAAGCTCGCGATCGGTCACCCGTGGGAACTGTTCGCGATCGTCAAGGCGATGCTGCATACCGGCATCACGCCGGACTTCATCGTCGTCGACGGCGGCGAGGGCGGCACGGGCGCGGCACCGCTGGAATTCACCGACCACGTCGGTGCGCCGCTGCGCGAAGGGCTGATGCTGGTGCACAACGCGCTGGTCGGCACCAATCTGCGCCATCGCATCTCGATCGGCGCGTCGCGGCAAGATCATCACCGCCTTCGACATCGCGCGCACCGTGGCGCTCGGCGCCGACTGGTGCAATTCGGCGCGCGGCTTCATGTTCGCGCTGGGCTGCATCCAGGCGCAGACCTGCCACACGGGCAACTGCCCGACCGGCGTCACCTCGCAGGACCCGGGGCGCTCCGCGCGCTGGTCGTGCCCGACAAGGCCGGAGCGCGTGCTGAACTTCCATCGCAATACGCTGAACGCCCTGAAGGAGCTGCTCGCGGCCGCGGGCCTGGGCCACCCCAGCGAACTCGGGCCCGAGCACGTCATCCGCCGCGTCTCGTCGAATGAAGTGCGTTCGCTCGCCACGCTGCACCACTGGCTCACGCCGGGCGAGTTGCTGAAGGGCGTGCCCGACCATCCCGTCTACCAGGTGTTCTGGGAGGCGGCGCGCGCCGACACCTTCGAGGCACCCGTGAGCCTGATGATGATGCGCGGCTCCAAGACGAGCTGACGTGACATTCTCACGACGTGCGCCCCGAAATAAGGGGTCAAGTACATTTCCGGACGCCAAGGATCGCAGTGCGATCCGGCCGGAAATGTACTCTGACCCCGTTATTTCCCGGAATGACGAAAGGCGTATGGGCATTCGCAATCGGACTGGCATTTGCGGCAGCTGCGCCTGGCCACGGCGCCGGGCCGTGGACCGGCCCGCTCTTCGACGCGCACCTGCACTACAACGACGACGCCGTGGCGCGCTACCCGGTTTCGCAGGTCACGGAGCTCTTCCGCAAGAACGGCGTGAAGGCGATCATCGCCAACAGCCGCCCGAACGACGGCTCGCGCGCGCTCTACGATGCGAGGCCGGCGGGCATCGCGGTGGTTCCCTTCATCCGCGTCTATCGCGACCGCAACGACTACGGCACCTGGTTCAACAACATCGAGATCTACGACATGATCCGCGCGGAACACATGCGCGGCATCTACCGCGGCGTCGGCGAGTTCCATGTCTTCGGCAAGGATGCGTCGACCGAGGTGGTGGCGAAGATCGTGAACTTCGCCGTCGACAACGATCTCATCCTGCACGCGCACTGCGACGACGAGGCGCTTGAGCGATTGTTCGCGCACAACCCGAAGGCGCGCATCATCTGGGCGCACACCGGCTTCACCACGCCGATCGCGCGTGTCGAGGAACTGCTCGCGAAGTACCCGCAGATGTGGGGCGAGCTCTCGTATCGCTGGGATGTGGCCGAGGGCGGGACGCTCGCGCCGCAATGGAAAGCGGTGTTCATGAAGCACCCGTCGCGCTTCCTCATCGGCTCCGACACCTGGGTGAACCAGCGCTGGGACAGCTATCCGGACACGATGGCGGCCTACCGCAGGTGGCTGGGCGATTTGCCGAAGGATGTCGCGGAACAGGTCGCGTGGAAGAACGGCGCACGGCTCTTCGGGCTGCAGTAGAGCGGAAGGGGCCGCGTTTCCGCTATCATTCGCCTCAAACATCACCTGTCCGGCGCACCCGATGCCCCCACTGCTGGAGACAGAACCATGAAGAAGATCCTGATCACCCTCGTCCTCGCCTTGCCGATGGCCGCTTTCGGCCAGTCGAAGGACGCCTTCGATGCCTGCCAGGTCCTCACGCAGGCCGACGCCGAGAAGGCGCTCGGCAAGCCCGTGGCGGTTCCGGAGCTGCCCAAGGGCAAGAAGCCGGTGCCGAGCGCAACCTGCACCTGGACGGCCGGCGAGGACAGCGTTTCGGCCCAGTTCATCGGGGCGAAGACCGACGCCGAGGCGAAGAAGGCCTTCGACGAGATGCGGCTCCAGTACCAGACCAAGCCGCTGATGATGTCCGGCATGGAAGGCTTCTGGAGTGCGAAGACCGGCAAGTTCTACGCGCTCAAGGGACGCACCGCGGTCATCGTCGCGCTCGGCTCCCCGCGCGTGAACGAGCGCGACGCCGAGAAGAGCCGCGTGATCGCGGAGTTCCTCCTCAACAAGTTGTAGACCTTTCCATCACCCGGGTTCCCGCATGACCGCCATCGTCGAAATCGTCGCCCGCGAAATCCTTGATTCCCGCGGCAATCCCACCGTCGAAGCCGACGTCCTCCTCGAATCCGGCATCATGGGCCGCGCCGCGGTGCCCTCGGGCGCCTCCACCGGGTCGCGCGAGGCGATCGAGCTGCGCGACGGCGACATGGGCCGCTACCTCGGCAAGGGAGTGCAAAGGGCGGTGGAGAACGTCAACACCGAGATCTGCGAGGCGATCATCGGGCTGGACGTCGCCGAGCAGGCGCACCTCGACCGCGTCCTGGTCGATCTCGACGGCACCGAGAACAAGTCGCGCCTGGGCGCCAATGCGATGCTGGCCGTGTCGCTCGCCTGCGCCAAGGCCGCGGCCGAGGAGTGCGGGCTGTCGCTCTACCGCTACCTCGGCGGCTCGGGGCCGAAGAAGATGCCGGTGCCGATGATGAACGTGATCAACGGCGGCGCGCACGCCAACAATTCGCTCGACATGCAGGAGTTCATGATCATCCCGGCCGGGATGCCCAGCTTCCGCGAGGCGCTGCGCTGCGGCGCGGAGATCTTCCAGACCCTGAAGAAGATGATCGACAAGCAGGGCATGCCGACCACGGTCGGCGACGAAGGCGGCTTCGCGCCCAACCTTGCCACCAACGAAGCCGCGCTGCAGCTTGCGATCAAGGCGATCGAGGAGGCGGGCTACACCGCCGGCAGCGACGTGCTGATCGGCATCGACTGCGCCGCGAGCGAGTATTTCAAGGACGGCAAGTACCGCTTCGAGGGCGAGCACCTTTCCTACACGCCGCAGCAGATGGTGGACCTGCTCGCGACCTGGTGCGACAAGTACCCGATCGTCTCGATCGAGGACGGCATGGCCGAGGGCGACTGGGATGGCTGGGAGCTGCTCACGAAGAGGCTGGGCAAGAACGTGCAACTGGTGGGCGACGATATCTTCGTCACCAACACGCGCATCCTCGCCGAGGGCATCAAGCGCGGCGTGGCCAATTCCATCCTCATCAAGATCAACCAGATCGGCACGCTCTCGGAGACCTTCGAGGCGGTCGAGATGGCCAAGTGCGCGGGCTATACGTCCGTCATCTCGCACCGTTCCGGCGAGACCGAGGACACGACGATCGCCGACATCGCGGTCGCCACCAACGCGGGGCAGATCAAGACCGGGTCGCTGTCCCGCTCGGACCGCACCGCGAAGTACAACCAGCTGCTGCGCATCGAGGAAGAGCTCGGCGACGCCGGCACTTACGCCGGGCGCGGGGCCTTTTACCAGTTAAGGTGAGAGCGGAATTAGCCGCCGATGAACGCCGATGGACGCCGATAAAATCGTGACGGCGTATGGCTTCAGCAGTCGTCGGGCCATCCCGAACCAAACCCAATCTGCCTTTGCCTTTATCGGCGTTCATCGGCGTTCATCCCCCCATCTTGGCGGGGGCCCCGCGGCGGTTTCAAACTGCGGTGTTGGAAGTTCGCGTTGTTTCCCGCCAGCATGGCAATGAAGAAGTGAGAGCGATTTCCCTCATCCTCGGCGGTCTGCTCCTGCTGCTGCAGTACCCGCTGTGGCTGGGCAAGGGCAGCTGGCTGAAGGTGCGGGAGCTGGACCGGCAGGTGGCGGAGCAGAAGGAAGGCAACGCGCGGCTCAGGGTGCGCAACGACGCCCTCGACGCGGAGGTGCGCGACCTGAAGGAAGGGCTCGACGCGATCGAGGAGCGCGCACGCACGGAACTCGGCATGATCAAGCAGGACGAGGTCTTCGTGCAGGTGCTGGCGAAACCGAAGCGCGCCGAGGCGCGGAAATAGCAGGGCCTCGCGGCAACCGGCCATGACGCCTGCGGCGCTCAAGCGCTACCTCGCCGCGCTGCCCGGCGCGACGCGCGAAATCAAGTGGGGCGTGGACCAGGTCTACTGCATCGGCGGCAAGATGTTCGCCGCGCTCTACGAGGACAAGCAGGGCGTGGCCAACATTTCATTCAAGGTCGACGACCACCGCTTCCTCGAGCTTACCGACCGCAAGGGCGTCTCTCCCGCGCCCTACCTTGCCCGCGCGAAGTGGGTGCAGCTCAAGGGGCTTAGGAATCTTCCCGACCCGGAATTGAAGGCGCTGCTCGCCCGGTCGCACGAAATCATCGCCGCGAAATTGCCGAAGAAAGTCCGCGAGGCGCTGAAATGATCGCGATACACCCGCTGACCCCGGAGCGCTGGCCGGATCTCGAAAAACTGTTCGGCCCGCGCGGCGCATGCGGCGGCTGCTGGTGCATGTACTGGCGCTTGCCCGGCAAGGAATTCAAGGCGTCGTCCGGCGACGGCAATCGCAAGGCATTGCGCAAGATCGTGAAGGGCGGCACCATTCCCGGGCTGCTCGCCTACGACGCCGGCGAGCCGGTCGGGTGGTGCGCCGTCGCTCCGCGCGAGGCCTTGAAGCGCCTCGAGACCGCGCGCACGCTCAAGCCGATCGACGACCTGCCGGTCTGGTCGGTAAGCTGCTTCTTCATCAAGAAGGGACATCGCCGCAAGGGGCTCACCGTGAAGCTCCTCGAAGCCGCGAAGAAACACGTGAGGCGGCAGGGCGGCACGCTGCTTGAAGGTTATCCATCGGTGCCGAAGGGCGATGCCGTCGATACGTTCGCGTGGACCGGGCTCCCGGGCGCGTTCGAGAAGGCGGGATTCGAGGTCGTCGCGCGCCCGTCCGGTGCGCGCGCCATCGTGCGCTTCGACCTCGGGCGGCGCCTCGCCAGGAAGGCGAGCTTGCGGGCAAGCGGCCTTGCGGGTCGAACGCGGCGGTTTTCGTGAAGCCCCGGGCTTGTGGGATACTGCCCTGCAACCAAAAAAATACCGCAGTCCAATTCTCTGTCGGAGGAGAAACCCATGAAGCAAGGAAGAATGCCTGCACTGCTCGCCGTTGCCGCCATCGCGTTGGCTGCCATGCCCGCCGGCGCGCAGCAACTGCGCCTCATGACCGGCCCGCAAGGCGGAGTATGGGTGCCGCTGGGCGGCGCCTTCAAGAACATGTGGGAAAAGGCCATTCCGGGCCTGTCGGTCCAGCCCCTGCCCGGGGCGGGCATCGCCAACATCCGCGGCATCGATGAAGGCAAGGCCGACGTCGGTTTCGGCAACAGCATCAGTTCCGTGGACGGCCTCAACGGAGAGGCGCCATTCCCGCAGAAGGTCACCAAGGTCTGCCAGCTCGCCAACCTCTATCCGCAGTATTTCCAGATCGTCGCGCTGGCCGACGCCGGCGTGAACAGCATTGCCGACATGAAGGGCAAGGCGATTGCGGTGCAGCCCAAGGGCAACACCGCGGAAAAGGTGTCGCAGGACATCCTCAAGGCCTCTGGCCTGTCCTATGCCAGCGCAAAGGTGAGCTTCGTCAATTCCTATACCGACGCGGCGGCGCTGATGAAGGACGGCCATGCGCAGGTGTTCACGCTCGGGACGACCATTCCGGCCTCTTCGGTGATGGACGTGGCCGCCGGGCGCGACATCAAGATGGTACCGGTCACCCCGGCCATCGTGCAGGCGATGAAGAAGATCAATCCCGGCTACATCAAGGGCGCGATCAAGGCCGGCACCTACCCGAAGCAGGACAAGGAAGTCGACGCCATCGTCTACTCGGCGCACCTTGTGGTCGCGTGCGCCTTGCCGGAGGCACAGGTCTACGCCATGGTGAAGGCGATCGCATCCAATATCCCCGACCTGGTCGCGATCAACAAGGCGATGGACGGACTAACGCCGAAGATGATGGCCGAGGACATCGGCGTGCCTTTCCATCCGGGCGCGGTGAAGTACTACAAGGAAGTGGGCGCGATGTAAGGCACGCCGCCTTGCTTCCCGCTCGCTTCGCTGCGATCCCCCTGCCGCCCGGCCGGGGGATTTTCTTTTTCACCTTGCCGTGATGACGCAAGACAAGGCGGTACGCTGGACGGCGGGCCTCGTCGCGATAGCGATGTCGCTCTACCATATGTGGACTACCGCGTTCGCACCGCCCGAGGCGATGATCTTTCGCGGTACCCACCTGCTGTTCGCGCTTGTGCTGGTGTTCCTCCTCCACCCGGTCTGGCGGGAGGCGGACGGCCGCCGGCGCCTCATCTGGATAGACCTGGTGATGATCGCTGCTTCGGTCGCGATGATCGGCTACATATTCCTCACCTACGAGAGCATCACCAACCGCATCATCTACATCGACGACCTCAACGCCTGGGACAAGACGATGGCGGCACTTGCCGTTGCGCTGGTGCTCGACGCCACGCGACGCATCATCGGCTGGCCCCTGCCGATCACCGCGCTCCTCTTCCTCGCCTACACCGTGTTCGGCACCGACATAAAGATGCAGGTGCTGCTGGAGCAGATGTACCTCTCCACCGACGGGATCTTCGGCTCGACACTGGGGGTGTCGGCTTCCTACGTGATCGTGTTCGTGCTGTTCGGCAGCTTCATGGAGAAGTCGGGCACAGGGAAGCTGTTCATGGACTTTGCCCTCGCCATAACCGGCCACACCGCGGGCGGCCCGGGCAAGGTGTCGGTGGTGAGCTCGAGCTTGTTCGGCACCATCTCGGGAAGCGCGGTGGCCAATGTGATGGTGGACGGCCCGATGACCATTCCGCTCATGAAGCGCACCGGCTTCAAGCCGGCATTCGCCGCGGGCGTGGAGGCGACGGCGTCGACGGGCGGGCAGATCATGCCGCCGGTGATGGGCGCGGCAGCCTTTGTGATGGCCGAATACCTGGCGGTGAGCTACTTCCAGGTCACGGTTTGGGCGTGGATCCCGGCGCTGCTTTACTACGTTGCCGTGTTTGCCGCAGTGCACTTCGAGGCCAAGCGCGTGGGCCTGCTGGGCGTGCCGCGCTCTGAGCTGCCGCGAATGTCCCGCGTCCTTGCCGAGCGCGGGCACCTGTTCATCCCGATCATTTTCGTGTTCACCGGCATGACGCTTTCCTATTCCGCGCCGCTGTGCGCGCTGGTCGGGGCGCTGTCCTGCCTGCCGATCGCGCTGCTCAGGAAAACGACGCGCGGGGATATCCGCTGGATGAGCGTCATCGAGGCGCTCGAAGGCGGGGCGCGCGACGCGCTTGCCGTCGCCATGGCCTGCGCCTGCGCCGGCATCGTGATCGGCGTGATCTCGCTGACGGGGCTCGGAATCACGTTCACGCAGATGGTGGTGGCGTTGTCGCAAAACAGCCTTGTGCTCGCGCTCATGCTCACAGCTGTCGCGGGAATCGTGCTGGGCATGGGCATGCCCACCACGCCGGCCTACATCGTCATGGTGTCGCTGCTCGTTCCCGCGCTGATCAAGCTGGGGGTGGTGACGCCTGCGGCGCACATGTTCGCGCTGTACTTCGCAGTGCTCTCCGCGATAACGCCGCCGGTGGCGCTGGCCGTGTTCGCCGCGGCGGCGCTCGCGAAGGCCAACCTGTGGCGCGCGGGATGGGAAGCCGTGCGCATCGGCGCCGCCGGCTTCATCGTGCCGTTCATGTTCGTCTACGAGCCGGCACTTCTCATGATCGGCGACTGGCAGACCATCCTGCTCTCCACGACGACCGCCACCATCGGTTGCGTGACGCTCGCCGCCGGGCTGTTCGGCTATCTCGCGCGTCCCTGCCTGGCGTGGGAGCGCGTCGTGCTCGTCGTGGCGGCGCTGTGCCTGATCAAGCCGGGGTGGATCACCGATGCCATCGGAGTCGGCTTGCTCTGCGCTGTCCTGGCAAATCAGTTGCTGCTCGGCTCGCGACGGGCGAGCGTGGCGAAATAGTCGCGGCGGCTCCCTGCGGCTCCCTGCGGCCTCGCCAAGTGCCGCCGCCGGCCGGCCATTCGAGATTTCGGCCGACCCATGCGGGGCAAGCTGTGATAGCCTTATTTTTCCTGGCGGGTGGAGGGGTTCGGTTCCCGTTCGTCGATCTCCCCATGACACGTGCTGCACCTGTGCCGAAACTCGCCTTCGATCACCACAAGAATACTTATCCCCGGAGACCCCGCCATGAAAGCTGTTGCCAAGTCACTCGCATTCGTTGTCGCCACCGCGTTTGCCGCTGCCCCCGCTCTTGCGCAGGAAACCGTGCGCTGGGGCGTCCCGATGGCCTTCGGCTCCAACCTTACCGCGCTGGGCGACACCATGCCCTGGGTGTCGGAGCAGTTGAAAAAGGTGTCCGGCGGCACGATCAACCTGCAGGTCTTCGAGCCCGGAAAGCTGGTGCCGGCGCTCGGCATTTTCGACGCCGTCTCAAGCGGCAAGGTCGAGGCCGGCTTCAGCTGGATGGGGTATGAGACCGGCAAGGTACCGGCGTCGGCGCTGTTCGGCGCCGTGCCCTTCGGCATGGAATCGCCGCAGTACGCCGCCTGGATGTTCTTCGGGGGCGGCGACGCGCTGCTGAAGGAGGCTTTCAAGCCGCACAATGTCTACCCGATCTTCTGCGGCACGATCAGCCCCGAGGCGGCGGGCTGGTTCAAGAAAGAGATCAAGACGCCAGAGGACCTCAAGGGCCTGAAGTTCCGCGCTGCCGGGCTGGGCGGCAAGATCTACCAGAAGGTCGGCTCCTCGGTGACCTTGCTGCCCGGCGGTGAACTTTTCCAGGCCCTGGAGAAGGGCGTGCTCGACGGCACGGAGTTCTCGCTGCCCACGGTGGACGACCAGCTCGGCTTCTACAAGGTGGCCAAGAACTACTACCTTCCGGGCTGGCACCAGCCGTCCACCAACCAGTTTCTCTACGTGAACATTGCGGCGTGGGGCAAGCTCAAGCCGCAGACCCAGGCGCAGATCGAAACCACCTGCACGGCCGGCGTGATGATTTCGCTGGCCAAGGCCGAGGCCCTGCAGGGCGACATGCTGGCCAAGTTCAAGAAGGAGGGCGTCAAGCTGCACAAGTTCAGCAAGCCGATGCTCGATGCCTTCGCCAAGGCCTCGAGTGAAGTGATGGCGGAAGAGTCGGCCAAGGACCCGGTGTTCAAGAAGGTCTACGACAGCATGTCCGCCTTCCAGAACAAGAACCGGGAGTGGCACGACTTCGGCTACCTGCCGCGCGACTACAAGTAAGCAGCCGCCGGAACCGCGGCGCCGTGCGCAAGGAGACCGACATGACCACACCAGCGCACGGCGCCGCCCTGCCTGAGGCGGGCCCCTCGGGCATCGCGCTGCCCACCACCGCATTCTCGCGCGGCGCAGACCGCGTGATTTCCTGGGTCGGCGAGGCCGCGTCGGTCCTGTGGACCGTGCTGATCGCGGTGATCGTGGTGCAGGTGGTGGCGCGCTACGCGTTCAACAAGGGATCCATCATGATGGAGGAGCTGCAATGGCACCTCTATGCCATGGGCTTCACGCTCGGCCTCGCATTCACCGAAGTGCACGAGCGCAATGTGCGCATCGACGTGCTCGCCGAACGATTCACGCGGCGCACCAGGCTGTGGATCGAGTTCTTCGGCGTAACCTTGCTGCTGCTCACGTTCAGCTGCTTCATGACCTGGTACGCGGTGCCGTACTTCTTCACTTCGCTGCAGCTCAATGAAGTGTCTGCGGCGCCCGGCGGGTTGCCCTATCGCTGGTTCCTGAAGTCGTTCATCGTCACCGCCTTCGTGCTGTTGACGCTTGCGGGCCTCAGCCGGTTGAGCCGGGTCTGGGTGGCGTTGTTCGGCCGGCGATAGCACTCCACCGGACTGCGAAAAGAAAAAAAAGGGGAAACCGGCATGCTGCCGTTCTACGAGTTGTTCGCCATAGCCTTCATGCTGACCTTCATCGTGATGCTGTTCTCCGGCTACCCGGTGGCGTGGCTGCTGGGCGGCCTGTCGCTCCTCTTCGCCGCCGTGGGCATCGCGCTGGGCAGCCAGTTCGGGCTCGACATCTTCCTGATGACCAGCTGGACCAAGTTTTCCGGCGTCATCGACCGCCTGGACGGCATCATGTCGAACTGGGTGCTGGTGTCGCTGCCGATGTTCGTCTACATGGGGCTGATGCTCGACCGCTCTGGCGTGGCCGACATCATGATGCGCAATTTCGTCAAGGTGTTCGGCGGCATCAAGGGCGGCCTGGGGCTGACGGTCATCGGCATCGGCATCCTGCTCGCGGCGTCCACCGGCATCGTCGGCGCCTCGGTGGTGCTGCTGGCGGTGCTGTCGATGCCGATCATGCTGCAGAACAACTACAACAAGGCATTGGCCTCGGGCGTGGTGGCGGCCTCCGGCACCCTTGGCATCCTGATCCCGCCTTCGATCATGCTGGTATTGATGGCCGACCAGGTCTCGGTGTCGGTCGGCGACCTGTTCATGGGCGCGCTCATTCCCGGCGTGGGGCTGGGCCTGCTGTACATGGTGTTCGTGCTGGGGGTGGGAGTATTCCGGCCCGACCTTGTGCCGCCCCGGCATGCCGACGCCGAGAAGCTCACGTTCAGGCAGATCGCCGTCGCCGCCCTGTCCACGGTTCCCACCTTCGGGCTGATCCTGATGGTACTGGGCTCGATCTTCTTCGGCATTGCCACGCCCACCGAAGCCTCGGGCCTCGGGGCATTCGGCGCCATCATCCTTGCGGCGGTCAATCGCAGGCTGAGCTGGTCGGTCATCCGCCAGGTCGGCATCGATACCACGTTGACCACCTGCTTCATCTTCGCCATCTTCATCGGCGCCACGGTGTTCGCCTACGTGCTGCGACTGGTCGGCGGCGACGAGCTGATCGCCGAGTTCTTCAAGGGCCTGGGCCTGGGCCCGACCGGCCTCGTGCTGGTGGTGCTGGGCGTGGTCTTCGTTGCCGGCTTCTTCCTCGACTGGTTCGAGATCGTGCTCATCGTCCTTCCGCTGCTCGCGCCGGTGGTCAAGCTCGCGGGCATCGACATGACCTGGTTCCTGATCCTGATCGCGCTGATGCTGCAGACGTCGTTCCTGACGCCGCCGGTGGGCTTCTCGCTTTTCTACCTGAAGGGCGTGGTGCCCAAGAGCGTGACCATCAGGGACATCTACGTAGGCATCATTCCCTTCGTGCTGTTGCAGTTGGCAATGGTGGGATTGTGCTTCCTGTTCCCGCAGTTGATCCTGTGGCTGCCGCTGCAGATGTACGGCGGGGGAAACTGATACCCCGGGGCGCGGCCGCTCGCCAAAGGCCGCCCGAAGCGTGCCGGGCGCGCGTTTCGCGGCAATCGGGAGGATCTGCTCAGCCGCGCTGCTTGAGGATGCCCGAGGTATGGTGTGACAGCCGGGTGCGCTGCCTGGCGTGCTCGTCGAAATTGGCCGGCGAGAGCCATTGCCGGAACGCCGCCTGCAGCGCCGGCCATTCCTTGTCGATGATCGCATACCACGCGGTGTCGCGGTTGCGCCCCTTGTCGATCCGCGCCTGCCGGAACACGCCTTCGTAGGAGAAGCCGAGGCGTTGCGCCGCCGCGCGCGAGGGCGCATTGAGCGCGTTGCACTTCCACTCGTAGCGGCGGTAGCCCAGCGCGAAGGCGTTCTCCATCATCAGGTACATCGCCTCGGTGGCGGCCGGCGTGCGCTGCAGTTGCGGCGACCAGGCGATGTGGCCGACTTCGATCGTGCCGATCGCGGCGTCGATGCGCAGGTAGCTCGCCACGCCGGCCGCCTTGCCGGTGGCCTTGTCGATGACGGCGTACCACACCGGGTCGCGGCTGGCCGCGGCGGCGTCCACCCAGGCGCGATAGTCCTTCAGCGAGGCGAACGGGCCGTAGCCCAGGTAGGTCCACATGCCTCCCCCGGCATCGGCGGCGTTGGCCGCGTGGAGGTCGGCTGCGTGCCTTTCGCCGTCCAGGCGCTCGAGCGCGCAGAAGCGTCCTTGCATCGCTTCGGCCGAAGGAGGCCGCGCGGGCTTCCAATCGGGCACCGGAAGCCCGACCGGCTGGCCGAGGGAGTTCAATTCGTGTTCCATGCGCCTCAGGCCTCCGGGTTGGTGATGACGTAGCGAAGGAACCCGCTGTGCGGCGTGTACTTGTCGTAGAGGCCGCGCGCGCGATAGTTGTTTTCCTTCGTGGCCCAGTACAGGCGCGACCATCCCTGCGTTTTCATTTCCGCCACCAGCCAGTCGATCAATTGCTTGCCCGTGCCCGCCGCGCGAAGTTGCGGATCGACGAAGAGGTCCTGCAGGTAGCACACCTGCGTGAGTGTCGACGTGTTTTCGTGAAGGAGGTAGTTGGCCATGCCGATGACGCCGTCTCGATCGCGCTCGGCGACGATGGCGCGAACGGGTGAGGCAGGGTCCATGATGCGCGTCCACGTGTGGCGCGTGATCGCCTCGACAGGCTCGCGCTCGTAGAAGCGGGTGTAGGCGTCCCAGAGTTCGCGCCAGCGCGCCTCGTCGCGCGCCTCGATCCTGCGGATGGTCGTCGCCATCATGATCCCCTCCGGGCCAGCCAGATTCCCGCAAGCACCACGGCGCCGCCGATGAATTGCGCCGGCCCGATCGCTTCGCCGAACAGCGCCAACGCGACCAGCGCAGCCACCACCGGCTGGATCAGCAGGCTCACCGAGGAGAGCGAGGCCGACAGGTGCGCGAAGGCGTAGGCGATCAGGCCCTGCCCGAGGATCTGCGAGACGAGGGCCAGCCCGAAGAGCACCAGCCAGCCGGTGGCGCCCGCCGGCAGCATCGGCTGCGGCGACAGGAACGCGATCGGCAGCAGCGTGATCGCGGTGATCGTTGTGCTCCACGCCATGATGCGCGCGGTGCCGGTGCCCGCGTCGCGCAGCGCCTTGATGGAAAGCATGTAGCCCGCGTAGAACACCGCGGTGAGCGCGCCCAGCGCATCGCCGATGAGCCGCGTGCCCCCGATCGAGAAGTTGGGGCCGACGAGGATGAACATGCCGGCGATCGCCGTGAACATGCCGACGAGGAAGGTACCGGTGACGCGGGTGCGGAAGAACAGCCACCCGGCGAGCGTGACGAAGATGGGCGCCAGGTTCGCGAGCAGCGTGGAGTTGGCCACCGAGGTCCACATGATCGACCAGTGCCACACGCCCAGGTCGGCGGCGAAGAACAGTCCCGCGCCCGCCATCGCCCAGCGCGACACCGGGGCCCGCCCCGGCGCTTCCGCGGGCATGCGCCAGACCCACAACCAGAGCAGGGGCGCGGCGAGCGTCGTGCGCCAGAAGGCGCTGGCGACCGGGCCCGTGTCCGAGAGGCGCACGAAAATCGGCGCAAAGGCGATCGCGCAGCCGCCGGCCAGCAGGCACACGAACGCTAGAGTGGCGTGGCGATTGTCCGCTTCGGGCGCGATCGTGGCGGGGGAAGACATGCGCCATTCTACCGAGGCGAGAAAACGGGGTCAGAGTACATTTCCGCGCTTGGGGTCAGATCCCGATTCAAGCGCGCTGTCGCCAGCAGTCTCTGGCTGGTCCACGAATTCGGGCTCTGACCCCGGTTCTTTCGGAAATGTACTCTGACCCCGTTTTCCGGGAAATGTACTCTGACCCCGTTTTCCTTGTGACCCCGCTTACTGGAAACGGTTGGCCAGCCGATCGACGATCGCGCCACCCAGCCTGGCAAGGTGCTCGGCCACGGGCAAGGCGCCGTCGCGCTCGGCCACCTTGATCACCAGTCCCTCGCTGCCGTAGGTGAGTTCCACGTGGCCGGCGAACGAGATCCCCGGCGTCGAGCCCTTCGGCCAGTCGAGCAGCAGCCTCTCCACCTCACGGTCGAAGACGCGCTCGCACAGCGTCCGGTCGCGGCAGAGGAAGAGCACCACCTTGCGCAGGCGCGGATCGCGCGGCTCGACTTGCACGGCGTCGTGATAGAACGCGGTGAAGTTGTCGGCGTGCTTCTTGTTGAAGCTGGCAACGAGCGCGCCGGCGAACTTGATCGTCGCGCGCCCGGCGCCGCTCAGCAAGGCCACGCCCAGCTTGGGGTGCACCGTGCACAGTTCCGCCCCGCGCGCGGGCAGCCCGGTCGCCGTGAATACCAGCCTCGGGTTGGAGGACGACGAGCCGGCGTCGAGATCGTAGTGCAAGGTCCAGGGCTTCCCGCCGGGTGAATGGCCGTGCATGCGCCAGCGGATGTCGCCGGACTCCTGCGATTCGAAGCGCCAGCCCAACGAGCGCGCACGATCGGCCGCGCGGGTGACGTTGCGCTTCTGCTTCTCCTGCCAGGCGCGATGATGGCGGATGAGGAAGGCGAAGAAGGCGACGAAGGCGCCGACGACGGCGATGACGATCAGGGTTTCCATGGCAACGCGATTATGCCAAGCAGACCGTGTCCGCAGTCGGTCAAGGGTAAAATGTTGGGGTGAACAACGAGTTCCTCTCCGCCGTGGTGCTGCTCCTGCTGGTGGTCGACCCCTTCGGCAACGTGCCGATCGTGCCGGGCATGGTCGCGGGATGCGCGCCGCAGCGACGCGCCTGGGTGATCGCGCGCGAGTGCTTCATCGCCTATGGCCTGCTGCTCGCCTTCATGTTCGGTGGGCAGGGGCTGCTGCAGTTGATGCACCTGTCGGAAGCCTCCCTCTCGATCGCGGGCGGCGTGATCCTTTTCCTGATCGCGCTGAACATGGTGTTCGGCCGCGCCGAGGGTGCTTTCAGCGTCGAGGCGGCCGGGGAACCTTTCATCGTGCCGCTGGCCATACCCCTGATCGCGGGCCCGTCGGCGCTGGCCACCGTGATGCTGATGGCCACGCGAGATCCTTCGCGGATCGGCATGTGGGCCGGCGCGATCACAGTCGTCATGGCCTTCACCACGGTCCTGCTGGTGCTGGCCGAGCGCATCAAGGGCTGGATGGGCGACAAGGTGGTCAAGGCGATCGAGCGCCTGATGGGCCTCATCCTCACGACCATTTCGATCGAGATGCTGCTCGAAGGCATCAAGAAGTTCGTCCGGAGCCTCTGAGATGAGCAAGGCATTCACCAAGGAAGGCGAAGACAGCGACACCGACGAACTCGACCTCGAGTCGGCCGAGGAGTCCCCCCTGCCCGCGGGCGCCAAGAACTACATGACGCCGATCGGCTGGAAAAGCATGCGCGACGAGCTCACCCACCTCGTGAAGCACGAGCGCCCCGAAATGACCTCGGTCGTGTCGTGGGCCGCGAAGAACGGCGACCGCTCCGAGAACGGCGACTACCTGTATGGCAAGAAGCGCCTGCGCGAGATCGACCGGCGCATCCGCTACCTCACCAGGCGGCTGGAAAATGCCGAGGTGGTCGATCCGGCGACGCGCGAGGCGACCGACCAGGTGTTCTTCGGCGCCACCGTCACCTATGCCGGTGGCGATGGCGGGAAGACGACGGTGCATATCGTCGGCATCGACGAGACCGACCTCACGCGCAACTATGTGAGCTGGATCTCGCCCATCGCCCGCGCGCTCATCAAGGCGCGCGAAGGCGACGCGGTGGTGCTGCACAAGCCCGACGGCAACGAGGAGATCGAGATCCTCGAGGTGCGTTACGAAGCCATCCCCATGGAGCCGTTTGTCGCGGTGAAGAGCGGCGTGGCGCCCAATTCCAAGTAGAATTTCGTTCGATCGGAGAAACGATGTCCCATGTGAAGAGTTTGCTTTGCCTGCTCGCCGGGCTGGCGCTGTCCGTGGCGGTGCTGGCGCAAGACAAGCCTGCCGCGCCTTCTGCCAAGCCTGCCGCGTCGGCGTCGCCCGCCGCCAAGACCGCAACGGACAAGCCGTCCGCGGCGGCAAAGGCCGCCCCGGCGACTGCCCCTGCCGAGGCCGAGCCCGAACCGCCGCCGCGGCCCCGGGTGCCGCCCAAGAGCTACCTCTGGGAGGTGACCGGGCTCACCAACCGCGTGTACCTGTTCGGCACCATCCACGCCGGGAAGGACTCGTTCTATCCCTTGCCCGAGGCCGTCGAGCGCGCGTTCACGCAGTCGAAGGTGCTGGTGGTCGAGGCCGACATCACCGACGCGAAGGCGATGGCCGATTCCATGGTCGGCATGACCTATACGCCGCCGGACCGCCTCGACAAGAACATCAGCCGCGAAAGCTGGGAGCGGTTTCGCAAGCAGCTTGCCCGCTACGGCCTGCCCGAAGCCGAGATAGTGAAGTTGAAGCCCTTCATGGCGGTGTCCCTCGTGGTGTTTTCCGAATGGAATGCGCTCGGCTACCAGCCGCAGTTCGGCGTCGATTCCTACCTGATCGAGCGCGCCAAGGTGGCGAAGAAGCGCATCGTCGAGATCGAAGGGGTGGCCGAGCAGACGCGCGTGCTCAATTCCTTCACCGACCCCGAGTTCAAGGCGCTGTTCGAGGCCACGCTTGAGGCGCTGGAAAGCGGCAAGAGCGGTGCGCAGATCGAGGCCATGGTGAAGTATTGGCAAGAGGGCAATCCCGAAGGCCTCCTCGAGGCGGCGAACCGCTACTCCGAAGGGTCTCCGATGCTGATCGCCTTCGAGGAAAAACTGGTCTGGGATCGCCACGAGGCGATGGTGAAGAAGATCGAGGAGTACCTGAATGCCCGCGAGCCGTACTTCGTGGCCGTGGGCGGCCTTCACCTCGCCGGGCCGCGGGGCCTGCTGGAGATGCTGAAGGCCAGGGGCTTCGCCGTGCGGCAACTGTGAGCGCTCGGCCGATGGCGCCCCGAAGCGGCGGCCAGCTCGTTGTCGATGCGCTGATCGGCCACGGCGTGGACCTCGCGTTCGGCGTGCCGGGCGAGAGTTACTTGCCGGTGCTCGACGGTTTCCACGAGCGGCGGGACGCGATCCGTTTTATCATCTGCCGCCACGAGCGGGTGCGGCCAACATGGCGGAGGCCGCGGGAAACTCACCGGGACACCGGGCATTTGTTTGTCACGCGTGGGCCGGGCGCGACCCACGCGTCGATCGGCGTGCACACGGCGTTCCAGGATTCCACGCCGATGATCCTTTTTATCGGCCAGGTGGGCGGCGACTTTGCCGGGCGCGAGGCCTTTCAGGAAGTCGACTACGTCGCATGTTTGGCCCGCTCGCCAAGTGGGTCGCGCAGATCGATCGTGCCGAGCGCGTTCCGAATTCATTTCGCAGCGCCTTCCACACGGCGACTCCGTCGGCCGGGGCCGGTGGTGCTGGCGTTGCCCGAGGACATGCTCACCGCGACCGCCGACTCGCCGACGTACCGCGCTACCAGGCAGTGCAGGCGAATCCATCCAAGGAGGATGTCGCGCGCCTCCGCGCCCTGCTCGAGAAAGCCGAGCGTCCGCTGCTGGTCGTCGGTGGCTCTTGCTGGGACGAAAGCGCGTACGACGATTTGCGCCGCTTCGCCGAGGCAAATGCGCTCCCCGTGGGCTGCGCATTCCGCTACCAGGACCATTTCGACAACGCCCATCCCAACTACGCCGGCGACATCGGCATCGGCGTCAACCCGAAACTGGCGCACGCGTGAAGGACGCCGACCTGCTGCTCGTGATCGGCGCGCGGCTGGGCGAGATGACCACCGGCGGCTACACGCTGGTCGAATCCCCCGTGCCGAAAAGAAGCTGGTGCACGTCCATCCGGGCGCGGAGGAGCTCGGCCGCGTGCATCGCGGCGAACTGATGGTGAATGCGGCATGGCCCCGATGCGGCGGCGCTCGCGGCGATGCCGCGGTCCAGCCGCGCCTGGAGGCGTGGACGGAATCGGCGCGCGCCGACTACGAAGCGTGGACCGCACGCCGCGAGACCCCCGGGCGCGTTCAGATGTGGGACGTGATGCAGCACTCGCGAGAGCACTTTGACGACCGACGCGATCTTCACCAACGGCGCGGGCAATTACGCCGCCTGGGTGCACCGCTTCCATCGCCACCGGTTGCCGCACCCCAGCTTGCCCGACTTTGGGCGGGATGGGCTACGGCGTGCCCGCGGCCATCGGGGCGAAGACGCTGTATCCCGACGCGGTGGTGTTGCTTCGCCGGCGACGGCTGCTTCCTCATGAACGGGCAGGAGCTCGCCACCGCGGTCCAGTACGGCGCCAAGTCATCTTCATCGTCGTCGACAACGGCATGTACGGCACGATCCGCATGCAGCAGGAGAAGCGATTTCCCGGCCGGGTATCGGCACCGCCTCGTCGAACCCGGATTTCGCCGCTTATGCCGGGGCGTTCGGCGCGCACGGCGAACTCGTCGAGGACACCGCGCAGTTTGCGCCGGCGTTGGAGCGCGCAATTGCAGGCCGGCAAGCCCGCGCTGATCGAGATCCGGCATGGACCCGCAGGCGATCACGCCCAACACCAC
>CAWKGC010000016.1:0-9939 GCA_963849005.1 uncultured beta proteobacterium | reverse complement strand
CAAATGACGGCCGAGGCGATGGGCGCGACGGGCTGGGTGCGCAACCTGCGCGACGGGCGCGTCGAAGCCGTGGTCTGCGGCAGCCCGTCCCAAGTGGAGGCCTTCGTCGCGTGGGCGAAGCGCGGACCAAGGTCTGCGATCGTCGAACGCGTCGAGGTCGAGGAGGCAAGCGGAGACTTCAGCATGTTCGAGCGCCGCGTACCGGATAGCGCGCTGGTCCTGCAGGGACTGGGCGTGGGGGTAGCACGCCCGGCGCTTGGGAGTCGGGTAACGAGCGCGCGGACGAGCTACCCCCACGCCCCGGGGACAGCGAGGCGTGTGCCGGGATGCGGTGACTTCGCTTTGTCGCGTGAAGCAGGCTCGCCGCACGCCCCGATCGAGCGGGGCGGGGAGGACATTTGCAGTCGTTCGACCGGGGAAATGTAACCACCCCGATTTCCCCCCGACTCCCGGGGGACGGACGTGACTCCTCCCGCCCCTTGCGTCGTCGTCCGTCCGCCACCGCCGTTTGCCAGGTCAGTAGACGACTTCGACGTTCTTCTCGTCGAGCCACGCGCCCAGCGAAGCGATCAGCGGCTCGGAGAGCTTCACCCGCATCGAGTCGGGCAGGCGGATGTCGCATTCGCCCTCGGCATTGCGGTAGCGGATCGACACCGCGCACTTGCCGCCGCCATACGGGCCGAGCAGCGACTTCAGCTTGGCGGAGTCGGCCTGCCCGTTGATATTGAGCCTGAGCCCCTTCGCGAAGCGGTTGCGCGCCTCGTCGAGGTCGTAGAGCTCGTCGGCAGTAAGCCGCACGCCGCCGGAAAACTCGTCCAGCGAGGCGCGCCCGGCGAGGATCACCACGTGGTCTTCCTGGATGATCGCGCGCTTGGCGTTGAAGAGCTCGCCGAACACCACCGCCTCGACGCGCGCGGTGCCGTCGTCGAGCGTCAGCACCGCCATCCGGCCGCGGCGTGAATTGCGCATCGTCACGCCGTAGATCACGCCGGCGAGAAGAACGGTCTCGTTTTGCGGCGTGAGCCGGGAAAGTTCGGTGCGCGCGAAGTTGCGCACCTCGTCGCGGTAGGCGCTGAAGGGGTGGCCCGACAGGTAGAACCCGAGGCCTGCTTCTCGTTCACGAGGCGCTCGCGTTCCGACCACATCGGCGTCTTGACCAGCTCGAGCGCCTCGCCCGGCCCGTCGCCGCCGCCGAAGAGGCTCACCTGCCTGGCGAAATGCTCGGCGTTGTCGGCGAACTCGATCGCCGCGCCCAGCGTCGCGAGCAGGCTGGCGCGATTGGGCTCGAGGCAGTCGAAGGCGCCCGCCTTGATGAGCGCTTCCATCGCGCGCCGGTTGACGATGCGCCGGTCCACCCTCCAGCAGAACTCGACCAGGTCGCGGAACGCCCCGCCCGCATCGCGCGCCGCGATGATGTTGGCGATGGCGCCGGCGCCGGTGCCCTTCACCGCGCCCAGCCCGTAGCGTACGGTCTTCGCGTCCACGGCGACGAACCGGTAGGTGCAGGTGTTGATGTCGGGGGGCGCGATCGCCAGCCTGTTCTTCACGGCGTCGTCGAACAGGACCTGCACCTTGTCGGTGTCGTCCATCACCGCCGACATGTTGGCCGCCATGAACTCCGCGGGATGGTGCGCCTTCAGGTAGGCGGTCTGGTAGGCGATCAGCGCATAGGCGGCCGAGTGCGACTTGTTGAAGCCGTAGCCGGCGAACTTCTCGATCGGTCGAAGAGCGTCGTGCGCCTTCGCCTCGAGCCGGTTCGTCTTCGCGCCCTCGACGAACTTCTCGCGCTGCTCCGCCATCTCCTCGGGCTTCTTCTTGCCCATGGCGCGGCGCAGCAGGTCGGCGCCGCCCAGCGTGTAGCCGCCGATCACCTGCGCGATCTGCATGACCTGCTCCTGGTAGACCATGACCCCGTAGGTCGGCTCGAGGATCGGCTTGAGGCGCGGGTCGGGTAGTCGACCAGCGGCGCTTGCCGTGCTTGCGCTCGATGTACTCCGGGATGAGGTCCATCGGCCCGGGCGGTAGAGCGCGTTCAGGGCGATGAGGTCCTCGAGCCGGTCGGGCTTCGCCTTCATGATCAGGTCGCGCATGCCGCGCGATTCGAACTGGAAGACCGCCGCCGTGTCGCCCGCGGAGAACACCTTGTAGGCCGGGGCGTCGTCGAGCGGCATGGCATCGATGTCGAAGCCGGCGGTGCCCAGCGCGCGGATGTTGCGCCCGGCTCGGTCGAGGATGGTGAGCGTGGTGAGGCCGAGGAAGTCGAACTTGACCAGGCCCGCCTTCTCGACGTCGTCCTTGTCGAACTGGCTTACCGCGGCCTCCGAGCCCTCGGCCATGTAGAGCGGAGTGAAGTCCGTGAGCCTGCCGGGCGCGATCAGCACGCCGCCGGCATGCATGCCGACGTTGCGGGTCAGCCCCTCGAGGGCCTGCGCGAGTTCCATCAGTTCCCGCACCTCTTCCTGGTCCCTGATCATCTGCTTCAGCGCCGGCTCGACTTCGATCGCCTTCTTCAGCGTGATGCCGAGCTCGAAGGGCACCAGCTTGGCGATGCGGTCGCACCTCGCCATAGGGCATGCCGAGCACCCGGCCGACGTCGCGCACCACGGCCTTCGCCGCCATCGTCCCGAAAGTCGCGATCTGCGAAACGTTTTCGGCGCCATACTTCTGCTTGACGTAATCGATCACCCGGTCGCGGCCGTCCTGGCAGAAGTCGATGTCGAAGTCGGGCATCGACACGCGTTCCGGGTTGAGGAAGCGCTCGAAGAGCAATTCGAAGCGAAGCGGATCGAGATCGGTGATGCCGAGCGAGTAGGCCACCAGCGAGCCCGCGCCGGAGCCTCGCCCGGGGCCCACCGGGACGCCGTTGCCCCTCGCCCAGTTGATGAAGTCGGCGACGATCAGGAAGTAGCCGGCAAAGCCCATCTGGATGATCGTGGCGGTCTCGAAATCGAGCCGCTCCGCATAACGCGGCCGCGCCTCGTTGCGCGCCGCGTCCTCCGGATACAGGTGCAGCAGGCGCCTTTCCAGCCCTGCCCTCGCCTGCGCCCGAAGATAGTCTTCGATCGTTTCCCCGGCGGGCGTCGGGAAGTCGGGCAAGCGGCTCTTGCCCAGCGAGAACTCGAAGGCGCAGCGCCGGGCGATGGCCACGGAGTTCTGCAGCGCTTCGGGAAAGTCGGTGAACAGCGCCGCCATTTCCGCCTGCGTCTTGAAATACTGCTCGGGCGAAAAATTGCGCGGACGGCGCGCATCACCGAGCACGTGCCCCTGCGAGATGCACACGCGCGCCTCATGGGCCTTGAAATCCCCGCGCGCGACGAACTGCACGGGGTGGGTCGCCACCACGGGGAGCCCGGCGCGCCCGGCAAGCGCGGCGGAGGCCTGCACCAGCGCTTCGCTCTTTCCCGGGTCGACGCGCTGCAACTCGACGTAGAACGCCCCCGGGAAATCGCGCGCCCACTCCCCGGCGAGCGCGTCGGCCAGGGCTGCGTTGCCCTGCAACAAGGCCTGCCCGATATCGCCGTGCTCCGCCCCGGAGAGCACGATCAGGCCCGGCGGCAGGCCCTTCAGCCATTCGCGCTTCAACTCGGCGCGGCCGCGCCAGTGGTTCTCGCCGTGCGCCCTCGTCAGCAAACTGCACAACGACAGGTAGCCCGGCTGGCTTGCCGCAAGCAGGACCACGCGCGAGGCAGCGTCGCGATTCTTCTCGTTGGCGACCCAGCAATCGCAGCCGATGATGGGCTGGACCCCCGCGCCGCGCGCGGCAAGGAAGAACTTGATCGCGCCGAACAGGTTGCCCAGGTCGGTGATCGCGAGCGCCGGCATCGCGTCCGCGGCGGCGGCGTCGACCACCTCGCCGATGCGGGTGATCCCGTCGACGATCGAGTATTCGGTATGGAGGCGAAGGTGGACGAAGCTCGGGGCGGGCATGTCGGGGCGAATTCCTGGAGCAGGAATTTTACACCCTGCCAACGCCCGCGGCCGGTCAGCGCCGGCTGGCGAAGAACTGCTTGAGGAGCGCGCCGCACTCCTCGGCGAGGAGCCCGCCTTCGAAGAGGGCATGGTGGTTCAGGCTCGCGGCCGCAGGCAGGTCGATCACGCTGCCGCAGGCGCCGGTCTTGGGATCGCGCGCGCCGTACACGACCCGCGCGAGGCGGGCATGGAACATCGCGCCCACGCACATCGCGCATGGCTCGAGCGTGACGTAGAGTTCGCATTCCGCCAGCCGGTAATTGCCGAGGCGGCGCGCGGCATCGCGCAAAGCCTCGATCTCCGCGTGCGACGTCGGGTCATGGGCGGAGATGGGACGGTTGTAGCCGCGGCCGATGATCTCGCCGTCCTTGACCACGACGGCGCCGACCGGCACCTCGCCCGCATCGGCCGCCTGCTGCGCCAGCGCCAATGCTTCCCGCATGAACGAGGAGTCGCTCACGCCGCTCGCGATCGCGCCTTCACCATGGCGGAAGGGCGGACGCGATCGCTTTTTTCATCCGGGCGCTCACTTGCCGATATTGGCATCGAGGAACTGCAGGATCTGCGTGTAAAGGTCGACGTTGTTCTCGAGCTTGCCGAAGCCGTGGCCTTCCTTTTCCTTCACCACGAACGCCTTGGGCGGGTTGCCGGCTTTCGTGAGCGCGCTGCTCATGTCCTCGATCTGGCCGATAGGCACGCGGATGTCGCTCTGTCCCGCATACAGGAACACCGGCCGCTTGATCTTGTCGGCGAAGAAGACCGGCGAGATGTCCCTGACAACGGGCGAGTTCAGGTCGCTCACGCCGAGCACCGACCTCCACAGGGTGACCGCCGCCTCGTTGAAGGCGGTGTCTCCTTTCGGCGAGGTCAGCTGGAACTTCAGGTCGGTCACGGCAAGCCCGGCCACCGCGCATTTCCACAGCGCGTTCGACTTGACCAGCGCCTGCAGCGCGGCATAACCGCCGTAGCTCGCCCCCGACATGCAGGCCCGCTCCGGGTCGACAAACCCCTGTTCGACGCCCCACTTGAGCGCGTCCTCGTGGTCGTCCGACATCTGCCGGCCGAACGTGCCGAATCCGCCGTAGTAGATTTTCGAGCCCAGCCCGGGCGTGATCCGGAAATTCGGCACGATCACGGCGTACCCGCGCGAGGCGAACAACTGCCCCTCGATGAAGCCGAAGCCCCGGGCCCAGGAGTCGGCGCGCACCATGGGCCCGCCGTGGATGTGCACGACGGTGGGCAGCTTCGTTCCGGCCTTGTGGTTGGCCGGGAGGAAATAGTAGCCGGAGATCTCCAGGCCATCGCGCGTCTTGTAGGTGAAGGGGCGCTGCTCGACCAGCTTGCCGTCCAGCCAGGGCCGCGAGGCGCCGACCTGCTCCAGGGACCGCTTGGCAACGTCGTACAGGAACCACCGTGCCGGGGAAGTATCGGAATACGAAGTGACCAGGAAACGCTTGCCGTCGGGCGTGCGCTCGAAGAGGTTGACGCGGTCGGGCAGGGCGCGGTCCAGCCCGGCCTGGATCGCGGCATATTTCTCGTCGACCCAGGCGATCTCGGGCCTGCCGCCATCGACCTCGTAGCCGAGGATCTTGTCGGTCTCGGGATCGGTGATGACCCCGGGCACGAGGCTGCCGTCGGCGGCCGCGCCCATGTCGTAGCGCGGATGCTGCGCGATCATCTCCCCCATTTTCCTGGCATTGGGGTCGTAACGGAATATGGCCATGGTGTCGCGGCCGCCGTTGAAGGCCACCTGCAGCGTCTGGTCGTCCGCCTCGAACGCCAGCGGCACGAATGCCGGGCCCTTGTTGGCCTCGTAGCGCGCGATCTCGACCCAGTCGGACTTGTCGTCCTTGCGGTAATGGACCACGCGCGTGAGCTTGTCCTTGATGCCCGAGGTGACGACACGCGGGACCAGCTTGCTGTCCATGATCCAGCTGAACGTCTGGTCCGCCGGACGGCCCAGGGTGAGCAGGGAATAGCGGCCGGTCCTGACGTTGAGGCGATACAGGTCGAAAGACTCGGCGGAAGTCATGTTGCCCTGGGCGATGACTTCCTCGTCGTTGCCCGGGATGGTGCGGACCAATGCCAGGCCGCGATAGACGAACTGGCCCTGGGCGCGCATCTCGCGCACCGTCATGGAAATGCGCCGCGACTCCTTGCCGTCCCTGGTGACCATGAACAAGCCGCCGCCTTCGATTTCGCTGGGGCCGGTAGGCGAGTTCAGCTGCCCCAGCGAATAGAGCAGCCGCTCATTGCCCACCCACGTGGCGTTGAGGACGTCGAAATCGTCGTACCCGGTCACCATCGCCACGCTGCGCTTGTCGATGTCGATGACGGCCAGGTTCATGCGCCCGTTCGAGGGAACGGTGGCCGCCATCTGCCTGCCGTCGCGCGAAAGGGTGACGCCGCGCAGCTGCGGCGGCTTCCAGGCCTCCTCGACCGTGAGGGGCGGCGCTTCTGCAGCCAACGCGGCTGCGCAGGCGGCCAGCGCGCCGATTGCCAGCGCAGCCCTTGCGCGAATCCTTCTCATCGGGACTTCCTCGTTGGCGCGCTCGAGGCCGGTGAAACAGCCTCGCGCAAGTTGTGTCGAAACGGCGCGACGAAGCGCGCTAGTCTAGTGGCGGGGAATCGGGGATGCAAGATGAAGCCATGCGCGGCCGCCATCCCGCCAGGGCGGCGCCAGCTAGAGATTGACGACGACCAGCCCGACGACCTCGCTCACGAACTCCTCGGAATAGCCCGCTTCCTTGAGGTTCCACTTGAGCTTGTTGGCAAGCTTCGCCTTCTTGTAGAAGTTGAGCTTGTGGCTCGCGCTGAACGCCTTTGCATTGAGGATGACGCGCTCGAGCTTCTTCATGCGCTTGCCGACCTCCTTGCGCGTTGGCTCGTGCTCGCTCGGCGGGATGAGCTTCCTGATGTCGGCGGAAGTCGAGTTCGCGAATTCGATTGCCGCGTCGGTATCCAGCCAGCCGAGTATCATTGCCGCACCTTTTCCTTTGGCGTTTCCGGGGTCCGTGGATGGGTATTCTAGGCCGTTTGCTCGGCGGGTCGAAGAAATCCGGGACGGCCCCGCAGTCGCGCGAGGAGGCCGACCGGCTCATCGCCGGCGGCCAGCAATCCGAGGACTCCGGCGATTTCGCCGCGGCTGAAGCGCGCTATCGCGAGGCGATTGCGGCCGCACCGTCCTACCCTCGCGCCCACATCAACCTCGGCAACGCGCTGCACAAGCTCGGGCGCCTCGAGGAAGCGGCCGCATCCCACCGCGCTGCGCTCGACCTCGATCCCGACTACGCCGGCGCCCATTTCAACCTGGGCACGGTGCTGGTCCAGCTTGGCGACAACGCGCTGGCGAAGCGCCATCTCGAGCGCGCGCTCGAGAGCAATCCCGGGATGGCGGATGCGGCGATCATGCTCGCAACCGCTTGCGAGGCCGAGCAGGACTTGCCGGGCGCACGCGCACAACTCGAGCGTGCGCTGTCGATCCAACCGCGGCACGCGGGGGCGGCGGCAAACCTCGGCACCGTGCTGGTGGAGATGGGCGAGATCGGCGCCGCGGAAGAGTCCTTTCGCAAATCTCTGCGGTTCGATCCGGATTGCGCGCAGGCGCTGGCGGGCCTCGCGCGCATCGACGTGCAGCGGGGCTGCGCGCGCGAAGCGGAAGCCGCGTTCCGCGCGGCACTGCAGAAGAACCCGGGCGACACGCTGGTGTGGAGTTCGTTCCTCTTCTCGCTCAACCTTCGCGACGACCTCGACGCGCAGTCGGTGGCGCGCGAGCATTTTGCGTTCGGAGAACTCTTCGCAGGCGGCGCCCGCGTGCCGGCTCCGCGAAAATCGCCGGGGCGCCGCATCCGCGTGGGCTACGTCTCGGGCGACTTGATGAAGCATCCGGTCGCGCTTTTCCTGCGGCCGGTGCTGGCGTCCCACGACCGCGCGCAATTCGAGACATACTGCTACTCCAACAACCGGCAGGAGGACGAGCTCACCGCCGAACTGCGCGAGACCTCCGACCACTGGCGCTCGATCGCCGGCCGCGAGGACCCGTGGGCCGAGGCCTTGATCCGCGCGGACGAAATAGACGTTCTCGTGGACCTTTCCGGGCATACGGCCAGCAACCGTCTCGCCGTATTCGCCCGCAGGCCTGCGCCGGTGCAGGCGACGTGGCTCGGCTATCTCAACACCACCGGATTGCAGGCGATGGACTTCCGCATCTGCGATCGCCACACCGACCCGGAAGGGGCGACGGAGGCCCTCAACACCGAATCCCTCGCGCGCATGCCCCACAGCCAGTGGTGCTACGCGCCGTATTACGACCTCCCGCTCAAGGCCCTTCCTGCAGCCGGAAGCCGGCCCATCACCTTCGGTTCGTTCAACCAGTTCGCCAAGGTGAGCGATGCCTGCCTCGACTTGTGGGCGGCGATACTGCGTGAGGTGCCCGAATCCTGCCTTCGCGTGTACGGCGTGCCCGCCGGGGAAGCGGCCGAACGCTTCCATGCGCGGCTCGAGCAGCGCGGCGTGCCGCGGCCAAGGGCGACGCTTCACGGCCGCACCGGCATCCTCGATTTCTTCGCCGCCATCGAGGATGTCGACATCGCCCTCGACTCCATGCCCTACAACGGCGCGACCACGACGCTCGACACGCTCTGGATGGGGGTCCCGGTGGTGGCGTTGCGCGGCACGCGGGCCATCGGCCGCGGCACCTGCAGCATCGCAACCGCCGCGGGATTCACCGAGCTGGTCGCAGAAACGCCAGCGGAGTATGTCGAGCGGAACATCCATCTCGCACGGGATTCCCGGGCACGCATCGCCCTGCGCCATTCGCTGCGCCCGAAATTGCAATCGTCGCCGCTGATGGATACGGGGCGCTTCACCCGCGACCTGGAGGCCTTGTACCGGACGATGCTGCAGGCCCGCTGAATCGCCGGCAATCCGCCCCGGCCCCGTCCGCCCGCGCCGAAAATCGCCCGCACCAGGTTGCCGGGGCACGCATTTGTCCCCGCGTTGTCCGTTGATCCCCGTCAAACGGGCGCGGCATCGCCGGGAGGAACATGAATTCGTGTCCATGACGATTGTGAGGCACCACCATGAATTCCACGCAAATCACTTTTCGCAACATGCGTCGTTCCGCAGCGCTCGCGGAGCGAATCCGCGTTCTGACCGAGAGGCTTGAAGGCGACGATCCGCGGGTCATGAACTGCCGCGTCGCAATCGAGGCCCTGGGCAAGCACCAAACCCACGGCCGCCAATACCAGGTCAGCGTGAACGTGCACGTCCCGGGACACGAGATCGTGGCCAACCAGAACGGGAACGAAGACCTGCATGCGGCCCTGCGCGACGCATTCGACGCGGTCACGCGGCAGCTCGCGGAAACCCGCGACGTCAGGCATTGATCCCGGCGGCGCGGGGAACCGCTCGAACCCAAAGGAGGCATGCAATGAAAAGCCGACGTCTCGATTCCCACCCAGCCCGCCATGAGCCGGCTTTCGGCGCGGGCGCCGAGGACAGCTATCGCGCAAGGGAGAAGCTTCCCGAGCCGACCGTTTGCCGCAAGTGCGGCGCGAGCTACCAGGGCGGCCGCTGGACGTGGCAGGCCGCCCCGGCCGGCGCGCACGAGGACGCGTGCCCCGCCTGCCTTCGCATCGAAGACAATTTCCCGGGAGGCTACCTCTCGCTGAAGGGCCCGTTCGTTGCCGAACATCGCGGCGAGGTCCTCGCGATCGTGCACGCGCGCGAGGCGCACGAGAAGGCCGAGCATCCGCTGCAGCGCATCATGGCCGTCGCGGACGACGATGGCGGCTTGGTCGTGACGACGACGGACCCGCACCTCGCGCGCAACATCGCCCAGGCGCTTGGCTCCGCGTTCAAGGGAACAGTGAAGCTGGACTACAGCAAGGGCGAGAACCTGCTGCGCGCCACCTGGCAGCGCTGAGCGAGGCGCGCAAATGAAATCCGCCCCCGAAACCCTCACTGCCG
>CAWKGC010000015.1:0-7172 GCA_963849005.1 uncultured beta proteobacterium | reverse complement strand
GTACGCCCAGGCGGCGAGGTGGCGGTGCAATGTGGTCATGGCGAATAATTGGGGTCAGAGACGTAATATCATGGCGCAACAGTGTTGCGTCGCGATGTTACGTCTCTGACCCCAATTGCAATTTTTTCATGAGGTCCGGGCGGTCGGTGATGATGCCGTCGACGCCCAGCTCGACCAGCGCCTTGGCCTTCGCGGGATCGTTCACCGTCCACACGATCACCTTCAGGCCGAGCGCATGCGCCTCTGCCACGCTCGCCGCATCGACGTCGCCGAAATAGGGCGACCAGACCGCGCACCCCGCGGCCTTCACCATCTTCGGCACCGAGCCGTGGTCGGTGAACTGGATGCCCGCGGTCCACGGCGAGCCCTTCTCCGCCCGCACATTGTCGAAGAATTTCTGCTGCGCAGTAAGGCACACGGTGGGAATCGCCGGCGCGATCCGCCGCGAGATCCCGAGCGTGCGCCAATCGAAGGACTGGATCGTCACGCGCGCCGCCATCCCGTTCGCGTCGATCACCTCAAGCAACGCGCGCACGAAAGGCTCCGGCGCCAGTGTTTCCCCGGGCGCTTCCGGCGAAATCTTCGTCTCGATGTTGAAGCGCACGCTGTCGTTGCCGGAGCGCATCACCATCGCGAAAAGATCGGCGAGCCTCGCGTAGCGCGTGCCGTCCACCGGCTTCTGCTCGGGATAGCGGCTCGCGTAGGTGGTGCCGGGCTTCAGGCGCCCGATGTCGTAGGCCTGCAGCTCGGCGAACGTCAGGTCGTGGATCGCCGGCCCCTTCTTCTCCAGCCATTTCCCCGAGGCGTCGCGCGCGATGTCCGGATTGAGCAGCGGGTCGTGGCCGATGACGACCACGCCGTCGCGGGTGACGCCGGTATCGAGCTCGAGCGTATCGACGCCGATCGCCAGCGCCACGGCAAACGCCGGCAGCGTGTTCTCCGGGGCAAGCCCGCGCGCGCCGCGGTGCCCCTGAAGGTCGAAGGTCGAGCAAGAGGCAAGCAGCAGCGCGGCAGCGGCAAGCAGGATGCGGGGCATGGGCATGGCAAGGGGCCGATGGGTTCGTCCGTGGCATCATAGATCGTGAGCGGCCGGATAATCCGGCGCAAGCGCCCTTTTTCCGATTCCCATGACACAGACGCTTTACGAAATACTCGGCGTACCGCGCGACGCGACCACGCAGGACATCCAGCTGGCCTACAAGCGGCTGTTGACGGACATCGCCCTCGCGCCGGAGCCCGATCCCAAGGCGCTGGCCGCGGCGAAGGAAGCGTTCCAGTACCTGTCGTCGCCGGACCTGCGCATGATCTACGACGCCTCGCTGGTCACCGGCGTCGAGCGCCCTGCCGCGAAGCGCACGCCGGCGCCCGCGTCCCCGCCGCCGCCGATGCCGCCGCGCAAGGTGACCGTCGTCGAAGCGGCTCCCCCGGAGACCACGTCGTCCATCGGCGAACTCCTCTCGGGCGGCTGGGTGAAGTGGGCCGTGATCGGCATGATCTCGCTCATCGTCGTGGTCTGGTGGCGCGGGCCGCGCCCGACGCCGAAGGTGGCGCCGAAACTGAGCGTCACGACAACGAGCACCGCCGACGCAACGCGGGCCGACCCCACGGCGCCGAATGCCGACCCGGCCGATCCGCCGCAAGTCGCCGTCTCCACCGCGCCGCCGCCGGGCAGCGACGCCGAGACCGTGTTCAATACGGCATCGGGCAGCGTTGCGCGCATCGCCGTGTTCGATCGCGACGCCGAGCAGATCGCGGTGGGCAGCGGCGTGGTGATCGGCGAGGACCTGGTCATCACCAATTGCCACGTCGCCAAGAACGGCGTGACGTTTTCGGTGAAGGTCGGCGGCGCCACCTACAACAACGCCAGCATGTCGGTGGCCGACGAGGAGTACGACCTGTGCAAGCTGCGCATCCCGGCGCTGGCCGCGCTGCCGGTCAAGGTGCAGGGCGTGAAGGAACTGCGCACCGGGCAGAAGGTGTTCGCGATCGGCGCGCCGCAGGGCCTCGAGCTCACCATCAGCGACGGCATCGTTTCGTCGCTGCGTGAAATGCCCAACGGCACGGTGATCCAGACCACCGCGCCGATCTCGCCCGGCTCCAGCGGCGGCGGGCTCTTCGATGCCGCCGGCCGGCTGGTCGGCATCATGACCTTCCAGCACCGCTACGGGCAGAACCTGAACTTCGCGGTGCCGGCCGACTGGATCGCGACGATGCGCGGCCGCGGCGGCAGCGGGCCGGTCGGCGCGACCGCCCCGGGCAGCTCGCCGCAGCCGGGCGCATCGATCGGCAACCGCCCGATGGGCGACACGCCGCGCGAACTGGTGCTGGGGACGTGGAGCTGCACCGGCTCGCTCTCGGGGCGCAACGGCGAGTACACCTACAACCGCGAGGGCACGGTCGCGTTCGCCACCAACGACGGCAAGTCCGCCGCCGGGCGTTTCGCCGTCAGCGGCCGCGCGATCACCTACTACATCAAGGGAGGCGAGTTCAGCTTCCAGGTCGAAGTGCTGACCGAGCAGAAGATGGTGCTCAACATCGGCGTCGACGGACAGCGTCTCACATGCACTCGGCGCTGAGCGCAATTTGGGGTCAGAGACGTAATACTTGCCGCGGCCGCTTGGTCGCGGCATGTATTGCGTCTCTGACCCCGGTTGCCTTTGCGGCGAGCCCGTTCGTCACCGACGACGTGAGCGTGCTCGACCGCGGTGCGTGCCAGCTCGAGGTGTGGCAGCAGAACAACCGTGATTCGCGCGACCTGTGGGTCGTGCCGGCGTGCAGTCCTCTCGACGGCCTCGAGGTTTCGTTCGGGGGCAGCCGCGCGACCGAGGACGGGGAATCGCGCACGACCAATCTCGCGCTGCAGGCGAAATACGTCGCGCGCAAGGTCGAGCCAGACGGCTGGGGATGGGGTTGGGTCGCGGGCGGCGTGCGCCATCCGGACCAGGAGGACAGCAGCTTCCCCGGCGACCTCTACGGGCTGCTGATGGCCGGCGTCTCGCTCAACGACGACAAGCTGCGCCTGAACGTGAATCTCGGCGGCCTGCACGAGCGCGAGAGCGGCAAGAACTACTTCACATGGGGCGTGCTCGCGGAGCAGGACCTCGGCGAGCGCTTCAAGGCGATCGGCGAAGTGTTCGGCACGCAGTACAACCGGCCGTTCTACCAGGCGGGCGTCCGCGCGGCGCTGATCCCCGACCGCCTCGAACTCGACGCCACCGTGGGCAACCGCTTCGGGCGGTCTTCCTCCGAGAGCTGGTGGACCGTCAGCATCCGGATCGTCACCGACCCGTTCCTGCCGTAATTGGGGTCAGAGACGCAATTTGCCGGGGTCAGAGACGCAATTGCGTCTCTGACCCCAATTTTCTTGCGGCGCTGCCCCCCTCAGCCTAGCCGCGTCGGGCGACGAACCACTTGACGATGAAATCGCGGATCCAGGAGACCAGCGCCATCTTCTCCTGCAGCGCTTCCTTGACGGTCGCGACCTGCTCGTCGGACAGCATCGCGTAGAGCTTCAGCCACTCGGCGCGGGCCTTGTTGCGCTCGATCTTGCCCTGCGCCATCGCATCGTCCAGCTCGGCAGTGAGCAGCTCGAGGTTGGGGCGCGTGTTGGCGAGCTCGGTCTGCGCGAACTGCTTGAGTGCCTCGTTGCTGGCTTCGATCGCGAGGAACGCGGCCTTGCTGGCCTCGAGGGCGACGTCGAACTGCGCCTTCTGCTCGGGCGTCAGGTTCAGCTTGCCTTCGATCCTGTCGATCGCCGGGAAGGAGACGCCCGTGCCCGGGTTGGCCGCCGGGAAGGAAAAGCCGAAGCCGGAAAAATCGGCGTGCGCGGCGGGAAGGCCGAACGCCAGGAAAGCGGCGACGGTGGCCAGGAAAGAGCGGAATCGGGTCTGCATGGCGAACTCCTGCAATGGATTGAGCGCACATTGTCACCGAGCCAGGTGCCGCCTTCATTACCGCCCGCATTACAATTGCAAAATGGGCGGAGAGAGGAAAACGGGGTCAGAGTACATTTCCGGCCGGATCGCGGACGAAATGGGGTCAGAGTACATTTCCGGTCGCGCGGGATCGCTGTGCGATTCGGCCGGAAATGTACTCTGACCCCATTTCCTCTCAAATGGACATCCCCGCCCTCATCCAGACCTACGGCTACGCAGCCATCTTCATCGGCGCGTTCCTCGAGGGCGAGACGATCCTCGCGCTGGGCGGGTTTGCGGCTTTTCGCGGCCACCTCGAGCTGTGGATCGTCATCGTGGTCGCGCTCATCGCCGGCTTCCTCGGCGACCAGTTCTACTTCTTCCTCGGCCGCCTCAAGGGGAAGGACATCCTCGCCAGGCACCCGGAGTGGGAATCGAAGGTGCACCGCTTCGACGCGTTGCTGTCGCGCTACCACGCGCCGCTGATCATCGGCATCCGCTTCATGTACGGCTTTCGCATCATCGGCCCGATCCTGCTGGGCATGGGGCGCGTGGAGCGGTGGAAGTTCGTCGTCTACAACTTCATCGGCGCGTGCATCTGGGCGCCGCTGATCGCCGGGCTGGGATATTTGTTCGGCCAGGCAGTCGAGGTGCTGCTGCAGGACATCAAGAAATTCGAGATCGCCGCGATGGTCGTGATCGTGCTGATCAGCCTCGCGACGTGGCTCGTCTGGCGCTACCGACAGCGCAAAAAAACTAATCGGGGTCAGGTACGCAATTTGGGGTCAGAGTCGTAATTGCGTACCTGACCCCAAATTGCGTACCTGACCCCAATTCCCCAATCAATCCCTGGATACCCACATGCACACCCACTCCGACGCCCCAGCAGCCGAATGGAAATCCACCGCCTGCATCCTGTGCGAGTGCAACTGCGGCCTCGAGGTGCAGTTGGGCGGCGAGGATGGGCGCCGCTTCGCGCGCATCCGCGGGGACGACGCGCACCCCAGCTCCGAGGGCTATGTGTGTGAAAAGGCCGCACGGCTGGACTACTACCAGAACAACCCGCAGCGCCTGACCAAGCCCCTGCGTCGCCGCCCCGACGGGACCTTCGAGGAGATCGACTGGGACACCGCGATCCGCGAAGTCGCCGCGAAATTCGCCGCGATCCGCGATGCCCACGGCGGCGCGTCGATCTTCTACTACGGCGGCGGAGGGCAAGGCAACCACCTGCCCGCCGCCTACAGCCGCGCCACCCGCGCGGTGCTCGGCTCGCGATTCCGCTCCAGCGCGCTGGCACAGGAAAAGACCGGGGAATTCTGGGTGGCGAACCGCATGCTGGGCGGCTATACGCGCGGTGACTTCGCCAACTGCGAGGTCGCCCTGTTCCTCGGCAAGAACCCGTGGATGTCGCACAGCATTGCCCGCGCAAGGCTGACCTTGCGCGAGATCGCGCGCGACCCGAAGCGCTGCCTCATCGTCATCGATCCGCGCCTCTCCGAAACCGCCGAGCTGGCCGATATCCATTTGCGCGTGCGGCCGGGGGCGGATGCCTTCCTGCTCGCAGCGATGGTGGCAGTGATCGTCCAGGAAGATCTGGTCAAGCACGAGTGGCTGGAGGCGCACGCCGAAGGTGCCGCGGAAGTCTTGCCGCACTTCGCGCAACTTCCCATCGCCGAGTACTCCGCCAGGAGCGGCGTGCCCGAGGAACAGGTGCGCGAAGCCGCAAGGCGCATCGCCGGGGCGGAAAGCGTTGCCACGTTCGAAGACCTCGGCGTGCAGATGAACCTGCATTCGACGCTGGTCTCGTACCTGCACAAGCTGCTGGTGCTCCTGACCGGGAACTTCGGCAAGAAGGGCGCGGCCTTCCTGCCCAGCGCGATCGTGCCGCTGGCCACCGGCAGCAGCAGCGAAGCGGGCGCCGGGAAGCGCTCGCCGGTCACCGGGGCGCGCATCATCGGCGGGCTGGTGCCGTGCAACGCGATCCCCGACGAAATCCTCACCGACCATCCGAAGCGCTTCCGCGCGATGCTGGTCGAGAGCGCCAACCCCGCGCATTCGCTCGCCGACAGCGTGCGCATGCGCGAAGCATGGCCGCGCTGGACCTGGTGGTGGTGATCGACGTGGCGATGTCGGAAACGGCGCGGCTGGCGCACTACGTCCTGCCCGTCTCCAGCCAGTACGAAAAGGCCGAGGCGACCTTCTTCACTTTCGAGTACCCGGACAACTGCTTTCACCTGCGGCGCGCCTTGCTGTCACCCCTGCCTGGACTGTTCTCGGAAGCGGAATTGCATGCGCGATTGTGCGAGGCGCTCGGAGCGCTGCCCAAGGAACCGGTCGCGCAATTGCGGACGGCGTGGCAGCAGGGACGCAAGGCTTTCCGCGCGAAGTTCTTCGAGATGGCTGCGGCGAACCCGCAGATGATGGCGATTGCGCCGGTGGCCTTGTATCGCGCCATCGGCGACCTGCTGCCCGAAGGATTTGCCGAGGCCGCGGCGGTATGGGGACTGTGCCAGGCCGCCGCGCAACGCCAGCCGAAGTCGCTCGCGCGCGCCGGGTTCACGGGTTCGCCACCGGACGCCGCCGATGCCTTGTTCGATGCCCTGCTCGCGAGCAAAAGTGCGGTGGTGTTTTCAGTGGACGAGTGGGAAGAGAGTTTCGAGCGCATGAAGAGCCAGGTCGGCCGGATCCAGTTGGCGATTCCCGAATTGTTCGCGGAGCTCGACGCCCTGCAGGGCGAACCCGCGCCGACCGGGAGCAGCGAGTTTCCCTTCGTGCTGTCCGCCGGCGAGCGGCGCTCGTACACGGCGAACACCATCATCCGCGATCCCGACTGGCGCAAGAAGGACCGCGCCGGGGCGCTGCGGATCAACGCCGGCGACGCCGAGCGCGTGGGCGTTGCCGACGGCGGCCGCGTGCGCGTCACCACCCGGCGCGGCAGCGTCGATGTGACGGTCGAGGTCTCCGCGCAGATGCTTCCCGGCCATGTCTCGCTGCCGAACGGACAGGGCGTGGACTTTCCCGGCAACGCGGTGCCCGCCGGCGTCTCGCCCAACGAACTCACGCGCGGCGCCGATTGCGACTGGCTGGCCGGCACGCCGTGGCACAAGCACACCCCGGCGCGGGTGGAGTCGCTCTAGGAAACGGGAAATGGGGTCAGAGTACATTTCCCCGAAAACGGGGTCAGAGTACATTTCCGGCTGGATCGCACAGCGATCCCGCGCTACCGGAAATGTACTCTGACCCCGTTTTCAGGATTTA
>CAWKGC010000014.1:0-22013 GCA_963849005.1 uncultured beta proteobacterium | reverse complement strand
GCGAGGGAAAGTATGTGACAATTCTAGCCCTTTTTACCGCACCCCTTCGCCGCAGGAAACGGGGTCAGGTTACATTAAGTCGAAAACGGGGTCAGAGTACATTTCCGGCCGGATCGCACAGCGATTCTTCGCGTCCGGAAATGTACTCTGACCCCGTTTTCTTCCGGGAAATGTAACCTGACCCCGTTTTCGACTTAATGTAACCTGACCCCGTTTTCCTTCGGAGGCAGGGCATGAAAGTGGCGGTTCTCGGAGCGGGGATCCTCGGCGTGACGAGCGCATGGTACTTGCGCGAGGCGGGCCACGAGGTCGTCGTGATCGACCGCCGGGAGGGGGCGGGGCTCGAGACCAGCTTCGCCAACGGCGGCCAGGTTTCCGTGTGCCATGCCGAACCCTGGGCCAACCCCTCGGCGCCGCTCAGGATCCTGAAGTGGCTCTCGCGCGACGACGCGCCGCTTCTCTTCCGGCCGCGCATGGACCCGGCGCAGTGGTCGTGGGGCCTGCGCTTCCTCTACGAGTGCATGGCGTGGCGCACGCGCGAGAACACCGGGCAGATCCTCGCGATGTCCTGGTACTCGCGCACGGTCCTGCAGCAGTTGCGGCGTGACACCGGCATCGAGTACGACAATCTTTCGCGAGGCATCCTGCACTTCTACACCGACGCGGCGGAATTCCGCGCGGCGAGGGAGGCCACCGCGACGCTGCAGCGCCTTGGGCTCGACCGAGAGGTAAAGAGCGTGGAGGAGGCCGTCGCGATCGAGCCGGCGCTGGCCTCGATCCGCTCGAAGATGGTCGGCGCGACCTACACGGCCTCCGACGAATCGGGCGACGCGTTCAAGTTCACGCAACGGCTCGCCGCCATGGCCGCGGCAAAGGGCGTGGAGTTCCGCCATGGCACCACGATCCTGGGCCTGCGCGCCGCCGACAACGCCGTCACCGGCGTCGTGGTGACCTCGCAGGCGAACGGGCAGGAGACATTGAAGGCAGACGCCTACGTCGTCGCGCTGGGCAGCTACAGCCCGCTGCTGACGCTGCCCCTCGGCCTGTCGCTGCCGATCTATCCTGCGAAGGGCTACTCCGCGACGCTGGCCGTCACCAACCCCGCGGCCGCGCCGACGGTGTGCCTATCCGACGACACGCTCAAGATTGCGATCACGCGCCTGGGCGACCGGCTGCGGCTCGCCGGGACCGCAGAGCTCTCCGGGTATTCCACCGGCCTCGACATGCCGCGCTGCGAATCCCTGGTGCGGCGCGCTCGCGAAGTGTTTCCCGATGCTGCAGACTACGACCATCCCGTCTATTGGGCGGGACTGCGGCCGGCCACTCCGTCGAACGTTCCCCTGGTCGGGAGGTCCCGCATCAAGAACCTTTACCTGAACACCGGGCATGGCACGCTGGGCTGGACGATGGGAGCTGGTTCCGGCAAGGCGATTGCCGATATCCTTTCCGGAAGGCAGCCGGAAGTGAAGTTCAGGTTCTACGAATGATGTGATTGGGGTCAGAGACGCAATTTGGGGTCAGAGACGTAATACAAGATGGCAATGAAACCGCCGATGGACGCCGATGGACGCCGATGAGGGCGCAAGAAAAATGACAGTGGAAATTGGCAGACATCAAGAAGGCCGCCGCGGCAATCAAGGGCCGGGTTGTCGAGACTCCCTGCCTGCATTCGCGCACGCTTTCGGAAATCACCGGCGCCCGGGTGTACCTCAAGTTCGAGAACCACCAGTTCACCGCTTCCTTCAAGGAGCGCGGCGCGCTGAACAAGTTGCTGTCGCTCACGAAGGATCAGGCGGCCAAGGGCGTCATTGCGGTCTCGGCCGGCAACCACGCGCAAGGTGTGGCCTATCACGCGCACCGCCTGGGCATTCCGGCGGTGATGGTGATGCCGCAGTTCACGCCCAACGTGAAGGTCGAGCACACCGCCAGGCACGGCGCGGAGGTGATCCTGCACGGCGCGGACTTCGACGAGGCCAAGGACCTCATGCGCAGCCTCGCCGTGGAACGCGGGCTGACCATCGTGCATCCCTACGACGACGAGATGATCATCGCGGGGCAGGGCACTGCCGGCCTCGAGATGCTGGAGGCGCACCCGGACATCGACACCCTGGCCATCGCGATCGGCGGGGGCGGCCTGATCTCGGGCATCTCGATCGCCGCGAAGGCGATCAACCCGGGGATCGAGGTGATCGGCGTGGAGACCGAGCGCTATCCGTCGATGCTGCACGCGCTCGAGGGGACCAGGGCGGAGTTCGGCCTGAGCACGATCGCCGAAGGCATCGCGGTCAAGGAAGCCGGCATGATCACGCGCGAGATCGTGCGGAAGCAACGTCTCCGGCATCCTGCTCGTGGACGAGGGCGACATCGAGCAGGCCATCGTCCTGCTGCTCGAGATCGAGAAGACCGTCGTCGAAGGCGCGGGGGCCGCCTCGCTCGCGGCCATGCTCCCGCTACCCGGAGAGGTTCAGGGGGAAAACGGTCGGCATCGTGCTGTGCGGCGGCAACATCGACCCGCTGATGCTCGCCGAGATCATCCATCGCGGCATGGTGCGCTCCGGGCGCATGGCCAGGATCCGCATCGAGGTGCGGGACCTTCCCGGCGCGCTGGCGAAGGCCACCGGCTGCCTGGCGGAACTGGGCGCGAACGTCGACGAGGTGCACCACCAGCGTGCCTTCACCCACCTGCCGGTGCAGAATGCCGAGATCGATTTCGTCGTGAAGACGCGCAACCACGCGCACGTGCAGCAACTGGTCGAGGCCCTGTCGGCGATCGGCTTCAAGGCGCGCGTACGCAATTTCGAATCCTGATTTTCAATTCCACACAACCGAAGGAAGACAGCATGACCCTCATTCGCCATCACGTCGGCAAGCGGCTCTCGGACATGGTCGTCCACAACGGCACGATCTACCTCGCGGGGCAGGTCGCCGACGACCCGGCCAAGGACATCACCGGGCAGACCGAGGAGATCCTCGGCCACATCGCGCGCCTGCTGCACGAGGCCGGCAGCGAAAAGTCGAAGTTGATCTCGGTGCAGATCTTCCTGCCGGACATGGCGGACTTCCCGGCCATGAACGCGGTCTGGGACACCTGGGTCATCCCCGGCCATACGCCGGCGCGCGCCACCATCGAGGCGAAGCTCGCCAATCCGGCCTACAAGGTCGAGATCATGGCGATCGCAGCGGCCTGACCTGGGAGATCGATCGATGAAACTTCTTTCCCTCCAGGTCGCCACCTGCCTGGCTGCAGCCGCAATGGCATCCTGGGCAGGCGCGGCCGACACCACCCCGCCCTCCGCCACCAAGGCGGAAACCCCTGCCGCCAAGGCGCCGCCCGTGGTGGCGCCATTCCGGGCAACCGGCAACGAGCCCGGATGGAACCTCGTGATTGCCGACGGCAAGGTCACGCTGCTCCTCGACAACGGGCAGACCCGCGTCGAGGCGCGGATGCCCCGCCCCAGGACGTCGCCGGTGATCCGGAAGTACGCCACGCGCGCCGACGGCAAGGAGCTGCTGGTGACGGTCCTCAACCAGCGCTGCGCCGATACGATGACCGGCATGCCCTTTCCGAACACCGTGGAAGTCGTGTTCGACGGCAGGAAGCTGAACGGCTGCGGGGGCGAACCCGCCTCGCTGCTGCAAGGGGCCGAATGGGCTGTCGTGGAGATCGACGGCGCCGCCATCCTTGCGCAGCCGAAAGTGACGCTCAACTTCGGCGTGGATGGCCGCTTGTCGGGCAAGGCATCGTGCAACGCCTACACAGCCGCGTATTCGCTCACGGGCGAGGGGCTCTCGATCACAAAAGCGGCGCTCACGAAGATGGCGTGCGAGGAGCCGCTCATGCGGCAGGAGGCCCTGTTCCTCGACGTGCTGGGCAGGGTCATGGCGTTCACGATCGAAGCCGACGGGGCGCTGGTGCTTCGTACTGCCGACAAGCGCGGCATCAAGGCAAGGCGCCCGGGCTGAAGGTGAGCGTCCCCTTCTTCGACGCCCAGTTCCAGCGGCAGTTGCGCGATCACGACTTCCGCTTGAATCCCTTCGAGCTGGCGGCCATCCCCTACCTGAAAGGCCGGGTGCTCGACTACGGGTGCGGCATCGGCAATCTCGCCTTCGCTGCCGCGGAACGGGGCTGCAGCGTCCTCGCGCTCGACGCGAGCGCCACGGCAATCTCGCACATCAAGCAGCGCGCGGCCGACGAGGCCCTGCCCGTCCAGGCGGCGCTCGCGGACCTTCGGCACTACGACCTGGAAGAGGACTTCGACGCGGTGGTCTCGATCGGCCTGCTGATGTTCTTCGACTGCCCGACCGCGTTCAAGGCGTTGGCGAACCTCCAGGCGCACGTGCGCGAAGGCGGTGTGGCCATCGTCAACGTCCTCGTCGAAGGCACGACCTACCTCGAGATGTTCGGCGCCGAGGGCCATTGCCTGTTTTCCCGCGACGAGATGGCGGCGCGATTTGCCGGATGGGAGGTCCTCCATCTCGGGTTCAGCGACTTCGAGGCGCCCGCGGGCAGCAACAAGGCCTTCGTCACGGTCATCGCGCGGAAGCCGGCACGCCCATCCTGAAGCGCCGGCCTCGCGGCTTGATGGCGATCAATCGGCGATAATCCCGCTCTGCTATACAGGATTCGCCGGCCCCTTATTTTTTCCAGGAGTTCGCAATGGCATCAAAGCGTCCCGTCGCCCCCCGAAAGAAGAAGCTCGCAGCACCGAAAAAGCCTGCGCGCCGAGTGCCGAAAAGCGCTGCGCGGCCGGCAACGAGCGGAGACACCGCGCCGGTCCTGGAGGCGCAGGCCATAGAGGCCTACGCGATCGAGGAAGCAGGGGCGGCCGCGGACGAGGCGAAGGCGGGTGCCATCAACGACATCCTCGTGGGCACCAACCCGGCGGACGCGGTGCGCATCCTGGCATCCGCCCTGAGCCAGCAGCGCGGCCTCGACAAGCTGGCGCGCCGGCAGGCGGACCGCGAGCTCGCGGACAACTGGCAGGAGGGGGGGTATCCCTACAAGAACCTGCTCTCGCGCAAGAGCTACGAAAGGCAGAAGTACCGCCTCCAGGTGGAACTGCTGAAGCTGCAGGCCTGGGTGAAGGAGACGGGCCAGCGGGTGATCGTGCTCTTCGAGGGGCGGGACGCCGCGGGCAAGGGCGGCACGATCCGGCGCTTCATGGAGCACCTGAACCCGCGCGGCGCGCGCGTCGTGGCGCTGGAGAAGCCCACCGATGAAGAGCGCGGCCAGTGGTACTTCCAGCGCTACGTCGAGCACCTGCCGACCTCGGGCGAGATCACGCTCTTCGACCGCAGCTGGTACAACCGCGCGGGAGTGGAGCGCGTCATGGGTTTTTGCACCGACGCCGAGTACAAGGAGTTCCTGCGCCAGGTGCCGGAGTTCGAGCGCATGCTGGTGCGCCAGGGCATCCACGTCTTCAAGTTCTGGTTCTCGGTGAGCCGGCGCGAGCAGCGCCGCCGCTTCAAGGAACGCGAAGTGCACCCCTTGAAGCAGTGGAAGCTCTCGCCCATCGACCTGGCGTCGCTCGACAAGTGGGACGACTACACGCGCTCGAAAGAGGCGATGTTCTTCCACACCGACACGGCGGATTCGCCGTGGATCGTGATCAAGAGCGATTGCAAGAAGCGCGCGCGCCTGAACGCGCTGCGCTACCTGCTGCACATGCTGCCCTACAAGACCAAGGACACGGACCAGATCGGCGCGGTGGACGCGCTGCTGGTGGGCCGCGCGCAGGTCGTCTTCGAGCGGGGCGAGCATGTGGCCACCGCGCCGGTGACCTGAGTCCCCGGCGTGGCGCGCCCGGCCCGATCTGGTGACAAAAGGCACACAGCCGCGTAGTATTGCCGCATGAAGCCGTTTCGGTGGGGCGCGGCGAAGAACGAGGCGCTCCAGGCCGGGCGGGGAATATCCTTCGAGGCCATCGTGGTGGCGATCGAAATGGGCGGGCTGCTCGACATCCTGGCCCATCCGGACCAGGCCAGGTATCCGCGGCAGCGCGTCCTCGTCGTGGCATTGGACAACTACGCCTGGCTGGTGCCGTTCGTGGAGGAGGAAGACCACTACTTCCTCAAGACAATCATCCCGAGTCGCAAGGCGACCCGTGACTACTTGAAACAGGGTGGACCCGATGCCGAAAATTGATGCGTACGAAAAGGAAGTGCTGGGCGCATTCGAGAAAGGAAGGCTCAAGTCGGTTGCCAGCAAGGCCGAGCTTGCCCGCCTCAAGGCTGCCGCCCGCGCCACGGCAATCAAGGACCGAAGGATCAACATCCGCCTTTCGTCCGGCGATCTGGGCGATATCCAGGTCAAGGCGATGGAAGAGGGCGTTCCCTACCAGACGCTCATTGCCAGCGTGCTGCACAAGTACGTCACCGGTCGATTGTCCGAGCGGGCGGTGGCACCTGCGAAACCGAAATCCGGCCAGGGATCGAAACGGCGCACCTCGCCCACCGACTGAGGTTTCAAGGCGCTTGACTGGTTCCGGATGAAGACCATACAGGTCAAGGTGAAGCCCAAGGCGCGCGTCTCGGCGCTCGAAGAGCAGCCCGACGGCACGTGGCTCGCGAAGATCAAGGCGCAGCCCGTCGACGGCAAGGCGAACGAGGAGCTTGTCCGCCTCGTCGCCGGGCATTTCGGCGTCCGCAAGGCGCAGGTGTCGATCAGGAGCGGCGCCTCGGGGCGCATGAAGCTGGTGCAGATCGAAGGGTAGTAAAGTACGCGGCATGTTGAACGTCGCCGCCTACCATTTCGTCCCGATCGAGCAGCCCGAATCGCTGGCGGCCGCGCTGCGCGCAAGTGCGGAGAGCGCGCACCTGCTCGGCACCGTGATCGTCGCCCCCGAAGGCATCAACCTGTTCCTTGCCGGGCCGGATGCGGCGCTGCGCGGCTGGATGGACCTCCTCAAGGCTGACCCGCGTTTCGCGCCGATGCACGCGAAATTCAGCGATTCCGAGCGCCGCCCCTTCAGGAAGCTGCTGGTGAAGGTGAAGCCCGAAATCATCAGCTTCCGGCAGTTCGGCATCGAGCCGGGCAAGGCGCGCGCGCCTTCGGTCACGCCCGAGAAGCTCGCGGCGTGGATCGCGAACCGGCGCGACGACGACGGGCGGTACGTGGTGCTGCTCGACACCCGCAACATGCAGGAAGTGGCGCACGGCACCTTCGAGCGCGCGCTGACGCTGCCGATCGGCAAGTTCACGGACCTCCCCGAGGCACTGGAACAGCACCGCGAGGCGCTGCGCGACAAGACGGTGGTCACCTTCTGCACCGGCGGCATCCGCTGCGAGAAGGCGGCGCTGTGGATGCAGAACTCCGGATTCAGGAACGTATTCCAGCTGCAGGGCGGGATACTCAACTACTTCGAGCAGGTGGGAGGGCAGGGGTATGCGGGCGCCTGCTTCGTGTTCGACGAGCGGGTCGCGCTGGATCCCCAGTTGCAGCCGGTCGCGGCGGGACAAGGGGAATAGGCATGCTCATCGGTGCCGGAGTCGTGGTCGTCGCGCTCGCTCTCCTCGCCTTGCACATCTCGAAACGGGCGCACGCGGCGCTGGCCGAGAAAGAGAAGGCCACCCAGGCCGACGCCTCAGCGAGCGCGCCGGCGATCTTCTTCCTTCTCGGTTGCGTGCTGTTGGCGACATGGTTCGGCGCCGTGTCCCTGGCGCGCGACTACGCTGCGGCGGCCTCGTGCATTGCGTTGGGCTTGCTGCTGGCCCTGGCGGCGGCATCTTCGATTGCTTCCCGTCGCGCGTACCAGGCGGCCGGATTGCCCGCGAGCTTTATCAAGGACTTCGTCATCGCCCGCGGCCTGTACTTTGCCGCCGGGCTGGTTCTCCTCGCGGTGGTGTGCTGGGTGCTGTTCGGCAATACCCGGGGTTCCTGAGCCCATCGCGATGCAGATCCGCGGCGCGGCTCCGGAGGGCGCGCCGGCTGAGCAAGGCGCGTGCCAGCCGCGGCGTCGGCAAGGTTTGACCGGCGTCAAGTGATACCATGCCCCCCTGAGTATCATGGAAGCATCTCTTCCCGGGAGGGTTCCCAGATGAAATCAAGGACAATCACCCGCGCATTGGTCTGCGCCGGCCTCGTGGCACCGTCGTTCGCGCTTGCAACCGACGGATATTTCTCGCATTCCTACGGCATGAAGGCGCTCGGGATGGGCGGTGCCGCGGTCGCGGTCGCACAGGAGCCCTTCGGCGGCGCGATCAACCCGGGGGCGATGACCGCAGTCGGCGACCAATGGCAATTGGGCCTCACGTGGTTCTCCCCGGACCGCAGTGCCTCGCGCAGCGGCTCCGGAATGGCCGGCATCGATGGCTCGGCCACCAGCGACAGCACCAACTTCTTCATCCCCGAGTTCGGCTACAACAGGATGATCCAGCCGGACGTCGCGGTCGGCGTCTCCGTCTATGGCAACGGCGGCATGAACACCGACTACCCCGGCGGCCAGATCGGCCAGATAAGCGCCTGCGCGTCGTTCAACCAGGCGCCCGGGCCGTACAACCTCCTGTGCGGCAACGGCAGCCTTGGCGTGGACCTCATGCAACTCATGATCGCGCCCTACGTGGCCTGGAAATTCACCCCCGGCAACTCCATCGGCATTGCACCGGTGATCGCCTACCAGCGCTTCAAGGCCGAAGGCCTGCAGGCCTTCGACAACCCGGGGCTTTCCACCTCTCCGGGCAACGTGACCAACAACGGCTACGAGACTGCCTGGGGTTACGGCGCGCGCATCGGCTACTACGGCGAGTTCGACAAGGTGAGCGTGGGCGTCGCCTATTCCACCAAGATGAACATGGACAGCCTGGAAAAGTACAAGGGCCTGTTTGCGCAAGGCGGCGGCTTCGACATCCCGTCGAACTGGACCGCGGGAATCGCCTTCCGGCCGACCCCGCAGTGGCTGCTCGCGCTCGACTGGGAACGCATCTACTACAGCGACTCGGCGTCGGTGTCGAATTCGAGCAGGCTGATCCTCAATTGCTTCGGCGGGCAGTCGAGCGCCTGCCTGGGCGGCTCGGACGGCGCGGGCTTCGGCTGGCAGGACATCGACGTCTGGAAATTCGGCGTGCAGTACACGCTGGACGACCGCTGGACGCTGCGCGCGGGCTACAACCACAGCGACAACCCGATCAGTCCGCAGGACGTGACCTTCAACATCCTCGCCCCGGGCGTCATCAAGGACCACTACACGGCGGGCGCGACGTGGAAGATCGACAAGACTTCCGAGATCACCGGTTACTTCCTGTACGCGGCCGAGAATTCCGTCAGCGGCCAAAGCCTGCTGGTGCGGCTGGGGGCGCCGCCGTCCACGTCGGAGACGATCAGCCTCAGGGAATACTCGCTGGGCGTGGCCTATTCGGCGCGATTCTGAAAACGGGAGATGCCCCACAAGGCCGCGAGCTTGCGCTAACCTGCAAGGCAGGCATTCACGAAAGGGACTGACGCCATGTCCGAGACCATCACCCATCCCGCGAGCATCAGGAAGCCGGCGCGCGCCTTGCGCTCCGCGGAGCCTTACTGGAACCCGTACGCGGTCGGCGCGCTGCTGGGCATCATGCTGCTCGCGTCCTACCTCGTCGCCGGGCGCGGGCTTGGCGCAACGGGCGCCTTCTCGTCGGTCGCCGCCTGGCTCGCAAGCATCTTCTCGCCCGCCCACGCGATGGCGAACCCGGTGCACGCGCGCTACCTTGCCGACGGCTCGCCGCTCACCGCGTGGCTCGTCTTCCTCATCGTGGGCGCGTTCGCCGGGGCCGCGGTGTCCGGGTGGATGGCGGGACGCACGCGCTTCATGGTGGAGAAGGGGCCGCACATTTCCAGCGCACGGCGCCTCGCCGTCGCTGCATTCGGCGGCATGGTCGCCGGGATAGGCGCCAAGGTCGCGATGGGATGCACCAGCGGCCAGGCGCTCACCGGAGGCGCGATCCTCAACGCAGGCAGCCTGGTGTTCATGGGCGCGGTGTTCGCCGCGGGCTATGCCGTCGCCTGGGCCTTCAAGAAGGAGTGGCTCTGATGTTTCCCCTCTCGTCCACGCTCGAACTCTCCTCGGCCGCGACGCTCGTCCTCGCGCTCATGCTCGGCTTCGGTTTCGGCTTCTCGCTGGAGCGCGCGGGCTTCGGCAGCGCGCGCAAGCTGACCGCGGTCTTCTACTTCTACGACATGTCGGTCGTGAAGGTCATGTTCACGGCCATCGTCACGGCCATGGCGGGCCTGTTCCTGCTTTCGGCCGCCGGTCTGCTGGAATTCTCCGAACTCTATGTCGAGCCGACCAACTACGCCGGCGCGATCATCGGCGGGCTGCTCTTCGGCACCGGCTTCGTGGTCGGAGGATATTGCCCGGGCACCTCGATCGCGGCCTGCGCGACGGGACGCATCGACGGGTTCGCGTTCGTCGCCGGCATGCTCGGCGGCGTCTTTCTCTTCGCGGAGTTCCTGCCCGGCGTCGACGAATGGGCGCGCTCCACCGCCCAGGGAGAAATCACCCTGCCGGGCCTCACCGGCATCTCGATGGGCTGGTTCGTGCTGCTCTTCGTCGTGATCCTGGTGGTCGCATCGCGGGGCATGCGCGCCGCCGAGAAGCACTTCGCAGGGCTGCGGCCCTCGCGTTGAGTCCCGTTGCGCGGGCGCTTCGCTCCGGCGCTCCTGCGGGCGTTCGCCCTTCCTCTTTGCGCTGCGCCGGCCGCGGCCGCCGATGATCGCGCGCCGCTTCTGGCCGGCATGGGCGCCTACACCGTTCCCGCCGGCACGACTTCCGCCGCCGCCCAGCGCTATCTCGACCAGGGCATGGTCATGGCCTTCGGCTTCAATCCGCAGGAGAGCGCGCGCGCCTTCGCCGCGGCCGCCGAAGAAGACCCGGCCTGCGCGCTGTGCTGGTGGGGGCTCGCGTGGTCGCTGGGGCCCAACATCAATACCGACATGACCGATGAGGCAAAGCGCCGGGTCGCGAGCGCTCTTGCCCGCGCCCGCGCGCTTGCGCCGAAGGCGTCGCCGCGGACCGCGGGCCTCATCGACGCGCTGTCCGATCGCCACCCCGCCAAGGGAGCGCCCGATGCGCTCGACGAGGAAGCGTACGCGCGCCGCATGGTCGCGCTCTCGAAGCGCTTTCCCGGCGACGCGGACATCGCGCTCCTTGCCGCCGAGTCGATCATGAACCTGCATCCCTACGACTGGTGGGGCCGCGACGGGACGCCCAGGCCGTGGACAGGCGAAATCGAGAGGCTTCTCGATCGCGCCATCGCTGTCGCGCCCGGCCATCCGGGCGCGCTGCATTACCGGGTCCATCTGTACGAGTCGTCCGCGCAACCGGAGCGAGCGCTTGCCGCGGCCGACCGCCTGCGCGACCTCGTGCCCGGCTCGCCGCACCTGCTGCACATGCCCGCGCACATCTACATGCGCACCGGGCGCTACGCCGACGCAACGAAGGCGAACCTGCACTCGATCGAGGCCGATCGCCGTTACCTGGCGCAGGTCGATGCGCAGGGCGCATACCGCGTCGGCTATGCCGCGCACAACCACCATTTCCTCTGGGCGTCCGCGGCGATGCAAGGCCGGAGCAGCCTTGCCATCGAGGCGGCCCGCGAGGCCTACACCGTGGCGTGCGGCCCGAACAAGGGCGATCTCACGACTGCGACGCTGCAGCACCTCGCCGCGCTTCAGTATCACGCGCTGGTGCGCTTCGCGAAATGGGAAGAGATCCTGCGCGCGCTTCCGCCGGACACGCGCGAGCCGTACCCGCTCGCGGCCTATCATTTCGCGCGCGGCACGGCCTACGCGCGCACCGGGAAGATCGATCTCGCGCGCGCGGAACTGGCGAGGCTCGAGGCAATCGCTGCCGATCCCGCGCTGGCCAGGGCCAGGGTGAAAAACATCAATACCGCCCAGGCGCTCGCGGCGATCGCGCGCAACACGCTTGCCGCGGAAATCGCGCTTGCGACGGGGGACAACGCGCGTGCGGTTGCATTGCTTCGCCAAGCGGTCGCGCTCGAGGACGGCCTTGCCTACGACGAACCGCACCTGTGGCTCGCGCCGACGCGCCATGCGCTCGGCAATGCGCTGCTTGCTGCGGGACGGCCCGCGCAGGCCGAGGCCGCCTGGCGCGAGGACCTGAAGCACTATCCTGAAAATGGCTGGTCCCTGCATGGCCTCGAGCGTTCGCTGCGCGCTCAGGGAAGGGCGGCGGAAGCCGACGCCGTCGAGCAGCGCTTCCGCAGGGCCTGGCAGGACGCCGACTTCGCGCTCGTCCCCTAGGAAAGAAAACGGCCGCGTCGCCGCGGCCGTTGCACACGAATTCCGAAGCCGGCTTACTTCGCGGGTTTCAGCTTCGCGATCTCGGCCTGCAGTTCCTTCACCTGGCCTTGCAGCGAGGCGATGCGCCCGTTCAGCGCGCCGATGTTCACGAACACCTCGTCCTGCGCGGGCGCGGAGAGGTCGCCGGCATAGCCCAGCCAGGACGGTTCGTGGACCTTGACGTCCTTGAAGCCGAGGTCGCGCAGCACTGCCGCCGTCTCCGAAGCGCGTACGCCGCTCTGGCAGTACACGACGGTTTCCTTGTTCGGATCGAGCTTCGCGTACAGGCTCTTCAACTGCTCGGGCGACTTGAGCGCCATGCCGTCGCGGTTGGACACCTGCTTGGCCGCGAGCTTTGAGGCCGCCGCCGGGTCCTGCCAGTTTTGCTCGTACGGAACGCTCACGGCACCGGGAACGTGCCCGCCGCGGATGGCGCGGATGTCTTCGCCGGTGTATTCCTTGGGCGTGCGCGCATCGACAATCTGCGCGTTGCCCGACTTCACGCGTTCGACCAGTTCCTTGTTGCCCAGCGCTCCCTTGCCTTCGACCAACGTGAGCGTGACGGGTGCCAGCTTCACGACCGTCGTCTCGACCGGCTTGCCCGCCGCCTTCCAGTCGTCCAGGCCGCCGTGATAGATCTTGGCGTGCCTGCCGCCGTAATACTCGGGCATGCGGGCCGCATAGTACGCGAACGCATCACCCTTCCGCGTGTAGACGATCACTTCCCTGCCGAGGATGTCCATGCCCGCGGCGCCGAAGATCTTCGCTGCCGCGGCGGCGGAGGGCGGGTCCTCGCGATTGGCGTCGCGGAAGACGTCGCCGGAATAACCGATGTTCACCGCGCCCGGTAGGTGCCCCGCGAGGTAGTCGTCCGCGTCACGCGCATCCCACACCAGCGCGCCGCTCTTCATCGCCTTTTCCACATAGGCGGTGTCGACGATGAGCCCTTGCGCCGATGCCCATCCGGCCGCAAGCCACAGGGCCAGGGCCGATCCGAGTATTTTCCAGCTGCGTTTCATGGTCGTTCTCCTTCTTGCCTGACAGGACGCGGTCCGCGCATCCGGCGGAAGGCCTTCTCCTGCGCCAGCGCGCGGCGAAGGCCTTGAATGGTTCATGGCCGGGGCCGCGGGCGGGCGGCCGTTGCCCTTGTGCGTTTGCGTGCCGCCGAAGCCGGCGTGTAGCAGCAGTTCTCGGTGACGAAGGCGAGCAGCCGCAGCATGTGCGCGACGTTGGCACGGTAGCGCTGGAAGCGGCCCTCGGGCTCCGTCGTGACCAGCCCCGCGTCGCGCATGATTTTCAAATGGAACGAAAGGTTGCTCGCCGGGACCCCGAGCTTGTTCGCGAGTTCGCCCGCGACCATCCCGTCCATTCCGGAGTGCACGAGCGCGCAAAAGATGTCCAGCCGCGCCGGCGACGACAACGATACGAAGACTTTCAGGGCGTTGTTCCTGTCCATGCGCGCAGCATACGACATTTCAGTAGCGATTGAAATATCCCTCCGCTTCCTCCCGATTCTTATTGTCCTCCTCAAATCCGGGCTCCGCTTGACCAAAGTCAGAAGGCGTCCATGCAAGATAGGTTGAAATGACTGTATTGCCACGCAACAGCCGAGGATGTGATGCCAAGAGTATCCCGAAGGCGGTTCCTGCAGATCTCGGCCGCCACTTTCGGCGGCGCCGCTGCAGCCACCGCGATCCGCCCGCTCGTGCCGTTCGCCCACGCCGCCGGCGGGCCGGGCGCGGTCACCACGACCGCCACCTTCTGCGAAATGTGCTTCTGGCGCTGCGCCGGTTTCGCCACCGTGCGCGACGGCAAGCTCTGGAAATTCGAAGGCAACCCGAAGGATCCCGCCTGCAAGGGCCGTCTTTGCCCGCGCGGTACCGGCGCCGTGGGCGCGGTCACCGACCCGGACCGGTTGCGCCAGCCGCTCATCCGCGTCGGCGAACGCGGCAAGGACCAATGGAAGACGGCGACTTGGGACGAGGCGCTGCAGTACATCGCCGGGCGCATGAACAAGATCAAGGCCGAATACGGCCCCGAGTCGGTGGCGATGTTCAACCACGGCATCGGCCAGCGCTTCCCGCAGCACGTGCTGAAGAGCTGGGGCGCGATCAATTTCGGCGCGCCGTCCTTCGCGCAGTGCCGCGGCCCGCGCGACATCGGCTTCCTGCTCACCTACGGCACGGGGCTCGGCTCGCCAGAACCCACCGACATCGCCAACACCGAATGCCTGGTGCTCATCGGCTCGCACCTTGGCGAGAACATGCACAACACGCAGGTGCAGGAATTCGCCCGCGCGATAGAACGGCGCATCCCGGTCATCGTCGTGGATCCGCGCTTCTCTGTCGCGGCGAGCAAGGCGAAATACTGGCTGCCGGTGAAGCCCGGCACCGATATCGCGCTGCTGCTGGCGTGGGCCAACCTGCTGGTGACAGAAGGCCGCTACGACCGCGAGTTCGTCGCGAAATACGGCCACGGCTTCGACAAGTTCGTCGCCGAGATCAAGGGCTATACGGTCGAATGGGCGGCGAAGGAAACCGGCGTGGACGCCGGCCTCATCGTCGCCGCCGCGCGCGAGTTCGCCTCGCGCCGGCCCGCATCCCTCATCCACCCCGGCCGCCGCGTCAACTGGTATGGCGACGACACGCAACGCAGCCGCGCGATCGCGCTCCTGAATGCGCTGCTCGGGAACTGGGGACGAAAAGGCGGCCTGTACGTGCAGGCCGGCATGAAAATTCCCGCCTACGGGCTGCCGGGCTACCCGAAGAGCACCAAGCCGTTCGTGGACAATCCCGGCGGCGAAAAGTATCCGTTCGCCGACGAGGCCGTGACCACCGGCATTCGCGAGGCCACGATCACCGGCCAGCCCTATCCGATCAAGGGCTGGTTCGTGTACGCGACCAACCTGATGATGGCGCTGCCCAACGGGGCCGAGACCCTGAAGGCGATCCAGGCGCTCGACCTGCTGGTGGTGATCGACACGCTGCCCAGCGAGATCGCTGGCTATGCCGACGTGGTGCTGCCTGAGTCCACCTTCCTCGAGCGCTATGACGAACTGGTTGTCCCCGCCGGGCGCGTCGGCTGGGTCGCGCTTCGCCAGCCCGTGGTGCAGGCGCCCGCACGACCAGAAGCCGGCGTGGTGGATCGCCAAGCAGCTCGCCGGCAAGCTCGGCATCCCCGAGTGCATGCCGTTCGACAACATCGAGCAATACCTCAAGGTGCGCATCGAGAAGGCGGGGCTTTCCTGGGACGAACTGAGCCGCGAAGGCGTGATCCTGGGCGCTCCCGCGCCGATCACGGTCGAAGAGGGCGCTCGTGCTCGAATTCGACACGCCGTCGAAGAAGGTCGAGTTCTATTCCGACCAGTTGAAGGCCAAGGGCTTCGACCCGGTGCCGCGCTACACGCCGCCGGAATCCGCCCCCACCGGGTACTTCCGCCTCGTCAGCGGGCGCGCGCCGATGCATACCTTCAGCCGCACGCAGTCGAACCCGCTGCTGGCCGGGCTCATGAAAGACAACGAAGTTTGGGTCAACGCGAAGACCGCCGCGACGCTGGGCGTGAAGAACGGCCAGTACGTGAAGCTGAAGAACCAGGACGGCGCCGAGACGGACCGCGTGCGCGTCAAGTCGACGCAGCGCATCCGCCCCGACACCTTCTACATGGTCTACGGCTTCGGCCACACCAACCCGATGCTGAAGAGCGCCTACCGCAAGGGCGCCAGCTCCGCGAAGCTCAACACGCGCTACAAGGTGGACCCGCTGATGGGCGGCACCAGCATCCACGGCAACTTCGTCACCCTCGTGAAGGAGGCCTGACATGCCCCGCCTCGGAATGGTCATCGACACCCGCAAGTGCGTTGGCTGCATGGACTGCGTGGTCGCGTGCCAGACGGAAAACGACGTGCCGCAGGGCTACTGCCGCGACTGGATCACGACCGAGGTGCGCGGCGAGTTTCCGCGCCTGACGATGGAGATCCGCTCCGAGCGCTGCAACCACTGCGACAACCCGCCATGCGTGGACTGCTGCCCGACGGGCGCCAGCCACGTCGAGCCCTTCGGCAAGACCGTGCAGGTGAACGCGAGCCGCTGCATCGGCTGCAAGGCCTGTCTCGCGGCGTGCCCGTACGACGCCCGCTTCATCCACCCCGACGGCTACGCGAGCAAGTGCACGTTCTGCCTGCACCGGGTGAAGGAGGGCAAGCTGCCCGCATGCGTCTCGGCCTGCCCGACGTCGTGCATGCACTTCGGCGACCTCGACGATGCGAAGAGCGAAGTGAACGAGCTGCTGCGCACGCGCAAGTGGCACACGCTGCTGGCGTCGGCCGGAACCAGGCCGCGCATCTTCTACCTGGAATGAAAGCCACCGCCATGTTCGAGATCACCTCCACCCGCATGAACCCCCTGGTCGATCCGCAGCTGCACGCGTGGGGCTGGGAGATCCCGGTGTACCTCTTCTTCGGCGGAATGATCGCCGGGATGATGGTGCTGGCAGGGCTCGCGATGCTGCGTCTTGCCCGCGGCGACGACCCGGAGCGCTTCTTCTCGGTGCAGACCCCGCTGCTCGGCTTCGTGCTGATGAACGTCGGCATGGGCGCGCTCCTCCTCGACCTCACCCACAAGCTCTACGTCTGGGCGGTCTATCTCACGCTGCAGCCCGCGTCGCCGATGTCCTGGGGCTCCTGGGTGCTGCTGGTCGTGTACGGCGTGCTGATGGTGTCCGCCCTGGTGCGCATCCAGGATTCCTGGCCGTGGCTCGCGCGCACGTTCCCCGTGGTCGTGCGCCTCTCGGATGCGATCACCGGCAGCCCCGCGAAGTTGCGCGCCCTTGCGTACGCCAACATCGCGCTCGGCATCGCGCTTGGCATCTACACCGGCATCCTTCTCAATACCATGGTCGCGCGCCCGCTCTGGAACAGCGCCGTGCTGGGTCCGCTGTTCCTCTTCTCGGGTCTCTCGGCCGCCGCGGCGATGGTGCACCTCGCGGTGCGCGTGCTGCCCGGGCGTCCCGCGCCGCAGGGCATGATCGGCGGCGCCTTCGCCGCACTCTGGCAGCCGATGGGCGCAAGGCCGCCCGCCGCCCGGCACCGAGCAGTCGCTGGTGCGCGCCGACATCGGCTTCCTCGCCATCGAGCTGGTGCTGATCGCGCTGCTCGTGATCGGCCTGGCCACGTCGTCGGCCTCGCACCAGGAGGCGCGTGGGCCTGCTTTTCGCGCCGCCCTATGCGCTGCCCTTCTGGGGCGGCATCGTGCTGGCCGGCATCGTAGTGCCGATCGCGCTGCAGGCGCTCGAGCTGGGCCATCGCATTCCCCATACCGTGGTGCCCGCGATCCTCGTCCTTGCCGGCGGCTTCGCGCTGCGCTGGGTCCTCGTGAACGCGGGGCAGGCGAGCCACTTCGTCGCCGCCACCGGGATGTGAAGGACGCCCGCGCATGAAACCTTTTGTCGATCACCCCAAGGAGCAACAGATGAAACGCCGCATTCTTGCCATGGCACTCGCGCTGGGTCTCGCGCAGGCCGCCTTCGCGCAAGCCCCCGAGACCGCGAAGCCCACCATCCCCAAGGCCTGCACGAACTGCCACCAGGCTGGCGCGGGGCAGATTCGGGGCGCGTTCGAGAACGTCGCATTCAAGTCGCAGTCGATCCAGTTGAAGATCGACGCGGCGACCGAGATCGTGCGCTTCGACCCGAAGACGCTGAAGGTCATCGATGCCGGCGACGCGAAGACGCCCGAGGCCCTGCGTGAAATCCGCAAGGGCCACGAGGCGCGCATCGAGTACACCGAGAAGGACGGCGTCAAGACCGCGACGCTGATCTCGTTCAAGGGCCCGATCAAGATCGCCCCCGAGAAGCTGGTGTTCTACCCCGATGTCGAGAAGCTGGTCGCGCTCGGCCCCGAGAAGGGCGGCTACATGCTGGTCGACTCGCGCCCGCTGCCGCGCGTCCAGGAAGGCACCATCCCGACTTCAGTCAACCTGCCGTTCACGACTTCCGGATTCGACAAGCTCGCCGCCGAACGCCTGCCGGCCGACAAGTCCGCCCGCATCATATTTTTCTGCCAGGGCGTGACCTGCATGCTGAGCCCGAACTCGCTCAGGCGCGCCGAGGCGATGGGCTACACCAACGTGCGCGTGTATCGCGAAGGCTGGCCGGAATGGACGCAGAAGAACGTGGGCGTCCTCGCGAACACGGCGCTCAACGAGGCGTGGATCGGCAAGGACATCCCGCATGTCCTGATCGACGCCCGCCCGAAGGCCGAGGCGCAGGCCGGCGCCATCAAGGGCGCGGTTGCGATCGGCCCCGCCGAGATCAAGGCGGCGCTCGCGACGTTCCCCGAGAAGAAGCTCAAGCCGCCGATCATGGTCTATGACGCCGACGGCGGGAAAGCGGCCATGGAGGTCGCGATGGCGATCACCAAGGCAGGCTACCCCAACGTCAACGTGATCCCGGGCGGGTTCAATGGCTGGAAGGCCGCGGGCTACCCGGTGCAGGCTGGCGCGCTCGCGAGCGCGGTGACGTACGCACCGAAGCCGCGTCCCGGCGAGATCACGATCGCCGAGTTCCAGGCCCTCGCCGCCAACACGCCGGCCAACGTGCTGATCCTCGATGTCCGCAACTCGGATGAGGGCAACGCGGGAATGATCAAGGGCGCGAAACTGGTTCCCGACGACGAGATCCTCGCCCGGCTGGCGGAGATCCCGATGGACAAGCGCATCGTCGCGCACTGTTCGACCGGCATCCGCGCGGAGATGGCCTATCACAAGCTGAAAGAGAAGGGCTACAACGTCGCCTTCGTCAAGGGCGACATCGAGATCGACAAGGCGGGAAAGCTCACGATCACGCCGAATTGAGGAAGCCTCCGCCGCGCCCCGCATTCGACTAGAATTGCAGGGCGCGCATGGCGCTCACTCACACAAAGGAGATCCGATGATGAACAAGCTGATGGCAGCCCTGGTCGCCGGGGCATTTGCGATGGTCCCGATGACCGCGGTCCAGGCCCAGGCTCCCGCGCCGGCGAAGGCGCCGGACTGCAAGGCGGCCGCCACCAAGGTCGCGGAATGCAAGAAGGCGATGTCGACGACGGCCGAATGCAAGGCCGCGGATACGACGATGGCAATGGACGCCTGCAAGAAGGCCGACGCGGCTGCTGCGCCGGCGAAGAAGGAAAAGAAGGGCGGTTGCTGAGCTGACGCGGGGCGGCTGGCCCGCCTCGGACGTCCGGCTCGAAGGAGCGCTTCATGATGTCCCGGACGCTGTTGAAATGGCAGGTCGCCGTGCTCGCGGTGGGCACGGCGTTCTCCTGGACCGTATTGCTGTTCAATTACCGCGCCTTCTTCGCTTCGGGAGGAAGGGTGGTCGAGTTGTCCGGTTGCGCGGTCACCAACCCGATCATGACGCCGTGCTTCTACGGCGCGCTGGCTTTCTTCATCGCGTTCATCTGGGCGATCGCCATCCTGCGCTCCGCGCCGGACGCCGCGCCAGGAAGGGAGCGCGGCCTGCAGTGGCTGCTCATCGCGGGAACCTTGTTCGCCTGGGGGAACCTCGGCTATGAAACATGGCGCTTCCTGCAGCCGCACCCGGCGCCGTCCGCCTTCAGTTGCCCGACGGGCGAGATCGCGCCCAATCCGCTGACGACATCGTGCTTCTACGGGGCGCTCATTTTCCTCACGGCACTCGTCGTTTCGATATTGATCCGGCGCGACCGGCGCTGAATGGATCGTGCCGCGCCTCTGAAAGTGGCCGAACCTGAAGACAAGCCGGGTGCGACGCTCAAGGGCAGGGCGCTCGCGCTGGCCAACGCGACTATCGCGGTCCTCGTCGGGGTGCTGGGCGCCTGGGGTGTTGCGATGCCCGGAATTCGCGCGGACCGCTCCGACGGCTTCACCCTGCTGGCGATTGCAGCCTGTTTCGCCGTCGTCGCCGTCGGGCTTTGGCTGCGCAGCCGACTGCTCGTGACGCTGTTCTCGATCCCGTTGCTGCTGTTCGGCGCGATGCTTGCGGTGGTGCTCTTCTACGTCCCCTTCTCATGGGGCGAGAGCAACGCGCCCAACACGCGGCTCCTGCAGGGCATGGTGGTCGCGATGCTGGCCTTGCTGGTGGCGGGGCTCGTCTCGGTCTTTTCGAAGCGCAGTCGGAACTGATCGCGCCGGGTGCGGCCCTCTTGTTGGTTGGCGTAGCTTGACGGGCGCGTCACCCTCGAGCGCAATCCAAGGCCGGGGAGTCCTCAGCCAAATGCGCTTCGCCAGGCGGGATTGAGGGGGCGCATGTCACGGCCCTCGATCCACACCAGGCCACCGGACCGCGCCGTGCTCTCATAGGCCCAACCTGCCACCCGTAGCGTTGTGTCCTTGTCGTGGAGGACGCGCTTTTCATCGAAGAGATTCGCGAGGGCTGCGCCATCTCGATCATTGCGCTCAATCCAGCGAGCCAGGTGCGGAACGTCGGCAAGAAGGTCGCTTTTTGCTGAATTGCACTTTGCATGCGCCAATACGAAGTTGTGCCCCAGGTCCCGCGGATACCGTGACCATGGAATGAAGTGGTCAACCTCGCCGTTGGCCGCGATGGTGTGCTCGCAGTAGAAGCACCGGCCGTGTTGCAGGTCGCGGAGATGAAGCCGCAGGGGTGTCAGCGCATTTCGTTCCGATCCGAACAGGAATTCCGCAAGGTCGCCGCTCGGGCCAATGATCGAATGGTTGGCGGGCACTCGCTGCAGGTAACGGATCCACGAGAGTTGCACCAGGGCCACCACGATGCCGTGAAGTGCGCGGAAGCACTGTGCAACCCCCGGCTTGAGCAGAACCGCGTCCTCGACAAGCGCTTCCTCATAAAGGAACAGACGCTTTTCCTTGCCGACGGTCTGGAGCCGCCAGAGCGGCATCACGAAGATCAGCTGCCGTACTTCTGCCAGGAGCCGTTTCCAGGTTGATCCCCGTTGCACTTCGGCAAGAGTGCCCGCCCCGGCGCGTACGGCCGCGATCTTGCGAAGGACCGCCGCCTGGACCCCGAAGTTCTGCCTGAGCACCTCAGATCCTCGAAATGGCGCTAGTTGCCGCCAGTAGAGTTCGATGAAGCGCGATGCAATGTCGGAAAGGGGGAGCAGCAGGGTCCCGTCCGCGGCGGTATTGCGCTCCACGCTCAACTCCGCGATTGCAAGAAGCAGCGCGAACTTGTAGCTCGAAACGAACTGACCCTCGTCCAACAGGAGTTGAAGTTCCTGCAGGAATCGCAGCTGAGCCGAAGCGTCGGGAACAAGCGCCCCCGTCATTTCCGCTCCCAATACGCGGCCTTCTCGGGGAATATCCACCGGATGCCGCCTCGCGATTCGGGCCGGTCCCCGATGTAACGGGGGATGAGGTGGATGTGGAGGTGCATCACCGTCTGCCCAGCCGCCACTCCATCGTTTATCCCGATATTGAAGCCTGCAGGATCATGGCTGGCGTTGACTTGCGCCCTGGCCCATGCAAGCAGATCAAGCAGCCCGGCCTGCTCGTCTGGATTCAGATCGAACAATGAGACCACATGTCGCCTGGGAACGATCAGGGTGTGTCCGGGGGATACCGGATAGGCGTCTTCCAGCGCAATCGCATTCTCGGTGGATCGCATTACGCGGCCGGGGGAGACAGTGCAGAACGGGCACTTCGTATCCATGGATCCTCAAACTCCCTTGCGCGGACAACGCTGCGTGTCCGGCCGCGGCGTCAGCGCGCGGCGTGCGAACCGAGGCTTCGTATCAGGTGC
>CAWKGC010000013.1:0-7138 GCA_963849005.1 uncultured beta proteobacterium | reverse complement strand
TTTCACCGCCGGAAGTAAAAGAGGCCGGCGCCCCCAATCCTGGCGGGCCCGGCCAACGCGACGGCCGCCCCCCGGGGGAAGTCAGTCGTCGCGGACCACCACACCCTTCGCATTCGTGCCCGTCCCCGCGAGGTGGACGGTGTAGGTATTGCCTGCCTTCAGCTCGACCGAAGTCAGCGTCAGCAGCGGCGCCGAGGAGCCGGCCGGGTTGAAGGTGATGTTGTAGGTGCTGGCCTCGTCGAACTCGAGGTAGGCCGAGGCCTTGTCGAGCGCGAGCGCGGAGACCTTCTGCTGGAAATTGACCAGCACGTCCACGGCAGCGGTGTCCGGCGTGGCATTGACGAAGCGCACGCGCGCCTTGCCGTTCGAGGGCGGGAGGTTGTAGTCCTCGAGCGTGAGCGTGCGCGCATTGCCGAAGGTGCCTGCCGCGATCACGGTGTAGTCGGTGCCGCCCTTGAAGGTCGGCACGGCCTGCGTGTAGCCCGCGCCGGGCGCGGCGCTCGCGTCGAAGCGCGCCACGTGCGTCCCCGCCGTGGCGGTGAAGTAGCTCGAGATGCCGCCGAAGGGGATGTTGCCGAGCTGTGTGACGTTGTCCACGACGAAGTTGCTGAGTACCGCGTCGGCCACCGCCACCAGCGCCTTGATGCGCGTAAAGGTGTTGGCGATCACCAGGCTCGAGCCGTCGTCGTTCGGCAGCAGCCTCGCCACGCTCACCAGCTGGCCGCTGCCGGAGGTGAAGACCACGAAGGTATAGGCGTTCTTCTCGTCGTATGACTGGGTGCCCGAATCGAACACCACATCCTTGGTGCCCGCCACCGTGAGGCGCGCGCGCAACTGCCCGGCGTCGATTTCCGAGGAGAAGCCCGCGACCGCGCCGTAGCCGATGTTGGCGAGTGTGGCGCTGGTGACCGCGATGTCGGCCACCGACGAGGTGAGGTAGAGGTCGAGCAGCGGCGCGCCGGGTGCCATGCCCACCGCGCGCACTTTGAACTTGCCGCCGCTGGGGGTCGAGGTGTCGTCGGAGAGCACGTTCGAGGTCGGCGCGCCCTTGGTGCCGGAGAAGAGCGCCGTGTAGCGCGAACCGCTCGAGATCGAGATGGTGGAATCGATGATCGTGGTCGAGGTCCCGGCATTGAGCACGTCGAAGTTCAGGCTGTTGCCGGCGTCGAAGTGCTGGTAGGTCGTGACGTCCTGGAAGGCGAGCGCGGACTTCTGGACGTTGTCGCCCACCTTGATGTCGAGCGCGCCGAGGTCGGGCGAGGTGTTGAAGTAGCGGAGCAGCGCATCGCTGCTGGAATCCTTCTTCCCGCCGCAGCCGGCAAGCAGCGTGGCGAGTACGACCAGGAAAATCGGCAAAGAGCGTCTCATGCGTCTCCCTTTTCGGTGTGGTGAGGCGTTGGGGTAGGGCGGGGGGAAGCGGGGCACTGCCCCGCGCGGGTGTTACCTGAGAGGCATGCGCCGCGGGCCGGGCGGCGCGTCGGAAATCGTGTAGCCGGCGGGCACGGCGAACAGCCTCGCGTCGACCGCGCCCTTGGCGATTGCGGTCATGCGGTGTTCGGTGTCGCCGAAGCGCGGGTCGCGCGCGATCACCAGCACGTAGGCCTGCAGGTCGGGCGAGAACCAGCGCTCGGTGACGACGCTGATCGGCTTCTCGTTGCCGAAGGCGCCGGCCGGGATGGTGCGCGTGGTGCGCGTGCCTTCCGCTGCCACGCCGTCGATGGTCTTGGTGCCGAGCGCCTCCTTCACGGCCTCGCCGCCGAACTTGCCGGGGCCGCGCTTTTCGCCGTCTGGGGGCGGGCCGCCGCGGGGGCCGCGTCCGCCTTCGCCGGGCGGCGGAAGCTTGTAGGCAAGCTTCTTCTCCGCGTCGAGCATGTAGGCGGTCTTGGCGGCCGGGTCGAACAGCATCACCGGGGGCCGCGAGCCGTCGGGCATGGTCGTCACCGGTTCGCGGCGGATGCGGCCGGCGGCGTCGCGCCAGGTCTTCGACTCGAGCTTGCGCACGATGCGGTTGCCGTCGGCGAGCACCTGCGTCGAGGTGAGGGTCTCGGTGGCGGCGAAGGGCTTGTCGGTCACCAGCTTGTTGATGTCGCCGAACTCGGCAAGCATGAACATGGCATTGCCTTCGATCGGCGGGATGGGCGGCATGCCGCCGGGACCTTGCGCGACGAAGAACAGCGTGTCGGGCGGCGACTGAGCGCCGGCGAGCGGGGAGAGGGCGGCGCCGGCCAGGAGGGCGGCGGCAAAGAGGGTGCGGGTCGGTTTCATGATTTCTCTTTTCATTGGATGAAGCGCACCGCGCCGACGGAACCGTCCTGGGCGAGAAGCAGCTCGGCCCGGACCGGCTCGTCCAGGCGCGCGGGATTCACGGGAAGGTTGTAGGCGGCGAGCGCGTAGCGCGGCATCTCGGTTTCGACGAGGCGGCCGCCCTGCTCGAGCGCGCGGATGTAAACGGCCTGCTGCAGGACGATGAAGTCGGAGCGCACGTCGCTGCGCGCCATGCCGGTGCCGCTCAAATCGGACACCATCGGCACCTTGGTAAGCGGGGCCAGCCGATCGGTCGAAGGCGCGGGCGACATCACCATCCACGAGACCGCGGCAACCGTGGCCGCCATCGCCACGCCCGCCGGCAGCCACTTGAGCGACGGGATCGACATGCCCAGGAGTTGCGGCGGCGACGTGCGGCGCGAGGGCGGCGCGGCCAATGGCGCGACCGGCTGCTGGTGGGCGCTCTTCGCCCGCATTGCCTCCAGCACACGCTGCTCGACGGCGGTGGGTGCCGACCACTCGCGCGAGTCGCGGGCGAGCTCGGCCATGGCGAGTTCGAATTCGTTGCGGCGGTCCTCGTCGCCCTTGCGGCTGAAGCGGGACAGGAAACTGGCGATCATGCTTTCACTCCTTGCGCCGCGCCGGAACCCAGCTGCGAGACGCGCTTGAACTCGTGGAACAGGGCGGACTTGGCGCGCGAAAGCCGCGAGCGCACCGTGCCCACCGGGATGCCCATCACTTCGGCCGCCTGCTCGTAGCTCATTTCCGAGAGCTCGCAGAGCACGATCACCTCGCGGTGGATCACGCCGATCTTCAAGAGCGCGGCCTTCAGCCAGTCGACCCGTTCGCGGGAGAGCATCTGGTCGAGCGGATCGCCCTCGCCGTGCTGGTCGAGTTTGGCCACGGCGACGTGGTCCAGGTCCTCCGTGCTCACTTCGCGCGAGGCGTTGATCGCGTTCTTGCGCAGGTGGCGCATGACCACGTTGCGGGCAATGCCGCAGAGATACGAATACACGCTGCCCTCGCCGGCGCGGAAGTTGCCCGCCTTGTCGAGCAGCGTGATGAAGGTCTCCTGCGTCACGTCGGCGGCGACCGAGGTCGAGCCGCACATGTGCCGCGCGTACCGGTAGATGGCGAGCTGGTGGCGGCGGTAGAGCCAGGTGAAGGCCAGCTCGCTGCCCTGCGCCACTTCGCGCATCAGCACTTCTTCGACGGGCTGTTCCGGGTTGTCCATCATGCAATCGTAGGGCGCCATGGGGCGCGTTCCCCGTTAGTTCGCCGGGGGACGGGAAAGAGTTCCATCGATTGTGCGCCACGACGCGCCTTCGTACGATCGCGCAGGCCGGTCACGTCCACATCTCGGGAGCGGGTGAAAGGGCATGGGGGTAGCACGTCCGGCGCTCGGGAGTCGGCGTGAAATTCGTACGATGGGCGGGAGGCAGTCACGTCCGCCCCTCGGGAGTCGGGTAACGAGGGGCGAACGAGACTGCCTCCCGCCCTGCGCACGACCGGGGCGTGCGGCGAGCCTTCTGCACGCGACGCTGCCAGCGATACGCATCCCGGCGCACGCCCCGCTGTCCCCGGGGCGTGGGGGTAGCTCGTCCGTGCGCTCGTTACCCGACTCCCGAGCGCCGGACGTGCTACCCCCACGCCCTATCAAACGCTCCCGACTCCCGAGGGGCGGAAGTGACTGCCTTCCGCCCTTTCAAGAACGGAGCTTCCATAATTCAGGCCCTTTCGTACGCCTCGCGCAACCAACCGACCAGCTCGGCGTCGACGTCCTTGGCGGACGCCACGCGCACGCGATGGCTGACCATGGCGTTGAAGCTGCCTGAGGCCTCCAGCCGGGCGGTTGCGGCCGCGCCCTTCAGGTTGATGCCCACGTCCAGGCGGTCGGTGGTCGAGGGCTGGATCAACGCGAACTGCTTCGCGCGGCGCAGGCTCACGTAGGTCTTCTTCGGCGAGAACTCTACGTCGGCGCCGAACTTGCCGATGGCGGCGGCGAGCTTGTCGTAGATCGGTTTCAGCGGTGCCTTCGTGCCCGCGTACTGCGCCGCCACGAGATCTTCGCCGGACGCGGGCCCGGCTTCGCCTGCGAGTGTCCTCGCCGCGACCATGTTGGCGAAGCCGTGGCCGATGCCGTGCTCGTCCTTCAGGAACTTCACGATCTCGCCGTGCTTCGCGGCACCGCTCTTCTTCGCGATCGCGATCCAGGCCTCGAGCGGCTTGCCGGTGTTCTTCGCGAAGTTGGCAATCATCGACTGCACGGCGTCTTCGACTGTCTTTGCCATGGGGCGCTCCTGTAAAAAATGTACTCTGACCCGGTTATCGGGAAAATGTACTCTGACCCCGTTTACTGGAGGGGCCAGTGTTCGGATTTCGTGCGCGCCGGCAGGACGAACTCGAGCACGTCGAACATCCGGTACATGACGCGCGTGCCGAAGGGCGGCCGGCCCGTCTCGACGATCGCCTTCAGGTTGCCGAGGATGAACGGCCCGCCCTTGACCATCTCGTTCGCGGTCTTGGTGCCGGGGGTGATGTTCTCGACGGTGAGGGTCACCTCGACGCCGCCTTCCACTTGCTTCAGGTCGTAGGTCACGGTGGTGAGCGGATCGCTGTGCTGCGTGAACTTGTGGGTGTGCGCGAAGCGGCGCGGCGGGTCGAACTCGACGACGTCGCCGACGACGATCGCGTGCTTGCCGCTGCCGGTGCGCATCTGCATTTTCTTGCCGGCGACGAGACCGGGGCCGGGCAGGGTGAGCCGCGCGTTGAAGACAGCGCCCTGCAGGCCGTCGGTGCGGGTGAGCTCCTCGAAGATCTTCTCGATTGCGCCCTTGATCGTGATCTTGAAAACGGCGCGCGTGGCGTCCTGGGCTTCAGCCATGTTTCGCTCCTCCTTTTTTCCTGATGGGAATGGGTGCCTTCTCGATGCGGTACTTGGCACGGGCGAGCTGCCCCGCCCAATACGCGCTGAACTCCGTCGTCCAGCGGTCGTAGATCAGGTGCACGGGCACCGGGTTGAACCACAGCAATCTCTCGCGGCCGACCTTCTCGGTGACCAGCAACTGCGCGTTCTCCAGCACGGTCAGGTGCTTCATCACGGCGATGCGACCGATGTCGAAGTGTTCGCAGACGCGGTTCACGTTGCAGCCGGGCTCGAGCTTGACGATGTCGAGGATGCGCCGCCGCGCCTCGGAGGCGAGCGCCTGGAACACGGCATCCATTTCGTCGCTTTTCATCGGGCTTGCTCGTCAATAGGTCACCATAAGGTGACATGATGAGCGGCGCTTGTCAAGCGGAACGGCAATCGGGTATGGGAAATGGGGTCAGAGTACATTTCCGGCCAGGCGCGCAGCGATCGCTGGCCGCGAAATGCACTCCGACCCGATTTCCCACGTTCCCGAGTCCCCATTTCCCGTTTCCGCGACTGTCACCCGGCTTGGGTAAAATGGAGCCAACCTGCGCTGCGCAGGCCTTTCCCATTGGAGGCAACATGAGTCTCATCTCGTTCATCAAGGAAGCCGGCCAGAAACTCTTCGGCCACAAGGAAGTCGAGCAAACCGCTGCCAAGGCCGATACAGGCGACGCGGCGGCGAAGGCGAAGGTCGAGGAACTGAACGGCAAGGCAGGAGAGGCGATCGTCGCCTACATCCACGCGCAGAACCTCGACGCGGAATCGCTCGCGGTCGCCTTCGATGGCGCGACGGGGACGGTAAGCGTATTCGGCACCGCGCCCGACCAGGCCACCCGCGAGAAGATCGTGCTGTGCTGCGGCAACGTCGCCGGCGTCGTGAAAGTGGACGACGGCATGTCGGTCGACGCCTGCGAGCCCGAGGCGGTGTACTACACGGTGGTGAGCGGCGACACGCTCTCGAAGATCTCGAAGGTGAACTACGGCGACGCCAACAAGTACATGGTGATCTTCGAGGCCAACAAGCCGATGCTCACCCATCCCGACAAGATCTACCCGGGGCAGGTGCTGCGCATTCCGCCGCTCTGATCCTCCCGGGCCATTGCCAGGAACGGCGCCTGCGGGCGCCGTTTTGCCCTGGTCCGGGCGGAGCGGGGATAATGCCGGCATGAAGCCGCGACATCCGACGCCATTGTCGCGGCCCTTGACGGTTCCGGAGCGGCGCGACCTCGTCGCCGGGGTGGTTCTGCGGTGGAACGGTGCACCGCTACCTGCGGGTCACCAACGACGTTCGCTGATCTTGTCGCGGAGCTCGTCTCGGTTCGACATTCTGGCTGCCTTCGACGGTGCCCGCGTCATCGGTTACTCTCGCTGATGGTCCCGGTGAGCGTCGAGCAGGTGGCAGACCCGACCCCCGGCGGAGCTCATTGAAAGGAAGGGGCGACGGAGGTCCCGACTTCGATAGTGATCTTACACAAGCTGATGGCGGTGGACATCTTCATCACCGAGCCCTTCGACTTCGATCGCGAGAATGCGAACGCGTTGCAGGGCATGCTTTCGCCAGGTCAGAACGCGCTCTTCGTTTCGATCCCGACCTTGATCGACATGAAGCGGTGCTCGAGCCTCGCTGCACGCCATCGTCGACATCGAACGGCTCGGAGACCGTACGACGACGGCAGGAGCGGAACTGCAGCGGCGAACGTCCTGAGAACACTGGGAGACGTGACTTACGAAGGCAACGTGCGCGGACAACTTCGGCGTGCGCCGCCGCTGACCTTCGAAGAGCGTCTTCCAGGCCGTGGAAGAAATGGCGGACCTTTTGCGTCCTGCTCCCGAAGAGATGCGCAAACCCGCAGAAATCTCGTCTCCCTGAAGCAGCACTGCTGCCGCGCGGCCTTCGGATCATTTCGGCAAACCGGGTTGCGCCTTGACGATCCGAGTCCCGTGACATGGTGTTCTCCA
>CAWKGC010000012.1:0-14358 GCA_963849005.1 uncultured beta proteobacterium | reverse complement strand
GCACATCGACTCGGAGACGGAGCGCGCCGCCTTCCTGAAGGGCCTGGGCTAGGGTCGCTCCGCCGCGCCGGCGCTCATCCCTCGGCGAGATTGGGCACGGCGATGAACCGCTCGCCCAGGCGCTGGATGCAGATTGCCTGGTCGAACACCGCCATCAGGGCCGCGTGCACAGTGGTGTCGTCGTGCGCGCCTTCGGCAAACACGCGGCCGGCACTCATGACGACGATGCGGTCGGCCTGGAGCGCGAGCGGCAGGTCGTGCAGCACGCTGGCCACGAGGCGGCTGCGGCCGAGGCGTTTCAGCAGGCGCACCAGCGCCACCTGGTGCGGCGGGTCGAGGTGCGTCGTCGGTTCATCGAGCAGCAGCACGGGCGCCTCGACTGCAAGCGCGCGCGCAAGCAAGGCCCGTTGCCTTTCGCCGCCTGAGAGTTCCTGCAGCTGCCGGTGCTGCCACGCGTCGCATTCGCAAGCGGCAATCGCCGCGTCCACGGCGGCTTCGTCGATCGCGCCCGGCGCCGCGAACAGCCCGAGGTGAGGCAGGCGCCCGAGGCGCACGACATCGCGCACGGTCAGGTCGCCGCTGCCTTCGCCTTTCTGGTCCAGCCACGAAACCAGCTGCCCGCGTTCTCGCGCAGGCAGCTGCGGGATCGCCCGCTCGCCCATCCAGACGGTGCCGGCCGAAGGCGCCAGCAGCCCGGCCATCGCGCGCAGCAGGGTCGACTTGCCCGCCCCGTTGGGGCCGACGATGGCGGTCCACCCGGGCGACAAGGTGAGCGAGACGCCGTGCAGCACCTCCGTGCCGCCCAGCTCGACGCGAACGCCCTCCGCGCGCAGCGTTGTTGCCCGGCCCGTCACGCCACGCTCCGGCGGTGCAGGAGCCACAGCAGGTAGCTGCCGCCAAGCACCGCGGTGAGGACGCCCACGGGCAATTCCTGCGGGGCGATCACGGTGCGCGCCGCCACATCGGCGGCAAGCAGCAGGACGCCGCCCGCGGCCGCGCTGGCCACGAGCGAAAAGCCGTGGGGCGCGGGGGCGAAGCGCCGCACGAGGTGCGGCGAAACGAGGCCGACGAACGCGAGGAGGCCGGCCTGCGAAACGGCGAGCCCGGTGGCCAGCGCCATGACGAGTACCAGTACCCTGCGCCATCGCGGCAGCGCCAGGCCGAGACTTCGCGCCGTGTCCTCGCCGAGGGTGAGCGCGTCGAGCGTGCGCGCCAGGCGCCACGCCACAGGCAGCGTGAGCGCAAGCCCGGCCGCAAGGATGGCCACGCTCTCCCATCCCAGGAAGCTGGTGGTGCCGAGCATGAACACCTGCTTGCCGCGCAGCGCTTCCGGCGCGGCGGTGGTGAGCAGGTCGCTGACGGCGTTCATGACGACGCCGACCACGATGCCCGAAAGCAGCAATCGCGTGGTGTGCTGCGCGCCGCGGGCCAGCACGAGCGTCAGCATCACGCCCGCCAATGCGCCGACGAACGCGGCGCCCACCAGCCCGAAGCGCGCCAGCCCCTCGGCAGTGGCCAGCCCGATGGCGTGCCCGCTGAGCGAGCCGGCCGCAAGCACGAGCACGACGCCCAGCGAGGCTCCCGCCGCCGAGCCGAGCAGGTAGGGGTCGGCGAGCGGGTTGCGAAACAGCCCTTGCGCGACGGCGCCTGCCAGTCCCAGCAGCGCGCCGGTGAGCCACGCGCCGAGGGTCCGCGGTGCGCGGATCTGGCCGACGATCAGGCTCGCGTCGGCGCCGAAAAGCGCGGCCGGCGACCAGCCTTCGCTGCCTGCCAGCAGGCCGGCGCAGACCAGCAACACGCTGGCCATGCACAGTCCCAGCGCGAGATTCCGCCGGCGGGGGCGTGCGGTCCCGGTCATGCTCAGCTCTTGCCCAGGTTGCCGAGGCAATCGGCGATCAACACCGCCGCCTGGCCCATGCGCGGGCCGGGCCGCACCAGGATCTCGTAGCGATCGGCCTCGAATGCGCAGGTGCGCCCGTCCTGCAATGCGCGCAGGCCGGCCCATCCCGGGCGGCTCGGCATCGCGGCGATCTCGCGGGCGATCGCCATGACGATGTCGGGCTGCGCGCGCACCACGAACTCGGGGTTCAGCTTTGCGAAGGGCCCGAGCTCGGCCGGCACGATGTTTCCCATGCGCAGTTGCGTGAGGGTCTCCCCGATGAACGACGACGTGCCGGCCGCATACGGCGCGCCAACCTCGAAGAAGACGCGCTTGCCGCGCAATGCGGCGGGAACCCGTGCCGCAGCGTCGCGAAATTCGTTCTCGATGCGCGCCCACGCCAGCGTCCCGGCATCGGGCCTGCCGAGCAGCCCGGCGAGAAGGAGCAGTGTGCGCCGGACATCAGCGTGGCTCTCCGATCGCAGCACCATCACGCGGATGCCGAGCGCTTCCAGCCGCTCGATCACGCGCGCGCCCGGCGTTGCCAGCACGAGGTCCGGCTTGAGCCCGGCGATGCGCTCGAGTTGCGCGTCGTCGAGCCCGCCCAGCTTGGGAAGGGACTGGACGGCGGCCGGCCAGTTGGAATAGCTGTCGGTGCCCACGAGGCTCGCGCAGGCACCCAGCGCGCAGATGCTCTCGGTAAGCGAGGGCAGGAGGCTCACGATGCGTTGCGGAGGTGCCGCCCATGCGAGGTCCGCGCCGCGATCGTCGCGCAGCACGACCTGCGCGCGCGCCGCGCCATGCAGGCACGAGGCGAGCAGGAACAGGGCCATGCCGATCGCATGCAGTCCCGGCGCTCGCGGCGCAAAAGCTTTGGTCGTCAAGGAAGGCCCGCGGAACCATCGATCGTGCCGGCCCGCTTCCCCGCAGGCCAGTCACCCCATGGCGCGCCGCTCGCGCGGCACGCCCCCTCGTTGGCCGGTATCCGGGCTGGCGGAACAGCACCTGCGGCGCTCCCTGCGGCTTGCGCCGCCAGGAGCCTGTGCGCAGGAGCGAAGACGGCGAAATGGCTTCGCGCGCCCTGTCCGCTTACCGTTGCGGGGGCAGCGCAGGTTGGGCGCGGCCGCAAGTTGCGGCCCTGCCTTCCTGCTTCCCGTTTACCCCGCGCCGCCGCGACGGACGACGCGGGCACCAAACGCCGCGAGAATAGCACGGCGGCCGCGCGCTCCCGGCCACGGAGTGCGCCGATTTTGCGCGGGATCATCCCCCGGGCCGCCAATTCGCGCTAGCCTTGCGCATAAACAGGAGAGAGCCATGTTCGAGTCCGCGGAAATCGGCCACCAGATCACGAAAGAGGAATACCGGCGCGAAGAGCCGAAATTGCGCGAAGCACTGCTCAAGGCGCAGTACGAACTGCTCGACAAGGGCAAGTTTCCGGTGATCATCCTGGTGAGCGGCGTGGACGGCGCCGGCAAGGGCGAGACTGTCAACCTGTTCAACGAGTGGATGGATCCGCGCCATATCCACACCCATGCCTTCGGCGAACTCACGGACGCGGAGCGGGAGCGCCCGGACATGTGGCGCTTCTTCCAGGCGCTGCCGCCGAAGGGGCGCATCGGCATCCTGTTCGGCTCCTGGTACACCGACCCGATCATCAAGCGCGTGCTGGGCCACCACAAGCGCGCCGAGTTCGAGCACCAGCTCGACCATATCCGCCACCTCGAGCGCATGCTCGTTGCCGAGGGCGCGCTGGTCCTGAAGCTGTGGTTCCACCTCTCGAAGGACGCGCAGAAAAAGCGCCTGAAGGACCTCGCCGGCAACAAGAAGACGGCGTGGCGCGTGACCGAGCGCGACTGGCAGCAATTCAAGCACTACGACAAGTTCCTCGACGTCTGCGAGGACGCGCTCAGGGAGACCGGAACGGGCGAGGCGCCATGGCACATCATCGAGGGCAGCAACCCCGAGTACCGGTCGATCACCGCGGGCAAGCTGCTCCTCGACTCGCTGCGCCACCGGCTCGAAGGGCCGGCGCCGGTGATCGCCCCGTCGGCGCCTGCGCCCAAGCCCGCGATCGACAAGCGCAACGTGCTCAACACGCTCGACTACTCCGCCACCGTCCCGGCGAAGGCCTACGACAAGCGCGTGGAGAAGCTGCAGGGACGCCTGAGCCTGCTGACCCGCTCGCCGAAGATGCGCGAGCACTCGGTCATCATGGTGTTCGAAGGCATGGACGCCGCGGGCAAGGGGAGCACGATCCGTCGCGTCACGCGCGCGATGGATGCGCGGTTCTACCGGGTCATCCCGGTGGCGGCGCCCAGCGACGAGGAGCGCGCGCAGCCCTACCTGTGGCGCTTCTGGCGCAAGATCCCGGGGCACGGGCAGGCGGTGATCTTCGACCGCTCGTGGTACGGCCGGGTGCTGGTGGAGCGCGTCGAGGGCTTCTGCTCGGAGTCCGACTGGATGCGCGCCTATCACGAGATCAACGACTTCGAGGAGCAGCTCACGAGCGCCGGCGCGATCGTTGTGAAGTTCTGGCTCGCCGTCACGCTCCAGGAGCAATTGCGCCGCTTCAAGGAACGCGAGAAGACGCCCCACAAGCGCTTCAAGATCACCGACGAGGACTGGCGCAACCGCAAGAAGTGGCCCGCCTACGAGCGCGCCATCTGCGACATGGTGGAGCGAACCTCTAGCGACTTCGCTCCCTGGAACCTGGTCGCCGCCAATGACAAGCCGCATGCCCGGATCGAGGTGCTCGAGCGCCTTTGCGACGCGATCGAGGAAAGGCTTTGAGCGCTTCAGGGGACACCTCGCGGGGGAAGGCGCCGGCATGAGCTTCGCCGCGTTCCGCATGGAGATGGGCTACGCGGCGTTGGCTGCGCTTGCGCTCGGATTGGTCCTGCTCGCGCTGCTTCCCGCGGACCGCAGGACGGTCAGGCACACGCTCGTCTTCCTCATTGCCAGCGCGCTGGTCGGGGTCGTGGCCGGCGCATTCGGCGTCGAGGGGGAGCATTCCGTCGCGAGCATGGCGGCCGATGTGGCCGCGGTAGGCATCGTTGCAGCGCTGGTGCGCGTTGCGTTCCTGCTGTTCTTCCGCGTGATCCTCCCTGCGCTCAACCTGGGCACGGCGCGCATCGTCGAGGACCTCTCCTTCGCCGCGGCGATCGTCGCCCTGGGCCTGGCGTGGTTGCGCCTGTCGGGCATGGACCTGTCGAGCCTGGTTGCCACGTCCGCCGTCATCACCGGCGTGATCGCGTTTTCCATGCAGGAAACGCTCGGCAACCTGCTTGGCGGCCTGGTGCTGCAGTTCGACCGCTCGATCCGGGTCGGCGACTGGATCCGCTTCGACGACGTGAGCGGTCGTGTCGTCGAGGTGCGCTGGCGCTACACGGCGGTGGAAACCCGCAACCGCGAAACCGTCTACCTGCCCAATGGGGCGCTGACGAAACAGAAGTTCATGGTGATCGGCTCCCGCGGCGATCGGCCGGTCCTTTGGAGGCGGTGGGTCTGGATCAATGTCGGCGGCCAGGCCACCCCGGCGCAGGTCTGCGCGACGCTGGAAAAGGCGATCAGCGAGGCCGACATCGAGAACGTGGCGAAGGAGCCGGCGCCGAAAGTCGTCCTGATGGATTTCGTCGATCGCGGCGGGCGCTATGCGATCCGCTACTGGCTCACCGATCCCGCGGTGGACGACCCGACCGACTCGCTGGTGCGCGCGCACGCGCTGGCGGCGATCATCCGCGCCGGCATGCACCTCGCGGCGCCCTATGCGGAGCGCATGGTCGAGAAGGAGAACGAGTCGATGCGTGCCGCGCGACACGCGGAGGAAATCCAGCGCCGCCTGGCCGCGCTGGCCAAGGTCGAGATCTTCGCCGCCCTGACGGCGGAAGAGCTGCTCGTCCTCGCCGAGCATCTCGTCTATGCGCCGTTCGTGAAGGGCGACACGATCACGCGGCAAGGCGCCGTGGCGCATTGGCTCTACCTGGTTGTCACGGGTGAAGCCGATGTCTGGGTCGAGGAACGCGATGCCGGCAGGGTACTGCTCAACACGCTGCCCGCCGGCAGCGTCGTGGGCGAGATGGGCATGATGACCGGCGAGCCCCGCCGCGCCACCGTCACGGCGCGCACCGATGTCGAGTGCTACCGGCTGGACAAGGTCGGGTTCGCAAGCGTCCTGCATTCGCGTCCCGACATTGCCACCGAGATCTCGAAGGTGCTTGCCGGGAGGAGCGTCGCGCTCGAGGCCTTGAGGAAGAAGATCGAGGTCGACGCGAAAATGCCCGTGCCGCACGGCGACATCCTGCGGGGCATCCGCAAGTTCTTCGGGCTGGACGAGGGCAGGCCGGGCTAGTCGAGCGAATACACCGGAGCCCGGCGCAGATCCAGCGTGCAGGGAAATGCCGGGTTCCTCGCTTCGCGGCGCACGTCCATTGGTCCCGGCGTGTGGCCCATCTTGGCAAAGCGCGCCACGCGGCGGGCTTCCGCCTCGAGCGCGTTGACCGGGAAGGTGGCGTAGCTGCGTCCGCCCGGATGCGAGACGTGATAGGTGCAGCCGCCTAGCGAGCGGCCATTGGCGATATCGACCAGGTCGAACACCAGCGGCGCGTGCACCGGGATCGCCGGATGCAGCGCTGAGGGCGGTGCCCAGGCCTTGTAGCGCACGCCCGCGACGAATTCTCCGCTGCGCCCGGTAGGCGTCATCGGCACCAGGCGCCCGTTGCAGGCCACGCCCATGCGCGAGTCGTTGAAGCGCGTCACCTTCACCTGCAGGCGCTCGACCGACGAGTCCACGTAACGCGAAGTGGCGGCCTGCACGACTTCCTCGCCAAGCACGTGCCACGGCTCGATCGCCTGGCGCAATTCCAGTTCCACGCCGTCGTAGGCGACCGTGCCATAACGCGGGAAGCGGAATTCCAGGAAGGGCGAGAACCACTCGAAGCGGAAGTCGTAGCCCGCGTCGTTGAGGTCGTCGACCACCTGGCGCATGTCCTGCGCCACGAAGTGCGGCAGCATGAACTCGTCGTGCAGCCGCGTCGACCAGGGACTCACCCGTCCCCGGAAGGGCGCGCGCCAGAAGCGCGCGACCAGCGCGCGCAGCAACAGCATTTGCGTGAGGCTCATCTGCGCGTGGGGCGGCATCTCGAAGGCGCGGAACTCCAGCAGGCCGAGCCGCCCGGTCGCAGACCCCGGCGCGTACAGCTTGTCGATGGAGAACTCGGCGCGGTGCGTGTTGCCGGTCAGGTCGACCAGGAAATTGCGCAGGAGGCGATCGACCAGCCAGGGCTTCTCGTTCTCCTTGCCGGGCGGAAACTCGCGGTCGAGCTGCTCGAAGGCAATGGCGAGTTCATAGAGTGCGTCGTTGCGCGCCTCGTCCACCCGCGGGCTCTGGCTGGTCGGGCCGATGAAGGTGCCCGAGAACAGGTAGGAAAGCGCCGGGTGCACCTGCCAGTAGGTGATGAGGCTCTTCAGGAGATCGGGTCGGCGCAGGAGCGGGCTGTCGGACGCCTTCGCCGCGCCGATGGTGACGTGGTTGCCGCCGCCCGTGCCGGTGTGGCGCCCGTCGAGCATGAACTTCTCGGTGGCGAGTCGCGACTCGCGCGCATCCGCATAGAGCGTCGTGACCGTTTCCTTGAGCGTCGCCCAATCGGCCGCCGGGTGCACGTTGACCTCGATCACGCCCGGGTCCGGGGTGATGCCCAGGCGCATCAGGCGCGGGTCGTCGGGCGGCGGGTAGCCTTCGATGCGCACCGGCGTCTCCAGCGCGACCGAGGCGGCCTCGACCGCGCCGATGAGCGCGACGTAGTCCTCGAGCGTGGCCAGCGGCGGCAGGAACACCATCAGCGTGCCGCCGCGCGGCTCGACGCACAGCGCGGTCTTGATCACGTCCTTCGGTGCCGGCGCCGCGCGCCGCGCGGAGGAAGCCGTGCTTGCCGAACGGGCAGGCTTGCGATGGCCTAGCGCGTCGCGGCGCTCGAACGGGTCGGTGGCGATGACCGGTTCCTCGTCCCTGGGCAATTTGGCAGGGAGCGAGGCGAGCGGCAGGCGATAGCCCATCGGCGAATCGCCTTCAAGCAGGAACACATGGCCGCGGCGCAGCGGCCACGGCGAACTTTGCCATTTCGTCGCGGCCGACGCCTTTGCACGCGGGGCGGCGCACAAGGGGAGCACGAAGCCGACCGGCTTGCCGATCTTGCCTGTGAGTTGCTCGCGCAACTTGTCGCGCACGACACCGGCCGCGAGTTCCTCGGCCAGGGGATCGATGTTCTGCGGCAGGTTGGCTTCGTCGCGCAGGATCCTGAACGGGTCTTCGTAGGCGGGGTTCACGAAATCGGCCGCGAGCCCGAGTTGCGCGGCGAGCTCGTCGGCGAAGCGGCGCGCGGCCTCGGCGTCCGCATTGCCCTTTCCTTCCGCAGGCAGGGGAGCTTCCCAAAGCGGCGCGCCGTCCTTGCGCCAGAAGCAGTACAGCGCCCAGCGCGGCAGCGCCTCGCCGGGATACCACTTGCCCTGGCCGTACTGCAGGACGCCGCCGGGCGCGAAGCTCTTGCGCAGCCGCACGAGCAGGTCAGCGGCGAGCGCGAACTTCTTGTCCGAGTGCGCCGTGATGTTCCACTCCGGGCCGTCCATGTCGTCGATCGAAACGAAGGTCGGCTCCCCGCCCATGGTGAGCCGCACGTCGTGGGCGGCCAGCTCGGCATCGACCTGCGCGCCGAGCTTGTCGATCTCGCGCCACTGGTGCTTGGTATAGGGCCTCGTGACGCGCGGGTCCTCATGGATGCGCGTGACCGTCATCGCGAAGTCGAGGGTCGTGGTGCAAGGGTCGGTGAAGCCGGTGACGGGCGCGGCACTCGAAGGCAGCGCCGTGCAGGCGAGCGGGATGTGGCCTTCGCCTGCGAGCAGCCCGGACGTCGGGTCGAGCCCGATCCAGCCCGCTCCCGGCACATACGCTTCGCACCAGGCATGCAGGTCGGTGAAATCCTTGCTCGTGCCTGCCGGCCCGTCGAGCGGCTTCTGGTCGGCGACCAGCTGCACGAGGTAGCCGGAAGCGAAGCGCGCCGCGAGGCCGAAGCGGCGCAGGATCTGCACCATCAGCCAGGCGGAGTCGCGGCACGAGCCCTTGGCGAGTTCCAGGGTCAGCTCGGGCGGCTGGATGCCGGCTTCCATGCGGATCAGGTACTGGACGTCGGCCTGCAGCATCTGGTTCACGCCGACGAGGAAATCGATGGTGATGATCGGCTTGGCGAGGAAGCGCTTGCGGGCCTTCTCGATCCATGCCTCCAGCCTCGGCGTGAGTGGCTCCACCTCGAGGTAGGGCGACAGCTCGCGCGCGTTCTCGGGCGTGTAGGCGAAGGGGAAGTTGTCGGCGACCTTCTCGACGAAGAAATCGAACGGGTTGATCACCGTCATGTCGGCGACGAGATCGACGGTGATCTCGAGTTCGCGCGACTTCTCCGGGAACACCAGGCGCGCCACCCAGTTGCCGTAGGGGTCCTGCTGCCAGTTCAGGAAATGCTTCTCCGGCCTCACCTTGAGCGAGTACGCCTCGATCGGCGTGCGGCAGTGCGCCGCGGGCCTGAGCCGCACTTCATGCGGCGACAGGTTCACCGCGCGGTCGAACACGTAGTGGGTCTTGTGGTGTATCGCTACCTTGATCGTCACTGGATTTCCAGAATCGCGTTGACCGCCGATGAATGCAGGAAAAAAACAAAAGGCGATGGAACCGCCGATGAACGCCGATGAACGCCGATAACAGCGTGATGGTGGGTGGCTACGGCGCGCTCCACGGATTCCGGAACCAAGACCAGATTACCTTTGCTTTTATCGGCGTTCATCGGCGTTCATCGGCGGTTCCGAACTGCGGTGGTGGAACTCACGACTCCGCCCGCATCACTCGAGCCAGTCCGGGTCGGGAAGCTCGGCGAAGACGCGCCGAAGCCCGCCGCCCCAGCGGTTGCGCACCATGGTGAAGTAGGGGTCTCCCTCGCGGATGCGCTGGACCATGCCTGTGCGCAGGCTGTCGCGCGGGTACCAGAGCATGTCGATGGGCAGCCCCACCGAGATGTTGGACTTCATGGTCGAGTCGAAGGAAATGAGGATGCACTTTGCGGCTTCCTTCTGCGGCACCGAGGTGTTGAGCACCCGGTCGAGGATGGGCTTGCCGTACTTCGACTCGCCCAGCTGGAAGAAAGGCGTGTCCTCCATCGACTCGATGAAGTTGCCCTGCGAATAGACGTGGAAGAGGCGCTGCCCTTCGCCCTTGATCTGGCCGCCCACCAGCATGCTCGCGCTGGCGTCGATCTGCGACTGCATCAGCCACGGGCCGTCGCGGCGCTGCATCTCGCGCAGCGCGTCGCCGACGAGCGCTGCCGCGTCGTACATCGAGGTGACGTTCATCAGGTTGGGCGTGCCGTCCTCGTCCAGCTTCAACTGCCGGTCGAGGATGTTGTTCACGCCCTGCGTGATGGCGAGGTTGCCGGAAGACAGGACCACGATCAGGCGCTCGTCCACCTTCTCGTAGACCTTCATCTTGCAGAAGGTCGCCACATGGTCGACGCCCGCGTTGGTGCGGGAGTCTGAGGCGAAGATCATCCCGGAATCGAGCCGCAGCGCTACACAGTAGGTCATGTCAATCCTCGACGGTCGGCGCGAAGAAGCTTTGCTGGATCAGGGTGGAGAGTTCCTGCATCGATTCCAGGTAATTGGTGAGGTATTCGTGCAGGCCCAGGCTGAAAATATCCGAAATCCGGCCGTACTGCAGGTCGGAGTGGATCTGCCCGGCGAGCCTGAGCGTCTCCGCGGAGCGCGCGTTGCGCACCTGGTTGAGGGTGTCGTAGACCTCGCGCATGCAGAAGCGCAGGCTTCTCGGGATGTCGTCGCGCAGCATCAGCAGTTCGGCCAGGCGCACCGGGGTGATCACGTCGCGATAGACCTTGCGGTAGGCCTCGAAGGCGGAGACCGAGCGCAGCACCGCGGACCACTGGTAGTAGTCGACCGCGCCGCCCACGTCCTTCACCGAGGGCAGGAGCACGTGGTATTTCACGTCGATGATGCGCGCCGTATTGTCGCCGCGCTCCATGTGCGTGCCCAGCCGCGAGAAGTAGTAGCCGTCGTCGCGCCGCATGGTGCCGAAGGTCACGCCGCGGAACAGGTGCGAGCGTTCCTTCACCCAGTCGAAGAAGGCCGAGACGCCGCGCGAGTGCATGCGGTCCTCGTCCATCGCCTGCATTTCCAGCCAGGTGGAGTTGAGCACCTCCCACATCTCGCTGGTGATCGAGCCCCGGACCGCGCGGGCGTTCTCGCGCGCCTGGCGCGAGCAGGAGTAGATGGAGGAGGGGTTGTCGGGGTCGAGCACCAGGAAATGCAGCACCTCGCGGGCGCACACCAGGTTGTGGCGGCCGGAGAACGGGAACAGCGTTCCCGTGATGTTGAGCGGGGCGAACCATTCCTGGTCGACGAGCTCGGGCTCCTTCACCAGCAGCGACATGCGGTAGGTCACGTCGAGGATGCGGGCGGTGTTCTCCGCCCGCTCCACCCCGCGGCTCATCCAGTACAGGCTGGAAGCTACGCGGGAGAGCATTCGCCACCTCGTGAAACCACCGATGAAGTCGGGGTGAAAGGCAAAGGCGATGGAACCGCCGATGAACGCCGATGAACGCCGATAAAATCGACGGCAAGACCTGCTTGGGTCTTGATCGGGGATGCAGGGCCGTCGCCGAAGCCACCCTCCATCATGCTTTTATCGGCGTTCATCGGCGTTCATCGGCGGTTAACCTGCTATTCATCAATCAACCACCCAGGTGTCCTTGACGCCGCCGCCCTGCGAGGAGTTGACGACGAGGGAACCCTCGCGCAGCGCCACGCGGGTGAGCCCGCCGGGAACGAAGTTCACCTCGCGCCCGGTAAGCACATAGGGGCGAAGGTCGATGTGGCGGTCGCCCAGCTTGTCCCCGGCGAAGGTCGGCACCTGCGAGAGCGACAGCGTGGGCTGCGCGATGAAACGCTCGGGCGCGTCGAGGATGCGCTGGCGGTACCTCTCGCGTTCCTCGCTGGTGGAGGTGGGGCCCACGAGCATGCCGTAGCCGCCGGAGCCCGCGGTCTCCTTCACCACCAGTTCCGGCAGGTGCGCCAGGACGTACTTGAGGTCCTCCGGATTGCGCAGCAGCCAGGTGTGGACGTTCTTCAGGATCGGTTCCTCGCCGAGGTAGAAGCGGATCATCTCCGGGACGAAGGGATACATCGCCTTGTCGTCGGCGACCCCCGTGCCGATGGCGTTGGCGAGCGTCACCTTGCCCGCGCGGTACGCGTCGAGCAGGCCGGCAACGCCGAGGGTCGAGTCGGGCCGGAACGCGAGCGGGTCGAGGAAGTCGTCATCGATGCGCCGGTAGATCACGTCGACGCGCTGCGGCCCCTGCGTGGTGCGCATGAAGACCTGGTTGTTCTGCACGAACAGGTCCTGCCCCTCGACCAGTTCCACGCCCATCTGCTGGGCGAGGAAGGCGTGCTCGAAATAGGCGCTGTTGAAGTGCCCCGGGGTGAGCAGGACGATGGTCGGGTTGTCCACGTCGCGCGGCGCGACGCTGCGCAGGGTGTCGAGCAGCAGGTCGGGATAATGGTCCACCGGGCGGATCGACTGCTGTGCGAACAGTTCCGGGAACAGCCGCATCATCATCTTGCGGTTCTCGAGCATGTACGACACCCCGGAAGGGGTGCGCAGGTTGTCCTCGAGGACGAAATACTCGCCGTCGGAATTCTTGACGATGTCGATGCCCGCGATCTGCGCGTACACGCCGCCGGGCACGTCGACGCCGATCATCTCCCGGCGGAATTGCGGGTTGGTCTCGACCAGGTCGCGCGGGATGATGCCCGCGGCGAGGATCTCCTGCCCGTGGTAGACGTCGTGCAGGAAGCGGTTGAGCGCGGTGACGCGCTGCCGCAGCCCCGCCCCGATGCGCTCCCAGGTCGCCCCGGGAATGACGTGCGGCACGATGTCGAACGGAATCAGCCGCTCCGTGCCGGAGGTCTCGCCGTAGACGGCAAAGGTGATGCCGACCCGGTGAAAGAGGAGGTCGGCGGCCTGCCGGTTCTGCGCGATCCTCTCCGGCGGCGTCTCTTCCAGCCAGGCGGAAAAGGCGCCATAGTGCGGCCGGACCGAGCGATCCTCGGCGTACATTTCGTTGTAGTAGTTCTTGAGCGGCATGGGGAGGGTGTGGAACGGACGCGTCCCGGAACGGAGCAAACGCCATGCCCGAAGCATACCTTGTTCACCGCACCAAAAAAAACCCGCCCGGGCCTGCGCGGTGGCGTGGACAAGATGCGTGGGCACCATGACGGTGCCGCCGGCTTGATTGCGCCTCATCGTTGGGCGCGGGCCGCAGTGCGGCCGGGAAACAAGAGCGGGGCGGGGCTAGCGTCCCATCGACATGAGCATTCGCAGGGTGATTTCCCTTCCCTGCGGCAAGCGGAACACGACCACGTCCAGGTCTTCCAGCTCGGAGAGGTCGATCACGGCAGCCTTGCGGGTCGCGCTGTCGGCTATCGAGTCCCTGTTCAGTTTCAGCGCCGTCTCGAACCCGGTGCCGGGCGTGGCGGTCACCCAGTAGGCGATCGAGTTGTCGTTGTTCCGGGTCTCGCTGGGCGTGCCGCCCACCAGCCGGTTCACGAAGACGACGTTGTTCCCGATCTTGTTCTCCAGGTTGGCCGGATCGAGGTTGCCGACCAGCGTCTCGGTGCCGACCAGGACGGAGCGCGAACCGGGCATGGCGATCGCTTCGATCGCCGCACCCCAAGTGGGCGAGGACACGCCGGCAGCGCTCCAGCCGTTCAACTGGCCGCCGATGGTCGTTTGCTCGCGGCCGCCGGAAGTGCGCGTCACCTTGGTGGCGATGCCGTACGAGACGTCGGGGCTGGCCGTTTCGTAGACGGAAATGACCGGGCCGGCCAGGTCGATGTAGGCCTGGCCCAGCGGGGTGTGCGCAAGCGTCACGAACTGGGCGGGGGCATCGAGCGCGAAGGCGAGCAGCAGGATGAAGAAGAGACGAAACACGCGGGGGGCAGGGTTCATTGCAAAATGTCCGTTGGCGCCGAGGCCTGGACTTCCCGCACGGCACCCCGGCTGAACCGTGCCCTATCGCTGGGCGCTGGCAAGGCGCCGATCGAGATAGTTTACCTCGTAGCGGGCGACATCGCTGCCGTTGGCGGCGGCCCTGCGCAGCCAGTGAAGGGCACGCTTCTCGTCGGCCGGGACGCAGGGGTAAAGCGTTTCCCCCTTGAGCAACATCATGCCGAGAATTTCCTGCGCGGCCGCGTTGTTCCTCTCGGCCGCGGCCTGGAAGGCCAGCATTGCCTCGGGAAACTTCCCGGCGGCGTAAAGGGCGAAGCCGGAGTCCAGGTCGGCCTGGTTCGCGTTTGCGGACTGCGCGAACGCGGGGGAGGAGACGGCAATCAAGGCGGCAGTGATCACGGCGCGAAGGTCCATGTTGGCGAGT
>CAWKGC010000011.1:0-24252 GCA_963849005.1 uncultured beta proteobacterium | reverse complement strand
CGAAGTCGCCAGGGCAGCTGCGGCGGCGGGCGTCGAGGTGATCCTCTTCAACCTGCCGATGGGCGACCGCGCGGCAGGCGAGTTCGGCATGGCCTGCATTGCCGGCCGGGAGGCGGAGTTCCGCGCGGGCGTTGCCGACGCCCTGCGCTACGCGGACGCGCTCGGAGCGAAGCGCATCAACTGCATTTGCGGGAAGACGCCGCCCGACGCCGACCCGGGCGCGGTGAGCGCCACGCTGATCGCGAACCTGCGCCACGCGGGCGAAGCACTCGGCGCGGCCGGCATCACGCTCATGATCGAGCCGCTCAACACGCGCGACGTGCCCGGCATTTATCTTTCGGGCTCGCAGCAGGCGGCCGACCTCGCGCGCGACGCGGGCCTCGCCAACATGAAGATCCAGTACGACTGCTACCACATGCAGGTGATGGAAGGCGACCTCGCGGAAACGATGAAGCGGCTCCTGCCGTTGATCGGGCACGTGCAGTTTGCCGATTCGCCGGGACGGCACGAGCCGGGAACGGGCGAGATCAGCTACCCGTTCCTGTTCGGGCATCTCGACCGCATCGGCTACGACGGCTGGGTCGCGGCCGAGTACCGGCCCAGCGGGGCCACGGCACTCGCTGGGCTGGTTTCGCGGCTGAGGCCGCGCCCGCAATTCTCGCCTTGCCCCGCGGGCGCATCGGGCGCTAAATGGCAGCAGGACTTCGTGTTCCTTCCGGAGGCAAGCATGCGTGCCATCTCCCCCACCTTCCCGGTCTTCATCGCCGCCCTGTTCGCGGCCTTCGGCTTCGACGCCGGCGCCGCGGCGAGCAAATCGTTGCCCCCCTCCGCCGCGCCCAGGGAAGACGAGGCCTCCTACCAGACGCTCCTGGAGGCGACCAACGCGGTGGTGCAAGTGAAGGTGAAGGCGATCGGCAATGCGCGCACCAGCCGCACGCTGGGCGCCGAGCGCGCCGGCAGCGGCGTCCTGATCGCGCCGTCGGGACTGGTGCTCACCATCGGCTACCTCGTCCTCGAGGCGGAGAAGGTCGAGGTCACCAACCACGAGGGCAAGACGCTGCCCGCCACCGTCGTCGCCTACGACCATGCGACGGGCTTCGGGCTGGTGCGCCCGCTCGGGCCGCTGGGCTCCAGGCCCGTCAGGCTCGGCTCCTCGGGCAAGGTCGAGGAGCTCGACCGCGTGATGATTGCCTCGGGCGGCGCAGATGGCGCCGTTACAGTCGCGACGGTCGTGTCCAAGCGCCCGTTCGCCGGTTACTGGGAATATGCGATCGACGGCGCGATCTTCACCTCGCCGCCGCGCGCGGACCATTCCGGCGCCGCGTTGATCAACAAGGATGGCGAGCTGGTCGGCATCGGCTCGCTGTTCGTGATGGACGCGATGTCGCCGGGTGAAAGGCTGCCGGGAAACATGTTCGTGCCCGTGGACCTGTTGAAGCCCATCCTCGACGAGATGCTGCAGACCGGGCGCTCGAAAGTCGGCGTGCGGCCGTGGATCGGCGTGAACTCGCTCGAGGTCGACGGCCACGTCAAGGTGCTGCGCGTGACGGAGGACAGCCCCGCCGCCGAGGCGGGATCAGGCCCGGGGACATCATCCTTTCGGTGAACGGCGAGAAGGTCACCGCGCTCCCGCAGCTCTACCGAATCATGTGGGCGGCGGGAAGCCCCGGCGTCGAGCTGCGCTTCAAGGTACTGCAGGGCAACAGCGTGCGCGACCTGAAGATCCGCTCGCTCGACCGCCTGGAGTTCCTGCGCAAGAAACCGACGATCTGATCGGGAAGCGAATGGGTGGCGGTGGCGGGGCGGTTCCCTTCGACCCGGCGAGATGAAATAGTGGCGGTGGCGGGAGGTTCCCCTCGACCCGGTGGCATGACGGTGTTCACGACCGCGCCGACGCCCTCGTCAGATCGGGCGTCCTTATGCAGTACCGCCGAGCTTGGCGTGAGTGTCGCGCCTCCCGAAGGGAACCGCCCCGCCCCCGCCTGCGCGTAAGGAGCGCGCGCTTCGCGCCTCGCGCAGCGATGTCCATGCGAGCCTCGGTGAAGCCCTCCCTTTTGAGAGGCGCATCGTCACCGACAATCGCCGCGACGCTACATGAAAGACGCCCGATCCACGAGGGCGTCAACCCGGTGCCGGCAAGCGCACCGGCGCCGGGTCGAAAGGGAGGGCTTCGCCGGGGATCGCTACTTCCGGAATGCCGCTCTGGCGGGAATGACGAAGTCAGGCGGTATCATCCCCGGCATGCCTCCGCATGCCGCGCAGATCCGGCGAATTCTTTATGTCGCCGCCTTCCTGAGGGCGCTGGCCATCGGGCTGATGGCCGTGCTGATCGGCCTGTATTGCGCGCGGCTGGGACTTGCCGCCGTGCAGATCGGCGTGGTGCTGTCCGCGGCGCTGTGGGGCGCGGCGCTCGGCGCGCTGGTGACGCTCCTGGTCGGACCGCGGATTGCCGAGCGTCCGATGCTCGTCGCGATGACCGTGCTGCCCGCGCTGGGCGGCGCGCTCTTCATCGCGACCGACGCCTATTCCCTGATCCTGGTCGCGGCTTTCGTCGGCATGTTCAACATCCACGGCCGCGACCGGGGCGCCATCCCGATCCTCGAGCAGGCGCTCTTTCCGGCCACCACCAGCAACGAGGACCGCACGCAGGTGTTCGCCTGGTACAACGTGCTGCTCGACATCGGTTACGCGGCGGGAGGGCTGCTTGCGGCGCTGCCGACGCTGCTGGAGAAGTTCGCCGGCTTCGCGCTGCTCGACGCGATGCGGCTCGCCCTCTCGCTCTTCTGCGTGCTCTACATCGCCGCGGCGCTGCTCTACGCGCGCCTGCCGCGCCGCATCGAAGGCGCCGCGCCGGTGGAGCTGAAGCACCTCTCGCCCGAGAGCAAGCCGATCGTCACCAAGATCTCGCTGCTGTTCCTCATCGACGCGCTCGGCGGCGGGTTCATCGGCTCGGCGCTCTTCGCCTACTTCTTCGCCGAGCGTTTCGGCGCGAGCGCGGGGACCGTGGCGCTGCTCTTCAGCGCCGGGCGCGCGCTCTCGGCCATGTCGCACCTCGGCGCCGCGTGGCTGTCGAAGCGCATCGGGCTGATCAACACCATGGTGTTCACGCACATCCCGACGTCGTTCCTGCTCTTCACCATCGTGGCCATGGACGACTTCTACTGGGCGGCATTCTTCTTCCTGCTGCGCGAATCGCTGAACGAGATGGACGTGCCGACGCGGCAGTCGTACGTCATGGCGGTGGTGAAGCCGGAGGAGAGGCTCGCCGCCTCGGGCATCACCAACCTGGTCCGCTCCGGCGGCTGGGCGGTCTCGCCCATGATCGCGGGCGTCCTCATGCAGGGCGCCGGGCTCGGCGTCCCGCTCGTTTGCGCCGGCGTCCTCAAGATCACCTACGATCTGTTGCTGTGGCGGGAATTCCGGAAAGTGGTGCCACCCGAGGAAAGACAGGAGCGATCCAGCGCATGATCCGACGCAAGCTGAGGAAGATGCTTCCCACGCCGGAAAGCATTCACGGCCATCGCTGGCTGCGGTGGTGCGCTCCCGCCCTGTCGCATCCCAGGCTTTGGCACCTGCACCGGCGCGCGGTCGCCCTGGGCGTGGCGATCGGCCTCGTGACGGGCCTCATTCCCGGCCCGGTCCAGATACTCGCCGCCGTTCTCATCGCCATCCCGCTGCGGGCCAACATTCCGGCGGCCGCATTCACCACGCTCTACACCAACCCGCTGACCTTCGTGCCGCTGTACATCCTCGCTTACAACATGGGCCAACTGGTGACGGGCGAGTCGTCGCCCCTCATGGTGCCGCCCGACATCGCCTGGACCTGGGAATCGTTCAAGAGCCTCGTCCCCACCCTCTTCTCCTGGTTCGCCTCGATGGGCGACACCCTCCTGATCGGGCTCGCCATCCAGTGCACGTTGTTCGCGATCGGGGGCTACGTCCTCACGATGCTCGCGTGGCGCGTCGCCGTGACCTGGGCATGGCGCACGAGGCACGCGCGGCGCGCGAAGGCCGCCCGCTGAAATCGTGCCCCGGACGAATTCCCTGGGGCCGGGCCGGCCGCAGGGCGGCGGTTGATCAGCTTTTCCTTCCCTTGCCCTGCGGTTTCCCCGCCACCCCGCGCCTGGAAAGCGCCTCGCGAAGGAGATACTCGACCTGGCCATTGACCGAGCGAAGCTCGGCCTCGGCGAGGCGTTCCAGCTCCGCCCACAGTTGCGGGTCGACGCGAAGCAGGAACGCCTTCTTTTCGGCCATCGTCGCCGCCGGCGGCTAGTTGTAGAGCGTGCCGGTATTGACGATGGGCTGCGTGTCGCGCTCCGAGCAGAGCACGACCATGAGGTTGGACACCATCGCCGCGCGCCTTTCGTCGTCGAGTTCGACGACGTTCTTCTCCGAGAGGCTCTTCAGCGCCATCTCCACCATGCTCACCGCGCCGATGACGATCTTGGAGCGCGCGCTGATCACGGCCTCGGCCTGCTGGCGGCGCAGCATGGCGCCCGCGATCTCGGGCGCGTAGGCCAGGTGCGTGAGCTTGGCCTCGACGATGTTCAGGCCGGCGAGCGCGATGCGCAGCTGCAGTTCGCGCTGCAGCGCCTCGGCCACCGTGTCGGCCCCGGCGCGCAGCGTGACCTCATGCACGGTGCCGTACCCCTCGCCTTCGTCATAGTTGTAGTTCGAGGCGAGGTGGCGCAGGGCGGATTCGCTCTGCAGGCGCACGTAGACCTCGAAGTCCTCGACGTCGAAGAGCGCCTGCGCGGTGTCCTCGACCCGCCACACGACCACGGCGGCGATCTCGATCGGGTTGCCGCGCTTGTCGTTCACCTTGAGGCGCTCGCCGTTGAGGTTCCTCGCGCGCAGGCTCACTTTCTTGCGCGAGTACCACGGCCAGTACCAGCGCAGCCCCGCGTTGCGGTCGGTGCCCGCGTAGTCGCCGAACAGCATGATCGCCGCCGCCTCGTTGGGCTGCAGCATGAAGAAGCCGGCGGCGACCACCACGGTCAGCACCGCCGCGCCGACGCCCGGCCCGACGGCCCGGGAAATGAACAGGAATGCGGTCGCGGCGATCAGTCCCAGCAGCACCAGGAGCATGAAAATGCCGTTGAAGGTGGTGATCGGCTGCTCGTACGTGGCGTCCTTGCGAATGTCTTTCATGACGGTTCCTCAACATTGCGGCAGGCTTGCCGCTGCTATTGCAGTGATATCACTTTGATACAAACGGCCGGCGCTGTCAAGCCCCGGCTAGAATGGGGGCATGCCCGCCTCGGCCCCCCTGGTCCTCGACTCCGCGACCTTGCTCAAGCGCTCCGCGGCGGGCCGCGTGGCGATCTGCGCTTCGCATGGCGGAATCTACGCCGCTTACCTTTCCGCCAAGGCGGGGGTTCGCGCGGTGGTGCTCAACGACGCCGCGGTCGGGCGCGATTCCGCCGGCGTCGCAGGGCTCTTCTGGCTGGACGGCCTCGGCATCGGCGCGTGCGCGGTGGACTACCTGAGCGCGCGCATCGGCGACGGCCGCGACATGTTCGAATCGGGAATCGTTTCCACGGCCAACAATGTTGCCGCGACCATGGGTTGCCGTCCCGGCATGCCCGTCATCGAGGCCGCCGCGCTGCTCGCGAAGATCGCCGAGCCGGCCAAGCGGCCTCCGCCTGAAATCGGCGAGACGCGCCGGCGCATCCCCAACAGCGGCCATCGCGAGGTGTGGGCGCTCGATTCGATCTCGCTGGAGAAGGAAGAAGACCGGCGCAAGATCCTCGTCACCGGTTCCCATGGCGGCCTCCTGGGCGGCGATGCGTCGAGCGCTCCGCGGGTCGATGCATTCGCGGTCTTCTTCAACGATGCCGGTGGCGGCAAGGACGGCGCGGGATTCACGCGCCTTCCCGCGCTCGACAAGCGCGCCATCGCGGCGGCGACCGTGTCTGCCGCAAGCGCGCGCATCGGCGACGGCCTGTCGACCTACGAAACCGGCGTCATCAGCCGCGTGAATGCGGCCGCAAGGCACCTCGGGCTCTCCGAGGGCATGAGCACGCGGCAGGCGGTGGCGCGGCTGGTCGGCCTCGCTTGAAGCTCCTTCCCCCGGGGCGCGGGGATTTGTGACTTGCGGCACAGACTGAATGCCGCAATTGCATCATCCTGCCGACGCAGTTGCACTTCGAGATCGCCGCAGTCCGAGGGGCGTCCACACATAGGAGACCAGGCATGAACCGCATCTTTTTGGCCGCCTTCGCGGCCCTGCTGCTGGCGCTCGCCCCTGCCGGGGCGCTCGCCCAGGACAAGTCCAAGGGCACGGCCGCCGAAGCCACCACGATGGTGGACAAGGCCATTGCCCATATCAAGAAGGCCGGCCGCGACAAGGCGTTCGCCGACTTCAACAGCAAGACCGGCGGCTACACCGACCGCGACCTCTATGTCGTCGTCTACGACACCAAGGGCAAGGTGCTCGCGCACGGCGCCAATGAGAAGATGATCGGCAAGGACGTGATCGACCTGCGCGACAACGACGGCAAGTACTTCGTCAAGGAACGCGTGGAAATGATGGCCAAGCCCGGCGCCAAGGGCTGGCAGGACTACAAGTTCATGAACCCGGTCACGCGCGCCATCGAGCCCAAGTCGATGTACCTCGTGCGCTACGAGGACATGATCGTCGGCTGCGGCATCTACAAGTAGGCCCGGGCTTCCATGATCCTGCGCAAGATGAAGATCGGCACGCGGCTCACGTTGGGCTTCGGGTCGATCCTCGCGGCAATGATGGTGGTTTCCGTCGGCGGCACCGCGCTCGGCAAGAAGAGCCGCGAGGACGTCGCCGCGGTCGTGGCCGCGGCCAGCGCCAAGGAGGCGCTCGCCGCCCAGATGAAGGCGCTCGCGCTCGAGCAATCCGCCGTGATGCGCAACATCGGCCTGCATTCCGACATCAAGGCGATGCAGGGCGACGAGGACCGCGCGCGCGAGCTCGGGAAGAACTACGACGAGGCTCGCGCCAGGATGACGCAGCTCGCCACGCTCCCGGCCGAGAAGGCGATCCTCGACACCCTCAACAAGCTCGACAAGGACCTCGACAAGCCCTTCGCGCAGGCCCTCGGGCTGTCCACCAGCTTCCGCAACGAGGAGGCGGCCCAGGTCCTCATGAAGGAAGTCGACCCGACCATCCAGAAGGCGCTGGCGGAGTTGAACCGCCTGATCGAGTTGCAGAAGGCCGCCAACGAGGAGGCGACGCGGAGCGCGATCGTCACCGGGGACCGGCTGGCGGCGACGGTCTACGTGGTCGAGGCGATCGTGCTGGTGCTCGCGGGGCTGCTCGCCTGGGCCACGATCCGCAGCATCACGGTTCCGCTGGGCGAAGCGGTGGAGGTCACGCGCCGCGTGGCCGCCGGCGACCTGACCTCGCGCATCGAGATCACGGGCAACGACGAGGCCGCGGAACTGCTTGCGGCGTTGCGCGAAATGAACGACGGCCTGGGCCGCATGGTCACGCAGATCCGCGGCGGGGCCGAAGCCATCGCCGTGGGCGCCGGCGAGGTCGCCGCGGGCAACCAGCAGCTTTCCAGCCGCACCGAGGCGCACGCGAGCTCGCTCGAGGAGACCGCGTCCACGCTCGAGGAATTCACCGCGACCGTGCGCCAGAACGCCGACCACGCAAAGCAGGCGAGCCAGCTCGCCGGGACCGCGTCGTCCACCGCGCAAAAGGGCGGCGAGGTGGTGAGCAAGGTCGTCACCACGATGCAGGAGGTGAGCACTTCCTCGAAGAAGATCTCCGACATCATCGCGGTGATCGACGGCATCTCGTTCCAGACCAACATCCTCGCGCTCAATGCCGCGGTCGAGGCGGCGCGCGCCGGGGAGCAGGGTCGCGGCTTCGCGGTCGTCGCCTCCGAGGTGCGCAGCCTGTCGCAGCGCTCGGCGGCGTCGGCCAAGGAGATCCGCGGCCTCATCGAAAACTCAGTGGACCGCATCGAGGCCGGCGCGCGGCTCGTCGACCAGGCGGGCAAGACCATGGACGAGCTCGTCGGCTCGGTCCGCAAGGTCGCCGAGATCATGACCGAGATTGCCGCCGCGAGCCACGAACAGAGCTCCGGCGTGGAACAGATCAACAAGGCCATCACGCAGATGGACAACGTGGTGCAGATGAACGCCGCGCTGGTGGAGCAGGCCACCGCCGCCGCAACCAGCATGGCGCAGCAGGCGTCCGGGCTGGCCCACGCCGTCCAGCAGTTCCGCGTCGTGGATGGCGCGGACGAAACGCAACCGATGGCCGCTGGCGGTCGCCCAGCAGGCGCCGGCGATCCCGCGGGCCGCGGAAAGGCCGGCAGTGGCCCAGCGCAAGGCGCCGGCGCTCACGGCCGGCGATGCCGATGACTGGAAAGAATTCTAGGCGGGAACCGGCATGCCGCTTATCGCCATGACTCGCGAAATGGGCTCCCTCGGCAAGGACGTCGCCGCGGGAATAGCCGATCGCACCGGCCGCCGCGTGGTCTATCACGAGATCATCGAGCCGATCGCCAACAAGATGCGGCTTCGCAAGAGCCATGTCGAGCGCTTCCTCGACGGCAAGTCGGGCCTCTGGGAACGCCTCACCACCGACAAGACGAGCCTGTCGATCTTCACGGCCGACGAAACCTTCCGCTTCCTTCGCGACGACGCGACGGTCGTCATTCGCGGCTGGGGCGCGGTGCACCTGCTGCGCAACATTCCCCACGTGATACGCGTCCGGGTCTGCGCGCCGCTCGAGACGCGCATCCAGCGCATGATGCAGCGCCTCGCGACCGACAACCGCGAGACCGTCGAGAACGAGATCCAGCTCTCCGAGGAAGCGCACACCGCGATCACGAAGCGCCACTTCGGCGTGAACTGGCGCGATCCGGAGAACTACGACGTGGTCCTCAGCACCGAGCGCATGTCCGTCGAGGAATGCGTCGAGGAAGCCGAGTGCCTGTTGAAGAAGAAGTGCTTCCAGGAAACCCCGGAGTCGTTGCGGCTGGTCGAGAACCTCGCCCTGGAATGGTCGGTCCGCTCGGCGCTTCGCCGCGACCCCGGCACCGCCGCCACCGATATCACCATCGAATGCAGCGCGGGCGGCGTGAAGCTCTCGGGCGTGGTCGGCACCCAGGCCGAGTCCGGCGCCGCGGCGAAAGTCGCGGCAGCGGTCGAGGGCGTCAACAGCGTCGACAACCAGCTCAAGGCCGCCGATTCGGCAGCTTCGCGCTACCGGCGCCACGGCTGAAGCGGGCGATTTCGCCGCAGGCCGCCACCGCACGCGGCAAGGCGCGAGACCCGGGCGCCTATCGTTTCTTGCATCCCGTGGGTTAGACTGCGCGCCTTTCCCGCCCGCATTCGCCTTCGCGCCCATGGACCACGCCGCCGCCTTCGAGAACGCGCTTCGACTGCACCAGCAGGGCAAGCTGCGGGAAGCGTTCCATGGCTACCTCGCGATCCTCGCCGAAGAGCCCGGTCACGCGCCGGCGCTCCACTATTCCGGCGTCGCCGCGCACCAGGTCGGCGATCATTCCGGCGCGGTCGAGCGCATCAGGAAGTCGATCGCGATCGACCCGGCGCCGCCCGAGCCCTGGGCCAATCTCGCGCTCGCGCTGGCCGCTGCCGGCCGGCCGGAGGCGGCGATCAACGCGCTCAAGGAAGCGGCGAAGCGCGGGCCGAAGCAGCCCGAGATCTGGAGCAACCTCGCCGCATCCGAGCTGCAGCTCGGCCGCTTCGAGGACGCGGAGCGCTCGGCGCGGCAGGCCATCGCGATCGCGCCGGCCCATGCGCAGGCCTGGTACAACCTCGCGCTGGTGCTCGAGCCGCAGGGCCGGCTGCTCGAGGCATTGGAGGCGGCATCGAAAGCGGCGAGCCTTGCGCCCGCGGAAATACCGTTCGCCGGCTTCAAGGCACATCTGCAGGACGCCGCCGGACAGGCGAAGGCGGCGCGCAAGACGCTCGAAGCCGCGCTGGCGAAAAATCCGGGCGCGGCGATCCTCCACCGCCAATTGGCCCAGCATGACGAGTCGCGGGGCGAGCTCGTCTCCGCGCGCCGCGAATTCGAGAAGGCGCACCGGCTCGACCCGGGCGATGGCGCGGTACTTTCGCAGCTCGTCGACCTGAAGAAGCGCCTTGCCGACTGGCGCGGACTGCCCGCGCTGCAAGCGGCCATCCGGGCTGGCGTCGCGCGCGGCCAACCCTTGCTCACGCCGTTTTCTTTCCTGAGCGATCCCTCTTCGCGCATGGAACAGCGCCGCTGCGCCACCAACTGGAGCACGCTGTTCGCTGCCGCGCCGCCCGACCCCAAGCCCCGCGCGCTGTCCAGCGGGCGCCTGAAGATCGGTTACCTGTCCTCCGACTTCCACCAGCACCCGACGGCGCTGCTGATGGCCGGGCTGTTCGGCCTGCACGACCGGCGCCGGTTCGAGGTCTTCGGTTATTCGACCGGGATCGACGACGGCAGCGCGCTCCGCGCGAGGCTCATCGCCGGGTTCGACAAGTTCACCGACGCGCGCGGGCGGCGCGACGAAGCGCTCGCCCAGCGCATCCGCGCCGACGGCATCGACATCCTCATCGACCTCAAGGGCTACACCGACGGGGCCCCCACCGGAGTGGTGGCATTGCGCCCCGCGCCGATACAGGCGCAGTACCTCGGCTACCCGGGGACGATGGGCGCGAGCTTCATCGACTACGTCATCGGCGACGAAATCGTCACGCCGTTCGCGCATGAGGTCGACTATGCCGAGACGATCGTGCAGTTGCCGCACTCCTACCAGGTCAACGACCGGGAACGCGTCACCGGCGCCGCCCTCGCCCGCCCTGCCGTGGGCCTGCCCGATGCCGGAGTCGTGTTCTGCTCGTTCAACGCGAGCTACAAGATCAATCCCCCGGTGCTCGATGCATGGGCGCGCATCCTGGCTGCGGTGCCGGAGTCCGTCCTGTGGCTGCTCTCGCGCGGCGAAGCGGACCCGATGATCGAAAACCTGCGCCTTTCAGTGGCCGCGCGCGGCATCGACCCGGCGCGCCTCGTCTTCGCGCCGTTTCGCCCGAATCCGGATTACCAGGCGCTCTACCGCCACGCCGACCTGTTCCTCGACACCTGGCCTTACAACGCCCACACGACCGCGAGCGACGCGCTGTGGGGCGGCTGCCCGGTGCTTACGTGGTGCGGCGAGACTTTCGCGGGCCGGGTCGCGGCGAGCCTGCTCACCGCCGCGGGCTTGCCCGAAATGATCGTCCCGGATGTCGCGGCCTACGTCGCGAAGGCAATCGAACTGGCCGGCGACCGGGCGGCGCTGGCGCGCCATCGCGCGTATCTCGAAAGCGAAGGGCGCGCGAGCGCGCTGTTCGACACGGCGGCCACGGCAAGGGCGCTGGAGCAGGCGTTCGAAACGATGGCCGCGCAGCACCGTTCCGGGCGCCGCAGCGCCTTCAAGGTCGGCGCCTGAGGTCACCGGCCCCGATCAACGGGGCGGCGCAGGCCCGCTGCGCTGGTCGACGCCCGGGACCACCCGGACGATCGCCCCGGGCAGCGTGAGGGTGTTCGACAGGATGCTCGTGAAGCGCTCCGCGACCGCCTCCGGGCCAAGAGGGACTACGACCGGGCTGTCGAGCGTTCCGCTTACCCGCACCGGCATCGCCAGCACCGTCGTGCCGAAGATCCGCCCCAGGATCGGGATCTTGCTCACGATCCAGTTGACCCGGGGCAGCGGCGCGACCAGCACGGTTGCCTCGATGCGATCTTTCGCGAAGTCCATGCTGCCTTGCGCCGCAACCGTGACGCTGTCCGCATTCAGGGCGAATTCGTCGACCGCGATACGGGTGCCGTCGACCGTCCCGCGCATCCTGGCCGTGGAGTAGCCCATGCCGGACTGTCTCAGGTTCGGCAGATCTGCCCGCCGCCAGGCTCGTGACATTGAGGGTCCCGAACACTGTGTCCAGGGTGTCGGACTGCTGGATGCGGCCATTGCGCGCCGCAAGCGAGAAGTTGCCGCGCAGCGCGCGCGCGATACCGTGGATCTCGCCTTCCGCGCTCAACTGCGCGTCGAAATCGAAGTTGCCGGACATGCGCACATGGCGGTCGGTCAGGCAGTCAGGCGGAATCGCCGATCGGCTGGTCGCGCGCAACGAGCGTCGCCTGCAACGACACGCCCTTGTGAAGCAAGGTCGCCGTGCCCTCCATGGAAATGCCGCACAGCGCCGCCTGCGTGATCTGCAGGTCCGCGCGCCGGTGCATAGTGCCGGCCGACAGCGACCAGCGGCGCGATCTCGAACTTGCCGAAACGGACTTTGCGGAAGTCCACCGCGATCCGCCCGCTGACCTGCGTGGCAGCGAGCCGATCCAGCAGCTTGCCCGATTCCGGAATCTCCCTGCGCGCGCGTTCTTCGTCGCCCTCCGAAGCCGAATCGCGAATGGTGATTTCATCGCCGCGGACGTCGATGTCGACCGCGTAGCCGCCCGGTTCCCGCTTGACCTGCCCGCTGAGATCGACGCGATTGCCGTCGCTCTCGAGCTTCGCCGATTCGATCCTGAGCGTGTCCCCTTCGGCTGTGACCGAGAACCGCTCCAGCATGACGGGATGCGCCAAGTCCCCCGGCATCGGCACCCCGGAGCCGCGCAGGCTGCCCGTCACCGACGCGTTCAGCGCATCCTCCAGGTCGCCCCGCGCCTGCAGGTCGCCCTCGATCTCGACGCCTTCGAACCGTTGGTGGGAGAAGATCCGGTGAACGGTCGATGCAAGGAGCTTGCCCTTGAAGCCGGCCTGCGCGCGCGTGCCCGAGAAGCTGCCCGAGAACGTCGCATCGGACGCCGCGTCGCGCACGCTGAGGTTGCGGACATCGAGGCGCTCGCCGGCACGCGCTGCCGCAAACCGGACAACCGGCCCGCCGGCGAAATCGAGCCTGCCGCTGGCGGACATGTCGCCGCCGCGCACCCAGTTCGCCTCGACGCTCTCGATGGCCAAGGGAGGAACGAGATGGAACTCGCGCGCAATCCCGGCGCGCTGCTCCGCCCATTGCAGCGCCTGCGCGCCGACCGCGCCGTCGGCTTTCCCCCGCAGCGCCGACGCGCCGTTGCGGTAGTCCTCGGCCCGGCCGGTGAGCGTGAGCGCGGCGTCCAGGCTGGTCGCCTTGACCGACTGGAACTCCAGGTCCTTCTGCGTGACGAGGACTTCTCCGCCGTCGAGCATCACCGGCGGAAAGAACCCGGGCATGTCGATCGACAGTCGCCGCGGGAGCACGGAGGCGCGGAATTGGAGAGTGCCGGGTTCGCCAAGGCTTGCGTCGAGTTGCGTGAGCGACACCGACGCCGCACCGCCAAGCGCGCGCAGCGGCTTGAGTGCGGCAAGGTCCTCCCTGCCCTTCAAGGAGGCGAACAATTCGTCCAACGCCAGCTCGGCGTCCGCGCGCCGCAAATCGATCCGGCCGGGACCGGCGAGCTGCAGCCGCCCGGTCGCTCCCGCGAACGTGGAGCTGCCGAGCGCGCCGTCCACCGCATCGAAGCGCAACTCGCGTTTCCTGTAGCCCAGCTTTCCCGAAGAAATGCGGATCGGCAGCGCCACCGCCGAATGCCTGGCGGCCAGCTGGATGGAGGCGATTTCCAGATCGGGCTCCAGCCTTTCCAGCGTCTCTCCCAGCACCATGCGCAATTGCGCCGTCCCTTGAACTTCCCGGATGCGCTCCAGCTGCGCGCGCGCCTGCGGTTCCCGCACGAGCCGTTTCGCCAGTTCGTGCGCCTCGGCCAGGTCGACCCTCAATTGCGCGTCGACATGCAGCGGCTGCGGGACCACGGAAAATTTCCCCGCGAGCCTCCCTTCGCGCATCGACGTCCTGCCCAGCCGCGCCTCGACTTTTTCCATCGCCCAGCTGCCCCCCGACGTCATGACGCTCGCGCGCACCCCTTCCAGTGCCAGCGCGTAGTCCGGAAGGAACAGCCTCGCGTCCTCGAAGTCGCCCTGGATCTCCAGGTTCGGCAATTCGAACAAGCGATCTACCGAAGGCGCGCGCGTCCGCAGGCGGAGCGCCTTGATCGTTCCAGTCTCGAGGCGCGCACGCCCGCTGCCTTGGGCCAGCAAATCGAGCCGGTCGAGTTCGCGAAGCGTCACGATGTCGCTGTCGCTTGCGTCCAGCTGCAGTTCCGCCGCATCCGCGCGCTGCGTCAAGGTCCAGCCGACGGAGAGCCGAGGGACGTCCAGCTTCAAGCGCCGAACGGTCCAGCGCGTGAAGTCGTCGTCCGATTCGAAAGCCAGTTCCGCAGAAAGGCCTTCGATGGGCACGCGTTGCTTGCCGGCCTGCAAGACCGCCGCACGCGACGCGACGCTCGCGCTGGCGTTCAGGTTGCGCAGGCCGGCCATCTTCCATTGCATGGATGCGTCGGCGAGCGCCTCGGCCACGGGCCATTGCCCGGGGAGGCCGAGCGCGGCACCGAGATCGCCCGCGCGCAGGCCGCTGACCTCGGCACGGCCTTCGCCGGACAGGTCGGTCGCGGAAAGAGAGGCCGCCAGCTTCAACTGCGTCCAGAGATTGCCCGAGCACGACAGGTCGACTGCCAGCTTCCCGGAGGCGGAGTCGAAGCGGAAATCGACCTTGCGCAGTTCCAGCGCGGCGCGTCCGCCAATCAGGACATCGACGCGGCCATCGTCGACGACCAGCGCGGCGTCGGGTGCAAGCCGCGCAACCTGCCCGAGCGCCGCGCGCACCTGCTGCTCCATGCCTGCGGCGTCGAAGGGCTTGCCGCCTTCCCTCGGCGCGGGAAACTCCAGCAGCGCGCGTGGCGACGAAACCTGCACGCTTCGCAAGCGCACGCGCCCGGCGAGGAGCGCGAGGACGTCGAAGCGGACGCTCATCGATTCTGCCTGCATCTCCACGACGCCGGCCTTCGAGATGCGCGGTCGGGTGACGACCGCGCCGGGCGACGGCAGGAAATTCAAGTCGATGCGCTCGTAGGTTGCCGACCCCCCGGTCGCGCGCGCGAAGGCGGCGTCGATCTCGCGCTTGCCCGCATCCCGGTTGATCCAGAATGACGCGAGCAAACTTGCCGCGAGCAACAGCAGGATTGCCGCCGCCAGCACGGCCAAAGTCGATTTCAACCCTCTTCCAGGACGCGATGTCACGATTCAGCCTAGCACGACGGCACGTCCGGGATTCGGCGCGTTCGCCCGGAAGGATCGGTCTCCCGGCCCCCTAGGAACGCGATTTCCACCATTCCAGCACGGGCTCGCGCGCCGCTTCGTATCCACGCGCTGCGATGTCGTCGATCCTCTCGAACGCAAGCAGGCGCAGGTCGGCAAGCGCGACGTTCACATACAGGCTCGCCTGCTCCGCGGTGCGCCGCTCGCGCCCCCAGTGAACGCTCGCGACGAACGTGCTGCGCGTGAGCACGGTCATGATCGACGGCGGCCTGTCACGCCCGGCGAGCGGGAAGAACCGCTCCCACAACACCTGCCAGCCGGAAAGCTCCGACTCGAAGCCCGCCGGGGCCGCCATCTCGGTGTCGGCGCTGACGTCGACCGCGATCACCGCGCCGATCTCGGGCTTCGCCGCCATCACGTCGATCGGCAGGTTGTTCACGAGCCCGCCGTCGACGTGCAGGTCCGCGCCCAGGCGCATCGGCGGCAGGATTCCCGGCAGCGCGATGCTGGCGCGGATCGCGTGCACGAGGGGGCCGCGCTCGTGCACCGCTTGCGCCGCGCGCGAGAGGTTGGTCGAAACGCACAGGAAGGGCAGCGGCAGATCCTCGATCGCCGCCGCGCCGAATGCATCCTCGAGCCGGCCGCGGATGCGCCGGCCCTGCAGCAGCGCGACGATCGGCAGCGTCGGATCGCGGATCGCGCGGAAGTACTCCCGGCAGCGCGAAAGGACGTCGTCCGCGGGCGCCTGCTGCGCGATGAAAGCGGCAATGATCGAACCGATGCTCGTGCCGCCCACCCAGTCGATCGGCACGCCGGCCTCGGCGAGCGCGCGCAGCACGCCGATATGCGCGAACCCGCGCGCCCCGCCTCCGCCGAGGACCAGCCCGATGCCTTCGCCGGCGAGGCAGCGCGCGAGGCGCGCGAAGTCGGCCGGCGAATCCATGGCAACGTGGTAGTGCGCGTCCACCCCGGCGCCGTCGAGCATGCCCGCCGTGCCGGCCGGCGGCACGCTCGCCGCGGGACGCAGCAGGACGAGGCTCGCGCGTGGCGCGTGCGCGCGCTGCGGGCCCCGCGCGAGGCGGCGTTCGGCCGTGCGCAGATCGTTCTTGCCGTTCGCATCTGCGACGAAGAGCACATGATCGGCCTGCCGGACTGCGCGCGCGCTCCACCGCGCGTCATTCGGCCCGCATTCGTACAGGACGAAACGGTGGCGCAGCTCCTGCTCGTTCAGCCACTCGACCAGCCGGACGCTTTGCGGGTCGCCGTCGGCGGATCCCGCGATGCCCGCGGCGCCGAGTTCCCGGTCGACGCGCGCCGCGTCGAGATGGAGCGTCGCGCCGTGGGCCGCGAGCGCGTCGGCAAGCCGCCGCGCGAACAGGGCAGCCTGCGCGTTGCCGTTCGCGGGCATGACGGCGATCGTCCGCACGCTCGCGCGCGCCGGCGCCGTCGACGCCGCGGCGCTCCGCAACCGCTCCACGAGCAAGCCGGCGATCCGCCGCAGCATGCCCGGATGCTGCTGGACGAGGCGGTTGAACAACTCGGCGGGGAGCTTCGCCAGCAACGAGTCGCGCATCGCGAGCACCGTCGCGGCGCGGGGCGCGCCGGAAAGCAGCGCCATCTCGCCGAGCGTCTCGCCCGCGCCGACCTCGTTGAGGGAACGCGCGCCATCGACGATGCGCAGCCTGCCGCTGATGACGATGTACGCCGCGTCGCCCCGGTCGCCGCGCTCGAACAGCGTCTCGCCGCCCGCGAGCGAGATCCGTTCGGCGTTGGCTTCGATCTCGGCGAGGAAGCCCGGATCGGCGGCGTCGAACAGCTGGGCGAGGTGCGCGGCGAGCTGGGATTGCCAGAGCTTGGGTTGCACGCAGTCGAGTCTAGCAGCAACGAATCAGTGCTTCACGCCGCACCGCGCCACGGGAGCGCAGGCGGCGCGAGGGGTCGGCCCGGGCGCTACCCCAGCGCGGCGATCGCCGCGTCTGTCACTTCGGTCGTGCGGGCCGTGCCGCCGAGGTCGCGCGTGTGCGCCTTGGGGTCGCGGGCAATCGCCTCGATCGCGCGCATTACCGCATCCGAGGCGGGCTTTTCGCCGAGGTGCTCGAGCATCATCGCCACGGTCCAGAAGGTCGCGATCGGGTTGGCGAGCCCCTTGCCCATGATGTCGAATGCCGAGCCGTGGATCGGCTCGAACATCGACGGGAAAACGCGCTCGGGATTCAGGTTCGCGGTGGGCGCGATGCCGAGGCTTCCCGCGAGCGCGCCGGCAAGGTCGGAGAGGATGTCGGCATGCAGGTTGGTCGCCACCACCGTGTCGATCGAGCGCGGGTCCTGCACCATCACCACCGTCGCCGCATCCACGAGGAGCTTCCTCACGGCGACGTCCGGGAAATCCTTCGCCACTTCGACGGCGATCTCGTCCCACATCACCATGCCGTGGCGCTGCGCGTTCGACTTGGTGATCACGGTCAGGTGCTTGCGCGGGCGCGAGCGCGCCAGCGCGAAGGCAAAGCGCATCACGCGCTCCACGCCGTGGCGCGTGAAGACCGAGACTTCGGTCGCCACCTCATTGGGCAGGCCACGATGCACGCGCCCGCCGGCGCCGGAATACTCGCCCTCGGTGTTCTCGCGCACGATCACCCAGTCGATGTCGCCCGGGCCGCGGTTGGCGAGCGGCGTCGCGATGCCGGGAAAGATGCGCGTCGGGCGCACGTTGGCGTACTGGTCGAAGCCCTGGCAGATCTTGAGTCGCAGCCCCCAGAGCGTGAGGTGGTCGGGCAGTCCCGGGTCGCCCACCGCGCCGAACAGGATCGCGTCGAACGGCCTCAATGTTTCATTGCCGTCTTCGGGCATCATCACGCCGTGCTTGCGGTAGTAGTCCGAGCCCCACGGGAATTCGGTCCCCGCGCAATGGAAGCCGCCGACGCGCTTCTCCACCGCGGCAAGCAGCCGCATGCCCTCGGGAACGACTTCCTTGCCGATGCCGTCGCCGGGTACGACCGCGATGCGGTACTCGCGCATGCTTCAGGCCTTGCGCTTGTAGGTGATGAGGAAAAGCCGCGTGTCGGGCCTGGTCGCGAATTCCTTCGGCCGCTCCTTGCCCGAAAGGTCGTAGCAAACCTCGAGCTGGTCCCCGGAGACGCGATAGATCGCCGGCAGGGTCTGGCCCTTGTTGGTGCCCTCGTCGCCGATCACGTCCACGCCGCGCGGGTCGCCGTCGACGAACGCCAGGCGGCCGACGTCCTTCTGCGCGCCGCCCTGCGTGACGAACTTGTCGCCCGTCACCTCGAGGCGGAAGTCCTTCACGAAGTTGAAGGGCTTGCCCGAAAGTTCCGCCTTGACCGGAAGCCAGGTGCCGGTGAGCGCCGGATCCACCGCGCCCCCGCTGCGCATCATGGCGCAGCCTGAGACCAGCGCGAGCGCGAAAACGAAACCTGCCAGAGTGCCGATCGCGCGCATCAGTCCCCCGCCTTGATCTTGTTGTCCTTGACCACTTTTGCCCAGCGATCGATCTCGGCCTTCAGGAACTTGTCGAGTTCCGCGGGATCGCCGCCGATGATGTCCATGCCCTGCGCGGTGAGCTTCTCCGCGACCGCCGGGGTCTTCAGCGCCTTGTTCAGCTCCTCGTTCATGCGTTTCATGATCGCGGGCGGCGTGCCGGCAGGCGCTATCACGCCCCACCACGCGAGCGCCGAAAAACCGGGAACACCCTGGTCGGCGACCGGCGCCACGCCCGGCAATTGCGCCGACGGCTTGGCGGAGGTGACGGCCAGCGCCTTCACCTTGCCGCCCTTCACGTGCGGCGTCACCAGGAACACCGTGCCGATCGCCACCGGCACCTGCCCGCCGAGCGCGTCGGTCATCAGCGGCCCGCCGCCGCGATAGGGAATGTGGTTGAACTCGACGCCCGCCTGGTTGCCGATCTGCGTCATGGCAAGGTGGCCGAGGCTGCCGGTGCCGATCGAGCCGTAGGAAACGCTCCCCGGCTTGGCTTTCGAAGCGGCGAGCACGTCCTTGAAATCCTTGTAGGGCTGGCCGACGTGCGCGACGATGGCCATCGGAGAGGTGCCCACCAGCATCACGGAGGCGAGGTCCTTGGTGGTGTTGAACGGCAGGTTCGGGATCAGCGACGGGTTGACGCCATGCGTGTCGAAGACGACGCCGAAGGTGTAGCCGTCAGGCGGCGAGGTCGCGATCGCCGCCGCGCCGATCGACCCCGATGCCCCGCCCTTGTTCTCGACGATGAACTGCTGGCCCGTCTGCACGGTGAGTTGCTGCGCGAAGATCCGCGCCACCTGGTCCACTGACCCTCCCGGCGGGAAGACCGAGATGATCTTCACCGGCTTCGACGGCCAGGCGGCCTGCGCCAGCGCCCCCGTTGCAAGGGCGCAAAGCGCAATACCTGCAGCGGCGGCTGCCGCGCGCATGAATTTCATGAATCCCCTCCCGTTTATGGAGCCGAAGCGAAGGACTGGCCGCCGCCGTAGCTGGTGAGGGCGGCAAGCGTGCCGCCCTTCCTTACCTGCACCGCACAATACTTGAGCTCGGCGATCTTGCCAAACGGGTCGAGCGCGGGATTGGTGAGCAGGTTGGCCGCCGCCTCGTAGAAGGCGAACGGGATGAAGACCGCGCCGCGCGGCGTGCCGTCGTCGGCGCGGGCCGCTGAGGCGATCTCGCCGCGGCTCGATCCCACCGTGACCACGTCGCCCGGCAAGGCGCCGAGCTGGTCGAGATCGAGCGGATGCATCGACACCACGGCCTGCGGCTCGATCGCATCGAGCACCGACGCGCGCCGCGTCATCGAGCCCGTATGCCAATGCTCGAGCTGGCGCCCGGTGATGAGCACGAAGGGATACTCGCCGTCCGGGCGTTCGTTGGCGGGGATGATGTCGGCCGGGACAAACTTGCCCCTGCCGTCCCTGGTCGGGAACTTCTCGGTGAAGACCACCGGCTGGCCGGGGTCGCTTTCGCTCAAGCAGGGATAGGTCACGCTGGAATGCTCCTCGAGCCGCTCCCAGGAGATGCCCGTGATCGAATTCATCGCCGTGCGCATTTCCTCGTACACCTGCGCGACGCCGCTTTCCGGGCCGCTGTAGTTCCATTTCAGGCCGAGGCGGGCGCCAAGCTGCTGGATGATCCACAGGTCCTGCCTCGCGTCGCCCGGCATGTCGAGCGCGCGGCGGCCGAGCTGCACCATGCGGTCGGTGTTGGTGACCGTGCCCATCTTCTCCGGCCACGCCGAAGCGGGGAGAACCACGTCGGCAAGGTACGCGGTCTCGGTGAGGAAGATGTCCTGCACCACGAGGATGTCGAGGTTCGCCAGCCCTTCGCGCGCATGCGAGGCGTTGGGGTCCGACATCGCCGGGTTTTCGCCCATCACGTACATGCCCTTGATCCTGCCTTCGCACGCCGCGTCCATGATCTCGACCACGGTGAGGCCCGGCTTCTTGTCGAGCGCCATGCCCCAGAGCTTCTCGAAGCGCTTGTTGGCCTCGGGGTTGTCGACGCGCTGGTAGTCCGGGAACATCATCGGGATCAGTCCCGCGTCGGATGCGCCCTGCACGTTGTTCTGGCCGCGCAGAGGATGCAGTCCCGAGCCGGGCTTGCCGATCTGCCCGGTCATGAGCGTGAGCGCGATCAGGCAGCGCGCGTTGTCGGTGCCGTGGACGTGCTGCGAAATGCCCATGCCCCAGAGGATGATCGAGGCCTTCGAGGTCGCGTAGGCGCGCGCGACTTCGCGAATGGTCCCGGCCGGGATGCCGCAGATCGGCGCCATGATCTCGGGACTGAACCCGCGCGCATTCTCCTTGAGCGCTTCGAAGCCGCTGGTGCGCGTGCGGATGAACTCGGGATCGACGAGGTTTTCCTCGAGGATGGTGAAGATCATCGCGTTGAGCAGCGCCACGTCGGTGTCGGCATTGAACTGCAGGTTCCGCCACGCGTGGCGCGAGATGTCGGTGCGGCGCGGATCGGCGACGACCAACTTCGCACCCCTTCTCACCGCGTTCTTGATGAAGGTCGCCGCGACCGGGTGGTTCGATGTCGGGTTCGAGCCGATCAGGAAAATCACTTCGGCGTTCGCCACGTCGGACACCTGGTTCGACACCGCACCCGAGCCGATGCCTTCGAGCAGCGCCGCTACCGAGGATGCGTGGCAAAGCCGCGTGCAGTGATCCACGTTGTTCGAGCCGAAGCCGGTGCGCACCAGCTTCTGGAAAAGGTACGCCTCCTCGTTGGAGCCCTTGGCGCTGCCGAAGCCGGCGAGCGCGTTCGGGCCCTTCTTGTCGCGCACTTTCTTGAGCCCCGAGGCGGCAAGGTCGAGGGCCTCTTCCCAGGTCGCTTCACGGAACACCTCGCGCCAGTTGTTCGGGTCCACCGTGAAATCGGCGTGCTTCGCGACGCCCTCCTTGCGGATGAGTGGCTTGGTGAGGCGCTGCTTGTGGTGCACGTAGTCGAAGCCGAAGCGGCCCTTCACGCACAGGCGCTCGTGGTTGGCCGGGCCGTCTCGGCCCTTCGACCCGGACGATGGTGTTGTCCTTTACGTGGTAGGTGAGCTGGCAGCCGACGCCGCAGTAGGGGCAGACCGAGTCGACCAGCTTGTCGGCGACGACCTCGTAGGCCTTCTTCGCCGGCGCGAGCGCGCCGGTCGGGCACGCCTGCACGCACTCGCCGCAGGCCACGCAAGTGGACTCGCCCATCGGGTCGTCGAAGTCGAAAACGATCTTCGAGTGCGACCCGCGGAAAGCGTAGCCGATGACGTCGTTCACCTGCTCCTCGCGGCAGGCACGCACGCAACGCGTGCACTGGATGCAGGCGTCGAGGTTGACCGTCATCGCCGGGTGCGAGTGGTCCGCCTCCGGCTGCTCGCGCGCGGCGAAGCGCGAACGCGTGACGCCGAGTTCGTTCGCCCAATGCGCAAGCTCGTTGGCGCCAGGCTTCAGGTCCGCCTTCGGCGCGTCCGCCACCAGCAGTTCCATCACCAGCTTCTGCGAGTGCAACGCGCGCGCCGAGGTGGACGACACCTCCATGTTGTTCGACGGGTGCCGGCAGCACGACGGCGCCAGCACGCGCTCGCCCTTGATCTCTACGACGCACGCGCGGCAGTTGCCGTCGGCTCGGTAGCCTTCCTTGTAGCAAAGGTGCGGGATGTCCACCCCGTGGCGCTTCGCCGCTTGGATGATCGTTTCGCCTGAAACCGCCGAGATCTTTTCTCCGTTCAGCGTGAAGTCGATCACTTCAGCTGCCGCTACGGGTTCGTTCATCGCGTTCATTTGTGTTTAAACCCCTATGGAACCGCCGATGAACGCCGATGAACGCCGATAAAACCAAAGGCAACTCTGGGTTTGGTTCGAGCGTGCAGGGAGGTCGTCGAAGCCACCCACACTCATGCTTTTATCGGCGTTCATCGGCGTTCATCGGCGGTTCCAAATGATTTTCAGCCTTGACACTCAAACCTCGTCAGCAAAGTGCTTCAAGACGCAGCGGATCGGGTTGGGCGCAGCCTGCCCGAGCCCGCAGATGGAAGCATCGCCCATCACCTGCGAGAGTTCCTCGAGGAGCGCAGCGTCCCACTTCGGCTGTTCCATCAATTGTGCCGCCTTTGCGGTCCCAACCCGGCAGGGCGTGCACTGCCCGCACGACTCGTGCTCGAAGAAGCGCATCAGGTTCGTGGCGGCGTCGCGCGCCTTGTCTTGTTGCGAAAGGACTATCACGGCGGCCGAGCCGATGAAGCAGCCGTGCGGCTGCAGCGTGTCGAAGTCGAGCGGGATGTCGCCCATCACGGCGGGGAGTATCCCGCCGGATGCGCCGCCCGGGAGGTAGGCGTAAAGCGCGTGGCCCTCGGCCATCCCGCCGCAATATTCGTCGATGAGTTCCTTCACCGTGATGCCCGCGGGCGCCACGTGCACGCCAGGCTTCTTCACGCGGCCCGACACCGAGAACGAACGCAGCCCCTTGCGGCCGTTGCGCCCCTGCGAGGCGAACCAGCCGGCGCCCTTCTCGACGATCTCGCGCACCCAGAAGAGCGTTTCCATGTTGTGCTCGAGCGTCGGGCGGCCGAACACGCCGACCTGCGCGACGTACGGCGGGCGCAGGCGCGGCATGCCGCGCTTGCCTTCGATCGACTCGATCATCGCGGATTCCTCCCCGCAGATGTAGGCGCCCGCGCCACGGCGAAGGTTGATCTCGGGAAGCTTCGCGGGCGGGTCGGCCTCAAGTGCCGCGATCTCGCGCTCCAGCATTTCGCGGCAGGCGTGGTATTCGTCGCGCAGGTAGATCCAGATGCGTTCGATGCCCACCGCCCACGCGGCAACCAGCATGCCTTCGAGGAAGCGGTGCGGATCGCGTTCGAGGAAGTGGCGGTCCTTGAAGGTCCCGGGCTCGCCCTCGTCGATGTTGACCGCCATGTAGCGGGGGCCCGCTTCGGCGCGCACGATGCGCCATTTGCGGCCGGCCGGGAATCCCGCGCCGCCCAGGCCGCGGAGCGTGGAATCTTCCATGACCTTGATGACCGACTCGACGTCGCGCTTGCCCGAAACGCAGTCGGCCCAGAGCGCGTAGCCGCCCTCCTCGCGATACTGGACGTAGCCGATGTGGCTGGTGCGCGGCGCCTTCAGGGTTTCCTGCTTGATCGCGTTGCCGACCTTCTCCGCGGTGGCGTTGCCGAAGGCGTTCTGGCCGACGCACACCGCCGGCGCCTCGGCGCAGCGGCCGATGCACGGTGCCGCCATCACGCGCACGTCCGGGCCGAGCGTGGCCTTGAGGCGGTCGATCAGGCCGGCGGCCCCCGCCATCTGGCAAGAGAGCGTGTCGCAGACGCGCACCGTGAGTTTCGCAGGCGAGGCATCGCCTTCCTTCACGACGTCGAAGTGGTGGTAGAAGGTCGCGACTTCGTAGACCTCGGCCATGGAGAGCTTCATCGCTTCGGCCAGCGCCGCGAGATGCGCGGCAGAAAGCCTGCCGTAGCGATCCTGGAGGCGGTGCAGGTTTTCGATCAGGTACTCGCGCCCAAGCGGCGCGGCGCCAAGGACGGCCAGAACTTCGGCGCGCGCAGCCGGATCGACCGCGCGCCCCTTCGGCTTCGAGCGCATGCGGCCGATTTTCGAGAGCGGAATGGCGACCTCTTTGTTCATGAAAGACACCATACCGGAGGGCCGCCCCGAGT
>CAWKGC010000010.1:0-9392 GCA_963849005.1 uncultured beta proteobacterium | reverse complement strand
AAGGAGAAGGACACGGGCGGCTTCCGCGAGGACCTCTACTACCGGCTGAATGTGGTGACGCTGCGCATCCCGACGCTCGCCGAACGCCCCGAGGACATCCCGCTGCTCGCCTCGCATTTCCTCGCCGTGCTCGCCGAGCGCTACGGGCGAGGCAAGGCGACGTTCTCGCCCGATGCGATGGAAATGATGATGAAGGCGAAATGGCCGGGCAACGTGCGCCAGCTGTTCAATGTGGTCGAGCAATCGATCGCGCTGTGCCCGACCGAGATCATCCCGCCCAAGTTCGTCGAGGAGGCGATCCAGGTCGAGATGCACGAGATGACCTCGTTCGAGGACGCGCGCCGCCGCTTCGAGCGCGATTACCTCACCCGGTTGCTCAAGCTCACCAAGGGCAGCGTGACCCAGGCCTCGAAGCTCGCCCGCCGCAACCGCACCGAGTTCTACAAGCTCCTGCAACGCCACGGCATCGAGGCGTCGCTGTTCAAGGCAGACTCGAAATAGCGCCGCGCGACGCCGTTCGCGGCAAAGCTTGTCGCCTTCCGGAGACAATTATTCGGCATGGGAATCAGGTGCTTGCGAGCGCGGCCCCGATCGCTGTCGGGAAACGGAGACAGCCCGAGGGACTGCCGGCGAGATGCGGAATGCCGAATTGTCAACTAGTTACTTGTTTTGCAATGACTTTGCGAGATTGGCATCGACCTTGCTCATAACCAGTCATCAAAGAGTGCGCCTTGTGGGGCAGGTTTCCTGCCCCTTTTTTTTGCCCTTTTTCCGGCGTCACTCCGGGTAGCTGTTGAGCAGGTACAGGGCCACCAAGGGGGCGCTCGGCTTGCCGATCGGCGCCAGCCAGCGGCCATAGACCCCGGTGATCTCCCCGCTGCGATAGACCGTCGCGAGCACCCGGTTCACCGCAAGGCGGAAGTCGGCATCGCCGCGCGGCAGCACCAGCCCGTAAGGTTCATACGAGAGGTCTTCTTCGATCAGGCCGAGTCCCTCCGCGCCGCCCCCGAGCACGAAACTCCCGATCAGCGCCGTGCGGTCACCCGCGAGCGCATCGACTTCGCCCGCCTTGAGCTTCTCGAAGCCTTCCTGGACCGTCTTGGTCCTGACCACGGTGGCCTGGACGAAGCGCGACTTCAGCGCGCGATCGAGCGCCGCCTCGGTAGTGGTGCCGGCAGCCACCGCGATCTTCTTTCCGGCGAAAGCGCTGAAGCCCCCCATCCCTTCCTTGCGCGTCATGAGGGTGCTCGAGTCGACGAAGATCGGCAGGCTGAAGTCGACGACCTCCTGGCGCTTCAGCGTGATCGAGGCGGTGCCGCACTCCATGTCGACACGGCCCTTTTCCACGGCGGGCAGGCGGTCGGCCGGCGTCAGCGCGACCCATTGCGTCTTGAGTTCCTTGAGTCCCAGCTTCTCCTGCAGCCCGGCGACCACGTGCTTGCACAGCTCCACCGAATAGCCCGCGGGCTGGCCGTCCTTGTCGTTGAAGGAAAACGGCACCGAGGTCGCGGAGTAGCCCAGGCGCACGGTGCCGGTCTTCTTGATGCGGGAAAGCGTCGGCGATTCGGCGGCCAGGGCCGGTGCGACGACGAGAATGAGGGCGGCGGCAAGCAGGGAGCGGATGCGATTCATTTGGGTTCCTGATGGTTGATTCGGGGGTTTCGGCAAACGGGGATTTTATCAGCCTCAGTCGGCCTCTTCGATCCACATCATCTGGATCGCCTCGAGGATCTTCTCGCCTGAGCGGCCCGGATCGTCGGAGAAACCGTCGAGCCCGACCACCCATCGGTGCAGGTCCGTGAAACGGACCGTCTTCGGATCGACATCGGGGTGCTTCTCGGCGAGCGCGACCGCGATCTCGCGGCTGTCGGTCCATTTCATCTTTTCAGCTCCGACGCGTGGTTGAGGGTATAGCGGGGAATCTCCAGGACGAGGCGTTCGGCGCCGACCCGTGCCTGGCAGGAAAGCCGGGAGGTCATCTCCAGTCCCCACGCCTTGTCGAGCAGGTCGTCTTCCTTCTCCGTCGCCTCGGCGAGCGAGTCGAAGCCCTCGCGCACGATCACGTGGCAGGTCGTGCAGGCGCAGGATTTTTCGCAGGCATGCTCGATCTCGATCCCCGCTTCGAGCAGGGTGTCGCAAAGCGTGCGTCCCGGGACGGCGGAGATGGTGCGGCCCCCGGGACAAAGCGGGTCGTGGGGAAGGACGACCACTTCGGTCATCGCCCGGCGACCTCGTCGACGCTGCGTCCCGAAAGGGCGCCGGAAACGATGCGGTCCATGCGCCGCGCGGCAAAGGCCTCCGTGGCGCGGTTGAGCGATTCCGCGGTGGACTTGATCGCGCGGTGGTCCGTCCCCTCGCGCAGGCTCGCCAGCGCCGCGATGCGCGCTTCGATGTCCCGGCGCTCGTCCGCGGACACAAGGTCGCCATCGGCGGCGAACGCCGATTCGATCGACTGGATCAGCGCGTCCGCCTCGACTCTTTGCTCGGCAAGCGCGCGCGCATCGCGGTCCTCGACGGCATGCTCGAAGCCCGCCTGCAGCATGGCCGCGATCTCCTCGTCGGCGAGCCCGTAGGAGGGCTTCACCTCGATCGTGGCGCTGACGCCCGAGGTGTTCTCGCGTGCCGAGACCGACAGCAGGCCGTCGGCATCGACCTGGAACCTGACCTGGATGCGCGCCGCCCCCGCGACCATCGGCGGGATGCCGCGCAGCTCGAAGCGCGCGAGCGACCGGCAATCGGCGACCAGCTCGCGCTCGCCCTGCACGACATGAAGGCTCATCGCCGTCTGGCCGTCCTTGAAGGTGGTGAACTCCTGCGCGCGCGCCACGGGAATCGTGGAATTGCGCGGGATGATCTTCTCGGTGAGGCCGCCCATCGTCTCCAGCCCGAGCGAAAGCGGGATGACGTCGAGCAGGAGCCAGTCGTCGTTCGCGGTGCGGTTGCCGGCAAGCACGTTGGCCTGGATCGCCGCGCCCACGGCGACGACCTCGTCCGGGTTGAGGTTGTTGAGCGGCGCCTTGCCGAAGAACGCGCCGACGGCGCGCTGCACGTGCGGCATGCGCGTTGCGCCGCCGACCATGACCACGCCATCGACCTGCCCCGGTTCGAGTTTCGCGTCGCGCAGCGCCTTGCGCATCGGCACCAGCGTCTTCTTCACCAGCGCGTCCGTGAGCGCGAAGAACTCCTCGCGCGTGAGTTGCACGTGCGTGCGCTGCCCCAGCGAGAGCACCACCTGCGCATCGGCGCGCGGCTCGCTGGTAAGGCGCTCCTTGATCTCGCGCGCGACCGTGAGCAGCCGCCGCGTGTCGCCTTCCCCCGCATCGGCCAGTCCCAGCGTGGCGCGCCAGTGCGCCGCGATCGCCTGGTCGAAATCGTCGCCGCCGAGCGCCGAGTCCCCGCTGGTGGCCAGCACCTCGAACACGCCGCGCGAGAGCTTGAGGATCGACAGGTCGAAGGTGCCCCCGCCGAGGTCGTACACGGCGAAGGTCCCTTCCGAGCCGTTGTCGAGGCCGTAGGCGATCGCCGCCGCCGTCGGCTCGTTGAGCAAGCGCAGCACTTCGATGCCGGCGACCCGCGCCGCATCCTTGGTGGCCTGGCGCTGCGCATCGTCGAAATAGGCGGGGACCGTGACCACCGCCCCGGTGAGCTCGCCTCCGAGGGAGCCCTCCGCGCGCGCCTTCAGCACCTTGAGGATCTCGGCCGACACTTCCACCGGAGATCGCACGCCCGCCACGGTCTCGATGCGGACCATGCCCGGCGCGTCGATGAAGTCGATAGGGAAGCGCACCGTAGCGCGCCACGTCGGCCACGCCGCGGCCCATGAATCGCTTGACCGACGCGATCGTGTTGCGCGGGTCGTCGCCCTGCGCGTCGCGCGCCTCGTAGCCGACCACGACACCGCCATCGGCGGCATAACGGACCACGGAGGGCAGCAACCGGCGCCCCTTCGAGTCGGGAAGCACTTCCGCAGCGCCGCTTCGCATTGTCGCGACCAGCGAGTGCGTCGTGCCCAGGTCGATGCCCACGGCCAGGCGATGCTGGTGCGGCGCGGTCGATTCGCCCGGCTCGGAGATCTGCAGCAGCGCCATGTCAGCAAGCCCTTTCGGCGTGAAGCGCGTGGCAGGCCCCGGCGTTCATCGCGCCGCATCCTCGATGGCGTGCAGCGCGTCCAGCACTTCCTCGCCGAGCTTGTCGAGGAACCTGAGCTTCCTCACCAGCATGCATGCGGCCTCGTAATTGCCGGTGCTGCCGAGCGACTTCCCGAGGTCCGCGTGCATCGCCGATCGCCGCGCATCGATCGATTCCCGCAGGGCCTTGAGCGCCCCGGCGTCCCTGGCCACGCGGGCGTCCGCCGCCTGCTCGCGCCAGTCCATCTGCTCCATCAGGAAGTCCGCCGGCATCGAGGTGTTGTCCTCTTCGGCCGTGTCGTAGCCCTTCAGCGCGAGCAGGTAGCGGGCGCGCAGGAGCGGCTCGCGCAAGGTCCGGTAAGCCTCGTTCGCCTGCGTCGCCAATTGCATCGACAGGCGACGTTCGCTTTCCGGCGCGGCGGCAAAGCGGTCCGGATGCACGTGGCCCTGCACCTCGCGATAGTCGCGGTCGAGGCGCTGCAGGTCGATGGCGAAGGCGACGCGGAAGGCCGAACAGCTCGAAGTGATTGCGGGTGAAATCGGGGGTCATGGGTGAAAAAAGGGGGCGTGACAGCGCCCCCTTTTCAATATGCGGACGGCGGGCGCCCTAGACGTTGAAGCTCTCGCCGCAGCCGCACTTGTCCTTCTCGTTCGGATTGTTGAACTTGAAGCCTTCGTTCAGGCCCTCGCGCACGAAGTCGAGTTCGGTGCCGTCGAGGTAGGCGAGGCTCTTCGGGTCGATCAGCACCTTCACGCCATGGCTCTCGAACTGTTGGTCGCCTTCCTGGATATCGTCGGCGAACTCGAGCTTGTAGGCGAGCCCGGAGCATCCGGTCGTGCGAACGCCAAGGCGCAGGCCGACGCCCTTGCCGCGCTTGGCGATGTAGCGCTGCACGTGGTCTGCGGCGCGGTCGGTGAGCGTGATCGGCATGGCTTCAGGCCGCCTTCTGCGCGCCGGGCGCTTCGGCGCCGTGCTTCTTGCGATAGTCCTCGACGGCCGCCTTGATCGCGTCTTCTGCGAGGATCGAGCAGTGGATCTTCACCGGCGGCAGCGCCAGTTCCTCGGCGATCTGCGTGTTGCGGATGCCCATCGCCTCGTCGAGCGTCTTGCCCTTGACCCATTCCGTGACCAGGGAGGAGGACGCGATCGCCGAGCCGCAGCCGTAGGTCTTGAACTTCGCGTCCTCGATCACGCCGTGCTCGTTGACGCGGATCTGCAGCTTCATCACGTCGCCGCAGGCGGGCGCGCCGACCATGCCCGTGCCCACGCCCGACTCGTCCTTGCCGAACGAGCCGACGTTGCGGGGATTCTCGTAATGCTCGATGACTTTTTCGCTGTATGCCATGGTGGTCTCCTGGAAGCTAGTGTGCGGCCCATTGCACCGAATTCAAGTCGATGCCGTCCTTGTACATTTCCCACAGCGGGCTCATCTCGCGCAGCTTCGCCGATGCGCTCGTGCAGCAGCTTCGCCGCGAAGTCGATGTCCTCCTCGGTGGTGAAGCGGCCGAGGGTGAAGCGGATCGAGCTGTGCGCGAGCTCGTCGTTGCGCCCGAGCGCGCGCAGCACGTAGGACGGCTCGAGGCTGGCCGAAGTGCACGCCGAACCGGAGGACACCGCGAGTTCCTTGATGCCCATGATCAGCGACTCGCCCTCGACGAAATTGAAGCTCACGTTGAGGTTGTGCGGCACCCGCTGCTCGAGGTCGCCGTTGATGTAGATTTCCTCGATGCCCTTGAAGCCCGCGAGCAGGCGGTCGCGGAGCATGCGGATGCGCTCGTTCTCGGCGGCCATCTCGAGCCGCGCGATGCGGAAGGCCTCGCCCATGCCGACGATCTGGTGGGTGGCGAGCGTGCCGGAGCGGTAACCGCGCTCGTGCCCGCCGCCATGCATCTGCGCTTCGAGCCGCACGCGCGGCTTCTTGCCGCACGTAAAGCGCCCCGATGCCCTTCGGCCCGTAGGTCTTGTGGGCGCAAAAGCTCATGAGGTCGACCTTGAGCGCCTCGAGGTCGATCTGCACCTTGCCGGTCGCCTGCGCCGCGTCGACGTGGAAGATGATGCCCTTCTCGCGGCATATCTCGCCGAGCTTCGCGATCGGCTGGATCACGCCGATCTCGTTGTTCACGAACATCACCGAGACGACGATGGTGTCGGGGCGGATCGCGCCCTGAACTTGCCGAGGTCGACCAGGCCGTCGGTCTCGGGGTCGAGGTAGGTCACCTCGAAGCCCTGGCGCTCGAGTTCGCGCATGGTGTCGAGCACGGCCTTGTGCTCGGTCTTCACCGTGATGAGGTGCTTGCCCTTGGCCTTGTAGAAGTGCGCCGCGCCCTTCAGGGCGAGGTTGTTCGATTCGGTCGCGCCCGACGTCCAGATGATCTCCTTGGCGTCGCAATTCACCAGCTTGGCCACTTCCTCGCGCGCGTTCTCGACCGCCTCTTCCGCTTTCCAGCCGTAGCGTGGCTGCGCGACGGCGGGGTTGCCGAAATGCTCGGTCAGGCACGGGATCATCTTCTCGGCCACGCGCGGGTCGACCGGCGTGGTCGCGGAATAATCGAGATAGATCGGGAGTTTCTGTTCGCTCATGGCCGGTGCTTCCGTTCAGGCGTTGACGGGCTTGGCAACCGCGCGCGCTGCCGGCGCGCGTGAATGCACGAGCGTCACGGGCTTCGTGCGTTGCTGCTCGACCAGCTGTCGATAGCTTCACGCCGGAAAGAAGTCGAACACCGTCGCATTGAGGCTCTCCCACAGGTCGTGCGTCATGCAGCGGCCTCTTGTCGAGGCAATCCTCGCGGCCACCGCATTGGGTCGAATCGATCGGCTCCTCGACCGCGCGGATGATGTCCGCGACGGAGAGCTCGGAAGGCTTCCGGGCGAGGTTGTAGCCGCCTCCCGGACCGCGCACGCTCTCGACCAGCGTAGCGGCGGCGCAGTTTCCCGAACAATTGCTCGAGGTACGAAAGCGAAATCTTCTGGCGTTCGCTGATGCCCGCAAGCGTGACCGGGCCGCGGCTCGAATTGAGCGCGAGGTCGAGCATCGCGGTGACGGCAAACCTGCCCTTGGTGGTGAGTCTCATGTGTCTTCCTTTTGCTAAACCCGAGCGAATCACTCAAGTATAGAAAACTTGAACTATTTGGTCAACTATTTTCTGCCTTGGGCTGCAGACCGAAGCACCTCTGCATCACCTTGTTTTTCCTTGTCTTTTTCGAGGGACTCGAGGCGTACCAGAATCTCGGTGAGGCGCTCGTCGAGGCCCTCGGTCCGGCTGCCCAGGCTGGCCAGCACCTGGTTCAGCGGGTCGTCGAGGCTGCCGCTGACGGCATAGGCGTCGAACGTCATGCGCGCAGCATCCACGTTGCCATGTTCCTCGACGATCCGCGCCGGAATGCCGACCACGGTGGCCCCGGCAGGCACCGCCTTCACGACGACGGAATTCGATCCGATCTTGGCGCCCGCGCCGACCTCGAAGGGGCCGAGGATCTTGGCCCCCGCGCCCACCACGACACCCGCTCCCAGCGTGGGGTGGCGCTTGCCCTTGTTCCAGGAGACGCCGCCAAGCGTGACGCCATGATAGAGCGTGCAATCGTCGCCGATCTCCGCGGTTTCGCCGATCACCACGCCCATGCCGTGGTCGATGAAGACGCGCCGGCCGATGCTGGCGCCGGGGTGGATCTCGATGCCGGTCAGGAATCGGCCAAGGTGCGAAGACAGGCGCGCGAGCCAGCGCAAGCCCCAGCCCCACAGGCGATGCGAGACGACCCGATGCAGCACGAGCGCGTGGAAGCCGGGATAGCAGGTGAGCACTTCCAGCACGCCCCGCGCCGCGGGGTCGCGCTCGAAAACGACCGTGATGTCCTCTTTGATCCGGGCAAACATGTGGTGGGTTCCTGGACGCGCAGGCAAGGCCGAAAGGCTGGCTGAAGGATACTATTCCCGACTAAAATCATCAACTATTGGCGCCGCGTACCCCTGCCGGCGCCGACGGCCAAGCCCTCCACCTTGCAATCCATCCTCGCCACCTATCTCGCCTTCCTGCGCCTGCCGGACGTGACGCGCATGGTGGTGGTCGCCTTCATCGGCCGGCTTCCGATCGGCATGGGGGGGCTCGCGATGCTGATGTTCCTGCGCGCCGAGCTTGGCAACTTCGCCATCGCGGGCACCGTAGTGGGCGCCTATTTCATCGCCATGGCAGCCGCGGCCCCGGTGCAGGGACGCCTCATCGACCGCATCGGCCCGCGCACGCCGCTCATCGTGACCGGCATCGTCCAGCCGCTTGCCCTCCTCGGCTTGTTCCTCTCGACGATGCAAGGAGCCGGTTACGCATCCGTCCTCGCCATCGCCATTCTTGCAGGCGCCTTCACGACGCCGATCACCGTGCTCACGCGCACGCTCTGGCGGCACCGTTTCGAGCACGAGGACGATCGGCGCCTCGCGTTCGCCGTCGATTCGGTGATGATCGAGCTCAATTTCACGCTCGGCCCGGCGCTGGTGGCGCTGATGCTGGCCGTCGCGGGGCCGGCCACCGCCTTCGCGGCAACGATCGCGGCCACCGTGATCGGCATCGTGGCCTTCGCCGGTTCGCCGGCGCTCAAGTACTGGCGGCAGGACGACAACGCCGAGCGCCACCTGCTGGGCCCGCTCACCGAGCGGCGATTGCTCGTCGTCTTCGCGGCAAGCTTCGGCCTCACGTTCTGCTTCGGCCTGCTCGAGGTCGGCTACCCCGCCTTCGCCGTCTCCATGGCGATGCCCGCTTTCGGCGGGCTGCTGCTTTCGGTCAATTCGATCGGCAGCGCGCTGGGCGGCGCCGCCTACGGGGGAATGAAATTCCGCTTGCCGCTGGAGCGGCAGTTCGCCTGCGCGCTCGGCCTGATGTCGCTGCCGCTCTTCGCCCATTCCCTTTCGCTCGATCCCGCGGTGTTCGCCGTGACCGCCTTCGTCGCCGGGATGGCGATCGCGCCCACGCTCACGGCGCAAACACTTCTCGTCTCGCGCATTGCCCCGGCGAAGTACGCGACCGAGGCATTCACCTGGTCCTCGACCTTCATCGTGAGCGGCATCGGCGCAGGGATGGCCGTGGGCGGCGCGTTGTTCGAAACCCTGCCTCTCGGGCAGGTGTTCGCCATCGGCGCCGCCGTGGTGCTCGCGATGTCGCTCCTGGCCCTCGCCCTGCCGGTTCGCGCGGCTCGCTAGTCCTTGCCTGCGCGCGGGCGCTCGAACGACGCGAGCATGCCGCGAAGGATCGCGACCTCCTCCTTTTCGAGCTCGACGC
>CAWKGC010000009.1:0-41614 GCA_963849005.1 uncultured beta proteobacterium | reverse complement strand
AATTGCTCCAGCGGGATGTCCCCCAACCTGCCGCCTTCGATCTCGCGCAGTCCCCGCCGCGGCTCGAGCACGATTGCCTGCCCGGTCTCGGCCAGCACGCGCTCCGCGGTCTCGACGGTGCGCGCAAGCCCGCTCACGATCACGCGGTCGAAGCGCATGCCCGACTGCGCGAACAGCCTGCCCGCCGCCGTCGCCTGCTCGCGCCCGAGCGGGCTGAGCGCCACGGTGTCGGGCGGCACGGGCCGGCCCTCGTCGTCGAAATAGCTGACGCTGCCGTGGCGCATGAGGAAAATCCGGCGGCGGTCCGCGTCGCGCACGACCGTCATCGCGCCCTCCTCAATGCAGCGCCGCGCGCGCGGCGGCCGTTTCGGCGGCGCCGGGCGGCGGCAGGAAACGGCGCATCAGGAACACGAACGCGATCCCGGTGAAGTACATCAGCACGCCGTAGATCGCGCCCGGCAGCACCATCACGTCGTCCTTCAGGATGCTGCCGCCGATCACGATCGCCAGCGCGGCGTTCTGCACGCTCGACTCGATCGCGACCGTGGCCGACTGGCGCAGGTCCACGCGCGCCAGGCGTGACAGGAAGAAGCCCAGCGCCATCATCGCCACATTGATCGAGAACACCAACGGCGCCAGCCTCCCGGTGTGCTCGGCGAAAAGCGCCCAGCTTTTCGCCACGCTCGCCACGACGATCGCGACGAAGACCAGCGCCGAGAACGTGCCCAGCCTTTGCTGCCAGCGCTTTGCGAACGCGGGCGACCTGGCGCGCAGCGCCATCCCGGCGGCCACCGGGATACCCATGACGAGCAGGATCTGCCCCATCACCTGCACCACGGGAAAGTCCACGCGCCGCGCCGCACCGAGGAAATGCTCGAGCGACGCGGCGAGGATGAAGGGCACGGTGACGATCGACAGGATGCCCGCCACCGCGGTAAAGGACACCGCCAGCGCCACATCGCCGCGGCCGAAGTAGGTGAGCAGGTTCGAGGTCGTGCCGGTCGGGCAGGCGGCGATCAGCATGAAGCCCACCGCCATGGCACCCGTCACGCCCCATGCGGTCACGACCAGGAAGCCCACGACCGGCAGCAGGATGAAATGGCAGAGGAGCCCCACGCCGAAGGCGCGCGGATAGCGGAAGACGCGGCGGAAGTCCTCGACGGCCAGGCTCACGCCAAGCGAGAACATGATGAACATGAGCCCCGCCGGCAACAGCAACTGGGTCAGCAAGTCGCCTTGCATGGCCAACCTCTTTCAATTGGGAAGGTGCCTCGGGTATTGCCGGCAGTCAGGCTTCGTATCCCGGGTTCTGGCGATCGAGCCTGCGCAAGAGCGCCGGCCAGGCCAGCTTTCCGCCACCCTCGCCCCTGGTCACCGCTCGCGAGGCCGCCAGCGCGCCATCGATGATCTTCTGCGGGATCGGCACCAGCTCGCCGCCGCCGGACTGCGCGCGGACCTGGATCGTGCACGCCGCCTCGAACGTGTACATGAGCTGGAACGCGTCCTGGATCGACGGCGCGACCGTCAACAGGCCATGGTTGCGCAGCATGAAGAAGAACTTGTCGCCCAGGTCGCGCACCAGCCGCGGCTTCTCGTCGTCGTTGAGCGCCACGCCTTCGTAGTCGTGGTAGGCGAGGCTCGCGAGCACGAAGATCGACTGCTGCGAGATCGGCAGCACGCCGCCCTTCTGCGCCGAAACCGCCACGCCGTTCAGGGTGTGCGTGTGCAGCACGCACCTGGCATCCGGGCGCGCCGCGTGGATCGCGCTGTGGATCACGAAGCCGGCCGGGTTCACCGGGTGCGGGTTGTCGTCGAGCTTCTCTCCCGCGAGGTTGATCTTGACGAGGCTCGACGCCGTGATCTCCTCGAAAAGCATGCCGTAGGGGTTGATCAGGAAGTGGTTGTCGGTGCCGGGAATCTTGGCGGTGATGTGGGTGAAGATGAGGTCGTCCCAGCCGTAGCGCGCCACCAGCCGGTAGCAGGCGGCGAGGTCGACGCGCGTGCGCCATTCCTCGGCGCTCACGGAATTGCGGACGGTTGCGGTTGCGGTGGCGAAAAGCATCGACGACTCTCCTGGCGGGCGCGGCATTCTTTTGCGGAAGTATGCGTGACAACCGCCGCCTCGCGCCAGAACCGCATTAGAATTCCCCCCATGGACACGAAAATCGCCCACCTCCGCCAGGACTACGCCCTCAGGAACCTCGACGAAGGCGACGTCGACGCCGACCCCCTGCTGCAATTCGGGAAATGGCTCGACGACGCGATCCGCGCCGAGGCGCTCGAGCCCACCGCGATGAACCTCTCGACGGTCGACGCGCGCGGCCGCCCCGCCGGCCGCATCATGCTGCTCAAGGGCGTGGACGACCGCGGTTTCGTCTTCTTCACCAACTACGGCAGCAGGAAGGGCCGCGATCTCGAGGCGCACCCCGCCGCCGCGCTCACGTTCCTGTGGAAGGAGCTCGAGCGGCAGGTGCGCGTCGAGGGCACGATCGAGAAGGTCGGCGCGGCCGAGTCCGACGAGTACTACCTCGTCCGGCCGCTCGGCTCGCGCATCGGCGCATGGGCCTCGCCGCAGAGCGAGGTGGTGGCGGACCGCGCCTGGCTGGAAAAACGCGTCGACGAATTCGCCGCGAAGTACGGCGAGAACCCGCCGCGACCGCCGCACTGGGGCGGCTACCGCGTCGTCCCCGATTGCCTCGAGTTCTGGCAGGGAAGGCGAAGCCGCCTGCACGACCGCATCGCCTACCGCCTCGAAAACGGCAAATGGACCCTGGGCCGGCTCGCCCCGTAAGTACGCTTCCGCGCTCGCTCGAGGCCGAGCGCCTGGACGACGAGGCGCTCGACGAATCGCTCGCGGCCGTGCTGGCCGGGAACCCCCGGGACGAGGCGATCTGGCTCTTCGCCTACGGCTCGCTGATGTGGAACCCGGAGCTGGACTTCGATGCGCGCCACGTCGGCACGCTCTACGGATACCACCGCAACTTCTGCCTGTGGTCGCGCATCAACCGCGGCACGCCGCAGCGGCCCGGGCTGGTCCTCACGCTCGAGCGCGGCGGCAGTTGCAAGGGGCTCCTCTACCGGCTGCAGCGCGACTCCGCTGCCGCCGGGCTGCGCCGGCTGTGGCGGCGGGAGCTCGCGCTCGGCTCCTACCACCCGCGTTGGCTCGGTTGCTCGGGCGCGGACGGCGCGCGTTATCGCGCCCTCGCCTTCGTCTCGAATACACAATGCTCGGGATACGCCGGGAAATTGCCGATGGAGCGCATGGTGGACGCGCTCGCCACCGCCGCAGGAAAGTTCGGCACCAGCGCGGAGTATCTTTTCCGCACGCAGGAAACGCTTTCCGCGCACGGCATCCGCGATGCGCGCGTCGAGCGGCTGGTGAGGATGGTCAGGGCGCGCGTTTCCGGTAGCGCTTGAGGACTGCCGCGTCGTCTTCGCCGCCGAATCCCCGAGACACGGTGTCCTCGAAGACCGCGTGCGCCACCCGGGCGATCTCGGCATCGAACCCGGCGGCTTCGGCCGTGTCGAGCAACAGCTGCAGGTCCTTGGTGAGGATGCGTGCCGCCGCGCGTGGCTCCCAATCCTCGGCGAGGGCGCGCTTCATGCGGTCGGCGAACATCCAGCTTGCCCCCGAGCTCGCGCAGACCACCTCGTAGAGCAGCTTCGGGTCCAGCCCGAGCCGCTCGCCCAGCGCCATCGCCTCGCAGCCCGCCGCGAGGTTGATCCCGGCGAGCATGTTGTTGACGATCTTCACCTTCGAGCCGTCGCCGCAGCGGGCGCCGACGCGAAAGAGTTTCGTCGCGGTCGCGGCGAGGACATCGGCGGCGCGCTCGAACGCGGCATCGCTGCCTGCGGCCATCATCGAGAGCGTGCCCGCTTCGGCGCGCGCCGGGCCGCCGGAGATCGGCGCGTCGAGCATGGCAAGGTCGTGGCGCGCGAGCTGGTCGGCAATGGCGGCGGCATCCGTCGGGGCGATGGTGCTGCACATCACCACCACGCCGCCGCGCTCCATCCCGCGCACGGCGCCGTCCTCGGCGAACAGGATCTCGCGCGTCTGCCTGGCATTGACCACGAGCGTGACGATGCGCTCGCATTGCCGCGCCATCTCGGCGGGCGACCGGCAGGCGCGCGCGCCGTTGGCCACCGCCTCAGCCTCGCGGGCGGCGACGATGTCGCGAACGAACACCGGGAAGCCCCTGGCGAGCAGCGCCCTGGCCACGCCCAGGCCCATGGCGCCCACGCCGATCACGCCGACGGCCTTCATGCGAGAGAAACGGGGTCAGAGTACATTTCGTTGAAAACGGGGTCAGAGTACATTTCCTCCGAAATGTACTCTGACCCCGTTTATTGGCAAATGTAACCTGACCCCGTTTTGATGGGCCGCCTAGACGGCGGGCTTGCGCTTGCGATTGCGGTGGCGCGACTTGCCGCCCTCCGGGCTTGCCCTGCCGCGGCTGCCGGCCCGGCAGGGCGGACGGCGCAGGCGCAATCACGTTGCCGTTGGGCAGGTGCTCGTCGAATTCGTCGAACTCGTCGCCCGCGGCGCGGACATTGCCCGGCTCGGCGGGCTCCGGCTCCTCCTTCGTCACGCCGGCCCACGAGAGGATCTGCTCGACCTCCTCCTCGGGGAGCTCCATCATCATGCCGCGCTTCAATCGCGGCGGAAGCTGGATCTGGCCGAAGCGCACGCGCATCAGGCGGCTCACCGCCATGTTGACCGCCTCGAACATCTTGCGCACCTCGCGGTTCTTCCCCTCGCGCAGGATGACGTGGTACCAGTGGTTCGACCCCTCGCCGCCACGGTCCTCGAGCGCTTCGAACTTGCACAGCTCGTCGTCGACCATGACGCCAGTGGTGGTGAGCTGCACCTGCTGCTCCGCGGTGAGTTCGCCCAGCAACCGCACCGCGTATTCGCGCTCGACTTCGAAGCGCGGATGCATGAGGTTGTTGGCAAGCTCGCCGTCGGTGGTGAACACCAGCAGCCCCGAAGTGTTGAAGTCGAGCCTGCCGACCGCCACCCAGCGTCCGCCATGCACCCGCGGCAGCTTGTCGAACACCGTCGGGCGCCCTTCCGGGTCATCCCGCGTGCAGATCTCGCCTTCCTGCTTGTGGTAGAGCAGCACCTTGGGAAGGTCGCCGCCGAACTTGAGGCGCAGCGGCCGGTTGTCGAGCAGCACGCGGTCCCCGGGAGACACCTGGTCGCCGAGTTTCGCCACCTGCCCGTTGATGGAAATGTGGCCCTGCGCGATCAGGATCTCGATGTTCCTGCGCGAGCCATGGCCGGAGCGCGCCATCACTTTCTGCAGGCGTTCGCGCGCGCCGGCGGGCGCGCCGGCGCCCTCCTGTCGTGGCTTGCCGCCGGGCCGCTGCTGGCCGCCCTGGCGCTGTTGCCCGCCCTGCTTCTGCTCGGCCTGCCGCGGCTCGCTCGGGCGCGGGCCCTTGCCACGGCGGTTGTTGCGCGATCCCTTCGGCTTGTTGCCGTTGGGGCCCTGGAACGGCCTGTCGGGACGCCCGAAGGGCTGGTCCGGATTGCCGAGGATGCTGGTGCGCTCCTCGTGATCGGCAGGCGCCTGGATGTAGCCGCCGTCGACGTAACCGGTCGGCTTGGCGAGGCGCGGATTGAGCACCGGCCCAGAGGTCCGCTTGCTGACGCCGCTGGACATCGGTCCCTGGAAGCCTTGCCCGCCCTTGCCGCCGCGGCCCTTGCCGCCGCGCCCCTTGCCGCCTTGCGACAGGGGCTTCGGGCCGCCGAAGCGCTTGCCCGAAGCGGGCTTGTTGCCGTCCACCGTTGCCGGTTGCGACGGCTCGCCCGTGGCGGTGTTGCCGCGGGATTGCAGCTGCCTTTCGCGTTCCCAATCGGTCAGCGGCTGCGATTTCCACGCGGTGCGTGGGGGGCGCTTATCGCGCATGGTCTTCTCCTTCGGCGGCTTCGCCAGTCCCGGCGATGCCTGTTGCGGGGGCCTCGCCCTGAAGGGGCTCGACCGGTTCTTCGATGGGTGCTTCGTGGGGGGATGTTTCGTCCTGCCCGGCAGGGACCGGGCAGCAACAAGCCGGGCGCCGAGGCGTCGAGCGTGGACTGCAATTCTTCCAGCGGCGGCATTTCTTCCAGCGAGCGCAGGTTCAGGTCGTCGAGGAATTGCCTCGTCGTCGCGAACAGCGCCGGCCGCCCGGGCGTTTCGCGGTGGCCGATTTCCTCGATCCAGCCGCGCTCCTCGAGCGCCTTCAAGGTCGGCGGCGACACCACCACGCCGCGGATGTCCTCGATGTCGCCGCGCGTCACCGGCTGGCGGTAGGCGATGATCGCGAGCGTCTCCAGCACCGCGCGCGAGTATTTCGGCGGCCGCTCGCTGGCGATGCGCTCGATGTAGCCCTGGAACTCGGGCTTCACGCGGAAACGCCAGCCCGAGGCCACCGTCGTCAGCTCGATGGAGCGCTCCGCCCATTCGCCCTTCAGCTCGTCGAGCACCTTGCGCAGGTTGTCGGCATCGACCTCGCCGCGAAAGAGCCTCTTGAGCTGCTGCACGGTGAGGGGCTCGGTGGCCGCGAGCAGCGCGGCCTCGAGAACGCGCTTCACGTGCGCGAGGTCGACCGGCGGCGTCTCCGCCTCGGCGGGCATCGCCTCGTCCAGGGGCGCAAGGACGTTTTCCTGCGGTGTTTCGATAGCTTCGTGGTTCATGGCGTCAGGTGATCGTGAGGGACGCGCGGTCGCTCTTCAGCTTCACGTAGATCGGGTCGAATGCCCCCTGCTGCGTGATCTCGATGAGCGATTCGCGCGCGAGTTCGAGCACCGCGAGGAAGCTCACGACGAGCACCGCGATGCCCTGCTCGGGCTGGAAAAGGGTGGAAAACTCGGTGAAGCTGCCCGCAGGGAGCGAGCGCAGGATGCGGCTCATGTGCGCGCGCACGGACAACTGTTCCCGGGTGATCTTGTGATGCTTCGTCATGCGCGCGCGCGCCAGGATGCCGCGCCACGCCTCGGACAGGTCGGCGACGACGATGCCGGGCAGCCGCTCGACCGCCTGCTCGATGTACACCTCGACCAGGGAAAAGTCGCGGCCGGCCTGCGGCAGCGCGTCGAGCCCGTGCGCCGCCTTCTTCATCTGCTCGTACTCGAGCAATCGCCGCACGAGTTCGGCGCGGGGATCCTCGACGTTTTCCTCGCCTTCGCGCTTCGGGCGCGGCAGCAGCATGCGCGACTTGATCTCGATGAGGAGCGCCGCCATCAGCAGGTATTCCGCGGCCAGCTCGAGCTGCCCCTCGCGCATCATCTCGACGTATTCCATGTACTGGCGCGTGAGGTCCGCCATCGGGATGTCGAGGATGTCGAGCGAGTGGCGCCGGATGAGGTAGAGCAGCAGGTCGAGCGGGCCCTCGAAGGCCTCGAGGAACACCGACAGCGCCTCGGGCGGGATGTAGAGGTCGGCGGGCATTTCCGCCATCGGCTCGCCGCGGATCTTCGCCACCGGGAGCGCCAGGTCGAGCCCGCCCTGGAAGCCTTCGCCCGGATCGTTGGCTGCGTGCGTGCTCACTTGCCCGTCCCCCGGTACATCTCGATCGCCGCGGCGCGGCCCATCTTCGTGCTGTCGTGCGCGACATTGGGCACCAGCACCAGTTCCCAGCCGAGCTTCACGTTGAGGTCGCGCGCCGCGCCGGTCGCGGCGATGAAGAAGCTCTCGCCCCTCTCGACGCGGTTGGCGCCCTGCTTCTTCGCGCCGTCGCTCTGGTTGAGGTCGGGGTGCGCCGGATCGATGTCGGCCTCGCCAAGGACCACCACCACGCGCTTGGCAAGCGCCGTGCGCAGCGCCGCCTCGCCGGCGACTTTCGCGCCCACCAGCGAATAGGGGTACTTGGTGGCGATCTTGTCGCTGCGCCACTCCGGCATCAGGTACCAGCCGGCATTGGCCACCGCCGCCACCAGGATGCGATTTTCCGGCAGCAGGATCGTCATGCGCTGCACGAACTGGGCGCCCGCGGAATGGCCGAAGATGTTGTAGTCCTTGTGGCCGTCGCGCACCTCGTCGAAGAGGTGCTCCACGACGGAATAGCTCCACTTCTCGCGGTTGGACTGGTTGTCCACGTCGCCCAGGTTGTACGCCTCGCTGCCGGGCCAGTCCTTCTCGGAAAACTCCGGCGCCACGACCAGCAGCCCGAAGCGGTCGGCAAGCAGTTCCCACTGGTCGCGGTATACCGAGGCCTTGCGCTGCTTGCCGTGCATCACGAACTGGATCGGGCACGTCGTATCGCAGCCGCGCGGACGGTAGGTGTAGACGCGGATCGGCCTGTCGGGCTGCCCCTTCCTATCGGTGAAGACGAAGCTCCACTTTCCGGGCGGGATCTCGGTCGCGGCGCGCGCAGCGGTCGCGAACGCGCAGGCCATGGCCACTGCGGCCATCGCTCCTGCAATCGCCCCGATCCATCTGCGTTCATCTGCGTTCATCTGCGGTTCCTTCGCTTTTGCCCGGCTGGATTCCGGGTCAAGCCCGGAATGACGAGGAAGGGGTTTTCATCGGCATCTCCTTTGCCTTTCGCTTGAAACAGCGTCAGCTGTAATTGAGGCCCATGGCCTCGCGAACATCGCGCATGGTCTCGTCGGCAAGGTCGTTGGCCTTCTCGCAGCCGTCGGCAATGATGTTGCGCACAAGCGACGGGTCCTCGTCGTAGGCGGCGGCGCGCTCGCGGATCGGCTTCAGCTCCGCATTGATGGCGTCGATCACCGGCTGCTTGCATTCCAGGCAGCCGATGCCCGCGCTCTTGCAGCCCTTCACCACCCAGTCGCGCACCTCGTCGTTCGAATACACCTTGTGCAGGTCCCACACCCGGCACTTGTCCGGGTCGCCCGGGTCGTTGCGGCGCACGCGCGCCGGGTCCGTCGGCATGGTGCGGATCTTCTTCGTCACGTCCTCGGGCGCCTCGCGCAGCTCGATCGCGTTGCCGTAGGACTTGGACATCTTCTGCCCGTCGATGCCGACCAGCCTCGGCACCTCGGTGAGCAGGGCCTCGGGCTCGGCGAGGATCATGCGCCCGCCGCCTTCGAGGAAGCCGAACAGCCTCTCGCGGTCGCCGAGCGAGAGGTTCTGCACTTCGCCGAGCATCTCGCGCGCCGCCTCCAGCGCCGCCTGGTCGCCCTGCTCCTGGAACTTGTTGCGCAGCTCGCGGTAGACCTTGGCCTTCTTCGGCCCCATCTTCTTGATCGCGGCCTCGGCCTTCTCCTCGAAGCCCTTCTCGCGGCCGAAGAGGTGGTTGAAGCGCCGCGCGATCTCGCGCGTGAGCTCGACGTGCGAGACCTGGTCCTCGCCCACCGGCACCATGTTGGCGCGGTAGATGAGGATGTCGGCCGACTGCATCAGCGGATAGCCGAGGAAGCCGTAGGTGAGGATGTCGCGCCCCCGCTCGGCGTGCTGCTCCACCAGGTCCTTGTAGGTCGGCACGCGCTCCAGCCACGCGAGCGGCGTGAAGAACGACAGCAGCAGCGTGAGCTCGGCGTGCTGCGGCACCTTCGACTGCGCGAACAGCACGGCCTTCGAAGGATCGATGCCGACCGCGAGCCAGTCGGTGAACATGTCCCACACCGAGGCCTCGATGACGCTCGGGTCCTCGTAGTGCGTGGTGAGCGCGTGCCAGTCGGCCGCGAAGAACAGGCACTGGTACTCGTTCTGCAGGCGCACCCAGTTCTTCAGCGCGCCGTGGTAGTGGCCGAGGTGCATGCGGCCCGTGGGGCGCATGCCGGAAAGAACGCGGTCCTGGTACATGTCTTCTTCAGATTCCGAGGAGGGCGTACATGTTGCGCATCACGGCCGCCATGACCGGCCCGATCATCCACCACAGCGCGCCGCTGACGATCAGCACCACGAGGATGATCATGCCGTACGGCTCGAGGCGGGAGTACGGGTACGCGAGCTTGTGGGGCAGGACACTCGTGAGCATGCGGCCGCCGTCCAGCGGCAACAGGGGAAACAGGTTGAGCACGGCGAGGCCGACGTTGACCTTGATGCCGGCGTCGGCCACGCGGATCCAGTATTCGTATGCGGTGCCGCTGCCGCCGACCGTGAGCAGCACCTTTGCCAGCAGCACCCAGAGCAATGCCATGGCGATGTTGGCCCCCGGCCCCGCCGCGGCCACCCAGAGCATGTCGCGCTTGGGGTTTCGCAGGTTGCCGAAGTTCACCGGCACGGGCTTCGCCCAGCCGAACAGGAACCCGCCGAAAGAGGTGAGGATGGGAACGAGGATGGTGCCGACCGGGTCGATGTGCTTCACCGGGTTCAGGCTCACGCGCCCCATCATGTACGCGGTCGCATCGCCGAAGTGGCGCGCCACGTAGCCATGCGCGGCCTCGTGAACGGTGATCGCGAAGAGCACGGGAATCGCATACACCGCGATGTAGACAATGACCTGCTGGACATCCATCAGTGCAGCGCCTCCTTGACGAAACCGAAGGGGCGGATGTCGCCCTTGCCTTCGCGCAGCAGCAGCGGCGCGTCCTGGGACAGGTCGACCACGGTCGTCACCTCCAGCCCGCACGCGCCCGAATCGATGATGAGGTCGAGTTCGTGGTCGAGGTGGTCGCGTATTTCCTGCGGGTCGTTGAGCGCCGCGCCGTGGTCCGGGAGGATCAGGGTCGAGGAAAGCAGCGGCTCGCCGAGTTCTTCCAGCAGCGCCATCGCCACGCGGTGATCCGGGATGCGCACGCCGATGGTGAGCCTGGGATGCAGCAGCCGGCGCGGGACTTCGCGCGTGGCGCGCAGGATGAACGTGTAGCTTCCCGGCGTATTGGCCTTGATCAGGCGATGCTGGATGTTGTCCACCTTGGCGAACACGCCCACTTGCGAGAGGTTCGAGCACATGAGCGTCAAATGGTGGCGGCTGTCGACGTCGCGGATCTTGCGGATCTTCTCCATCGCGGCCTTGTCGCCGATGTGGCAGCCGAGCGCGTAGCAGGAGTCCGTCGGGTAGGCGATGACGCCCCCGTTGCGGACGATGTCCGCCGCCGCCTTGATGCTCCTGGGCTGCGGGTTCTCGGGATGGATCGAGAGGAACTGGGCCATCTTTTGCCATGGGGCGGCCGGGCCGCGAAGCGCGGGGACCGCGTGTTTCCTCGTTTCGTGGGATGCTCCTCGCATCCCGTGGATCTGTTATCGGGCTAGCGCGCCCAGAGCGACCACACCGGCGTCAGCGATTCGTGCAGCTGCGGCAGCTTTCCCGGCTGGAAGCTGCTTTCGCCCGGCCCGTGGTAATCGGAGCCGCGCGAGGCGGCAAGCCCGAACTCCACGGCCAGCTTCCGGTAGGTCGCGTAATGCTCCCTCGTGTGGCTGCCGGTGACGACTTCGATCGCTGAGCCGCCCGTGTCCTTGAATGAGGCCAGCAGCTCCCGCATTTCGTCCCGGCCCAGCTTGTACCGGCCGGGATGGGCCAGCACCGCCACGCCATTCGCGGCGCGTATCCACGCCACCGCATCCTCCAGCCTCGCCCATTCGTGGGCAACGTAGGCCGGCCTTCCCTTGACCAGGTAGCGGTCGAACGCCGCCTGCATGTTCTTCACCGCCCCGCGTTCCAGCAGGTGCCGGGCAAAGTGCGTCCTGCCCAGCATCGTCTTGTTCTTTGCCAGCGCATGCGCGCCTTCGAATGCGCCTTCGATGCCAAGGCGGTCCAGCGCCGACGCGATCTTCCTGCCCCGCTCCAGGCGCCCTTCGCGGATTCCGCGCAACCCGGCCGCCAGTTCTCCAGATGCAGGATCGATGTTGAGGCCCACGATGTGCAGCGTGGTCTCGCCCCAACTCACCGAAATTTCCACGCCGTTGACCAGCCTCACGCCCAGCATTTCAGCAGCGGCGCGGGCCTCCGCCAGGCCGTCCACGGTATCGTGGTCGGTGAGCGCAATCGGGTTCGCCCCGGTGCGCACGGCGAGTTCGATCAGTTGCGTGGGAGTCAGGAGCCCATCCGAACAAGTCGAATGGTTGTGCAGGTCGTAATTGTCTGGCGCAAGCATTGTTTGTGGCAGCACCTCGAATTATAGCAAAATCCGCCCCTCCCCACCTGCCGGGCCGTTTCCGTGACCGAGACCAGGCCGATTCGCTTTGGCGATGAAGGCCGCGAGGCGACTCGCGAGCTGCTTTCCCGTTTCCGCGCCCTTGCCGTGGCGGCGCGCGGAAGCCTTCCGCAAACCCCGCCCTCGCGCGCCGGATCCGATCCGCTTGCCCTCGTCGAAGAGCAGCTCGCCCTGCTGCTCAGGCTGGACGAAGAGTATGGCGGCGCGAAGCGCTTGCCGCTCGCGGACGCCGACCAGCTGGTGGAGGCCTTGCTCACCGCGCTGGCCGAGCTGGAGCAGGCCTTGCGCAACGCCGGCGCGGCCGCCCTGGCCGCGGGCGTCGACGCCACTGTGGTGGAGGCGGCGCTCTGGGCAATGCGCCACGGCCTGGACCTTGCCCCGGCCGAGCCGGTCGCCAACGCGCTGGCCCGCCAGGCCAATTCCGCCGCCGGGCCCCAGGCGCTCGCCGCGACCTTCGGCCTGATGCAAGGCGTGATCGAAAACGTGAGGCCGAGGCTCGCGGCGGACCTCGAGCGTTCCAACCCCGAGCGGCCCTGGCGCATCCTGCTGCTCAACCTCGCCATCACCGCGATCCGCACCGAGGACGAGGCGATGATGAGCTATGCATTCGACCGGCTGGACGCCGGCCTGCCCGGGGAGCGCGCCGGGTTTTATGCCGAGGCGCTGGCCCTCGCCCTGGCCCCCGGCGTGGCGCCCCCGGTCAGGGAACGAATCGAGGCCCGGCACCTCAAATGGACAGCATCCCGCTGAATCGGCGATAATTTCAGGTTACCAACCCCTTGAGCCCCGGCGCTTTCGAGCCCGGCGCACACCGAGCCCCATAGTGAAGTTCTTTTTCGACCTCTTCCCGGTCATCCTCTTTTTCGTCGCCTTCAAGATCTGGGGCATCTATGTCGCGACCGGGGTCGCCATGGCGGCGACCGTCGTGCAGGTGTCATGGACCAGGTTCAGGCACGGCAAGGTCAGCAAGCTCTTGTGGGCCAGCCTCGTGATCATCATGGTCTTCGGCGGCGCCACGCTGTTCCTGCAGGACGAGACCTTCATCAAATGGAAGCCGACGGTGCTCTACTGGCTCGCGGGCGTGGTGTTCCTCGGCGCGCTCGCCTTCGGCAAGAACCCGATCAAGGGCGTGATGTCCGAGGGGGGATTGGAACTGCCCGAGCACGTGTGGACCAAGCTGTGCATCGCCTGGGGCGTGTTCTTCCTCTTCAAGGGCACGCTCAACCTGTGGGTCGCATACAACTTTGCCACTGAAGCCTGGGTGAACTTCAAGCTGTTCGGCTTCACCGCGCTGATGATCGCCTTCGTCATCGCGCAGGCGCTGTGGCTGGCGAAATACCTGCCCGACGACGACGAGAAGAAGCCCGCCGTCCCGGCGCCGGCCGCCGACAAGCAGGCCTGACGACGACATGCTCTACGCGATCATCTGCGAAGACCTTCCCGGCGCGCTCGAGCGCAGGCTCGCCAACCGCCCGGCGCACCTGGAGCGCCTGAAGGCGCTGCAGGCAGAAGGGCGGCTGGTGCTTGCCGGCCCGCACCCGGCGATCGACGCGGCGGACCCCGGCCCCGCCGGCTTCTCCGGCTCGCTCATCGTCGCCGAGTTCGCCTCGCGCGAAGTGGCGATCGCCTGGGCGAGCGAAGACCCTTATGCGCTCGCCAATGTCTACGGCAAGGTCACCGTGAAGCCATTCAAGAAGGTGTTGCCGGCATGAGCACCGAGCAGGCCATCCGCGAGCGCCTCGCCGCGCTCAATCCGGTGGAACTGGCGCTCCATGACGAAAGCGCGGCGCACGCCGGGCACGCGGGCGCGGCCTCGGGCGGCGGCCACTGGCAGCTCACCATCGTTTCCGAGGCGTTCCGCAACCAGCCCCCCTCGCGCGCCATCGCATGGTGTACGAGGCGCTGGGCGACCTGATGCGCTCTGACATCCACGCATTGAAAATCGAGGCGTTCAGCCCCGAGCAGTTCTAGGCATTCCCACCACGACAAGTCGTCCGTTCACTCTCACACAGCAAAGGAAGCACCCAAATGAACCTGAAGAACATGGCCATCGCTCTCATCATTGCCGGCCTCGCCGCGCCGGTGATCGCCCAGGACAAGGCCGAGAAGCCCGCCAAGGCCACGACCGAAAAGGCCGCCAAGGCCCCCGCAAAAGCCACGACCGGCGGCAAGCTGGTCGTCAACGGCGTCACCATCCCGCAATCGCGCTTCGATGCGATGAACCGCGAGCGCGCGGCCGCCAACCAGCCCGATTCGCCCGAGATCCAGGCCGCGATCAAGGACGAGCTGATCAACCGCGAGCTGATCGCGCAGGCCGCGGTCAAGCGCGGCCTCGACAAGACGCCCGAGGTGACGGCGCAGATCGACATGGCCCGCCAGGCCGTGCTGGTGCGCGCGTACTTCGAGGCCGAGATCAAGGCCAACCCGATCACGGACGCCGAGCTGAAGGCGCAGTACGAGGAATTCAAGAAGCAGATGGGCGAGAACGAATACAAGGTCCGCCACATCCTCGTCGAGAAGGATGACGAGGCCAAGGCGATCATCGTGGAGCTGAACAAGGGCGGCGACTTCGCCAAGATCGCCAAGGACAAGAGCAAGGACCCGGGCTCCAAGGACAACGGCGGCGACCTCGACTGGGGCCCATCCGCCCGTTTCGTCAAGCCGTTCGCAGATGCCACCGTTGCGCTGAAGAAGGGCCAGACCGTCGCCGTCCCGGTGAAGACCGACTTCGGCTACCACGTCATCCGCCTGGACGACGTGCGCCCGCTCAAGGTGCCGGGCTACGACGAGCTGAAGGACAATTTCCGCCAGCGCGCGCAGCAGCAGCAGGTCGCCAAGATGGTCCAGGCGATGCGCCAGACCGCGAAGATCGAGGAACGCTAGCCGCACCGGGCGGGTGTGGCTCGTCATTCCGGGCCCGGCCCGGAATCCAGCGCCTGCATGAAACGTGCTGGGTCCCGGATCGAGTCCGGGACGACGAAAGCGAAGGAAGAAAAAGGGCGGCCTCGCGGCCGCCCTTTTTCCTTTCAGCCCTTCAGTCCCGACAGCCAGTGCACCAGGTTCATGCTCACCATGTGCGGCTGCTCCAGCGGCGACAGGTGCGCGCACTTCTCCGCGACCACGAGGCGCGAGCCGGCGATCGCGGTCGCGATCTCCTCGTGCAACGCCGTCGGCGTGAGCTGGTCGTCGCGGCCGCAGAAGACCAGCGTCGGGCACTTGATCTTCGCCAGCGTCGGCCTGCTGTCCACGCGCCCGATGATCGCGCGCTGCTGGCGGAGATAGACCTCCTTGCCGAGCGACATCGCCATCGCCGTGAACAGGCCGCCGATCGCGGGATTGTTCAGGTTTTCCGGAAGCACCATCTTCGGCAAAAGCGCCTTCACCACGCGCTCGAAATCGGTCTCCGCCATCTTCATCATGCGCTGGCGGTCGGCGGTGGCCTGCTCGCTGTCGGGACGGGCGCTGGTGTCGAAAAGCGCGAGCCCGACGACGCGCTCGGGCGCCTGCCGCACGATCTCGAGCGCCACGTACCCGCCCATCGAAAGGCCGGCGACGGCAAGCGGCCCGGGCGGCGCCTGGCGCAGCGCCGAGATGGCCATGGCCGAGATGGTGTCCGATGTGCCGAGTCCCACGACCTTGCAGGTTGCCGACTGCTTGAGGTCGGTCACCTGCCGTTGCCAGAGGCGGTCGTCGTTGAGCAGCCCGGGAAGGATGAGCAGGTTGGGTTTTGCCATGTCGGCTAGTGTAATTGCCGCCGCCACCCGCCGTACTGTTTCTTTTTCCCGCCCCGGCCTAGGATGCGCGGATGCCCACACCTGAAATGCTGCGCGGCGTGCTTCGCGCCGTGCTCGGCTTTGCGATGCTGGCCACGCTCGCGATCTTCTTCCATGCGATCGAGCTGCGCGAAATCATGGCGATCATCGTCGCGCCGCTTTTCGCCTCGTGGTGCGTGTTGCCCTACGGGCTGCTTTGGTGGCGCACGGGCGGCAGGACGGTGGGCAAGGTGGAGGCAGGATTGCTGCTGCTGACAGCGACCGTGGCCGCGGTCTTCGGGCTTTCCATCTATGCGCAGGCCTTCCTCTTCCCGAAGCCCGACGCGCAGGCCGGGCTGCTGTTCGTCTTCATCCCGCTTTGGCAGGCGGCCGGCGTGATGCTCGGCGTGGGCGCCGCGGCCTGGATCGGCGCCCGCCTCGACCGCAAATAACGGGGTCAGGTTACATTTCCGCGGAAATGTAACCTGACCCCGTTATTCTCCTAGAGCAGGCAGGAGATGCGCTCTTCGCGCAGCGTGACGAAGCCCTGGCGAACGTAGAAGCGCATCGCGCCCGGATTGTCGACATGGCTCGCGGTATCGATGCGCGTCACTCCCTCCCCGCGCAATTGTTCCTTCAGCGCCTCCAGCATCGCCGTGCCGATGCCTTCGCCTTCGCGCCCGGGGCGGACGTTGACGTCGTCGAGCTTGGCGACCAGCGTGCCGCGCGAGGTCGAGATCGCGTAACAGGCCACGCAGCAGCCGAGCACTTCGCCGCCGCGTTTCGCGATCCACACGAAGCCCAGCTCGGGCCGCGCGAGGAACAGCTCGAGCGCGCGGTGCAAGGCGCCCGGGCCGGCGTCGCCATAGGCAGCCGCGGCCTCGAGGTAATGCTGGTCCGCGGTGAGGAACTCGCGGAACAACGCCTCCGCGGCCGGGAGCGTCGCCGAGTCCATCTTCGCAAATGTGAACGCGCTCACGGCAATGGCCCGAAGGCGCCGACGCGCGACTCGGAGAACGTGAGCGCCTCGCAGCGCCGGTCGATCCTGTCGTATTCGCCCTCATGGTCGGCGAGGAATCCCGAGTACGCCTCCTCGGATTCCCAGCGGTCGATAGTGAGGTACTCGTCCGCCCGCTCGTCGTCCTTGAGCAGTTCCGTGCCGAGCCAGGCGGGAGACTGCGCGAAGAACTTCGCCCACTCGCCGTTGGTCCCATACGCCTTCTCGAACTTCGCCCGCTGCGCGGGATCGACGCGGTAGCGCCACACGACGAAATATTTCGGCTCCGACCCCAATTTTTCCGCCCCCTATCCCGCGTTCTTCCGCGCGACCAGCAGCACGTTCTTGCCGATGGGCGGCGTGACCAGGCGTTCCACGTTGCGCATGACCGGCACGACCAGCCTGTCGTACAGGGAGACGCTGCCGCTGCCGATCGAATTGCGCAACAGGACGAAGTTGACGTACCAGGGGAGGACCCCGGCCAGGTCGAAGTAGCGCGCCGAGACGATCGTGAAACCGGCATCGCCGGCAAGGGCGGAAAGGCCCTTCTTACGGTAGCGCCGGAAGTGGCCGATCTGCCTGTCGAAGTCGCTGTAGAGCCACGACAGCGCGGGGACGAAGACCAGCAGGTGCCCGCCCGGCTTCAGCGCCTCGAGCGCGCCGGCCAGCTCGGCGCGGTCGTCCTCGATGTGCTCGAGGACGTTGATGTAGGCGATCGAATCGAATCCCGCCTGCGCATGCTGCGGGCCGAAGAAGTCATTGACGACTGCCGCCCGCCCTTCGCCCGCCAACGCCTCGCGCAGCAGCGGAAACATGTTCCGCGAAGGCTCGAACGCGGTGAGGCGCTTCACCGGCCGCTCGAGGATCAGCTTCGACACGCTGCCGTTGCCGGCCCCGACTTCCGCGACGTTCTCGCCGAGGTAGGGCGCGAATTCGTCGAGGATCCAGCGGTGGTAGTTCACCGCGATCGACATCGCCTCGAGTTCCTTGCCGGGATACTGCGGCCGGTCGGATGCCATGCCCTAGCCGACCCACTTGCGCGCATTGCGGAACAGCCGCATCCAGGGCGAGTCCTCGCCCCAGCCGTCCGGGTGCCACGACATCAGCACGCTGCGGAACACCCGTTCCGGATGCGGCATGAAGATCGTGAAGCGGCCGTCAGCGGTCGTAACGCCCGTGATCCCCTGCGGCGAGCCGTTGGCGTTCAGCGGATAGGCCTCGGTGACCGCGCCGCGATTGTCGACGAAGCGCAGCGCCGTGAGCCAGCGGCAGGCGTCCATGGCGGCCTGGTCGGCAAACACCGCGCGCCCCTCGCCGTGCGCGGTGACGATCGGGATGCGGCTGCCTTCCATCCCCGCGAACAGGATCGAGGGCGACTCCTGCACCTCCACCATGGTGAGGCGCGCCTCGTACTGCTCGGAGAGGTTCCTCTCGAAATGCGGCCAGTTCTGCGCGCCGGGGATGATGCCCTTCAGGTTCGACATCATCTGGCAGCCGTTGCAGGCGCCGATCGCGATCGTGTCTCCGCGCCGGAAGAACGCCTCGAACTCGTCGCGCGCGCGCGAATTGAAGAGGATCGATTTCGCCCAGCCCTCGCCCGCGCCGAGCACGTCGCCGTAGCTGAAGCCGCCGCAGGCCGCGAAGGCCTTGAAGTCCCCGAGCGAAACGCGGCCTTCGAGGATGTCGCTCATGTGGACATCGACCGCATCGAATCCGGCACGGTCGAACGAGGCCGCCATCTCCACCTGCCCGTTGACGCCCTGCTCCCGCAGCACGGCCACGCGCGGGCGCGCGCCGGTGGCGATGAAGGGCGCGGCGATGTCGTCGTCCATGTCGAAGGAAAGCTTCGCCGAAAGGCCCGGGTCGCCTTCGTCGAGCAAACGGTCGTACTCCTGGTCGGCGCAGGCGGGGTTGTCGCGCAACCGCTGGATCGCGTGCGTGACGCTCGACCACGCGCGGTGCAGGCTCGAGCGCTTCTCCGCGAACACCGGCCTGCCGCTCAGGATCAGGCGCACCTCGCCCTCGTCGTTCAAGTGGCCGATGACCTGCGATTCCTTCGAAAGCCCCGCATCGCGAAGCGCCTGCATCACGGCGCCGCGATCGCCCTTCAGCACCTGCAGCACGCAGCCGAGCTCCTCGTTGAACAACGCCGCGAGCGTGCGCTCCTCGATGCGGCCTTTCAGTTCCGTCATCTCGCGCTCGTTGCCATCGACGTCGAGCTGACTTTGTTCGATCACCAGCGTGTCGAGGTAAACGGACACGCCGGCGCGTCCCGCGAAAGCCATCTCGCAAAGTGCGGCGAACAGGCCGCCGTCGGAACGGTCGTGGTAGGCGAGCAGCTTGCCCTCGCCATTCAGTTTCTGGATCGCCGCGAAAAACGCCTTCAGCTTCGCCGGGTCGTCGAGGTCGGGCGCGACGCTGCCGAGCTGCCCGTAAACCTGCGCGAGCGCGGAGCCGCCGAGGCGGTTCCTTCCCGCGCCGAGGTCGACCAGCACCAATTCCGTGTCCCCGAGATCGGTGCGCAACTGCGGCGTGAGCGTCCTGCGCGCATCCGTCACGCGCGCGAACGCCGAGACGACGAGCGACACCGGCGCCGTGACCGCCTTGTCCTCCCCGCTGGCCGGATCGCGCCACGTGGTCTTCATCGACATCGAGTCCTTGCCCACCGGAATGGAAATGCCGAGCTGCGGGCAGAGTTCCATGCCGACCGCCTTCACCGTCTCGAAGAGCGCCGCATCCTCGCCGGGATGCCCCGCAGGCGCCATCCAGTTTGCCGAAAGCTTCAAGTCGGAGAGTTCGGCGATCGCGGCGGCAGCGATGTTGGTCACCGCCTCGCCGACTGCCATGCGTCCCGACGCGGGCGCGTCGATGAGCGCCAGCGGCGTGCGCTCACCGATCGCCATCGCCTCTCCGACGTACGTGCGGAATCCGAGCGTGGTCACGGCGACATCGGCCACCGGGACCTGCCACGGGCCCACCATCTGGTCGCGCACGCACATCCCTCCCACGGTGCGGTCGCCGATGGCCACCAGGAAGGTCTTGTCGGCGACGGACGGCAATCGCAGCACGCGATGCGCGGCTTCCTTCAACTCAATTTTCGACAGGTCGATCGGCTTGAGCTTGCGCGTCACGCGCGAGACCTTGCGATGCATGCGCGGCGGCTTGCCGAGCAGCACGTCGAGGTCCATGTCCACCGGCCTGTTCTTGTAGAGCGGGTCCTCGACGACGAGTTGGTGTTCTTTCGTCGCACGGCCGACAACGGCAAAGAGGCAGCGCTCGCGCGCGCAAAGCCGCTCGAACTCCGGCAGCCGCACCGCGGGAATCGCCAGCACGTAACGCTCCTGCGCCTCGTTCGACCAGATCTGCATCGGCGTCATGCCCGGCTCTTCGCTCGGTACCTTGCGCAGGTCGAACACCGCGCCAACGCCGCCGCCATGCGCGAGTTCCGGCAGCGCATTGGAAAGCCCGCCCGCGCCGACATCGTGGATGGCCTGGATCGGGTTCGCCTCGCCCATCTGCCAGCAGGCGTCGATCACTTCCTGGCAGCGGCGCTCGAGTTCCGCGTTGGCGCGCTGCACCGAATCGAAGTCGAGCGCTTCGGCGTTGCTGCCGCTCGCCATCGAGGACGCCGCCCCGCCTCCCAGCCCGATGAGGAAACCGGGCCCGCCCAGCTGGATGAAGAGCGTGTCGCCGCCGAGCGCGTGCTTGTGCGTATGCTTCGACGAGATGTTGCCCAGCCCGCCCGCGAGCATGATCGGCTTGTGGTAGCCGCGCATCTCGCCGGAGACCTGCATCTCGAAGGTGCGGAAATAGCCGGCGAGGTTGGGCCGGCCGAATTCGTTGTTGAAGGCGGCGCCGCCGATCGGGCCTTCGACCATGATCGCAAGCGCATCGACGATGCGGCCGGGCTTGCCGTAGTCGCCTTCCCACGGCTCGCGCGCGCCGGGCAGGTTCAGGTTCGACACCGAGAAGCCGGTGAGCCCCGCCTTGGGCTTCGCGCCGATGCCGGTGGCCCCTTCGTCGCGGATCTCGCCGCCCGCGCCGGTCGCGGCCCCCGGATACGGCGCGATCGCGGTCGGGTGGTTGTGCGTCTCGACCTTCATGATGATGTGGGTGAGGTCGTCGTGCCAGCCCCACTTCTGCGCGCCGTCCGGGTGGAAGCGCGGCGTCGCGGCACCCTCCATGATCGCGGAGTTGTCGGAGTAGGCGACGATCGTCCCCTTCGGGCTCATCGCATGCGTATTGCGGATCATCGCGAACAGCGACTTGTCCTGCTGGACGCCGTCGATCTCCCACGAGGCGTTGAAAATCTTGTGGCGGCAGTGCTCGGAGTTGGCCTGCGCGAACATCATCAGTTCGACGTCGGTCGGGTCGCGCTTGATGCGCGTGAAGTTCTCCAGCAGGTAATCGATCTCGTCGGGCGCGAGCGCCAGTCCCATCGACGCATTGGCTACTTCCAGCGCCGCGCGGCCTTTCGCCATCACGGGGACGGTGGCCAGCGGCTGCGGCGCGTGGTGCGAGAACAGGCGTTCCGCTTCGGCCAACCGGTCGACGACCACTTCAGTCATGCGGTCGTGGATGGCCGCGTCGATCGCCACCCGCGCCGCGGCATCCAGCGGCGCGCCGTTCTTCGCCGCGACGTAATGGGCAATGCCGCGCTCTATCCGCACGACTTTCGAAAGCGCGCAATTGGCGGCGATGTCGGTGGCCTTCGATGACCACGGCGAAACAGTCCCGAAGCGCGGCAGGACGAGGCGCAACTCCCCTTTCGCCTCGCCTTTCGCCTGCTTGCCGTAGGTGAGAAGGCGCTCGAGAAGGACGCGTTCGGCGTCATCGAGCGCCGCGCGTATCGCGACGAAGTGGACGAAGCGCGAATCGAATTCCAGGTTGCCGGAAAGCGCGGCGGGAAGGCCTGCAAGGAGCTTCTCGACCCGGAAGGGGGAGAGCGCGACCGCGCCCGGCAGCGTGAGGATCGCCTGCAGGGGCGCGTCTTGCGGATTCATGGAGTGCAATTATAGCGGAGGCGCAGTCTCCCGGCCCTCGCGCGCTTCAACGGCCGCGTGACGCTGGCCGCGGCCGGGAACAGCGCCGGGCGACTTCCTCTGCCACTGCGTTGAGCTGGGCCGCGAGGTTTTGCCGCACTGCCATGCTGCCGATCGCCGGCGGAGGCGGCAGGAGCAGCCCGATCAACGCGGTGTAGCGCAGTTTCACCCTCGGCGGGCCACGGCGCGCAGCTATCGCCGCCAGCTCGTAGCGACCCTCGAACACATCGATCGCGCGTCGCTTCAACAGTCCAAGGTCGAAGCGCACGGCCTTCGCCTCGGCGACACGCAAGTGCTCGTGCTCGATGTTCAGGAGCACGGTCATCGACTGCGCGAACAGCAGGAAACGGAACTCGCCCTTCTGCTCGACGACCAGGTGCTCAACCTCGTCCGCCCGCGTCTTGCGCTCGATCACGCGGCAGGCGCGGATGCCCGGCATGAAACGCGACATCGCGCCATAGTCCGTGATCGTTTCCCAGACGGTCTGGGCGTCGGCGGCAAGATCGAGCACCGCCTCGGCCTCGAATCGGCGGCCGTCGCGGCGCACGTCCACCATTACTTTTTCGGTCACCGGTCAGCCCCAAGGTTCTGCATGGGCGCGTCTTGCGGATTCATGGACTGCAATTATATTGGAGGCGCCGAAGGCTGCCTGCGGATGCATCGGGCGGCTGCAACAACGTTCGCGGCCCGGATTCGCGATTCCTGGATCGTCCTGCGCAAACCCCCGGCCTTGCCGACTCCTTGCTCTTTCCCCGGTTCCCCGATGAATCCGATTTGCTAGAACGAACCGAAGGCCGAGCCCAGCGCGATCACCGCAACCAGCGCGAGCAGCGCGCTGACGATGCCGACCATCACGATGTCGAAATAGCTTTCCTTGTGCGTCGCGCCGCAAACCGCGAGCAGGGTCACGACCGCACCGTTGTGCGGCAGGCTGTCGAGCGAACCGGCGCCGATCACCGCCACACGGTGCATCAAGGCCGGGGCGATGCCGTACAGCTCGGCCAGCTGCATGTAGGTCTCGCCCAATGCCCCGAGGGCGATGGTGAGTCCTCCCGAGGCCGATCCGGTGAGCGCCGACAGCACGTTGGTGGCCACCGCCAGCCCGACCAGCGGGCCGCCTTCGATGCCGAGCACCCAGTCGCGCACCATCGCGAAGGCGGGCAGCGATGCGACCACCGCGCCGAAGCCGACCAGGCTGGCCACGCTGATCACGGGCAGCGCGGATGCGTTCAGCCCGGCGTCCACCGTGTCGCGCAGCGAGGCGAGGCGCCCGCGATTGAAGATGAAAAGGACGACGATCGCAGAGGCCAGCGCGACGATCACCGACCACACGCCGCCGACGCTGGCAAGCGACGCCCCGCCCCAGCGCATCTCGGCGAGGAAGGCCGTGTCCATGCGCGGCAGCACCAGCATCGACATCGCCAGGTTGACCGTCATCACGACGACGAGCGGCAGCATCGCGACCGCGATCCCCGGCAGCTGCGTGCTGCGGCTGCCGTGCTCGACCTCGGCCGGGTCGAACTCGTGCGACGCCGTGGCGCGTTCGCGGACCAGCGGGTCGTGCGCCGCGCTGGAGGCCGTCGAGTGGGGGCCCGAAAAGCCTTCGCCATTGCGCCGCGCGATTTTTTCCGCGCGCGCGAGCCACCACATCCCGAAGCCGAGCATGATGCCGGCCGCGATGAAGCCCAGCCCGGGCGCCGCGAACGGCGTGGTGCCGAAGAAGGGCATCGGTATCGCATTCTGGATCGCCGGCGTCCCGGGCAGCGCCGACATCGTGAAGGTGGTCGTGCCCAGCATCACGGCGGCCGGGAGCAGCCGGTTCGGGATATTGGCGGCGCGGAACAGCGCCTGCCCCATCGGCGCGATCACGAACATCGCCACGAACAGGCTCACGCCGCCGTAGGTGACCAGCGCGCCGGCGAGCACGACGGCCAGCACGGAACGGCTCGGCCCGAGCTTTTCGGTCATGAAATTCGCGATGGCCGTGACCGAGCCGCTGTCGTCCATCAGCTTGCCGAACAAGGCGCCAAGCAGGAACAGCGGGAAGAACTGCGCGATGAATCCGGCCGCCGCGCCCATGAAGGTCTGCGTCCAGTGCGCCAGCAGCGGCTCGCCCGCGAAGGCCGCGGCCACCAGCGCGGCCACCGGCGCGAGCCCGAGCACGCTCCAGCCGCGATAGGCCAGCCAGACGAGCAGCCCGAGGCCGAGCAGGATTCCGAGCAGTCCGATAGTCAGAGTGTCTCCAGCATCGCGTCGAGGTCCAGCGTGGAGCGCTTGCCGAGATCCCCGGCGTGTGCATCGAGGAACGACTGCGCCGTGCGGCGCCCTTCATCGCGCAGCCCGCACAGGAAGGGCCACTCGGTGATCATCTTGGAAGTGGAATCGAGCTCCGTCACCCGGTCGGTGGCGATGCGGTGGATGCGCATCTTCGCCCACAGCGCACCTTCACCCCGGCCCGGGTCCGCGACCTTGTGGAGCAGCGCGATCATGCGCAGTTCCTTGAGCAGCGGGGCGTTGAAGGACACTTCGTTCAGGCGGTTGAGGATGTCGCGCGCCGTTTTCGGGATCTCGTCGCGCACGATCGGATTGATCTGCACCAGGATCGTGTCGTGCGACTGGCACTCCCGGACCAGCGGCGTGATCGTGGGGTTGCCCGAATAGCCGCCGTCCCAGTACGCCTCGCCGTCGATCATCTCCACCGCCTGGAACATGGTCGGCAGGCAACCGGACGCGAGCAGCACGTCGGGGGTGATCTCGGCATTGCGAAACACGTGCCCGCTCCCGGTGCGCACGTTGGTCGCGGTGATGAACAGCTTGATCTTCGAGCCGGCCAGGGCATCGAAATCGACCGATTGCGCAAGGATCTCGCTCAGCGGATTGGCGCCCGAAGGATTGAAGTCGTAGGGCGAAAAGACGCGCGAAGCGAGTTCAGCGGCCATGTACATCGGCGAATTTTCCAGCGTCCACCGGCCGGTCAGCATTTCCAGCGGCCCGCGGCGCATGGGGCTGAACCGCGACGCGTCCGACACGGTCTTCCAGAACGCCTCGAGCGCGGCCCGCGCGCCATCGGCGCCGCCGTGCGCATGGCCGCTCGCCATCACCGCCGCGTTCATCGCGCCGGCCGACGTTCCCGAGATGCCGTCGAAGGTGAGCCAGGACTCCTCCAGCAGGCGGTCGAGCACACCCCAGGTGAACGCGCCATGCGAACCCCCGCCCTGCAAGGCGAGGTCGACCAGAAGGGGCTTGCGGCGAAGCGCAGGCTTCGCCCGTACAGGTTTTTTGTGCATTGCAACATATTAACCCATCCATGTGCCAATCGTCGCGTGGTCTTTGCTGCGCGGGCCTCGCAGATTCAGCGGCATTCAAGTTCCCAGGATTGACGCGCCTGGCGGTCGGAGGGCGGCGCTTGCATGCACGGCGATGGCCTGGACGACGGCAAAGCGCGCGACGGCTCCGCTTGGTGCGGTGGCCAGAACAGGGCGGGAAGGCGAGCTTCGATCGGCGCATATAGCGTGAGGCAGATGCCAACCAGGCAAAGCATGGTGAGACTGGCTGTGATCAACTGGCGGGCGGGGAACAAGCGGCGCAGGCCGGATTCGATCAACCACGCGGCAATGCTGGCGAACAACGCGCCCAGCATCATCCCGCCCAATGCCCAGAGGGCGGCGAAAATGAGGGGTGCTGCGGTATCGGTGTTGAGTCCCGGCTGTCGAAAGTACAGGTGAAACCCCGCAGCTGCCCCGGCAACCGCACCCGGTAGCGGCCAGAAGAGTCGCAGAAGCCAAACGACGGGCTGTTCCTTGCGGCCGCTGGCGGGCGGCCGGCTGGCGAGATCATTTTCCGCCATCGGGTTTCCCTGCGCCGGCCGGGTTGTCGAGCAGCATGTCCGCCTGTCCGGCACGCCGCAGCACGTCGGCACGCAACTGCAGTTCGCAGCCAGGAATGTCCTCATTCAATTTCAGGTGAATGGTCCGGTTGATGCCGCTGCGCAGGGCCAGTTGGGACAGGGGCATCAGGCGTCGGCGCGGTTCGGCGGGCAAAGCGCTGAATTCGACCAGTACGATGCTCTGGCGCTGGTTGCGCCAGCGAATGCTTGCGCCAAGCCAGTCGCCGCTGGCGCTGCTGACGAGCACGGTGCCGACGCCGTCGGGCCGCAAGCGAATGAAACAGAATTGGTCATTGGCGCCCGTGCCGATCCAGTCACCGGCAAAAAAGGCAGGGCTGGCATCCGGCAATGGCGTCAGCGCCTGGCTCGACGCTGCGCCGAGTCCGCCGAGGAGCATGAAAAACAGGCGAAGCCAAGTCATGGAATGCCCCTTTCCAAATATCCGACGGCCTCGATTCCTTCGGCAAATGACGACGGCCGTTCGCATCGAATGACCGGCCCGCTTGCTCGAATTCAGGATCGGCCGCAATTCGGGCTGAACCATTGTCCGCTGCGCGACGCCCCTTGCCTATGCCCACTTGAGAAGCACGCGCAATTGCCGGAAATCCTGCCCGGAGAGCATGTCGGGAAGCACCGCGATCGTGCGCGAGAAAAGGCTGCCGTCGGGCTGCCAGCGCACCGTCGTGAACCACGGCGCGACGAAGCTGCCGTCGCGCACTTGCCCGGCGAACGTGCGGCCGTCGCGCATCGTCACCTCGATCCGCCCCGCGCGATCAAGTCTCAGTCCGGCAGTGCGGAGCACCGCGCATGCCGCCCAGAGCGCCTCGGCCGCGATGGCGACGACCAGCGCGATCCGCCAGCCCAACTCCATTGGCGTGGCGGACACGACGGCAAGCGTGGCGACCGCCATCGCAGCGACGGCAACGCACCCGATCACGGGCGCGCGAAAGCGCAGGTCGAGCCGGGTCGGGAAGGACACCGGGGCGCTGCCGCTATACTTGAACTCGTTCGCTACTGTTCCCATCTGCTCCCCCCGATGCCCGACACGCCCTTCACTTGCAACCTGTTCCCCGACAACGCACTGATCGCGGTTTCGGGTGACGACGCCGCCGCCTTCCTTCACGGCCAGTTCACCAACGACGTCCTCGCGCTCAAGCCCGGCGAGGCGCACTGGAACGGCTGGTGCTCGCCGAAGGGCCGGTTGCTGGCGACGTTCGTGCTGGCGCGCGGCAAGGAGGGCTATTTCCTGATGCTGCCGATGGCGCTGCGCGAGGGATTCCAGAAGCGGCTGCAGATGTTCGTCCTGCGCAGCAAGGTGAAGCTGGAGAATTTCTCGGCCACGGTTTCGCACTTCGGCGTCTGGGGCGGCGCGCTGCCGGAAGGGGCTTTCGCGCTCGGGGCCGACCATGGCGTCGTGATCGATGGCGCGGCGCCATCGGGTCGCGCTGCAGGCTTCGAAGCATGGTCGCTTGCGCTGATCCGCGCCGGCATCCTCGTCGTCGTGCCGGAAACGCAGGACCAGTTCGTGCCGCAGATGGCCAACTTCGAGTTGATCGGCGGCGTGAACTTCAAGAAAGGCTGCTATCCGGGACAGGAGATCGTCGCGCGCATGCAGTATCGCGGCGGGCTGAAGCGGCGCATGGTGCGCGTCGCTTCCAGCGTCGCCTGCGCGCCCGGCACCAGTGTCTACAGCAGCACTTTCGGCGAACAATCCGCCGGCATGGTCGCCAACGTCGCGGCATCGCCTGAAGGCGGCTGGGAAGCGCTGGTCGTGGCGCAGCTGGAAGCCATCGCCATCGACGACCTCAAGCTCGCGTCGCCACAGGGAACGCCCCTGGAAATCCTGCCGCTGCCCTACGCGATCAAATAGAAAACGGGGTCAGAAGAAATCGGGGTCAGAGTACATTTCCTGCCGTAGAAAACGGGGTCAGAGTACATTTCCTGAAGTTCGATTCGCTGTGCGATTTGGCAGGAAATGTACTCTGACCCCGTTTTCCTCGAAATGTACTCTGACCCCGATTTCTTCCTCTAGAGCGAGGCGCGCATCGCGATGTGCGGGATGCCCGCCTCCTCGTACTCTTCGCCCTCGGCGACGAAGCCGTGCCGCAGGTAGAAGTCCCGCGCATGGCTTTGCGAATGCAGGTAGACCTCGCCGAAGCCCCGGCGTTTTGCCTCCTCCATCAGCGCCCGCAGCATTGCGCCTCCGACACCCGAGCCGCGCCATTCGCCAAGCACCGCCATGCGGCCGATGCGGCCGTCCGGCATCAATCGCCCCGTGCCGACCGCCTTGCCTGCAGCGGTCTCGGCAAGCACATGGACGCACTCGCCATCGCGCCCGTCCATCTCGAGCTCGGGCGGCACCTGCTGCTCGCCGACGAACACCACCGTGCGGATGTGCGAAAGCACGTGGGAAGAATCGCGCCAATCGACGAGGCGCACGGAGAAGTCGGACCGGGTCGGCATGTTAGAGTGGCTTCGCATCGCGCCTGAAACGGGCGCGATCGTCATTCTACCCATCGGAATTGAAGCCCTCCCGCGCCACCGCCCTCACCGCCCTCGTCGCCATGTGCCTCGTCTGGGGCTATTCGTGGGTGGTGATGAAGATCGCATTGCGCCACGCGGCGCCGTTCGACTTTGCCTCGCTGCGGGTCGGGATCGCCGCGATCGTGCTCTTTGCCATCGCTCTTGCGACTGGCCGCAAGGTGGCGCTGGCCAACTATCGCAGGACGATCGTCGTCGGCGTCATCCAGGTCGGCGTGTTCGTCTCGCTATCGCACCTGGCGCTGGTGGCGGCCGGCCCGGGCAAGACCTCGGTTCTGGTTTTCACGATGCCGTTCTGGATGATCGTCTTCGCCCACCTGCTGTTGCATGAGCGCATGCGCGGCGCGCAGTGGCTGGCCGTGGCACTGGCTTTCGCCGGCCTCACGCTGATCATCGCCCCGTGGCAGCTCGGCAGCCTCGGCGGCAGCCTGCTGGCGGTGGCGGGCGGGGCCGCCTGGGCGCTGTCCTCCGTGATCTCGAAACGCTGGCCGACACCCGGCGCCGACCCGCTCGTGCTTACCGCGTGGCACCTGCTGTTCGGCTTCGTGCCGCTGATGCTGTTCTCGCTCGCGTTCAGCGACCGGCCGGTGCAATGGAACGGCGAGTTCGTGGTTGCGCTGCTTTTTTCGGCGATCTTCGCCACGGCGATCGGCTGGTGGCTGTGGACCTTCGTGCTCTCGCACACCAAGGCCGGCATTGCCGGGCTGAACGCGCTGGCGATACCGTGCATCGCGGTGATCGCCTCGTGGCTGCAACTTGGCGAACGCCCGCCGCCTGTGGAACTGGCGGGCATGGTGATGATCGGGATTGCGCTCGCGCTGCTCGGTTGGCTGGGACTTCGGCCCGTCGGCAATCCGGTGGACTGACCCCTTTATTTCGCGCAGAGCGGCAGCTTCAGCGCCTGAACGATTTCACCGGTGCGGCGGTTCTGCACGAAGGCCACTGCCGAGAGGTCCTTCGCCTTCCACTCGGGCTTGAGCGTGATCGTTTCGACCGCGCGCTGCAGGCCGCTGGCGTCGAAGCGCTGCAGGCTGCGCAGTTCGCGCACCACATAGTCGTGACGCAGCGTCTCGCCGCGGTTCTCGCCGGCCTTCACCGCGCTCACGAGCTTGTCCTCGGTGATCGCAAGGAAGAGCGCGTTCTCCGTCGCCATGGCGCGATCCTTAACCTCCGCCGCGACTTCGAGCTTGACGCCGGAACCCTGCGCCGATGCGCTGAGGGCGATGTCGGCGCGGGCCGGCCTCGCGTTCACGGCATCGAGCGTCGCCCTGAAGTCGCCATCGCGGCCCCAGCTGCGGGCATCGCGGCCGCTCACCATCACCTGCGGCGTGTAGGACACGCGGCCGTTGGCGAGGCGCACCGCTTCGCGCTGCCGCGCCGAGTGGTCGGGGCTGCCGTAAGGATCCTTCCAGCCGATGTAGTCCCAGTAATCGACGTGGAGCGCCAGCGGCACCGCGCGGCCCGCATCGACGTTCAGCGCGGAAAGCCACTTGTCCGCAGGCGGGCAACTGTCGCAGCCCTCCGAGGTATAGAGCTCGATGAGCGCAGTGGTCTTCTCGCCCGTGCGCGCGCTGCATTCGGCGGCGACGGCGGACTGGGAAGCGAGAACCATCAACAGGGTCAGGGCCGAAACAGTTTTCATGGCGAGGAAACCGGGGTCAGAGACGCAATTCGGGGTCAGAGACGTAATACTTCCGGATTCCCGGCCAAGTCCGGAACGACGACGAAGTATTACGTCTCTGACCCCAGCTTTGTCGCGGCAATGACCGCGCGCTTACTAATAGGCCGGCTTGGGATCGGCCTTGCTGTAGCGCTCGACGCTCTGGACGATCTCCCGCTTGGCGGCATCGGCGTCCTTCCAGCCCTCGATCTTCACCCACTTGCCGGGCTCGAGGTCCTTGTAGTGCGCGAAGAAGTGCTGGATCTGGTCGAGCACCAGCGGCGCGAAGTCCTGCGGCGACTTCACGTCACGGTAAAGCGGCGAGAGCTTGTCGATCGGCACCGCGAGCAGCTTGGTGTCGCCGCCCGCCTCGTCGGTCATGGCGAGCATCCCCACCGGCCGGCAGCGCACCACCACTCCTGGCATCACCGGAAACGGCGTCACCACGAGGACATCGGCCGGGTCGCCGTCGTCGGCGAGCGTGTGCGGGATGTAGCCGTAGTTGCAGGGATAGTGCATCGCGGTCGAGACGAAGCGGTCGACGAACATCGCGCCGGTCTGCTTGTCGAGCTCGTACTTGATCGGGTCCGAGTTCATCGGGATCTCGATGACGACGTTGATTTCGTGCGGCACGTCGTTGCCGGTGTTGACGCGGTCGAGGTTCATGTCAGTGGGGGCTTACTAAGGGCAAGACTGCACGAGCAATGGGAATTTGGTAGAGTTGTGGCAAGTTCTCGGCAGGATACTCCAAGTAACGGAATTGGCTGGCCAAATGAACCGATCGATGCCCCTCATCCTGACCCTCGACCAGCATGGCGTGCCGCATCGCTGGGTCACGTGGCAACAGGCGGTCTGGTACTACGCCAAGGAGCGCATTGCCTGGGAAACCGGCTCCGAGGCGTTCACCGTGCGCGGCGGACGGTCGCGCCTGTCGGGCGAGATCTCGCGCATCACGGCCAATTCGATCATCGCCATCAAGGGCAAGGCGATGGCGATCAAGGGCTTCGGCCAGGTGCCGCCGCTCAACAACCGCGAGCTCTTCCAGCGCGACCGCAACGTCTGCGCCTACTGCGGCGGCGATTTCGTCGCGCTCAGGCTCACCTGCGACCACATCGTGCCGATGTCGCGCGGCGGCACCGACACGTGGATGAACGTCGTCACGGCGTGCCGCAACTGCAACCAGAAGAAGGGCAACCACCGCATCGAGGAGACGCGGCTGCAGTTGCTGTATGCGCCGTACATCCCGAACCGCGCCGAGTTCCTGATACTGGCCAACCGCAAGATCCTCGCCGACCAGATGGAGTTCCTGAAGCAGCACGTCTCGGCGAACTCGCGCCTGCACGCCGCTTGAAATAACGGGTCAGTCTTTCAATAAAGCGGGGTCAGAGTACATTTCCTGCAATTCGAATCGCTGCGCGATCCGGCAGGAAATGTACTCTGACCCGTTTTTTCCCGTTATTTCTTCTTCACGCGCGGCTTGAGCGGCAGCCGCTCGCGGCGCACCTCGTCCTTCATCCACGCCATGAAACGCTGCACTTCCGGGCGCGCCGAAGCGCCGCGCGCCAGGACGAGGTAATAGGCGCGGCCGATGTTGGCCTGCTCGTCGAACAGCACCACCAGCTGGCCGTCGCTCACGTAGCGGCGCACCAGCGACATGCGCCCGAGCGCCACGCCCTGCCCGAGCCGCGCCGCCTGTATCACCTGATCGTAGTAGTCGAAAGACAGCGCTCCCTTCGGCTGCAGCCCCGCGAGCCCGCGCGCCTCGAGCCACGCCGCCCACGAAATCCACGGCGACTGCCCGCCCGGGTCGTGATAGTGCAAGAGCGTCTGGCGCTTCAGGTCCACGGGCCGGCCGAGCGGATGCTTGCGGTCGCCCGCCACTTCCGGACTGCACACCGGGCACACCTGCTCGCCCATCAGGTGCAGCGCGTCGGGCGGCGCCGCGTCTACCCGCAGGTCGCGGACAGCGAGGTCGACGCCGTCGCGGTCGAGGTCGACCACGGCGCCGGTCGCCGAGATGCGCACGTCGGTATCGGGGTTGGATTCGCGAAAGCGCGCAAGCCGCGGCACCAGCCACATCGAGGCGAATGAAATCGTCGTCGTCACCGTCAGCACGTGGCCGCGCTTGGCTTCGCGCAACCGGCGCGTGGCATCGCGCAACTGCTCGAGCACCGCCGATACGGTGCGCAGGTAGCTTTGGCCCGCCTCGGTCAGCGCCAGCGCGCGATGCTTGCGCTCGAAGAGCTTCACGCCGAGTTGCTCCTCGAGCGACTGGATCTGCCGGCTCACGGCGGACTGCGTGAGGAACAGTTCCGCGCCCGCCCTGGTGAACGAAAGGTGGCGCGCCGCGGCCTCGAAGCCCCGGATCAGGTCCAACGGCGGCAGCGGGCGGGCGGATTCAGACATTCCTGTGGCTCATGCGAAACATGCGCCCTTTTCGTTTGAGGCAAGGTGACAGGTAGGGGACAATTGCTGCATATCAAAGCGTATTTGCATTCCCAAGAAGCATCCAGCAAGGAGTATCTCATGAACCTGAACATCAATTCCGCCGCCCTCGCCCTCGATCCGGGCCAACTGGTCACCCTCGAAGACGCCTGCGGCACCCAGATCCGCATCCAGGACGGCTCGGCGTGGATCACCGAAGAAGGCGAACAGAGCGACTACACGCTCTCGCCCGGCGAGGCCCACACCGTGATGCACCATGGCCGCACCCTGGTGCAGGCGATGAACGCCGCGCACATCACGTTGCGCGAACAGGACGTTCCCTGCGCGGCAAACGACAGTTCCGGCCCGGTGGAGGCGATGCACGCCCCGATCGACCCTCCGTGGTACGCCTCCGGGTTGCGCGCGGTCTCGACCTTCTTCGATCGCGCCGCGAAGGATTTCGAAGACCAGGCCATCGCCAGCCGCGTCCACGTGATCAACGACAGCGCGGGTGAACAGCCCCTGGCCCGCTACCGCCTCGATGCGCAACTCGGCTACATGAACAGCGACCCGCGCTACTTCTGAAAAACCGGTCAGAGTACATTTCGAAAAAAACGGGGTCAGAGTACATTTCCTGCAATTCGAATCGCTGTGCGATTCGGCAGGAAATGTACTCTGACCCCGTTTTCCATCAGCTGGAAATGTAACCTGACCCCGTTTCCCTTTCGAGCAGCATCGCGTCGCCGTAGCTGAAGAAACGGTAGCGTTCGGCGACGGCATGGGCATAGGCGCGGCGGATGTTGTCCGTGCCGGCAAAGGCCGACACCAGCATCAGCAGCGTCGACTTCGGCAGATGGAAGTTGGTGAGCAGCCGATCGACGACCTTGAACGCGTAGCCCGGCCGGATGAAGAGCCGCGTCTCCCCGCTGCCCGCCTTCAGCCCTCCGCCCGCCGCCGCGGATTCCAGCGTGCGCAGCGTCGTGGTTCCCACCGCGACAATGCAGCCACCGCGAAGCTTCGCCGCGGCAATGGCGTCCACCGTCGCTTGCGGCACTTCGTACCACTCCTCGTGCATCACATGCGCGGCGATGTCGTCGTCGCGCACCGGCTGGAAGGTGCCGGCGCCGACATGCAGCGTCACGAAAGCCGTGTGCACGCCGCGTGATCGCAGCAGCGCGATCATCGCCTCGTCGAAGTGCAGCCCCGCGGTCGGCGCCGCCACCGCGCCGGGCGTCCTGGCAAACACCGTCTGGTAGCGCGACTCGTCCGAAGCATCAGGCGCATGCGTGATGTACGGCGGCAAGGGCACGGCGCCGTGGCGCGCAAGGCGGTCGAGCACCGAGCCCACGCCTTCGAAGCGCAGTTCGAAAAGATCGTCGTGGCGGCCGAGCACCGTGGCCTCGAAGGCGCCCGCGAGCGTGAGCTTCGATCCCGCCCTCGGCGTCTTGCTCGCGCGCACCTGGGCCAGCGCGCGCTGGTGATCGAGCACGCGCTCGATGAGCACCTCCACAGCGCCACCGGTTGCCTTGACGCCGTGCAGCCGCGCCTTGATGACGCGGGTGTCGTTGAAGACGAGGAGATCGCCCGGCGCAATCAGCTCGGGCAAGCTGCGGAACTGGCGGTCCTCGAGAGAGCCGGTCACGCGATCGAGGTGCAGCAAGCGGCTCGCCGCGCGCTCCTTCGCAGGGATTTGCGCGATCAACTCCGGCGGCAAGGCGTAATCGAAGTCGCTCAGGTTCACCGCGGCGATTATAATGGCCGGCTTCGCGGGATCCCTTCCCAATGCCGGGATGGCGGAATCGGTAGACGCAGCGGACTCAAAATCCGCCGCTGGCAACAGTGTGGGGGTTCGAGTCCCCCTCCCGGCACCAGTTCCTAGCGCGCCCGCCCGCGGCGCGCTGCAAACATCCCCGTCGCCGCCAGCAGGAACGCAAGAACGGCCAGCACCCACTCGGGCTGCGTCGGCACGACCGCGTTGGCAACCGGCGGGGCGGCGGCGATGGCGGTGAGCACGACATCGTTGCCGGTGCCGCCGACATAGGAAACACGCAGCGAGACGCCGTTGAAGGAAGCAAGGGCGCCTTCCGGAAATCCGCTGAACGTGCCGGTGACGGGATCGGCGCCGTCGTTGCTGATGATGGTGAAGGTGTTGCCCACTGCCGGCACGTACGCGCCGGCGAGGTTGAGCGTCGCTCCCGCGATAGTGACGGTGCCGGTGACGTTGGTGTTGTCGTACTGCGTGCCCAGCGTCGTGCCCTGGATCTCGACCTGAAAAATGCCGGCGAGATTGAGGTTGCCGGTGTTGATGATGCCGGGGCTGAGTCCGGGAGCCAGCGTGCCGCCGGCATTGACCGTGACGGGGCCGTTGATCGTGCCGGTGCCGCCCAGCGTGCCGCCGGCGTTCACGATCACCGGCCCGGGCATCGATCCCGTGACGAGGATCGCGCCGCCATTCACGGTCTTGGTGCCGGTGAAGGTATTCACGCCCGAGAGCGTGAAGGCGCCCGTGCCGACCTTCGTCAGGCCGCCAACGCTGGCAATCACCCCGCTGAAAGTCGTGCTCGTGTTGTCCCCTCCGACAGTGACCGCAGTGCTGTTGCTGAACAGCGTCCCGTCGCCGGCGAGCGAGCCGACGATGCTGTCGCCTGTTTGCACGATGCCCGTCCCGCTGATCGTGAGGCGCGCATTGTTGTTGATGAACGACGCCAGCGTTCCGCCGCTCACCGTCGTCGTGCCGGTGTGCGTGAGGTCCCCGGTCATGCCGGCAACAGTGCCCGACGTGACCGTCACCGTCCCCGTTCCGCTGATGCCCGCAAGGGCCACGCTTGGCGCGCCGCCGGCGAACTCCACCGCGGCATTGTTGATGATGGGCAGCAGGAAAATCGAAGGACCGGTGACGCCGTCGCCGACCTGCAGGATGCCGCCGCTCACCGTCGTCTGGCCGGAATAGGTCAGGGCGTTGGCCATGATGAAACGCCCCGTGCCGACCTTGGTGATGCCGCCGGCGCCGGCGATCGTGCCGTTGAAGGTCGAGTTGGTGTTGTCCCCTCCGACAGTGACTGCGGTGCTATTGCTGAACAGCGTCCCGTTGCCGGCGAGCGAGCCGACGATGCTGTCGCCGGTCTGCACGACGCCCGTCCCGCTGATCGTGAGCCGCGCGTTGTTGTTGATGAACGATGCCAGCGACCCGCCGCTCACCGTCGTCGTGCCGGTGTGCGTGAGGTCCCCGGTCATGCCGGCAACAGTGCCCGCCGTGACCGTCACGGTGCCCGTTCCGCTGATGCCCGCAAGCGCCAGGCTTGGCGCGCCCCCGGCAAACTCGATCGCGGCGTTGTTGACGATTGGCAGCAGGAAAGTCGAGGGGCCAGTGACACCGTCGCCGACCTGGAGGGTGCCGCCGCTCACCGTCGTCTGGCCGGAATAGGTCAGGGTGTTGGCCATGATGAAACGCCCCGTGCCGACCTTGGTGATGCCGCCGGCGCCGGCAATCGTGCCGTTGAAGGTCGAGTTGGTGTTGTCGCCCCCGAGGGTGATCGCGGTACTGTTGCTGAAAATCGAGCCGTTCCCTGCAAGCGAGCCCACGATGCTGTCGCCGGTCTGCACGACGCCCGTCCCGGTGATCGTGAGCCGCGCGTTGTTATTGATGAACGACGCCAGCGTCCCGCCGCTCACGGTCGTCGTGCCGGTGTGCGTGAGATCCCCGCTGGAACCGGCAACAGAGCCCCCCGTGACTGTCACCGTACCCGTTCCGCTGATGCCGGCCAGGTTTACGAGGCCCCCCGAGCCGGCGAACTCGATCGCGGCGTTGTTTACGATGGGCAAGGAGAATCCCGTAGGCCCGCTGGCGCCGTTGCCGACCTGCAGCGTGCCTGCGCTGATGGTGGTCGCGCCGCCATAGGTAAGGCCATTGGCGAGCGTCAGCCGGCCCGATCCGGCCTTGATCATTCCGGACACGCCTGCCACGGGGCCGGTCATGGTGAGGTCGACCGAATTGGTGAAAGTGGTGGTAACCAGGAAGCTCAGGTCGTTGGTGATGGTGTGGGCCGCTCCCGACACATTGAGCTGCGGCGACGTGCCGCCGAACGTGAGCTGGCCCCCGCTCAGCGCATAGGCCGTGGCCCCGGTGACATCAAGGCGGTTCAGCTGCCACGGCGAGTCGGCGAAGGGCGTGAACGTCGTGCCTGCGGCGCCGAACGTGACCACGGAAGCAGTGGAGCTCGCGGGCGCTACGCCGCCGACCCAGTTGCCCGCCGTGCTCCAGTTGTTGTCACCGCCGGAGCCGTTCCAGTCCGTGGCCGAGGCGAGCGGCGCATGCATCGCACCGAAGAGGAAGGCAGCGAGGGCGGCGCGTTTCGCGACGATGTGAAATGCATTCGCGGCCTTCGACATTCCGCCTCCCCTTGGCAAATTCGGATCGTCGGGATTCTACAGAACACGTGCCGCGTGGACCATCTACTCGACGTGTAACGCGCCGGTCACGCGCCTGTCACGTGCCGCCTTTAACTTGGTGGGCGAAGAAAAGCAGTCCCTTCGCACTCGACCCACACTCCAAAGGCACAACTCCATGACGCTTGACGCGCGCAGCGCATCCCCCGTCGATCCCGACGACATCGGCAACAACCATTCCGCCAATCCCGAGTTCAGCGACGTGCTCAATGCGCACCTGAGCCGGCGCTCGCTGCTGAAGGGTTCCCTCGGCCTTGCGGCAAGTTCCTTCTTCGGCGTGAGCCTCGCGGCCTGCTCGGACAGTGACAGCGCTCCCGAACAGACGCTCAAGCTGATCTTCGACCCGGTCGCCAAGAGTGTCGCGGACACGCTCACGGTTCCGGCGGGCTACACCGCGAGCGTACTGTTCCGCCTCGGCGACCCGATTGCCGCGGGCGTGGCCGATTACTTGAACAACGGCACCGACCCGGGCGCCTCCTACGCGCAGCGCGCCGGCGACCACCACGACGGCATGCACTACTTCGGCATCAGCGCCAGCGGCGCCTACGACGTCAACGCGAGCGACCGGGGGCTCCTTGTGATGAACCACGAGGCGATCACGCCGCTCTTCCTGCACGTGAACGGCCCGACCATCGTCGGCGGCGTGCGCACCGTCAACGACGAAGTGGTGAAGGAACTCAACGTCCACGGCGTCAGCGTCATCGAAGTCAACAAGACGGGCAACACCGTGTCCTACAGCAAGACCTCGACCTACAACCGCCGCATCACGACGATGACCGAGATGATCCTTTCCGGTCCTGCGGCGAAGAACGCGGCGATGATCACGAAGTTTTCGGCCGACGGCTCGAAGACGCGCGGCACGGTGAACAACTGCGCCAACGGCTACACCCCCTGGGGCACCTACCTCACCTGCGAGGAAAACTGGGCCGGCTATTTCCGCCGCGTCACCGCCACCGACAACGCCAAGCGCAGCGCAAAGGAACTCGCCTCGTTCGCGCGCTACGGCGTGGCCGGCACCGGCCGCGAGCTCTGGGCGACCGCCACGGCGACGGACCCGAACGACACCCAGTTCACGCGCTGGAACACGGAGAAGCTGGGCACCTCGGCCGACGGCAGCGACGATTTCCGCAACGTCGTGAACACCTACGGCTGGAACGTCGAGATCGACCCGTTCGCCCCGGCCTCGACACCGAAGAAGCGCACCGCGATGGGCCGCTTTGCGCATGAAGGCGCCTGGGTCGCGCCGGTGAGCGCCGGCAAGCCGGTCGTCTTCTACATGGGCGACGACTCGCGCAACGAGTACATCTACAAGTTCGTCTCCGCAGCGAATTGGGATCCCGCGGATGCCACGCGCGGCATGGCCGCGGGCGACAAATACCTCGACGACGGCAAGCTCTACGTCGCGAAGTTCAGTGCCGACGGCACCGGCGCGTGGCTGGAGCTGCGCCTCGGCGTGAACGGCATCACTGCCGCCAACGCTGCGTACGCGTTCACCGACCAGGTGGAGGTGGTTGTCAACACCCGCCTGGCTGCCGATGCCGCCGGCGCCACCAAGATGGACCGGCCCCAGTGGGGCGCGGTAAACACGCAGAACGGCGAGGTGTACTTCACGCTCACCAACAACAACTCCACCTTGCGCACGTTGGCTTCGACCGATGCCGCCAACCCGCGCTTCTATGACGACAAGCGAACTACCGGAGCCTCGCAGAAAGGCAATCCGAACGGCCACATCATCCGCTTCGCCGAAAACGGCAGCGATCCCGCGGCGACCGCGTTCCGCTGGGACATCTTCCTGTTCGGTGCACGTTCGACAGCCGATGCCGCCAACGTCAACCTGTCGGGACTGACCGCAAGCAACGACTTCTCCAGCCCGGACGGACTCTGGTTCGCCAGGAGCGGGCTGCTCTGGATCCAGACCGACGACGGCGCCTTTACCGATGTCACCAACTGCATGCTGCTGGCCGCCGTTCCCGGCAAGGTCGGCGACGGCTCGCGCAAGACGATCACCAACACCGACGGTGCCGCCACCAAGACGGTTGAAACGCCGGTCGGGGCGACGCTGGGCGACGCCAACCTGAGGCGTTTCCTGGTCGGCCCGAAGGACTGCGAGATCACCGGCCTTGCGGAGACGCCGGACGGCAAGACACTGTTCGTCAACATCCAGCATCCCGGCGAGGAGACATCGGCCGCGAACTTCGCCACCGGCGCCTTCAACAGCCGCTGGCCCGATGGAGGCACTTCGCGCCCGCGCTCGGCAACCATCGCCATCACCAGGAACGACGGGGGCACGATCGGCGGCGGCCTCGCCTGAGCATGCCGCTCGGCCACCCCCTGCAAGTCGCAAGGGCCCGCTTCGGCGGGCTCTTGTTGTTTGCGCTGCTGGGCTTCGATGCGCATGCGCAGGACGCCGCCAATGGCCGCTCGCTCTACGTGAACAGCTGCGCCCGCTGCCATGCCGATCCGCCCGGGAGCGGTTCGGTAAACCCGCTGGTGCGCACCGCCGACGAGATCCGCGCGGCGATCAATCGCGTCTCGCCGATGGGGTTCCTCTCTTCGCTCGCAGACAGCGACTTGCGCGACATCGCCGCGTATTTCGCGACCGTCCTGGGCGAGCCGACCAACGCCCCGGACTTCAACGTCGGCGGGCAGTGGTACGATCCCGCGCAGCCGTGGTGGGCGCTGTCGCTCATCCAGTTCTCCGGCCGCAAGCGGCTCACCGGCATCTGGAGCACCTTCGACGACGAGCAGAAGCCCATCTGGCTGTATTTCTACGATGGCGGCGGTTGGACCGGCCCGCGCATCTACACCGCGAAGCTCTATCGCAACAGCGGACCGCCCTTCTCCGGTCCGCCCGGCGCGCAGGGATCGCCGCCGCAGGCCACGGAAGTGGGCAGCATCGCGCTGGTGTTCACCGACCGGGCAACGGCGGACGTGACCTTCGTCCTCGACGGCACGCGGGTCTCTCGCAAGATCACGCGCTCCACCTATCCGCAATAGGGGCGGCCGACCGCGGCAGCCGGGGACACGCGAGCCTCAGGCGGCCGCGCTACCCGTGGCGATCGCACGCCCGTCCAGCCAGCCGCGAATCTCCGCCCCGAGGGCGCCAAGCTTCCCGTCCACCGCGAGGTGGCGCGAAAACCTGCACGTGCGCGAATCCTCGAGGTCGACCGCGCCCCACAGCACATGCGAACGCACCACCACGAGGAAGATCTCTTCCCTTCGAGCGCGCGGGACCAGCACCTCGCGCAGGTAACCGCGCGCCACGGCTGCGCTGGGCAGGTGCCGCGCGATCGCGGTCTCGTCCACGCCGAGGCGCTCCGACGCATACGGCACGACATTGAAGATTGCCACGGTGTTCGCCAGGTCCTCGAGCCCGAGCCCCATCTGGCGGCAGCGCGCCGCGAGCGACTCCCCCCAGCCCGGCATCCACACCGGATAGGCGTCCTTGCCTTGAAGCTGCCGTTCAAGCCGCGGCTTGCGCGAAGCACCATGCACGAGCTCGGCATCGTGTTGTTCATGGCCGGGATTGCCGTAGCACAGCACCACGGGCGCGCTTCGCAACGGTCCCATGACCGGCGCGGGCGGCAGGTCGAAATGGAAAGCGTGCGGCCCGCCTTCGAGGGCGGCCCGGTCGTCGGGATGGACGGTCGCGCCTGCAGGCAGGCGGGACCAGAATTCAAACAAGGGCATGGATCTCTTTTCAGGTGCGGCAGCGGGAGAAGCCTCAACCTGCGCCGGCATGCGGCGCAGTCGCTTCCTTCGATCCGCCATCTTCACCTGTCCATGTTGGCCCTTCATTGCAACGGCCGCCACGCATTGTTACAAACGTCAGACGGCAGCGCATCGAATCCACCCCCTGGAAGCCGGCCGGTCCCCGGATTGGCGACCTCCCGGACTTCCCGGCCGCCCCGGCTCATAGGAAAAAACACCGCCTCACGATACGATAGGGGTTTCCCGTTGATTCCCGCCCCCCAAAGAAGCCGTGGCCGCACTGACCCCCGAGTTCGTCGAAGCCGAGTACAACGCCCGCGCCGCCGTCCCCGAGCACGAGCAGTACTTCGAACGGTGGAAGAAGGATTCCGCGTTCGCGCGCGGCACGCTCGATGCCCGGCTCGACCTCGCCTATGGCAGCGAACCGCTGCAAAAGCTCGATGTCTTTCCCGCGAAGGACACGCGCGGCACGCTTGTCTTCCTCCACGGCGGCTACTGGCGCTCGCTCGACAAGGCCGACTTCTCGTGGCTGGCGCCGCCCTTCGTCGCCGCCGGCATCGGCGTGGTGGTGGTCAACTACCGGCTCTGCCCGGAGGTCGCCATCGGCGAGATCGTCTCCGACGTGCTCGCGTCGATGCGCTGGCTCCATGTCGATGGAACCGGGCACGGCCTGGACACGGGCAAGGTCGTACTGAGCGGGCATTCCGCGGGCGGCCACCTCGTCGCGGAAGTGTTCGCCGCCGCCGACAGCGCGCGCGTGCTGCCGGCGGAGAACATTCGCGGCGGCGTGGCGCTCAGCGGCATCTTCGACCTGAAGCCCCTGCTCCACTTCAGCGGCAACGCGGACTTCGACCTCGACATGGTCACCGCCGGATTGCTGAGCCCGGTCAACCGGCGCCCGCAACTGGAATGCCCCCTGCACATCGCGGTCGGCGCAGAGGAAAGCAGCGAGTTCTGGCGGCAATCGGAAATGCTGTCCCGCGCATGGCCCGATGTCGCGCTCGACACGCAATTGCTGCCGGGGATGCACCACTTCAGCATCGTGGACGCGCTCGCCGAGCGCGGCCAGCCCCTGCATGAGGCCGTGCTGAAGATGCTCGAGTAGTCCCCGC
>CAWKGC010000008.1:0-36825 GCA_963849005.1 uncultured beta proteobacterium | reverse complement strand
ATCTTCATCACCAGCCGCGTGTTCCTGCGCAACATGGCGAAGTGGATGACCGGGAGGAAGGGCGCGATCACGACCTACTACCCGGAAGAGACCCGCGCCGACTATGCCCCGGCCAACCGCGGCAAGCACATCCTCACCCAGCGCCCCGACGGCAGCCTGCAGGTGCATCGCCTGCAACATGTGCGCGACCGTGTGCCCGGCGCAGGTGATCGAGATCGACGCGGCGTTCGACCCGGAAGACGTGGCGCATCCGAAGTCCCCTTCGCGCTTCGAGATCGACTACTCGCGCTGCATCTTCTGCGGGCTGTGCGTGGAGGCCTGCCCCGAAGACGCGATCCGCATGCTCGAGGAAGTGCCCGACCTGCCCTCGGGCGACCGCCACGCGATGTGGATCGGCAAGGAAGAACTGCTGACCTGGAGCCCGCGCTCGGACGTCGCCAAGCCGTACCCGCCGCGCGCCGGCAAGGCAGGCCCGCGATGATCACCGGCCTCCTCGAAAACCTCGACACGCTGCTCCTCATCGCGTTCGGCGCCGGCGCGCTCGCGGGCGGCGTGCTCATGCTGGTGCTGCGCCACCCCATGCAGGTGGCCATCGCGCTCATCTCGACCATGGTGCTGCTGGGCGGAATCTACGGCCTGCTCGGCGTGCATTTCATCGCCGCGTTCCAGGTGCTGATCTACGTCGGCGCGGTCATGGTGTTCATGGTCTACGTGATCATGCTTCTCGACGCGCGCGACCCGTCGTTCAAGCGGCGCTTCTCGGGGATGCTGGCGCCGGGGCTCGCGTTCGGGCTGGTCTTCCTCGAACTCCTCGCGATCGGCGTCTGGTACGGCGCGCCCTCGTCGTCGGGCCCGGCCGGACGCGCCGGATTCGGTTTGCAGCAGTTCGCGGAAGCCTTCCTCACCGAGTATTGGCTGCACTTCGAGCTTACCTCCGTGCTCCTGCTTGCCGCCGCGGTCGCGACGCTGGCCGTGATCAAGGGAGCGAGGAAGCGCAATGGATAGGATCCACCTCCTCGTCGCGCTCAGCGCCGCGCTGTTCGCCCTCGGCCTCATCGGGGTGATCATCCGGCGCAACCTGCTGATCATGCTGATGTGCATGGGCTGATGTTGAACGGCGTGATCCTGAGCCTCGTCACCTTCGCCGAGCAGACGGGCGTGGCGGCCGGCGCCGTGCTGGTGTTCCTGGTGTTCGTCGTCGCCGCCGCCGAGATCGCGATTGCGATCCCCATCGTGCTCCTGCTGGTGCGCCAGAAGCGCACGCTCGACGCCGATGCCTTCTCGGACCTGAAAGGCTAGACGGTGAAGCCCCTCGCCCTCATCGTCCTGTTGCCGCTGCTGGGCTTCCTGCTGAACGGCCTGCTCGGCAATCGCCTGGGCAAGCGATTCGTCTCGGCGGTCGGGTGCGCGCTTCCCGCGATCGCCTTCCTCGTCACCGTGAAGTGCTTCCTCGACCTGCGCGCGAACGACGCTGCGGTGGTGGAGACGGCGTTCACCTGGGCGAAAATTGCAGGCCAGTCCTTCGAGGTCTCGTTCTACTTCGACCGCCTTGCGGCGGTGATGGCGCTGATCGTCACCGGCGTGGGCACGCTGATCCACATCTACTCGATCGGCTACATGAAGGAGGACGCGAGCTACGCGCGCTACTTCGCGTACCTGAACCTGTTCCTCTTCTTCATGCTGCTGCTCGTGCTCGGCCGCTCCCTCCTCGTGGTCTTCGTCGGCTGGGAAGGCGTGGGGCTCGCCTCCTATCTCCTCATCGGCTTCTGGTTCGAGGACGACGACAAGGCGGCCGCGGGCAAGAAGGCGTTCATCACCAACCGCATCGGCGATGCCGGCTTCCTGCTCGGGATGTTCCTCGCGTGGTGGGCGTTCGGCACTCTTCGACTTCGACAAGATCAACGCCGCCTACGCGGGGGGCGCCACGCCCGCGGTGTCGGCGAGCCTGCTGCGGCATCCTCCTGTTCATCGGCGCTTGCGGCAAGTCGGCGCAGATCCCGCTGCACGTGTGGCTGCCCGACGCGATGGCCGGCCCGACGCCGGTCTCGGCGCTGATCCATGCCGCGACCATGGTCACCGGCGGCGTGTACCTCGTCGCGCGCCTGAACGGCGTGTACCTGCATGCCGAGGCGGCCTCGCAGGCGATCGTGGTGGTGGGGGCCGCGACCGCGTTCTTCGCCGCGACGATCGCGATCGCCCAGAACGACATCAAGAAGGTGCTGGCCTATTCCACGCTCTCGCAGCTGGGCTTCATGTTCGTGGCGCTCGGCGTGGGCGCCTATGGCGTGGCCATCTTCCACGTCACCACGCACGCGTTCTTCAAGGCGTGCCTGTTCCTCGGCTCGGGAAGCGTGATCCACGCGCTGCAGGGCGAGCAGGACATCCACAAGATGGGCGGGCTCGGCAGGAAGATCCCGATCACCTTCGTCACTTTCGGCATCGCCACGCTCGCGATCGCCGGCATCCCGCCGCTCTCCGGGTTCTTCTCCAAGGACGAGATCCTCTGGTTCGCGCTCGCGAGCACGCGCGGCGGCTCGCCGCTGCTCTGGCTGGTGATGGCGACCACGGCGCTGATCACCGCGTTCTACATGACGCGGCTCTTCTGGCTCACGTTCCTGGGCGACTCGCGCGTCGACCGCGAGGTCGAGCACCACATCCACGAGTCGCCGCCCACGATGGCGTACGTGCTCATCGTGCTCGCGGTCCTTTCCGCGGTCGGCGGTTTCATCGCGATCCCGCACTGGCTGGAGCCGGTGATGCCGATGCCCGAGGCGCGCCACGCGCTGCACCATCTCGAGACGCCGCTCGTCTACGTGTCGGTGGCGATCGCCGTCACCGGCATTGCGATCGCAGCGTACTTCTACGGCAACAATGCGGCGCGCGCGAAGGCCATGCGCCCCCGCCTCGAGGGCATCCACCGCGTGCTGGCCGGAAAATACTTCGTCGACGAGGCCTACGTGCGCTTCCTCGGCCGGCCGCTTACCTGGATATCCGATCGCGTGTTCCTGCGCTTCGGCGACCGCTTCCTGATCGACGGCGCGCTCAACGGCATGGCGAGCCTCGCGCAACGCTGCGCCGGCGTGCTCGGCCGCGTGCAGACCGGAAACCTGCAACGCTACGTGCTGCTGGTGCTCGCCGGCAGCGTGGCCTGCCTCATGTGGAGCCTGGGCAATGCCTGAGGCGACGATCCTCAACATCGTCCTGTACCTGCCGCTCGCCGGCATCGCGCTGCTCGTGGCCACGCCGCCGAAGCAGGAAGGAACCATGCGCCAGGTGTCGCTGTGGGTCATGGTGGCGCAGTTCTTCCTTGTCGCGTGGCTCTACACGCGCTTCGACGCCGCCGTCGCGGGGCTGCAGTTCGAGACGCGCATCGCGTGGATTCCCGCCTGGGGCGTGTACTACCAGGTGGGCCTCGACGGCTACAACATCCTGCTGGTCGCGCTCACCGCGTTCCTGGGCCCGCTGGTGGTCGCGGGCGCGTTCACCGCGATCAGGAAGGACGTGAAGCTCTTCTATTCGATGGTGTTCCTGATCCAGTTCGCGATGCTAGGCACCTTCCTCGCGCAGGACCTGTTCCTGTTCTATCTCTTCTGGGAAGCGATGCTGATACCGATGTTCCTCCTGATCGGCATCTGGGGCGGCGAGCGGCGCATCTACGCGACGATCAAGTTCTTCCTCTATACCGCTTTCGGCAGCATCCTCATGCTTGCCGCGCTGATCTACCTCGTCTGGTCGCTGCAGGCCACGACCGGCGTCGCCTCGTTCGCCTTCGCCGACCTCTACCGCGCCCGCCTGCCGCTTTCCACGCAGATGCTGCTGCTGGCGGCATTCGGGCTGTCGTTCGCGATCAAGGTGCCGATGGTGCCGCTGCACACGTGGCTGCCCGACGCGCACGTCGAGGCGCCGACCGCAGGCTCGGTGATCCTCGCCGGGGTGCTGCTGAAGATGGGAACGTACGGCTTCATGAAGCTCGGCTTCCCGCTGTTCCCGGATGCCACGCGCGAACTCGTGCCCTTGATCATGGCGCTTTCCGTGGTGAGCATCGTCTACGGCGCCTGCCTTGCCCTGGTGCAGGACGACATCAAGAAGATCATCGCCTACTCGTCGATCAGCCACCTGGGCTACGTGATGCTGGGCCTCGCCAGCCTCGACGTCCTCGGCATCCAGGGCGCGGTGGTCCAGATGGTGAGCCACGGGCTCGTCGCCGCAGGCCTGTTCCTGATGGTCGGGATGATCTACGAGCGCTGCCATACGCGCGAACTCGCCGCCTACGGGGGGCTGGCGAAATTGCTGCCGGTCTACTCGGTGTTCTTCATGGTCCTCACGCTCGCCTCGATAGGGCTGCCGACCACCAGCGGCTTCACCGGGGAATTCCTCGTGCTGCTCGGCGCGTTCAGGTCGGCGTGGACGCAATACCAGCAGGGGTCGTCCTTCCCGATGTGGATGGCCGCCGCCGCCGTGTCGGGCGTGGTGCTGGGCGCGCTCTACATGCTGCGCTTTGCCCAGCGGTTCCTGTTCGGCCCCGCCAAGGCGCCGCACCTGCCGCTTGCCGACCTCGACACGCGCGAGCGCCTGGTCCTCGCCGCGATCGTGGTGGCCGTGTTCGCGCTCGGCCTGTTTCCCGACGGCCCGATGCAAAAGACCGAGCTTGCCGCCCGGCAGTTCCGTGAGCTGGTGACGACGCCCCGCCTGCCCGTGAGCGCGCCATGAACTGGCAACTTCTCGCCACCGCGATGCTTCCCGAGCACATCCTGCTCGCCGGGATCGTGGCGCTGGTCGCGATGGCGCTCGTCTCCGACGATGCGCGGGGCGCGCTTGCCGTTTCACTCGTCGCCGTGGCGGCCGCCGCGGCTGCCGCGGCGTGGCTGCATTTCGGCGGCGTCGCCGCGTCTGCCTTCCCGGGACAGGTTGCGGTGAGCCCCGCGATCTCGGCCGCCAAGGCGATCGTGCTGGCCCTGGCACTTCCGGTGCTGCTGATGTCGCGCGACGATTTCGACGGCGACGAGCGATTCCACACCCTGCTGCTCGCGTCCCTGTACGGCTTCTGCCTGCTGGTTTCCTCGGACAGCTTCCTCACGCTCTTCCTCGGGCTCGAGCTGATGTCGCTGCCCGTGTACGTGCTGGTGCTGATCGCCTTCAAGCGGCCCGAAAGCGTGGAGGCGGCGCTCAAGTACCTCGTCCTCGGCGGGGCGGCGAGTGCCACGCTGCTGATGGGCATCTCGCTGCTCTTCGGCGCCACCGGCTCGATGGCGCTCACCACTTTCTCCGGGGCGCTGGCCTCGCACGACACGATGGCGGTCGCCGGCGTCGCGCTGGTGACGATCGCGTTCTTCCTGAAGGCCGCGATCGTCCCGTTCCACGCCTGGGCGCCCGATGCCTACGAGGGCGCGAGCATCCCGGTCACGGCCTACATGTCGACCGCGATCAAGGCGGGCGTGCTGCTCACCGCCGCGCGCCTGTTCTCCACCGCGCCGGTGCCCTGGGCGGTGGCGACGATGATCGCGGTCCTGCCGCTGGTGTCGATCGTGTGGGGGAACCTCACCGCGATGAAGCAGGTGAGTTTCCGCCGCATGATCGCGTACTCGTCGATCGCGCACGCGGGTTACCTCTTTTACGCGTTCCTTGGCGACGGCGCCGGCCGCTTCCAGGCGGTGGTGTTCTATTTGCTCGCCTATGGCCTGATGAACCTGCTCGCCTTCGCGGCGATCCCTCCCGGCGACGACGCGACGCGCGACCGCCTCGAGAACCTGAAGGGCCTCTGGCACCGCGAGCCCTATGCCGCGCTCGCCATCGGCATGGCCATGCTTTCGCTCGCCGGCATTCCCCCGTTCCCCGGATTCGTCGCCAAGTTCCTCATCTTCAAGAACGTGATCGCAGCGGGCTACACCACCTACGCCGTGCTCGGCCTCGTCGGCAGCTACCTCGGGATCTACTTCTACCTGCGCGTGATCCAGTTCATGTTCATGAGCCCGCAGGAAGCCGTCGCGGGCGGGGCCGCGCCGCGCCGCGTCGCCGTTGCCGCGAGCGTCGTGTGCCTCATCCCGGTCGTCCTGCTGGCCTTGTTCCCGGGCTGGGTGCTGGGACTCTTCTAGGTTCGAAGCTGCTTTCCACGGGACTTGCGCTAAAGCAAGGCGGCGTGCCGGAAGTTCGCTAATATCAAACCATCGCCCGCGATCAGAAGGAGACGATCATGGCCACCCCCGCATTCGAAGTCCTGAAAAGATCCGCCCTGTCGAAAGACCTGTCCAATGCCGAGTGCGAGGTGCTTGCGGGCCTGATCGAGTTGCGCGACCTGAAGGACGGCGAGATCGTCTGTGCCGAAGGCCAGTCCGACAGCCGGCTGCACGGCGTCATAAGCGGCGCGCTCGGAGTGTCGCGGCGTGACCCCGCGTCCGGCGAGTGGCAGAACCTGCACGTGATCACCGTGGGCGACCTGGCGGGCGAGCTGTCCTTCATCGACGGGACGCCGCACTATTCGGCGCTGCGCGCCCTGGGCGACACGAGCATCTACTCGCTCGAAAGGACGCGGCTGGAATCGCTCCTGGATACCGACCCGCGCATCGTCTACCACGTGATGCGCGCCATCATGCGCGTGGTGCACACGATCCAGCGGCGGCTGAGCATGCAGGCGGCGGAACTCACCAATTACATCTACAAGCAGCACGGCCGCTACTAGGCCACTCATTTCGTCATTCCCGCTCCCTTCGTCATTCCCGCGAAAGCGGGAATCCATGCTTCCACTCCACTGGTTCCCCGCTTGCGCGGGGAAGACGCCATTTGCGGGCTACTTCGCGACCAGCCTGTACATCGGCGCGGTGAGCAATACCACGATCACGAAGCGCGTGACGTGCGCTGCCGTCACCAGCGGCACGCCGATCTTGAGCACCTGCGCGGTGATCGACATTTCCGCGATCCCCCCCGGCGCGGCGGCCAGCAGCATCGTGCCGAGGTAAAGCCCGCTCGCCCAGGACAGCAGCAAGCCGAGCAGCGCCGCCAGCCCGATCGTGATGAGGATCGAGGGAATGAGCGCGGCGACAAAGCGCGGCGCCTCGCGCAGGAAGCTCTGCTGGAAGCGCGCGCCGAGCGCGCACGCCAGCAGCACCTGCCCGGCGTTGGAAAGCGCCGTGGGCATCGACGAGGACTCGATGCCCGAAGCGGTGATCGCGATCGTCGCCAGCAACGGCCCGACCATGAATGCGTTGGGCACCTCCATGCGCCTCGCGAGGACGCCCGCCATGGCCACCACCGCGGCCAGCATCGCGAGGTTGGCAGGGTCGAACGCGAGCTTCACCGGCCGATAGTCCTGGCTGCCGGCAAAGCCCGCGGCGGTGATGCCCACGGGAACGATCGTGACCACCATGAGGATGCGGATCGAATGCGCAAGCGCCACGCGGTCGGTGAGCGCGCCATACTTTTCGCCGAGCACCGCCATCTCGGCAGCGCCTCCCGGCACGCTGCCGAAGAAGGCCGTCGCCTTGTCCACGCCCGCCGCGCGCGCGAGGAAGGCGCCGCTGGTGAAACCGATGCCGATCGAGGCGAAGGCCGTCACCAGCAGCAACGGCCAGTAGCCGGCGACTTCGCGCGCCACGCCCGGCGTGAAGTACAGTCCCAGCGTGACCGCGATCAGGAGTTGCCCGAGCTCGCGGCCATAGGCGGGCGCTTCGAGCTTGCCGCCGCTGAACTGGACGATCGCCATCGCCGCCAGCGGCCCTATCATCCACGGCAGCGGCGTTTTCAGCCAGGCGCACAGCGCGCCGCCGGCGACGCACACCGCAAGGCCGCCCGCGCTGGGGAGGATGTTTTTCTTGCCCAAGCCGCGATCATGAACGGCATTCGACGTTCCGGCCACGACGCGCGTCAATTTCGCGCCGTCGCGGGGATTGGCCTTGGAGGGCAGTAAACGCTATAATTTCCGGCTTTCCGGCGCAAACCGCCGCGAAAACGGCCTGGTAGCTCAGTCGGTAGAGCAGAGGATTGAAAATCCTTGTGTCGGCGGTTCAATTCCGTCCCAGGCCACCAGAATAGGAAAGAAAAAGCCCGCTCAAGCGGGCTTTTTCGTTTGCGGCCCGCTCGACGTCGCCTTGCACACGGTCGGTGGACAGGCGAAGCGATAGTAAGTGGCGTTCAGGTAGGCGCTCACGTCTTCGATCTCGTCGCGGCCCCACTTCAGGGCCAGCGTCGCGTTCCACCGCGCTACCCAGCCGACGATTTCCTCGAACGATGAGGCGACGCGCTTGGCGCGGCCATGGACGCTCTCGGTATGGCAACTCGAGCAGCGCGATTCGTAAAGGGAACGCCCGCGCTCCATGTCGGCGGACCGCGCGCCCGGCGCGAAGCAGGACAGCGCGATTGGAAGAATTGAGACCAGGAGAAGCTTGTGCATGCTGCACCTTGCCCGAGTGGAGGACACTTTCAAGGATGCCATGCCGCTCGCCGCCGGCCTTGCCCTGGATCAACCGCCATCGGCCGCTGGCGCGGGATCCGGCGCTGCCGGGGCCGGCCTCTTCTTCTTCCGCCAGAACCGTCGCGATTCTGCCAGCGCGGCAAACAACCGGCCCGAGCGCGCGAGGCTGTCGCCCACGCGGCCGAGGAACCAGCCGCGCGCAAAGGCGCGGAACGAATCCGGCGCGGCAAGGCTCGCGATCATGCGCTGCGCATTCACGGCATCGTTGGCCGCGCCCAGCGTTTCCTGCATCGATTCCAGGTGCCCGAGGTAGTCGTCCACGCGGCCCGTGTTGAAAAGCGGCGCGACGAACTCCACGGCGTAGCGCAGGCGCTTGGCATCAAGGCGCAGGTGATGGCGCGTTTCAGGCGCCAACTCGGCGAGGTGCATCCCGGCATCGAGCAGGCGCGCGTGGCGGCGGCGCACGGCGCGCGAGGCGAAATCGACCAGCGTCGCGGGGGCGCCCTCTGCCAGCGGCGCCTCTTCATCAAGCGTGGTCCAGCGGGAAAGCGCCAGTGCAAGCCGCGCAAAGCGCATCGATGAGAGGGCGTCGCGCATCGCGGCGCGCGCGACGCGGCGGTGCCTTGCCGCCTCCTTGAGGATGCCCGCGGACACGGCCGCGTCATCGAATGCGGCCACGAGCGGCGGAAGCGTCTCGACAACGAGCACGTCCCAGTCGCGCGCCTCGCCCAGCGCTCCGCCCAGCCATTTCAGGTCCGGCGCGATGCGCGCAAGGAAGTCCGGGTCGACCGCGCCGCGAAACACGCGAAGCGCCGAGCGCAGCCGCCGGTTCGCCACGCGCATCTGGTGCACGAACTCGGGGTCCGCGCTCGCCAGCGCGCCGGCCTCGTTGGCCTGCAGGTGCGCGAGGCAGGAAACGACGATGCGCCGCGCGGCTTCCTGCGGCGGGAGCGACTTGCCGATGTCGGCGGCCTTGGCCTTGCTCGGTCGGATTGGCCGGCGCAGGAACAGCCGGTAGCCGGTCTCGGCCTTGTTCACCGGGCTGGGGAAGAGGCGCACCGAATCCTGCAGTTGTCCCGCGAGCGCGAAGGCCGCGGCGGCCGGCCCGCTTTTCACCTCGATCTCGACTTCCGAGATCGCCGCCTCGCGCGTGCCGGATCGCACCACGCCCACGTCGACGGCAAGCTCGACTTCCGTCCCCGTTTCCGGCTCGAGCTTCCACGCCAGCCGGCGGAAGTTGGTGGTGAAGGCGGGCTTGAGCCGCGTGTGCAGCGTGGCGGCATCGTCGAGCAAGGCGAGCGGCGTCTCGGCGAAGAGGGCGAGATCGAGCACCGGCCCGGGAACCGCGAACTCCCACTCGCTCCTCGAATGCAGCCCGCCGTCGCCGCTGGCGCCCGCCTTCAATGTCTGCAGCCAGCGCTTGCCGATGCGGCGCAGCCTGAGCGCCATGCCATGCCGCGAAAGTTCCACCTCGGGCGTTTCGAAATAGATGTTGTGCACGTCGAGGCTGCGCGGGCGCTTTCCCGCCAGCAGGGGATGCGCGCGCAATGCGGCAATCTCCCCGGGGGGCAGGCGCAGCTTGAGTTCGGTCTCGGTCGCCATGGATGGGTTCAATTCCTGCAATATCGCCGTCATTCAATATGGCCGTCATTCCGGCGAAAGCCGGAATCCAGCGACTTCAAGTATAAGCACTGGATTCCGGGTCAAGCCCGGAATGACGATTCACCGGAATGACGACTCATCGCTAGATGTCGGCTCTCGCCTTCCACAGTTCCGGAAACAGCACCACGTCGAGCATGCGCTTCAGGTAGGCCACGCCCGAGGTGCCGCCGGTGCCGCGCTGCATTCCGATGATGCGCTCCACCGTGGTCGCGTGGCGGAAGCGCCATTGGCGGAAGGCGTCCTCGAGGTCGACCAGCTTTTCCGCGAGCTCGTAGAGTTCCCAGTGCTTCGCGGTATCGCGATAGACGCCGACCCAGGCGCGGCAGACCGACTCGTCGAACTCCCACTTCTTCGCGAGGTCGCGGTCGAGCGCCGGGGCAGACATGGGAAAGCCGCTGCGCGCGAGCATGCGTATCGCTTCATCGTAAAGCGAGGGGCGCGCCAGCTCGGATTCGAGCGGCGCCAGCAGGTCCGCGCGGTGGCGGTAGGGCCCCAGCATCACGGCGTTGCGGTTGCCGAGCACGAACTCGATCAGGCGGTACTGGTAGGACTGGAATCCCGATGAACTGCCCAGCGCGCCGCGGAACGAAGCGTACTCGGCCGGGGTCAACGTCGAAAGCACGTCCCAGGACTGGTTCAGCTGCGCAAGGATGCGCGCCACGCGGGCGAGCATCTTGAACGCCGGCTGCAGGTTGCCGGCGCGGATATGCTCGCGCGCGGCGCCCAACTCGTGCAGCGTGAGCTTCATCCACAGCTCGCTCGCCTGGTGCTGGACGATGAAGAGCAGTTCGTTGTGGTCGCCCGAGCGCGGCTTCTGCGCGGCGAGGACCTGGTCGAGGCAGAGGTAGTCGCCGTAGCTCATCTCGCCCGCGAAATCGAGGCGGGCGCCGTCGGCCACGGGGGCTTGGTTCGCGTCTTTCATGGGTGGAATGCGGCCGCCAGATTCGAGATTGCCAGTCTATCGGAACGAGGAAACGGGGTCAGAGTACATTTTGCCAATAACCGGGTCAGAGTAAGGAATCGGCAAAATGTACTCTGACCCCGTTTCCTCGGCCGCGCCTGTAAGGGCGGGGGTGCCTGCCCCGACAGATGCCGCAAGGCGCTTTGCTATCATTCCTTCCAACAGTCACGGGGCCACCGATCCATGCACGCCACGCTTCCCCTCCTAGTCCGGACCGATTTCCCCGCCTTGTCGCGGCGTTCCCTCGACACGCTGCAGGTGAACCTCGGGTACAAGTGCAACCAGACGTGCCTGCACTGCCACGTCAATGCGGGGCCGACGCGCACCGAGATGATGTCGCGCGAGACCGTCGACCAGGTCCTCGGCCTGCTCGAGGCCAGCGGCGCCACCGCGATCGATGTCACCGGTGGGGCGCCGGAACTGAGCCCGCACTTCCGCTACCTCGTGGGCCGCGCAAGAGAGCTCGGGGCAAGGGTCATCGACAGGTGCAACCTCACCATCCTTTTCGAGGAAGGCCACGAGGACCTGGCCGAATTCCTCGCGGCGAACTCGGTCGAGGTCGTCGCTTCACTGCCCTGCTACACCGAGGAGCTCGTCGACCGCCAGCGCGGCAAGGGCGTGTACGAACTCAGCGTGCGCGCGCTGCAGGAGTTGAACGCGCTGGGCTACGGCCGCGAAGGCACGGGCCTCACGCTGAACCTCGTCTACAACCCGCAAGGGGCGAGCCTGCCGCCGCCGCAGGAGCAGCTCGAGGCGGACTACAAGCGCATCCTCGGCGAGCAGCACGGCATCGTCTTCAACCAGCTCTTCACCATCGCCAACATGCCGATCCAGCGCTTCGGCTCGATGCTGGTCTCGAAGGGCCAGTTCAACGAATACATGCGCCTGCTGCGCGGCGCCCACAGCGACGGGAACCTCGAGGGCGTGATGTGCCGCTCGATGGTCTCGATCGACTGGAAGGGCTTCCTATACGACTGCGACTTCAACCAGATGCTGGGGCTGCCGATCGCGCTCGCCGGCAAGGGGCACCCGCACGTGACGGACATCCTCGGCCGCGACCTCGCCGGCAACCCGATCGTGGTGCGCGATCACTGCTACGGCTGCACCGCCGGGCAGGGGTCGAGCTGCGGCGGCGCTCTCGCCTGAACGCGCGATGAGGGACGCCACTCCCGGGCGCGCGTGCCCGATCTCCTACCGGTATCCGCCGCGCGTCTTCGACCGCGAGCCCGGGATCGTCGCCGACACGCTTTATGTCGTCGGCGGCCTGTACGGCAACCTCGAAGCGCTTGCTGCGATCCACGCACTGGCCGAAGCCGAGAGGGGCGCCCTCGCGATCGCCTTCAACGGCGATTTCCACTGGTTCGATGTCGCGCACGGCGATTTTTCCGCGATAGAGCGCGGCACGGCGGGCCATTTCCGGCTGCGCGGCAATGTCGAGACGGAGATCGCCGGCGAGGAGAGCGGCGCCGGCTGCGGTTGCGCGTATCCGGCGGATGTCAGCGACACGGACGTGTCGCGCTCGAACGAGATCCTTGCGCGCCTGCGCGAAACGGCACGGCAATTTCCGCGCGAGCGCGGGGTGCTGGCGCAGTTGCCGATGCACCTGGTCGCGCAGGTGGGAGAAGCGAAGGTCGGCATCGTGCATGGAGATGCCGCCTCGCTCGCCGGCTGGGGCTTCGCCCACGACCAGCTGGACAACCCGTCGCACGCGCGCTGGATCGCTTCGGCCTTCCGCGATGCGAAGGTGGACCTGTTCGCCTCGAGCCATACCTGCCTGCCGGCGCTGCGCCGCTTCGATTTCGGCGCAGGCGAGCGGCTGGTGGCCAACAACGGCGCAGCCGGCATGCCCAACTTCGCCGCCACGCGCTACGGGCTGCTTACGCGCATCTCGCTCACGCCGGCTGCCGCGGGCACCTCGGTGCTGGGCACGCGGCTGGGCGCGCTGCATGTCGATGAGGTCGCCATCCGCTACGACGCGGCGCGGTGGCAGGAACGTTTCCTCGCGAGCTGGCCGCAAGGATCGCCCGCGCACGCTTCGTATTTCGCCCGCATCACGCAGGGTCCGCGCTTCACCGCGGACCTGGCGCAGGCACGCGCCGCCTGATTCAGCCGCGCGCGCCGTCGAGGGACATCGCGGCGCGCACCAATTCGGCGAGCGAACGCACCGCCATCTTCTCCATGATCCGCGCGCGGTGCACCTCCACCGTGCGCACGCTCATGCCGAGTTCTGCTCCGACGACCTTGTTGGCGCGCCCCTCGACGATCAGCGCCATCACTTCGCGCTCGCGCGGGGTGAGCGTCTCGAAATGCTGCGCGATTTCGCTCGCGGGGCGCGGCGCCGCGGTGCCGAGCGCGCGCTGCACGGCCTCGATCAAGGCCTGGTCATTGAAGGGCTTCTCGAGGAAATCGAGCGCGCCTGCCTTCATCGCGCGCACCGCCATCGGCACGTCGCCGTGGCCGGTCATGATGATCACGGGAAGCGCCACGCGCTTTGCCTGCAGCGCTTCGAGCAGTTCCAGCCCGCTCATTCCGGGCATGCGCACGTCGACCACCGCGCATGCGGGCGCGGCGATCGGCAGCGCAGCAAGCAATGCATCCGCATTGCCGAAGGAAAGGCTTCTCAGCCGCACCGACTTGAAGAGGAACGCGAGGCTGTCGCGAACGGCGTCGTCGTCGTCGACGATGCAGACGGTGGGGATGCCGGTGGTCGTCACGTGTTGGCCTCGTCAAGTGGCAGGGTGAACTTGAAGGTCGCGCCATGCCCCGGGCTCGACTGCCCGGTTAGCCGGCCGCCGTGCGCCTCGATGATCGAGCGGCTGATCGCCAGTCCTATGCCCATGCCTTCGGCCTTGGTGGAATAGAACGGCTCGAAGGCGCGCTCGATGTCGGCCACGCCCGGGCCGCTGTCCGTCACGGTCACCTCGACCGCTTTCGGGCCGGACGCTGTCGCGATGGTCACCTCGCGGCGCGCGCTGCCCGCGGTGTTCAGCGCCTCGATCGCGTTGCGCACGAGGTTGAGCAGCACCTGCTGCACCTGGATCGGGTCCGCCGAGAGCATCGGCAGGCCGGGCTGCGGAAGCGCGACCAGCTGCACGCCGGATTGCCGCGCGTCGGCCTGCGCGAGGCGGATCACCTCGCCCACGAGGAAATTCAGGTCCACCGAGACGCTTTGCCCGGGCTCGTTCTTCACGAAGCGGCGGATGCGCCGCACGATCTCGCCGGCGCGGTCGGCCTCGCTCGCCACGCGCCGCATCGCGCCCGCGAGTTCCGCATGGTCCACGGGGTCCCGTGACAGGAGGCGCAGGCACGCCTGGGTGAAGGTGGCGATGGCGGAGAGCGGCTGGTTGATCTCGTGCGCCATCGCGCTCGCCATCTCGTCCATCGAGGAGACGCGCGACACGTGCGCCAGTTGCTCGAGGTGCTGGCGGGATTGCTGCTCGGCGCGGCGCCGCGCGGTGACGTCGCGCGCGACCACCACGGCCGCATCGCCCGCGGGCTCCAGCTGGCCCGACCACGCGAGCCAGCGCCAGCCGTCACGCGACATCACGCGGCATTCCATCGCGCAGCGGCCGTCGGCACCGAACAGCGCCGCCCAGCCGCGCGCCATCGCCTCGCGGTCGTCGTCGTGCACGGCGAAGTCGAGCGCCTGCCCTTTCACCTCCTCGGCGGGACGGCCGAAGAACTCGAGGTAGGCGGGGCTTGCAAACGCGACGCTGCGATCGCGCTCCAGGCGCAGCACCAGCTCCGACTGGTTTTCCACCAGCAGGCGGTACTTGGCCTCGCTCTCCGCGAGCCCGGCCTGCGCCTCGCGCCTCTCCTCCAGCGTCGCGGCAAGCAACAGCGTGGGGATCACCGCGATGGCGAGGAAGAGGTAGAGCGAGACGAGGTTCTGCAACGCGCTGCCCTCGGCGAACGGCCCGTTCCCGAGGCAGGTCGCCACCACCGCCGCCGCGCCGACCGTGAACAGCAGCGCGCTCACCTCGCGCGTGCCAAAGCGCAGCGCCGCCCAGAAGAACAACGGGAAGATCATGTAGGGCACCGGGTTCACTGTGAACGCCTTGGACATGTTGGTGAAAACCGTCGCGCACACCGCGACCGCAACGATGACGAGCGCCAGCGCCTCCCAGGCCCGTTCCTTCAGCTTCGAGGGCGATCTTCCGTTGGCGAACGTGAGCATCACCGGCGTGATCAGCAGCACGCCGATCGCGTGCCCCAGCCACACCGCCCACGGCTCGAGTTCCCGCGCCGCCGCCGAAGCGGTCGACACCGGCATCATCAGCAACGTGGTGATCGTGATGACGCCGACGGCGGTGGATACGATCGCTCCCCAGCCGACGAAGGCGAGCACTTCGCCCAGGCGCCCCAGTCCCGGCCGCGGGCCGGCGAAGCGCAAAAGGAGGGTCGCGCCAAGCCACGATTCCAGGCTGCTGCCGACGGCATAGAACAGCGCCTGCATCGGGGTGAGCCCGGCACCGATGCCGAGCGCGAGGCTGCCCAGCGCGATTCCCGGCCACAGTCCCCGGCCCCACACCAGCAGCACGCCAAGCGCCAGCCCGGATGCCGGCCAGACGGTGGCGAGGTCGCGGCCGAGCGGAAAGAGCGCAAGCGCGAGCGCGCCGCACAGCCACCAGCCGACGGCCAGCGCGGTCGCTTGCGCGACCCAGCGTGGAGAAAGGGCGTTCATCGCATCGAAGTGTAGGGCCTCGGGCGGCGCGGCGCGTACGTAGTTTCCACAAGCCAGTGCGTGTTTTTCCGGATTTTCCATCCCGCGCGTGGCGGCCAGACTGCGTTCCATGAACTCGCCCACCCCTTCTTCCTCCCCGGTGCGAAGCCCCGCGCAACCGCTGTTGGTCGCGCTCGACCGGCGGGCCCTGACGCCCGTGGCGCGGCATTTTGCGATCGCGCTCTGCCCGCTGCTTTCCGCGGAGCTCGCCCTGCCGCGGCTGCAAGAGGCGGTTGCGGCGGCGAAGGCCCGCGGCGTTTCCGCGCACCTGTTTGCGGCAGGCCTGCCCTGGCCGGACGGCGAAGGCGCGGCAGGCCGCATGCGCGTGCTTGCCGAACTCGCGGGCGTCTCCCGCCGCCGTCTCCACCTGCCGCCGGTGCGGGCCGCCGATCCGCTTGAAGCCGCGCGCCACTACGAGCAGGAGCTGCGCGCCTTCTTCAGCCTCGGCGAGGGCGCGCTGCCGCGCTTCGACCTCGTCCTCCTCAGCAATCGCGCGCTCCTTGAAGCGCGCGGCGAAGAGCCGCACGACCGCCTGGTGGTCGCGTCCTTCGATCCCGTGCGCCGCCGGCAGTCGGTGGCGCTCACCCTGCCGGCGCTGCTTGGCGCCGACGCCACCCCATTCGCCACCGAAACGGAGCCCCGATGAACACGCTGCGCTCGATGTCCGCCCCTGAACTCGAAGAGATGGTCCGCTACCTCCGCCGCTACGCCGGCGCGCAACTGCGCGAATCCGACGCGGTCGACGACCTCGTCCAGGAAACGCTCTCCGCGGCGCTCGCCAGCCAGCAGGGCTTCGACGGCCGCAGCACGCTGCGCACATGGATGACGTCGATCCTGCGCCACAAGATCGCCGACCACGTGCGCGGGCGCATCCGCGAGCGCGCGCATCGCGCCGAGGATGGCATCGACGGCGAAGACGAGGCCAGCCATTCCGCGCAGGCCGTGGCCACGCTCTGGGACGACTCCACCGCCGGGGATGCCTCGGTGGCCGCCGAGCGTGGCGAGCTCCTGCGCGACCTCGCGGCTGGCCTGGGCACGCTGCCGAAAAAGCAGGCCGCGGCATTCCTGCTGTGCGAGGTGCAGGGCCGTGATACCGGGGAAGCCTGCCGCCAGCTGAAGGTGAGCGCCAACAACCTGTGGATCATGGTGCACCGCGCGAAGCGCGCGCTACGCGGGCAACTGGCCGGCCATTACCTCCCGGCGATGGGGCGCGGAGGCGGGCCTTCCGCTGCTATCCTGTAGCCGGATGTAAGCAAAGCTTCACGCCGCCCGACTACTGTTGGAGAGCGGAAGCACCCACACCCGAGGAGTCCCCATGTTGAAAGGCAAGACCGCGCTCGTCACCGGTTCGACGAGCGGCATCGGGCTTGGCATTCTTGCCTCCGGCGCCGCGCCGTTGATCACGTGCGCGATCCTTCCCATCGACGGCGGCTGGACGGCGCACTGACCATGGCCCGCCGCATCGTGAAACGAAAGCCTCCCCGCGTTCGCGGACGCGCGAAGGTCAAGCGCGTGAATCTCGCCCTGCAGGGGGGTGGAGCGCATGGCGCCTTCGCCTGGGGCGTGCTCGACCGCTTCCTCGAAGACGGCCGCATCGAGATCGAGGGCCTGTCGGGCACCAGCGCCGGGTCGATGAACGCGGTGGTGTACGCCTACGGCAACCTGACCGGCGGCGTCGATGGCGCAAGGGCCGCCCTGCACGACTTCTGGCACTCGGTGTCGGAATACGGCACGCAATTCAACCCGGTGAAGCGCATGCCGTGGGACAAGCTGCTCGCGGGTTTCGGCGCGACGGACTCGATCGCCTTCCAGGGCTTCAAGGCGATGACCGCCGCTTTCTCGCCCTACCAGTTGAACCCCTACAACCTCAATCCGCTGCGCGAACTGCTGGTGAAGCACGTCGACTTCGAGGAACTGCACGGCTGCCAGAGCACCAAGCTTTTCCTCTCGGCGACCAACGTGCGCACCGGCAAGGTGAAAGTCTTCAACACCCCCGAGATCACCGCCGACGTGGTGATGGCCTCGGCCTGCCTGCCGTTCCTGTTCCAGGCGGTCGAGATCGACGGCGAGCACTACTGGGACGGCGGCTACATGGGCAACCCGGTGCTCTTCCCGCTCTTCTACGAGACCGAGTCCCGCGACGTGATCATCCTGCACATCAACCCGATCGAGCGGCCCGGCGTGCCGACCCTGCCGCACGAGATCGACGACCGCGTCAACGAGATCTCCTTCAACTCCTCGCTGATCAAGGAGCTGCGCGCGGTGGCCTTCGTGCAGAAGCTCCTCGAGGATGGCTGGCTGAAGGAGGAGCATCGCGACAAGCTGAAGCACGTGCTGATCCATTCGGTGCGTGCCGACAAGGCGCTCGCCGACCTGTCGGTGACGACCAAGTTCAGCGTCGACTGGGAATTCCTGCTGCAATTGCGCGACCGCGGGCGCGTGGCCGCGGCGGAATGGCTGGACAAGAACTTCGATGCGCTCGGCAACCGCCAGAGCGTCGACCTCCGGGCGGAATTCCTTTGAGCCCGGGGACAGGGAGAAAACAATGAAATCCGGAAAACTGGTCGTGGTCGTCGTGATCCTCGCGCTGGTCGTGGCGTTCTTCGCCTTCGACCTCGGGCGCTTCCTCTCGCTCGACTATTTCAGGAGCCAGCAGGCGGCGATCGAGGCCTACTTCAACGCCAACCCCGTGCAGACGGGCGCGATCTTCTTCGGCATCTACGTGGCGGTGACCGCGCTGTCGTTCCCCGGCGCCGCCATCCTCACGCTGGTGGCGGGCGCGATCTTCGGCCTGCTTTGGGGCACGGTGATCGTGTCCTTCGCCTCCTCGATCGGCGCGACGCTGGCCTTCCTCGCTTCCCGCTTCCTGCTGAAGGACTGGGTGCAGGCGAAGTTCGGCGACAAGCTCAAAGCGATCAACGCCGGCGTGGAAAAGGAGGGCGCCTTCTACTTGTTCGCGCTGCGCCTCGTGCCCGCCTTCCCGTTCTTCGTCATCAACCTCGTGATGGGTCTCACGCCGATCAGGACGCGCACCTTCTACTGGGTGAGCCAGCTGGGCATGTTCGCCGGCACCGTCGTCTACGTGTACACCGGCACGCAACTTGCGCAGATCACCTCTCTCAAGGGCATCCTCTCGCCGGGGCTGCTGCTCGCCTTCGTCCTGCTCGGGCTGTTCCCGCTCATCGCCAAGAAGATCGTCGAGACCCTGAAGGCGCGCAAGGTCTACGCGAAGTGGGCGAGGCCGGCGACGTTCGACCGCCACGTGGTCGTGATCGGCGCGGGTTCCGCGGGACTCGTGACTTCCTACATCGCCGCCGCCGTGAAGGCCAAGGTGACGCTGGTCGAGAAGCACCGGCTGGGCGGCGATTGCCTGTACACCGGCTGCGTGCCGTCGAAGGCGCTGATCCGCTCGGCCAAGCTGCTCTCGCACATCCGCCGCTCGAAGGAATTCGGCATCCGCTCGGCGTCGGCGGACTTCGACTTTGCCGACGTGATGGAGCGCGTGCAATCGGTGGTGAAGACGGTCGAGCCGCACGATTCGGTCGAGCGCTACACCGGGCTCGGCGTCGAGTGCCTGAAGGGCGCGGCGAAGATCACTTCCCCCTGGACGGTGGAAGTGACGCTCGACAATGGCGGGAAGCAGGTCCTCACCACGAAGAACATCGTGATCGCCGCCGGCGCGCGGCCTTTCATCCCGCCGATCCCGGGGCTGAAGGAATGCAACCCGCTCACTTCCGACACGGTGTGGAACCTGCGCAAGCTGCCGCGGCGCCTCGTGGTGCTGGGCGGCGGGCCGATCGGCTCCGAGCTCACGCAATGCTTCGCGCGCTTCGGCGCCGAGGTGACGCAGGTCGAGATGATGGCGCGCATCATGGTCCGCGAGGACCCGGAGTTTTCCGCGCTGGTGACGAAGCAGTTCGAGGCCGATGGGGTCAAGGTGCTCACCAATCACAAGGCGAAGGAAGTGCGCGTCGAGAACGGCGAGAAAGTGCTGGTGGTCGAAAGCGATGGCGTGGAGAAGAAGATCGCCTTCGACGAGATCCTGTGCGCGGTCGGCCGCGTGGCCAACACCGCCGGCTACGGCCTCGAGGAACTCGGCATCCCGACGACGAAGACGCGCACGGTGGAAGTGAACGAATACCTCGAGACGCTCTACCCGAACATCTTCGCTTGCGGCGACGTTGCCGGGCCCTACCAGTTCACCCACACCGCGGCGCACATGGCGTGGTACGCGGCGGTGAACGCGATCTTCGGCCGCTTCCGCAGGTTCAAGGTCGACTACTCCGTGATCCCGTGGGCGACCTTCACCGACCCGGAAGTCGCGCGCGTGGGACTCAACGAGCAGGAAGCGAAGGAGAAGGGCATTCCCCACCAGGTCTCGACCTACGGCATCGACGACCTCGACCGCGCGATCGCCGACGGCGAGGCGCACGGCTACGTGAAGGTGCTCACCAAGCCCGGCACCGACAAGATCCTCGGGGTGACGATCGGCGGCGAGCACGCGGGCGACCTGCTGGTGGAGTTCGTCACGGCGATGAAGTACGGCTTGGGCATGAACAAGATCCTCGGCACCATCCACATCTACCCGACGCTGGCGGAGGCCAACAAGTACGCCGCCGGCGTGTGGAAGCGCAGCACAGTTACCCATGGGCAGGTGGCCTTCCTCGAGGCGTTCCAGTCCTGGACGCTGGGCCGCGGCGGGCTGGGCGGCGTGATCGGGAAATTGTCTTCCCTCAACGGGAACAAGCGCCCCTACTACCAACTCGAAAAATAACGGGGTCAGAGTACATTTCGCCAATTCCTTGCTCCGACCCCGTTTTCAACGAAATGTACTCTGACCCCGTTATTTCCAGGCCTGATCCGGAGTCCCCGATGCGCTTCCTGCGTTTCCTCGCTCTTTTCGTTCCGCTGCTCTTCGCCGCCAGCCCGGCCTTCGCGCAACTGGACCCGCAGCACAGGGACTGGGATGTCCTCTTGAAGAAGCACGTCACGGTCGCGCAGGGCGGCAACGCCTCGCGGGTCGATTACGCGGGGTTCGCCAAGGACCGCACGGCGTTGAAGGCCGTGCTCGCGAACTACGCGAAAGTGACGAAGGCGGAGTTCGACGCGATGAAGAAGCCCGGGCAGCAGGCCTTCCTCATCAACTACTACAACGCGCTCACCATCGAGAAGATCCTGACGCGCTACCCGGACATCAAGTCGATCCGGGACTTCGGCAACGTCTTCGGCAACCCGTGGAAGGACAAGTTCTTCAAGCTGTTCGGGCAGGACGCCACGCTCGACCAGATCGAGCACGAGACTCTGCGCGTGGACGGCGTGTACGACGATCCGCGCGTGCACTTCGCCGTCGTGTGCGCTTCCATCGGCTGCCCGATGCTCCTGCCCGATGCTTTCACGGCAGACAAGCTGGATGCGCAACTGGAAGACGGCATGAAGCGCTTCCTCTCCGACCGCACGCGCAACCGCTACAGCCCGCAGACCGGGAAGCTCGAGATCTCGAGGATCTTCGACTGGTATGGCAAGGACTTCACCAAGGGCCACAAGGGCTACACCTCGGTGAAGCAGGCGATGGCGAAGTACGCCGACCAACTCGCCGACAAGCCCGAGGACCGCGCCGCAGTGCGCGAGCAGAAGGCCGAGATCGCCTTTCTCGAATACGACTGGAGCCTCAACGACGCCGGGCGGTAGCTCCCGCCCCGGCATAATGCCAGGGTGAAACGCCTTTCCATCATCGTTCCCACGCTGGACGAAGCCTCCGGCATCGCGGCGGTGCTAATGCCGCTGGCAGCGATGCGCGCGCGCGGCGCCGAGGTCGTCGTCGTCGATGGGGGCAGTTCCGATGGCACGCGCGAAATCGCCGCGCCGCTTGCCGACAAGGTGATCGCCTCGCGGCGCGGCCGCGCCGCGCAGATGAACGCCGGCGCGCGCGCGGCAGCCGGAGACGTGCTGCTCTTCCTGCATGCCGACTGCGTCCTCCCGGGGTCGGCCGATCTCGCGGTGCTGCAAGGCCTTGCCGGGGGAAGCCGCCGCTGGGGACGATTCGACGTGCGCATCGCGAGCCGGTCGCGGCTCTTGGGCCTCGTGGGCTTCATGATGAATTGGCGTTCGCGCCTCACCGGCATCGCCACCGGCGACCAGGCGATCTTCGTCACGCGCGAGGCGTTCGATGCCGTGGGCGGTTTTCCCGACCAGCCGCTGATGGAGGACATCGCGTTGTCGCGCGCGCTGAAGCGCGTCTCGCCGCCGTTGTGCCTGCGCGGGCCGGTCGCCACGTCCGCGCGGCGCTGGGAGCAGGGCGGCGCCTGGCGAACGATTGCGCTGATGTGGCGGCTGCGGCTCGCGTATTTCTTCGGCGCCGATCCGGCGGCGCTGGCGCAGGCCTATCGCCCGGAGAGCAAGGGCGCGGACGCCCGTGCGCGCACCACGGTCGTCGTTTTCGCCAAGGCGCCGATTCCCGGCGAGGCGAAGACGCGGCTCATCCCGGCGCTCGGCGCGGAAGGCGCGGCGAAGCTGCACGCGGCGCTGGTGCATCGCGCGATCGAAGTCGCCGTGAAGGCCGCGCTCGGTCCTGTGGAATTGTGGGCGGCGCCCTCCACCGGGCATCCGTTCTTCCGCGATTGCGCGCGACGCCACGGCGTGACGCTTCACGAGCAGCGCGGCAACGACCTCGGGGCGCGCATGGACAATGCGTTCGCGGAAACGCTGGCGCGATCGGCTTGCGCGATCATCATCGGCACAGACTGCCCCGACCTCGAGGCGCGCGACCTGCGCGACGCGGCCGATGCGTTGGCCGAAGTCCCCGCGGTCTTCCAACCGGCGCTTGACGGCGGCTACGTGCTGGTCGGGCTGCGCGAGCAGCGCCCGTCGATCTTCGAGGGCATCGCGTGGGGAGGCGATGCGGTGATGGCCGGCACGCGCGAGAAGCTGAGCGCAGCGGGAGTCGCGTGGCGGGAACTGGAGCCGCGCCGCGACATCGACCGCCCCGAGGATCTCGCCCACTTGCCGGCAACGCTCGCATGTTGAGGCGCATGGTCCTTTGCGCGGCGCTCGCTTGCACCCTCCCCGGAGCGACAGCCGGCGAGACGCCCATCGTGCCGTTTTCGGGAGCACCGCCTGGCGGACAGCTTCCGGCGGGCTGGAAGCCGCTGATGCTGCCCAATCGCAAGCAGACCCAGCTCGCGCTGGTGGAGGACGAGGGGCAGGTGGTGTTGCGCGCGCATGCCGAGTCGGCAGTCGGTACCGCCGGGTTCGCGATGCACGCCGGGATGAGCGAGCGCCCGATGCTCACGTGGCGATGGAAGATCGACCGCGTGGTCGCGGGGGCCGACACGAACACCAAGCCGGGCGACGATTACGCCGCGCGCGTCTACGTGATGTTCGACGTTCCCGCGGACCAGCTCTCCCTCGTCGATCGCGCGAAGATGAAGCTCGCCAAGGCGATCTACGGCGTGGACATGCCGGCCGCGTCGATCTGCTATGTCTGGGACAACCGCCTGCCCGTGGGCACGAGCCGGTGGAGCCCGTACAGCGACCGCGTGCGCACCATTGTCCTGCGCAGCGGCAACGCCGAGGCGGGCAAGTGGGTGTCGGAGGCGCGCGACATCGATGCGGATTTCCGCGCGGCCTTCGGCGCCGGGCATCCGGGCCCGACGCCGGCGGTGACCGGGATCGCGGTCGGCAACGACACCGACCAGACGAACGAGACCGCCACGGCGTGGTTCGGCGATTTCGCATGGAAGCCGCGGCCTTGAAGCGGCTCGTCCTTCTCGGCGGCGGCCATGCCCATGTCGAGGTGCTCCGGCTGTTCGGCGAGGAGCCGGGGAAGGCCGGCAGCGTGACGCTCATCAACCCGCGCACGGCGCTTGTCTATTCCGGGATGGTGCCGGGCGCCATCGCCGGGCATTACCGGATCGAGGACTGCACGATCGACCTCATGCCGCTGGCGTCCCGTGCCGAGGCCTCGTTCCTGAAGACCTCGGGCGCCCTCGTGAACCCCGCGATGAAGGAAGTCATCTGCGCCAACGGCACGGTGGTGCCCTACGACGTGCTCTCGATCGATGTCGGGCCGCAGCCCTTCACCGCGAAAGCGAAGGGCGTGCTCGAGCATGCGATCGTGGTGCGGCCGCTCGAGAACCTGCTGGCGGGCTGGGAGCGCGTGCTTGCCCGCGCGATGGCGGGCAAGGTGCGCGCGGTCTCGATGGTGGGCGGCGGCGCCGCCGGCGTGGAACTCGCGCTCGCGATGCAGTACCGGTTGCACGAGGCGATGGGCGAGGCCGCGCCGCATGTGCGCATCGTCACCGATACGCCGGTGCCGCTTCCGGAATACAGCGATGCCGTGCGCAAGCGGCTGCGGCGCATCGTGCAGGGGCGCGACATCGGCTCGCACGTCTCGAGCCCGGTGGCCGAAGTCGGCGCGGATTTCGTGAGGTTGGCCGACGGCAACTCGTTCGCCTCCGATGCCACTTTCTGGTCCGCGGGCGCCGGGGCGCACACATGGATCGCGGCATCCGGCCTGCAGGTCGATGCGCGCGGCTTCCTTGCGGTGAACGACTTCATGCAATCGGTCTCGCATCCGGCGGTATTCGGCGCGGGCGACTGCGCGACTTCGGTCGCGAACCCGCGCCCGAAGGCGGGAGTGTTCGCGGTGCGCGCGGGGCCGGCGCTGGCGAAGAACCTGCGTGCCGCGCTTGCCGGTGGCCAACTCGAGCCGCACGTCACGCCATCGCGCTTCCTTGCACTGCTCGCCACCGGCGGGAGGCATGCGATCGGCGTGTGGGGGCCGTTTTCCTTCGGGGGCCACTGGGCGTGGCGCTGGAAGGACAGGATCGACCGGCGCTTCGTCGCGAAATATGCGATGGGAGAGGCGTTCCCCCCGTTGCGCTAGGCGGCCGCGGCCTGCGTCACCTCGGCCTTGGGCCGGATGCGGACGACCTTCACCATGCGGTGCTGCGTCTGCATGATCTCGATCGCATGGCCCGCGACCATCACCGTTTCGCCCGGCTCGGGGATGTCTTCCAGTTGCTCGAGCAGCAGCCCGTTGACGGTCTTCGGGCCGTCCAGCGGGAATGCGAAGCCCGCCTTGCGGTTGAGCAGGCGAAGCGGGCACGCGCCGTCGGCGATGAAGGTGCCGTCGGGCTCCTTCCGGAAGAGCGAGTTCGTGGTCGGCCCCTGGCTGGTGAATTCGCCGACGATCTCCTCGAGGATGTCCTGCAGCGTCACCAGCCCCAGCAATTCGCCGTATTCGTCGACCACCAGGCCGATGCGGCGTTGCTGCTCCTGGAAATGGTGCAGCTGGTCGAGCAGCGGCGTGCCTTCCGGGACGAAGTAGGGCTCGCGCAGGATTTCCCGCAGCGCCTCCTTGCCGATCGGCTCCTTGCGCGAGGCGTTGAGCACCTTGCGGACGTGGATGATGCCCAGCACCTTGTCGAGGCTGCCCTCGCCGACGACGATGCGCGTGTGGTGCGCGGTGGCGAGGATGTTGCGGATGTCCTCGATGTCGTCCTCGATGTCGATCCACTCGATGAGGCCGCGCGGCGTCATGGTGTCGTCCACCGTGAGGCCTTCGAGCTCGAAGAGGTTCAGGAAGATCGACTGGTGCTTCTTCGGGATGAACTTGCCGCCTTCGAGCACCAGCGTGCGCAACTCCTCCATGCTGAGCGGCTGGGCGCCGTGCTCGTTCACCTTGCGCACGCGCAGGACGCGCAGGATCATGCGCACCAGCAAGTTGATCAGGTACATGAGCGGCCGCGTCACGCGGATCAGCGGCGTGAGGACATAGGAGGCGGCAAGCGCGATCGGCTCGGAGTAGGTCGCGCCGATCACCTTCGGCAGGATCTCGGCGAACACGAGGATGAAGAAGGCCGCCGCCGCCGTGGCGATGGCCAGCACGTATTCGCTGTCGCCGATCAGCCTGAGCGAGATCTCGGCCACCAGGATCGTGATCATGGCGTTGATCACGGTGTTGCCCGCGAGGATGAAGGCAAGCAGCTCGTCGGTATTGTCGAGCAACGCGCCCGCCAGCCGCGCGCCGGTGCTGCCCTTCCTGATGAGGTGCTTCAGCCGGTAGCGGTTGAGCGCCATCATGCAGGTCTCGGAACCCGAGAAGAACCCGGAACTCGCAAGCAGGACGCCGAGCGCGATGAACAGCCAGCTGATCGGGATTTCGTCGGTCACGGCGGGGGCACGGCGCTCAGCGCTTGAGCAGGATCTCGAGCACGAACTTGCTGCCGACGTAGGCGAGCATCAGCGCGGTGAAGCCGGCCAGCGTCCAGTTCACCGCCAGGCGGCCGCGCCAGCCGCGGAAATGGTGGCCGACCAGCAGCCCGCCGAAGATCAGCCACGAGATGAGGCCGAAAACCGTCTTGTGATTGATGGAGAAGGGCTTGTGGAAGACCTCTTCGGAAAAGAACACGCCCGAGACGAGGGTGAGCGAAAGCAGCACGAAGGCGGCGAACAGGATGCGAAAGAGCAGCGCCTCCATCTCCATCAGCGGCGGCAGCTGCTTGAGCAGCGGCGGCAGCGCCCCGCGGCGCAGGAATTTTTCCTCGGCCATCATGAACAGCGCATGCACGGTGGCGACGATGTACAGCGCGTAGGCGAGCATCGCGATCGTGAAGTGCAGCGCGAACAGCGGCTCGGAGAAATAGCCGATGAGGTGCTGCGTGCCCGACAGGAGCTGGAATGCGATCGCGGCGAGCGCCACCGGGGCGAGCAGGCCCTGCAGGCTCGCCATGCCGGGATAGACCAGGCCGGCGAACCAGTAGATGAGGAGCGTGAGCCAGACGATCAGCGAAACCGCATTGGCCAGCCCGAGGTTCACGCCATCCGGGGTCGCCATGGTCCGGTAGAGCAGGATGCCGTGCAGGACCAGCGCCAGCGGCAGCAGGAGCGAGGGCAGGAGCCCGGCGCCGGGTCGGCGGGCAGCCGATGCCGGGGCGGCCGAGGCCGTGCTCGCGGTGCGCCAGAAGAGGGCGCTCAGGACGAGCCACAGCGCCGCGGTGGTAAAATAAAGAAGGTGTTCGGGCATCGTTTTTGTTCCCGATTCAGTCTACACCAAAGCGGTTTTCCTCCTTCCCCTCCGCGGACCTCCACGCATGCTCGACAATCTCACGCAGCGGCTCTCTTCGGTCATCAAGGCGATGCGCGGGCAGGCGCGCCTTACCGAGGAGAACATCGGCGAGGCGCTGCGCGAAGTGCGCATGGCGCTGCTCGAGGCCGACGTCGGCGTGCCGGTGGTCAGGGACTTCATCGCGCGGGTGAAGGAGAAGGCCCTCGGGCAGGAAGTGATCGGCAGCCTTTCGCCGGGGCAGGCGCTGGTCGGCGTCGTGCACCGGGAACTCACCGCGCTGATGGGCGGGCAGGGCGCTGCCCTCGACTTCGCGACCACGCCGCCGGCGGTGATCCTGCTCGCCGGCCTGCAGGGCGCGGGCAAGACCACGAGCGCGGGAAAGCTCGCGCGCCTCATCAGGGCGACGACGAAGAAGAAAGTGCTGCTGGTCTCGACCGACGTGTACCGTCCCGCGGCGATCGAGCAGCTGAAGTCGATTGCGGCCAGCCTCGCGATCGACTGGTTCCCGTCAGACGCCACTCAGAAGCCCCTGGACATCGCCGCCGCCGCGCTCGCCTGGGCAAAGACGCACTACCACGACGTGCTGATCGTCGACACCGCGGGGCGGCTCGCGATCGACGAGGCAATGATGGCCGAGATCCGCGCGCTCCATGCGGCGGTGAAGCCGATCGAGACGCTGTTCGTGGTGGACGCCATGCAGGGCCAGGACGCGGTGAACGTCGCCAAGGCGTTCAACGAGGCGCTGCCGCTCACCGGCGTGATCCTGACCAAGCTCGACGGCGATTCGCGCGGCGGCGCCGCGCTCTCCGTGCGCCACGTCACGGGGGCGCCGATCAAGTTCGCGGGCGTGTCGGAAAAAATGGACGGGCTGGAAGCCTTCCACCCGGAGCGCATGGCCTCGCGCATCCTCGGCATGGGCGACATCCTGTCGCTGGTCGAGGAGGCGAAGAAGTCGGTCGACGAGGGCGAGGCGCAGAAGCTCGCCGACAAGCTGAAGAGCGGCAAGGGCTTCGACCTCGAGGACTTCAAGGCGCAGATCCTGCAGATGAAGAAGATGGGCGGGATGTCCTCGCTGATGGACAAGATGCCCGCGCAGCTTGCGCAAATGGCCTCGGCATCGTCCGACCTCGGCGAAAAGCAGTTGCGCCGCACCGAGGGCATCATCAATTCCATGACGCCGAAAGAGCGCGCGAAACCGGAACTCCTCAAGGCGACGCGCAAGCGCCGCATCGCCGCCGGCGCGGGCGTGCAGGTGCAGGAGGTCAACCGCCTGCTCGCGCAGTTCGAGCAGATGCAGAAGATGATGAAGATGATGCGCTCGGGCGGCATGGCGAAGATGATGCGCGGCATGAAGGGCCTGCTTCCGGGGAAGCGATGAGAAATCCCGCCGGCTTCGCAGTTATTCCGGCCCTGACCCGAAATATCTTGCTCCTGCTCGCCTTGCCGGCGTTCGCGCTCACGCCGCACGAGGAGCTGGCGAAGGAAATCTACAAGGAGCTGGTGGAGATCAACACCGTCCACCCGAACGGCGACAACACGGCGGCCGCGAAGGCGATGGCCAGGCGCCTCCTCGATGCCGGCTTCGACGCCGCCGACGTGCAGGTGGTCGAGCCCGCGCCGAAGAAGGGCAACCTCGTCGCGAGGCTGCGCGGCACCGGCGAGCTGCGGCCGATCCTGCTCGTGGCGCACCTCGACGTGGTGGAAGCGAGGAAAGAGGACTGGTCCGACGGCCTCGACCCCTTCAAGCTCACCGAGAAGGACGGCTACTGGTATGGCCGGGGCGTGCTCGACGACAAGGCGATGGCGGCGATCTTCGTCGCCAACCTCATCCGCTACCGGAAGGAAGGGCTCAGGCCGAAGCGCGACATCATCGTCGCCCTCACCGCCGACGAGGAAGGCGGCACGCACAACGGGATTGCCTGGCTGCTCAAGAACAATCGCGCGCTCGTCGACGCCGAGTTCGCGCTGAACGAAGGCGGCGCCGGCCAGTATCGCGACGGCAGGCCGCTGATGCACGCCGTCCAGGTGAGCGAGAAGATGTACCTCTCCTTCGATTTCGAGGCGACCCATCCGGGCGGCCACAGCTCGATCCCGCTTCGCGACAACGCGATCTACGACCTCGCCGCCGCGCTCGAGCGCCTGTCGAAGTTCGACCTGCCGCCGCGCATCGGCTACGTGGCGCGCGCCTACCTCGGCAAGCTCGCCAACATCGAGACCGGCCAGATGGCCACGGACATCGCGGCGCTGGCGAAGGGAGGCGGCGACAAGGAGGCGCTCGAGCGCGTCTCGGCGGTCCCGAACTACAACGCCCAGTTGCGCACCACCTGCGTTGCCACCCGCATCGAGGGGGGGCACGCCGACAATGCGCTGCCGCAGCGGGCGAAGGCGACCGTGAACTGCCGCCTGCTGCCCGGCGAGGACCCCGCGTTCGTGCTGGCGGAGCTGCAGAAGGTGGCGGGCGGCAAGGTGAAGGTGAGCGCGCGCGGCGAGACGCGGCAAAGCGAGGCCACCGATGCCGAGTCCCCGGTGATGAAGGCGATCGAACGTTTGACGGAGTCGATGTGGCCGGGAACGCCGGTCGTGCCGGTGATGAGCACCGGCGCGACCGACGGTTCGCGCCTGCGCAACGCCGAGATCCCGACTTACGGCGTTTCCGGGATCTTCGTCGAGTTCGGCGAGGTGCGCATCCACGGCCGCGACGAGCGCATCGGCATCAAGGCGTTCTTCGACGCCAACGCGTTCCTGTACCGGCTGGTGCGCGACCTTTCGTCCGGTTCCTGACGCCGCTCGTCGGCGCGCCTGCCGATTGCTGCGTCGCCGTTAGACGACACTGCCCGAGGCGTTGTAGGGTGTCGTACCCGGGCCCCGCCACCGCAAGAGTGGCGCGCTTGCCCGGCGCCCCTGCCCCATGGAGCTGACATGAAAATTCGCGCACTCGCGGTGGCATTGCTCGCCGCAATGCCCTGCCTGTCGTTCGCCGACGGGAAGATCGTCATCGGCCAATCCGCCCCGCTGACCGGCGCCAACGCCGAGATCGGCAAGGACATCCGCGATGGCGCGCTCGCCTGGTTCAAGAGGGTCAACGGCGCGGGCGGAGTGAACGGCAAGACGATCGAGCTCATCACGCTCGACGACAAGAACGACCGCAAGACCGCCGGGGCCAACGCAACCACGCTGGTGAACCAGAACGGCGCCTCTGCACTGTTCGGATTCGCCTCGGCGACGCTGTCGCTTGACGCGATGCCGATCGTCAACCAGAAGAAGGTGCCGTTCTTCGCGCCCTTCACGGGCGCGGACGCGATCAAGAAGATGGGCCCCTACGTGTTCACCATCCGCGCCTCCTATGCCGACGAGCTCGAGAAGATCCTCGACCACTGGTCGCAGCTCGGCATCTCGAAGGTCACGGTGCTGCACTACGACGACGAGATCGGCAACCAGAACTATGCGACGGTCGAGCGTTACATGAAGGCTGCGGGCAAGCAGGCGGTGAGCGTCAAGATCCAGCGCAACGCCGAGGTCGGCAAGGAGACGGTGGACGCGATCATCAAGAGCGACCCGCAGGTGGTCGTGGTGACGACCTTGTTCACGCCAACGGCCAAGGTGGCCAAGGGCCTGCGCGCCGCCAACAGGATGTACTCGATGACCACGCTGTCCTTCACCGGGCCCAGCCAGCTCGCCAAGGCCGGGGGCAAGGACGTGGAAGGGATCTCGATCGCCGGCGTCGTGCCGGCGCCTTCCAGGAGCAGCGTCCTGGCGGTGCGCGAGTGCGGCGAGGCGATCAAGGCCGCCGGCGTCGCAGACCTGAATTACACGAATCTCGAGGCCTGCATCGCGGCCAGGATCCTCGTCGAAGGCATCCGGCGCGGCGGCAAGGACGTGAGCCGGGAGTCGATCTACAAGGGGCTGCAGGCGCTGGGCACCTATGACGCCGGCGGCTATGTCGTGCGCTTTTCCGACACCGAGCGCCACGGCAGCACGTATGTGGACCTTGCGGTGATCGGCAAGGGCGGGGCGTTCCGCTTCTAGGGGATTTCACGCGGCTTGCGCGAAAAGCCCCAAGCCCTTATAATGCAAGGCTTTTCCGCGGCCATGGTGGCCGACGGCGTTACCCGTTCGCAACGGGAAGGAGCCAACATGGTTGTCATCAGACTGGCGCGCGGTGGCGCGAAGAATCGTCCCTTCTACAACATCGTGGTCGCCGACCAGCGCATGCCGCGCGACGGCCGCTTCATCGAGCGCATCGGGTTCTACAACCCGAAGGCCGCCGAAAACGAGCAACGCTTCCGCATCGCGCTCGACCGCGTCGCGCACTGGGTGTCCGTGGGCGCGCAGCCGTCGGACGCCGTGAGAAAGCTCGTCAAGCTTGGCAAGACCCAAGTCGTCGCCAGTCGTCCCGCTGCCCCGGCAGCCCCGGGGCAACCGGAAAACATGGTGGTGATGGGGCGCGTGATCGCGCCCTTCGGGATCAAGGGCTGGGTGCGGTTGCGCACCTGGACGCAGACCGAAGAAGCCCTCGCCTCGCATCCGGTGTGGTGGCTCGGGAATGCCGGCCAATGGGCGAGCGTCGAGCTGGAAGATTACGAAGTGCATGCCAAGGGCGTGGTCGCGAAGCTGAAAGGCTTTGACGACCGCACCGCGGCGGAGAAGCTGAAGGGCCGGGACGTCGGCGTGCCGCGCGAAGCGCTCGGCAAGGCCGGCAAGGGCGAGATCTACTGGGTGGACCTCGCCGGCTTCGAAGTGGTGAACCTCGAAGGCGTTGTGCTGGGCGAGATGGCCGGACGGCTCGATACGGTCGGCAGCGACGTGATGATGGTGAAGGGGGAAAGGGAATACCTGATCCCCTTTGTCGATGCGTACGTGAAGGAGGTGAGCCCCGCCTCCCGCAGGATCACGGTGGACTGGGGCAGGGATTACTGAGGTTTCCGGGGGGCGCATGCAGTTGGATGTGATCACGCTGTTCCCGGAGATGTTCGAAGCGGTCTCGCGTTGCGGCATCACGCGGCGCGCGCTGGAAGAAGGGCGGTTCAATTTGCAGGCGTGGAATCCGCGGGATTTCACGACCGATAACTACAAGACGATCGATGATCGTCCGTACGGCGGCGGCCCCGGCATGGTGATGATGGCCGAGCCGCTGGATGCAGCGATCGAGGCGGCGCGCTCACGGCAGGATGAAGCGGGGATCGCGGCGACGAAAGTGATCTACCTGTCGCCGCAGGGCGAAACGCTGACCGATGCGATGGTGAGGGAATTGGCGGCGGAGCCGGGGCTGGTGTTGGTCGCGGGGCGTTATGAAGGCGTGGACGAACGGCTGGTGCGCGCGCAAGGTCGACCGGGAAATCTCTATCGGCGACTACGTGACCTCAGGCGGCGAATTGCCGGCGATGGTGGTGATCGACGCGATCGTGCGCTGTTGCCGGGCGTGCTGAACGACGCGGAATCAGCGAAAGCAGGACTCGTTTCCGAAGGATTGCTGGACTGGCCGCACTACACGCGGCCGGAAGAGTGGCAGGGCGAGCGCGTGCCGGAGGTGCTGATGTCGGGCAACCATGCGGCAATCGCGACGTGGCGACGGAAGCAGGCCCTGGGCAGGACGATGGCGCGGCGGCCGGATTTGCTGGAAGGCCGGGCGCTCACGAAGGAAGATGCAGGGCTGCTCGAGGAATACCGCAAGGAGCAGGAGCAGCAGTAACAGCAGTGACAATAAACCGCGTGCATCCACCGAAGCTGGCGGCGCTGCACGGAAGGCCAAGTGCCGGAACTTTAAAAGGAAGCGACATGAACCTGATACAGAAGCTCGAGCAGGAAGAAATCAAGCGCCCGCGCGCAAGATCCCCGACTTCGCCCCCGGCGACACGGTGATCGTGAAGGTCGTCGTCGTCGAAGGCGACAAGAAGCGCGAGCAGGCCTACGAAGGCGTGGTGATCGCCGAGCGCAACCGCGGCCTCAACTCCAATTTCATCGTGCGCAAGATCTCCAGCGGCGAAGGCGTGGAGCGCACGTTCCAGACGTATTCGCCCGGCCTCGCGTCGATCGAAGTGAAACGCAAGGGCGATGTGCGCCGCGCCAAGCTCTATTACCTGCGCGAGCGCTCCGGCAAGTCGGCGCGCATCAAGGAAAAGCTGCGTTCCTCGGCCGACCGCGAAGTGCTGCCGCCGGTGGAGGAAGAGAAGGCCTGAGCGTTCCGCTCCGGCTGTTGCAGGACAGGGAAGGGGCGCGATCTTCGCGCCCCTTTTTTCAAGGTGAGGAGCCGAAAACATGACTGCATTTCTTCCCGCGCGCCTGTTCGTTCTCGCGCTTGCATTGGCGTCCTGCGGCATCGTGGTTGCGCAGGGCCCGGCAGCGGCAAGCAAGCCCGAGGCCTCGGCAAAGGTCGACCTCGGCACCTTGAAGGGCAACTGGGTCCGGCCCGACGGCGGCTACCGCATCGAGATCAAGGGAGTCGCGGCCAACGGCGAACTCGACGCGACCTACTACAACCCGAACCGCCTTCCTTTCGCCAAGGCGCAGGCAACGCTGGAAGGCGGCACGCTGCGCGCGAACTTCGAGCTGCAGGCGGGCGGCTACAACGGCTCGACCTACGACCTCACCTACGATCCCGCAAGCGACCGCTTGAAGGGGATCTACTACCAGGCCGTCGTGAAGCAGAAGTTCGAAGTCTTCTTCACGCGGAAATAGCCGCGGCCCGGTCGCGCGGCTTCCGGCCCTCCGAGGCTGTCTTGAATCTGTCATCGCTTCCGGTGCTACTATGGCTGCCCTGCCTTGCCCCGGGTAGCAGGCGGCGCGGGCACGGCGATCAGCAAACGTGCAGTATCCAATTCCTCAGGAGGCCTCAATCGTGAACTCCCCCAGAAACTTCCTTGCGGGCCTGCTTGCCATTGCGTCCGCGGTCCTCGGCCTCGCGCCGATGCTTGCCCAGGCCCAGGCCAAGCAGCCCAACATCGTCGTCATCATGGGCGACGACATCGGCATGTGGAACATCGGCGCCTACCACCGCGGCCTGATGGCGGGCCGCACGCCCAACCTCGACAAGATCGCCGCCGAGGGCATGCTCTTCACCGACTACTACGCGGAAGCGAGCTGCACCGCGGGCCGCGCCAACTTCATCACCGGCGAACTGCCGATCCGCACCGGCATGACCACGGTCGGTCAGGCCGGTTCGCCAATCGGCATGCCCGCGCAGGCGGTGACCATCGCGACCGCGCTCAAGTCGATGGGCTACGCCACCGGGCAGTTCGGCAAGAACCACCTCGGCGACCTGAACGAGTTTCTGCCCACGGTGCACGGCTTCGACGAGTTCTTCGGCTACCTCTATCACCTCGACGCGATGGAGGACCCCTGCCACCCGAACTATCCGCAGGACCTCCGGCCGCAGGTCGGCCCGCGGAACATGCTGCACAGTTGGGCCACCGACGTGGATGACCCGACGGTGATGCCGCGCTGGGGCAAGGTCGGCAAGCAGAAGATCGAGGACGCCGGCAGAGCTGTGCCCGAAGCGCATGGAAACCGTCGACGACGAGATCCGCGACAAGGCCATCGCCTTCCTCGACAAGGCCAAGGCCGACGGCAAGCCGTTCTTCCTCTGGCTCAACCCGACGCGCATGCACATCGTCACGCACCTTTCGCCCAAGTACGCAGGCGCATGCGCAACTCGAAGAACGGCTGGTCGATCCAGGAAGCCGGCATGGCGCAGATGGACGACGACATCGGCATCGTCATGAAGAAGCTGAAGGACATGGGGGTCGACGACAACACCATCGTCATCTTCACCACCGACAACGGCACCGAAGTCTTCACCTGGCCCGATGGCGGGCAGACGCCGTTCGCGCAGAGCAAGGGCACGGTCATGGAAGGCGGCTTCCGCGTGCCGGCGATGATCCGCTGGCCGGGCAAGGTGCCGGCAGGCAAGGTCGAGAACGGCCTCATCTCCGGACTCGACTGGTTGCCGACGCTGGTGGCGGCTGCGGGCAACCCGAACATCGGCGAGGAACTGAAGAAGGGCAAGGCGATCGGCGGCCGGACCTACAAGAATCATCTCGACGGCTACAACCAGATGGACATGATCACCGGCAAGGGCCCGTCGAACCGCCATGAGATCTTCTACTTCGGCGAAAGCTCGCTGGGCGCGGTGCGCATTGACGACTTCAAGTACCGCTTCATCGACCAGCCCGGTGGCTGGCTTGGTGAAAAGACCAATCCCGACGTTCCCTACCTGACCAACCTGCGCCTCGATCCGTTCGAGCGCACCGGGTGGCCGGACAGCGGGACCAAGATCGGAGCGCAGAATTATTTCCAGTGGTTCCAGTACGAGTTCTGGCGCTTCGTGTTCGTCCAGGGCCAGGTGGCGAAGCTTGCCCAGACCGCGCTTGAGTTCCCGCCGATGCAGAAGGGCGCCAGCTTCAATCTCGACGCCGTCAAGGCGAAGATCGCGGCGGCCATGGCGGCGCACGGCCAGTAGGCCATTGCGGGGAAGTTGCAAGGGAAAGGGGCGCGGAACTCCGCGCCCCTTTTTTTGTTCGTCATTCCGAGCTTGACCCGGAATCCAGTGCTTCTGTGTGAACAACGCTGGGTCCCGGGTCAAGCCCGGGACGACGATCACGAACGGTAACCAGGGCTTTCGTTGTCGAGTCGCCTCAGCAATGCCGGCCAAGCCATGTTCCCGCCCGCGCCACGCGTCACCTGCTGCCACTGCGCCTGCGCGCCATCGACGATTCCCTGGTTGATCCGCCGCAGCTTGCCCCCGCCCGCCTGCGCGCGCACCTGCATCATGCAGGTCGCCTCAAAGAAATACATCGCGACGAAGGCCTCGGCCACCGTTGCGCCGACGGTGAGCAGGCCGTGGTTGCGCAGCATCAGGAAGCGCTTGTCGCCGAGATCCCCCACCAGCCGCGGCTTCTCGTCGTCGTTCAAGGCCACGCCCTCGTAGTCGTGGTACGCGAGCGAGGACAGCACGAAGATCGAGTGCTGCGAAAGCGGCAGCACGCCTTCGTCCTGCGCGGAAACCGCCACGCCGTTGACGCTGTGCACGTGCAGCACGCAGCCGGCATCTTCCCGCGCGGCGTGGATCGCGCTGTGGATGGTGAAGCCCGCGGGGTTCACGTCGTGGGGGCTGTCCTGCACCTTGCGGCCCTGGAGATCGACCTTCACGAGGCTCGACGCCGTGATCTCGCGGAAGAGCCAGCCGTACGGGTTGATCAGGAAGTGGTGCTCGGGGCCAGGAACGCGCGCCGAGATGTGCGTGAAGACGAGGTCGTCCCAGCCGTACAGGGAAACCAGCCGGTAGCAGGCGGCGAGGTCCACGCGCTGCTGCCATTCGGCCTCGGACATCGCGGGCCGCACTGCGGATACGGAGGCGTTCATCGAAATTCTCCCCAAAAGTGGCGCAGGAAAGGTACTATATAGACTGGTCTAGACAGGAAAGCAAGCATGGCAGGCACGCCGTCAACTCAGGGCAATCCCAGGGACAGGATCGTCGAAGCGACGATATCCCTGATGCGCCGCTCCGGTTATTCCGGGGCGGGACTCAACGAGATACTGAAGGAGAGCGGCGCGCCCAAGGGCTCGATGTACCACTATTTCCCGGGGGCAAGCGCCAGGTCGCGGGCGAGGCGCTGGAGGCCTATGCGCGGCAGATCCTGGCGATGTTCGACGAGAGCCTCTCCACGGGGCGCACGCCCGGGGCGAAGGTGAGGGCCCTGTTCGATGCCAGGGCGAAGCGCCTCGAGAAGAGCGCGTTTCGCATGAGCTGCGCGGCCGGCGCCACCTGCCTCGACCTGGAGGAGGACCTCGAAGTGGTGCGGCTCGCGATCGCGAGCGCCTTCGCCGACTGGATCGCGCTCATTTCGAGGCATTTCAAGTTCGCCGACAGCCGCCGCACGCGGTCCTTTGCCGGGTTGGTGCTCACCGCAATCGAAGGCGCCTACATCCGCGGACGGGCCGAGCATTCAGGCAGGGCCTTCAAGGAAGCGGGCGCCTGGCTCGCCGAGATCGCCGACCGGGAGGCCGTCCGC
>CAWKGC010000007.1:0-164832 GCA_963849005.1 uncultured beta proteobacterium | reverse complement strand
CCTCGGAAGGGCAACATCGAATCGATGGCAGCATGCCCCGTTGAAGGCTCACACGGTGAGCTTCGGCATCCTCGGACCGTACCTCATGGCGTCAACTAATCCCCCTACCCCGCACACCCTAGCCTCCCACCCCTCGGCCATCCGGGAGATCGAGACCCTAGACCTCCTCGCCCGAGAGCTCCCCGACGACTACCGAATTCTCCACGGCGTCCACTGGACCCGCCTGAAAGACCGCTTCACGATCTACGGGGAAATCGACTTTGCGGTGGTCGCGCCCTCGGGAAGACTCCTCCTGATCGAGCAGAAATCCGGCGGCCTCGTGGAAACGGCCGAAGGCCTGGCAAAGGAGTATCCGAGCAGAACGAAGCTCATCGAGCCGCAGATGGCCCGCTCGGCCGGGGAATTGAAGGACAAGTTCTCGAGAGTCAACGGCGGCACCAAGCTGGAGGTGGAGACCCTCCTCTACTGCCCCGACCACACCGTCGCCAGCCCCGCCACCGCCGGCCTCGATCCCGCCCGCATCGTGGACGCAAGGCGCCGCGCGGACCTGCCCGCCATCGTGCGCGCGATCCTTCCCCTCGACGAGCCCGCAACGCCGCTCGCAGACCAGGTCTGCCGCTTCCTCGCCAACCAGCTGGAGCTGGTGCCCGAGATCGGCGCGGTGATCGGCGAAACGGAGGCGCTCTACACCCGGCTCTCGGGCGGCCTCGCGGAATGGGGGCGCTGCCTCGACTTCGAGCCCTTTCGCCTGCGCGTCATCGGCACGGCGGGATCGGGCAAGACGCAGCTGGCACTCGCCGTCTTCCGCGATGCCGTGGCCGCGGGACGGCGACCGCTTTACGTGTGCTTCAACCGCCCGCTCGCCGACCACATGACGCAGGTGACGCCCAGGGGCGGCGAGGTCGCCACCTACCACCAGCTCTGCGACCGGTTCCTGCGCGCGAATGGCGCGATACCCGACTTCACGCAACCCGACGCGAAATCCTCGGGCACCTGAACAGGCTCCTCACCCTCGTTCGCCGTCCAACCGGAATCAACCTTTAACGAGCAAGGCTTGCTACTCCGGTGACGTCATGAAGAGGTGGCCAGCAGCCGGATCGTGTCCCGACGTGCCGCTGCCTTCCCGGGGTTGCGGATGGTGATGTCCACATCGCAGCCGAGGCGCGTCAGCATAAGCATCAGGCGCTCGACGGACATATCCCGGAACTGCCCATTGAGCAGCCGCGACACGTCCGGCTGACTGAGACTCATGAGTTTGGCTGCTGCGACCTGGGTCAGCTTTTGGGCGATGATGACCCCCTGGATGCGCGTCACCAACTCGGCCTTGAGCAGATGCGTTTCCGCATCCGGAAAGCCGAGATCGGCGAAAACGTTCTTGGTGCCGCGCTTGACGCGGGTATCGGGGTCCTTCTTCATGATGTCTTTCCTTTTTCAAGCTGAAACTTGTAATCGGCTTCGGCCGCCTTTAGCCGCCGCTGGATCAATTCCAGGTCCTCGGTCGGGGTCTTGATTCCGGCCTTCGACTTCTTCTGGAAGGCGTGCAGGACATAGATCGCCGTCGCGAACTTCACCGTGTACACCGCCCGGAAGGTATCGCCCACATGGTCGGCAACGATCTCCAGTACGCCCGCCCCACCGTAGCCCTTGAGCGGCTTCGCGCTGCCATGCTTCAGGCCGACCTGCGCCTGATACAGCGCGTAACCCATTGCGTCCTGCACGGGATCCGGAAATGCCCGGAAGTCCTTGTAGCTCGAACCGATCCATGAAACGGGTTTGACCTTGGCAGCAGGCATTTCGGCATTATGGCTGAACCACCATATGACGTCAATCCGTACTTGCGCGGGCGAAATGACACCGCAGGCCGCGCGACATCCTCGAGCACCTGGACAAGCTCCTCACCCTCGACCGGCCCATCGCGGCGGGTTGTCCCATCGGCAGCTCCGAGGTCGAGTTCCTGACTTACTCCGACGCTGCAGGGCTCCTTGCTGGGATGAAGCGCGCGACCGGGCAGGCGTCAACGCGCGATAGCAAGGGCGCGTTGTCCGCCTATCCTCCGGCGAATTCTCATGCCCGTTGACATCCTTCTTTATCATCTGATGATACAATTCACATGCGAGACGAACTTGGCCTGGAAACGCTTCTCGACCTGGATGGGTCGGTCATCGACCAGGGCAACGGCTACTGGATCAAGATCGAGGCATGGCGCGCCGAAGCTGGTGACGACACTCCGCATGGCATTCGCTACTCCCTGACTCTCCACGAGCCCTATGGCAAACGGATACTTGGATTCGACAATGCACACGCGGTCAAGGCCCCGAAGAAATTCAAGCATGCAGGGAGGCGCCTGCCGTTCGATCACAAGCACCGCCATGCCTTCGACAAGGGCGTGCCATACGAATTCGAGAGCGCCTACCAGTTGCTCGAAGACTTCTTCAAGGATGTTGACCGGGTTTTGCGAGAGATAAGGAAATCATGAAAGCGATCAAGATCGGCATCATGCCGCAGCAGCAGATTCGGTCCCGCGTATTGGCCATTGCGCGCGGAGACATCAAGCCACGCCCCAGTGAGCCAAAGATCTGGTTCACCTCGATGAAGTCCCTGGCCGAAGTCCTGAGCGACGACAACCGGGCGCTGTTGAAGGTGATCCGGGATACCAACCCCGTTTCGGTGTCTTCGCTTGCCGCCGCCACGGGCCGGTCGCCCGGCAACCTGTCGCGCACGCTGAAGACGATGTCCCATTACGGCATCGTCGAGTTGCGCCGTGAGAAGAAGCTGGTTCGGCCCATCGCCAACGCCACGGAGTTCCAGATCGTGACTGCGTGAATTGGCCGGGCAGGCCCGACTGAAGGAGATGTTGTCATGAGAAAAGAACAGTTGGAGACCGTTCGCGGGAGCAGAAATATTTACCGGGACTTCGATGTGCCGGATGCCGACGTTCGCCAGTTGAAGGCGATCCTCGCGGCGGAGATCATCAAGGCACTCGACAAGAAGGGCCTGAGCGTGAGGGCGGCCCATGGCCTCACCGGGATCGATGCCGGGGATTTTTCGCGTGTCCGAAATGCGGATTTTCGCCGCATCAGCGTCGAACGCCTCGTGACGATGATCAACGGGCTCGGATCACGGGTGGAGGTGGCGATAAAGCTGAAGCGAATGGCGGTGAGGAATGCGGAGGCGGCTTGACCGGATTCAGCGCTTTCCGGATGCACCCAGCGCCTGGTCGGCCGCGCGCCCGTGGCCCTGCCCGGCTGGACGGAGCTGCACGCGGACACCAACTACCGCAGCCCGCGGGACATCCTCGGGCATCTCAACAGGCTCCTCACCCTCGACCGGCCCATCGCGGCGGGTTGTCCCATCGGCGGGTCGGAGGCGGAGTCTTGCGGAAACTCTGGCCTCACTCCCACCTATCCTTCTCCTGCGCCCCAGCCTTCGTCTGCCACTGCATATTCCCAGGCAGATCCGCCACCACACAGCTTCAGCGGCGTCACATGATCAATGACGTAACCAGGACACCAGCGCCTGAAGCCCTCCCGGTCGAAGGACAAGGGCCGGGCGAACTGGCGCGATTGCCGTTGTATGCGCAATATCAGTATAGATACTTAATCCATGACCTTTGACCACGATCCCGGAAAGGCCGCTGCTGGCAAACCTCAAGAAGCATGGCGTGGCACTTTGCCGATGCCGACGGCGTGCTGGGGGATCCACTAGCGCTGACGGTGGAGGATCGCGATCCGGCGGGAGAGAGGCGCTTCCGTCTCTATCGGCCTTGGCAGCGCCGGCGAATTGCTTGTAATGTCGTGTACACCGAAAGGGCCGGTGCCTATCGCCTGATCTCCGCGCGTCGAGCGACGCGAAAGGAACGCAAACAATATGAAAACTGAATACGACTTTTCCAAAGGCAAGCGCGGTGCGGTGATTCCACGCCAGAAAGGCAAGACCCGCATCTCCATCATTCATCGATAACGCGGTCCTCGATGACTTGCCGTGCGCGCGCAGAGGCCGCCGGCACGGGTCTGTAAGCGCAGACGATGATGAACGCAAGTGCGCTCAACGACTTCGCTATCTCGGCGTTCCGGCAAGCCGACACTCAGATCACCGCTCGGACCGAGACATCGTGCACTTCGCCAGGTCTTGGCTTGACCAGGAGATTCCGGCATGTTCCGAGAGGCGGCATCACCAGGCATTCAGGCAAGCTGTCCCACCAAGCGCCGCCCTGCTTCGAGGCGACTCATCAAGTCACTCGGGCTTGCCTGCTTTCTCGGGTACGAGAATGAAGTCTGTTGCTGCCCAACCTCATCGAGCGCAAGTGGAGCTGGAAGCGGTCCTCTGATTCCATGCGGCCCCGATTAGCGTGGATGGTGCTGCGCGCGGACACCAACTTCCGCAGCCCGCGCGACATCCTCGAGCACCTGAACAAGCTCCTCACCCTCGAACGGCCCATCGCGGCGGGGTTCAAGAAGAGCATGGTGGCAGTGGTGAGTTTTCGGGGGTGCGAGAGTTCTGCTTTGTCCGCCTTCGACCAGCTGGGGACTTACCGGCTCAGGAACTTCACCGGACGCTACGACCTCCTGGGCAGCCCCTTCTGCACCGGGGGCTCTGCGTAGTCAGCCGAAGGTAAGCTGGACCTGCTTGCCGGCACGGCCAAGCAAGTCGATGAGCATGTCGATTGAAAACTTCGAGACCTTCCCGTTGAGCACATCCGACACTCGCGGGCGTGAGATCCCGAGGACCTCCGCTACCTGCGCCTGCTTGTAACCCTGGTCGTTCGCCCATTGCTCCAGTTCGGCCATCATTCGGCGCTTGAGCGCGAGCTTCGCGTCGATCCGGCGCTGCGATTCGGCCTTGAGCGCGGCGGCTTCCCTGGCGCTGAAACCGAGTTCGGCGAAGATGTTCGCGCCCGGTTTCGTCCTGTGCCTCGACTTCGTGTCGATCCCGGCCTTGCGCACCCTGGCATTCATGGCTTCGGCAGCAGGCCTTTCACTTTTTCGCTTGACCACTTTGTATCAATACTTATACCTTGTCAAATCGGCCAGACAGCACCCGAGTCAACATCACCATCGCCCGCGTGTCGAGCTTGCAGTATTCAAGCAGCTCCTTCCGAATCTGCTCCCTTCTGGCAACTGCGGTCTCCAGCCCTCGTGGCCTCATGGTAAGCAACCATCGCCGCCTCGCCCTCCTTGATCCCGTCGAGGTCATCGTAGCTGGGCATCCCCTCCACGGTAGGCAGCACGGCCTTGATGGACCAACTGCCCTGCATGTCCGGATGGTAGTAACCCGATCGCAGGATGGGGAGCAGATCGACAACTCGCGCATCGACGCGACCAAGCGCCGGAGCCAGGTCCGGGAACCGGACAGCAAGGGCCTTGAGAACGCCCGACTCCAGCGACCGGTTGTAAACGATCACCGGCCCCTCCTCGCCCGACCACGCCGAGCAACGCTTCCGCCAATCGCCGGCTCGGATCCTCGCCCGTGAGGTCGATGAACTCGTGGTGTTGAAGCTCGCCCCCGGCATGCTCGACGTGCAGCGAAAATTGAAATGCCTGCTGCTTGTACGGTGAGGTTCCTTCCCAAACCGGTATCCCGAACTGCACGGTCTCGAAGTCCAGGTAATGGCGCGGATAGGGCAGCGCATCCGGACCCAGTTGGGCCGCGAGATCGTCCGCAACAAAGGCCCTGCCCAGCTTCGCCTGCTGCACGACCAACTTGTGCACGTCGAGCTTCAGCCTTTCCTCCGGCACGTCGCGCAGGTCCCGGATGCCTTCGAGATACAGCGACCACTTGAGTTCACCACCGCGCGGCAGGTTCAGGACCGGGTACGGCGTATCGCTCGGCGCGCAGTGGCCGAGGAACGGGCAATCGAAGGGAGACGAGCAATGCACGCCCGGCGCGATCTCCGGTTCTTCGTCCTGGTTCACCACCTTGATGAGGACGTCCCGAAGCGCCGCGACTTCCTCTCGCAGCGCCGCGGCTTCCTCGGTGACGTCCTCGACCTTGAAGAGCCCCTCGTAGCGCCCGTCGCCGGCATAGACGAAGGTGTTGTCGATCACCATCACGCCGATGCTCCTGGGCGCAACCCCGGCCTCTTGCATCACCCACGCCTGGATCGCCGCGTCGAGGGTAGTGGTATTCCTTCACGCCCGTTGAGGATTTCACCTCGATGACGTCGAGTTCCTTGTCCGCGAGGGTCACGACGTCGGCGCGGATGAGGACGTCGCGCGCCTGGAACGCCGCCTCGAAGATCGTCTTGGTGCCGGAAGCGAGCAGGCCTTGCGTCTCCGTCACCGCGATGCCCGGCTCCTTCACGTGCTCGACAAGGACGCCTCCCGGGAATTGCTCGCGCGCGAGGGCGCCGACTTCGTTGCCCGTGGCGAATCTCGCCTGGGCCTTCGGGTCCTCGACCGCGAGTTCCGGCTTGTACGTCTCCAGCCAGAGTCTCCTCGGGCATTGCCAGCCGGAGAGCATTTTGGACTTCGAAAGGCGCCTCATCACGCCGCCGATCAAAACCGGCGCACGGCCATGCCGTTTGCCTCTGCGTTCCTGGCGAGCGACGAATCCGAAGTGGCAATCGCGATTGCGCCGACCTCGATTGCCATTGCCAGGTGCAGCGAATCGCCGGCGCGCAGCCCGCTCGCGGCATTGCCTGCCAGTTTCGCGGCCGCAGCATATGCCGAACGGCTCACCGGCACCAGGCGAAGGCCGCCCTGGCACAACTCGCTGAACGCTCGCCGCGCGGAACGCGCCTGCTTTTCCGAAATTTCCTTGTTGCGGACTTTTATCGAGACCGCGCTGGAATACTCGGCGATGACCCAGTCCGACGACATGACCGGCCCCTCGCTCGACTCGATCCAGGAGAGGATCGCCTCGCTTGCCGGCTCCGGCAGGAACATCGGGACCACGACGCTGGTATCGAGGTAGAACACCGTCAGTACCGGTCCTGCTTGCGCATTTTCTCGACTGCGGGCTGGGTCATCGGCAGGCTCGCCAGCCGCTTGCGCGCCTGCTTGACGAAGGCCTTCGGGTCGAATTGGTGCGCGGGAGTCAGCGTGATCGCGCCGCTGGCATTCACGTCCGCCTCGACGATATCGCCCTCCTTGATGCCAGCCGCGCGCGTGCATTCGACCGGCAGCCGGATGGCCAGGCTGTTCCCCCACTTCGCCAGCAGCAGTTTCACGGTGTCTCCCGATGTAGATACATGGCTATACATGCTAGCACCGGGCATTCCGGAGTTCAAGCAGCGATTTCGCGGCGTGCAGCCAGGTGATCGATGAGTGCAGAAACGTCAGGGGTTTGCCTTGGAGGCTCTCATCTCGCCGCCCCGCCGAATCCCCAGGTTCGGAAACCGGATCGACTCGCCCGATTTCGAGAACGCCGTGTACTCCAGGTTCCCGGGATGCTCGGCGCCGAAGACTCCGATCAGCGTGTTGACGGTGGTGATCGCGACGTCATCGAGCGGAACGGGCTTCGCCAGGTCGAGGAAATAGTTGGGCGACCCGTCGGCCTTGTGACCGAACTCGTCGGGAAGATTGGTCGGCGCATTCCAGCCCAGCTCGAGCAAGCGGCGGTAGTCATCCTCGTCGAGATGCTCATCCTCCGGCAAGTAGAAATCGGAAGTGGCCTCCGCGCGCATGCCGAACGCGCCTTGCGCGGCGAACTGGACGTAGCGGCTGGTGCCCTTGATCGTGATATTCAGGAACTCATCCTCTTCCAGGCCACCGAGCGACTCGCAAAGCTCGTAGGCGAAACGCTTCCAGGCATCTTCGGTGGACGGCTGCCGCGGTGCTGCGCCCAAGGCAGACGTCCTGGTTTGCGGTGCTGCGGCATGGCCGGCGCCTTTGGCCGGTGCCCTGCGCTTCCTTCCTGATGTGTTCTCGATCATGTGTACGCCCTCCTTCAGGTTCCGGCCTTTGCTAGGCCAGCACAAAATTGGCGGGATCAGGCTTCGGTTCACCGTCCCACCGGTATGCCACCAGGTTGCCCCCCTTCGCCCACGCTGTAGTCCACGCAGACCGCCGACGGTGACTGCAGCCCGGGCGCGCCGGTCATCCAGTAATGCCCGAAGAACACCGGCTTCGATTCGTCGAGCGGGATGCGTGCATGGGCCGGAATTTCATCGGCAGGGAAATTCTTCCGTTGGTCCTCCGGCAACCTCGCCGCGGAGCGGAAGTCCGTTGCATCGCGATCCCACCAGCGAACCCTTACGCGGTCGCGCACATTGTGGTCCTTGTCCTCGAAAGTGATCCCTTCCGGAAGCGGGATCTCGAGGCCCTTGGTGATCACCTCGACTGCCTTGAAGATGCTGAAGCTGGCGTTGTCCTTCTCGGCCTTGTCCGCCGGCTCGTCGGTCGCCGCCATCATCAGGTCGCGCGTGAGGTACCGGCCCTGGTGAAGGTGCTTCGACAAATCGTCCATGAAGGACTGGTGCCAGCAGGCGTGCACGACTCGCAGGCCGGGTAACTCGAGCCACAGGGGCAGCGTCAGGAACCAGTCGACCAGTTCCTTGTGGAGCGCGGCGTTGTCCCCGACCTCCTCCAAGAAGCGGGCGTGCTGCTTGCGGTTCTTCGAGCCCCACTCGGCGCTGCCATGTGGCCGCAGGAACTCGCCCGGAGCCCGGGGATCCGGCGTGTGCCACCCGATGGCGTTGAACTCGTGGTTGCCCATGACGGCGAGCGCCGCCCCGCCATCCACCATGCGGCGGGCGATGTCCACGCTGTCCAGCTGCTTCGGGCCGCGGTCGATGAAGTCGCCGACGAAGATCGCCTGGCGGTCGGGGTGGCGCCAGCAGCCTTGCCGCCGGCCGTACCCCATTCGGGCAAGTAGGGATTCGAGCTTGTCTGCGTGTCCGTGGATGTCGCCGATGATGTCGTAGGCCATGAACCTATTGTCGCAAACCACAGGCTCATGACGTGAGCTGATCCGGCTTGAAACCGATGCCCCGGTTCAAGCCTCCTCGCCCCAACTCTGCGCCAGTTCACGCTGCCAGCGGCGCAGCTCGACCTGCAGGTACGACCGCTCGATTTCACGCGCGGCCTCCCGATACTCGCGATCGGCGCGAAACCCGGCGGCCATGACCGCATGGAAGATCACACAGCGTGCCGCCGCCTCCGCCGATTCGTGGCCGGTGTGCCAGGCGGCCATCATCGCCGCGCCGGCCTGCGTCATTCCGGTATTCCTGGCAAGCCCGAATGCGCAGGCACTCTTCCTCGCGGCCTCGCGCGCCAATCGCACTTCGATGAATTCCGCCTTGCGATTCAGGTAACGATGGACGGCGTCGAGGACGGGCTCGCAGAAATTGCAGCCGGCAAGGCGCGATGTGCGGCACGAGGCCCAATAGGCAAAGCCGCGGTTGGTGAGGGCCATCGCCGTGTCGAAGGTGTGCTTCATGGATTCATCCCCGCGGATCGCCCCTCATTCGGTACCGGTGATGCCTCTCAGGAACCCCGGGATCTGTTGCAGCCGGTCGAGTTGTTCCGACGGCCCCTTGCGGCCCCGCGCGACCCACGAAAGCGCCTGGACGATGTGCCACGCGCTCGTGGCCCTTTCCGGGCTGCCGGGGACTGCAATGGTCGGCTTCATCCGCTTCTCGCTCGGCTTGCCGGGCTGGAAGCGGTCGACGGGATCAGCGTCGCAGCCGGTCCGGGCAATGTGGAGAAAGCGGGCCGCATCGATTGCGCCCCAACGATCCTTGAGAATCGTATCGACAAACCCGGGCAGCCTTTTCAGGTCGACCATGGACTCGTGCATCCTGCCCATCGCCAGCCGTTCACGGCCGGCGGCCTCGAGTCCCGCCGTGAGGTAATCGGCAACGTCCTCCACCTCGGTCGCCTCGCGATGCACGAAGCCGCGTTGCGCGCGATCGACTTCGACCACCATGCCGTTGGTGCAGACCAGCCGGTACCAGACCAGCGCGATCCTCAAGAGCGACGTGGCGTCGACGGAGTTCTGGCAGCGCAACTGCAGCAGCAGCGGATACCCGTCGCCCGGGTCGAACATCCAGTCGGCGCCGAGGTTCACCTCCAGGCTCATCGACGCGCCGTAGCGATGCAGCGAGGCGTGGGTGTCGAGGCCGTAGGGGTCGATGCCGACTTCGCCGAACGCATGGGCAAGGACGGCGGCCGCCTCGCGGTGCTCGATCAGGCGGTACTTCTTCGAGACGATGCCCGCCGGGCAGGTGCTCCAGCCGCCCTCGGCCTGCTCGCGGCGGACGATCAGGTCATGGAGCTCGTTGGCCTGGTTGCCGGTGGAGGCTTCGCCACCAACCGCGAACGGCCGCCGCTCGAAGCGCGGCAGGATCGCGGCCACTTCGTCGAAGCGGCCGCGGAACCAGCGGGTGACGGGTTGCTTGAATCCGGTCGGGGTCCATTCCGCGCTTTCAGGCTCGCGCGCGGCTTCGAGCAGCATCTCTTCCATCCTCGCCTCCTCGCCCGGAAACGCCGGGTGACATGGGCAGGATCGTCCTGCGGAAGCTCACCTCGTGAGCTATGCCGCCTTCACGGCGTACAGGGCGGCGGTCTTGCGCGCCTGGTCGGCCACGCGCTTCTTCAACTCCGGCGGCCCCTCGACCTTGCAGTCCGGACCATACTTGAGGATGTCCATCACGAGTTCGCGGTCGTCGCTGTAGGGGATTTCGAGCACGTAGGAGCCGTCGGGCTCGAAGCGGCCGCGCTGCTTCGGAGTGCCAGTGCTCGGCGGCCACCCAGCGGGCGGCGCTCGGCGTGAAGCGCAGTTTCGCCCAGTCCTTGGCCTTGCCGGAGAAGATGCCGTAGCCGGCGGCGAGTACTCGTCGAGTTCCGCCTCGGGGACGTCCTTCGCGCGCTCGTCGAGCATTTCGGCCGCGCGGATGCCGTCGACCGCGAAGCTGCGAGATTCCCTCGCGCAGGTGGCACCAGGCGTCGAGGTACCAGTTGTCGCGGTAGAAACGAGGCGCTGCGGCGAGACTCGCGCTCGGTGGTCTCGTCGCTGGGCGGCTCGTAGTAGGTGATCTGCAGGCTGCTTGCGGCTGAGCATGCGCGGTGGCCGCGATCTCGAAGAACTCGCAGCTTGACCGGCGCGCGCGGCCATGCTGCAGGATCGCGACGCGGCGTTGCGACTTCTCGGGAGGTGGTCGGCCGCGTTCCGAGCAGCGCGTTGCAGGCGCGCGTGCAGCGGCTCGATGTGCGGCGTAGCAGGCCGGGCTGGAGCTCGCCAGCAGGTGCTGCATGGTCAGCAGCGCGTAGATCTCGGTGGGTTGAACCAGAGGCCCGGCAGTCGAGCGCGGGGCGCTGCGCCTTGGCCGAGAAACGGTAGCCGCCGGCGTCGCGGTCCTAGTCGATCGGCGCGTTGAAGCGGTCGCGCATGTACTCGATGTCGCGCTTGAAGGTGGCCTGGAGATTTCCAGCTCGCCCAGGAACGACTCGATGGGCACGACGCTGCGTTCCCCGATCATCTGGTCGATGCGGTAGAAGCGTTCCATTCTTTCCATGGCCGGTCTCCGGGTGGCTCACGATGTGAGCTCCACAATCGTAACACCGGGTCAGTGGTAGTCGTCCTCACGCTGGTGCCGCACGGCGAGGACCGTGACAGTCCGCGCGTCTTCGATTTCGAACAGCGCTACGTACCCCGCATGGCCGAAAGGGATGAGAAGCTCGCGCAGGAAGGCGTTCTCTGAGGATGCCTTCCGGCAACTGAAAGGCGACGTCTCCAACAGGTGGATGCCGGCTTCGATTGCCGCCATTGCCCGATCCGCGACCGTCCGGTCGGCCTCGTCCCTTTCGAGGATGAATTGGAACAGGCGATCGAGATCCTCTTGCGCGCCCTCGGTGAAGCGGACGCGAAATTGCATCAACGCGCCTTCGATGCGGCCTTTGCGCGAGCCAGCTTCTTCTTCAGGCCCTTCAAGACTTCGCCGGATGGAACGTATTTCCCGGTCGTCGCGCCTCTTCGCGGGAGGCCAGGCCACGGGCGACGAACTCGCGCTGTGCAATCCTGCGCTCGATCTGCGAGCGGATCGACTGCTCGACGAAACCGGAAAGGCTCTCGCCATCGAGCAGGACATCCTCGGCGGCCTGCCGAAGGTCCGGGTCGACGCGAAGGACGGAAAGGTGGCGGTTTTCATGGGCGGCCTCGTGCGTTGCATTTGCGATGCATTATGCGCCGCCGAAGCCTGGCCCGCAAATCATCGCCCCATCTGCGACCTACTCCCACCTGTCCTTCTCCCGCGCCTCGGCCTTCGTCTGCCACTGCATGTTCCCCGGCGCATCCGCCCCTCCCCGCTTGAGCGGCATCACGTGATCGATGACGTAACCGGGACAAGCGCCTGAAATCCTCCCGGTCGAGGACAGGGGCTCTGCTTCCTGAATCCCCTTCGCGCTCACACTGCGCGAAATATTCCCGTGCCAATCCCGCGCGACACCCTGGGCCTTGTGGGAACCCCCTGAAGTGCCCGTGCTGCCCTTGGCGTCCGCCGAACGAGGAAAGCGAAACCGCGGCCAGCAGACAGGCCGCGCGAATGGCGGTGCGCCACGGTTGCGAGAGCTTCACGACTTTCCTCTTTTCTTGTGGACCCGAAAGGCCGCCGGCTTCTTGCCGTCTTGGCGGGCGGACTTCGCCCTTGCGTGCGCTTGCCTGAGGTTACGCCTGCAGCCTGCAAACGGGAATGATTGGCCCCGACCCTTGGCTGCGGGCGGGCGTCAACGCGCGGTGCGACGCGGGTGTTTTCCTTTCATGGCCCATCCAGATACGGCTGCCCAGTCGGTCGCCTTGCTGTCATATAGCACCACGTGCTATAGTGGCGGATAAGTTCGCAAATGGCATCCAGCGTTCCCTGGTCGAACCTTCCCGACTTGAAGCGCCGCGCAATCCTCGGTTCTTCAAGACAGGATATTTTGCCAAGCAAGCTGGAGACGCTGGGATCACGGACGACGAGCTATGCAAAGCCGGGGCAGAACTCGAGAAGCGACAAGGCGATGCATTGGGTGGAGGAGTTTGGAAAAAGCGCCTCGACAAAAACCGCTACCGATCGATAGTCATCACCAAGGTAGGCACGCACTGGATTTTCGCCTTCCTGTTCGCGAAGAAGGACAGGGGAAATATCAGCACGAAGGAACTGGCGGGGTTCAAGAAACTCGCGAAGTACTACAGCACGACAAGTGCCGCCCAAATGGATGTCTTGCTGGCCGTTGGGGAACTGAAGGAGATATGCGATGAAAGCAAAAGCCAGGAAGGCCATTGAGGTAAGACCGAAAACTCGGAGCAGCGCTTTCGAGGCCATTCATAGCGCTGCGTCCGGCCTGCACCGCGCAGGCGCCATCAGCAAGGCGACGATGCGCGAATTCGAAGCACTTTGCCTTGAGCCCGTCAAATCGATGACAGCAAAGGAGGTTGTCCTGATTCGCGCAAAGGTCAATGTCAGCCAGAACCTGTTTGCCAGATTGCTGAATACCAGCGAATCGACGGTGCAGAAATGGGAAACCGGTGCCAAGAGCCCGAGTGCCCTGGCAACCAAGCTGCTTCGCATCGTCGAGAAACATGGTTTGGATGTTCTGGCGTAGCTTCAAGATGGCACCCGCGGAAGCCACGCCCCCGCGGGCGGCGGCGATCACTTGCCGGAAAGCTGCGCGCGCACCTCGCCCGGGGGATTCTTCGCGCTGTGCACGTTCACGTAGGTGTTGCCGGCCCTGTAGGCGGCACACTGGGCCTCGTTCATCTTCGCGCCCTCGGGGGCCACGAACTCGTTGTCGCCCGACTTGGTGAACGGCACGATCACCGGGCCGTTGGCGCCGGCCGCGCCCTGGTGGATGTGCGCCGCGGTGGCCGTCATCCCGGAAACCATGATGTGCGCCTTCACGCTGCAGTCCGATCCCACCGAGACCATGCCTTTTCCGGTGGCGGCAGTGTCGACCGGCGGGACTTCGTTGGCGCCGGTGAGGGAAAGATGGCGTCCCCCTCCCATCATGGCCTCGTGCATCGACGCGCAGCTGGCCAGCATCGCCGCCGCGGCGGCCATTGCCAGCGCGCCTGAAGTTTTCTCTTGAACATGGTGTTCTCCAATCAGAGTAAGTTGCCCATCCCGGCACGCGGAACCGCGATGCCGCCTTCCGGTGACATCTTCCTCCGGTTCGTCCGCCGTGATGGGACTTACGTTCTCGGCGCCCTGTTGGATGAACTCAGCCGTGCCCGCGCCTCCTCAGCCGCACCCCAGGGCCGCCCTCGCCTGGTTTGCCGCGGCAATGAGCTGGATCGCCTGCGCGGTAGCGATCGCCTTGCCCGATTGCGCCTGCACCTCATTGATGAAGGCGCCCAGCAGGTTGCAGGCGGTCGTCACGTTGCCGGCACCGGCTGCGCCGAGCAGGATCCGCAACTTGGCATCGAGGCTGTTTTCGATCCCGTGGCGGAGGTTGAAGCTGTTCACCAGGTCGATCAGGTCGGCGATCTGCTCGGCCGCGCCGAACACCGTCACGTTGAAGCGCGCCGTGGCGCTGTTGCCTGAGGCATCGATTGCGTCGCAGCTGACGACGGTCGTCCCCACCGGGAATGTCGAGCCGGAGGGCGGTGCGCAGGTCACCACGGGATTCGGGTCGACGGCATCGGTTGCGGTCGCGACATAGTTCACCACGGCGCCCGAGGGGCTGGTTGCGTCCACGGCGATGCTGGCCGGCACGACCAGGACCGGCGGTGTGGTATCCGCAACGACCACGGGAGGCAACGTGAACGTGGCCGCGTAGATGCTGCCATTGAACGGGTCGGTTTCCTCGACGCCCTGCCAGACGATGCGGATTTCGCCCGTCGGCAGCACGGTGACGTCGTTGAGCATCTCGGCCCGGTGTGGCGTGTCGGTGACCTGGAAGTACCGGTTGTTCGCGAGATCGGCGACGTAGATGTCGGGGTTGCCCGTCCCGACTCGGCTCTCGAAGACGACGATCTGGCCACGCATCGACGGGTTGTACTGCTCGCCGGGGATCTCGAGGACCGTCTCGGCACCTCCGGCCACCGGCACCAGGACGATATTGCTCCCGGTGGGCCCGCCCAGGTCGTCGCGCTCGAAGGCGATCTGCGTGCCATTGCTGTCAGGGCTGCGCTCGTTCAGGGGACTGGCGGACACTTGCTGGACGGTCCAGGTGCCGCCCGAGCGCGTGGCGCTGTAGATTTCGGAGTTCGAAAGGTGAAGTAGCGCTCCCAAGTCACCACGTTGCCATCGGCGGAAACCTTCGGGTTGGCGTCGTACACCGCATCGTTCGTCAGGCGGGTCAACGCCGAGGTCGTGAGATCGAGGACCATGATCTCGCCGGAGCCGTCGCCCGCCAGCAAGTAGTCGACAAACGCGACGGTCTGCCCGCCAATCGCCACGCCGATGTTACGCGAGGCGGGCGCGGGCGCCAGTTCCGAAAGGATCCCCGTGTCGGGGTCGAAAAGCATGATCGCCGTGCGAGAGCCGGGGATAACGCGAGTGAAGACGATGCGGCCTTGGTTGACGTCGCTGAGGAGGTCGTTGGCCAGGTATCCGTCGGGCAGCGTTTGGGGGATGGAGGAAACCGTGCCGGTCGAGAACCGGTAGTAGCGGATCTCCTGGATGAGGGCTCCAGTCACGATGTCGACGGCGCTGGAGTAGACGGCCAGGTCCTGGTCGACATGCGGATCGAACTGGTCGCCGATCCGGTTGTCGATCGTGATCGGCGAGAGCGGGAGCAGCCCACCGTAAGTCAGGTTCACGGCCACTGCGCAGTTCGAGGCGAACAGCAGCGACGCTGCCAGCAGATGACGGAAGTTCATGGAATTCCTCCAGGCGATTGAGTGGCGATGGCATCCTTCAATCACACAAACGGAATCCCGGGCAATTTGGCGCCAACGGCCGGGCACCAGTTCAGAGGCAAGGCCCGTTGCACTTGCTGGACCCGGTCGTCGAGGTATCGGCGTTGATGGTCAGGTTGCAGGTCGCGCCGGATCCGGCACAGGCGCCCGTCCATTTATCGAACGATGCATTCGCGCCCGGAAACAGGCGCAATGTCACGGAGGAGCCGGCGGTGAATGGCGCTGAACAGGTCCCGGTGAGCTCATAGCAATCGATTGCGCCAGGCGTCGAAGTGACGTGCGTCAGCCCGAGGCCCTGCGCATCGATGACGCCGACGGTCAGCGTGTACGTGATGAGCGTGAAGCTGGCGGTGACGGACTTCGCGGCATCCATCGTGACGTCGCAGGCGCCGGTGCCGGAGCACGCGCCGCTCCAGCCGGTGAAGGTCGAGTTCGCGCCCGGCACGGCCGACAAGGAGACGACGGTTCCGTGGACGTAGTTCTCCGAGCAATCCGCGCCGCAGTTGATGCCCGGGGGCGTCGAGCTCACGCTGCCATTGCCGTTCGAGGTGAGGCTGACGGCAAGCGGGTGCACCACCACGGCATCGGCTCGACGCGGCACGATCTCCCAGCTCGGGTCGATCTGGATGATGAAGTCGCTGCCGCCGAGCGTGGTGCCGTTCAGGTACCAGACGAACACCAGGCCCGTGTCGCGGTTGCGGAACAGCGAGGTCCGGGCTTGCCGTCGGCGTTCCAGTCCGCCAGCTGCACCACCTCCCACGCCGGGTCGATCGAGAAGATCGGCGGGGAGGAGTTGCCGCAGGCTCGAGGACGCCGGCCGCGTACTGGCGTGTACCAGGCGAAGGCGAGCCCCGAGGCCGTGTTGCGGAAGAGGAGGTCGGGCTGGCCGTCCCCGTTGAAGTCGCCCACCGCCTCCACCTTCCAGCTCGGGTCGATGGTGAAGAGGAACTGGTCGCCGATCGGCACGTTGTTGTTGAAGTACCAGGCGAAGGCGTTGCCCGGTGCTGGCGTTGCGCATCAGGAAGTCGGGCTTGCCGTCGGCGTTGAAGTCGGCGACGCCCTGGATCACCCATTCCGGCGGCAGGAGAAGAGGAACGCGTCGGAGACGAAGATCGGCGCCGTTCATGTACCAGACGTAGGTGTCGCCGTTGGCGCGTGTTTCGCCAGACGAGGTCGGGCTTGCCGTCGCCGTTGAAGTCGGCCACGCCCTGCGACCTTCCATGACGGGTCGATGCGTCGCGATGAAGGCGTCCGAGATCAGCGCCGGGCCGTTCATGTACCAGGCGTAGGTCGCGCCGCTGGCAGTATTGCGCCAGAGGATGTCGGGCTTGCCGTCGGCGTTGAAGTCGAAGGGGCCGCCCAAGGGCGTGATGGCGCGGGCCGATCCCATGCCGAACAAGACGGCCAGGGTGAGCAGGAGAATGAAATGTCTTCCGAGGTTGGGCATGCGCATGATTCTTCCCCATTCTTGGCCGATCGGCGGCTTCAGGCGGGATCGGACGGTGACGGTGGATTCTGGATCGTGCCGGGCACCGAGGCAATCCCCTGACTCGATGATGGCACCTTCAACTGCACAAACGGAATCCCGGGCAATTTGGCGCCAGCGGCGGGGCAACAGCTCACGAACGGCAGGGAAACAGGGGGCTTCGCGCCGCTACTTCGTCCTGACGGTCTGGATGACAGTGGCATCCCGGACGTCCTTGCCGTCGACCCTGCCGACATAGGGCCACTGGATCTTCATCCAGAAATTGGAATTCGCCAGGCTCGTGCCATCGTCGAGGATGAAGAAGGCCCACCGGATCTGCTGCCCGGCGATCTTCGGCGGCGGGCGTGACATCGGGACTTCCTTGTACTGTCCCTTGTAGAACGCAAGAACCTTGTCGAACGCGTCGCTGGTCGTGTACACCTCCGACTGCTTGCCCGGGCTCGCGGCGGACGCCTCGCGACTCGCCTTTTCATCCAGCTTGGCGCCGGCGTAAGGCTTGAATTCCAGCGCCATGCCCGGGACGTTTGCAGCACCCAGCAACAACCCGGCGACGAGCAGCGACAACCTGAAGATTCTCATTTCTACACCCTCCTTTGCGCATTGTGCGCTGCCTACTGGCGAACGATCCGGTAAGCCCGCCCGCTCGCAGCCAGGACGTACAACTTCCCCTGCGCATCTTCGCCGAAGGAGAGCACCTGCCCCACGCTGGCGATGCCCCAGTCGACGCGATCGGTCGCCGCGCCGCCCGCGTACAGGAAACTCCGCAACCAGCCGTTGCAGTAGTCGGAATAGAAATACCGGCCGCGCAGTTCCGGGATCGCGCTGCCGCGATAGACGCGCCCGCCCGAGATGGAACAGCCGCCGCTCGCATCGTGCGCGTATTCGAGCGCCGGCAGGGTGATCCCCTGCTTGTTGCACGGGTCGCCCGGATAGCATTGCGATCCTTCGGTGATGTTCCAGCCATAGTTGAGTCCCGCCGACGCGACGCCGGCCACGTTCACTTCCTCGATCCGGTCCTGCCCGACGTCGGCGATGTAGAGGAGTCCCGTCGCAGCGTCGAACGCATGGCGCCACGGGTTGCGCAGGCCGTACGCCCAGATCTCGCCGCGGCGGCCGGCCTGGCCGATAAACGGATTCTGCGGCGGAATGGCGTAGGGCTGCGCGGCGCTGGCGTTGCTTACGTCGAGGCGCAGCATCTTCCCGAGCAGGGCGTTGAGGTTCTGCGCGTTTCCCGACGGGTCGCCGCCCCCGCCGCCGTCGCCCGTGCCGAGATAGAGGAAGCCGTCGGGCCCGAAGGCGACCAGTCCGCCCTTGTGGTTGCTGAAGCTGCGGTGCGCGATGGTGATCATTCGCAGCGGTGCCAGATAGGCCACATCAGGATGCCGGCCGAAGCCCGGAAACGCTCGATGGCGATGTCTCCGCTGGGATCGGTGAGATAGACGAAGAACAGGCCGTTCTTCGCATATTGCGGGTGCAGAACGCCATCAACAGCAGGCCGCCCTCTCCCGCCGTGGAGACGCGCGAGGAGACGTCAAGGAAGGGCGTGGCGAGCAGCGTGCCGTTTCGCAAGATGCGGATGCGGCCCGGCCGCTCGACGATGAAAAGCCGTGCGTCGCCCGCGGGCGCAGCCAGGAACAACGGGGAGGAAAGCCCCGCGACCACTTCCTGCAGTGCCAGGCGCACCGACGCTTGGCGGGTCACTGCTCGATCCTCCTCCCCCCTCCGCCTCCGCCCCCGCATGCGGCCATCGCCGCCAGCAGGGCAGCCAGTGAGACCCATTCCGGGACGAAACCGGGATGCGACGTCGCAGCGCTCCATGAAGCATCTTCGCCAGTACTTACGAGGCCCCGGCAAAGTTTCAGGCCCCGGGACAGCCGTTATGCTTTACGTATCGCGTATTTCTCTGGGCGGCTTGTCGAAGCCATGATCGTCAGCTACCGGGACAAGCGGACTCGCGATTTCGCCGACGGGAATCGGGTGAAGGCACTCGACGGCATTGCCCCGCAAGGCGGAAATGAAACTCGACCAGTTGGAAGCTGCGACCGTGATCATGGACCTGAACCTTCCGGGAAACACGCTCGAAGCACTTGAAGGGAGATCGGAAGGGGCAGTACAGCATCAGGATCAACGACCAATGGCGGATCTGCTTCGGTGGCCGGACAAGTCTTCGGGGCCGACCAACGTCGAGATCGTCGATTATCATTGAAGAGGTGCGATGATGGGACGTAGTGCGATTCACCCCGGCGAGCATCTTGCCGAACAACTCGAAGAGCTCGATATGAGTGCGGCCGAACTTGGTCGGCAGATCGGCGTCCCTACGAATCGCGTCACAGCCATCCTGAATGGCAAGCGAGCCATCACCGGAGACACGGCGCTGCGGCTGGGACACTTTTTCGGGAACAGTCCGCAGTTCTGGCTGAACCTTCAGGCTATCTATGATTTGCGCATTGCCGAAAAGAAAGCGGGAGCGGCGATCAAGGCGTTGCCGACACTGGCCAAGCAGCGGGTGGCGAAGGCAGCATGATTCCATGAAGACCCCCGCCCGCCTCCAGCCCCTCGTCGACGACGGCGTGATCGACTCGGTCGTCCGCCAGCTCATGAGCGGCAAGGAAGCGATGGTCTTCGTGGTGCGCTGCGGCGAGGAGTCGCGCTGCGCCAAGGTCTACAAGGAAGCCGACAAGCGCAGCTTCCGCCAGGCGGTCGATTACACGGAGAACCGCAAGACGAAGAACAGCCGCCAGGCGCGCGCGATGGCGAAAGGCACGCGCTACGGCCGCGAGGCGCAGGAAAGCGCGTGGCAGAGCGCCGAGGTCGATGCGCTCTACCGCCTCGCCGCGGCCGGCGTGCGCGTACCCCGCCCCACAGCTTCCACGAAGGCGTGCTGCTGATGGAACTCGTCACCGACGGCGACGGCAACGCCGCACCGCGCCTGAACGACGTGGCCTTCGACGCCGGAGGAAGCGCGCGACCTGCATGACCGGCTCATCCGCGAAGTCGTGCGCATGCTGTGTGCCGGCATGGTCCATGGCGACCTGAGCGAGTTCAACATCCTGCTCGGCGAGACGGCCCGGTGATCATCGACCTGCCACAGGCGGTCGACGCTGCGGGCAACAACCACGCGCCGCGCATGCTGGTGCGCGATGTCGACAACCTCGCCGCTTCTTCGGCCGGTTCGCGCCCGGCTGCTGCCACCGATTACGGCAAGGAGATCTGGGCGCTCTACGAGGCCGGGGCGCTCCACCCGGAGGTCGAGCTCACCGGCAGCTCGAGCACGACGAGACGGCGACGGATCTCGAGGGCGTCATGCGCGAGATCGACGCCGCGCGGCTCGAGGAAGCCGCCCGGATTTCGCGGATGCGCGAGCACGCGGCCGAGGCCGCCCACGGCTGATCGGCCGCGTCAGTTCGGCGAGCGCCTACGCGCGCGATCCAGGTTGATCTCGACGATGTCGTTGTCGGGGTCCAGCTTCTGCGCGGCGAGGAGCGCGCGTTCCGCCTCCTCCCACCGGCCGGCCTCGATGTAGGCCGCGCCGAGGTTGTTGAGCACGCGCATCTTGGGAACCGAATCGCGCGCCGCGGCCTCCCACAGGCTCTCCTCGCTGCGGTATTCGCGATTGCGGCTCGCGCCCAGCAGCGCGAGCACGCCCACCAGCAGCACGGCAAGCGAGCGGCCGCCGATGCGCACGAGCCGCGCGGGTGACATGGCCAGGGGGACCACGATCGCGCCGGCCAGCCAACCCAGGCTCCACATGGCCGGATAGGCGTGGCGCTCGGCGACCAGGTTGTGCCGGATCGGCAAGGCATAGATCGGCAGGAGCCACATGGCCGCCCGGCAGCCGACAAGGGCCATCGGCTGGCGGCTGCGCGCGCGGAACGCGAGCACGCCGGCGCACGCGATGACGCCAAGGACGGCCAGCGCCTGCCACCAGCTTGCCGGCGTCGGCGTGGGATCGATGTTCGGGGCGCACACCAACGCGGCCACGCAGGCAAGGTAATCGAGCGCGGTGGCCAACACCGGCTCGCCGATGCGCGCGGCAAGGATGCGCGCGGACAAATCCAGCAATGTCCCGTAGCGCGGGTGGCTCGCCATCCAGCCACGAACGCGATGCCGCCGATCGCGGTCACGCACGCAAGCCCGATCAAGGCGCGCCGGCGGACGCGAGCGTCGATCGCCGGGTGTGGTCAGCCTTCGAGCAGCAGGAACATCAGCGGCGTGGCCACCGCCACTTCCCGGCTGCCGCAGGCGATCGCCCATGCGGCCAGGCCCGCGACGATCCATGCCATGCGCGGCGCGCCCCGGTCCTCGCGGGCCCTGGTCCACGCCAGCAGCGCCAGCACCGAGGCCAGCGTGGCGAGCGAGGACGAGCGCGCCGACAGGTAGCTCACCGCCTCGGTCGAAAGCGGATGCAGCGCGAAGACCGCGGCCGCGAGCATGGCGTGCGCGTTTCGCTGCTGCGCGTCGCGCCACGGCTCCAGCATCCCGCTCGCGCGCAGCCCGAAGAGATAGAACGCGAACATCGCCGCAAGATGGATGGCGAGGTTGGCGATGCGGTGGGCCGTCGGCAGGTCGCCCACCAGCGGCGCCAGCGCCCCGCTCAGGACGAAGCTCGCCTTGAGCAATGGCCGTACGTGCGTCGCGAGGTTCTCCCACCACGCGGCCGGGGAGCGCGCGCCGGGGTCGGTCGCCACGGTGATGTAGTCGTCGAACTGGAAGGGGCCCGCGATTCCGGGCAGGTAAGCGAGGACGACCAGCGCGCACAGCGCCGCGAGGGCGCCGCGGCTGACTCGCGATTCGGGCAGGAGGTTCAGCGGTGCCTGCAGTAGGAATCCTTCGGTCCCCCCCCGGCGTCGGCGGCGGGCACGGCTCGATCGTCGGAATGCGCGGCGGGCCCGGCGGCGCGGCCGGCATCCCCGGGCAGTTCGGCTTGTTGCGCGACAGGCGCACCAGCGAGGTTTGGCGCACGTGGTTCATCTCGGTCTGGTACGCGGAGCGTTCCTCGTTCAGCAGGTCGATCAAGGTCGTGCCGTCGCGGAAGTCGGTGAACAGCCGGCGCAGCGAGGCGAAGGAGCCTTCCTTGTCCCGGTCGTCGGACGACGCCTTGCACACCGTGACGTGGATGCTTTCGTGCGCGCCGAGGACCTCCTTCAGGCAGGCCGAGGGATTGCCCTTGTAGGCGATCTCGCAGGCGTTGTTGGTGTCCGCCGTCGGCCGGTTGGCGTTGCTGTCGGTGACAGAGTTGACCGCCTCCTGCACGCAGGGCTGCACCTCCTCCTTGTAGCGCTGCGTCGTGTACATCACCGGGACGCCGGTCCCGATTTCCTGCGCGCGGATCAACTGGATCTGCTTGGTGTGTTCGGCCGTCGCCGCGCGCGCCTCGCACATGCGGTTGCGCAGGTCGGCGAGGTCCTGCAGCCGCAGGCCGAAGACTGCGCGCGCGCCTGCGGCGCGAAGGCCAGCACCAGCGCCGCGGATGCCGTGCAAAGGCAACGCCCTTCCCATCATCGTTTTCCTCGACCGGAACCCGGTATCAGTAAAGTTTGCCATCGGCGGCCTGCGCAGCTTGCGTTGCGGGAGCGGCCGGTGTCGCGCCTGAAGGATCGAGCGCCGCCGCCTGACCTTTTCGCGGGTGCCGTCGGGACGCACGCGCAGCATCGTGCCGAACGGCTTCATCTCGCCGCCGGATGCCTCGCGCCAGTCGCCCGCGGATTTCGCCGTTCGGGTTCGGCGCACGCCCCAGCCCAGCAGCATCGGCCCCCAAAAGCGGCCTTCATACACGGTGCCGTCGGGCATCGTCGCTTGCCTTGCCCCATCGGCCGGCCACCGGTAAAGCTGGCATCGAAGCGGCGGCCGTCGTGATAGACGCGCACGCCCGGGCCGTACAGGTTCCCGTTGTAGAACTGCCCTTCGAGGAGTTCGCCGCTGGCATACGCTTTCCTGCCCTTGCCGTGCAGGCGGCCCTCGACGGGTGCCTTCGGTGCGCGTGGAATCGGCGGTGACCCCCACGCCTTCGCCATCGGTGGGTGGCGCCTGCACGGCGCAGCCTTTTCCGGGAACAACCGGTGCCGATTGTTGCGCAACCGGCGCGGGCGCGGCCCGACGCTGCAGGAATTGGTAGGCGCCGAAGCCCAGCGCGGCGAGCAGCAGCGGCACGCCGGCCGCCACACCCCAGAACCTGGCCATCGTCCCGCCCGCGAGCGATCGCGTATCGGCCATCGAGTCCTCGAGCGCGGATTCGGTTTTCGCCTTCGCCCTGTCGATCGCCGCGACCCGCTCGACCGCCTCGGGGATTTCGATTACGCGGACTCGCTCGTACGAGGTGTTCCCGAGGCTGCCGAAGTTCCCGGCGCGGTCCTTCTGCACCGCGTTCGCTTGCTGCGACGCGCCCTGCACCTCCTTGCGCACGCGGCCGAGGTTCGTGTCGATGTGCCCGATGGCCGCCTTCTGCTCGGCATCGATCGCCGTGATCTCCGCGGCGTACTTCTGGCTTTCGCCGGCGACGCGGCTTTCCTCGGACGCATGACCCGGCAGGTCCTCCTCGCCTTCGCCAGCTTCACGGCGAGTTCGCCATTCTCCGCGGCAAGCTTCGCACTCCCGCCTGCGCGGCGGCGAGCTTCGTCGCCTGGTCCGGCGCGGCAGCGGCACCGAGGGAGGCGATGTCGCGGTCCAGGGTCGTGAACTTGCCGGCGATCGCCGCTTGCCGCGACTCCCCCTGCTTGATCGCCTGCTCGCAGGCCGACCTCGAGGCCCGTGCATCGCGCAGCGCCTTGTCGACGGCGTTCTTCTTCTCCTCGACCGACTTGCGCCGCGCAGTGAATTTCTCGAGCTGGCGCGCCTCTGGCTTCGAGGGAGGCCTTCTCCTTCTCGAGATTGCCCGCAGTCTGCGAAAGCGCGCCTGCCTGGGCATCCAGCCCGGCCAGGCGGTCGCGCAGTTCCGCAAAGGCCGAGAGGTCGACCTTTTCGTCCCAGGCCCTTTGGCCCAGCGCGGTGAGCGCCACGGCGCGTTCCGCATCGAGCTCCCGCATCGCGCCGCGCAGCCTGGAGCGTTCCATCTTGCGCATGAGTTCGCGCCATCCCTCCGAAAGGAAATTTCCGCGCCCAGCGTCCGTCGCCTTCGTGGCTTCCGTCATTCCCGGTTTCCTTCACGAGACCTGCAATGTCGACGCACGGAGTTTCCCACGACCGGGCGGTCGCTGGCGATGGCCTCGGGCCGTTCCTGCTTGATCGGCATCAAGGCCATGCCACGCGGTGCCGATTGCCGCCTCTGCCAGGATGCCCGGCATCCCGCATCGAAAAGCCTGCTGACCTGCTCTATTTCAGCTTCACGGTCCTCACCGGCACGGGATTCGGCGACATCGTTCCCGTGCTGCGGCAGTCACGCGCATTGTGCGTCGTGGAGCACGTCGTCGGGGCCTTGTTCCTTGCCGTGCTGATCGCGCGGCTGGCCGGCCTTTATCCGCCGCGCGAGGACGCTTCGAACCGGTGACTGCTACGCGCGCGGCCCTGTGGGATCGACGAGGCTGCGGCGCTTGAGCGCGAGGCACGGCTTCTCGACGATGAACCACGACAGCACCGCGCAGCCCAGCGTCACCGCGAAACAGGCAATCAGGAAGGCGTATGCACTAGTGCCGCGATCCATGAAACTGACGAGCGTCTGCGCAACCGGCCACGCGTACAGGTACATCCCGTAGGAAAAATCCCCGTAGCGGCCGAAGCCGTGCAGCACCGGGATCGGCCGCATGCCGACGACCAGCGCGATGTAGCCCGCGCCCGCCATCGCGACGAACGCCGACGCCTCGGTGCGCGCGGCGAGCCACATCGCCACCAGCCAGGCGCCGCAAAGCCACCAGCTTGAGCGCGCGGTCCCCGGCGTGGCGCACCGTGGCGCCGATGAGAAAAGGCACCGCGAGCTTGGTCGCCTCCGCCATCGCGACCGAGCTCCATCCCGGCACGACCAGCGTCGGCCACAGCGAATGCCCGGCAAACGATTGCAGCAGGACCAGCAACACCAGCGTGAGCGCAAGCGTGACCCGCCAGTCCAGGAGGCGCGCCAGGCCGAGCAGGGCCAGCGCGCAATACGCGAGCGCCTCGATCGGCAGGGTCCAGAGCGACCCGTTGACGCTGAAGGGATGGGGATTGGCGGCGAACACCCCGGGCAGCGTCCACTTCAGCCGCAGGAAGGCGTTGGTGAGATAGCTCCACGTTTCCCGCGTCGAGAAGTAGTCCGCGAGCGGAAAGGTCGTCATCGCCGGCCCGAGCACGAAGACCGTCGCGAGGACGCAGGCGATGAGCGCTGGAAACAGGCCGCAGCCCCGCGGTTGGCGGCGAACACCTCGAGGCTGCGCGCGTTCTGCCACGAAGCGGTGACCCAGTAGCCGCTGATCGCGAAGAAGATCGCCACGCCGATCGTGCCCAGCGTCGTGAGCCCGGTGAGGTTGGCGAAGGGATCATTGCGCCCATCCCACAGCCCGAGCGCGTGGCTCACCACCTTGCAGGCGGCGGCAAGGACGCAGGAAATCGAAGGAATTGCGGCTGCGGTTCAAGCTGGGTTCCGGCAAGGCGTCGACGGCGTGCAGTCTACGCGAGAGCCCTCCCCTATAATCGGGCCTCCGCTTCGAAACGCCTCTCCCGGCCATGCCCAACCCGCGGCGGCCTAGTCCATTTTTTCCTCCAGCCGACGGGACGAGCGCCTGCGCCGCTTCTTCGGCTCGATTCCGTGCCGCGCACGGCGCCTTCCGGCGGGGCGCTGGCCGAAGACCGCCCTCAAGTCGAGCAACCTCGCCTACCAGGCGAAGCTCGCGATCGAGACCGCGACCTACGCGACGCAGGCCAACGTCCACGCGCTGCCCGGGATCTTCCACTACTGGTCCAACCGCTACCTGGCCCGAGCCCGGACCGCTTCGGCTTTTCGCATCCCGACGACTTCTTCGCCACAGACCGCAACCGCGACCGGCCCGCACGGGGACGGCCGGTACGCGTTCAGCATCGGCGCCAGCAACTGCGACACCGAGGTGCGCGTGGCCCGGCGATCGCCGGCACGGGGCGCGACGCTTTCCGATCGAGTGCCTGGAGCTCAACCACGCGATGCTCGACGCGGCGGGGGCGCATGCGCGGCGCGGAGGGCGTGGCCGCGCGGCGTGCTTCCCGTGCAGGGCGACTTCAACTTCTGGCGGCCCGGGCGCTACGACGCGATCATGGCCAACCAGTCCCTGCACCACGTCACCGAGCTGGAGGCCCTGTTCGACGCGGTCCGCGCCGCACTGGCCGCACGGCCGCTTCATCGTCTCCGACATGATCGGCCGCAACGGCCACATGCGCTGGCCCGAGGCGCTCGCCATCGTGCAGGAGTTCTGGTCGCGAGCTGCCGAAGGTGTACCGCTACAACCGCGCTGCTCGCGCGCCACGAGGAATGTACGAGAACTGGGACTGCTCGGTCGCGGGCTTCGAGGGCATCCGCGCGCAGGACATCCTGCCGCTGCTCATGGAGCGCTTCTCCTTCGAGCTGTATCTCGGCTTCGGCAACCTGATCGACGTGTTCGCCGACCGCGCCTTCGGCCACAATTTCGACCTCGCCCGGGTGGGACCGCGACTTCATCGACCGGGTCCAGGCCCGGGACGAGGTGGAAATACGCGCCGGGCGCTTGACGCCCACCCACATGTTCGCCGTGATGCACGCCGGGCCGCAGGGCGAAATGCGCTGCGTGGACGGCATCACGCCCGCCGGATCGCTCCGGCGAACGCAATAGAACGGGAATAGGCGAGCGGAGAAGGCCTCGTCTCCGGTAAAATTGCGGTTTAGCCGCCGGCCTCCCCGTGCCACCCATCGTCGACGTCGTCATCCCGGTCTATCGCGGCCTGGCCGAGACGCAGCGTTGCATCGAGAGCGCGATGGCTGCACACCCTCACCGCCCGCGAGATCGTCGTCGTCGACGACGCCAGCCCGGAGCCCGCGCTCTCGGCCTGGCTGGCGGACCTTTCCGGCGAAGGCTCCTTCACCCTCATCATCCATGCGGAGAACCGCGGCTTCGTGGCGCGGCGGACGACGGCATGCGCCTGCATCGGGACCGCGACGTGATCCTGCTCAATGCCGATACCGAAGTGACGCCGGCTGGGTCGACCGGCTGGCCGCCCATGCCGCGCGCGAAGCGCGAATCGGCACCATCACGCCCTTTTCGAACAACGCCACGATCTGCAGCTACCCGCGCTTCTGCGAGGTGAACGCGCTGCCGATGGGCGAAACCACCGGCAGCCTCGATGGGCACTTCGCATCCGCCAACGCCGGCAAGTCGATCGAGATCCCGGTCGGCGTCGGCTTCTGCCTCTACATCCGTCGCGAATGCCTCGATGAGATCGGCTAATTCGACGAAGCGAAGTTCGGCAAGGGCTATGGCGAAGAGGTCGCCTTCTGCATGCAGGCGGCCAAGGCGGGCTACCGCCACCTGCTCGCCGCCGACGTGTTCGTCTTCCACCAGGGCGAAGTCTCCTTCGGCTCGAGGCTCGGCCGGGCGCAAGGTGGACGCGCAGGCGATAGTCGACAAGCTGCATCCGGAGTTCCAGCCGCTGGTGCGCGATTTCGTCGCACGCGAGCCCGCGCGGCCGCTGCGCGGCGCGGTCGACATCGCGCGGTTGCGCTCAAGCCCGCGGCCGCGCGTGCTGTTCGTGAGCCACGCCTGGGAGGGCGGCGTCGGGCGCCACCTGCGCGACCTCGCCGCCATGCTCGCCGGCGATTGCGAGGTGCTGTTGCTCAAGCCGCACTGAAGACGCTCCTCTCGCTGGCGTGGATGCGGGAAGGCGAGGCGTTCGAGGCCTTCTTCGACCCGCGCACCGAGTGGGACACGCTTGTGGCGCTGCTCGCAACGCTCGGGGTGGGGCGCGTCCACCTGCACCATGTCCACGGGCTGCCGCTGCGCATCCTCGCGCTTCCCGGGGAACTGGGCGTGCCGTACGACTGCACGGTGCACGACTACTATCCGGTCTGCCGGCAATACCACCTCAATTCGCCCCAGCGGACCTACTGCGGCGAGCCCGACGAGGCCGGATGCGCGCGCTGCCTCGCCGGCCGGCCGGCGCAATGGCCGATGGCGATAGGCGAATGGCGCTCGGACATGGGCCGGTTTCTCGCGGCTGCGGCGCGCGTCATCGCGCCTTCGCACGATGTCGCGGTGCGCCTCAAGCGCTATTTCCCGGCGCTGCCCGTGCTCGAATGGGCGCACGCCGAAGCGCCGGCGACGGCGTCTCCCCGCTGCCGATCAAGGTGCTGGTCATCGGCGGATTGTCGCAGGCCAAGGGGCTCGACGTCCTCGAGGCCTGCGTGGCCGACGCGAAGGCGCGCGCCCTGCCCCTGCACTTCCGCGTCGTCGGGCATCTCGCGCGGCCCCTGCCGCTCTGGCCGGATGCGCCGCTCTCGATCACCGGCGAGTACCGCGAGGACACGCTCGAAGAACTGCTGCGCCTCGAGCAGGGCCGACTTGTCCTGTTCGCCTCGCAGGTGCCGGAGAGCTTTCCTACACGCTCTCGGCCGCGATGCGCATGTCGCTCCCGATCGTCGCGGCAGATCTCGGCGCGCTCCCCGAGCGCCTCGCCGCCTATCCCGATCACGCGCTGGTGGCATGGGACGCCCCGGCCGCGACATGGAACGATGCACTGCTGGCGATGGCGGCGCGCGGCCAATGGAGCACCCCGCGCCCGGCGCGCAAGGCCGTGGCGCTCTGAACGGCCATGACACCCGACCAGTACCGCAGCCTGTACCTTGCGCCGATCCGGCCGCCCGCCGGCGCGCCGCCAGTCGCCATCACGCTCGCGCCGCAGCACTATTACCTGCCGCGCGGGCAGGCGCGCCCGTCGCCTACCTTGCAGGAACTCTTCGAGGCCGGCGTGGCTTGCGGGCATGCCGAATCCCTCGCGCAGCTCGAGTCGCGCGTGCACCTGCCCGACGCCGAGCTCGCCGCATTGCGCCAGAGCCAGAAGGACCTGGCGGATTTCGGCCGCGCCCATGTCGAGCACGTGCGCCATCTCGAGAACGCGGTGAAGCACGCGCGCGAAGTCGTGCTCGAGTACCAGAACAGCACGTTCTGGCGGATCACGCTGCCGCTGCGCTGGATCTCCCACCGCGCCAAGCTGGCCGTGCGGGCCGTGCGGGGCCTGCGCCACTCGCTCTCGCTGCTGCCGGCTCGCATGTCGATCGCGCGGCAGATCCTGAAGGACGAAGGAGCGGTGCACCTGTCGCGGCGCGTCTGGCAGAAACTGTCCGGCGCGCAGCGGATTTCGTTCGCCCCGGCACGTGACTATCGCGTCGAGGCCGCCGTCCATGCGCTCGCCTTTCCGGAAGTGGCCGAGCCCGAGCTCACCATCGTGATCCCCGTCTACGGACACCACGCCACACGTTCAACTGCCTGCGCAGCCTCGCCCGCTTCACGGCGCTGGCGCGCGTCGAGGTCATCGTCGTGGACGACGCCCCCCGGAGCCGGCCGCCGCGGCGCTGGCCGCCGGTCGAAGGGCGTGCGCTTCCTGCGTGCCGTGCCAACGTCGGCTTCATCGCCAGCTGCAATCTCGGCGCGGCGGCGGCGCGGGGCGAATTACCTGGTCCTGCCAACAACGACACCCTGGTCCCGGCGGCTGGCCGAGGCGATGCTCGACACCTTTCGACTGCCCGCCCGACGCCGGCCCGTCGGGGCGAAGCTGCTCTATCCCGACGGCAAGCCTGCAGGAGGCCGGCGGCATCGTCTGGCGCGACGGCTCGGCGTGGAACTGGGGCCGCGGCGACGATCCCGGCAGCCCCGACTACAGCTACCTGAGCGAGGTCGATTACTGTTCCGGCGCCTGCCTCGCGCTGCGCATCGCGACTGTTGCAGGCTCGGCGGCTTCGATCGCGCCTACGCGCCGGCCTACTACGAGGACACCGATTTCGCTTCCGGGTGCGGCAGCTGGGCAAACGCGTCTATTACCAGCCGGACGCGACCATCGTCCACTTCGAGGGCGTCACGTACGGCACCGAGGAGGCCGAGGGCGTCAAGCGTCACCAGGTGGTCAACCGCGAGAAGTTCCTGGCGCGCTGGCATGACGTGCTCGCCACGCCATCGCGTGAACGGCGGCGGCCGGCGCTGGAGGCGACCGCGCGGCCGTCGCGCGGGTGCTGGTGGTGGAAGCCTGCATGATCACGCCCGACCACGACTCCGGCTCGGTGCGCATGCAGGCCTGCTCGACTCATGGTGGGATGGGCTGCAAGGTGAGCTTCGTCGCCGCCAACCTGCGAGTACCTCCAGCCCTATGTGGGCGACCTGCAGCGGCCGGGGTCGAGGTCCTGGCCCACCCCTACGTCGCGTCCGTCGAGCAGCTGCTGCAGGAGCGCGGCGCGCGAGTTCGACGTGGTCGTGCTCTGCCCGCCACTACATCGCCGCGCGCTTCATCGACGCGGTGCGCAAGCACGCGCCGCAGGCGCTGCATCGTCCTCGACACCCTACGACCTGCACTACCTGCGCACGCGGCGGCTCGCCTGCTGGAGAACAGCAAGGCGCTCGCGCAGAGCGCCGCCTCGATCCACCGGAAGGAGATCGACTGCATCCGTCGCGTCGATGTGACCTGGTGGTGAGCCCGGTGGAACAGGAGGTCCTGGCGCACGAGGTGCCGCAGGCGCCGCGTGCATCGTCCAGACCAACATCCACGACGCGCCGCCGCCGCCGCCCCCGTACGAGGAGCGCGAAGGCCTGCTCTTCGTCGCCGGCTTCCGCCACCCGCCGAACGTGGACGCGATCCTCTTCTACGCCGCGCGAGATCGCGCCCGCTGTGCGCGAACGCCTGCCGGGAGTGAAGACCCAGCGTCGTCGGCAGCAACGCGCCGCAGTCGGCGCTCTCGCCTCGCCTCCGACGACATCGAGGTGGTCGGCTTCGTGCCCGAGGTCGAGCCGTGGCTCGCGCGCTGCCGCATCTCGGTCTCGCCGCTGCGCTACGGCGCCGGCGTCAAGGGCAAGATCAACCAGGCCATGGCGCATCGGCGTGCCGGTGGTGGCGACCGCGCCCTCGGTCGAAGGGCATGCACCTCGCGGAGGGCGAGGAAGTGCTGGTCGCCGACGACCCGCGCGCCTTCGCCGATGCAGTGGTACTCGCCTACAACGACCGCGAGACCTGGGACCGGCTGTCGCGCGCGGGGCATCGAAAACGTCCGCCGCCACTTCTCGCGCGATGTGCGCGCGAGAGGCGATCGCAAGCACCTTCGCGAACGTGCGCCGGCCATGATGATCCGCTCCAAGGCGCCCCTTCAGGCTGGGCTTCGGCGGCGGCGGCACCGATGTCAGCCCCTTCAGCGACCAGCATGGCGGCTGCGTGCTCAATGCCACCATCGACCAGTACGCCTACTGCACGCTCGAGCCAGCGCCGGACGGCGAGGTCTCGATCGTCGCACTCGACCGCGGCGAATCCTGGAGCGCACCCGCCACGGAGCGCATCGCGCTCGACGAGCCGCTCAGGCTGCACAAGGGCATCTACAACCGCGTGGTCCAGCAGTTCAACCACGGCAAGGCGCTGCCGGTGCGCATCAGCACGCACGCCGACGTGGTGGCCGGCTCCGGGCTCGGGACCTCGTCCACGCTGGTGGTGGCGGTGCTCCAGGCCTTCAACGAGTGGCTGCGCCTCGGGCTCGGCGAATACGAGATCGCCCGGCTCGCCTACCGGATCGAGCGGGAAGACGTCGGGCTCGCCGGCGGCAAGCAGGACCAGTACGCCGCGGCGTTCGGCGGCTTCAATTTCATGGAGTTCGACGGCGCCGACCGCGTGATCGTCAATCCGCTCAGGGTCAAGGACTGGGTGGTGAACGAGCTGGAAGTCTCGCTGGTGCTGTTCCATACCGGCACCTCGCGCGATTCCGCCGCCATCATCGACGAGCAGGTCGCGCAGGCCTCGCTGGCCGGGTCGCCCTCGATCGAAGTGCTGAACACCCTGAAGCGCGACGCCGTGAGCATGAAGGAGCACCTCCTCACCGGGGACCTGCGCGCGTTCTCCGGCGTGCTCGGCAAGTCGTGGGAGTCGAAGAAGCGGCTCGCGCACTCGATCACCAACGCGCACATCGAGGAAATCTTCGCCCTGGCGCTGGCCTCCGGCGCGCAAACCGGGAAGGTCTCCGGGGCCGGCGGCGGCGGCGTGATCATGTTCGTCGTCGACCCGCGCGAGCGCCCGCGCCTGATCGACGCCCTGCGCGCGCTCGAAGGCCGCGTGATTCCCTTCCACTTCACGCAGAAGGGCGCCGAGGCCTGGTGCCCGGATCCCGCGCGGCGACCGCCCCCGGGCGGCGTGCGCGGCGAATGGACGCGCTGATCCTCGCCGGCGGGCTCGGGACGCGGCTTCGCGCCGTGGTGAAGGACCGCGCCAAGTCGGTCGCCGAGATCGGCGGGCGCCCCTTCCTCGCCCATGTCCTCGATCGCCTCGCGCGATCGGCCGAGGTGAAGCGCGTGATCCTGTGCGTCGGCCACCGCGCCGATACGGTCCGAGAAGCGCTGGGAACGCAGCACGGGCGGCTCGCGATCGCCTATTCGGAGGAGGACCGCCCGCTCGGCACGGGAGGCGCGCTCAGGCTGGCGGCGCGGCGCTTCGGCGTCGAGCGCACCGCGCTGGCCATGAACGGCGATACTTTCTTCGGCGCGAGGATCGATTCGCTGCTGGCCTTCCATCGCGCCGAGCGCGCCGCGGCAACGCTGGCGCTGGCGCGCGTGCCCGACGCGTCTCGCTACGGACGGGTGGAGTGCAGCGGCAATCGCGTCGATGCTTTCCTGGAAAAAGGCGCCGGCGGCCCGGCCTGGATCAGCGCCGGGCTCTACGTCTTCTCGCCTTGCGCATGGCGCTCGCTTGCCGCGCTTCCCGCCGCGTGTTCGCTGGAACACGACGCCTTCCCGCGCTGGCTCCGGACGATGCGGGTCGCCGGCTATCGCACCCGCTCGGCGCACCTGGACATCGGCACCCCGGAAGACTTCTCCCGCGCGCGCGGCGGTTAGCCCGGCGGAGCGCCGCCGGTGTATGATTTCCGGCACTTCCCCCGCGAAACCACAACGACCATGCAGCCCGGCGGAACACCAGCTTGAACCTCAAGAACATCAAGTCCTTCCTGGCCGGCTATTTCTCCTCCGTCGGCAACCTCGTCAGGGTCGGGCTGGGGCTGGGCATCGTGGCGCTGTTCTACGTGCACGAGGCCAACCTCCGATACGTGCGGTTCATCGACCAGCAGGAACTCCTCGCCTACGACGCGCGGCTGCGCATGTTCCTGCCGAACACGCTCGATTCGCGCATCGTCATCCTCGACATCGACGAGCGCAGCCTTGCCGCCGAGGGCCGGTGGCCGTGGGACCGCAAGAAGCTCTCGGGGATGGTGACGCAGCTCTTCGAGCGTTACAAGATCAAGGTGCTCGGCTGGGACGTGGTGTTCGCCGAGCCCGACAACAGCTCGGGACTGGCCAGCCTCGAGGAGCTCGGCAAGTCCACCCTGAAGGACAGCCCCGAATTCCAGAAATTCCTCGAAGGCGCGAGGAAGACGCTCGACTACGACGCGCTTTTCGCCGAGACGATCTCGAAGTACCCGGTGGTCCTCGGCATGTTCGTGAGCCGCGGCAAGAACGAGAAGGTCGGCTCCCTGCCCCAGCCCCTCCTCAACGAATCGAGGCTCGGCAAGGAATCGCTGTACGCGTCGCCGTTCGACGGCTACAGCGGCAACATCAAGATGCTCCAGGACGCGGCGGCGGCCACGGGCCACCTCGTCCCGCTCCAGGACGTCGACGGCGTCACGCGGCGCGTGCCGATGCTGATCAAGCTGGAAGGCGGCTACTACGAGGCCATGTCACTCGCCGTGTCGCGCCTGGCGCTCGGCAACGTGCCCGTGGTGATGGTGCCGAGCGACTTCCCGGCGAGCGACGGGCAACGCACGCTCGCGCGGATCGAGATCGGCGGACACAAGATCCCGCTGGACACCGAGGCATCTGCGTGGTCCCGTACCGAGGGGCCGCCAAGGTCTTTCGATACGTGTCCGCGACCGACGTCATCCGCGGCAAGATTTCCCCGGACGAGTTGCGCGACAAGATCGTCATCGTCGGCACCTCGGCGCAGGGCCTGCGCGACCTGCGCAACACTCCCGTCGAGGAAGATTTTTCCGGGGTCGAGATCCACGCCAACCTGATCAGCGGCATGCTCGATGGCCGCATCATGCAAAAGCCGATCTACGCGCAGCTTTATTCGGTGCTGATCCTCCTCGGGCTGGGCGTGCTTTTCTCCTTCACGCTCCCGCTCCTGAACCCGCTGCGGTCCACCGCTTTCGTGGCCCTCGCGCTGGTGATCGTCGTCGCGATTGAACATCTACCAGTGGAAATACAACAATTTCGTGCTGTCGCTCGCGGCGCCGATCATGATGGTCCTGCTGTTGTATTTCATGAACATGGCCTACGGCTTCTTCACCGAGGCGCGCTCGCGCCGCCTGATCACCGGGCTCTTCGGGACCTATGTCCCGAAAGAGCTGGTGGCGGAAATGGCGAAGAACCCCGGCGTCTATTCGATGAAGGGCGAAAGCCGCGAGATGACCGTGCTCTTCTCCGACGTGCGCGACTTCACCTCGATATCGGAAGGCCTGTCCCCGGAAGCGCTGAAGGAGATGATGAACTACTACCTCACGTCGATGACCGAGAGCATCCAGCAGCGCATGGGCACGATCGACAAGTACATCGGGGACGCCATCATGGCCTTCTGGGGCGCGCCGCTGGCCGACCCCGACCACGTCAAGAACAGCGTGCTCACCGCGCTCGAGATGCAGAAGACCCTCAGGTCCACGGGCGGGGAGTACGTGAAGCGCGGCTGGCCGGTGCTGCATATCGGCGTCGGGATCAACTGCGGCACGATGAACGTGGGCGACATGGGCTCGAAGTTCCGTCGCGCGTACACGGTGATGGGCGACGCAGTGAACCTCGCCTCCCGGCTGGAGGGCCTGACCAAGGAATACGGCGTCGGGGTGCTTGTGACGGAGAATGTGATCAAGGCCGCGCCGATGTTCATCTACCGCGAAGTCGACCGCGTTCGCGTCAAGGGCAAGCTCGAGGCGGTCGCGATCTACGAGCCGATCGGGTTGCAGGGCGAGGTGGTGAACGCCGCGGTGGACGACGTCGAACGCTTCCACAAGGCGCTCGAGTTCTATCGCAAGCAGCGCTGGGACGACGCCGAGAAGCTGGTGAAGACGCTCCAGTACAGCAACCCGGACGCCAAGCTCTACAAGATCTACCTCGAGCGCATCGCCCACTTCCGCGCCAAGCCGCCCGGCCCCAACTGGGACGGCGTGTTCGTCTTCACCACCAAGTAGAAAACGGGGTCAGAGTACATTTCCGGCCGGATCGCAGTGCGATCCGCGCTCCGGAAATGTACTCTGACCCCGTTTTCCCCGACCCGGGCAACTGCTCATGGCCTCTGAAATCGTCGTCGACTACCTCCTCGGGGAAACGATTCCCGCGCCCGGCAGCGCCATCGAGGTCGCGCCCGGCGTGCACTGGATCCGCATGCCGCTGCCTTTCGCGCTCGACCACATCAACCTGTGGCTGCTCGAGGACGGCGACGGCTGGGTGATCGTCGATTGCGGCTACGGGGCGGAGGCGACGTGGAATCTCTGGGAGCAGGTGTTCGCGGGCCCCATGGGCGGGCGCAAGGTGAACCGCCTCGTCGTCACCCACTACCACCCGGACCATGTCGGCAGCGCAGGCTGGCTCACCGAGCGCCTCGGCGTCGAGATGTGGATGACCGCCGCGGAGTATCTCTCGGCCCATGCCGCGGTGCACGACACCTCGGGCTTCGACCGCGAGAACAGCATTGCGCTGCTGAAGAGCCACGGCCTCGACGACGCCGGCATTCCCGAGCGCATGCGCAAGGGCAACGGCTATGCCTCCGCCGTGACCCCGCTGCCGAAACGCTACCGCCGCATGATGCACGGCGACAAGCTCGCGATCGGCGGGCACGACTGGGAGGTGATCACGGTCTTCGGCCACGCGCCGGAGCACGCGGCGCTCTGGTGCGCCTCGAAGAACGTGCTGATTTCCGGGGACCAGCTGCTGCCGCGCATCACGACCAACGTCAGCGTCTGGGGCAGCCAGCCCGAGGCCGACCCGGTGAAGCTGTTCCTCGACTCGATGGAAAGCTTCTCGCACCTGCCCGCGGACACGCTGGTTCTGCCTTCGCACGACCGCGTGTTTCGCAACATGCACGAGCGCATCCGGCAGTTGCGCGAGCACCACGCCGAGCGCCTCGACTGGCTCTACGAAGCGTGCGACACGCCGAAGACCGCGACCGAAGTCCTGCCGGTCCTGTTCAAGCGAAAGCTCGACGGGCACCAGATGATGTTCGCGATGGGTGAGGCCGTCGCGCACCTGAATCGCCTGATGTATGCCGGGAGGTTCAAGCGAACGCTCGGGCCCGACGGCGTGCTTCGCTTCCAGAGGGCCTAGAGCGCGGGCGGGAGGTTCCCTTCGACGCGGCGAAATGGTGGCGGTGGCGAGGCGGTTCCCTTCGACCCGGCGAATGGGTGGCGGTGGCGAGGCGGTTCCCTTCGACCCGGCGCCGACATGATTCTTTGTACCGCGCTGCCGGCCTCGTGAATCGGCCGGCTGAATGCAGCGTCGCGGCAAATCGCATGGGCTGTGCGCCTCTCAAAGGGAACCGCCCCGCCCCCGCCTGCGCGTAAGGAGACGGCGCTTCGCGCCCCGCGCAGCGATACCCACGCGAGCCTCGGTGGAGCCCTCCCTTTCGAGAGGCGCGACCCTCTCACAAAGAAAAGCGTCGCTACAGAAAAGTCGCCTGATTCACGAAGGCGGCAACTCGGTCGCAGCAACCGTGATGGCGCCGGTTCGAAAGGGAGGGCTTCGCCGGGGATCGCTACTTCCGGGATATCGCTCTGGAGGAAATCACGAAAGCTCCTTCACCGCGGCGGCGAGCCCGCCGAGGGTCACCGGGTACATGCGCTCGTCCATCACCCTGCGGATGTTCTCCGTGGAAGCCGTCCAGCCCCAGTGTTCCTGCGGCGTGGGATTCAGCCATACCGCGCGCGGCCAGGCTTTCGTCAACCGCTCCAGCCACGCCCTGCCCGGCTCGTCGTTCCAGTGCTCGACGCTGCCGCCGGGCTGCTCGAGCTCGTAGGGGCTCATCGCCGCGTCGCCGACGAGGATCAGCTTCCAGTCGTGGCCGTACTTGCGCATCACGTCCACGGTCGGGATCCTCTCGCCGTGGCGGCGGCGGTTGTCCTTCCAGACGCTTTCGTAGACGCAGTTGTGGAAATAGAAGTGCTCGAGGTTCTTGAACTCCGAGCGCGCCGCGGTGAACAGTTCCTCGACCGACTTGATGTGGTCGTCCATGGTGCCGCCGACGTCGAGGAACAGCAGCACCTTCACCGCGTTGTGCAGCTCCGGGACGATCTTGATGTCGAGCCAGCCGGCGTTCCTCGCGGTCGACGAGATCGTGCCGTCGAGGTCGAGCACCTCGGGCGCGCCCTGGCGCGCGAAGCGACGCAAGCGCCTGAGCGCCATCTTGATGTTGCGCACGCCGAGTTCGACATCGGTGTCGTAGTCGCGGAACTCGCGCCGGTCCCAGACCTTCACCGCGCTCCTGTTGCGCCCGCCCTCCTGCCCGATGCGCACGCCTTCCGGGTTGTAGCCGTAGGCGCCGAAAGGCGACGTGCCCGCGGTGCCGATCCATTTGCTGCCGCCCTGGTGGCGCTTCTTCTGTTCCTCGAGCCGCTGCCTCAAGGTCTCCATGAGCTTTTCCCAGCCGCCGAGTGCCTCGACCTGCGCCTTCTCCTCGTCGCTCAGGAAGCGTTCTGCGATCTTCTTCAGCCACTCGTCGGGAATCTGCGCGGGGTTCAGCGCATCGAGGCTCGCCACGCCCTTGAAGTAGGTGGCGAAGGCAAGGTCGAAGCGGTCGAAGTAGGCCTCGTCCTTGACCAGGCAGGCGCGCGACAGCACGTAGAAGTCGTCGACGCTGCCGTGGATCACGCCTTTCTCCAGCGCTTCGAGCAGCGTCAGGAACTCCTTCACCGAGGCCGGGACGCCCGCCTTGCGGACGGTGGTGAAAAAATCGATGAGCATTTTCGGTGGACTGGATTCCGGGTCAAGCCCGGAATGACGAAATGGGCAGCCGGAATGACGAAGACTCAGCGGCCCGCGGCGCGACAGGAACACCAGTTGCTCGAACAGATGCACGTCCTGCTCGTTCTTCACCAGCGCGCCGTAGAGCGGCGGGATGGCCTGCTGGTGGCCCTCGCTCTTCAGCGCCTCGGGCGGGATGTCCTCGGCGAGCAGCAGCTTCAGCCAGTCGAGCAGCTCCGAGGTCGAGGGCTTCTTCTTCAGCCCCGGCATGTCGCGGATCTCGAAGAACACCTCGAGCGCCGCCTTGACCAGCTGCTTCTTGATGCCCGGGAAGTGCACGTCGATGATGCGCTGCATCGTCTCGTGGTCGGGGAAGCGGATGTAATGGAAGAAGCAGCGGCGCAGGAACGCATCCGGCAGCTCCTTCTCGTTGTTGGAGGTGATGAAGATGATCGGCCGCTGCCTCGCCTTGATCGTCTGGCGCGTCTCGTAGACGTAGAACTCCATGCGGTCCAACTCGCGCAGCAGGTCGTTGGGGAACTCGATGTCGGCCTTGTCGATCTCGTCGATGAGCACCACCGGCTGGGTGCCCTCCTCGAAGGCCTGCCAGAGGACGCCCTTGACGATGTAGTTGGCGATGTCGCCGACGCGCTGGTCGCCGAGCTGGGAATCGCGCAGCCGGGAAACCGCGTCGTACTCGTAGAGGCCCTGCTGCGCTTTCGTGGTCGATTTCACGTGCCACTGGTAGAGCGGCCGCCCGAGCGACCTGGCGACCTCCTCGGCGAGCATGGTCTTGCCCGTGCCCGGCTCGCCCTTGATGAGCAGCGGCCTGCCCAGCGTGACGGAGGCGTTGACGGCGAGCTTCAGCTCGTCGTCGGCGACGTAAGTGTCGGTTCCCTGGAATTTCATGGCGTTCGCAGTGGGGAAAGTGAACCCGCATTATAGCGGCGCGGCGCCGGCGCCGGCCCGTTAACCCTTTTCCGCGGCCCGGCCGTTAAACTCGATATCGCCACCGACCGGAGACGCCCTCATGAACACCCGCCGCCCCGCCCTGACCCTTGCCGTGCTTGCCTGCTTTCCCCTTTGCGCCGCTGCCGAGACCGCCGTCACGATCTATTCGAGCGCCCAGCCGGGCACGCTCAGCCCGGCCACCTTCCGAAGCGGCGGCGAGGGCTATACCGTGCCGGGCTACGCTCTGGTGAAGGAAGAGCGCGAGTTCGCCCTCAACCGCGGCCGCACGCTCCTGCGCGTGAGCGACGTGCCCGCGCTGATCGACCCGACCACGGTCGCCTTCGAGTCGCTCACCAACCCCAAGGGCACGCGCGTGGTCGAGCAAAGTTTCGAGTTCGACCTCACCAGCACTTCGAAGCTGCTGTCGCGCTATCTCGACAAGGAAATCACGGTCGAGCAGGCCCGCGGCCAGGCGGTGGAGTCCTTCACGGGAACGCTGGTGAGCACGCAGGGAGGTGTGACGCTGAAGAATCCCGACGGCAGCATCCGCGTGCTCTCCGGCTATGCGGGCGTGCGCCTGCCGACGCTGCCCGGCGGCCTCATCAGCAAGCCGACGCTGGTGTGGGACATCGAGACCGAGACCGCCGGCACGCACAAGGCGCGATTCGCCTACCAGACCGGCGGCATGACCTGGTGGACGGACTACAACCTCACCTACAGCGAACCGCAGGGCGGGGGCTGCCGCCTCGATGTCGGCGCGTGGGTGACGATCGTGAACCAGTCCGGCACGGCTTACGACGACGCCAGGTTGAAGCTGGTCGCGGGCGACGTGCAGCGCGCGCAGCCGCGCGCCCAGCCCGCCGCGGCCCCGGCAATGGCAGGGCGCGTGAACGAACTGTCGAAGGCCGAAGGATTCCAGGAAAAATCCTTCTTCGAATACCACCTCTACACGCTGGGGCGCACGACCTCGCTCGCCAACAACTCGACCAAGCAGATCGAGCTCTTTCCCATGGCGCCCGGCGCCGCCTGCCAGAAGAACCTCGTCTACTTCGGGCAGAATTACGCCTACCCCTACTACGGCTCGGTCGCCACCGACCGCAACTTCGGCGTCCAGTCGAACAAGAAGGTCGATGTCTACCTGCGCTACAGGAACGCGAAGGACAACGGGCTGGGGATCCCGATGCCGGCGGGCAAGGTGCGCGTCGCCAAGCTCGACGAGGCCGACAAGAGCCTCGAATTCATCGGCGAGGACCTGATCGACCACACCGCGCGCAACGAGACCGTGCAGATCAAGCTGGGCAGCGCCTTCGACGTCGTCGGCGAGCGCCGGCAGGTCGATTTCCGCATCGACACCAACGCCAGGTGGATCGAGGAGGACATCGAGGTGAAGCTGCGCAACCAGAAGTCCGAGCCCGTCACGGTGATCGTCAAGGAAGTGCTGTACCGCTGGAGCAACTGGTCGATCCTGAAGAAGACCCAGGACTACGAGAAGCAGGACTCGCGCACCATCCACTTCCCGGTGAAGGTCGGCAAGGAGGCGGAGGCGGTGCTGCGCTACACGGTCCGCTATACCTGGTAGCGCGATGCGCGAGGCGATGCCGAACTGGGCGGGGGCCCTGCTGCGCATCGCGCTCGCGGCGGCCATCGCCTGGATGCTGGTCGGCTTCGCGCGATGGCTGGGGTTCCCGTGGTACGCCGGCATCGTGTTCGCCGCCGTCCCCATCGCGGGCATCCTCGCCAAGCCCATCCTCGAAGCCGCCGGCGGCCTCATCGACTGGCTGAGGCACGCGCCTCACGAGCCATGGCAAGGGCGCTATTACCGCTTCAACGACGTCCACATCCGCATCCACGAGGTAGACGGGGACTTGTGGTTTGTCGACCGCGATGTCTGCCAGGCTTGCGGCCTGCCTTTCGACGCCTCGTTCGGGGCGCGCTTCCCGGCATCCCAGCACGAGCGCATCGAGGGCACGCGCCAATGGGGTTTTTCCGAAGCCGGCCTCGAGGCCTTCCTGTCGCCCTCCCGGGAAGCGGAAGCGGGCAAGTTCCTGCTCTGGGCAAGGCGCGAGGTGCTTGCCCCGCATCGCCGCAAGAAGGAGAACGCGGCGAGGCTGTCGGGGAAATGAAAAGGGGCGCCGAGGCGCCCCTTTTTCCTGCTGCTGCGAACGCTCAGCTCTTCGCGATCACCGCGCACGCGACGCGCGGTCCCGCATTTCCAGCCGGCTGGCTCTTGTAGTCGTCCGGGTCGCGGTGCACGATCAGGCCCTTGCCGACGATGTCCGTCGCGCCGGAGCCCACGGTGATGCCGGTGGCCTCGAACGAGAACGTGGCGGCGCCGCCTGCATCGGCGCGCAGGTTCGGCAAGTCGCCTGCGTGGCGGATTTCGTCGCCTTGGTGACCGTGCGGCTTGCCGGCGGGGTTGAAATGGCCGCCCGCGCTCATGCCGTCCCCGGAACTGCAGTCGCCCTTCTCATGCACGTGGAAGCCGTGCTCCGTATTGGGCTTGAGGCCCGTTATGGTTCCCGATACCTGCACCTTGGCGCCGCGTTCCTCGAACTTCACGGTGCCTGCAGCGGAATTGCCCTTGGTCGGCTCGAGCTTGGCGACGGCGCTCGGTCCCGGCGTCCCGCCCATCGAGGCACATCCCGCGCTCAATGCAACAACGGCCAGCAAGCAAAACTTCGATTTCATGGTTTCTTCCTAGGATTTCTTGGCGGGCGCCTTTTCCGGCGCCTTCGCGGGCGCGGCACCAGGCTTCGCCGGCACGGCTGCGGCGGCGACCGGCAGCGGCGTCGGTTTCGGTATCGGCTTTCCGGCCTTCTTCATGTTGGCCTGGAAATTCTTTACCGCCCTTTCGTCGGCCGCGGCATTGGCGGCCTTGGTCGCTTCCGCGGCGGCTGCGTCCTTCACCTTCTTTTCCTCGGCGGCCGCCTTGGCCTTGTCGTCCATCGGCGGCGGCGGGGGAAGCTTGGCGAATGCGGAACTTCCGATCAGCAGGGCCGCGGCAAGAGTGGCAATGCGGATGGCATTCATCTCAGTCGTCTCCCTGTGCCGGTTGCGCCATTCCCGGCGCGCCACCGCTGCGCTTGCCGGACTTGACCTCGTTGTACCAGAGCTCGTGGTGCTCCTTGGCCCAGGTCTCGTCGACCTTGCCGGTCCTCATCGCCTGGTATGCGCCGGCCATGCCGACCGTGCCCATGTAGGCGTGGCCCATGATCATCCCCATGAAGGCGATCGCCGCGATGCCGTGGATGAGGTTCATCAGCTGCATCGTGTCACGGGCCGCGTTCCAGTTCGGGAAGTCCATGATCAAGCCGGTGACGCTCACCACGATGCCCAGGCCAACGACGCCGCCCCAGAACACCGCCTTCTCGCCGGCGTTGAATTTCCCCGAGGGAATTTCCTTCTCCGACAGCAGCCCGCCCAGGCCGGCAATCCATTTGACGTCGTGCGCGGCGGGGATGTTGTCCTTGATGAACAGCAGCGCGAACACGACGATCGAGAACACGAACAACGGGCCGATGAAGTTGTGCGCGGTCTTCGAGAATTCCGTGATCGCCGCGAATGCCCCTTGCCCGAGCCACGGCATGATGATGTGCTTGCCGAACAGGATCAGGATCCCGGTGATCGCGAGCAGCACGAAGCTGATCGCCATGGTCCAGTGCGCCATGCGCTCGACCTCGTTGAAGCGGTCGATCATCCGGCCCGTGGGCTGCCCATGCAACTTGACTGTCCCCTTGATGAGGTAGACGAGCACGAGTATCGCGAGCACGGCGACCATGAACCAGCCGCCGTAGACCGTGACCGGGCCGTTGCGGATCTTGCGCCATTGCTCCCCGGTGGTCTGCACCAGCACGTCGGTGCCGTTGCCGCGCACGGAGGCGTATTGCGGCGTCGTGTCGACGGAACTCCAGGCGGGGGGATTGTTCCAGCCGGGCACCGCCGTGAGGCTTGGCGCTCCGGCGGGCTTCTCACCGGTGACGGGCGCCGCGGCAGCGGGCCCCGGCGCGGCAGCAGCGGCTGGGGCGGCGGCAGGCTTGGCAGCCTGCTGCGCCAGCACCGCCTGGGGCAGCCACGAAGCGGCCGCCGCAAGCGCGAGGGCCGCGAGGCCTTTGGCAAAGGGTTTCAACATGCGATTCTCCTAGGCGAGTTCTGTTCTTATGTCTGCCCGAATTCACGGGCGCCTGCCACTGGACCGGCGCGCTATTCGGTCTGGCCCTGGTTCTTCACGCGCTCGGTAAGTGCCTGCTGCCACTTGGCCTTGTCGCCCTTGAACTGGTCGCCGGCCCAGGGCTTCTGGTCTTCCTTGCCCGCGTACTGCTTGCCAACTTCGCGCGGGGCTTCGCTGCAGCCGGCGGCGACCGCGGTCGCCGCCGCAACGACCCAGAGCGCGATCTTCATGACTTTGCCTCCGCCTGCTTCATGATGTTCGCGCCGCCCTTGTAGGCCACGGCCCAGCCCCAGATCTCGTCGCCCTTGCCGCGGCGCACGACGCGCGTCTTGTAGATCTTCGCGATCATCGCCTCGTCCCCGGCGAGCAGCGCCTTGGTCGAGCACATCTCGGCGCACGCCGGGAGCTTGCCCTCGGCGATGCGGTTGCGGCCGTACTTCTTCAGCTCCGCGGTCGAGTGGTTTTCCTCGGGCCCGCCGGCGCAGAAGGTGCACTTGTCCATCTTGCCGCGCAGGCCGAAGGCGCCCGCCTTGGGAAACTGCGGCGCGCCGAACGGGCACGCATAGAAGCAATAGCCGCAGCCGATGCACAGGTCCTTGTCGTGCAGGACGATGCCTTCCTCGGTCTTGTAGAAGCAGTCCACGGGGCATACCGCCATGCACGGCGCGTCGGTGCAGTGCATGCATGCCACCGAGATCGAGCGTTCGCCCGGCAGGCCGTCCTTGACCGTCACGAGGCGCCGCCGGTTCACTCCCCAGGGCACTTCATGCTCGCTCTTGCAGGCGGTCACGCAGCCGTTGCACTCGATGCAGCGCTCGGCATCACAGATGAATTTCATTCTTGCCATGTTCGTCTCCTGATCGCTTCGGGCTGGGGGGTCAGGCGCGGTCGATCTGGCACAGCGTCGTCTTGGTCTCCTGCATCATCGTGACCGAGTCGTAGCCGTACGTCGTCGCCGTGTTCACCGCCTCGCCGCGCACAATCGGCGCTGCGCCTTCGGGGTACCTGTCGAGCAGGTCCTTGCCCTGCCACCATCCGGCAAAGTGGAACGGGATGAAGCTGGTGCCCGGGCCGACCCGCTCCGTGACCATCGCGCGCACCTTGATCTTCGCGCCGGTCGGGGAGCTTACCCAGACATAGTCCCAGTACTTCACGCCGCGCGCTTCCGCATCCTTGGTGTTGATCTCGACGTAGTTCTCCTGCTGCAACTCGGCCAGCCACGGGTTCGACCGCGTCTCGTCGCCGCCGCCTTCGAACTCGACCAGGCGGCCCGAGGTCAGGATGATCGGGAAGCGCTCCGCGACCTTGTCCTGGATGTTCTTCTGCTGCACTGTCTTGTAGAGCGTCGGCAGGCGCCAAAAGGCTTTCTTGTCGTCGTGCGTCGGGTACTTGGCCACCATGTCGGGACGCGGCGAGTAAAGCGGCTCGCGGTGCTGCGGCACGCCATCGGGGAAGTTCCAGACCACGGCGCGCGCCTTGGCGTTGCCGAACGGATGGCAGCTGTGGTTCTGCAGCACCACGCGCTGGATGCCGCCGGAAAGGTCGGTCTTCCAGTTCTTGCCTTCGGCTTCTTTCGCCTCGGCTTCCGTAAGCTCGCTCCACCAGCCGAGCTTCTTCATGAGGACATGGTCGAACTCGGGGTAGCCCGTCGTGATGTCGGCGCCCTTCGAGCACGAGCCGTCGGCTGCAAGCAGGTCGACGCCATCCTTCACCACGCCGAAGTTCGCGCGGAAGTTGCCGCCGCCCTGCATGACGTTCTTCGAGGTGTCGTAGAGGTTGGGCGATCCCGGGTGCTTCAGCTTGGCGTTGCCGTAGCAGGGCCACGGCAGGCCGAAGTTGTCGCCGGTGAGGTCGTAGCCGGTTTCCTTGTCCACCACGGGGCGCACGCATGCGAGCGTCCTCGGGTCGAAGGCGTCCATGTGCCGCATGTGGGCCTTCAGGCGTTCCGGCGACTGGCCGGTGTAACCGATGGTCCAGGTGCCTGCATTGATTTCGCGCAGGATGTCCTCGACCACCGGTTCGTCCCAGCCGGTCTTGTCCTTGACCACCTTGATGTTCTTCGTGAACTCCTTGTCCCAGCCGAACTTCTTGGCGAAGGCATGCATGATGGTGTGGTCGGGCTTGGACTCGAACAGCGGCTCGATCACTTTCTCGCGCCACTGCAGCGAGCGGTTCGACGCCGTGCACGAGCCCGAGGTCTCGAGTTGCGTTGCCGCCGGCAGCAGGTACACGCCTTCCTTGCGTTCCGGCATGGCCGCGGCCGCCGACGGATACGGGTCGACGATCACCATCAGGTCGAGCTTCTCCATCGCTTGCTTCATCTCGACGCCGCGCGACTGCGAGTTCGGCGCGTGCCCCCAGTACACCAGCGCGCGCAGGTTGGAATCCTGGTCGATCAGGTCGTTCTTTTCCAGCACGCCGTCGATCCAGCGCGAGACCGTCATGCCGGGCTTTTCCATCATCGCCTGCGAGGCGTAGCGGCCCTTGATCCATTCGTAGTCCACGCCCCAGACGCGCGCCCAGTGCTTCCAGGCGCCCGTGACGATGCCGTAGTAGCCCGGCAGCGAATCGGGGTTGGGGCCGACGTCGGTCGCGCCCTGCACGTTGTCGTGGCCGCGATAGATGTTGGCGCCGCCGCCCGACACGCCGATGTTGCCGAGCGCGAGTTGCAGGATGCAGGAAGCGCGCACGACGGCGTTGCCGGTAGTGTGCTGCGTCTGGCCCATGCACCAGATGATCGTCGAGGGCCTGTTCTTCGCCATTGTCTCGGCGGCGGCATAGACGTCGGCAGCAGAGACGCCGGTGACTTCCGTCACCTTGTCCGGCGTCCACTTCTTGAGGATTTCCTCGCGGACCTTCTCCATGCCGTAGACGCGGTCATTGATGTACTTCTGGTCTTCCCAGCCGTTCTGGAAGATGTGGTAAAGCATGCCGAAGAGCAGGGGAACGTCGGTGCCCGAACGCATGCGGATGTACTGGTCCGCCTTGGCGGCAGTGCGCGTGAAGCGCGGGTCGACGACGATCATCTTCGCGCCCGTCTCCTTCGCATGCAGCGCGTGCAGCATCGACACCGGGTGCGCCTCGGCCGCGTTCGAGCCGATGAACATCATGCATTTCGTGTTCAGCAGGTCGTTGTACGAGTTGGTCATCGCACCGTAGCCCCAGGTGTTCGCCACGCCCGCGACCGTGGTCGAGTGGCAGATGCGCGCCTGGTGGTCGGTGTTGTTGGTGCCCCAGAAGGACACGAACTTGCGCAGCATGTAGGCCTGCTCGTTGTTGTGCTTCGACGAGCCGACCCAGAACACCGCGTCGGGGCCCGACTGCTTGCGGATCTCGAGGAGCTTGTCGGAGATCTCGGTGAGCGCCTGGTCCCAGCTGATGCGGCGGTACTTGCCGTCGACCAGCTTCATCGGATACTTGAGGCGGTGCGAGTCCTCGGTGATGCCGTGCTCGCGGAGCGCAGCGCCCTTGGCGCAATGCGCGCCGAGGTTGATCGGCGAATCGAACACCGGCTCCTGGCGTACCCAGACGCCGTCCTGGACGATCGCGTCCACCGCGCAGCCCACCGAGCAGTGCGTGCAGATCGTGCGCTTCGTTTCCGTCTTGCCGGCCTTGCCCTCGGCGGCGTGCGCCTCGCCGACCATGCTCAGCGGCAGCTGGCTGGCAAACGCGGCGGCCCCGGCGGCAACGCCCGAGCCCTTGAGGAACGTGCGGCGGTCCACGGTGCGGGACGCCAGTGCGGTCGCGGCGCGCGCAAGCGGGTTGCGGTGCTCGACCTGCCCTTCGCTTTTTCTCGTCAGCAGCATGGTGGCCTCCTAGACCTCGGTGGTGTCGTAGTACTTCTTGATGTGCGCGGAAAGGTGGTAGCCCGAAGGCGTGGCGGCCTCGGCTGCGGCGACGGCCTTGCGCGCCTTGAAATGCCCGGTGGCGGCAACTGCGGCCGCGCCGGCGGTGGCACTGGAGGCCAGAAGGAACGACCTGCGGTCAAGGGCGGGCTTCGAGTCTTTCTTCATTTCACGCCTCCTCAGATGATTGCTGCGGTTTCAATCGAGTTCGAATGACTGCCGCTCGATCGACGCGAACGCTGTGGCGAACGCGGCAACCCGACGGTAATAGTTTGCACCATCCGCGCCTGCCAGGGCCACCAGGAACCCGGGCAAACTGCGTGCAAGATGGCGCGTGAAAAACGATTTCTGCTCCTCCACCGTGGCTGCCTCGCGCCCGGCCCCGCCTGCGATGAGTATACGCATTACATCGAACAGCGCGGCAAAGTGGTCTTCCGGTTCGGTGGCGGCCGGCCGGCGGGAAAGGCCGAGCGCGCTCATGTCGGCGATCACCTTGACCCGCGGGTGGTCGGCGAGCGATTCGCCGGAATAAAAGCCAGCGAAAACAGAGACTTTCGCCCTTCCCACGCCGCCGAACAGTTGCTCGAATTCCTCCAGGGCCGCTTCCGCGTCGAATGCTGCCGATGCCGCCGTCAGACCAGACCAGGCCGCCGACAGTTCCGTGCCTTCGTCCAGCGGCGGCGCAAGCGCGAGCGTGTTGAGGAGCCGGGCATCCGGGGCCTCATGCAGCAGCCGGGCAAGCAAGGCATAGAAATCGGCGCGCCCCGCGTCCTCGGCCGAAAGGGGCCGGTGCACCTGGATGGTGGCGGCGGCCGGCGTGCTCATCGCTTCAGCACCGAGGCTTCATCGGGGCTCGACATCATGTCGACGATGCGGCAGTCGGCGCACATCTGCAGGCGCTTCAGCGCCCCGGTGCCGGAAAACATCGAGTGCCCGGCCAGGCGGCCGGTCATCCTCTCGATGATGTTGCGCGTCGCGAAGGGCTTGCCGCAGCTCAGGCAATTGAAGGGCTGGTCCTCGTTGAGGACACGCGCTTCCCGCACGGCCGGGGTGAGCAACAGCCGGGGCTTGAGCGTGATCGCGTCCTCCGGGCAGGTCTTCTCGCACAGGCCGCACTGGACGCAGTTGCGCTCGAGGAAGCGCAGCATCGGGACTTCGCCGCCGTCCATCAGCGCGGACTCGGGGCAGGCCCCGGCGCAGGCGAGGCAGAGCGTGCATTTCACCCGGTCGACCTCGACCTCGCCGTAAGCTGCACCGGCCCGGAGCGTGATTTCCTGCTGCGGCGTCGGCGCCAGTTTGGCCAGGTGCTCGACGGAAAACTCGATCGCCGTGCGCTTGTCGTCCGATAGCGCGAAGCTTGCCGCCTTGGCGACGCCCGTGGCCGCCGGCCATGCCGCGAAAGCCGCGGAGACCGCAGCAGCGTCGCGCGCTTCGATCCATTTGAAGTGCGATCCGGAGTAGCCCAGCGCGGTGAGCACCGTCTGGGCGAAGGACATCTGTTCCTGGAGGGCCGTCGCGTATTGCGGCGCCTCGGAACCCGCACCCAGCACCGCCACCTGGCTGGCGCCGTAGGCGATTGCCGCAAGCAGGAGGTCCGGGCCGATGGAGGCGACATGCCAGGTCTCGATCGGGATCACGCGCCCGGGCAGGCCCTCGCCCGCCGCGGCCGAAGCGGCCAGCAGCGCGCGGCCGTCCAGGCCGTTGTGGAAAAGCAGGCAGGCATCCTTGCCGCCGGCGCCCAGATATGCCGAAAGCAGCAGCTTCAGCTGCGCGCCGCGGTCGCTCACCTTCGGATACTGGTAGCTCATGGCGCCTGACGGGCAGACCGTGGCGCAGGCGCCACAGCCCATGCACAGGTGCGGCTCGACCGCCACCTTGTCCCCGGCAACCCGGATCGCCACCGTCGAGCACACCACGATGCAGCGGTTGCAACCGATGATCTCCGAGCGCGAATGCGCGCAGATGTCTTCGCGGTAATTGAAGAACTTCGGCTTCTCGAACTCGCCCACCAGCCCGCGCAACTCTTCGAGCACGGCAGCGAGTGCCGCCTCGTCCCTTGGCGCCGCGTAGTAGCCCTGCGGCGGCTGGTGCATCGCGAAACGCGACGGATTGCTGAAGTCGAGCACGAGGTCGAAATCCGCCTCGGTTTCCTGCCCCGGCGTGCGCCGCGCGTCTTTCCCCGTCCCGGGATCGGCCACCACCAGTCGCCTCGATGCGCGCGACGAACTTGCCGAGCCAGCCTTCGAGCGAAACCAGCTTGCCGCGCCAGGTCGCGTGCTTTCCCGCCCCTGCGGCCGCGGCGGAGTCGAGCAAGGTCACGGCAAGGGATGCCGACAGGGACTGCGCCGCCGCCAGCGCGCGCGCATCGCCGCCGATCACCAGCAGGTTGCCGCGCGAGAGATACGAGACGGAAGCGACCGGGCCGGGCTCGGGCAACTGCGAGATCGCCGCGAGGGCCGCCATCTTCGCCTCGGCGCCTTCGGGGCGCGAGGACCAGCCCCGGCTTTCGAACGAAACCGCGGGCGACACCGATTGCGCATCCGGCTGGGTCGTCGGCGCACCATCCTTGTCGATGGCCACCGTTTCCTGGGAAGAAAACGAAGTCAACGTATTCGATGTCCAGGGCCCTTTGCCTACTGCGGCACGCGCCCTGCTCCTCACCGTTCTTGTAGTGAAAAAATTTTACACGAGTTCCGGAGAAATTCCGGGCGTATAAACCCCTATTATTGGGAGGGGTTTTCGCTCTTGCGCAGGGGCTCGACGGCAGGCTCCGCGGCGGGCTCAGCGGTGGGCGCGGCCGGCTCCGGCGCGGCTGCCAACTCGGCGGCTTCGGCCGCCTCGGGCGATACTTCCGCTGCCGCCTCGGCCCCCTCCTTCGCGTGCGCTGGATCAACTTCCAACTCGGGCTCGCGCACCCCGAGGTGGCTCATCTGGTTCAGGCGCGCCAGCATCTCGGGCGGGATCGGATCGGGCTGCGTGTAGTCGCCGATGTAGATGTCGAGCCCGTCCTGGACGTTGAACTGCGGGTCGCGAAAAAGCGCCCTGAGCGCCTGCCGCTTGAGGCCCTCGTCCACGCCCGGCTTGAGAAAGGGCTTGAAGTCGGACTCCGGCGTCAGCGATTCGACCGGGGGAAGCGGCTCGGGAGGCGGCGCCTCGATCGCCGCGGGCAATGCGACCGGCGCAGGAACCTCTTCCGGTGCAGGCGTCCCTCCCTGCTTCGCCTCGACCTTGCGGCGCGACCAGCGCGAAAGGAAAGGCAGTTCCTCGGCCATGCTCAGGTGCCCCGCGAGCGGCGCTCGAGCGATTCGAAGGACTTGGGCCGGATGCGCTTCTTTGCCTCGGGCCGGTAGTTCTCTTCCACCCAGGTGCCGAGCCAGACGATCAGGTCGACCGGCGCTTCCACGCGATCGACGGTTTCACCGCCATCCATCCAGCGCGCTGCCTCGTGATATGACAGCGTGGCGAGGAACGGATAGCCCTCGCCGCTGCCTTCCTCGACGCGCCACGAGACGAATACCGCAGGCTTCTCGGAACTCACGTTCAGGTAATAGCCTTCGGCCTCGTCGCGATGGATCGTGAGGTCGAGCCCGGGGTAGAGCTTCTGCAGCAATCCCTCGTGCTCGACGACCACGCGCGGCTCGCCGCCGCAGTCGGGACGCACCGATGCGACGCGCCACTGGTGCGTGGCCCAGCGGCTCTCGATCGCGACGCGCTCCATCACCACCGCGATCTTCAGGGTCGGCTTTTCACTCATGGCTCCACTATAATCGAACGACCGACGCCCAGGCGAAACCCGCATGAACAGCAAGGTCATTGCAATCACTCCCGCGCCGCGCGGGCTGCCGATCCCCCCACACGGCGAGGGTGCATCGGGCCTGGCACGCGACCCCCGCGGGCGCGGCCTGCGCGACCTGCGCATCTCGGTGACAGACCGCTGCAACTTCCGCTGCGTCTATTGCATGCCCAAGGACGTGTTCGCCGATGACTACGCATTCCTTCCGCACGGGGAACTGCTCAGCTTCGAGGAAATCGTGCGGCTCGCCGGCATCTTCCGCGGGCACGGCATCGAGAAGATCCGGCTTACCGGCGGCGAGCCCTTGCTGCGCAAGAACATCGAGGAACTGGTGCGCCAGCTCGCGACCGCGCTGCCCGGCATCGACCTCACGCTCACGACCAACGGCTCGGCGCTGAAGGCAAAGGCCCGCGCGCTGCGCGAGGCGGGCCTGAATCGCATCACCGTGTCCCTCGACGCTCTCGACGACGGTACCTTCAAGGCGATGAACGATGTCGATTTCCCGGTGGCGAAGGTGCTGGAGGCGATCGACGCCGCGGCCGAGGCGGGCCTGGCGCCGGTGAAGGTCAACATGGTGGTCAAGCGCGGCACCAACGACCGGGAAGTGCTCGCGATGGCGCGTCGCTTTCGCGGCACCGGGCACATCGCGCGCTTCATCGAGTACATGGACGTCGGCTCGACCAACGGCTGGCGCATGGACGAGGTCGTCCCGTCGGCGGAGATCGTGCGATGATCGGGCGCGAATTCGCGCTCGAGCCGATCGACGCCAACCATCCAGGCGAAGTGGCCGAGCGCTGGCGCTATGCCGACGGCCGGGCGAAATCGGCGTCATCTCCTCGGTCACGCAGGCTTTTTGCGCCTCGTGCAATCGCGCCCGGCTTTCCACCGACGGGCAGCTTTTCACGTGCCTGTTCGCCGAACAGGGCTACGACCTGAAATCGATGATCCGCTCCGGCAGGACGGACGCGGAGTATCGGCCGCGATCGGCGCGATCTGGCGGCAGCGCGCCGACAACTATTCCGAAGTCCGGACTGCCGAGACGGCCCGCGAGCGCAAGGTCGAAATGTCCTTCATCGGCGGCTGACGTGGGCAGGCGCCCCGAGCTATCGCAGTCCGCCCGCCCCTCCACGTTCACGGTCGAGGCGCGCGACGAGAACGGCGCGGTCCAGCCCACGCCGATCGCCGGCGAGCATCCCCTCACGCTCTACGTCGACAAGCAGGAGATCCTCACCCTGATGACGCTGGGCGCCGCGCCCGAGGCCCTGGTGATCGGCTACCTGCGCAACCAGCGCCTGGTGAATTCCATCGAGGACATCGTCTCCGTCCAGGTGGACTGGGAAGTCAATGCCGCGGTGGTCACGACCCGCCACGGGCTCACCGACCTCGAAGAGAAAATGAAGAAGCGCACCAAGACCACCGGCTGCGGGCAGGGCACGGTGTTCGGCGAACTCATGGAGGACGTGGAATCGATCCGGCTTCCCGAAGGCGCGCGCCTCGACGAGGCAACGCTGTTCGCGCTGCTGAACAACGTCCGCGTCCACGAATCGATCTACAAGCAGGCGGGCGCCGTGCATGGTTGCGCGCTTGCCCGGGGCAGCGAGATCCTCACCTTCGTCGAGGACGTCGGCCGGCACAACGCGGTCGATGCCATCGCCGGCTGGATGTGGCTGGAAGGCATCGACGGCGCCGACAAGGTCTTCTACACCACCGGGCGATTGACCTCGGAGATGGTCATCAAGGCGGCGCAGATGGGCATCCCGTTCCTCGTCTCGCGCTCCGGGCTCACGCAGATGGGCTACGAGATCGCGCAGACGGTCGGCATCACCATGATCGGCCGCGCGGTGGGAAAGCATTTCCTGTTGTTCACCGGCGAGGAACGGCTGGTGCGCAGGCCATCGGCCCAGCCCGCCGCCGCGGGAACGGAAGCGCTGCGTTGATCACCGGCCTCATCCTCGCCGGGGGACAGGGCAGCCGCATGGGCGGCATCGACAAGGGGCTGCAATTGCTGGGCGGCAAGCCGATGGTGGCGCACGTGATCGCGCGCCTCGCACCCCAGGTCGACGAGGTCCTCGTCAACGCCAACCGCAATCCGGAGCGCTACGCGCAGTTCGGCCATCGCGTGATCGCCGACGAGATCCCGGGCTATGCCGGGCCGCTGGCGGGGTTCGAGCGCGGGCTGGCCAATGCCTCGGGCGACCTGATGGTCACGGTGCCCTGCGATTCCCCATTCCTCCCCGAAGACCTGGTGAAGAGGCTCAACGCCGCGCTCGATGCCGGCAATGCCCAGCTCGCCGTGGCGCGCACCGGGGACCAGCCGCATCCGGTCTTCTGCCTGATGCGCACGAACGTCGCGCCATCGCTGCGCGCCTTCCTCGCTTCGGGGCAGCGCAAGATCGACTCCTGGTATGCCTCGCTCGCCGTGACGGAAGTCGATTTCGGCGATGAGCTCGAGGCCTTCCGCAACATCAACACGCCCGAGGAACTCGCGCAATACGAGACGCCATGACCAAGCTCACCATCACCGAAGCCTCCTGCGCCGACGACTACGATCCCGACTCGATGCCGGTGGCCAAGGCGCGTGCCTTCATCCACCAGTTCCTCGAGCCCGTGTCCGGCGTGGCGCGCGTGCCGCTGCGCTCCGCCCTGGGCCGCGTGCTCGCCGAGGACATCGTCTCGCCCGTCGACGTACCGGCGCACCGCAACTCGGCGATGGACGGCTGGGCGATGCGCGGCGCCGACCTGGAGGCCGATGCCGAATCGACCTTGGCCGAGATCGGCACATCGTTCGCGGGGCAGCCCTTCAAGGGTGTGGTCGCCGCCGGGCAATGCGCGCGCATCTTCACCGGCGGCGTGGTGCCCGAGGGCGCGGACACCGTGGTGATGCAGGAGCGCGCCCGCGCCGACGGCAAGTCGGTCACTTTCGCGGCAGGACAGAAGACCGGCCAGAACGTGCGCGAGGCCGGCGAAGATCTCAAGCGCGGTGCGATCGCGCTGGCGAAGGGGCGCATCGTCCGGCCAGCCGAGCTCGGGCTGATCGCCTCGCTCGGCCTCGGCGAGGTCGGCGTGATGCGGCCGCTTCGCGTGGCCTTCTTTTCCACAGGCGACGAACTGCGCGCGATCGGCACGCCGCTCGGCGAAGGGCAGATCTACGACTCCAACCGCTACACGCTGCACGGCATGCTCGCGCGGCTGGGGTGCGATGCGATCGACATGGGCGTGGTGCGCGACGACCCGGCGCTGCTCGAGCAGGCTTTCATCGACGCGGCGGCGATCGCCGACGTGGTCATCACCAGCGGTGGCGTCTCGGTGGGCGAGGCGGACTTCGTGAAGCAGCTGATGCAGAAGCTGGGCGAAGTGGTGTTCTGGAAGATCGCGATGAAACCGGGCCGGCCGCTGGCCTACGGGAAGATCCGCGGCGCGCATTTCTTCGGCCTGCCGGGGAACCCCGTGTCGGTGATGGCGACCTTCTACCAGTTCGTGCGCGAAGCCCTGCTGAAGTTGATGGGCGCCAATCCGGTCGCGCCAGTGCCGATGCTCAAGGCGCTGTGCACGGCGAACATCCGCAAGGCGCCCGGGCGCACCGAGTTCCAGCGCGGCATCCTCACGCCCGGAAGCGACGGCATCTGGACGGTGCGCCCGACCGGCGAGCAGGGCTCGGGCATCCTGAAGTCGATGAGCGACGCCAACTGCTTCATCGTCCTCGGGGACGACGTCGGCAATGTTGCCGCCGGGAACATCGTCGACGTCCAGCTGCTGGAAGGCATGGTCTGACGAGGGGCTTGACAGAATCGAACGACCGTTCTATTCTGCGCCGATGAACAAAGGCGCGCAGACCCGCAAGGCAATCCTCAATACCGCCCACCAGATGGCCTCCCAAGTCGGCCTGGAAGGGCTGTCGCTCGGCACGCTCGCCGAGCGCATGGGACTCTCGAAGAGCGGCGTGTTCGCCCATTTCGGCTCGCGCGAAGAGCTGGTCCTTGCCCTGATAGACGAAGTGCGCGAGGAGTTCGGCCGGCGCGTGTTCGTCCCGGCAATCAACAAGCCCAGGGGGCTGCCCCGCCTCGAGGCGATCTTCGACGGCTGGCTGTCGCACATCGCCAACATGCGCGGCGGCGGCTGCGTCATCGTCGCGGGCGCCAGCGAATTCGACGACCGCCCCGGCCCGGTGCGCGACCGCATTCGCCGCACGGCGTCCGAGTTGCGCCGCACGCTTGCCCGCGCGGTGCGGCAATCGATCGAGGAAGGCCATCTGCGCACGGACACCGACCCCGAGCAGCTTGCGTTCGAGATGCACGGCCTGTTCCTGATTGCCCACCAGGACTGGCGGCTTCAGGAAGACGCTTCCGGATTCACTCGCGCCCGGATGTCGTTCAACCGGCTCATTGCCATGGCATCGCCCCTTTCGCACTGATTTTTTTTACCCGGTTAGTGCACGACCGTTCACTTTCATTCCTCCATCTCGCAACCTCGAGGCACACCATGAATGCAGCCCTGGCGCTACCGATCAAGACCTCCCTGTCACTGCTTTCGCACCTCGTGCCGGGTCTTGGCGCGCGACTGGCCGAAGAGCTCTTCCTGCGCCCCATGCGGCGGTCGCGAAAGCCCGTCCCGGTGCTCGCCCGCCGGCCCGATGCAGTGGAATACCTCGAGACTGCCGGGCAGCGCATCGTCCTGTATCGCTGGGCCGCGGCGGCCGGCGCGCCTCGCGTGGTGCTCGCGCACGGCTGGGCCGGCTGGGGACTGCAGTTCGACGCGATCATCGCCGCGCTCGTCGGGCAGGGCTATGAAGTCGCCACCTTCGACCAGCCGGGCCATGGCGCCAGCACCGGCGATCATTCCAGCCTGCCGGAGTTCGCGCGCATCCTGAAGGCGGTCGCCGAGCGCGTCGGCCCGCTGCACGCGGTGATCGGCCATTCGCTGGGCGGCTCGGCGGCGGCGGTTGCCCTGCGCGATGGCCTCGAGGCCGGGCGCCTCGTCCTGATCGGCGCCATGGCCGAACCGGTCGATGCCACGCGGCGCTTCGCGCGCATGCTCGGCTTCACCGAACGCGTGCGCCGCATGATGCAGGCGCGCATCGAGCGGCGCGAGGGCATGGGATTCGACTTTGCCGGCGTGGCCTCCACCGCCGAACGCGCGAACCGCCCGACCTTGGTGATCCACGACCTCGGTGACAAGGACGTGCCGTGGAGCGACGCCGAGCGCTACGCCCTGCTCTATCCCGACGCACGGTTGCTCTCCACCAACGGCCTCGGCCACACGAGGATCCTCAAGTCTGCGCTGGTAATCGCCGCGATCCTGCGTTTCCTCGATGACAAGAGCGTCGGAGCGCGCGTGCTCGGCTCGCGCGACCCGGCACTGCGATTGGCGGAATCCACATGGTAGACACCGAAGAAGTCGGCCTGGTCCCGCATGAGGTCCTGAAAAACCTCACGGGCCTGGAGTTCATGCAGGGCCTCGCCGCCGGGAAATTCACCCGGCCGCCATTCTCGCGCCTGAGCAGCATCGACCTCGTTCATGCCGAGGTGGGCATGGTCCGCTTCACCGGCACGCCGAAGTTCGAGCATTACAACCCGATGGGCATGGTGCACGGCGGATGGACCTCGATGTTGCTCGACAGCGCCATGGGTTGCGCCGTCCTCACCACGACACCGCGGGGCGCCCTCTTCACGACGCTCGAGTTGAAGGTGAACTTCGTGCGCGCGCTGAGCGAGCGCACGGGGCTCGTCACATGCGAAGGCCGTGTAGTCCACGCCGGCCGCAAGGTCGCGACTGCGGAAGGCAAGTTGGTCGATGCCAAGGGCAACCTGCTCGCCCACGGATCGACCACCTGCATGATCGTGGAAATCTGAACTTTTCCCCGGCCGGTCCCGGGCCGTGGCAATCGCGCGCTTGCATGTTGACCCGCGGTCAGTTAGCATGGCCATCAACTGACCCGGAGTCATTTGTCATGGTGATCAAGTCCCGCGCGATCGGGGTCGAGGACAAGGAGGTGCGCAAGCACGCCATCCTCGACGCCGCCGAAGCGCTGTTCCTCAAGCATCCGTCTCGCATCGCCAACGTCTCGGAAGTCGCGGACTCGGCCGGCCTCGGCAAGGGCACGGTGTACCTGTACTTCCCGAGCAAGGAAGAGATGCTGCTCTCCTTGCACGAGCGGCACGTGGAGCGCTTCTTCAATGCGCTGGTCGCTACCGTCGCCAGGGACAGCGTCCGCTATGAGGACGTCCTCGAAGTGACGCACACGCACATGGTGCGCGTGCCGGGCTACCTGGCGCTCACCAGCCGCTGCATGGCCATGATGGACCGCGACATCCCGACCGGGGTCGCGCTCGCCTTCAAGATGCGCGTCGCCGCCTGGCTCGCCGAAGCTGGCGCCGGGCTGGAGCGCCATTTCCCGACGCTGGCAGCGGGCGATGGCGTGACACTCCTGCAACACAGCTACGGCCTGATCGTCGGCCTCTGGCAGCTCCTGCATCCGATCGAGCGTTTCGGCAAGGCCATGCAACGCGCCGACCTCCGGCTCTTCAATCGCGACTACGAGAAAGAGCTCGATGTCGCCCTGAACGCACTCTGGATCGGCTGGATCGAAGGCGAACCGCGCCGGCGAGCGATGCCGCCGGCCAGGGGCAAGCCTGTTTCTGCGCGCAGCAAAGGATCCCGCAAATGAACGCCCGCATCGCTCCCCTTCCCGCCCTCGCCCTCCTCCTTGCCGCCTGCGGCAAGCCCGCCGAACAGGTCGCCGCGGTGCGTCCCGTGGTGGTGCAGAAAGTCGCCGCCGGCGGCGTCTCCCCGCACGACGTCTACCCGGGCGAGGTCCGCGCGCGGATCGAAGCCGACCTCGCCTTCCGCGTCGGCGGCAAGATGGTCGCGCGTTCGGTGGATGCCGGCGCGCGCGTGAAGAAAGGACAGGTGCTCGCGCGCCTCGACCCCGAGGACGCGCGATTGTCGCTGGAAAGCGCGCGCGCCAACCTGGCAGCCGCGGAAAGCGACGCCGCGCTCGCCCGTGACGAACTCGCCCGCTATGCCGACCTGCTGGCGAAGAAGTTCATCAGCCAGTCGGCCTACGACCAGCGCAAGAACCAGTCGAATGCCGCCAATGCGAAGCTCGAGCAGGCGCGCGCGCAGGCAGGCGCCGCGGGCAACCAGGCCGCCTACACCACGCTCACGGCGGATGCCGACGGCATCGTCACCGAAGTGAAGGCCGAGCCGGGGCAGGTCGTCGCCGCGGGCCAGCCGGTGATGCGGCTCGCCCACGACGGCGAGCGCGAAGTCGTGATCAACCTGCCCGAGGGCGACGTCGGCCGCTTCAAGGTCGGCCAGCCTGCGGTGGTGAGCCGCTGGGCCGACCCGGGCAAGCTGCTGCCCGGCGTGGTCCGCGAGATCGCCGGCGCGGCGGACCCGGCCACGCGCACCTACGCCGTGCGCATCAGCGTTCCCGGGGCGCCCGCCGACGTGCAGCTCGGCATGACGGCGAACGTCGGTTTCCACGGCAGCGACAACGGCACCGTGGTGCTGCTGCCGCTGACCTCGATCACGAAGGACCGCGAAAAGGGCGAGCCCGCGGTGTGGGTCGTCGACCCGGCCACCAGCAAGGTGAAACTGCGCGCGGTGAAGATCGGCCAGTATCGCGAGGACGGCGTGAGCATCCTCGCCGGGCTCGCCCCCGGCGACATCGTGGTCACCGCGGGCGTGCACAAGCTGCTGCCGGACCAGCAGGTATTGCTTCCGGGCGCGGCGCCGGCGGAGAAGACCGCCGACGCGAAGCCGAAGGGCTGAGGCGCGATGAAGCGGTTCAACCTGTCCGAATGGGCGCTGGCGCACCAGACGCTGGTGCTGTTCTTCATCCTCGTGCTCGGCGCGATCGGCGTGGGCTCCTACCTGCGCCTCGGCCAGTCGGAGGACCCGGACTTCACCTTCCGGCTGATGGTGGTGCGCACGATCTGGCCGGGGGCGACCGCGGAAGAGGTCGAGCTGCAGGTCACCGACAGGATCGAGAGGAAGCTGCAGGAGACGCCGCGGCTGGACTTCATGCGCAGCTATTCCAAGCCCGGCGAGTCGGTCGTGTTCGTCTTCGTCAAGGACTGCTCGCGCGCGGCCGAGGCCGCCGAAAGCTGGTACCAGGTGCGCAAGAAAGTCGGCGACATCCGCACGCAGCTGCCGCCGGGCATCGTCGGCCCGTTCTTCAACGACGAGTTCGGCGACACCTTCGGCAACATCTACGTGCTCACCGGCGACGGCTTCAGCTACGCGCAGTTGAAGGACGCGGCCGACCGCGTGCGCAACGAACTGCTGCGCGTGAAGGACGTCGCCAAGGTCGAGCTGATCGGCGAGCAGGACGAGAAGATCTTCGTCGAGGTGGCGAACGCCAAGCTCGCCACGCTCGGCGTCGACTCGTCGGTGGTCTTCGCCGCGCTCGCGCAGCAAAACGCGGTGAGCGCCGCCGGCAGCCTCGATACGCCCACGGACAAGCATCTACCTGCGCGCCACCGGCGCGCTCGACTCGGTCGAGGCAGTCGCGGAACGTCGCGGTGCGCGCGGGCGGGCGGCAGTTCCGCGTCGGCGACGTGGCCCGCGTCTACCGCGGCTTCGCGGACCCGCCGCAACCGCGCATGCGCTTCATGGGGCAGGAGGCGCATCGGCGTGGCCGTTCGATGGTGCCGCGCGGCGACGTCATCGCGCTGGGCCACGCGCTGGACGAGGCCACCGCGCGCTTCGAGAAGACGCTGCCGGTGGGCATGGAACTCGACCGGGTCGCCAACCAGCCGGTGGTGGTGAAGCGCTCGGTCGGCGATTTCATGCGCTCGCTCGCCGAGGCGGTCGGCATCGTGCTCGCGGTGTGCTTCCTGTCGCTGGGCCTGCGCACCGGGCTCGTCGTCGCGCTCTCCATCCCGCTGGTGCTGGCCGTGACCTTCATGTTCATGCTCCAGGCTCGGCATCGACCTGCACCGGATCTCGCTGGGCGCGCTGATCATGTCGCTCGGCCTGCTGGTCGACGACGCCATCATCTCGGTGGAAATGATGGTGGTGAAGATGGAGCAGGGCTACGAGCGCGTCAAGGCGGCGAGCTTCGCCTACACCTCGACCGCGTTGCCGATGCTCACCGGCACGATCGTCACCGCCGCCGGCTTCCTGCCCATCGGGCTCGCGCGCTCCTCGACCGGCGAGTACACCTTCTCGATCTTCGCCGTGGTGACGATCGCGCTGCTCGTCTCCTGGGTGGTGTCGGTGGTGTTCGTGCCCTACCTCGGCTACAAGCTGCTGCCGGACTTCAGGAAGTCCGGCGCGCACTTCGACGAGCATGCGGTCTACCGCAAGCCCTTCTACCTGCGCTTCCGGCGCGTGGTGGAGTGGTGCGTCACGCACCGCTGGCTGGTGATCGGCGCGACCGTCGCCGCCTTCCTTGCCTCGATGTTCGCGTTCCGCTTCGTCCAGCAACAGTTCTTCCCCTCGGCCAGCCGGCTCGAGCTGGTGGTCGACCTGCGCCTTGCCGAGGGCTCTTCGGTGGCGGCAACCGAGGCGCAGGTGAAGAAGATGGAAAAGCTGCTGCTCTCCGACCCGCAGCTGAAGGACGGCATCGAGAATTTCGTCGCCTACATCGGCAGCGGCAGCCCGCGCTTCTACCTGCCCTTCGACCAGCAGCTGGTCAACAACAACTTCGGCCAGTTCATCATCACCACGCGCGACAGCGAATCGCGCGAGAAGGTGCGCTCGCGCCTGTACCACCATTTCGAGACCGACTTCACGGAACTGCGCGGGCGCGTGAACCGGCTGGAGAACGGCCCGCCGGTCGGCTACCCGGTGCAGTTCCGCGTCATCGGCGAGGACAAGGCAAGGTGCGCGAGATCGCCAGGCAGGTCGCGGGCGTGATGCGCGCCAACGAATGGACGCGCGACGTGAATTTCGACTGGGACGAGCCTTCGAAAGTGATCCGGCTCGCGATCGACCAGGACCGGGCGCGCGCGCTCGGCATTTCCACGCAGGAGCTGGGCACCTTCCTCAACACCATGCTTTCCGGCCTGGCGGTGACGCAGCTATCGCGAGAAGGACAAGCAGATCGACGTGGTGGTGCGAGGCGCGACCGAGGAACGGCGCTTCCTGAGCCTGCTGAAGGACCTCGCCGTGCCGGTGGGCCGCGGCCGCACCGTGCCGCTGGCGCAAATTGCCGAGATCCGCTACGACTTCGAGCCGGGCGTGGTCTGGCGGCGCAACCGGCAGCCCGCGATCACCGTGCGCTCCGACCTGCGCGACGGCATCCAGGGCCCCGTGGTCAGCCAGCAGGTGCTGGCGAAGATCGCCGACCTCAAGGCGGGCCTCCCGGCCGGCTACAGCATCGAAACGGGCGGGGCGATCGAGGACAGCGCCAGGGGCTCGAACTCGATCGCGGCGGTCGCGCCGGTGATGGTGCTGGTGATGCTGACCGCATTGATGCTGCAGTTGCAGAGCTTCTCGCGCGTGGCGCTGGTGGTGCTGACCGCGCCGCTGGGCCTGATCGGCGTGGCCGCGGCCCTGCTGACCTTCAACGTGCCCTTCGGCTTCGTCGCCATGCTCGGCACCATCGCGCTTGCCGGCATGATCATGCGCAACTCGGTCATCCTCGTCGACCAGATCGAGCAGGACATCCGCGGCGGGCTCCGAGCAGTGGGACGCGATCATCGACGCGACCGTGCGCCGCTTCCGCCCGATCATGCTCACGGCGGCGGCGGCGATCCTCGCGATGATCCCGCTCACCCGCAGCGCCTTCTACGGCCCGATGGCGGTGGCGATCATGGGCGGGCTGATGGTGGCCACCGTGCTCACCCTGCTGTTTCTCCCGGCGCTCTACGCCGCGTGGTTCCGCATCAAGCCGGGCTGAAACGGCGTCTGAGTACTTTTGCCGCGGGGTCAGAGTACATTTCCCGCAAGCAGTTTCCCGATAAACTGGCGACTTGCGGAAATGTACACTGACCCGTTTTCTGATTCACATGGAACGACGCGACTTCGTGAAACTGTGCGCCGCGGTGCCCGCGGCCGCCAACCTGCCCGCGAATGCGCAGGCCGCCGACCTCAAGGTGCGGATGTATGCGCGGGCGAAGCTGCTCGACGCCGCCGGCCAGCCGCTCAAGCTCAAATCGCTCAAGCGCAACGTCGGCTACGTGTTCGACTATCCGTTCTCGGCCACGCCATGCTTCCTGATCGCGCTGGGCGAGCCGGCCTCGGGCGCGGTCGAGCTCAAGACCGAGTCCGGCCAGCCCTACCGCTGGGCAGGGGGCGTGGGCGCGGAGAAGAACATCGTCGCGTATTCGGCGATCTGCGCGCACAAGCTGACCTACCCGACGAAGCAGGTCAGCTTCATCGGTTTTCGCGCCGAGCCCAGCCCCACGAGCTCGCGCGGCAAGGTCATCACCTGCTGCTCGGACCGCAGCGTCTACGATCCCTCGGCGGGCGCCAAAGTCCTTTCCGGCCCGGCACCGCAGCCGCTCGCCACCATCATCCTCGACTACGACGCGAAGTTGGACGAGGCCACGGCGATCGGCACCTTCGGCGGCGAGATGTTCGACGAGTTCTTCAGGAAGTACAGCTTCCGCCTCGACCTGGAAATGGGCCCGCGCGCGCGCAGTTCGGTGTCCGGTACCACCATGGTCACGCTGCTCGACAAGTACAGCGCCCAGTGGGCGCAGTGCTGAAGCACGCCGCCGCTAGATCGAGAAACTCTCCGCCGCCGCCTCGATGCTGCTGCATCGCTCCCTGGCCCAGGTGCGGCGCGAACAGCCGCGCGAATTCCACCGTATAGCCGCGCAGGTAGCTGCCCTTGCGAAACGCGAGCCGCGTGGTCTGCGCCGGGAAAAGATGCGAGGCATCGAGCATCTTCAGTCCCGCGTCCTTGGCGCGATCGAACGCGAAGGAGGCGATGATGCCCACGCCGAGGCCGAGCGAGACATAGGCCTTGATCACGTCGGAGTCGAGCGCGGTCATGACGATCTCGGGGGCAAGCGAGCGCTTGGCGAAAGCTGCGTCGATCGAGGTCCGCCCGTGAAGGTGCGGTCGTAGGTCACGATGGGATACCCGGCGATCGCCTCCAGCGTCAGGGGCTGGACCTTTGCCAACGGATGGCGGGAGGGAACCACCACGCCGTGGTGCCACTGGAAGCACGGCACCGAAGCGAGCTCCTCGCATGTCGCCGAGCGCCTCGGTGGCGATGGCGAGGTCGGCCTCGCCGTCGATCACCATGCGCGCGAGCTGTTGCGGATTGCCCTGCAGCAGCTTCAGCTTCACTTCGGGAAGCGCTTCTTGAACGCCGTTACGGCCGAGGCATCGAATAGCGCGCCTGCGTGTGCGTTACCGCCACGGCGAGGTGGCCCCTGGCCTCGTCGTCGAACTCCTGCCCCGGCCTTCAGGTTGCCGATGTCGACCGAGGATGCGCTCGACCCCTTCAGGATCTCCCGGCCCCCGCTTCGGTGATCGCGGTAAGGCGCCGGCCCTGCCGGACGAAGATCAGCACGCCCAGTTCCTGCTCGAGCGCCTGAATTTGTTTCGACACGCCTGGCTGCGAGGTATGCAGCGCGGCAGCGGCTTCGGAGACGCTGAGTTCCCGCCTCGCCACCTCGCTCACGTAGCGCAATTGCTGCAGGTTCATCGTTTTCTATATATCTGTCAGTTATTTAGATAGCACATTAAAGTATTTTCTGGGAATGAACAAGCCAACTACCATCCACCCCATGGATCTCTCCTATTCGATCGCCGGGTTCGCCGTCGGCGCCATCGTCGGGCTCACCGGCGTGGGCGGCGGCTCGCTGATGACGCCGCTGCTGGTCCTCGGCTTTCACGTCGCGCCGGTGACTGCGGTCGGCACCGACCTCCTCTATGCCGCCTTCACCAAGATGGGCGGCGCCGCCACGCACGGGCTGAAAGGAACGGTCGACTGGCGCATCGCGGGGCGCCTTGCCGCCGGCAGCCTGCCGGGTGCTGCGCTCGCGCTGCTTGTCCTCGCGCATTTCGGCGCGCGCGGCGAAAGCACCGACGCACTGGTATCGACATCGCTCGGGCTGATGCTGGTCGCCACCGCGTTCGCGATCGCGTTTCGCGGCCGCCTCCACGAATGGGCGAGCCGAAGCGGATTCGGCGCCTGGACCGCGCGCCACCGGTTCGCCGCCACCGTTGCCGCCGGCGCCTTCCTCGGCATTGCGGTCAGCATTTCTTCGGTGGGCGCGGGCGCAGTCGGCGTCACGGCGCTGCTGCTGCTCTATCCGGCGCTGGCCACCTTGCGCATCGTCGGCACCGACATCGCGCACGCCGTGCCGCTCACGCTCGCCGCCGGGCTGGGCCACGCGTGGTTCGGCAACGTCGATTGGGCGCTGCTCGGCGCGCTGCTCCTGGGCTCCCTTCCCGGCATCGTGCTGGGCAGCCATTTCGCGGTGCGCCTGCCGGAACGCGCCGTGCGGCGCGCTCTTGCTGCGCTCCTGCTTTTCGCCGGCACGAAGCTGGTCCTGCACTAGGGCAATCCATGTATCGATACGACAACTACGACCAGCGCATCGTCGACGAACGCGTGGCCCAGTTCGCCGACCAGACGCGACGCTATCTCGCCGGCGAACTCACCGACGACGAGTTCCGGCCCCTGCGCCTGCAGAACGGCCTATACATCCAGCGCCACGCGCCGATGCTGCGCGTCGCCATCCCCTATGGGCAGCTGAACTCGCGGCAGTTGCGCAAGCTCGCCCACATCGCGCGCGCCTACGACCGCGGCTACGCCCACTTCACCACGCGCCAGAACCTGCAGTACAACTGGCCGAAGCTGGAAGACGTGCCGAAGCTCCTCGCCGAACTCGCCGAAGTCGAGATGCACGCCATCCAGACCAGCGGCAACTGCGTGCGCAACATCACCTCGGACCATTTCGCCGGCGTGGCGCCCGACGAGCTCGTCGACCCGCGCGCGCTTGCGCGAGATCCTGCGGCAATGGTCGACGTTCCATCCGGAATTCGCCTACCTGCCGCGCAAGTTCAAGATCGCGATCAACGGCGCGGCCACCGACCGCGCGGCAATCCTGCTCCACGACATCGGCCTGTGGGCGGTGCGCAACGCCGAGGGCGACCTGGGCCTCAAGGTCTTCGTCGGCGGCGGCATGGGCCGCACCCCGATCGTCGGGCAGTTGCTGCGCGAGTTCCTGCCGTGGGCGGAAATGCTCAACTACACCGAAGCGATCCTGCGCGTCTACAACCGCCACGGCCGCCGCGACAACCTGTACAAGGCGCGCATCAAGATCCTCGTGCGCGCGCTCGGGCTGCAGGAGTTCGGCCGGCAGGTAGAGGAGGAATTCGCCCACCTGCAAGGCTCGCCCTCCACGCTGACACGACGCCGAGCTGCACCGCGTGAGCGCCTTCTTCGCGCCGCCCGCCTACGAAAGGCTGCCGGACATCGATTCCGCCTACATCGAGGCGCTCGCCGACAGCCGCGCCTTCACGCGCTGGACCGAGCGCAATGTCCACAGCCACAAGCAGCCCGGCTATGCGTCGGTGACGCTTTCGCTAAAAAGGACCGGCGTTCCGCCGGGCGACGCGACCGCCGGCCAGATGGACCTCGTCGCCGGCCTTGCCGACCGCTACAGCTTCGGCGAGCTGCGCGTGTCGCACGAGCAGAACCTGATCCTCGCCGACGTGCGCAAGCGCGACCTCTTCTCCCTCTGGCTGGAGGCGAAGCAGGCGGGACTGGCCACGCCCAACGTGGGGCTGCTCACCAACATCGTCTGCTGCCCGGGCGGCGACTTCTGCTCGCTCGCCAATGCCAAGTCGATCCCGGTCGCCGAGGCCATCCAGCGGCGCTTCGACGACCTCGATTACCTGCATGACATCGGCGAACTGGACCTCAACATCTCGGGCTGCATGAATTCCTGTGGGCACCACCACGTCGGCCACATCGGCATCCTCGGCGTCGACAAGAACGGGAGCGAGTGGTACCAGGTCTCGATCGGCGGCGCGCAGGGCGAGGATGCGACGCTCGGCGACGTGATCGGGCCGTCGTTCGCCGCGGCCGACATGCCAGACGTGGTGTCGAAGCTGGTCGACACGTACATCGCCGAGCGCATCACCGAGGAACGCTTCATCGACACCGTGCGCCGCATCGGCATCGCGCCCTTCAAGCGCAGCGTCTATGGCGAAGCGAAGGAGGTGGCCCATGCCTGAGGCGCTCATTCGCGACGGCCGTGTGGTGCCGTTCGAGGACGTCGAGTGGCTCTCGCTCGTGGACCTGCCCGCGCATTTCGGCGAGACCGGGCTCTCGGTGCTCCTCCAGCCCGACGACGATCCCGTGGCGCTGGCCGCCTCGTTCGGCGCGATCGAGCGCATCGCCGTGCAGTTCCCCAAGTTCACCGACGGGCGCGGCTATTCCATCGCCTATCTGCTGCGCCGGCGCCTTGGCTGGAAGGGCGAACTGCGCGCGGTCGGCGACGTCCACCGCGACCAGTTGTTCTACTTGTCGCGCAGCGGCTTCAATGCCTTCGTGCTGGCGAATGGCCGCGATGCGCACGCCGCCGTCACCGCCCTCCGGGATTTCAGCACACCGTACCAAGCGGCCGCCGACCGGGCCGTTCCGGTGTTCCGGCTGCGCGCGGCCAACCAGGCGAGCGCGGCATGAGCGCAAACGCCCGCCTGCCGCGCTTGCGCGCCTTGTTGAAGGAAGCCGTCGCGCTTTACGGCCCGGTCGCGCTCTCCGTCCAGCTTTGGCGCGGAGGACATGGTGCTCATCGACCTCGCCGCGCGCGAGTTTCCGGAGATCAGCGTTTTCACGCTCGATACCGGCCGCTTGCCGGCCGAGACGCTGGATCTCATCGCCCGCACCCGGGCGCGCTACGGCATCGCGATCGAGACTTGGACGCCCGAGCCCGAGTCTGTCCGGGCGTACGTCGCCGCCAACGGCCCGGACGGATTCTACAAAGGCCTCGAGCTGCGCAAGTCGTGCTGCCGCATTCGCAAGGTCGAACCGCTCGCCCGCGCCCTGGCGGGCAAGGGCGCGTGGATCACGGGCCTGCGCCGCGAACAGGCCGCTTCGCGCGCAGGCGTGAGCGAGTCCGCCTTCGATGCCGACCACGGCATCGCCAAGTTCAACCCGCTCGCCGACTGGAGCGAAGGCGAAGTCTGGGAATACCTGCGCGCCTACGACGTGCCCTACAACGCGCTGCACGACCGCGGCTATCCGTCTATCGGCTGCGAGCCCTGCACCCGCGCCGTTCGCCCGGGCGAGGACCCGCGCGCCGGGCGCTGGTGGTGGGAAACCAGGTCCAGCCGGGAATGCGGCCTGCATGTCGCGAAGGAAACCGCATGAGCGCCCTCCTCGAGACCATCGGGACGGGCGCCTCCTTCGCCGGGCCCGGCGTGATTTTCGGAAAGCGCGGGGCAAGGTACGATGTCCCTGTGGAAAGCGCGGCTGACCGAAGACTCTCGCATCTCGATACGCTCGAGTCCGAGGCCATCCACGTGATGCGCGAGGTCGTGGCCGAGACGAAGGACCCGGCGCTGCTGTTCTCCGGCGGCAAGGATTCCATCGTCATGCTGCGGCTCGCCGAGAAGGCCTTCCGGCCGGACCGCTTCCCCTTCCCGCTGCTGCACATCGACACGGGGCACAACTTCCCGGAAGTCATCGCCTTTCGCGACGCGCGCGCCGCCGAGCTGGGCGAGAGGCTCATCGTGCGCTCGGTTGCCGACTCGATCGCCAGCGGCCGCGTGGTCCTTCGCCGTCCGGACGAAACACGCAACGCCCACCAGTCGGTGACGCTGCTCGACGCGATCCGGGAATTCGGCTTCGACGCGCTGTTCGGCGGCGCGCGCCGCGACGAGGAAAAGGCGCGCGCCAAGGAACGCATCCTTTCGCACCGCAACGAGTTCGGCCAGTGGGACCCGCGCAACCAGCGCGCGGAACTGTGGAGCCTGTACAACGCGCGCCTGCACCCCGGCGAGCATTTCCGCGTCTTCCCGATCTCCAACTGGACCGAGCTCGACATCTGGCAATACATAGCCCGCGAGCGACTTGCCGTGCCGTCGATCTATTTCGCCCACCAGCGCGAGGTGGTCGAGCGCCGCGGCCTGCTCGTCCCGGTGTCCCCCTTCATCCCGCTGCTCGAAGGCGAGAAGCCCCGCGTGCAAAGCGTTCGCTTTCGCACCGTCGGCGACATCACCTGCACCTGCCCCGTCGCCTCGGACGCAAGCACGCTCGACGAGATCATTGCCGAGACCGCCGTAATCACCATCACGGAGCGCGGCGCCACGCGGCTCGACGACCAGACATCGGACGCGTCGATGGAACTGCGCAAGCGCGAAGGGTATTTCTGATGCCGAACGCCGACACCCTGCGCGTCACCACCTCGGGCTCGGTCGACGACGGCAAGAGCACGCTGATCGGGCGGCTCCTCTTCGACACCAGGACGATCCTCGCCGACCAGCTCGCCACGCTGGCGCGCGACACCGCGCGCCGCGGCGGCGCCCCATCCGGAAACACGGGCGGAATCGACCTGGCGCTGCTCACCGACGGCCTCACGGCGGAGCGCGAGCAGGGCATCACCATCGACGTGGCCTACCGCTACTTCGCCACGCCGAAGCGCCGCTTCATCCTCGCCGACACGCCCGGCCATGAACAGTACACGCGCAACATGGTCACGGGAGCGAGCAGTGCCGACCTGGGCATCATCCTCGTCGACGCCTCGGCGGGGCTGCAGCACCAGACCAAGCGCCATGCCGCCCTTCTCGGCCTGCTCGGCATCCGGCACGTGGTCCTCGCGGTAAACAAGATGGACCTCGTCGGCTTCGACCGCGCCGTCTTCAAGCGCATCTCGGAAGAATTCCTGGCGCTGGCCCTGCCGCTCGGCTTCGATTTCGTGTCCGCCGTGCCGCTGAGCGCGCTCGATGGCGACATGGTCGTCGAGCGCGGCCACCGCCTCGCCTGGTACGACGGCCCCACGCTCCTGGACGTGCTCGAGGGCGCCACGGTCACCCGGCGCTCCTCGGGCCCGTGGCGCTTCCCGGTCCAGCTTGTTTCGCGCTCGCGCTTCGGCCCGAGGCAGGAGCAGCGCGGCTACCTCGGGCGCGTCGAATCCGGCGTCGTTGCGGTTGGCGACGAGATTCGCGTCTGGCCGTCCGGCGTGGCGGCGCGCATCGCCGACATCGTCACGCTCGATGGTTCACTGGAACTTGCCGCGGCGGGGCGTTCCGTTTCGCTTCTCCTCGACCGGCAGGTCGATGTCGTGCGCGGCGACCTCCTCACCCATGCCATCGACCCGCCGCGAGTGACGGACACCTTCACTGCGCGGCTGTGCTGGCTCGCCGGCACGCTCGATTTGCGCCGCAACTACCTCATCAAGCACGGCACGGTCGTCGCAAGGGCGAGGATAGACGCCGTGCTCGGAACGCTGGATATCCACACGCTCACGCCGGCCGCCGGGCACGCCGGGCTGGCCGCCAACGACATCGGGCTGGCGCGCATCAGGACCGCGCGGCCGCTCGCCCTCGACCGCTATGCCGAAGTGCGCGCCACCGGCAGCTTCATCCTCGTCGACGAGGCGAGCAACGCCACTGCCGCCGGCGGCATGGTCGAGGAGATCCTCCATGCCTAAGGTCTGGCTGGTGGGCGCGGGACCGGGCGCGCCCGACCTGCTCACGTTCCGTGCCTTGCGCCTCATCGAGCGCGCCGACATCGTCTTTCACGACGCCCTCGTGCATCCGGAGACGCTGGCGCTGGCGAAGCAGGCGCGCCTCATCGACGTGGGCAAGCGCAACGGCAAGGTCTCCACCGAGCAGCGCTTCATCAACCGCGCCATCGTCGAGGCGGCCAGGTCGCACGCAACGGTGGTGCGCCTGAAGGGCGGCGACCCGATGCTGTTCGGCCGCGCGCAGGAAGAGATCGACGCGCTCAAGGACGCCGGCGTCGAAGTCGAAGTCGTGCCCGGCATCACCGCGGCGCTGGCGGCGAGCGCCGAGCTCGGGATTTCCCTCACCCGCCGAGGCGTCGCGCGCACGGTGGCCTTCGCCACGCCGCGCGTCGGCCGCGAGGAGGAGGCAAGCGACTGGCTGCAGGCAGCAGCTGCGCCGACACGGCCGTCCTGTACATGGCCTCGGCGCAGGCCACGGGCATTGCGCAAGCGCTGATCGACGCCGGCAGGCCGCCCGGCACGCCGGTGGCGCTCGTGGAGAGCGCGTCGCTTCCGGGCTCTCGCCACAGCGTCGGGACGCTCGCGGAGTTGTCCCGGATCGCGCCGGAGTTCCACGGCGGACCCGCCCTGCTTTTCGTGGGCGAGGTATTCGACGGCGCGCGAGGATCCCCGCTGTCCGGCGAAGCTGATTCTGCCCCAGCCGCGTTTCGCGGCCCGGCGCGCCAGCTGAGCGCGCTTTCACGCCTTTCGCATTACTATCGCCGCGTGAACAGCACTCCAGACAACCTGCTTGCCGGCGCGCAGGAGCGTGGCCGCGCGCAGGGACTTGCCTATGCCGGGGCGGTCACGCCCGGCGAAGCGCACAAACTGCTGGTCGAAGGACGCGCGGTGATCGTCGACGTGCGCACGCGCCCCGAATGGGAATACGTCGGCCACATTCCCGGCTCGGAACTCGTCGAGTGGCGTCGCTACGGGGAACAGGCGCCGAACGCTTCGTTCATCGACCAGCTTGCCGAGCGCTATCCGCGCGACCAGCCCATCCTGTTCCTGTGCCGCAGCGCCGTCCGTTCGCACAGCGCGGCGGAGCTCGCCGCGAGGAATGGCTTCACCGCGGCCTTCAACATCCTCGAGGGCTTCGAGGGCACGCCGGACAATGCCGGCCAGCGCAACAAGCTGAACGGCTGGCGCTTCCACGGCCTGCCCTGGGTCCAGGGCTGAAACCGATCATCCACACGAGGAACACACCATGACCGCTCCCTTCGCCGACAATTCGCTGTCCATCGGCCGCACGCCGCTCGTCCGCCTGAACCGCGTCACCGACGGCGCGAAGGCCACGGTGCTCGCCAAGATCGAGGGCCGCAACCCCGCCTACTCGGTGAAGTGCCGCATCGGCGCCGCCATGATCTGGGACGCCGAGAAGCGCGGCCTGCTCGGACCCGGCAAGGAGATCATCGAGCCCACCAGCGGCAATACCGGCATCGCGCTCGCCTTCGTCGCCGCCGCGCGCGGCATCCCGATCACGCTGACCATGCCCGAGACCATGTGCATCGAGCGGCGCAAGCTGCTGCTCGCCTACGGCGCGAAGCTGGTCCTGACCGAAGGCGCCAAGGGCATGACCGGCGCGGTGGCGAAGGCCGAGGAGATCGCCGCCTCCGATCCCGCAGGTACGTCCTGCTGCAGCAGTTCAAGAACCCCGCCAATCCCGGCCATCCATGAGGCCACCACCGGCCCCGAGATCTGGGACGACACCGACGGCACGATCGACATCTTCGTCGCCGGCGTCGGCACCGGCGGCACCATCACCGGCGTCTCGCGCTACATCAAGAACACCAAGGGCAAGAAGATCCTCTCGGTCGCGGTGGAACCCGCGCGCGAGCCCGCTGCTGACGCAAAGGCGCGCCGGCGAGCCGCTCAAGCCGGCCGGCCACAAGATCCAGGGCATCGGCGCGAACTTCATCCCCGACGTGCTCGACCTCTCGCTCGTCGACAGCGTCGAGCAGGTGACGAACGAGGAGGCCGTGCTTTACGCGCGCCGCCTCGCGCGCGAGGAAGGCATCCTCGCCGGCATCTCCTGCGGCGCGGCGACCGCGGCAGCGGTGCGCCTGGCGCAGCGGCCCGAGAATGCCGGCAAGACCATCGTCGTGATCCTGCCGGACTCGGGCGAGCGTTACCTGAGCTCGATCCTGTTCGAAGGGATGTTCGACGCGACCGGCCTGCCCACTGCCGCCTGAGCCGGGCGCTCAGCGCGGGCGGCGCAAGTCCATGATGCGTTGTGCCACGTCCGCGATCGTCCGGTCCTCGATCGCCGGCATGCCGCCGGCCGCGCGCACCAGCCGCTCGAGCGTTTCCGGTTGCGGCGTCAGCGGGCCGAAAAAGCGCGTCTCGGATCCAACGGTAACCAGGACGGTCGGGAAGTTCTCGACCTCGACGGGGTGGACGAGGTCCGCCTCGTCCTCGATGTCGACCCAGATGAATCGCGCGTGCGGCAGGCGCGAACGGGCCAGGTCGAACCGGGCGCGATACTCGCGGCAGGACGAGCACCACTCGGCGCACAGGCAGATGACGACGAGGTCTTCAGCCATCGAGCTTGCGCAGGCGCTCCGCCGCGGCTTCCATCGTCTCGTCCCGCTTGGCGAAGCAGAAGCGGATCACCTTGTGGTCGGTGCCGTCCTGGTAGAAGGCTGACAGCGGGATCGTCGCGACCCCGATCTCGCGCACCAGCCGCTGGGCGAATTCGGCCGCCGGCTCCTCGCTCACGCGCCCGTAGCGCGCCAGCTGGAAATAGCTCCCCTCGCAGGGCAGCAATTCGAGCGGCGTGTCCGCGAGCGCCGCGCGCAACAGGTCGCGCTTGGCCGCGAAGAACGCCGGCAGCGCCTCGTAGCGCGAGGGCTCGCGCAGGAACTCCGCCAGCGCATGTTGCGCCGCGCTGTTCACGGTAAAGACGTTGAATTGGTGCACGCGGCGGATCTCGGCGGTGATCTCCGGCGGCGCGAGCGCGTAGCCGACCTTCCAGCCGGTCGCGTGAAAGGTCTTGCCGAACGAGCCGACGACCACGCTGCGCCGGGCCAGTTCGTCGCTGCGGGCGATGCTCTCGTGGCGCGCGCCGTCATAGACCATGTGCTCGTACACCTCGTCGCTCAGGACGACGATCGGCGTTCCGCGCGTGACCGCGGCAAGCTGCGCCACGTCGTCCGCCGACAGCACGCTGGTGCCGGGATTGTTGGGCGTGTTGACGACGATCATGCGCGTGCGCGGCGTGATCGCGGCGCGCACCGCGGCCCAGTCGATGCGGTAGCCGGGAAAGGTGAGCGGCAGCGCGACGGGCGTGGCGCCCGCCAGCCGCACGGAAGGAATGTAGCTGTCGTACGCCGGCTCGAAGACGATGACCTCGTCGCCCGCATGCGCGAGTGCCTGGATCGCGGTGAAGATGCCCTGCGTCGCTCCGGTGGTCACGGTGATTTCGGCCTCGGGATCGTAGGCGCGACCGTAAAGGCGCTCGACCTTCGCCGAGATCGCCTGGCGCAGCGCCATCACTCCCGGCATCAGGGGATACTGGTTATGGCCCGCGCGCATCGCCCGGGTGACCAGCTCGACCAGCGCCGGATCGATCTCGTAGTCGGGAAAGCCCTGCCCGAGGTTCACCGCGCCGTGCTTCTGGGCGAGCGCCGACATCACCGTGAAGATCGTCGTGCCGGTCGCGGGCAGCTTGGAACGAAGGGGAAACGGGGTCTGCATCGCAGGGATCGGGAAGGGGTGGGGTATTTTGACATGCGCCGTGCCGAGGGCATGGCATTCGCTACAATCGCGGCATGCTCGGCTCCCTCAAGGAATCCGCCCTGAGATTGAAGCGCGACGGCCTGCGCGTGCGGCGCATGGTGGCCGCCTGCAAGCGGCTGCTTTCGGAGCGCGGCGAGGCCTCCGGCGTTGCGATCGCCGCCCAGACCCTCGAGCAATACCAGGCGCTCGCCCCCAGCGAGCAACTCGCCTTCTTCCAGTCGCTCAAGCGCGAATTCTCTCCCGATCCGAAGCAGGTCCTGCTGGCGGCGCGCGACTACGAACGGTTGCAGGATCGCGAGACGCTCGCCGCCCTGCTCCATGTTTCGGAGCCGCCAAGGCAGGAATTGCTGCGGAGGCTGAACCGGGCGCCCGGCGGCACGCGCGGCATCGTCGCCATGCGCGAGCGCCTCCTCGAAGCCATTCCGAAGGACCGCGAACTGCGCCAGGTGGACGACGATTTCCACCACCTGCTCTCTTCATGGTTCAACCCGGGCTTTCTCAAGGTCGTCCGCGTCGACTGGAACACGCCCGCGGCGTTGCTGGAGCAACTGATCCGCCATGAGGCGGTGCACGAGATACGTGGCTGGGGAGACCTGCGCCGCCGCCTCGAGCACGACCGGCGCTGCTTCGCCTTCTTCCACCCGGCGCTGCCCGACGAGCCGCTGATCTTCGTCGAGGTCGCGCTGGTCGGCGCCATGCCGGAGGCAATCGCGCCCTTGATCGACTCGGACCCGAAGGCGAAACCGGGGGACGACTTCAAGGTGGCCGTGTTCTATTCCATCAGCAACTGCCAACCGGGGCTTCGCGGCGTGTCGCTCGGCAATTTCCTGATCAAGCAGGTGGTCGCCCTGCTCGCCGCCGAGTTCCCGAAGCTGAAGCGTTATTGCACGCTTTCGCCGGTGCCCGGATTCCGCGACTGGGTGAAGCAAACGCTTTCCCGCGACCTGGCCGAGCAGATCGCCGAGTTTCCCGAATCGGTGCGCGCAAGCCTCGGCCGCATCTGCGACGGCTTCCTGCAGTACCTCGACAGGCCGGCCGAGATGCGCGAAGCCGGCAAGGCCCACCAGCGCTACGCCCCGGACCTCGAGCGGCTGTGCGCGGCCTACCTGCTCGGGCTGGGCGAGCCCGACAAGACCACGCGCGACCCGGTCGCGCGTTTCCACCTGCACAACGGCGCGCGCCTGGAGCGCATCAACATTTCCGGCGATGCCTCCGACAAGGCGCTGCGCCAGTCCCTCGGCCTCATGGTGAATTACGTTTACGAGTTGCGCGCGATCGAGGCCAACCACGAGCGCTTCATGGCCGGGACGGCTGCGGCGGCGAGAGTGGTGCGCGGGCTCGTTTCGTAACGTGATCCCCTGGCTCGAAACCGGGCAGCCCTTTCCTCCCGTCGAGAAGGCGCTCAAGTCGCCCGACGGCCTGCTCTGCGCCGGGGAGGAACTCACGCCCGCGCGCATCCTCGAGGCCTATCGCCGCGGCATCTTCCCGTGGTACAGCGAAGGCGACCCGGTCCTGTGGTGGAGCCCCGATCCCCGCATGGTGCTCTTTCCCGCCGAGCTCAAGGTCTCGCGCTCGCTTGCGAAGACCGTCAAGCGCGGCGCCTTCGAGACGCGCGTCGACACCGCCTTCGCCCGCGTGATGAAGGAGTGCGCCGCGCCGCGCGACGGCCAGTCGGGCACATGGATCGTCCCGGAAATGATCGAGGCCTACACCGATCTCCACCGGCGCGGCTTCGCCCACTCGGTCGAGTCGTGGCAGGACGGCGAACTGGTCGGGGGACTCTACGGCCTGTGGCTGGCCCCGCGTGTTTTTCGGCGAGTCGATGTTCTCCCGCGCGACCGACGCCTCCAAGGTCGCGCTCGTGAAGCTGGTCGAAATCGTCGCCGCAAGGGGCGCCCGCCTGATCGACTGCCAGCAGGCCACGCCGCACCTGGGCACCCTTGGCGCCCGCCCCATCCCCCGCAAGGCGTTTTCGCAACTCCTGCAAGACTCGATACAATGTGCGCCATCCGGAGAAAGCTGGGCCGACGCCCACTCGAATGGCCAAACTTAACGACCTGCCGTTTGCCAACCTGCAGTTCTATGCCACGGCGCCCTACCCGTGCAGCTACCTGCCGGGCAAGCTTGCGCGCTCGCAGGTTGCCACGCCCAGCTACCTCATCGACACCGACACCTACGGCGCGCTGGTCTCGGCGGGCTTCCGCAGGAGCGGCGCCTTCACTTACCGGCCTTATTGCGACCACTGCCACGCCTGCGTGCCCGTGCGGGTGATCACCGCGGAATACGAGCCGACGCGCGCCCAGCGGCGCTCGCGCGCCCGGCACGCCACGCTCGAGGCGCGCTACGGCGAGCTCAAGTTCAACGCCGAGCACTACGCCCTCTACCGGCTCTACCAATCCGAGCGCCACCGCGGCGGCGGCATGGACCACGACAGCCGCGAGCAATACGCGCACTTCCTCCTGCAAAGCAACGTGGCGACGCGGCTGGTGGAGTTTCGCGAAGGGGGCCAGCTGCGCATGGTCAGCATCGTCGACGAGCTCGCCGACGGGCTTTCCTCGGTCTACACCTTTTTCGATCCGCTGGTGCGCTCCAGCAGCTACGGCACCTACAACGTCCTGTGGCAGATCGACGAGGCGCGCCAACGCGGGTTGCCCTACGTGTACCTCGGCTACTGGATCGCGCAAAGCCGCAAGATGGCCTACAAGGCGCAGTTCCGCCCGATCGAGGGCCTGATGCGCGGCGAGTGGAAGCGCCTCTCCTAGCCCTGCCATCGTCATTCCGGCGGAAGCCGGAATCCAGCCTGAACAAAATGCTCTTTTCCCTCGCCCGCGCAGCGCTCTTCAAGCTCGACCCGGAGCGTGCCCACGACCTCACCCTGAAGTCGCTGCGCACGCTGGGCCCTGCGGCGGCCCTGCTCGGCGCCGGCGCCGACAATGACGAGGCGCGCGAAGTCTTCGGCATCCGCTTCCCCAATCCCGTGGGGCTGGCCGCCGGCATGGACAAGAACGGCGAGTACATCGACGCGCTGGCGGCGCTGGGTTTCGGCTTCATCGAGATCGGCACCGTCACGCCGCGGCCGCAGCCGGGCAATCCCAGGCCGCGCGTTTTCCGTCTGGTCGAGGAGCAGGCGATCATCAACCGCCTCGGCTTCAACAATGTCGGCGTCGAGCAGCTTGTGAAGAACGTCGGGCGCGCGGCGTTCCGCGGCGTTCTCGGCATCAACATCGGCAAGAACTTCGACACGCCCATCGACCGCGCGGCGGAAGACTACGTGACCTGCCTGGAGGCCGTGTACGACGCCGCGACCTATGTCGCAGTGAACATCTCGTCCCCCAACACCAAGGGCCTGCGCGACCTGCAGGTGGCCCCCCGGCTCGACGAGTTGCTCGGCGAAGTGATGGCGGCGCGCGCGCGCCTGGCCGGCGGCGCGAGGCCCAAGCCGATCCTCGTCAAGGTCGCGCCCGACCTCGACCGCGAGCAGATCCACGCGATCGCGCAGCTGGTGACGCGCCACAAGGTCGACGGGCTTATCGCCACCAACACCACGATCTCGCGCGACGCCATCGCCGGGCACCCGCTTGCATCCGAGCAAGGCGGCCTTTCCGGGAAGCCCGTGTTCGCGAAATCCACCGCCGTGCTCACGCAACTCTACGCGGCGCTGGGCGGCAAGGTGCCGCTCATCGGCGTCGGCGGCATCATCTCGCGGCCGCGACGCGAAGACCAAGATGGACGCGGGCGCCAGCCTCGTCCAGGTCTATACCGGCTTCATCTATCGCGGCCCCGGGCTGATCGGCGAGGCGCGCCGCGCGCTGAAAGCGTGATCGTCGGCGTGCCGAGGGAGGCCAAGGAAGGCGAGCGCCGCGTCGCGCTCACGCCCGCGGCCGTGCAGGCACTGGCATCGCGCGGGCACGAGGTGCGCGTGGAGGCAGGCGCTGGCGCCGCCGTGGATTTTCCCGACGATGCCTATGCCCTCGCCGGGGCGCGCATCGTCGATGCGGCTGGCGCGTGGCAAGCCGACCTGATGGTGAAGGTGAAGGAGATCCTGCCCGCCGAGTTTCGCCTCCTCAAGCGCGGGCAGGCGATCTTCTGTTTCATGCACCTCGCCGGCGAGCCGGAACTTGCGCGCGAGCTCGCGTCGCGCGGCGTCACCGGCATCGCGTTCGAAATGGTGCGCGATGCCTCGGGGCAGTTCCCGCTCCTCGCGCCGATGTCGGCGATTGCCGGGCGTCTCGCCGTCGCGCAAGGCATCGCGCTGCTCGGCCGTGCGCCCGGGCGGGTTCTGGTGCTCGGCGCGGGCCACGCCGGCACATGCGCAGCCGAGGCCGCCGCCGCGGGCGGGGCAAGCGTGACGATGCTGTGCCGTCGCCGCGAATCGGTCGAGTCGCACCGCCGGCGCCTTGGCAATCGCATCGAGGTCGGCGTGGCCGACGCGCTTGCGGTGGAACGCCTCGCGCTCGAAGCGGATCTCGTCATCGGCGCAGTGTTCCTGCCCGGCGCGCCGACGCCGAAGCTGCTGCCGCGATCTCTGGTGAAGCGCATGCGGCCGGGAGCCGTGCTGGTCGATGTCTCGATCGACGCGGGCGGCGTGGCCGAGACCTCGCGGCCGTCCACGCATGCCGATCCCTCCTACGTGGAGGAAGGCGTGGTGCATTGCTGCATCGCCAACCTGCCCGCCGCGGTGCCGCGCGAAGCAAGCGAACTGCTGTCCGCCGCCGCGCTCCCGTTCGCGCTGCGGCTTGCCGGGGGACTGGAACGCGCCCTGCGCGACAGCGACGCCCTGCGCGGCGCCGTCCTGCTCTGGCAAGGGCGCGTCACCCATGAGGGCATAGCCCGCGAGACCGGCCTGCCTTTCGCTCCGCTCGAAGACCGGGATCTCGCATGAACCGCGAACTGGCCGCCCGCATCGACGACCTGCTGCCGCAGACGCAATGCACCAAGTGCGGCTACGCGGGGTGCCGGCCGTATGCCGACGCGGTGGCCGCGGGCGTGGCCGACATCAACCAGTGCCCGCCCGGCGGCGACGAGGGCGTGGCGCGGCTCGCGGCACTGCTCGCCCGCGAGACGAAGCCGCTCAACCCCGCCAACGGCCTGTATCGCCCGCCGCAGGTCGCGCTGATCGACGAGGCCACCTGCATCGGCTGCACCAAGTGCATCCAGGCCTGCCCGGTCGATGCCATCGTCGGCGCTTCGAAATGGATGCACGCGGTGATCGCGTCGTGGTGCACCGGATGCGAACTGTGCATCCCGCCCTGCCCGGTCGATTGCATCTCGCTCGAGCCGGTCCCCGCGCTGCCCGAAGCGGGGCTTTCCCGCGAGCGCTTCGCCTTTCGCAACATGAGGCTGGCGCGCGACGAGGCCGAGCACCTCGCGCGCCTGTCCGCGCTGGAATAGCCATGTCGCCCGGCAATCGCATCGCGTTCTTCACCCGCCTCCGGAAGGCCAATCCCCACCCGAAGAGCGAGCTCGAGTACGCCTCGCCCTTCGAATTGCTGGTGGCCGTCATCCTTTCCGCGCAGGCGACCGACAAGAGCGTGAACCTCGCCACCGCGAAATTGTTTCCGGTCGCGAATACGCCCGAGGCCATCGCGCGGCTGGGCGAGGAAGGCCTGATCGAGTACATCAAGACCATCGGGCTGTTCCGAATGAAGGCGAAGAACGTGGTCGAGACCTGCCGGCGGCTGCTTGCCGACCACGGCGGCCAGGTGCCGCGCACGCGCGAGGAACTCGAGAAGCTGCCCGGCGTCGGAAGGAAGACCGCCAACGTGGTGCTCAACGTCGCCTTCGGCGAACCGACCATCGCGGTGGACACGCACATCTTCCGCGTCTCCAACCGCACCGGGCTCGCGCCGGGCAAGGACCCCCTCGCCGTCGAGATGAATCTGCTGAAGGCGGTGCCCGCGGAATTCCGCCTGCATGCGCACCACTGGCTGATCCTGCACGGCCGCTACACGTGCCTCGCGCGCAAGCCCTTGTGCCCCACGTGCATCGTGAGCGACTTGTGCGCTTTCAAGGAGAAGACCGCGCCGGAACCGCCGAAACCGGGCCCGCTCTCGCGATTGAAAGAGGGCAAGCGCCGTGTTTAACCCCACCCGCGACCAGGCGCGCCTGTTCCTGTTCGACACCTGGGCGAAACACCGCGGGCGGCAGCCGCTCACGGCGCTGGAGGCCATGGCGCTCGACATCCTGCTGCTGCATCCGGAATACCACGCGGTGCTGGACGACCGGGAGCGCTACCTGGACCGGGACTGGACGCCCGAAGGCGGCGAGACCAATCCCTTCCTTCACCTGTCGATGCACCTGGCGATCGACGAGCAGTTGTCGATCGACCAGCCGCCAGGCATCCGCAATGCCCACGGGCGATTGGCGCAGAAGCTCGGCTCGGGGCACGAAGCGCGCCACGCCGTGATGGACTGCCTCGCGGAAATGATCTGGCAGGCGCAGCGCAACGGCGCCGCATTCGACAACGCCGCCTATCTCGAATGCCTCGAGCGCAAGCTCGCCCGTTGAGCGGCGCGAAAAAAAACCCGGCGCAAGGCCGGGCTTCTTGTCTGGCGCGGGCCGCTCCTCAGTACTTGAGGACGAGTCCCGGCTGCTTCGAGTAGTAGGCCGCGAGGTCGTGGATGTCCTTCTTCGACAGGTTGGCCGCCATGCCCTTCATGATCGCGTTGGTGCGCTTGCCTTCCTGGTAATGCTTGAGGGAAGCCGCGAGATAGTCGGCGTGCTGGCCGGCCAGGTTGGGGAAGTCCGGGCTCACGCTGATGCCGGCTTCGCCGTGGCAGGCCTTGCAGGGCTCGGATTTCTTCTTGCCGGCAGCAGGGTCGCCGTCCGATGCAAACGCCGGCGCAGCCATTGCCAGGGCGAAGCAAGCCACGAGGATGTTCGCTTTCATCGCGCGCCTCATTTCTTCGCCTCGGCCGTTTTCGCGGCCGTGGCACCGTAGTAGGCCGCGATGTCGGCCATGTCCTTGTCGGACAGGTCGGCGGCGATCGCCGTCATCGTCGGGAAATTGCGCTCGCCGCTCTTGTAGGCCTTCAGCGCCGAGACGATGTACGCGGGATGCTGCCCGCCGAGCTTCGGCACCCTGTAGACCTCGGGGTACGCCGTCTTCCATTCGGCGATGCCGTGGCAGCCTTCGCATTGGTAGGTTTTTTTCTTGCCGGCAGCGGCATCGCCTTGCTGCGCGCCTGCGCTGCAGGCAAGGCAGGCCATCGCGGCGGCGAGGAGGAAACGGGAAAGGGACATGATGTGCGGGCCGTTGTCTGCTTGGGGGATTCGGGACGCGCCTCAAGGGGGCGCGCAAACCGGGCGAATTATAGCAGGCCTTACGGCCGCGCAGAACCGGGAGGGCCGGAGGCCTGTTCCAGGCCGGTGTAGATTTCCTCCAGCCGCTGGGGCGGCGCCAGCCAGAATCCCTGCCCGAAGGGGATGTTCAGGGTGATGAGCTTTTTCGCGATCTCCTCGGTCTCGACGTACTCGGCGATGGTCTGCAGGCCCATCGCGTGGCCGATCTTGGTGATCGACTCCACCAGCGCGTAGTCGAGGTAGTTCTTCGCCACGCCCTTCACGAACAGGCCGTCGATCTTGATGCCGTCGACCGGGAAGTGCTTGAGGTAGTTGAACGACGACAGCCCGCTGCCGAAATCGTCGAGCAGGAAGCGCACGCCGTGCTCGCGCAGCCTTTCGATCAAGTGCCTGGCGCGCTCGACGTTGGCGATCGCCGCGGTCTCGGTGATCTCCAGGAACAGGCAATGCGGCGAAACGGCGTACTGGACGAGCTTCTCCTTGAGGAAGTCCTCGAAGTCGCCCGCCGAAAGCGTGTGCCCGGACAGGTTCACCGACAACTCGACGGGCTCCGCCTGCAGCCGCATCCGCGCGAGGCGGCGGTAGTCGGCGAAGGCATGGTCGATCACCCAGCGGTCGATGGTGCGCATCAGGTCGTAGCGCTCCGCGGTCGGGATGAAGGACATCGGCAGCACGAGCTCGCCGCCCGACTCGCTCATGCGCAGCAGCGCCTCGACGCGGCCCGGGGCGCTGCCCGGCGCATGCCCCGTGAGCGGCAGGATGGGCTGGTAGAGGAGCGTGAAGGCGCCTTCGCCGAGTGCGTCGTTGATGCGCTTCAGCCACCCGCGGCTCGTCTGGCGCACGCGTTGCGTGGCGCTGGCGTCGTGGAAGGCGAAGGCGCGGTTGCGGCCCTGCTCCTTGGCGGTGAAGCAGGCGCTGTCGGCCTCGGTGAAGAGCGAGGACACGCCGGTGGTGAGCCGCGTGATGGCCACCACGCCGATGCTCGCCGTCATCGTGTAGACGTTGCCTTCCCAGGCGAACTGCCAGTCGCGCATCGCTTCGACCAGCCGCGCGGCCATCGTCTGGGCGAACTCCGGGCCGCAGTTCTCGAGGAGCACGCCGAACTCGTCGCCGCCGACGCGCGCGATCAGGTCCTGGTCGCGGATCACGCCCGTGAGGTAGGGCGCAACCTGGCGCAGCATCTCGTCGCCGGCGAGGTGGCCGAAGGAATCGTTGATGCGCTGGAAGAAATCGAGGTCGATGTAGAGCAGCGCGTGGGTGTTGCCCTCGGCCTTGGCGATCGCGATCACGGTCTCCATGCGCTCTTCCAGCGTCTTCCTGTTAACGCAGCCCGTGAGCGGGTCGTGCGTCTGCACGTAAAAGAGCTGCTGGCGCGCGCCGTCGAGCTTTTCCTGCATGCGCTTCAATTGCCCCTGCACGCCTTCGGTCAGCACGGCGAGGTCGTCGCGCAGCCCGGTGAGCGGCATCGACACGTCGGGGACGCCGACGTCGCTTTCGGCGCGGGCCAGGGCCTGCACCGCCGCGCGCATGCCCCGCAGGTCCGTGGACAGCATGCGCGCGAGGCGCCCCGCGATCAGGAAGGCAACGCCGACCGCGCAGGCCAGGGCGGCGATCCAGGTCCACAACTGCGCGCGCGGCTCGAGCCCCAGGCCGGCGCGGGCGAGGAGGAACACGCCGCAGAACGCGGCGATCGGGATGATCGCGAGCTGGACGATCTTGCCGCTCAGCTGGCGGCGCTCGTCACCGGCCTGCGACATGGGCCCCCCGATTCATGATCCCGCCCCGGCGAGCTGCTTCCATACGCACTTGCCCTTGCTCTCCTTGTCGATGCGTTCGAGCATTTCGGCATGCCGGCGCGATTCCTCCGCAGTCGGCTCGATGACCAGCAGCCGCTCGGGGCGATGGAAGGCCGTCGCGCCGTCCGTGCCGCGCGCGCCGGCGCCGACCGTGATGTCGAGGCTGTCCTGCCCCCGCGTCATCGCGATCCAGACCTCTCCCAGCAGCTGCACGTCCAGCAGCGCCCCGTGAAGCGTGCGCGACGAGTTGTCCACGCCATAACGCTCGCACAGGGCGTCGAGCGAATTGCGCTTGCCCGGATGCAGCTCCCGGGCGCTCGCCAGCGTGTCGGTCACCTTGCAGAAGGTCTCGAGCGCGGGCTTGCCGGCCCTCTCCAGTTCGGCGTTGAGAAAGCCGACGTCGAACGCCGCGTTGTGGATCAGCAGTTCCGTGCCCTCGACGTGGGCGATGAACTCGTCGGCGATGTCGGGGAAACGCGGCTTGTCGGAAAGGAATTCCCGGGTGAGGCCGTGGATCGCGAGGGCCGCGTCGTCGCTGTCGCGATCCGGGTTCAGGTAGCGGTGGAACTGGTGGGCGGTGAGGCGGCGATTGGCGAGGTCGATGCACGCGAGCTCGATGATGCGGTGGCCCTGGGACGGCTCCAGCCCAGTGGTCTCGGTGTCCAGCACGACCAGCCTCATGTCGACTGCCCCGTCACGCTTTCCACGCCGCGATTGGCCAGCAGGTCGGCGCGTTCGTTCTCGGGATGGCCGTCATGCCCGCGCACCCAGTGCCACGAGACCTTGTGCCCCGCGGACAGGCTGTCGAGGCGTTTCCAGAGGTCGACGTTCTTCACCGGCTCTTTCGACGCGGTGCGCCAGCCGCGGCGCTTCCAGCTGGCGATCCACTCGGAAATCCCCTTCTGGACGTACTGCGAGTCGGTATAGACCGTCACGCGGCAGGGGCGCTTCAGGCTCTGCAGCGCCTCGATGACGGCGGTCATCTCCATGCGGTTGTTGGTGGTCGCGGGATCCCCCCCGTACATTTCGCGCTCCTCCCCCTTGAACCGGAGAATGGCTCCCCAGCCTCCCGGCCCGGGGTTGCCCTTGCATGCGCCGTCGGTGAAGATCGTGACCGCTTGCTGGTCCTCGGCGGTTTCTTCTTTTTTCAATGTGCTTTTTCCGTTTCGCCCGATTCCCGCATTACTTGATGCTCTTGAGGTGCCCGCCGCGCGAAACGCCTTCACGCTTCGCCGCTGTGGCAAATGCCTTCTCGCGCGCCGCCTCTTCCTGCCAGGCGGGCGTGAGAAGGCGCATGCCGCGCACCCGCTTGATCGCCTGCAACATGTAGACCGCGCCGCCGATCGCCCACCAGCGGTCGCCCGCGGGCTCCATGAAGGAGAAGCGGCGCCGCCACTTCTCGCTCGCCAGCGGCGGAGCGTAGCAAACGAGGCGGCCCGCGGAGACCTCGTAGCCGAGCAGCGCCAGCCAGTCCTTCACGCGCAGGAGCGATACCCAATGGCCATTCCACGGCGCGTCCGGCCGCGAGAACCCGAGGGAATGCTTGAGGCCCCACAGGCTCCACGGGTTGAAGCCGAGCAGCGCCACGCGGCCCTCCGGCATCATCACGCGGTCGATCTCGCGCAACAGGGCATGCGGGTCGGCCGCGAACTCGAGCGCGTGCGGCAGCACGGCGAAGTCGATCGACGAGGTGGCGATGGGCAGTTCGTGGCCGTTGGCCCGCACCGCCACGTCACCCTGCACGGCGATCCGCATGCGGTGGGCGATGCGGCTTTCCCGGAGCAGGTCGGCCTGCGGCAACCCGAGCTGCAGCGCGTGATAGCCGAAAATGTCGGGCGTGACGACATCCAGGTAGGCGCGCTCCTTCTCGAGCACGTACTGCCCGAGGGGGGTGGCGAACCAGTCGTCGAGTGCAAGTCCGGGCATATTTGCGATTGTAAGGCTCCTTGGCGCGGAGATTTTACTAAACTAGGGGCCATGCTGACCGTTCACCCCGTTCCCGCCTTCCAGGACAACTATCTCTGGGTCATCCACGACGGCCGCCATGCCGCCGCCGTGGACCCCGGCGATGCCGTGCCCGTGCAGGCCTTCCTCGACGAAAAGGGCCTCGCGCTTTCGGCGATCCTCGTCACCCACCACCATGGCGACCACATCGGCGGCCTGCCCGCGCTGGCGGAAAGGCACCGCTGCCCGGTGTTCGGCCCCGCTGGAGAGAACATCGCCGGCCTCACCACGCGTCTCAAGGAGGGCGATGCGATCGAGGTGCCGGGCATCGGCGCGAAGTTCACGGTTCTCGACGTGCCGGGCCACACTGCCGGCCACATCGCCTATGTCGGGGAAGGCGCGATCTTCTGCGGCGACACGCTGTTCGCCTGCGGTTGCGGCCGGCTCTTCGAAGGCACGCCCGCGCAGATGCACGCCTCGCTGGACAAGCTGAAACGCCTGCCGCCGCAAACCCGCGTCTATTGCGCCCACGAGTACACGCTCGCCAACATCCGCTTCGCCGAGGCGGTCGAGCCCGGCAACAAGGCGCTCCAGCTGCGCAAGGAGCAAGACACCTACAGCCGCAAGCGCGGCAAGCCGACCGTGCCCTCGACGATCGAAGTGGAACTCGCCACCAACCCCTTCCTGCGCTGCACGCAGACCGAGATCATCTACAACGCCAGGCGCCATGCCGGCGGCAAGCTGCCGACCGAGGTCGAAGTGTTCGCGGCCATCCGCGATTGGAAGAACAATTTCCAGGCATAGGCCATGACCGCGGACTTCAAGATCCGGCCGGCGACCCCGGCCGACACGCCCGAAGTGTTTCGGCTCATCAGGGGGCTGGCCGACTACGAGAAGCTCGCCGACATGGTGGTCGGCAACGAAGCGATGCTGGGCGAAGCCTTGTTCGGGCAGCCCCCGAGCTGCGAGGCGATGATCGCCGAACGCGGCGGGCGCGCGGTGGGCTTTGCGCTTTACTTCACCACGTTCTCGACGTTCCTGTGCCGGCCGGGGCTCTACCTCGAGGACCTGTTCGTCGAGCCCGGGCATCGCGGCCACGGCATCGGCAAGGCGTTCTTCCGCGAGATGGCCGCGCTGGCCCGGTCGCGGGGCTGCGGGCGCTTCGAGTGGCGGGTTCTCGACTGGAATGCGCCTTCGATCGCCTTCTACGAGTCGCTTGGCGCGGCGATCATGCCCGAGTGGCACCTGGTGAGGATGACCGCGGGCGAGTTCGCGTTGCTCGCGGACAAGCCGGATTAGGCAGGACGGGAAATACGATCCTGCCCCGAGCGTTTGCGTTGCTCGTGGACAAGCCAGAGCAGGCAGGATGGGGAAGCACGACCCTGCCCCGGGAGTCGGGTAACGGGGCCGGGATCGAGCTTCCCCATCCTGCCGATGACGATCGCGCGTGCGCGAGCAAGTAGCGCGTTCTTATCTCATCTTCAGCCCGTGAACGCCGCGCGCCACGATCGAGGCGGGCAGAAAATCGGGGTCAGAGACGTAATATTTCGATTCGCTGCTTTCAGCTTCGCGAGAAATATTACGTCTCTGACCCCGATTTTCTTACCCGACTCCCGGGGCTGGAACGTGCTGCCCTTGCCCGCCTTGGCCTGCTGTGCGCCTGCCGCCGCCTTCGTTACTTTTTCTTCGGCGGCAGGACGTTCACGGCAGTCACCCCGACACGCGTGCTCGAGCACTTCGTGTCCACGCAGACGCTCGCGAACCAGGCTTCGCCGTCGCCGATCATCACGCCCTTGGCCGTCGGCACCAGGATCTCGGGCTTCTGCGCGAGGACCGCTGCGCGGACCGATTCCGTGAAGATGAGCTTGTAGTTCTGGAAGAAGGAATTTCCATCGGCAATCTTCGCGCTCGCCGTGGGCGTGGTCACCACCAGCGGAAACACCATCAGCCGCGCGACGCCCTTCGGCTCGTTCGCCCTCACAGCCTCCTGCAGCGCGTCGAGGAATTTCGCCGCCTGCCGGTCGGTCAGGATGTCCGGGCCGGACTGCGCGAGCGCCGCGACCGGGATGAGCGCGACTGCAAGCGAGAACGCCATGGCTTCGAACAGCTTCATGCGGGTGATTGTATCGAATCGGGGCGCCACTCCGGTAAAATGCCCGATCGCCCGAAACCTGGAATGCCCATGCACGCATCGCTTGCGCGCGAGTTCCGCGCCGCCGCCCCCGCCGTCGACTTCTGCGCCCTTCGCGTCGTCGAGGAGACCTCCGAGCTGCTGAGCGTCCGCCAGGACGTGCCGGAGGCGCCGCAACTGGGCGCCGACCGCGGCGCGATGGTCACCGTGATCGACCAGGGCGGGCTGGGCTACGCCGCGACGAGCGACCTGTCCCCGTCCGGAATACGGGAAGCGATCGGCCGCGCCTGCCACTACGCGTCGCTTACGCGGGGCCGCAGCGTGGTGGACTACAGCACGGTCGCGATGCCCAGCCCCTCGGGCGCCTACCGTTCGCCCCTGGCACGCGATCCCGGGGCCGTGAGCAGGCACGACAAGGTCGACATGCTCGTGAAGGAAGCCAGGCACTGCAAGATCGACGATCGCATCGTCGACTGGGAAGCGAGCCTCTGGACGCTCGATTCGCGGCAGGCCTATTTCACCGCCGAGGGCGGCGAGGTGGAGCAGGAGTTCCACTACCTCGTCCCGAACATGTCGGCGACGGCGCACTTCGAGGGCATCACGCAAACGCGCACCCACGCCGGCCGGTACAACGGTTTCTGCCAGCAGGGCGGGATGGAAATCCTCGGCGCGTTCGGATTCGAGGGCAGCGGCCGCGCGGTCGCGGAAAGCGCGCTGGAATTGCTGGCGGCACCCAACTGCCCGACCGGGAAGATGGACGTGATCCTGATGCCCGACCAGATGATGCTGCAGATCCACGAGTCGATCGGCCACCCGCTGGAGCTTGACCGCATCCTCGGCGACGAGCGCAATTTCGCCGGCACCAGTTTCGTCACCCTCGACATGTTCGGCTCCTACCGCTACGGCTCGGACCTGCTCAACGTCACCTACGACCCGACGCGGCCCGAGGAATTCGCCAGCTACGGCTGGGACGACGACGGGCTCAAGGCCGAGCGCCAGTTCCTGATTCGCAAGGGCATCCTCGAGCGCCCGCTGGGCGGCTCCGTTTCGCAGGCGCGCGCCGGCATGGCGGGCGTGGCCAACACGCGCGCCTGCTCGTGGAACCGCGCGCCCATCGACCGCATGGCCAACCTCAACGTCGAGGCCGGCGATGCCACGCTTGCGGACATGGTCGCCTCCATCGACAACGGCGTGATGATGAAGACCAACATCTCCTGGTCGATCGACGACTCGCGCAACAAGTTCCAGTTCGGCTGCGAATGGGGGCAGGTGATCCGCAACGGCAAGCTGGCCGAAGTGGTCCGCAACCCCAACTACCGCGGCATCTCCGCGACTTTCTGGCGCTCGCTCTCGATGGTCGGCAACGGCGACACCTTCGAGGTGATGGGCACGCCGTTCTGCGGCAAGGGCGAGCCTTCGCAGGTGATCCGCGTCGGCCACGCCTCGCCCGCCTGCAAGTTCTCCGGCGTGGAAGTGTTCGGGGGCGAGTCATGAGGGACTATTTCCATGACCTCGCCGCGCACGTCGACACGCTGGTCGGCGCCGGCGAGGTCGCTTGCTCCAGCTTGTCGGCCGAGCACTCGGACTTCATCCGCTTCAACAAGAGCGCGGTCAGGCAGGCCACCAACGTGAAGCAGGTCGGCTGGACGCTCGCCCTGATGCAGGGCAAGCGCCGCATCCAGGCGCACATTGCCCTGACCGGCGTCGCTGCGGTCGACAAGGGCACGCTGAAGGCGCTGGTGGCGAGCCTGCGCGACGGGCTGGTGGAAGTCCGCGAGGACCCGTACCTGTCGATCAACGAAACGCCGCAATCGAGCGAGCACGTCGCCGCTCGGACGGCTTCCCGACGCGGCCCGCGTCATCGATGACGTGCTCGGCGAGGCCAGGGGGCTGGACCTCGTCGGCCATTACGCCGGCGGGCCGATCTGGAAAGGCTTTGCGAACTCGCTCGGCCAGCGCAACTGGCACGCGGTGGAGAACTTCAATTTCGGCTGGTGCCTGTACCACGACCGCGACAAGGCGGTGAAGTCGACCTATGCCGGGGCCGACTGGCAAAGCGCTTCCTTCAAGGAGCGCATGGCGTTCGCGAGGGTGCAGCTGGCGCGCCTCGGCGTGCCCGCCGCACGAGCTCAAGCCCGGCTCCTACCGCGCCTACCTCGCCCCGACCGCGATGACCGAGATCCTCTCCATGCTCAACTGGGGCGCGTTCGGGCTGAAGAACCAGCGCACCAAGCAAAGCTCGCTGGCGCGCATGGTGGACCAGGGCGCGACGCTCAGCCCCGCGCTGAGCCTTGCCGAATACACCGAAGAGGGCGTGGCCAGCGGGTTCCAGGGCGAAGGCTTCGTGCGACCGTCGCGAGTGCCGCTGATCAGCGCCGGGCGGCTGGACCAGGCGCTGGTGAGCCCGCGCTCGGCGCGCGAGTACGACGTCGCGACCAACGGCGCGAATGCCGCGGAAATGCCGGAATCGCTCGACGTCGCGGGAGGAACGCTGCCGCAGGCCGAAGCCTTGAAGGCGCTCGGCACGGGGCTGCTGATCGGCAACCTCTGGTACCTGAACTACTCCGACCGCACGGCCTGCCGAATGACCGGCATGACGCGCTTCGCCACATTCTGGGTGGAAGACGGGGAGATCCAGGCGCCGCTCAACGTGATGCGCTTCGATGACTCGGCGTACCGCATGCTCGGCGACCAGCTCGAGGCGCTGACCGCGGAACGCGACCTGATCGTCGATTCCGACACCTACGGCGAGCGCTCGACCATGTCCATGCGCACCCCCGGCGCGTTGCTGAAGGAATTTACGCTTGACGCTGTGAGTAACGGGGTCAGAGACGCAATTTGGGGTCAGAGACGTAATATTTCGCATGCCTCAGTATTACGTCTCTGACCCCAATATTGCGTCTCTGACCCCGGTTCACACGGTTTTCTGCTAGCATCATAAAAGCCCAATGAAACAATAACTAAGCCGAATCTATTGAAGCGCTTTATCACCACTTTCTCGATCCTTGCCGGGACCGCCGCCGCGTTCTCCCTGTGGGCCGCCCGCCGCCCGTGGCGCCCGTGGCGCCGGTCATCCCGGCCTTCGAGGAGGCCGACGAGATCCCGATGCCGGATCCCGACCTGTGGCTGCGCATCCGCATGGGCTTCATGCTCGAGCCGCTCGACACGCCGATCGTCATGGAACACGAGGCGTGGTATTCGAGCCGGCCCGAGTACATCAAGCGGTTCGTCGAGCGCGGCTCGAAATACCTGCACCACATCGTCGAGGAAGTGGAAAAACGCGGCATGCCGATGGAGATCGCGCTGTTGCCCATCGTCGAGAGCGCGTTCAATCCCAAGGCCTACTCCCGCAGCCACGCCTCCGGCCTGTGGCAGTTCATCCCCTCGACCGGCAAGAGCTACGGCCTGAAGCAGGACTGGTACAACGACCACCGCCGCGACGTGGTCGCCGGGACCGACGCCGCGCTCAACTACCTGCAAAAGCTCTACGGGATGTTCGGCTCCTGGGAGCTCGCGATCGCCGCGTACAACTGCGGCGAGGGCTGCGTGGGCCGCGCCATCGCCAATAACCAGAAGCGGGGCCTGCCGACCGACTATCTCAGCTTGAGGCTGCCGCCCGAGACGATGCACTACGTGCCCAAGCTGATCGCCGTGAAGAACATCATCCTTTCGCCCGGCACCTATGGCGTGGAGCTCGATTCGGTGCCGGACACGCCCTACTTCATCACCGTGCCCGCGCCTGCGAAGATCGACGTCCGCATCGCCGCGAAGATGGCCGGGATGCCCGAGGAGGACTTCGTCGCGCTGAACCCGAACTTCAACAAGCCGGTGGCAATGGTGGAGACCGGGCGCCTGCTGCTGCCGCACGACAAGGCCGACCTCTTCAAGAGCAACCTCGAAAGCTACGACAAGCCGCTGGTCACCTGGACGACCTACCAGGCGAAGAACGGCGAGTCGATCGACGCGATCGCCAAGCGCCATTCGGTCTCGCCCGCATCGCTCAAGCTGGTGAACAACCTGAAGATGAACAAGAAGGGGCGCCTCGTCGCCGCCCAGCCGGTGCTGATCCCGACCCGCGCCAGCTTCGAAACCGTGAAGGTCGCCGACAACCCCGCGCCGCGTCCGGACGAGGCACCGCCGGCCATCGAGAAGGCGGCGTACGCCGTTCCGGCGGCGGCAACGCCTTCAATTGTCGCGGCCGCCGCGCCCGCGGTGATCAGGACTGCGCCCACCGCGCCGTCGCGGCCCGAAAGCTACAAGGTCCGCGCGGGCGACACGCTCTACGCCATTGCGCTGCGCTTCGGCACCACGGTCGATGCGCTCAAGTCGCTCAACAAGCTCGCGGGAAGCGCGATCCAGGTCGGCCTGACGCTCAAGCTTCGCTGATCGTCCCGCGCGCCGGCACGGCGCCGCGGCCCTGCTTCGCCATCTCCTTCAGGCCTGCCTTGAGGATCTTGCCGGTCGCTGCCGCGGGCAGCGCAGGCAGGATCACGATCTCGCACGGCCGCTTGTACGCCGCCAGCCGCTCGCTCGCGAAAGCGATCAGGGCCGCCGGCGTGACCGGATCGCCGGGAGCGATCTCGACAAAGGCGACCACCTCCTCGTTGCCCGGCACCTCCCGCCCGACGACCGCGGACTGGACCACGCCCGGGTGGGAGTTGAGCACTGCCTCGACTTCGGCCGGGTAGACGTTGAAACCGGAACGGATGATCAGCTCGCGCGTCCTGCCCACGATGAAAAGCGCGCCATCCGGGTCCTGCCTCGCGAGATCGCCCGTATCCAGCCATCCGTCTTCGGAAAGCACGCTGCGGGTAAGCTCCGGGTTGCGATAGTAGCCCTTCATCACGTTCGGCCCGCGCACATGGAGTTCGCCGGGCTCTCCCGGCTTCACCTCGCCACCGCCCGGCGCAAGCAACCGCACCTCCACGCCCGGCAGCGGCGTGCCGACGGAACAATCGCCGCGCGGTTCCTCGACGCGCGTATGGCATACCGTCGGCGCGCTCTCCGTCAGGCCGTAGCCGTTGTGCAGGGTGAGGCCGAACAAGGCCTCGGTGCGTGCCTTGAGCGTCGCATCCAGCGGCGAGCCGCCGGCATACATGAAGCGAAGTTGCGGGGCAGCCATCTTGCCGCCCGCATCGATCCATTCGAGCAGGCGCGCGTACATCGCCGGCACGCCCTGCAGCATCGAGATCCCCTTGCTGGCGAGCGCATCGGCCAGTCGCTCCGGCGTGTAGCGCGCCTCCAGTACCAGGCAGGCGCCGGCGCCAAGCGTGCCCAGCAGCACCGAAGTCAGGCCGAACACATGCGAGATGGGGAGCACACCGTAGGCGCTGTCGCCCGGCCCCAGCCTGCGCAACCGCGCCGAGTGCGTGGCGACGAACAGGAGGTTGCGATGGGTGAGCATCACGCCCTTGGGGTCGCCGGTAGTGCCCGTCGTATAGACCAGCGCGGCGACCTGCTCCTCGCCGGCCGCATGCACCGGCTCGGCCTGCGTGCCGGCATTCAGCGGGCCAAGGGCGACCTGCCCCGCAACGCCCAGGTCGATGGCCGTCGCGCCGTGGCGTTTCGCGTGCGCGCGCGCATCCGCTGACGCGCCGACCGTGTAAAGCACTCGCCGGGCGCCGCAGTTGTCGCGGATTGCGTCGATCTCGCGGGCCGACAGCCGCGCGTTCACGACCACGAACCAGGCATCCAGTTCGGAGGCCGCGAGAAGCAGGACGACCTGGGCGAGGCAATTCTCGCTCACGACCATCACGCGGTCGCCGGCGCGCACGCCCTTCTCGCGCAGCACTTCCGCAACCGAAGTGAAAGCCTCGACGAGTTGCCCGTAACTCAAGGTGACGCCTTGGTCGGAGAGTGCCGGCGCGTGGGGAGCTTCGGCCACCCAGCGGCGCGGCAGGTCGCCGATGCGCCCCGGCAGCGCGGCAAGCTCGGGCGAGAACGGCCATCGGTCGGCGTCCTGCAGTGTCGTACCCATCCAATTTCCCCTCGAAGGCGCGCAATGAAGGCGGGGCCATCATACCGCCGGGTTATGATGCCTCAAAAGAAATTCCATGCCCGCGGACACAGGACATGCCGGTCGTCACCGTCACCCGCCACGAGAACATCGCAGTCATTGCCATCGACAACCCGCCGGTGAATGCCGCCGGGCAGGCGGTGCGCGCGGGACTGCTTGCGGCGATTGAATCGGCCCTCGGCGATCCTTCGGTGGCGGCCATCGTCATCGCTTGCGATGGCACGACCTTCGTCGCCGGCGCGGACGTGCGCGAGTTCGACCTGCCGCCCTCTCCTCCCGCGCTGCCCGAAGTGATCGACGCCATCGAGAACGCGCCCAGGCCGGTGATAGCGGCGATCCACGGCACCGCGCTCGGCGGCGGGTTCGAGATCGCGCTCGGCTGCCATTGGCGCGTCGCGGTTGCCGACGCAAAGGTGGGGCTGCCCGAAGTCACGCTCGGCCTCATGCCGGGCGCCGGCGGCACGCAGCGGCTGCCGCGGCTGGTCGGCGTCGAGGCGGCGCTTGAAATGATCACGGGCGGCAAGCCCGTCCCCGCGACGAAGGCGCTGGCGCTCGGCGCCATCGACGAGATCGTGGAAGGCGACTTGCGCAAGGGCGCGATCGCCTTCGCGCGACGCATCGTGGCCGAAGGCCGGCCGCCGCGGCGGACCCGCGACCTGCCCGTGCGCGCGGGCGAAGCGGGAACGCTCGAGAAGGCGCTCGCCGACATCGCGAAAAAGGCCCGCGGCCGCGTCGCCCCGGTGAAGGCGGCCGAAGCATTGCAACTGGCACTGCACCTGCCGTTCGACGAGGCGGCGAAGCGCGAACGCGAGATGTTCCTCGAACTGCGCAACTCGCCGCAATCGCGGGCGCTGCGCCACGCCTTCTTCGGCGAACGCGAAGTGGCGCGCATTCCCGACCTGCCCGAAGGCACGCTGGCACGCGAGATCCGCACCGCCGCGGTGATCGGCGGCGGCACCATGGGGGGCGGCATCGCCATGTGCTTCGCCAACGCGGGCCTGCCGGTGACGCTTGTGGAAGCGAACCAGGAAGCGCTCGACCGCGGGCTCGCCACGATCCGCAGGAACTATGCCGCGACCGTGAAAAGGGGCGGCCTGGCGCAGGAGGCGATGGACCGGAGGCTGGCGCTCATCACGCCGACGCTCTCGTACGACGCTCTCGGCGATGCCGACATCATCATCGAGGCGGTGTTCGAGGACATCGGCGTGAAGCAGGCGACCTTCGAGAAGATCGACATGGCCGCGAAGCCTCGGCGCGATCCTCGCCACCAACACTTCCTATCTCGACGTGGCGAAAATCGCTTCCTTCACGAAGCGCCCCGCCGACGTGGTCGGCACGCATTTCTTCAGCCCGGCCAACGTCATGCGCCTGCTGGAGAACGTGCGCACCGCGCAGACCGCACCCGACGTGCAGGCGACCGTGATGAAGCTGGGCAAGACGCTCGGCAAGGTCGCGGTCATGGTGGGCGGCAAGGACGGCTTCGTCGGCAACCGCATGCTGGCGCAGCGCACGCGCGAGGCGTTCTTCCTGCTGGAGGAAGGCGCGTTGCCGCAGCAGGTCGACAAGGTGCTCACCGACTTCGGCTTCCCGATGGGGCATTTCGCGGTGAGCGACCTGGCCGGCGTGGACATCGGCTGGCGCGTTCGCAAGGCCAACGCCCACCTGAGGAAACCGGGCGTGCGCGACTGCAACCTCGTCGACAAGGTCTGCGAGCTCGGCCGCTTCGGGCAGAAGACCGGCGCCGGCTGGTACCGCTACGAGGCCGGCAGCCGCGCGCCGCTTCCCGACCCGGTGATCGAGAAGCTGATCGTCGGGCACTCGAAGTCGATCGGCATGGCGCGCCGTGCGATTCCCGACGAGGAGATCCTCGGTCGCCTGCTCTACGCGATGATCAATGAAGGCGCGCGCATCCTCGCCGAAGGCGTGGCGTTGCGCGCCGTGGACATCGACATGGTCTGGCTGCATGGCTACGGCTTTCCCGCGTACCGCGGCGGGCCGATGTTCTACGCCGACGAGGTCGGAACGGGCAAGGTGCTCGAGGCGATCCGCGTATTCCGGGACAGGTTCGGCGCGGACTTCTGGACGCCCGCGCCGCTGCTCGAGGAACTGGCCGCCACCGGCGGGCGCTTCCGGACATGGGAGAAACCGAAATGAGCGAAGCCTTCATCTGCGATGCGATCCGCACGCCCTTCGGCCGCTACGGCGGCGCCCTCTCGGGCATCCGCACCGACGATCTCGCGGCGCTGCCCATCTCCGCGCTCATCGCGCGCAATCCGTCGGTGGACTGGAAGCGGGTCGATGACGTGCTCTACGGCTGCGCCAACCAGGCCGGCGAGGACAACCGCAACGTCGCGCGCATGGCGGCGCTGCTCTCGGGCCTTCCCGTGGAAGTGCCCGGCTGCACGGTGAACCGCCTGTGCGGCTCGAGCCTCGAGGCGATCGGCATGGCCGCGCGCGCCATCAGGTCCGGCGAGATGCATCTTGTCATTGCGGGCGGGGTCGAGAGCATGAGCCGCGCGCCCTTCGTCATGGGCAAGGCCGACGCGGCATTCTCGCGCAGCACGCAGCTCTACGACACCACGCTCGGCTGGCGCTTCGTGAATCCGCTCATGAAGGCGCGCCACGGCATCGACGCGATGCCCGAGACCGCGGAGAACGTCGCCGCCGAGTTCGGCGTGGCGCGCGCCGACCAGGATGCCTTTGCCCTGCGCAGCCAGCAGCGCGCCGGGGCCGCGCAGGCCGCGGGCTTCTTCGCAAATGAGATTGCGCCGGTCACGATCGCGCAGAAGAAGGGCGACCCGAAAGTTGTCTCGCAGGACGAGCACCCGCGGCCCGATACCACCATCGAGCAGCTCGCCAGGCTCAAGGGCGTGGTGAGGGAAGACGGCACCGTCACCGCCGGCAATGCCTCGGGCATCAACGATGGCGCTTGCGCCGTGCTGCTGGCCTCCGCCGAAGCCGCGAAAGCCCATGGGCTGAAGCCGCGCGCCCGCGTCCTCGGCACGGCGGTGGCCGGCGTTGCACCGCGCATCATGGGATTCGGGCCGGCTCCGGCAATGCGCAAGGTCATGGCCCTTGCGGGGCTGTCGATCGGCGACTTCGCGACCATCGAGCTGAACGAGGCTTTCGCCGCGCAGGCGCTCGCCGTGACGCGCGACCACGGGCTTGCCGACGACGCGCCGCAGGTGAATCCCAACGGCGGCGCGATCGCGCTGGGCCATCCGCTGGGGGCTTCCGGCGCGCGGCTGGTGACGACCGCGCTGAACCAGCTCGAGAAGACCGGCGGCCGCTACGGCCTCGCCACGATGTGCATCGGCGTGGGCCAGGGCATCGCGCTCGTGATCGAGCGCGTTTGACCCCTACTGCCGCTTGCCGGTGATCTCCTCGAAGAACGCCTTGCTGTTCGGCTCGCGGCCGAGGAAGTTCTTAACCATGACCTTCGGCTCGACCTGCCCGCCCTGTTCGAGGATGGCTTCCTTGTAACGGGCACCCACCTTCGGGTCCATCAGGTTCGCGCCAAACGCCGAAAGCATGTCGAGCGCCATCACCTCCGACCACATGTAGCCGTAGTAGCCCGCCGCATAGCCGCCCATGAGGTGCCCGAAGGACGCGGGGAACATGGTGCCCTCGACGAAACCCAGCGGCATCTTTCCCGCGATCTCCTTCCAAACATCCAGCGAGGGTCGCGGCTTGCCGCCCACCAGCTGCATGTCGAACTCGGCGAGGCTCCACTGCGCGGCATAGCGCAGGCCCATGCCGAACTTGCGCGCGCTGTCGAGGCGCTTGATCTCGTCGGGCGTGAGCAGCGGGCATTCCGGGCATACCGCCTTCATCAGCGCCAGCGTCTGCTCGCGTCGCGCCCATTCCTCGAACATCTGCGAAGGCGCCTCGACGAAGTCCCGCTTCACGCTCGTGCCGGCATGCGGGTTGTATTCCGCCCGCGAGAGTGCGCCGTGCAGGACATGGCCGAACTCGTGCAGCAGGGTCTCCAGCTCATCGTGGTCGAGTCCCTCGCGGTTGAAGTTGGTGACCAGCACCGAGACCGGCGTGCGACCGACCTTGGTCGACACGCCGAATACCGGAAAGGCGGCGGCGTGGTTGTATTTGCCCTCGCGCGGATACATGTCGAGGTAGATGCCGGAGCGGAACTTGCCGGTCTTCGCATCGACCACGTCGTAGTACTGCACGTCCTTGTCCCACGTGGGGACGTCCACGCGATCGAAACGCACGCCGTAGAGGTCGCCCGAGACCCTGAGGGCGAATGCGACCGCCTTCTCCGTCGGGAAGTACTTGCGCAATCCCTCCTGGTCGATCGCATAGCGCGCCTGCCGGATCTTCTCCTGGTAATAGGAAACATCCCAGCGCTCGAGCCTCGTTTCGGCGAGCGGCCTGCCCAGGTCCCTGGCCTTCAGCTCGGTGAGCTCGGCGATTTCCTTCTTCTCGAGGTCGATGACCGCGCCCCTCACCTCGGCCAGGAACCGCTCGACCGCGGCGGGCGTGCCGGCCATCTTGCGGCGCAGCACGAATTCAGCATAGCTCTTCAGGCCGTACAGGCCGGCGAGCTCGTAGCGCAGCGCCATCGCCTCATCCAGTATCGCAAGGTTGTCCTTGCCGCCTTCACGCTGCTTGGCAATGTAGAAGCGCCTGCGCGCCTCGCCGCTCTTCGCGTTCTGCATGAACGGGAAGTAGGTCGGGTAGCTCAGGCCGAGGACGAAGTTGCCCTTCTCGTCCTTCTTCTGCGCCTTCAGGTAGGCCTCGGGCATGCCCGCCATTTCCTCGGGCGCCATGACGACCCTGGTCGGGTCGTCGCGGATGTTCTTGTCGAAATCCTGGCGCAGCACCTCGAGCCGGTCGAGGATCTCCTTCATGCGCGCGCGCTTGGGCGGGGGAAGCGTGACGCCGGTGTCCTCGAAGCCCTCGACCAGGTCCTTCTTCAGCCGCACCTGGTGCGCTCCCTCGGGCTGCGCGGCGGCGATGCGCTTGTAGAGCTTCTCGTTCTGGAAGAGATCGGTGCCGAAGGTGGTGATCTTCTGCAGGCAGGGCTCGGCCGCGTCCCGCACCGCCTTGTCCGGCGAGACGCTGCCGAGCAGGTAGATCGGGCTGCCCGTGTCCTCGAGGTCGATCTGCAGGCGGTTCCATTCGTCGAACACGCCCGCGCCGCCCTTCTTCGCCTCCATCGCCGCCATCGCGGCCTGGGCCCTGGCAAGTCCCGCCTCGCAACTCGCCGTGACTGCCGCGGCATCCAGCACGGGAACCAAGGGGCGATTGGCGGCGGTTGCGCCGGTGGCGGCGAGCGCGGCGCAGAGCAGGAGAAGTCGTTTCATCTTAAGGCTTCCTGGATCGGGAAATCAGTTTGTACGCGATTGTGCATTCGACGGCGCCGGATGGGTCCGGGGAAAACAGTAATCGGGCGTGGGGGTGCCACGTCCGGCGCCCGGGAGTCGGGTAACGGTCGCTCGGCCGAGGCACCCCCACGCCCCTTTGGCAGCGGGGCATGCGCCGGGATGCATTGAATTCGCGGCGCCACGTGCAGCAAGCTCTGAGCACACCCCGATCGTGCCGGGGCGGGAGACCGTCTCGTCCAGGCCCCCGTTACCCGACTCCCGGGGGACGGACGTGACGGTCTCCCGCCCACAGTGCAAATCCTCACGCCGCGCGCGAGCGGGCGGGATCGAAGCCCTTCGGGATCGAGGACAGGAGCTTCCTCGTGTACTCCTCGGCCGGATGCAGGTAGATCTCGTCGGAGTCCGCGATCTCGACGATCGCGCCCTCGTTCATCACCATCACCTGGTCGGAGATGTACTTCACCACCGCGAGGTCGTGCGAGATGAAGATGTAGGAAAGTCCGAACTCGTCCTGCAGGTCCTGCAGCAGGTTCAGCACCTGCGCCTGCACCGAGACGTCCAGCGCCGAGACCGATTCGTCGCAGATGAGCACGTCGGGCTTCATCGTCAGGCACCTCGCGATCGCGATGCGCTGCCGCTGCCCGCCGGAAAACTCGTGCGGGTACTTGTAGAAGGACTGTTCCGCAAGGCCGACCTTCTTCAGCAATGCGAACGCCATGTCGACGCGCTCGCGCTCGTCCTTGCCGATCGCGTGGATCTTCATCGGCTCGACCAGGATCTGGCCGATGGTGAAGCGCGGGTTGAGCGAGGCATACGGGTTCTGGAAGATGATCTGGATTCGCCGCCGATAGTCCATCATCTGCTTGTCGGTAAGCGCGAGCAGGTCCGTGCCCTCGAACAGCACCTCGCCGCTGGTGGCGTCGTGCAGGCGCATGAGGGTGAGCCCCACCGTGGTCTTGCCCGAGCCCGACTCGCCCACGAGTCCCAGCGTCTTGCCCTTGGCGAGCTTGAAATTGACGTCCTTCACGGCGGGCACGGCGCGCTTGCCGAACAGCCCCTCGGCGAGGAAGAAAGTCTTGTTCAGCCCCTTCACCTCGAGGATGATCGGGTCGCCCGCGCGCCACGCCGCGCTTGCGGTCGGCCTGGATGGTGCCGTCGCCCTTGAGGAAATCGTCGATGACGGGAAGCCGCTTCGGCCGGCGGTCCAGGCGCGGGCGGCAGGCGAGCAAGGCCTTGGTATAGGCATGCTGCGGCCATTCGAAGATCGACTTCACGTCGCCCTGCTCCTGGATCTCGCCGCTTTGCATCACCACCACGTGGTCGGCGATCTCGCCCACCACGCCGAGGTCGTGGGTGATGAAGAGCAGCGACATGTGGTGCTTTTCCTGCAGGCCCGCGAGCAGGTCGAGGATCTGCTTCTGGATGGTGACGTCGAGCGCGGTGGTCGGCTCGTCGGCGATCAGGAGCTTGGGCTCGCAGGCGATCGCCATCGCGATCATGACGCGCTGCTGCTGGCCGCCCGACAGCTCGTGCGGGTAGGAGTTGACGCGCAATTGCGGATTGGGGATGCCGACTTCGTTCAGGAGCGCCACGACGCGGTCCCTCGCCTGCTTGCCGGTGAGCCCCATGTGCAGGCGCAGCACCTCGCCGATCTGCTCGCCCACCGTGAACACGGGGTTGAGCGACGTCATCGGCTCCTGGAAGATCACCGAGAGGTCGCGGCCGCGCAGCTGGCGCAATTCGCTGTCTTGCGTCTTCAGCAGGTCCTTGTCGCCGTAGAGGATGCGGCTCGACGGCGCGATGATCGCGTTCTCCGGCAGCAGGCCGAGGATCGACATGGCGGAGACCGACTTGCCGCTGCCGGACTCGCCCACCAGCGCCACCGTGCTGTTGGTCGGCACCTTGAAGGAGATGCCCTTCACCGCGTCGAACACGGTGTGCTTGTCCAGGCGGAAGCTGATGTCGAGGTTCTCGACCTCGAGGATGATGCCATGCTCGTTCTTGGTCGTCATGGTGTCACTTCAGCTTCGGATCGAGCGCATCGCGCAGCGAATCGGTGAGGAGCGAAAAGGCGGTCACGAGGATCGCCATGCTGGCGCCGGCGGCAAACAGCTGCCACCACTTGCCGATGACGAGCTCGTTCTGGGCCTCGGCGAGCATCGTGCCCCAGGACACCATGTCCACGGGGACCCCCAGGCCGAGGAAGGACAGGATCACCTCCGCCTTGATGAACCCGACCACGTGCTGCGACAACTGGACCAGCACGACGTGGCTCACGTTGGGAAGGATGTGCACGAACATGCGCGACATGTTCGATGCGCCGATCGCCTGCGCGGCCTTCACGTATTCGCGGTTGCCGTGCTTGATGTATTCCGCGCGGATCAGCCGGTAGATGCCGGTCCAGCCGGTGAGCGCGAGGATGAAGATGATGGTGTCGAGCCCGCGCTTGAACACCGCGGCGAAGGCGAGGATCAGCAGGATGTAGGGGATGGACGTGAAGATGTTGTAGAACCACTCGAGGAAGTCGTTGACGCGGCCGCCCCAGTAGCCGGCCATGGCACCCAGGAACGTGCCGATGATGGTTGCCAGGAGCGCCGCGGTGAGGCCGACGAAGATCGACACCTCCGAGCCCTTGATCACCTTCTGAAGGACGTCGCGGCCCCACTTGTCCCCGCCGAACACCAGCGTGTCGCTGCGCTTGGTCTCCGTCACCGAGATCTTGGCGGCGCGCTCTTCCCACTCCTTGTAGCGCGGCGCCAGCGGATCGATGTCGGAGAGGTCCACGGGAGGCGCCTTGGTGCTCGTCTCCTTGTTGGTGACCTGCTTCGCCTCGAGGTTCTCCGCGCCCGCCATGAAGGTCGGGTTGGCGTAGGAGACGCCCGCTTCCTTGCTCCAGCCCTTCGCCACGAGGCCGGCGTAGGACGCCAGCATCAGGCCGATGAAGATCACGACCACGACCAGCGCGACCATGCCGACGCGGTCGTTCCTGAGCCGCCGCCAGGCGAGCGTCCAGAGCCCGGGGGACTCCTGCCGGGCCGGAGGGGGGGTGCCGTTGGTGAGGACTGCGCTCATGTGCGCTCCCTTGGGGCTGGATCCCCGCTCTTGCGGGGATGACGATGCTGGTCATTTCACGTTCTTTCATGTCGCACCGTCATTTGAACGAAACGCGCGGGTCGACGACCTTGTAGAGCATGTCGACCGCGAGGTTGATGATCATCGTGAGCATGGCGAGGTAGACCGTCACCGCCTTGATCACCGGGAAGTCGCTGCGGTTGACCGCGTTGACCACCTCGCGTCCCAGCCCGGGAATCGAGAAGAACACCTCCAGCAGGAAGGAGCCGACGAAAAGCCCCGGCAGGTAGATGCCGATGTTGGTGAGGATCGGGATCATGGCGTTGCGCAGCACGTGCTTCAGCATCACCGTCTTTTCCGGCAGGCCCTTGGCGCGCGCGGTGCGCACGTAGTCCTGGTTGATCTCGTCCAGGAAGAAGGAGCGGTACAGCCGCAGCTGCGGGGCAAGCCCGACGAAGATCGCGAGCATGATCGGCAGCGGCGCATAGGTGACGAGGTTCTTCGTGAAGCTCTCGCTCCACCCCTGCACCGGGAACCAGCCCAGCTTGAAGCCGAAGAGCCACTGCGCGACGATGATGTAGACGAGGAAGCTGATCGACATCGCGGTCGTGCAGATGATCATGATGGCGCGGTCGGTGATCGATCCGCGCACATACGCGACCATGATCGCGAACAGCACCGCGAGCGAGGTCTCGATGATGCAGCACCGGCACCATGATCGTGAGCGTCGGGCCGACGCGGGTGAGGATGATGCGCGAGACCTCCTCGTTGGTGGACCAGCTGCGGCCGAAGTCGAAGGTGAAGACCTGCTTCACGAACACCCAGAGCTGGTACCAGTACGGCTCGTCGACGCCGAGCTGCTTCCTGATGTTGGCGATCTGCTCGGGGTTGGAGATCTTCCCGGCAAGCACCTGCGCGGGGTCGCCCCCGACGGCGTTGAAGAGGAAGAAGATGAGCAGGATCACGCCGGCGAGCGTCGGGATCATCTGCCACAGCCTGCGCAGGAAATAGGCGGTCACGGACTGGGACTCCTTGGGGAACGGCGCTTCATTGCCTCATTGCCGCCTGCTGGGCGGCGACGTCGATGTCAAGGTACTTGAAAGAGGTGTAGAGGATCGGGTGCTTCTTGTAGCCCTTCACCCACGGGTACATCAAGATGGTTGAAGATGCGGTGCACGCCCAGGCGCCAGGGCGCGTAGGCGATCAGCAGTCGGTTCATCTCGCGGTAAAGCCGGTTCCTCTCCTCGCCATCGGGCACTGCGAGCGACTTTTCATAGAGGCGGTCGTACTCGGCCAGCTTGAACTGCGCCTCGTTGGACTGCCCGGTATTCGGCCCGTACAGGAGCTGCAGGAAGTTCTGCGCGTCGGGATAGTCGGCGATCCACGCCGAGCCCGCGACCATGAACTTGCCGACCTTCTTGTCCTTCAGCAGGTCCGCGAACAACACGGCCGTTGCGTCGACGCGGATGCCGACGTTTGCCATCGACTTCGACCACAGCTCGGCGAGCTGCCGGCTTTCCTGCGTGCCGGCATTGTACTTGTAGGTGATGACGAGCGGCTTGCCGTCGGGCTGCTCGCGCCAGCCGTCGCCGTCGCGGTCGACGTAGCCGAACATGTCGAGCAGCGCCTTGGCCTTTGCGGGATCGAAGTCCTGCTGCGAGGAATGGAAGGCCGCGTCGAATCCGACGATGCCCGGGCGGCACGGGCGTCTGCGCAGCAAGTGCCTGCCCCTTCCGCACGATGTCGATCTCCGCACCGCGGTCGTGCGCGAGCACCATCGCGCGGCGCAGCGCCACGCGGTCCGGCGTGTAGCCGCCCGACCGGGTTGGGCTTGCCGTCGGCCAGCTCGAGGATGTTGAAGACGTCGTAGGTGATCTCGGGCTGTTCCTCGCGAAAGGCCAGCACGCCCTGCTTCGCAAGGCTCGGCGCGAGCTGGCCGTTGGGCAGCACCTGGTGGATGAAGGCGAACGGCATCTCGTCGATGTAGTCGTGTTCCTTGTTCACCCACGCGAGGTAGCGCGGCTGCTCGTCCTCGATCGGGTAGATCTCGATGCGGTCGATCAAGGGCAGCCGCTTGCCGGCGAGCGCTGCGACGGCGCGCCGGTCCCATTCGTCGGCCGGGATCGGCCCAGCGGGTCTCGAGCTCGTAGCCGCGGTGGTTGGGGTTCCTTTCGAGCACGATCTTGGAGCGCCGCACCCATTCCTTGAGCATGTAAGGGCCGGTGCCCACCGGGTGCCCCATGGTGTCGTCGCCGTAGAAATCGATCACTTCGCGGGGGATCGGCACCACGTTCGGCATGGCCAGGAGGTAGAGGAAATTGAAGTCCGGCTCCTTCAGCTTGAAGCTGATGGTGTACTTGTCGCGCACCTCGAGGCCCGGGATCTTCGCGTCGAAATCGAAAGTGCCGGTCTTCTTCGATTTCTCCGCGAGGTCGTCGAGGCCGACCAGCTTGTCGACGAACAGCCACTCGTAGGGGCTGCGGACCTTGGCGTCGCGAAAGCGCTTGATCGCGTACTCGAAGTCCTTCGCGACCAGCTCGCGCTTCGCGCCCTTGAACGCCGGGTCGTCGGCGAAATAGATCCCTGGCTTGATGCGGAAGGTGTAGCGCGTGCCGTTCTCCTCCGGCTCCGGCACCTTCTCGGCCACCAGCGGCACCAGCCGCACCGGCCGCGCCAGCCAGTCGTAGGTGAGCAGCCCTTCAAACAGGTTCTCGCTGATGCCGACCGAATAGCGGTCCTCGATGCGCTGCGGGTCGAAGCCCGTCTCGGCAGTGCGAAACGCCGTGCGCAGGACCTTCTTTTCCTCCGCGCTCGCCGATGCCGCGAGGCCGACCGCAAGGGTCAGCGCGAAGATCGGGACAAAGCGTCGGAAAGCTGCGGCGGGCATGGGGAGGGGTTCGGGCAAATCCGGCAATTTTAACGGTTTTATGACCGCGGCCGGACCTATTTCAGGGTCTGGGCGCGCACGGCGAGGTCGATGTCCGCGTAGCGGTAGCCCTCGTGCAGGATCGGGTGCTTGCGCCAGCCGAGCAACCACGGCTGGGTGATGTAGTTGCGCAGGCGGTGCGTGTGCAGTTTCCACGGCGCATAGACGATGATGAGCCTGGCCATCTGCTGGTAGATCTTCGTGCGTTCCGGGCCGGGCGGAAGCGCGGCGGCCTGCTCGTAGAGCTGGTCGTATTCCTTCAACTGGAAACAGCCGTCATTGGACGAGCCGCAGTTCGGGCCGTAGAGAAGCTGGAGGAAATTCTCGCCGTCGGGATAGTCCGCGCCCCAGGCCAGGTTCCAGGTCTGCAGCTTGCCCAGCTTGGATTTCTTGCGCAGGTCCGGCCATTTCTCGACCAGCACTTCCATGCGCACGCCGATGGCGTCCATGTTCTTCTTCCAGACCTCGGTGAACTGGCGCTCCAGTTGGCTGGGTCCCGTGGCGTAGATGTAGGTGAGCGGGCTGCCGTCGGGCATTTCGCGCCAGCCGTCGCCATCGCGGTCGAGGTAACCGTACATGTCGAGCAGCGCCCTCGCCTTCGGGATGTCGTGGGTCTTGCCGAGGTTGAAGTTCGCGTCGTACCCGAGGACGCCGGGCGGGATCGGCGATTGCGCTTCGAGCGCCGTGCCATTGCGAACCACGACGATTTCCTCGGTGTTGTCGTAGCCCAGCGAGATCGCGCGCCTCAATGCCACCTTTTCCGGCGTGTAGCCGCCGACCGTCGGGTCCTTCATGTTGAAGTAGGTGTAGGTGACCACGGTCTCGACGTCCGGCATGTGCTTGAGCCCCCGCTTCTCGAGGTAGGGCGCGAGCTTGCCGTTGGGGATCGCCTGGCTGTTGAACTCGTAGGGCAGGTTGATCCAGTCGAGCTCGCCGTTCAGGAAAGCGAGCCAGCGCGGCTGCGACTCCTCGATGATCGAGATCTCGACGCGGTCGATCTGCGGGATCCTCTTGCCCTTCATCTCGGCATGGAGGCGCTGCGCGACCGCGTCTTCCGGCGCGGGATGCGCGTCGTAGTACTCCTCGCGGAAATTCGGGTTCTTCTCCAGCACGATCTTGCTCGAGCGCTTCCATTCCTTGAGGAGGTACGGCCCGGTGCCGACCGGATGCGCGCCGATGTCGGCGCCGTAGCGCTCGACCACTTCGCGCGCCTGCGCGCCGAGGTTCACCACCGCCAGGATGTAGAGGAAGTTGTAGTCGGGCTTGGCGAGCCGGATGCGCATCGTGTAGCGGTCGATCAACTCGATGCCCCTGATCGGCGCGTCGTAGTCGAGCTTGCCGGCCTTCTTGGCAACGGCGATGGCCTCGTCGATGCCCTCGATGCGGCCCTCGACCAGCCACAGGTTGGGCGAGCTTGCCTGCGGGTCCATCAGGCGGCGGATCGCATAGGCAAAATCTGCGGCGACCAGTTCGCGCTTCCTGCCCTCGAAGGCCGGGTCGTCTGCGAAGTAGATGCCTTTCCGGAACTTGAGGAGGTACACGCGCCCGTTCTCCGTGACTTCGGGCATCGCCTCGAGGAGCTGGGGCCGCAATTTCGCCGGCAGTGCGAGGAAATCGTAGGTGAGCGGCGTCTCGAATATCTCTTCCATCACGTTGTTGGAGTAGAGATCGGACGTGCGGGCCGGGTCGAAACTGGTCTCGGCGATCAGGAACGCCACGCGCAGCACTTTCTGCGCGGGCGCCGCGGCGGTGGAGCAGGTGAGTGCAAGCGCCACGGCGGCGACCGCGGCAAGGCGGGAAACGAAGGAGATCAAGGCGCGCCTACTTCCCGAGCGCTGCGTACTTCGGCAGGTCGATGTCGATGTACTTCCAGAAGTCGCGCATCACCGGGTGGCGGCGGAAGCCGATCGTCCACGGCTGCGACAGGTCGGTGTAGATGCGATGCACGCCGAGGCGCCACGGCGCATAGACGAGGAATATGCGGTTCATCTCCCGGTAGATGGCATTCCTTTCCGGCCCGTCGGGCAGGCGCTTGGCCTGTTCGTAGAGCTTGTCGAACTCCGGATGGCTGAAGCGGGAATGGTTGGCCTGCCCGCCGTTCGGCCCGTAGAGCATCACGAAGAACGAATCCGCATCGGGCACGGCGGCGCTCCAGCCCAGCCCCCACATCTGCAGCTTGCCGGCCTTCGATTCCTTGAGCAGGTCGGGCCACTTGGCCTTCTTGAACACCATGTTGATGCCGATGGCATCCATGTTCTTCTTCCAGTTCTCGTCGAGCGGCTTCTGGGAAGCGGTCGGGGCGGACGCGTACTCGATGGAAAACGGCCTGCACACCTCGCTTGCATCCTTGCGCGGCAGGTCGCGCCAGCCGTCGTTGTCGCAATCGACGTAACCGAACATGTCGAGGAGCGCCTTGGCCTTGGCGGGGTTGAATTCCGTTGCGGCGGAACGGAAGTCCGGGTCGTAGCCCATCGCGCCGGGGCCGATCGGGCTGTGCGCCGGGATCGCCTGGTTCTTGCGCGGGATGCGGATCTCGGCATCCACGTCCTGCCCCATGATGATGGCGCGTCGCAGCGCGACCTTCTCCGGCGTGTAGCCTCCCACCACCGGGTCCTTCATGCCGAAATAGGAGTAGGTCAGCTCCATTCCCGGCGTGCGCTCCATCATCATCCCGCGTTTCTTCAGGTTGGGCGCGAGCTCGTTGTTGGGCGTGGCGATATTGGCGAACTCGTTGGGAACGCGCTCGATGAAGTCGAGCTCGTTGTTGAGGAACGCGAGCCAGCGCGGCTGCGGCTCCTCGATGATGTACACCTCGACCTTGCCGACGATCGGCAGGCGCTTGCCCTTGTTGGCGGCGAGGATCGCCTGGCCGACCGCGTCGTCCGCAGGCGGCGACCCGGTGAAATACACCTCCCGGTAGCCGGGGTTGGCCTCGAACACCATCTTCGAGGAGCGCTTCCAGAACGCGAGCCTGTAGGGTCCCGTCCCCACCGGGTGCTCGCCCACCTTGTCCCCGTAGAACTCGTCGGCCTCGCGCGCCACCGCGCAGGTGAGGTTGCAGTACGCGAGGTAATAGAGAAAATTGTAGTTCGGCTGCTTCAGGCGCACCTGCCAGGTGTAGCGGTCGAGCGCGCGCAGGCCCTCGACCTCGATGTCGTAGTCGAGCTTGTTGGCCTTGCGCGCGGCAGCGAGGAGCTCGTCCATGCCGGCGATATAGCCTTCGAACTGGTAGAGGTTGGGCGACTTCTTCCTCGGGTCGTAGAGGCGCTTGATCGAATAGACGAAGTCGGCGGCGGTGAGCTCGCGCTTCACGCCCTTGAAGGCGGGATCGTCGGCGAAAAAGATGCCCGGCTTCACCCGCATCGTGTAGAGCGTCCCGCTGGCGGTGATTTCCGGCATCGCGACAAGCGTGTTCGGGATGAGCTTCGGCGGCCGGGCGAGGTAATCGTAGGTGAGCGGCGTTTCGAAGATGTTCGCGATCACGTTCGACGAATAGAGGTCCGAGATCTCGGCCGGGTCGAAGCCGGTCTCGGATATCTCGAACGCATAGCGGAAAACCTTGTTGGGGTCGGCCGCGTGCGTGGAAACCTGCACCGAGGCGGCCAGTATCGCCAGCCACCCCACCAGGTTGCGCGCAATGCTCATCTTCCAATCTCCTCTTCACTCAAGGGTCGGGCATCGGCTTGGGATAAACTGCCGGTGCGCCGCATCCCGGTAAGCCGGGCTATTTTACTTTGAAAGGGAAGACCGAATGGGGTTCCTCACCGGCAAGAAAATCCTCGTCACGGGGCTGCTTTCGAACCGCTCCATCGCCTATGGCATCGCCAAGGCCTGCGCCCGGGAAGGCGCGGAACTGGCGTTCACGTACCAGGGCGAAGGCGTGCGCGAGCGCGTGCTGGAACTCACCGCGGATTTCAATTGCAACAGGGTATACCCCTGCGATGTCGCCGACGACGCGCAGATCGCGCAGCTTTTCACCGACCTCGGCAAGGCCTGGGACGGGCTCGACGGGGTGGTGCATGCCATCGCCTTCGCCCCGCGCGAATCGCTCAAGGGCGCGTTTCACGAAACCGCGAGCCGCGAGGCCTTTCGCATCGCCCACGACATCTCGAGCTACAGCCTGGCCGCCCTGGCCACCGCGGCCATGCCGATGATGCAGGGGCGCAATGGCGCGATCGTGACGCTCTCCTACCTCGGCGCGGTGCGCGCCGTTCCCATGTACAACGTCATGGGGCTTGCCAAGGCAAGCCTGGAAGCCTGCGTGCGCTATCTCGCCGCGAGCATGGGGCCGCATGGAGTCCGCGTGAACGCCATTTCCGCCGGGCCGATCAAGACGCTTGCCGCCGCGGGCATCGGCAGCTTCTCGAAGCTCCTCGGCTTCGTCGCGAGGACCGCGCCGCTGCGCCGCAACGTGAGCATCGACGAGGTCGGCAACGTCGCCGCGTTCCTGCTTTCCGACCTCGCGAGCGGCATCACCGGCGAGATCACCTACGTCGACGCGGGATTCTCCGTGGTTGCAGCGGGGATGGGCGAGTAAGAAGGAATTGGGGTCAGAGACGTAATATCGTGGCGCCGCAAAGCGGCGTCGAGATATTACGTCTCTGACCCCAACTATTACTGCGGCTTCTTGTCGACGGCGTCCTTGCGCACGCTGACGTCGATCTGCTTGCGCAGGCTGCCCAGTTCCGACTCGAATTCCTGCGCCGTCACCGCCTGCGCCAGCCTTTCGCGCATCGCGGCGCGCTTGGCATCGTCGATGGCGCCCGGCTCGTTCACCTTGGTCACCTGCAGCAGCGCGTAGCCGCCGCCCGGCATCGCCACGCCGGCGTAGGCGGGAAGCTTGCGCGCGTCCGCCCGGAAGACCTCATCGAGGACCTGGGGGAAAAGGCCGCCCGCCTTCGCGCGCGACACCGCGAGCGGCGCAGGCCACTTGAGGTCGACTGCCTTGCCTTCGCGCAGCTCCTTCAGCTTCGCCTCGCCGTCTTCCGTGGCAAGCCTGGCAGCCGCGTCACGCAGCAGGCGGCGCTCGATATCGGCCTTCACGGATTCGAGCGGGCGCACCTCGGAGGGCTTCAACTCGCTCACGCGCGCCGAGACAAGCACGTTGGGCCCGACTTCCACCGCCGTCGTGTTGCGCTTGGCCTTGGTCGAATCCTCGGAGAAGATTTCCTGGATGAGCTTCGGGTTCGCAAGCAGCGGCGGCGCGCCGCCGGCCTTGGAGAACCAGCCCGACTGCTGGACCGCGAGCTTGAGCGCATCGGCCGCCGGCTTGAGGCTGGTCGGCTGCTCATAGACGAGGTTCGAGAACTGCTCGGCCGACTCGGCGAACTTGCGGGCGGCGACCTGCTTCTTCAATTCCGCCTCGATCTCGGGCGTCGCCTCGGCAATCGACTTGCCCTTCTCCGGCTTCACGTCCGTGATGCGGATCACGTGGTATCCGAAGTCGGATTCGACCGGGCCGACGATGTCGTCCTTCTTGCCGGCGTAGGCTGCGTCTTCGAACGGCTTGACCATCGCGCCGCGCGGGAAGAACCCCAGGTCCCCTCCCTGCACGGCCGATCCCGGGTCCTGCGACTCCTTCTTCGCGATCTCGGCGAAGCTGGCCGGCTTCTTCGTCACCTGCTCGAAGATCGCCTGCGCCTTCTCGCGCGCAGCCTTCCTTTCCTCGGGCTTGGCATCGGCCCCGGCCGAAATCAGGATATGGCTCGCGCGCCGCTCTTCCTTCTGCAGGAAGCGCCCCTGGTTGGCCTCATAGAACGCCTTCACTTCCTCCGGCGTCACCTGTGCCCGCGCGGCCAGGGCGTCCAGCGACAGCTCGACGAACTCGACCCGCGCCTGTTCCGGAATCGTGTAGTCGGCGAGGTGGCTGTCGTACCAGGCCTTGACCTGCTCCGGCGTGACCTTGACCTTGGCGAGATACTGGTCGGGCGCGAAGTTCACCAGGCTCACGTCGCGCGACTGCTCCGAGATGCGCACGAAGGCGTCGACCGTCGAACGCGGCACGATGGCGGTGTCGAGGATGCTGCTGCGGAACTGCTGCAGGCGGTAGTCCTCGCGAATCTGCCTCTCGAATCCGGCCTCGCCCATGCCCTGCGCCTTGAGGATCGACTTGTAGCGCTCCATCGAGAACTTGCCCTCGGACTGGAACACCGGCTCGGCGGCGATGCGCGCGGCGAGCACCTCGTCGCTTACCGCTATTCCTTCGCGTTCGGCGGCAGCGGCCACCAGCCGCTGGTTGATGACGCCGTCGAGCACATTGCGGCGCATTTCCGGGTTGTCCATGATCGCCGGGTCGAAATTGCGGCCGAACTGCTGGCGGTAGTTCTCCGTCTGCTGGCGCAGCGACTGGTCGAACTCCGCGCCGCTGATGCGATAGCCGCCCACGGTGGCCACCGTGTCCCCTCCGACCGGGCCCTTGAAATAGTAATCGATGCCGAACAGCCCGAACGGGATGATCAGGAAGAGGGCGAACAGGATACGGAAGAACTTGTTCCCGCCGATCTTGCGCATGAATTCGAGCATGGTGTCTTTCTTCCGGCGCGCAGCCCCACGGGCCCGCGAATGTGAAAAAGGGCGAACACGGATGTTCGCCCCAGGATTTGGCGGAGTGGACGGGACTCGAACCCGCGACCCCCGGCGTGACAGGCCGGTATTCTAACCAACTGAACTACCACTCCCGAATCGCAGGCGATGCCGTCAACCCCGGCGTGAGCCGCTTGCGCTGTTTTCCGGGGTGATCGGCTGGTGGGTGCTGACGGGATCGAACCGCCGACATTCGCCTTGTAAGGGCGACGCTCTACCAGCTGAGCTAAGCACCCGGAAAGCCCGTCAGTTTAACGCATCCTTGAGGGCTTTTCCAGCGCGGAATTTGGGGACTTTCGCACTCTTGATCTTGATTGCCGCCCCGGTGCGGGGATTGCGGCCCGTGCGCGCCGCGCGCTTGCCGACGAAAAAGGTGCCGAAGCCGACCAGGCTCACCGAGCCGCCCTTCCTGAGCGACGTGCGGATCGCGGCCACCGTGCCGTCAAGGGCGCGCGCCGCCGCCGCCTTCGAGATGTCCGCGGACTTGGCGATCGCGTCGATGAGATCGGATTTGTTCAAGTTGCGTCCCCTTTCGAAATGCTTGTTTGTGGCGATCTGCGGATACGGGCCGAGTGGAACTTTATAGCCACCGCATCATGCAGTGTCAAGCAAACGCGGCAAGGTTTCAGTTGAATAGCGCACATATTTTCCGGATGCGCAATCGATGTCGCCCATCGGCGACGCGCACTGCGCGCAGCAGGAAAAGAAACGGGGAGCGCCTTGCGGCGCGCCCCGCTCGCACTGCCACTGCCTCCGGGGCGCTTCAGTGCTTGACGACCACCGGCACCTCGTCCGGCTTGGGCATCGGCGCGGCAACGACGTCCGGCTCGGGCAGGCCGACCGGTTTCCTTTCCAGGGCGAGTTCCAGGACCTTGTCGATCCAGCGCACCGGGATCACCTCCATGGCATTGCGCACTTCCTCCGGGATCTCCTGGAGGTCCTTCACGTTCTCCTCCGGGATGAGCACGGTCTTGATCCCGCCCCGGTGGGCGGCGAGCAGCTTCTCCTTCAGCCCGCCGATCGGCAGCACTTCGCCGCGCAGCGTGATCTCGCCCGTCATCGCGACATCGCAACGCACCGGGATGCCCGTCAGCACGGACACCAGCGCCGTCGTGATGGCAACGCCCGCGCTCGGCCCGTCCTTGGGCGTGGCGCCCTCCGGCAGGTGGATGTGCATGTCCTGGCTCTGGTAGAAGTCCTCGGGGATGCCAAGGCGCTTGGCGCGCGAGCGCACCACCGAAAGCGACGCCTTGATCGACTCCTGCATCACCTCGCCCAGCTTGCCGGTCGTGACGGTGTTGCCCTTGCCGGGCAGCTTGACCGCCTCGACGGTGAGCAATTCGCCGCCCACTTCCGTCCACGCGAGCCCCGTGACCTGGCCGACCTGGTTCTCCTTTTCCGCCATTCCGTAGGTGTACTTGCGCACGCCGAGGTACTTGTCGAGGTTCTTGGCGTTGACCGTGACCATGCCGGTGCGCTTCTTCACGAGCAGCGCCTTCACCACCTTGCGGCAGATCTTCGCCAGCTCGCGGTCGAAGCTTCGGACGCCGGCCTCGCGCGTGTAATAGCGCGTGATGTCGCACAGCGCCGACTCGGTGATGTTCAGCTCGCTCGCCTTCACGCCGTTCGCCTTCATCTGCTTGGGCAGCAGGTACTGGCGGGCGATGTGCACCTTTTCGTCCTCGGTGTAGCCCGAGAGGCGGATCACTTCCATGCGGTCGAGCAGCGGCGCCGGGATGTTGAGCGTGTTCGCGGTGGCCACGAACATCACGTCGGACAGGTCGTACTCGACCTCGACGTAATGGTCGACGAAGGTGTGGTTCTGCTCGGGGTCGAGCACTTCCAGCAGCGCGGACGACGGGTCGCCGCGGAAATCCTGCCCCATCTTGTCGACCTCGTCGAGCAGGAACAACGGGTTCCTCACGCCGACCTTGGTCATGTTCTGCAGGATCTTGCCGGGCATCGAGCCGATGTACGTGCGGCGGTGGCCGCGAATCTCGGCCTCGTCGCGCACGCCGCCGAGCGACATGCGCACGAACTTGCGGTTGGTCGAGCGCGCGATCGACTGGCCGAGCGAGGTCTTGCCCACGCCGGGCGGGCCCACCAGGCACAGGATCGGCGCCTTCAGCTTCTCGACGCGCTGCTGCACCGCAAGATACTCGACGATGCGTTCCTTGACCTTTTCCAGGCCGTAGTGGTCCGCATCGAGGATCTTCTCGGAGTTCTTGAGGTCGGTGGAGACCTTGGTCTTCTTCTTCCAGGGAAGGCCCACGAGCGTGTCGATGTAGTTGCGCACGACCGTGGCTTCCGCGGACATGGGCGACATCAGCTTCAGTTTCTTCAGCTCGCTTTCGGCCTTGGCGCGCGCCTCCTTGGGCATGTGCGCCGACTTGACCTTCTTCTCCAGCTCGTCGAGGTCGGCGCCCTCTTCGGAGTCGCCCAGCTCCTTCTGGATCGCCTTCACCTGCTCGTTGAGGTAATACTCGCGCTGGCTCTTTTCCATCTGCCGCTTGACGCGGCCGCGGATGCGCTTTTCCACCTGCATGATGTCGATCTCGGTCTCGAGGAGCTGGAGCAGCTGCTCCAGGCGCTTGTCGACCGGGATCATCTCGAGGATCTGCTGTTTCTGCTCGAGCTTGAGCGGCAGGTGCGCGGCGATGGTGTCCGAGAGGCGCCCGGCGCCGTCGATGCCCGAGAGCGAGGTCAGCACCTCGGGCGGGATCTTCTTGTTCAGCTTCACGTACTGGTCGAACTGGGCGAGCAGCGTGCGGCGCATCGCCTCGACCTCGGTGTTCTCGCTCTCGTCGCCGAGCACAAGTTCGATCTCGCCTTCGAAGTTGGCCTTGTCCGCGAGCACGCGCTTGATGGTCGCGCGCTGCACGCCCTCGACCAGCACTTTCACCGTGCCGTCGGGGAGCTTCAACATCTGCAGGATCGTCGACACGGTGCCGACGTCGTAGAGGTCTTCCGGCGTGGGCTCGTCCTTCGCGGCGGACTTCTGCGCCACGAGCACGACGTTCTTGCCCTCTTCCATCGCCGCCTCGAGCGCCTTGATCGACTTGGGCCGGCCGACGAACAGCGGGATCACCATGTGCGGGAAGACCACCACGTCGCGCAGCGGCAGCAGCGGCAGGATGGTGGGTTCGACGGGCGTGGGTGAGCTCATGGCGTATTCCTGGGGCGGGTAAACGGGGGGAGGACAGGGCCGCAGCCGGGTCCCTGTGGCGTATTTTGGGGCGAAAGCGGGTCCTTCAAGCCCCGCCTTGGCGGCAGGGCGGCGGAGCGGGCAAGGTCAGGGCGTGGCACCCGCGACCTTGGGCTGGTCGGCGTAGATGAGCAGCGGCTTGCCGTCGCCGCTGATCGCCGGTTCGTCGACAACCACCTTCTGCACGTTGGCGAGCGAAGGCAGGTCGAACATGATGTCGAGCAGCGCATGCTCGATGATCGAGCGCAGCCCGCGCGCGCCCGTGCGCCTCTCGAGCGCCTTCTTGGCTATCGCGCCCAGCGCCGTTTCGCGGAATTCCAGCTCCACGCCTTCCATGGCGAGAAGCCGCTGGTACTGCTTGATGAGCGCGTTCTTCGGCTCGGTGAGGATCTTCACCAGCGCATCGGAATCGAGCTCGTCCAGGACCGCGACCACCGGCAGGCGTCCGACGAATTCCGGGATCAGGCCGTACTTGATCAGGTCCTCGGGTTCAACGTCATGGAGCATGTCGTTGAACTCCTTGCGGTTGTTGCGAGAGCTCACCTGCGCGCCGAAGCCCATTCCCGAGCGGTCGGTGCGGTTCTGGATGACCTTCTCGAGCCCGCCGAAGGCGCCGCCGCAGATGAACAGGATGTTGGTCGTGTCGACCTGGACGAACTCCTGGTTGGGATGCTTGCGGCCGCCCTGCGGGGGCACCGAGGCGATGGTGCCCTCGATCAGCTTGAGCAACGCCTGCTGCACGCCCTCGCCGCTCACGTCGCGCGTGATCGACGGGTTGTCCGACTTGCGCGAGATCTTGTCGATTTCGTCGATGTAGACGATGCCGCGCTGCGCCTTCTCGACGTCGTAGTCGCACTTCTGCAGGAGCTTCTGGATGATGTTCTCGACGTCCTCGCCCACATAGCCCGCCTCGGTGAGCGTGGTCGCGTCCGCGATCACGAACGGCACGTTGAGCAGGCGCGCGAGCGTCTGCGCGAGCAGCGTCTTGCCCGAGCCGGTCGGGCCGATCAGCAGGATGTTCGACTTCGCGAGCTCGACCTCGTCCTGCTTGCCGCCGGACTTGAGCCGCTTGTAGTGGTTGTAGACCGCGACCGAGAGGATCTTCTTCGCCTGGACCTGGCCGATCACGTACTGGTCGAGGATGTCGCAGATCTCGTGCGGGCTGGGCAGGTCGGAGCGCGCCGCCTTGGCCGTGGTGTCGGCCGAGGACTCCTCGCGGATGATGTCGTTGCACAGGTCGATGCACTCGTCGCAGATGAACACCGACGGGCCGGCAATGAGCTTGCGGACCTCGTGCTGGCTCTTGCCGCAGAACGAGCAGTAAAGGAGCTTTTCGCCGCCGACCTTTTCCGTCATCTTGTCCCCGTGCGAGCTGTCAGGCCGCGACCGGCGATTCCGCGCGCTTCTTCAGCACCCGGTCGATCAGCCCGTACTTCACCGCATCTTCCGCGCCCATGAAGTTGTCGCGGTCGGTGTCGCGTTCGATCACGTCGATCGGTTGGCCGGTGTGCTCGGCCATCATCTCGTTCAGTTTCTTCTTGAGGAACAGCACTTCCTTGGCATGGATCTCGATGTCCGAGGCCTGCCCGGAAAACCCGCCGGAAGGCTGGTGGATCATGACGCGCGAATTGGGCAGGCAGAAGCGCTTGCCCTTGGCGCCCGCCGCGAGCAGGAACGCGCCCATGCTGGCCGCGAGCCCCGTGCACAGCGTGGACACGTTGGACTTGATGAACTGCATCGTGTCGTAGATCGCCATCCCCGAGGACACCGACCCGCCCGGCGAGTTGATGTAGAGATGGATGTCCTTGTCCGGGTTCTCGCTTTCGAGGAACAGGAGCTGGGCGACGATCAGGTTGGCCATGGAGTCGTGGATCGGCCCGACCAGGAAGATCACGCGCTCCTTCAGCAGGCGCGAATAGATGTCGTAGGCGCGTTCGCCGCGCCCCGACTGCTCGATCACCATCGGGATGAGGCCCAGGCCGGCCGGCCCGGTGTAGAGTTCTTGCGTCATGCGGCTTTCCTTGTGCCCATCAGGTCCTCGAACGCGACCGGCTCGTCCACGACCTGCATCTTCGACGTGGCCCATTCTACGACGTTGTCTTCCATGACGACCGCCTCGATCTCGGCGAGCCTCTCCGGCTGGCTGTAGAACCAGCGCACCATCTGCTCGGGCTGCTCGAAGGTCTCGGCATGCTCCGTGATCACGGCGCGCACCTGTTCGGGCCGGGGCGTGAGCCCGTTCTTCTTCACCAGGTCCGCGATCATGAGGCCCAGCTTGACCCGGCGTCTCGCGCGATCGGCGAAAAGGTCGGCCGGCAGGCCGGCGGCGTCCATGGTGAGCCCGCGTCCCTGCAGGTCGGAGGTGGCCTGCTGGCGCAGGCGCTCGACCTCGGCCTCGACCAGCGCGCGCGGCACCTCGAAATTGCCCGCGGCGATCAAGCCGTCCATCACCTGCTCCTTCAATTTCGCCTGGATCTTCTTCCGCGTCTCGCGCTCGATGTTGGCGCGAATTTCCGCGCGCATGCGCGAAATGTCGCCGTCTTCCACGCCGAGCGAGCGGGCGAACGCCTCGTCGACTTCCGGCAGCCGGGGCTCGTTCACGTGGTTCATTGTCACCGCGAATACCACGCGCTTGCCCTTGACCGCTTCGGCATAGTCCTCGGGGAACGTGAACTCGATGGTTTTCTTCTCGCCGGCCTTCATGCCGGCAAGCGGGCCCTCGAAGTCGGGAAGCATGCGGCCCTCGCCGAGCACGACGCCGAAGTTGCGGCCCTCGCCGCCCTCGAAGGGCGCGCCGCCGATGCGGCCGTCGAAATCGATGTTGACCATGTCGCCAAGCCGGGCGCCGCGCTCGACCGGCGCAAACGGCGCGCGCTGGCGGCGAAGCGTCTCGATCGTCGCGTCGATGTCCTTGTCGCCCACTTCGGTCTTCGGGCGGGCGACCTTGTTTGCCGAGAGGTCGCCGACGACCACTTCGGGATACACCTCGAAGGTGGCATTGAACTCGACGCGGTCGGTGGCCGCCTCGCTCACCGGCTGGAAGCGCGGGTAGCCGGCGACGCGGAAATTCTGCGTCTTCACCGCTTCGACAAAGGACTTCTGCACCGAGTCCGACAGGACTTCCTGGCGCACCTGGAAGCCGTATTGCCGCTCGACCATCTTCAGCGGCACCTTGCCGGGACGGAAGCCCTGCATCTTCACCGTGCGCGCCAGCTCCTTTAGCCGATTGCCGATCTCGGCCTCGATCTGCTGGATCGGGACCGACACCTTGAGCTTGCGCTCGAGCGGGCTCACTGCTGTTTCGACTGCTTGTTGCATTTCCTGTTCCTTGACCGTCGATTCTTCGGATGCTTCCGCTGTTCACGTGGCTACACGCCGTGCTGCGCGGCGTGGTGCGAAAGGAGGGACTCGAACCCACAAGCCTTTCGGCGCTGGAACCTAAATCCAGTGCGTCTACCAATTCCGCCACTTTCGCGGGCCAGCACGAATTATACCGCAATTGGACACCCTCCCCGCCGCCCACTCAGCGCGGCCGCAGCCCGATATAATCCCTGAAAATCAAGCGCTTCCGTTTACCTGCTTCAGCGCGCCCCGATGCCCGCCGACCACTACGAAAATTTCCCTGTCGCGTCCTTCCTGCTGCCCGCGCCCCTGCGCCGGCCGGTCGAGGTCATCTACGCGTTCGCCCGCAGCGCCGATGATTTCGCCGACGAGGGCGACGTGCCTGACGCGGCCCGGCTGGCGAGCCTTGAGCGCTACGACCGCGAACTCGATGCGATCGAGGGCAAGCGCACTCCGTCTCCCGGCCTGTTCACGGACCTCTCCGGCGTCATCGCCGAGCACGGGCTGCCCATCGGCCTCTTTCACGACCTGATCGACGCCTTCAAGCAGGACGTCGGCAAGAAACGCTACGCCGACTTCGCGGAACTGATGGACTATTGCCGGCGCTCCGCCAACCCGGTCGGGCGACTGATGCTGCACCTGTATCGCGCCGTCTCGGAAGAAAACCTCGGGCGCTCGGATGCGATCTGCTCGAGCCTGCAGCTGATCAACCACTGGCAGGACGTCGCGATCGACTGGCGCAAGGGCCGCGTCTACCTGCCGCAGGAGGACCTGCTTCGCTTCGAAGTCGATGAAGCGCAGATCGGCGACGGGCGCGTCGATGCACGCTGGACCGCCTTGATGGCATTCCAGTGCCGGCGCGCGCTCGCCATGATGCAATCGGGCGCGCCGCTCGGCCGCGCGCTGCCGGGCCGGATCGGGCTGGAATTGCGCGCGATTGTCGCCGGAGGGACACGGATTGCCGATAAAATCGAGGCTGTCCGCGGCGACATCTTCCGTCGCCGCCCCCAACTCCACGCGCTCGACTGGGCGCGAATCGCCCTCGCCGCCGTCCTGAAATGACTCCCGACCAGTATTGCCAGGACAAGGCCGCGAAGAGCGGCTCGAGCTTCTACTACAGCTTCCTGTTCCTGCCGCCCGAGCGGCGCCGCGCGATCACCGCGCTCTATGCCTTCTGCCGCGAGGTCGACGACGTCGCCGACGAGGTGAGCGAGCGCGACGTCGCGCGGGCGAAGCTGGCGTGGTGGCGGACGGAACTTGCCAACCTGTACGAAGGCCGGGCGCAGCATCCGGTGACCAAGGCGCTCGAGCCCTTCGTGGAGCCTTACGGGCTCGACCATGCGCGCCTCATCGAGATCATCGACGGCATGGAGATGGACCTCACGCACCTGCGTTACGCCGACTTCGCCTCGCTGTCGCTGTACTGCCACCGCGCGGCGGGCGTGGTGGGGCAGCTTGCCGCATCCATTTTCGGCCACACGCGCCCGGAGACGATCCAATACGCCGAAGCGCTCGGCATGGCCTTCCAGCAGACCAACATCATCCGCGACGTCGGCGAGGATGCGCGCCGCAACCGCATCTACCTGCCGGCCGACGAGCGAGCGCGCTTCGGGGTGAGCGACGAGCAGATCCTCGAGCGGCGCTCGTCCGGCGGATTCGTTGAATTGATGCAATTCCAGGCCGAGCGGGCCGAGTCCTGGTACGACAAGGCATTCGCGCTGTTGCCCGCCGAGGACCGCAGGGCGCAGCGGCCGGGGCTGATCATGGCGGCGATCTACCGCACCGTGCTCGCCGAAATCCGGCGCGACGGCTTTGCCGTGCTCGACCGGCGCACCTCGCTCACGCCGGTGCGCAAGCTCTGGCTCGCCTGGAAGACCTGGGTCGGCGCATGAAGGTGGCGGTGATCGGCGCAGGCTGGGCAGGCATCGCGGCCGCGGTCGAACTCTCCGGCGCCGGCGCACACACCACTCTCTACGAGGCCGCGAACGTGGGTGGCGGGCGCGCGCGGCGCATCGAATGGGATGGACGGATCCTCGACAATGGCGTGCACATCCTGCTCGGCGCCTACCGCGAGACGCTTGCGCTCATGGCGCGCGTCGGCGCGCCGGCCGATGCGCTGATGCGGCTGCCGCTGCGGCTGAAGATCCCCGGCCGCCTCGACCTGCGCGCCCCGTCGCTGCCCGCTCCCCTGCACCTTCTCGCCGCGCTGCTCACGGCGCGCGGCCTCGCCTGGCGCGATCGCCTCGCCGCGATCCGCTTCGCGCGCGCCCTGCAGGCAGCGCGATTCCGCGTCTCCAGCGATCTCACCGTCGCCACCCTGCTCGATGCCCACGCGCAGGGCGAAAGGCTCGCGGAACTGCTCTGGAACCCGCTCTGCGTTGCGGCGCTGAACACGCCGGCATCGCGCGCGAGCGCGCAGGTGTTCGTGAACGTGTTGCGCGACGCGCTTTTTGCCGACCGCGCGGCCTCCGAGATGCTCCTGCCGCGGCGAGACCTGTCCTCGGTGATGCCCGGCCCGGCGCTCGCATGGCTCGCCGCGCAAGGCGCCGCGGTGAATTTGCGCACGCGTGTGCGCGGCATGCGCAGCGACGCGGGCACAGTGGTCATCGAAAGCGACGGCGAGGAATCCTTCGACCACGTCGTTTGCGCGGTGGGGCCGCACCAGCTTGCCGACGTCACCGCGGGGCTGCCCGCGCTCGCCGGCTTGCGGGAATCCGTGGCAACGCTCGAGTACGAGTCGATCACCACCGTTTATTTCGGATACCCGGGCAGCGTGCGCCAGGAAACGCCGATGACCGGCCTCGTCGATGGCCCCCTGCAATGGCTCTTCGACCGCGAGGCCCTTGCCGGAGAGCGCGGCGTGCTGGCCGGCGTGGTCTCCGCGTCTGCGCGCGTCGAGCACCACGACCAGCAAAGCCTCGCCAGCGCGTCGCATCGCCAGCTGTGCGCCGCGCTCGGCGCCCTGCCCGAGCCGCTCTGGAGCAAGGTCGTTACCGAGCGGCGCGCCACTTTTGCCTGCGTGCCGGGCGCGTTCCGCGCGCCGGCGCGCACGCCCGTTGCGGGCCTCGTGCTTGCCGGCGACTACACCGAGGGCGACTACCCCGCGACCATCGAAGGCGCGGTGCGCAGCGGGCTGCGTGCCGCGCGCATCGTCATGGAAAGCATCGGACCGCGATGATCGCAGCCGAGGCCGCCCCCCGCGACTACCAGGTGCCGCCCGGGCTGCTCGCCGCTCGGGTGATCCTCGTCACGGGCGCGAGCGGCACGCTGGGCGGCGCGGTCGCGCTTGCGTGCGCCGCGGCAGGCGCGACCGTCGTGCTCCATGGCCGCAACGAGAAGCGCCTTTCCGAACTCTACGACGCCATCGCCGCGGCCGGCGGCGCGCAAGCGGCAATCCTGCCGCTCGACCTGGCCAAGTGCGGTCCGCGCGAATTCGATGCGATGGCCGACACGATTCGCCGCTCGCTGGGGAGGCTCGATGGCATCGTGCATTGCGCCGGCCATTTCACGCCGCTGGCACCGCTCGCCAACCAGCCCTTCGAGGCATGGAACAACCATCTCGCGCTGAACCTCACCGCGCCCTACGCCGTGACCCGCGCCTGCCTGTCCCTGCTGCAGGAAGCCCCCGACGCATCGGTGGTGTTCATCGGCGAGTCGCACGGCCTGCGTCCCGCGGCCTACTGGGCGCCGTTCGCGGTGGCCAAGGCGGGGCTCGCGGCATTGGTGCGCACCTGGGCCGACGAGTTGGGAATAGCACCTGCCCTTCGCGCCAACCTGCTGGTCCCGGGCCCGATCGCGACGCGCCAGCGGCGCGTGAGCCACCCGGGCGAGGACCCGCGCAAGCTGGCCCCGCCTGAATCCATCACGCCTGCGGTCCTGTACTTGCTGGGCAGGGATGCTGCCGGCGTGACCGGCAAGACCCTTGCTTGCCACGCCGGTGACATGCCTGCGGAGCCCAGAATTGGGTAAACTAACGCACCGCCTTGAATATCGGGCGTAAGTCCCTCATTCCGCAACCAAAAAAGCGACTTTAAACCGCCGACCCGCAAGGCCGCACCAATGGCAGACCCAGGCAACCGAACGTTCATCTGCAGCGTCGTCTTCATCGACCTGGTCGCCTATACCAAGCGTCCGGTGAGCGAGCAGATCCGCGTCAAGGCGAGCCTGACCAACAACCTCTCGGAATCGATCAAGGACATCCCGCCGAACGACCGCATCATCCTCGACACGGGGGATGGCGCGGCGATCAGCTTCCTCGGCGACCCGGAGGACGCGCTGTTCGTGACGCTGAGCCTGCGCGAAGCGATGCTGCGCGAAGGCATGACCGCGACGATGATCGAGTCCACCGGCGAGGACTCGGTGCGCATGGGCATCAACCTCGGCCCCGTGAAGCTGGTGCGCGACATCAACGGCCACCCCAACATCATCGGCGACGGCATCAACGTGGCCCAGCGCATCATGAGCTTCGCGCGGCCCGGCCAGATCGTGGTGTCGCGCTCCTACTACGACGTGGTGTCGAACCTCGCCAGCGAATACGCCAAGCTCTTCAAGTACGAAGGCTCGCGCACCGACAAGCACGTCCGCGAGCACGAGATCTACATCGTCGGCCAGGACGCGATCGCCTTCGAGAAGGCCCGCTCCGGGATGAAGGACCGCGCCGTCCCGACAGACACGCCGGCGACGCCCCCGCCGCAGAAGATCTCGGCCGAGCCGGGAACGACCACGGTCACGCTCACCATTCCCAGCTTCACCGGCAGCCATCGCAAGCTCGGCGCGATTGCCGGCGGCATCGCCGCGGTGGTCGTGGTGCTGGCCACGCTGCTGCTCATTCGCAAGCCCGAGGCGCCGACGCTGGCCGCCGCGGGCCCGGTGCCGAAGATCGCGCAGGCTCCCGCTCCCGTCGCACCCGCGCCCGCCGATCCGCCTGCAGCATCGCCAGCAACCGCGCAGGCGCCACCTCCCGCGACCCCCGACACCGGCGCGACAAAGCCCGCGCCGCAACAACTGCCCGCCGCCACGCCGTCGACGCCTGCCGCCGCGCCTGGCAAGGCTGAGCCTGCGAAGGCCGAACCCGCGAAAACGGAGCCGGCCAAGCCGGACCTGCCGCCGGGCACCGTGAACCTCGCGATCGACCCGTGGGGGGAAGTGTTCGTCAACGGCAAGTCGCAGGGCGTGAGCCCGCCGAAGAAGCAGCTCAAGCTGCCGCCGGGCAAGTACAAGATCGAAGTCCGGAACACCACTTTTCCCGCGCACGTGCAGGCGGTCGACCTGAAATCGCGCGAAGAACTGACCGTGAAGCATAAATTCCAATGATCGCCACGCCCCGCGCAATCCTCCTGCTGGCGCTCGTCGCCGTGTTCGTGTCCGCATGCGCCGTGCCCGCGCCGGTGAAGAAGCCGGAGCCGCCGGCGATCACGGAGCAGATGCTGCGCGACCGCGCCAGGGAGCAGCTGGCTGCGGGGCAGAAGCAGTATGAAGCGGGCGAGTACGACAACGCCGTGAAGAGCTTCAACGGGGCGCTCGAGCACGGGCTGCTCTCCAGGAGCGAACAGTCCACCGCCCGCAAGTACCTCGCCTTCATCGCCTGCGTTTCGAACAAGGAGGCGCAGTGCCGCGATGAATTCCGGCGCGCGCTAGAGATCGACCCCGCATTCGACCTGACCCCGGCGGAAGCGGGACACCCGAACTGGGGGCCCGTGTTTCGCAGCGTCAAGGCGCAGCTGGAAGAACAGCGCGCGGCGCTCGCGGCGAAGAACGCGCCGCCGCTCGCCAAGGCCGAGCAGTTGCTCGCCGACGGGATGAAGAAATACGACGCCGGCGATTACGACGCGGCGGCAAGGCTCTTCCAGGAGGCGAGCAAGGAAGGCCTGAAGGACAAGCCCGACCAGGTGAAATCGCTAAAGTTCACGGCCTTCTGCGCTTGCCTCGCCAACAAGATCACCCAGTGCCGCGCGGATTTCACGCGGATATTCGATATCGATCCTGCGTTCGACCTGGCGCCGGCCGAGTCCGGCCACCCTTCGTGGGGCAGGACGTTCGCGCAGGCCAAGGCGCAATGGAAACAGGCCCAGGAAAAGGCGGCCCGCGAAGCGCAGGCCAAGTCGGCCAGGGAAAAACCACCCGCGGCACCGGCGCCGGCAAAGAAGCCGTGACGGTCGGGCATCCAGGCAACACAGCGGTCAAAACATAAAACCATGATTTCCGGACTGGGGCGCTACAAGATCACCGGTGAACTCGGCCAGGGCGCCATGGGCGTCGTGTACAAGGCCGTCGATCCGATCATCGACCGCACGGTGGCGATCAAGACCATCAACCTCAACTTGTCGCGCCAGGAGCTCGAGGAGTACGAGCTGCGCTTCCAGCAGGAGATCAAGGCCGCGGGGCGCCTGAACCACCCCAACATCGTCACCATCTACGACGTCGGCAAGACCGACACCTGCGCCTACATGGCGATGGAATTCCTCGAGGGCAAGGAACTCAAGGACCTCATCGCCACCGGCCAGTTGCTGCCGGTCGCCGAGACCATCCATACCATCGCGCAGGTCGCCGACGGCCTCGCCTTCGCGCACAGCCAGGACATCGTGCACCGCGACGTGAAGCCGTCGAACATCATGGTGCTCAAGGGGGGGCTCGCGAAGATCACCGACTTCGGCATCGCGCGCCTGCCCAACGCCGCCGTGAAGACCATGACCGGCCTCATCCTCGGCTCCCCGCGCTACATGTCGCCCGAGCAGGTGATCGGCAAGTCGATCGATTCGCGCAGCGACATCTTCTCGCTGGGCGTGGTGCTCTACGAGGCGCTGACGAACATCGCGCCCTTCGACGGCGACAACGTCAACGCGATCATGTTCTCGACGGTGAATACCCAGCCGCCGCCGCCCTCGTCGCACAACCGGCAGGTGCCGCCGATGCTCGACCTGATCGTGGCCAAGGCGCTGGCCAAGACCGTCGACGACCGCTACCAGACCGCGAAGGAATTCGGCGACGACCTGCGCGAATGCCGCCGCCAGATGGAATCGGGCGTGGCTTCGCCCGCGCCGCGCATTGCCAACCCTGCCGCGCCTTCGCGCCCGGCCTCTGCTGCCGATGTCGACACGGCGACGCTTCCGATGGGCAACGCGGCGACCGAAAAGTCCGGGCAGAAGGAAGAGGAACCCGCCAAGCCGCTGCAGCTTTCGAAACAGTTCGACAACTTCGATGCCACGCTGCGCCTCGCATCGATGACCAACCAGACCGACGAGTTCAAGGAATACATCACCGCGACGCAGAAGATGCGCGCCTACAAGGGCAAGGTCGAGGCGCAGCCCACTGCCCAGCCGGCGCCCGCCGTGGCAAAGCCTTCCGCAGCGAAGCCGGCGCCCGCGACCGGCGAGGCGACCGTGCCCAACACGCCCACCGCGGCAAGCAAGCAGGCCACGTCGGCCGCCGATCGCGCCCTTCCCGGAACCGGCGTCGAATACGCTGCCGATGGTCGCGATCGCCGTGCTTTCCCTCATCGCGATCGCCCTCGTCGTCGCGCTCCTCGCCAGGTAGTCCTTCGCGCGAGCGCCGCGCAGCTGGCCTTCCCAGGCTGCCGTCCTCGGACGGCGGACAAAGCAAGGCCTAAAGGCCGGCGGCCTGTATCGCCTGGGGCAGGCGGTCGACGGTGACGACCTCGATGCCCGCGATTGCCTGCCGGGGCTTGTTGGCGGTCGGGATGATCGCGCGGGTGAAGCCGAGCTTCGCCGCTTCCTTGAGGCGTTCCTGCCCGCGCTGCACCGGCCGCACCTCTCCCGCGAGGCCCACCTCGCCGAACGCCACCGTGCGCTCGGCGAGCGCGCGGTTCTTCAGGCTCGAGACGATCGCGAGCAGCACCGGCAGGTCGGCGCCCGGCTCGTTGATGCGCACGCCGCCCACCGCGTTGACGAACACATCCTGGTCGAAGCAGGCGAGCCCGGCATGGCGATGCAGCACCGCGAGCAGCATCGCCAGGCGGTTCTGCTCGAGGCCTACCGACAGGCGCTTGGGCGCGCCGCCATGGGCATCGTCGACCAGCGCCTGCATCTCCACCAGCAGCGGCCGCGTGCCTTCCTGCGTGACCATGACGCAAGTGCCGGCGACGTGGGCGGCGTGCTGCGAAAGGAACAGCGCCGAAGGGTTGCTCACCTCGCGCAGGCCCTTTTCGGTCATGGCGAACACGCCGAGCTCGTTCACCGCGCCGAAGCGGTTCTTGAACGCGCGCACCAGGCGAAAGCTGGAGTGCGTGTCGCCCTCGAAATAGAGCACGGTATCGACCATGTGCTCCAGCACGCGCGGGCCGGCGAGCGCGCCCTCCTTGGTGACGTGGCCGACGAAGACGACGGCAGTGCCGGTCTGCTTGGCCATGCGCGTGAGCTGCGCCGCGCACTCGCGCACCTGCGCCACCGAGCCGGGCGCGGAGGTGAGGGCCGCCGAGTAGAGCGTCTGGATCGAATCGATCACCGCGACGCGGGGCTTCCTCTCGGCGATTGCCGCCTGGATCCTTTCGAGCTCGATCTCGGCAAGCAGGTCGATCCTGCCCGACTCGAGCGACAGCCGCTTCGCGCGCAACGCGACCTGCTGCGGCGATTCCTCGCCGCGTGACGTAAAGCACGGGCACCATCTCCGCGAGCCGCGCGGCCGCCTGCAACAGCAGCGTGGACTTGCCGATGCCCGGGTCGCCGCCGATCAGCACCACGCCGCCATCGACCAGCCCGCCGCCGAGCACGCGGTCGAACTCCGCGATCATCGTCGGCAGGCGCTCGACGTCCTCGCGCCTCGACCTCCGAGAGGCTGACGATGCCGCTCGCCTTGCCGGCGATGCTCGCGAAGCGATTGCGCCCGACGTCTTGCCCTGCTCGGCGACGGTCTCGACCAGCGTGTTCCACGCCTCGCAGTGCGGGCACTGCCCCTGCCACTTCAGCGTCTGGCCGCCGCATTCGGTGCAGGTGTAGACTGCTCTTCGGCCTTGGCCATGCTTCAGTCCTCCGACGACCGGCACGCGCGGCGCCAGCGCGCACATGAGTTCGTAGCCGACCGTGCCGGCGGCACGCGCCACTTCGTCGATCGGCAGATGCCGCGCCCCACAGTTCCACCGGCGAGCCGACGCGCGCCTGCGGGACCGCGTCGAGGTCCACGCATGAGCATGTCCATCGACACGCGTCCGACGGTGCGCGTGCGCACGCCGTCGACCATGACCGGCGTGCCGGTCGGCGCATGGCGCGGATAGCCGTCGGCATAGCCGCAGGCGACCACGCCGATGCGCATCGGCTTGCTCGGCGCGGAACGTGCCGCCATAGCCCACGCGTCTCGCCGGGCCCGAGCTGCCTGCATCGCGATGATCTCGCTGGCGAGCGTCATGGCCGGCCTGCAGGCCGAGCGAGCCGCCGGTGGTATCGGCAAACGGCGAGGCGCCGTAGAGCATGATGCCGGGGCGCACCCAGTCGCCGTGCGTTCCGGGGTAGCGCAGGATCGCGGCCGAGTTGGCGAGGCTCGTCCGTTCCTCCAGGCCGCCGGTCGCGGCAGCGAAGCGCGCCATTGCTCCGCGACGCCGGGCGCGCCGTCGGCAGTGGCGAAATGCGTCATCAGCGTGAGCGAGCGCACGTTCTTCATCGCCTTCAGGCGTTCGGCGGCGGCGCGCGCCGCGCCGCACCGGAAAACCGAGCCGGTTCATGCCGGTGTTGATCTTGAGCGAAAACATCGACGGGCGCGCCGAGTGGCGCCGCTTCCAGCCGGCGCAGGTGCGCTTCGTCGTGGACCACGATTGCAAGGTCGCGCGCCGACGCCTCGCGAAGCTCCGCATCCGAGAACACGCCCTCGAGCAGGAGAATGGGGGCCCGGACGCCCGACTCGCGCAACTGCACGGCGCTTTCGAGTTCGAGCGTGGCGAAGCCATCCGCCGCGGCAAGCGCCATGGCAACGCGCCACGCCCCGTGGCCGTAGCCGTTGGCCTTGATGACCGCGTAGGCAAGCGACTTCGGCGCCGCGCGTTTCGCCAGCGCATAGTTGTGCGCCAGCGCTGCGGGATGGATGGTGGCGCGGATCGGCCGGGACATGCTCGCTAGCCCGGGCGAACGAGGGCAAGGGCCGGCAAGCGCTTCATCGCAGCCCGCTCTTGCCCTCGTTCGCCTTGCGCAGGCAATCAGTACCCGGAGCCACCGGAGTAGCTCTCGAAGCGCGTGTGCTTGCCCAGGAAAGTGAGCTTCACCGTGCCGGTCGGGCCGTTGCGCTGCTTGGCGATGATGATCTCGGCCAGGCCCTTGTCCGGCGAGTCCTCGTTGTAGACCTCGTCGCGGTAGATGAAGAGGATCACGTCGGCGTCCTGCTCGATCGCGCCCGATTCGCGCAGGTCCGACATCACGGGCCGCTTGTTCGGCCGCTGCTCGAGCGAGCGGTTCAACTGGGAAAGCGCGACCACCGGCACCTGCAGTTCCTTGGCCATCGCCTTGAGTCCCCGCGAGATTTCGCTGATCTCGGTGGCGCGGTTCTCGTTGCCGCCCTCGCTCGCCGACATGAGCTGGATGTAGTCGACGACGATCAGGCCCAGCCCGCCGTACTCGCGCCACATGCGCCGCGCCCGCGAGCGCAGTTCCAGCGAGTTCAACGCCGCGGTCTCGTCGATCAGGATCTGCGCCTCGTTGAGCCTGCCGAGCGCCACGCCGAGCCGGTCCCAGTCCTGCGGCTCCAGCCTGCCGGTGCGCAGCTTGTGCGCGTCCACCTTGCCCAGCGACCCCAGCATGCGCGTGCCCAGCTGCGTGCCGCCCATTTCCATCGAGAACACCAGCACGGGAAGCCCGAGCTCCAGCGCCACGTTCTCGACAAAATTGAGCGCGAGGCTGGTCTTGCCCATCGACGGGCGGCCGGCCACGATCACGAGGTCGCCGGGCTGCAACCCGGCGGTCATCTCGTCCAGGTCCACGTACCCGGTGGCAATGCCCGTCACCGAGCTGGGGTTCTTGTGCAGTTCGTCCAAGCGGTTCATCACCTCGGAGAGCAGGTCTTCCATCTTGGCGAAGCTCTTGCTCGAGCGGCCGCCGGATTCGCCTATCGCGAGGATTTCCTTCTCGGCATCGTCGAGCAGCGCCTTGGCCTCGCGCCCTTTCGGCGAGTACGCGCTGTCGGCGATCTGGGTGCCGACCTCGGCCAGCTTCCTCATGATCGCGCGCTCGCGGACGATCTCCGCGTAGCGGCGGATGTTGGCCGCGCTCGGCGTGTACGCGGCGAGCTGGTGCAGGTAGGCGAGCCCGCCGACCTCGTTCAGCTGCCCGGCCATCTTCAGCGCCTCCACCGTCGTCAGCACGTCGGCCGGGCGGTTCTCGTTGATGAGGCCTGTGATCACCCTGTAGAGCGTGCGATGGTCCTGCGCGGTAGAAATCCCCCTCGGAGACCACGTCGCTGACGCGGTCCAGCGCCGCGTTGTTGAGCAGCAGCCCCCCCAGCACGCTCTGCTCCGCCTCGATCGAGTGCGGAGGCAGGCGCAGGGACTCGATGTCGGCATCGGGTCCGGAGCGATTGATGGGAGTCGGGAGGGAAGCCATGGCGCGATTATGTTCTGGTCTGTGGCGCGCAGGATGAGCCAGCGCATTGTTTCATCCGGTTCAGGGGATAACAACGGATAAGTCTGTGGATATCCTGTGGCTAAGCTCGGCGCGCAAGTCAATTGCAAATGGGGTCAGAGTACATTTCCGGACGCAGAGCGAAATAATGGGGCAGAGTACATTTCCGGCCGGATCGCGCAGCGATCCTCGGCGTCCGGAAAGTACTCTGACCCCATTATTTCTTCTGACCCCGATTGAACCCCAATTGAAAGGGGCGCCGACTGGCGCCCCTTTCGCGATTCCGGAACGCAACGGTCAGGCGACGACTTCGCCGATCACCGCGACGGTGATGTGCGCGAGGATGTCGTGGTGCAGCTGCAGCGTGACCGGGAATTCGCCGACCTGCTTCAGCGGCCCCGTCGGCATGCGGATCTCCAGCTTCGGCACTTCGAGGCCCTGCAGCTTGAGCGCCTCCGAGATGTCGGCGTTGGTGACCGAGCCGAACAGCCTGCCGTCGACGCCCGCCTTGCGGGTGATCGCGACCTTCATGCCCTCGAGCTTCGCCTGGCGCTCGGTCGCCGGCGGTGGCGAGCTTCGCCGCCTTCGCTTCCAGTTCCGCCGCGGCGCACCTCGAATTCCTTCAGGTTCGCCGAGGTCGCGCGCTTGGCCTTGCCCTGCGGGATCAGGAAATTGCGCGCGAACCCGTCCTTCACCTTGACCACGTCGCCCAGGGCGCCGAGGTTGACCACCTGTTCCATGAGGATCACTTGCATGGCTGTCTCCTCAGTGCAGGTCGGTGTAGTGGATCAGCGCGAGGAAGCGGGCGCGCTTGATGGCCACGCCCAGCTGGCGCTGGTAGCGGGCCTTGGTCCCGGTGATGCGCGCCGGGATGATCTTGCCGTTCTCGTTGATGAAGTCCTTCAGGATCGCGATGTCCTTGTAGTCGACTTCCTTGATGCCTTCAACGGTGAACTTGCAGAACTTGCGGCGGCGGAACAGGCCGCGGTTCTGCGGCTTCTTGCCGTCCTTGCCGTTCTTGGCGTTGCGGCCGCGGCCGCGGGGGGAGGGTCTTGGCATTTCGTATTACCTCGTCGTATCGATCAGATTGAATTCGTTGATGTGCAGGACCGGCTGGGTGTGCGTGACGCTCTTCGCCGCGAGAAACCCGTTGCCCCGATCGCGGCGCCGGCCTCGAGTCGCGACAAGCGGCTGGCCACCTCGCCGAAACCGACCGCCGGGATTTCCACCGCCACCCGCCTCGGCCTTCCCGCCTCTTCCTGCTGCGACTCGTGCCTGAGCCTGAAGTCGAAAGCGGCAATTCCGGCCGGCGTGTGCCTGAGGGCCCCGGGCGCGACGACGATGCCGTCGATCGCCACCGTGTTGGTCCGCACTCTCCCGTCGTCAGGCGCTGGCCGGCGCGGCAACCACGGCAGGCTCGCTCTCGCGCGCCGCCGGCACCGGCTTGTCGCCTTCCTTCGCCTCTTCTCCCGGCGCGGAAACCGACTTGCTCTTCTCTTCCTTCATCATCGGAGAAGGGCCGGTGGCCGCCTCGGTCATCAGCACCGTCAAATGGCGCAGCACCGCGTCGTTGAACTTGAACGCGTGCTCGAGCTCGGAAAGGGTGGTCGGCCGGTCTCGATGTTCATCAGCACGTAATGGGCCTTGAACACCTTCGCGATCGGGTACGCCAGCTGGCGCCGGCCCCAATCCTCGATGCGATGCACCTTGCCGCCGCCCGTGAGTACCATGCCGCGGTAGCGTTCGATCATCGCGGGCACTTGCTCGCTCTGGTCGGGGTGCACGATGAATACGATCTCGTAATGGCGCATGAAATCTCCTTGTGGGTTAAAGCCTCCCGGAAGGGGTCGTGCAACCCCTGCGCGTCCTGCACCGGTGAGGCAAGGAAGTAACTTCTTTCTCGCGTCGGGCGAAAGGCCAATGCCCGATCGAGCCCGCCATTATAGGGGAAATTCGAGGAAAATCAAACCCCTGCCTTATCCCTTCGGCGGCGGGGGCTGGTCCGAGGCGTCGCGGTGCTCGTAGAGATGCTGGTAGGGCAACCGCTCGACCGGGGCCGGCGGGTCCTCCGGAAGCCGCCACCAGACGAGGGCGATCGCGCCGCCGAGCGCAAGCCAGGCGATGATCTCTCCGCCCTCGATGAAGGGCACGACGAAGACGCTCGCGAGGATCCACAGGCGGATCGCGACCGAGGCGGCGGACTTGGGTCTCTTGATTGCCATCAGCGCGTCACCTTGTAGTAGTCGCAATACCAGTCGACGAAGCGCTTCACGCCCGCCTCGACGGTGGTGGCGGGCTGGAAGCCGGTCGCGGCCTGCAGCGCCGAGGTGTCGGCCTCGGTCGCCGGCACGTCGCCCGCCTGCATCGGCAGGAGGTCCAGCACGGCCTTCCTGCCCAATGCCGCTTCGATGGCGCGGATGTAGCGCAGCAGTTCGACCCGCTGGTGGTTGCCGATGTTGTAGAGCCGGTAAGGGGCGAGGCTCGATGCCGCATCGGGAGCCGCGCCATCCCAGGCGGGATTCGGCGCCGCCGGCCTGTCGATGACGCGCACGACGCCTTCGACGATGTCATCGACATAGGTGAAGTCGCGCACCATGTTGCCCTCGTTGAACACCGGGATTGCCTTGCCCGCGAGGATGCCCTTCGTGAACATGAAGAGCGCCATGTCCGGCCTGCCCCACGGCCCGTACACCGTGAAGAAGCGCAGGCCCGTGGTGGGGATCGCGAACAGGTGCGCGTAGGAATGCGCCATCAGTTCGTTGGCCTTCTTGGTCGCGGCGTAAAGCGAGACCGGATGGTCGACGTTGTCGGACTCCTCGAACGGCAGCCGCGTGTTGGCGCCATACACCGAGCTCGACGAGGCGAACACCAGGTGCCCGGTGCCGGAATGCCGCGCGCCTTCGAGGATGTTGAGGAACCCGGTGACGTTGGTGTCGGTATAGGCGTGCGGGTTCTCCAGCGAATAGCGCACGCCGGCCTGCGCGGCGAGGTTGGCGATCGCGTCGAAACGGTTCGCGGCGAAGAAGCGCTTCATCGCGTCGCGGTCGACGATGTCCGCCTTCAGGAAGTTGAACCCGGCATGGCGCTTCAGGCGCGCGAGCCGCGCCTCCTTGAGCGGCACGTCGTAGTAGGGATCGAGGTTGTCGATGCCGGTCACGCGATCGCCGCGCGGAGCAGGCGTTCGCACAGGTGGTATCCGATGAATCCGGCGGCGCCGGTGACGAGGACGTTCGATTTCTTCTTCGGGCGGGGAGCGGCGCTCAAGGTAGAGGGAAATCCAGCCCAACGCAAGCAACACCATGAAGAGCAGCGCATTCGCCGGGATCTGCAGGTTGAAGTCCACGGTCGAGTGGATGAGGATCGCGGCGACTCCCATGATCGAGGCGAACGACATGCCTCGCATCAGCGGGTCGCGCCGCCGTGCCTGCGCCAGGAGCGCAGCCGCGAGCGAGAAGGCGACGACGAGCCCGAGGATCCCGATGCCGATGTACCCCGCTCTCCGCCGCGAACTGCACATAGTCGTTGTGCGCGTGGTCGAAGAAGTACACGACGTTCTCGGCGCGGTAGCGCGGGAACACCACGTAGAACGTGCCCATGCCCGACCCCACCCAGCCGTAGTCCTCGATCTGCTTCATCGCGTAGGCGGCGGGCTCCTCGCGTTCCTTCACGTCCTGGGCCGTGGTCTGCTCGATGCGCGCCGCGAGCTTCTCCACGCCGAACCAGCTGCCGACGATGAAGAGGTCGATCACGATCAGGCTGGCGAGCAGGACCACCGTGCCGCGCGTGGCGTGGCGCGACAGCGCGAGGCCGATCACGCCCGCGATCAGCGAGGCTGGCGAAGAACGCCGTGTTGCCCATGCGCGAGTGCGTCGTCACCAGCGCGATCACCATGATGCACAGCGTCAAGGCGCAGCCGGATCTTGGAACTGAACACCAGTTCCAGCGAGCGGCGAAAGAACTCGCGCCATGAGCCGCTGCGCGTCTCGCGCAGGCTGGCGATCAGCAGGCCGATGCCGACCGCGAGCGACATCTCGAGAAAGCCGGCGAGGTGGTTGCGGTTGACGTAGGTGCCGCTCGCCGACGCGCCATGGAAAATCACCGCGCCGAAATACTCGGTGGTGGCGCCGCCCAGGTGCATCAGGATGGCGTAGATCGATTGCGCGACCGCGGCGAACACGATCACGTAGGCAAGCAGTTTCACGCGCCGGCGGCTGCTCGCGAGCGCAAGCGTGAGGAAGAACACCCCGGCCCAGGCGAGGCTCTTCAGCAACGCGCCCTTCGAGGCGTAGGGATCGACCGAAAGCGTGGCGTAGCCCTCCGGGTTGTAGGCGCGCGCCGCAGCGAAAGCCGCGCCTGCGTCGGGCGAGATCGCGGCCACCCACGATAGCGGCAGCGGGACGATCTGGAGCGCCTGGAAGCCGATCCATGCGACCAGCAACGCCAGGACCGGCCATGCCCGCACGAGCGGCTCGGGCATCGGGACCTTGTCGCAAGCCCAGGCAATGATCCACGCGGCGCAAACCAGGAAGATCGCGGCGGTGAGCAGGCCCCACGCCCAACCGCGGTTGCTGCCCAGAGGCAGCGGCGCCCAGGCGACGATGGCGAGAAACGCCCAGAAGAGGACTCTTCCGACCGTTGGCGCGTCCTTCTCGTTCAACCAGTCAAGCATGGGGCCGGATCAAAAACGGCCATCCCGGCGTCTGCGCCGGGATGGCCGTTGGCAGGAGGGTCAATCAGTTGGGGCTTGCAGCCCCGCCGCCGGGCGAGTTGAAGGTGCCCGGATTCGGCGTCAGCAAGGTCGTGGAAGACAAGTCGCCGGAGGCTTGCATTTGCGCCCCGGCATCGCGGATAGCCTCGGCAAGCGCGTCAAGGCCCCTGATCGATTCGAGCAAATTTCGGCCATCCGCCGTTGCCTCGAGTTGCCGGGCAATCTCCTCCGCCGCATCCTGCTGGAAGGTTCCGTCCTTGCTGGCGTTGACGCCCTGGCCTGCCGTCACGGTGATGGTCTTGCCGCCGAACGAAAAAGAGATCGCGCCTTCCGTGACCAGGACCACGGCCTTTTCGCCATCGGTGGCAATCGTGGTAATCGTGCCGCGGATGCCGATGGTCGCGTTGGCGGCGCGATATGCCACTTGCTGCGGCGAACGCTTGCCGATCAACCCGGTGAGCGCGCGCATGCCGCCGTTGAGCAGCGTAAGCAGCACGTTGCCGCGCTCCGGGGCAGCGGCATCGAAATTGTAGGTGGCGATCACAAGGCGCGCGTTGCTCGAGATGGCGGCGATCTGGCCGTCCGCGAACCTGAGCACCGCGGAGGAAGCCGCGCCGGTGGAGACGGTATCGCCCTGCTCCACCGCGTCGCCGAGGCGCAGCGCGCGAACCGGGGCGGTGCCCGATTGCACTTGCACCGTGCCGTTGACTGTCGTGGCAACGCCAGCCGCGGCCAGCGCCAATTGGCTCGCCGCCATCAACAGCAGGCCCAGCATCAGAGAGAGACTCTTCATCACTTTCTCCTTGCGTCGCATCGCCCGGCAAGTTGCGGATCGATGCCTTTCGCCTCCCGGTCCAGCATCCTGCACGCCAGCGACAGGCTCTACCACGGCGCTGTGCAATGCGCAGCATCTCCGCCGGGGTTGCGCTTCATTCCGTTCGCTGACCATCGCTTCGACCGGGCTTCGCTCCGCGGGCGCCAGTTCGGGCAGCATGGCGAGGCCGACATCGGCGACGATCGCCTGACCTCCGATTCCCACGGCCCGTAGTTCGCCGCCTGGCGCAGCGCGTTGCGGACCTCCCGCTCGCGGTTTCGCCGAGCCGGTACTCGACCAACGCAAGGTTGGCCCAGGTATAAGGCGACGTGGGGCGCAGCGGCGGCAGCCCGGCGCAGGTATTCGCGCGCCTGCTCCTGGAATCCGCTGCGGTCGTTGCCCACGGGCGCATCCGCCCCGCGTGAAGCACGCCCAAGCCCTCGAGCGCGCGCGGGTCGCGGGGCTCGAGCTGGACGGCGCGCGCGAGGTCATCGCGCACCGCGAGCCAGCTCTCGAAATCCGGCCTGGCATCCTTCGCCGACCATTCGGCCATGGACAGCGTCGAGCGCGAGAAAAGCCAATCGGCGCGCGCCATGCGCAGCGCCGTCACGGCAAGCGCAATGCCCACCCCCGCGGCGGCAGCCACGACGAGCACACGCCGCAGCTCAGCTGCCATGGCTCACTTCTGGTCGGCCGGCTTCCCGTAGCCGTAGCCGTACTTCTTCGAGTACTTGCCGTAGCCGCTGTGCTCGCCGTAATAGCGCTCGGCCTTGTCGAGGTCGAGCTGGTTCAGCACCACGCCGAGCAGCGGCGCGTTGGCGCGGCGCAGGCGCTTGATCCCGTTCTGCGCCACCTGGTACGGCGTGGAATCGGCCTTGACCACATAGATCACCGAAGTGGCGTTCTGCGACAGCACCAGGGCATCGCTCACCATCTGCAAGGGCGCGGAGTCGATCACGATGATGTCGAAGCCCTCCTGCAGCCGGGCGAGCACTTCCTCGAAGCGCTTCGAGCTGAGCAGCTCGAGCGGGTTGGGCGGGACGGTCCCCGCGGGAAGCACGTGGATGCCGGAGCGCTCCTCGAGGAACACGCACTGCGAAACCTGCGCCTGCCCGGCAACCAGGTCCGCGAGGCCCGGCGCCTTCGCATCGCGCCCGAGCAGCTTGCCGATCTTCGGCCGCCGCATGTCGGCATCGACCAGCAGCACCTTCTTCACCTGGCCCAGCGCGCAGGCGAGGTTGAACGACAGCGTGGTCTTGCCTTCCTCGGGCACCGACGAAGTCACCAGCACGACCTTCTGCGGGTGGTCGAGCGCGGACATGAGCACGCTGGTGCGCACCGTGCGCATCGGCTTCCGAGAACGCCGACTGGGAATCGTTGAAGAACGCCAGCTCCGAGGCGAATCCCTTCTTGAAGACGCCCTTGATCTTCTGCAGCACGCCGAGCGCCGGCACGCCGAGGCGCTGCTCCACGGCAGCGTGGAGTTGAGCGTGTTGCTCAGGCGGTCGAGCAGCAGCGCGAGCATGGCCGAAAGGCTCAATGCCACGCCGCCGTGATTCCCACGATCTGCGACTTCTTCGGCGCATGGGCCTCGGCCGGGAACGGTGGCGGGTCGATCACCCTTGCGACCGTGGACTGCATGTCGCCCGGTGGCGACGGTCTCCTTCAGGCGCCCGACGAACAGGTCGTAGAGGCTGCGGTTCTGCTGCACCTCGCGCTCGAGCACGCCCAGCTGGAACTCCTTGCGGTTGATGCCCTGGATGTCCGCCTTGCTCTGGCCGAGCGCGCGCTCGACCGCCTGCTCGTTGGCGCGCGCGACCTCGTATTCCCTGGACAGGCCCACCACCACGATTTCCGCCTGCCGCTTCAGGTTCTCGCGCGCGGCGTCGAGTTCCGCCTTGGCCTGGATCATGCGCGGGTGCTCCGCGCCATAGCGCTTGCCGGCTTCGCTCAGCTTCCTCTCGGCCTCCGACTCCTGTTCCTTCAACTTGATCACCGCGGGTTCTTGCAGCACCGCCGGGATCGATTCGTAATTCGCCTGCGCGTGCCCGGCCTTGATCGCCTGCACCTGGTTGTAGGCGCTTTCCGCCTCGGCGCGCTTCTGCCGCGACTCGACCAGGCTCCTCGTCAGCTCTTCCAGCTGCCTTCGCGGCGCCCGACATCGCCATGCCCTTGGTGTCGACGATGCGCTCTTTCTCGCGGTATTCCTGCAGCGCCTTCTCCGCCTGGTCGACCTTGGCGCGCAGCTCGCCCATGCGCTCGGGCATCCACATCGCTGGCCTTCTGCGTCATCCCCATGCGCGCATCGAGGTCGCTCTCGATGAAGATTTCGGCGAGCGTGTTCGGCACCTTCGCCGACAGCTCCTTGTCGTGCGCGACGAAGCTGATCTGCGCGAGCTGGCTGTTGCGCACGGCTGCACCTGGAGGTTGCCCTTGAAGCGCTGAGGACGCTCTTCTCGACTCCTCTTCGCCGTGGGCGCGCGCTTTTCCCGCAGCAGGTCCGTCGGCAGCCACGACTTGCGCTCGGCGCCCTCGTCCTGGCGCGGGTCGAAGTCCGGGTGGGTCGTGAGCTTGAGCCGCTTGATCGTCTTGCGCGCGAGTTCGTCGGACTTGAGGATTTCCACCTGCGTCTGGAAATACTCGCGGTTGGCGAAGCCCTGGCTGTAGACCTCCTCGATCGAGACCACCTTCGACTTGCCCTGCTCGATCAGCAGCGTCGCCGTGCAGCGGTAGGTCGGGCGGATCGCGAACACCACCAGGGCCGCAGGATCGCGACCAGCAAGGTGAGCGCGAAGATGCTCCAGCGGCGCTTGGAGATCGCCCGCCAGTACTCGACGATGTCGAGCGACTCGGGCTGGCCCTGGGCTCTCGGTGCGGCACCGGATTGCAGGCGCTCGTTTGGCTATCAGGTCGTTCAAAAGAAACTCTCTTCCACCGTGAGGATGTCGCCCGGGCCGCATCGGGGCATTGAGGTCCACCTTCTTCGGCGTGAGGCTGGGGTCGTCTTCGCGGATGACGTTGAGCTTCTCCCGCGAAGCGCGCTCCTTGAAGCCGCCCGCGATCGAAATCGCCTTGCGCACCGTAAGCCCGGGGACGTAGGGATAGCCGCCGGGCTTCTCCACCATGCCGTTGACGAAGAAGTGGCGGTACTCCTCGATCGTCACCGTCACCTGCGGGTCGAGCAGGTAGCGGCCCTTCAGGCCCTTGGTGATGTGTTCCTCGAGCCCGGCCGCGGTCATGCCGCGCACGCGGATCTCGCCCAGGATCGGAAACGACACGGTGCCCGCGTCGGAGAGCCGGATCTTCTCGCGCTTCAGGTCGTCCTCGCCGAGGACGCGGATGGAGATGAGGTCGCCGGAACCGAGCTTGTAGCTCGACAGTTCGCCCGCCTGCGCGGCGGCAACGCCCGGCGCCAGCAACGAAACAAAGCAGATCAAGCCAAGCAGCTGCCTAGGAAACGACATCGCCGCTTGCGCCACTCAGAGCGTGAACTCCCAGTGTCAGGTAGTACTGGTTGCGCGTGTAGTCGTACTGCGGGCAGGTTGGAATTGCGATCGACGTAGAGGTAGTCGAGGCCGATTCCCACCCAGCGGCGCATCTGGTATTTCAACCTGAGCCCGAGCGTATTCACCTTGTCCGTCCGGTTGAAGCCGACATAGGCATCATCGGAGTAGATGTAGGTGACGCCCGTCGAGATCTTCGAGTTCCAGTCGTGCTTCCAGGCAACGCCGCTCGCCGTGACGACGATCGCCGTGCCCAGGCCCGTGGATTCCGTCGGCTGCCTCGAGCTGAAGAAATCGACCTTGGAGTAGGTAAGCGGGCTCCACGTGACCAGCGCTTCCCAGCTGGACTCGGAAACCTCGGGAGTGCCGTTGTAGAACCGCTTGTAGAAATGGCCGAGCTTCACCGTTCCCGTCGTCTTCTCGGTCGCGTCCCAGGTCGCGCCGAGGTAGTAGCGCTGGTCCTGGCTGTCGCCCGGCGTCGTCGGCTGGAGGTAGTCGTAGTTGTTGACGCGCGCTTCGGCGATCAGGTAGGTGTTGGGCATCGCGCGCCAATAGAACGCGATGCCGTAGGCGTTGGTGTCGCGGTCGCTGCTGGCGGTCTCCGTGGGATTGTTCAGGTAGCGCTTCTCCGCCATCGCGTAAGCCAGCTCGATGCGCCCCGGGGCGCCGGGAGCGCCATACGAATAGAGGAAGCCGATGCCGCCCAGCTTGTACTTGTTGGGGTTGATTCCCGACGGCGTGTCGGTGGAGCCGATGGGATCGTGGCCGCGCAGGTAATCGGCGCCGAGCCGCAGGAAGCTGCGCGACGAGAACGCGATGTCGGCCGTCGCGAGCGCGTTCTGGTCCACATAGTTGTTGTTGCTGGCGCTGGTGTACCTGCCGATGGGGGCCTCGTAGCTCAGCTGCCAGACCACGCTGCCCTGGTTCGACTGCAACTTGAACCCCGGAGTGGTGATGTAGAGGCTGGATGACGCCGTATTCGTCGGCGCCTCGTAGAGGTTGTCGTCGTGGCCGAGCGCGAAGTTGAGGTAGGGAAAGACGTAGGTGCCGGAACCCAGTTCCACGCCCGCGGCGCCGTTGATGGTCGGCGAGACGGTGGGAAACTGGTACTGCGGCCGGACGGGCGTCGTGGGCGTGGACTGTGCGCTTGCCAGGGGGCCCGCGACGGCAAGGGCCATCGCAATTGCCCAGCGGGCTTTATTGTGGTTTTTCACTTGCGTCTTTCAGGTCCTAGTTCGGGCTGGCCGTATTGCCAGCGCCGGGGTTGCCCGCCGGATTGGGTGTCCCGGTAAGGCGCGTCTTGCTGCCGTCCCCGCGTGCAAGCGCCAAGGCCGCATTCACCGCATCACCAGTGGCGCCGCCCCCGGTTGCCGCCGTCGTGATTGTTGCCTCCGGGATGCCGGCCGCGAAAGCCGCGCCTACCACCTGGTCCAGGTTGCCTCCGGCGGAAACCAGGCCAGTGATCGCCGCCGAAGAATTGATTCCCGCAAGCAACATCGCGGTCGTCAGGAATCCTGCGTTCACGCGGGCCGTCAAGCCGGCCCTGGCGATGTCCGCGGCGGACTTTCCTGCGGCGGCTTGGGCCCTGGCCTCGGTTTCGAGCTGCGCGGCGCTCATTCCCGCGGAGAAGTCGGCAAAGGCGCTTCCCGAAGAAATTGAGACCGCCAAAAACAATGCATTTGCGAGCTTCCCGAACATGGCGATCTCCAATTTAAGCAATTCATCGCAATCACAAGCTAAGTCATTGACTGAATGAAGCATCTTTCAGATCAACGCCAATGCTACTCACTGCGTGCCGGGCAGTCAACAGCACTCCCAGCTGCGAACGTTTTCCCATAGCGCCAATTGCCCGGCGCATCCGCATTCCGATGCCAGCACAGGACTGTGCTACGCATGTCTCTCCAGTTCGGATGCAAGTCGACGCCATCCAGCCGGAGCCGCATGGCGATCCGGGCTAGCAATGCGCTACGGGGCGAGGGGAGTCCCCGCGGGGCGCGAGGGGCTCCGGGATCCGGCACCTGAATTTCTCCGCGCAAGGCGGCAGCTGCGGCAATGCCGTGGGTCAGGCCCTCTTGAATCTGTGCCCAACGTCGACATTCTCGAATCGAATCCGTCTCGGGACCATGTGAGGCTGAAGTTTCGACTTGAGATACGACAACATTGCATCCTTGTCGATGCGCCTGCCTTCCTTCGGCTGGACCAAGAAGCTCGACATGCTGCCCGGTGACGGGATTCTTTCTCGAATACGCCTTGACGAGCGACACTTCCGGGAATTCCAGCGCGACCCTCTCGACCTCGGAAGCCATGAACTTCAAGCCTCCAACGCTGATCACATCCCCGATGCGCCCTACCACCTTGAAGAGGCCATCCCGGACATCAACGATGTCTTTCGTGTCGAACCACCCTTCATCGTCGAATGGGGAAGGTGCGTTCAGGTAACCGAGCATGCGGGCTGCGAGCGAATCTGAAGGTACGTTTTCCACGACTCTCGTCTCGATGCCCTCGCCGCCAACCTTCATGTAGAGGCTGTTCCTTGCCTCGGACTTGACCCTGACGATTCCAAGTTCGGACATGCCGAAGGTCTGGCGGAAATCGACTTTTGGCAATAGCCTGCACAGTTCATCCAGCGTCGGCTGGTCCATGCGTTCCGTCCCATAGGTGATTACCTTCAGGCAGGCTGGAAGCTTGTCCGGGATGGCGCCGCTCATCAGCATCATTCGCAAGAACGTCGGCGTAGTCGGAAGCGCCTCCACCTCGTATCTCCGACATGTCTCGAGAACGGAATCGACCGTTCTCGCCTGCGCGCCTATGACCACGCCCTTGTTGAAGAGCGTATGCAGGAGCGTATTGATGCCCCCGATGTGATCGAAGAGAAGGAAGCCCAGGGTCCTCAGGGTCGGCCGGGGAGTTTCAAATCGTTTCAGGAACAAGGTCAAGTCGTGCAATACGGCCTTGGGGCGGCCGGTCGTGCCGGTCGAGAACAAGACCAGCCCCGCATGCTCCTTGCGCCTGAGTTCATCGATCAATTCATGGCACTTGCCATGCGGTCGCCGCTGAGCGCCGCTCCCCGTGACGACCACGTCCACGAGCGCCGACTCGAAGAAGTATCCATGCTCATGTGCCGTATCCTCGGTCAGCGGCACGACGATCGCACCCAGGTCGATCAAGCGCAGGAACGTGAGGATCGTGGATGCATCGAAGTCGCCTATGATCGCGACGACATCGCCACTTCTTACCCCGGATATGTCTACTGGATTCCGGGACGCCAGGTCGGACAGCCTCAGCTCGACGTCATCGTGGACAAGGAACGGATGATCGATGCCGTTCCAGATCCCCTCCAGCCTCTCAAGCAGATTCATCAGACTCCGCCGACATGAAGCACCTGGCCGGATAACGAACGGCTTCTCTTGTCGAGCAACAATTCAACCAGATCGCTCACTGCGTCGGGCGTGAATTGCCTTGGAATGACCTGCCGGGAGACGATCCGTGAAACCTGCTCGTCGGAGATGCCTTTCAGCAAGTCGGTATCGATCGGGCCAGGCGAGATACAGTTCACATTCACGTTGAAGTCCGCCATTTCCCTCGCGAACGCCCTGGTGAATCCCTCCACCCCCGCCTTCGAAGCGGCATAGACGGATTCGCCTTTCAGGCCAAGGGCCACCGCAATTGTCGAGAAGTTGATGATGGAACCTTGCTTGAGCCTGATCATCAGCGGGGCGAACAGCTGGCAACAATAGATGGTCCCGAGCAGATTCGTATGCACCAGATCCCTCGACACGCGAGCAGGTGTGGTGAGAGCGAGATTCATCGATGCAATTCCGGCTGCGTTGATCAACCCGTCGATTTTCCGGCCATCCCGCTTCAGGGCTTGCGCCACCGCCTTGACCTGCTCGTAAGACGAAACATCGCAATTCATCGACGGGGCGGGGATTCCGGAGGCGTCCCTGGCCAGCCCGAACACCTCGATGCCGCCCGCGCGCAACCGTTGGCAAATTGCCCTGCCCAGGCCCCTGCTTGCCCCGGTGACGACGATCATTTCTGTCGATCCTGCTGCGCAAGGAATTCCGCGGCCAGCGCGCCGGCCGTCCGGAACATGCTCCGCGACCTGGACATTGCGTCGTCCGATGTCCAGTCAAATTCGAAACCCATCTCCTCCGCCATGTCCTCGAGCATCAGGCACAACTCGACCAATCTCAACGAGTCGAGCGCCGTGCCATCGCCGATGAGGCGAGTGTCATCAGTGACCTGCGCCGCCTTGTCATCGAGCAAGGATGCGATCGACCCGTAGATTCTGTGCTTTGTTTCCGACATGACCTTGTCAATCAACTGTCTGGTTGCCTGCTTGCGCATGCTGGGGCCGCAAATCCACTTGAATCTCCATGACTTGAACTGCTTGGCCGCCGAACCCCGCGTAAGCTTCCGCGCATCACGAACATTCTACAAGCGGACTGCCCGGCAGGAACTGTCACCTCCTTGCCGGGAATGCCCTGGAACGCTTACCTTTCGGGGCATGCGAATGAGCGAAGGGAAAGGCGGGCAATGAAGTGCATCATCTGTTCGGGCCGGATGGAATTCTACTTCTCGAAGGACTTCGACGCCTTTGGCCTCGGAAAGGTCGACTACTGGCGCTGCCGGGACTGCGGCTTCTCGATGTCCAGGACCCACGCGGAAATGACAAGGGCCGAATGGGAGTCATTGAACCGGCAATATCACTCGACCTACCAGGCAAAGGATTCCAATGCGGATGATCCGCGCTGGACCGAGAGGTTGCAAAGCCAGGCCACAGTCCTGGCCGATGCAGTCCAGGTCGGGCTGCTGAACGGCGATGGCCGTTGGCTTGACTATGCCTGCGGCGACGGAAAGCTTTCGGAGTTGCTCCGCTCCGACGGCATTACGCTCGAGAAATATGACCGATACATGTCCCGCCAGGAGGGCTACCTGCGGGATGACGAGATCACCGCTCGAGGTTTTGACTTCGTCATAACGACCTCCGTATTCGAGCATTTCACGAAGCGCGAGGAGTTCGACTCGGTCGAATCGCTCGTATCGGCGAACGGCGTTCTCGGCCTGCACACGCTTGTGCGCGAAGACATCCCTTGCGACTCCTCGTGGTTCTACCTCTTGCCGGTCCACTGCGCGTTCCACACCAACAGGAGCATGGCCCTGCTGTTGGAGCAGTGGGGTTACGCCTCTTCCGTCTACAACGTGGATTCACGGCTATGGTTGCTGTTCAAGAAGCCGGCATCCGACATGCGGCATCGCGTCGATGCCGCCAATCGGCGAGTCCGGAAGCCGACGTATATTCTCAAGGACGGATTCGTGGACTACTGGAAATGATTCACTCCGGCGCATCCCCTTCCGCCTCGCCGCGCTTCATGCGCTCCGCGAGCTCCAGCAAGTCCCGCCTGCGCAGCCCGATTCGCCTGGCGGGCGTGCCGGAGTAGATCGCGAATTCGCCAAGCGTACCCGACGCCAGGCTGAGTGCGCCTAGGGCAGCACCCTCCAGCAGGTCGGTTCCCGGAAGTATCACCGACCCGGCGCCGACGATGACATGCCTGCCGATCCTGACGGGACGCGAGTCGACCGACCTGAACTCGTCAGGGACGGTCGGGTTCGTCATCGTGGCACCGCTGTAGTCGTCGCTCGAGGAATACACGCTTACGCGGCTGGACAACGCGCTGAAATCCATCATCTCGATGCGGCCCTGGCCGATCAGCGAGCACATGACCGCAATATGCACGTGACGACCGATCGCAATGCCTCCTTCGCCCGCGGAAAGCACGCAGAAATCGTCTATCCGCGAATGGTCGCCGATCGAAATCCGCGCCTGGCCATAGAACCTCGCATCGCGGGAAATCCTCGCGTTGCGGCCGACGCTTGCGAAGCCCAGGTTTCCCAGTTCCTTCTCGGAATAGAAGCTCATTTCATTGCACCTGCCGCCCGTGGCGACGATGTGCGGCGCCGGGGCATCCGGCAACCTGAATCGGCGCCGGGACTCATGCGCCTGCAAGCACGCGGATCACGTTGCAGATGGTCCGGCACGACTCCTCGTCGACATCCGGTCCCGTGGGCAGCACCACAACGCGGTCTCCGACGCGCTCGGTATTCTGCAGTTCGAGGCCGGCTTCCGGAAAAAGGTCGCGATAGGGCTTCATCCTGTGGCACCCCGGCCAGAAGTACCTTCGGGCAAGCACGTTTTCGGCGTGCAAAGCCTTGATGACCGTGTCGCGGTCGACCCGGGAGGGCTCGGCCACTTCAAGCACGACATACTGGAAATTGTTCGTTTCACGTTCGTCGTAGCGCAGGACGCTGATTCCCGGCAGTCCGTCCAGCTGGTCGCAATACATATGATAGTTGCGCCGGTTGGCCTCGATCACGAAATCCATGTTGTCCAGATTGGTCAATCCCATCGCCGCGCAGACCTCGGTCATCTTTCCGTTGGTCCCGGGATGAATGACGTTGTCGAATCCGGAAAACCCGAAATTGCGCATCAATCGCATGGTTGCGGCCAGCTTCCCGTCGTTAGTCACCACGGCACCGCCCTCGAAGGTATTGAAAAACTTCGTGGCGTGAAAGCTCAGCACCTCCGCCCGACCGAAGCGGCCGATCATCTCTCCTCCATGGGAGCAACCGAAGGCGTGCGCGGCATCGAACATCAGCTTGAGGCCGTGCTCGTCGGCGATATCCTGCAGTTCCTGCACCGGGGCTGCGCGTCCCCACAAGTGCACGCCGATTATTCCGCTCGTCCGCGGCGTAATCATGCGGCGCACCGCCGCCGGATCGACGTTGTGCGTGCCCGGATCGATGTCCGCAAATACCGGCGTAATGCCCTGCCAGTTCAAGGCATGCGCGGTGGCGATGAAGGTGTAGGAAGGAACGATCACCTCCCCGCCAAGGCCGAGGGCCCGAATTGCTATTTCCAGGGCGATAGTCCCGTTGCAGATGGCGACGCAATGCTCGACCCCGAGGAAGTCCGCGAGCCGCTGCTCGAAGGATTGGACGAGGGGGCCTTCGTTGCTCAGCCATTTCCGGTCGAACATCTCGCCGACCAGCTTCATGAAAGTCTCGCGGCTCCCGATATTCGGCCGGCCAACGTGCAATTGCCGGTCGAAGGCAGGCTGAGCCCCGTTCAACGCCAGGTCCGCGGGGACGTTGAGAGCCTTCAACTGGCAACCTCCGGAAAATGTCGAAAGGGAAACATTGACGAACTATCCCGATGGCAAGGACGAAACTGCAAAAATATCGTTACACGCAAGTTGAATCACGCTGGGTGCGATTCTAACCCGCGACTCTCGACGCGATTCATCGATATTTCCGCGTACTTCCCCTTTGCTTCGATCGCCAGTCGGATGCAGGCTACGGCATTGCGCCGGCGAGCGGGACTTCTGAAACGCATGCCACTCGTACTTTGCCACGAGAGACTTCCATCGCCTTTGGGCAATTCTTGTGCGATATTCGCATACTGAAACACTGCGCTGACGAAACGCCCGGGAGGGTCGTAGGGAACGGGGCAATTTGCAGGGTGCGTAACATTCGCCGTTTCCAATGTGAGTTGGTTCACAGTCGCGGCGCCCGCGATCCGTTTACGATACAGAGGGGCCAATTGGCGCCGATTGCGGCCCGGCCCGAATGGAGAGGCCACGATGGACACTCGCAAGCTCGTTCCGCTATTCGCCTTCGCGCTGCTGATGTTCGCGGCGCCCTTGCACGCAGGCTCCATCCACGGCAACGGGCCGTTGCCCGACAATGCGCCGAGCGTCTTCGTGCCCGCGTACGACAAGGTCAGCGCGTCGCTCGCAAAATCCGCCCCTGCAGGCGGCATGCCGGTGACCCTCAACTTCGATGGAATCTACGGCGCAGGCCTCGGCAGCCGCGTGCGCCTGACGCTGCCGGACGCGACCTCCTTCAGCGTCACCTTCGACCGCGTCGAGTCGCAGTTCAGCGACAGCTCGACGTGGATCGGCCATCTCACCGACCATGGCAAAGACCACCGGGTATTTCTCTCCAGCGGAAACGGCGATGACCTGGGACAGATCAGCACGCCGGAAGGAACCTGGAGGCTGGTGCCTTCGGGCGCCGGCTTCAGCTGGCTGGTGCATCCCAAGGCCGGTCCCACGCCGCTGTTCCCGCAGGAAAACGACGGCAAGCTGCCGCCGCTCACGGTTCCCCTGCCCGCTGCGCCCGTCAGCTTTGCGCCACCGGCGCCGATGGCCGCACCCTCGCCCTTGTCGACGATCGACTTGATGATCCTCTACACCAACGGCTACGCGACCGCGCAGGGCGCCAACCTGAACACGCGCCTGAACCAGATGGTCGCAGTCTCCAACCAGGCATATGTGGATTCCGAGGTGGCCATCCGATTGCGCGTCGTCCATACCGCCGCGCGCGCCTACACCGACAGCAACAACAATAGCTTCGGCATTGAACGCGATCTCGCCAAATTCCGGCACTTTCGACGCCGTCAACTTTGGCGATGTCGAGGCACTGCGCGCGTCGAAGTTCGCCGACCTCGTGACGTTCATTCGCCCATTCAACGTCACTACCCAAGGCGGAAGTTGCGGTGTCGCCTGGATCAACGGATTCCAGATGCAGGACATCAACAATGCCTTCTGGAAGACTTACGGCTATTCGGTGGTAAGCGACGGCTCGGACTCCGGCTACTACTGCCTCGACACGACGCTGGTCCACGAACTCGGTCACAACATGGGGCTCGCGCACGATCGGCCGCAAACCTGCGGCGTCAATCCCTGCGCGCCCGGGGACTTCGCTGCCAGCGGCCTGTTCAACGACACGACGCGTTACGGCTACCGCAGCTACGGCTTCGGCTACGGACGCTCCGACGTCACCGCGAAGTTCTACACGGTGATGGCCTACGGCACGTTCTACCCGAGCGCCCCGAACCTGGCGAGATTCTCCAATCCCAACCTGCTGTGCCAGGGAACCGGTGCAGCGGCGACGTGTGGCGTGGCGGAGAATGTCACCGTGCCGCCTTACAACACAGCAGCCGCCGACGAGGCGCGCGCACTCAACGACTCGCGGCTGGCAATCGCCAATTTCCAGAATTCCCCCGGCATCATCCGCTTCACGATCGGCACCACGTCGGTATTCGAAAACGCGGGCAGCCTGACCGTCAGCGTCGAGCGCGGAGACGGAAGCAATGGCGCGGTCGCCGTAAGTTACGCGACGGTCGCCGAGTCCGGCGCAGGCAAGGCGACTGCCGGGACCGACTACACCGCGACCAGCGGAACCCTCAACTGGGCCAACGGAGAGACAGGCGCCAAGACTTTCAACGTGCCGATCGTGAACGACGGGGTTTCTGAAGGCGCAGAGACCTTCCTCATCCAGATTTCGGCGCCCACGAACGGCGCCACGTTGGGCACGATCACATCGATGACCGTGACGATAAACGACCCGGCGCGCTCAAAGCGATTTGACTTCAACGGCGACGGGAAGGTGGACATCCTGTGGCGCAATTCGGTCGGCGGCGACGTGTATGTCTGGCTGATGAACGGGACGTCTTTCTCGGTGTTTCCGCTCCTGGCGGTGCCGCTCGACTGGACGATCGTCGGCTCGGCCGACATCAACGGCGACGGCAAGGCCGACATCCTGTGGCGCAACACCACCACCGGCCTGGTCTACGTGTGGCTGATGAACGGCTCCTCGTTCACGCCCGCCCTGATCGATTCCGTGCCCCTGAACTGGAAGATCGTCGGCTTCAGCGACTTCGACGGCGATGGCCGTGCAGACATCCTGTGGCGCGAGACCACCACCGGAGAGGTCTACGTCTGGTTCATGAACGGCACGACGCTCCTGCAGGCGCGCAGCCTCGGCGTCATCCCCCTCAACTTCACGATCGTCGCCACGGGCGACACCAACAACGACGGCAGGGCCGACATCCTCTGGCGGGAGACCGCCACGGGCGCGGTCTACCTGTGGCTGATGAATGGCGCCACCTTCACCCCCACTTACCTGGACACCGTCGGGCTGAACTGGCAGATCGTGGGCCTTGGCGACTTCAACGGCGATGGCCGTGCCGACATCGTGTGGCGCGAAACGGCGAGCGGGCTGGTCTACCTCTGGTACCTCAACGGCCCGACACTGACGCAAGCACTGCCCCTGGCCGCGGTACCCCTGGAGTGGGAGATCAAGGGACTGGGCAACTACGACGCCGATCCCCGGGCCGACATCCTGTGGCGGAATTCCTCGACCGGACAGATCTACCTCTGGGCCACCACCGGCCTGGGAACCTTCTCTTCCCAGTCCGTCTCCACCATCCCCACCGCCTGGAACATCACGGGGCCGTAGCGAGGAAGAATCGGGGTCAGAGCTGAAATATTTCACCGCCACGGCGTGGCGGCAGCAATATTTCAGCTCTGACCCCAGGCTCCGACCGCAATTCCCGTCGCCGGCAAGCGACACTTCAGCAGCGAGCGCGATCGGCGCCAAAAGCGATTCAACTTGCGCATCAGCCGCTTGCCCGGCTCGGCGCGATACTTGCATCGTTGCAGCACTGTGACTTTCGACCCGGGAGGGGGAAGACGATGCGCGCGTTGCTTTCGGTCATTCTGACGGCCCTGATTTCATTGCCGGTCACCGCGGCGCCACCACGCATCGCGGGCTGCCAGATCTTCCCCGGCGAAAACGTCTGGAACACGCCGGTCGACACGCTTCCGGTGCACGCGAGCTCGGCGACGTGGGTAACCACGATCGGCGCAACCGCCAGCCTGCATCCGGATTTCGGCACGTTCTACCTCGGCGCGCCGATCGGCATCCCGTTCACTACGGTCGCGGGCAGCCAAGCGCCCGTGGCAATTTCCTTCAGCGAGCCCGGCGAAAGCGATCCGGGCCCGTACCCCATACCTCCGAACGCCCCGATCGAGGGGGGAAGCGCCTCGACGGGCGATCGGCACGTCCTCGTGCTCGAGCGCGACAGTTGTTCGCTTTACGAACTGTTCAGCGCCTATCCGCAGGCAGGCGGAAGCTGGCAAGCGTACTCGGGGGCGTGGTTCGACCTGGATTCCAACGCGTCGCGCCCCGACACATGGACCTCCGCGGACGCAGCGGGCCTGCCGATCCTGCCGGGCTTGCTGCGCTACGAGGAGTTCACGTCCGGCGAGATCAATCACGCCATTCGCTTTACTGCGCCGCAGACCCGCAAGGCGCATGTCTGGCCCGCGCGCCACGACGCTTCGAGCCTGACGGGAACGCAGTATCCGCCGATGGGCGCCCGGTTCCGCTTGAAGGCGGCCTTCGATGTTTCCGCCTATCCGGCGCAAATACAGGCCGTGCTGCGTGCGCTGAAGAAGTACGGAATGATCCTCGCCGACAATGGTAGCTCCTGGTACCTATCCGGGGAGCACAGCCCGCTTTGGAACGACGACCTCCTCGGCCAGCTGAAAACACTCAAGGGCAGCGACTTCGAGGCCGTCGAGACCTCGGCGATGGTGATCAGCCCGGATTCCGCCAAGGCGTTCACGCCTCCTCCGGCAGTGACCCTTCGCCAGGTCGCCAGCGGACTCGCCAGCCCCCTGGAAATCACCAATGCCGGCGACGGCAGCGGGCGCCTGTTCATTGCGGAGAAGGGCGGCGCAATCAAGATCCTCAAGAACGGCGCCGTCCTCGCGACCCCGTTCCTGAACGTGAGCGGCCTGACTTCCACCTCGGGCGAGCGCGGCCTGCTGGGCCTCGCCTTCCATCCGCAATTCAAGTCCAACCGCCGCTTCTTCGTCTTCTATACCCGTGCAGCCGACGGCGCACTGCGGGTTTCTTCGTTCCTGGCAAGTGCCGCCAATCCCGATGTCGCCGACCCCGCCTCGGAACAGGAATCATCACGATTCCGCATCCCGGTGCGGACAACCACAACGGCGGCCACATCGCCTTCGGCCCCGACGGTTTTCTCTACATCGGCACCGGCGACGGTGGCGGCGGCGGGGACCCGTCCAACAACGCCCAGACCCTGTCCACCCTTCTCGGCAAGCTTCTTCGGCTGGATGTAAGCGCCTCCGCCGGCTATGCCATCCCGCCGGGAAACCCGTTCATCGGCACTGCCGGGGCGCGCGCCGAGATCTGGGCGTATGGATTGCGCAACCCCTGGAAATTCAGCTTCGATCGTGCGACCGGCGACCTGTACATCGGCGACGTGGGACAGGATGCGATAGAGGAAATCAACTTCGTGCCCAGCGGCGCGCCGGGGGGGCGCAACTTCGGATGGCGCGTGTTCGAAGGCGCCAGTTGCTATAACCCGCCGACGGGCTGTTCACTCGCCAATGGCAGCTTGCCGGTGTTGCAGTACCAGCACAACGCCGCAGGCGGCAAATCGGTGACCGGTGGCTACGTCTACCGTGGCACGAAGAGCAGTGCCCTGCGCGGCTATTACCTCTACGGCGACTTCATCAGCAATCGCGTATGGGCAAGCCTTCACGAAGGGACTTCCTGGACCTCGTTCGAGCTGATCCCGCCGCCGAGCCTCGTTTCGGGGCTCAGCTCCTTCGGCGAAGATGAATCGGGGGAGATATACCTCGTCAACTACAACAACGGCCGCGTGTATGCCATCGATGGCCCCGCCCCGGGAATCCAGACTCGCGGCGACGTCGATGGAGACGGCAAGCGTGACATCCTGTGGCGCAACTCGGTCGGCGGAGACGTGTATGCCTGGCTGATGAACGGGACTTCGTTCTCCGCGTTTCCGCTCGCAGCCGTACCGCTCGAATGGTCCATCGTCGGCTCGGCGGATATCAATGGCGACGGCAAGGCCGACATCCTGTGGCGCAACACCACCACCGGCCTGGTCTACGTGTGGCTGATGAACGGCTCCTCGTTCACCCCCGCCCTGATCGATTCCGTGCCCCTGAACTGGAAGATCGTCGGCTTCGACGATTTCGACGGCGACGGCCGTGCCGACATCCTGTGGCGCGAGACCACCACCGGCGAGGTCTACGTCTGGTTCATGAACGGCACGACGCTCCTGCAGGCGCGCAGCCTCGGCGTCATCCCCCTCAACTTCGCGATCGTCGCCACCGGCGACACCAACAACGACGGCAGGGCCGACATCCTCTGGCGGGAGACCGCCACGGGCGCGGTCTACCTGTGGCTGATGAATGGCGCCACCTTCACCCCCACTTACCTGGACACCGTCGGGCTGAACTGGCAGATCGTGGGCCTTGGCGACTTCAACGGCGATGGCCGTGCCGACATCGTGTGGCGCGAAACGGCGAGCGGGCTGGTCTACCTCTGGTACCTCAACGGCTCGACACTGACGCAAGCACTGCCCCTGGCCGCGGTACCCCTGGAGTGGGAGATCAAGGGACTGGGCAACTACGACGCCGATCCCCGGGCCGACATCCTGTGGCGGAATTCCTCGACCGGACAGATCTACCTCTGGGCCACCACCGGCCTGGGAACCTTCTCTTCCCTGTCCGTCTCCACCATCCCCACCGCCTGGAACATCACGGGGCCGTAGCGAGGAAGAATCGGGGTCAGAGCTGAAATATTTCACCGCCACGGCGTGGCGGCAGCAATATTTCAGCTCTGACCCCACGCTCACGCCCCGATTCTTTTCCGCACCCCCCGTGTGCGAAAAGTCATGGAACCCAAGCGTCCTCCGGATGCAGCATGGTCCCGACGCGCCCGTTGTGGCGCAGCCGGGAGATGAAATGGCCCACAGGATCGAACCCAGAGTTGCCGCAGCCCAGCACGACTGGACCGCGCGCATCGATCGCGAGATCGCCGAGGAAGCCACGTTCCGCCTTTCGGGCCCTGTCGCCCGGCCCCGGCATCGGCATGTCGCGTCCCGCCGCCTTGGCAACAGGCCGCCCTGCAGCGCCAGCCACTCCTTCGATTTCGATGCGCTTTTCGACTCCCTGGACCAGGAATAGCCTCCCAACCTGGGAAAAAATACCATTGATGTCAACTTTTTTATCATTTTAAATCAGCGCCTTAGATCTTCCCGCGCAATAGTGTGACGCGGTTCACAGCGCGGGATTGCCATGGCAGCAAGAATTGCCCGAGAAATCACGATTGGGTCGGCCTGTACGAAGCGGAAAACCATCCGACAGACAGCCACCCGGGAGTCAAGAAAATGAACCAAGCGCGCAAGAAGTTCCTGATAGCTCTCACCGCCGCGGCGATGACATTCGCCGCGCCGGCGCATGCGCAGAGCATTTCAGGAACGGTCGCCCTGCAGACCAACCCCGAGGCCGTCGCCGTCGACGTCGCCGCGAACAAGGTCTACGTGGTCAATTTCGGCTCCGCTTCGGTTTCCGTCATCGACGGCAACACCCACGCCCGCACCAACATCACTGTGGGTGACAGCCCGAAGGCCATCGCCCTCGACCCGAAGACGCGCCGCGCCTATGTCGCGAACCGCCTCGACAATTCCGTCACCGTCATCAACACCGCCACGGGCACCACTTCGACCGTTTCCGTCGGCGCCCAACCGGTTGCCGTGGCAATCAACCCCGCGACCAACAACGTCTACGTCGCCAACGGCAATGGCAACAGCGTTTCAGTGATCAACGGCGCAACGCTCGCCGTGTCCACCCTTACCGTGGGCAACAATCCGGTGGCGGTTGCTGTAAATGCGAACACCGGCAAGGTGTACGTCGCCAACCTCGCCGACAACACCGTCACCGTCATCGACGGCGCCACGACCACGACGGTCGCCACCGGCAACTCCCCGTTGGCGCTTTCCGTGAACGCGGCCACCAACGCGGTTTACGTCGCGAATTCCAGCCACGACACGGTCACCGTGATCGACGGCGCCAGCAATGCCGTGACGGCGACCATCGACGTCGGCAACGAGCCTTCCGCGATCGTCGCGAACCCCGCCACGAACAGGATCTACGTCGCCAATGCCATCGGCGACAGCGTCTCGGTGATCAACGGCGCGAGCAATTCCGTCGTCGCAACCATCTCGGTGGGCAACCAGCCCGTCGGCCTCGCGCTGAACGCCGCCGCCAGCCGCGTCTATGTCGCCAACAAGGTCGGCGACAGCCTTTCCGTGATCAACACCGAGACGAATGCCGTCTCGACGCTTTCCGTCGGCAACCAGCCGGTCGCCGTCGCCGTGAACCCCATCACCAACCGCGTCTATGTGAGCAACCGCGTCGGCGACAGCCTCACCATCGTTGACGGCGCCGGCAACGCGCGCGACTCGACCTTCATCGGCGGCACGCCGAAGGCCGTGGCGATCGCCTGGTCGCTCGGAAAAGCCATCGTCGCCAACCAGTCCGCCAACCGCGTCTCGGTCATCGAGCTCGCCAGCGGGTCGTCCAGCAACGTCGCGGCCGGCAGCTCGCCGGTTGCCGTGGCGGTCAACCAGGCCACCGGCACCGCTTTCGTCGCGAACCGCGATTCGGACTCCGTCACCGTGGTGAATGTCGCTGCGCTTACCGCTTCCACGGTCGCCGTCGGCACGACGCCTTCCGCCGTCGCGGTCGACGCCGCCCGCAACAAGGCCTACGTCGCCAACTTCGGCAGCGCCAGCCTCAGCATCATCGACGGCGCCACGCTGGCCGTCACCACGGTCCCGGTCGGCTCGCAGCCGATCGCCGTCGCCGTGGATGCGAACACCAACACGATCTTCGTCGCGCTGCAAAGCGGCGGCGGATTGCTTGCCGCGGTTGACGGCACCACGTACGCGGTCACGACCGCGGCAGTCGGTTCCGCCCCGGTGGCCGTCGCGGTCGATTCCTCGCGCGGCCGCGTCTACGTCGCCAACTCGAGCAACGCCACGATCAGCGTGGTCAACGGCAACACGCTCTCGGTCTCCACCGTGGTCGTCGGCTCGAATCCTTCCGCGCTCGACGTGAACACCGCCAGCAACCGCATCTACGTCGCCAACTCGGGCGGTTCCACCGTCTCCGTGGTGGATGGCGAAACGCTTGCCGTGACGGCAGTGACCGTCGGCGCGCAGCCTTCTTCCGTCGCCGTGGACTCGGCCCGCAACAAGGCCTACGTCGCCAACCTGAATTCCTCGTCGATCACCGTGATCGACGGCGTTTCCAACGCCACCTCCACGGTCGCCGCCGGCTCCAGCCCGCAGTCGATCGCGGTCGATGCGGTCTCAGGCCGCGTCGTCACCGCGGATTACGGCGACGCGCGCGCGACCATCGTCACGCCCGCCTCCCGCGCTTCGCTTCCGGTGACGGCGGCGATCGCTGCGTTCAGCGGCGACCAAACGAACGATTCCTCGCCTGTCGTGAACCTCGGTGCGGCTTCCAGCGTCGGCACGGTGCGCGGCATGTACTACCGCGTCGGCAACCTGTCCGGATCCTGGCTTGCCGCGGCGGGCGCGGACGGCGACTTCTCCGCCCAGCTTTCCAGCCTTCCGTTCGGCACGCACGTTCTCTACGCCTTCTCGGTGGACGGCAACGAGGCCGGGCATGCAGGCGCGCTCGGTGCCACCACCGGCTTCCCCCTCGCCTCCCAGGTGGCCGCGTATGCGTTCACTGTTGCAGTGGCGGTCGACGGCACGCCGGACAGCTTCTCCTTCGCATCGCAGAATGACGTCGCGCTCAATTCGGCCATCACGTCGAACGCAGTCACCATCGCCGGCATCAACGTGGCGGTGGCGATTTCGGTGACGGGCGGCGAGTACTCGATCGGCTGCGGCGCGGTGTTCACCTCGGCTGCGGGCACGATCGCCTCCGGCCAGTCCGTCTGCGTGCGCCACACCTCGGCCACCGCGAACAGCGCATCGGTTTCGACCACGCTGACAGTCGGCGGCGTGTCCGGGACATTCGCTTCGACCACTGCCGCGCCGGCCATTTCGCTCTACGCCTTGTCGGTCGCTCGCGCCGGCACGGGTTCGGGCGCGGTAACGTCTTCGCCTTCAGGCATCTCCTGTGGCGCCACCTGCAGCAATGACTATGCTGCCGGTACCGTGGTCAACTTGAGTGCCGTCGCGGATGCGGGTTCGGTCTTCACCGGTTGGTCCGGCGCCTGTTCCGGCACCGAGGCATGCAGCGTCACGATGAGTGCCGCCTCCGCCGTTACCGCAACATTCGGCCCGGCCCCGGTACTTACCCATGTGCTTTCAGTCGCCGTCACCAATGGTGCGGCGGGCTCGGTCACCGGCACGGGCATCGCCTGCCCGGGCGATTGCACCGAGACGCTCGACCAGGGCACCGTCGTCGCCCTGACCGCGACCCCGGTTGCCGGCGGCGCGACCTTCGTGGGCTGGACGGGTGATTGCTCCGGTACGGGTGCTTGCAGCGTCACGATGGATGCCGCCAGGTCCGTCGGTGCCGAGTTCGCCTCCGCTCCCGCGCCGACACCGACCTACGTCCTCACCGTCACGGTCCCCGCCGGCGAGCCCGGCTCGGTCACCGGCACGGGCATCGACTGCCCGGGCGATTGCACCGAGACGCTCGACGAGAACACCTCCGTGTCGCTTACGGCCACCCCGAGCGCGGGCGCGGTCTTCCTGGGCTGGTCGGGTGCCTGCAACGGCTCCGGCGCCTGCACCGTCAACATGAACGCCGCCAAGTCGGTCACGGCCTTCTTCGGCTACACGCTCACTGTCGACAAGACGGGATCGGGCGACGGCTCCGTATCGTCCGAGCCTTCGGGCATCAGCTGCGGCGCGACCTGCTCCGCGGGCTACTCCGCCGGCACCCTGGTGACGCTCACCGCCACCGCCGACACGCACACGATATTCGCGGGCTGGTCGGGTGCCTGCTCCGGCATGGGCGCTTGCACCGTCACCCTCGATGCAGCCAAGACCGTCGGCGCCGCCTTCACCAATGCCATGAGCGTCGTGACCTCCGCCTCCGACTTCGACGGCGACGGCATCTCCGACGTGCTCTGGCGCAATACCGCCACCGGCGCCGTGTACGTCTGGTTCATGAAGGACGGAAGCTTCACGTCCACCCACATCATGACGGCTCCCACTGCAATGGGAGATCGCGGGCACGGGCGACATCAACGGCGACAACAAGGCCGACATTCTCTGGAGAAACACCGTGACCGGAGAGGTCTACCTCACGCTGATGAACGGCGCGACGCCCACATCCTCTTACCTGGCCACGATCCCGCTGAACTGGAAGATCATTTCGATCGACGACTTCGACGGCGATTCCAGCGCGGACATCCTCTGGCGCGAAACCACCACGGGCGAAGTCTATGTCTGGTACATGGACGGGGCGTCGATCCTCAGGCAGCGCAGCCTGGGCGTCATTCCGCTCAATTGGGACATCGTCGCCACTGCCGACATCAACTTCGACGGCCGCGCCGACATCGCGTGGCGGAACAACGACACGGGCGAAGTCTACGTCTGGCAGATGAATGGAGCCGCCCACACCGACCAGTCGCTCGGCTTTGTCGGGGCGAACTGGAAGATCATCGGCATGAGCGACCTCGACGGCGACCTCCAGGCGGACATGGTCTGGCGCGACACCGTCTCCGGGCAGATCATCATCTGGTACATGAACGCGGGCAGGGTAAGCGCAACGGCGTCGCTCGGCATCGTGCCTCTGGAATGGGAGATCAAGGGACTGGGCAACTACGACTCCGATCCGCGCGCCGACATTCTCTGGAGGCACGGCCCGAGCGGCATCGTGTACCTGTGGAAGTCCACCGGGCGCGGCACCTACGCCGGCGAATTCCTGACCACCGTCTCGAGCGACTGGAACATCGTCGGGCCGTAACCCGGAAGCGGCTCCGGATGCAATAGAGAGCCTGTTTACCGGGCCACCGGTCCAGGCCCGGGCCCAGTCCAGCAAAAGCCGGCACTCGCCGGCTTTTGTCATTGTCAATCAATGGCTTGCGGCTCGGAGGGGCAAAATGTGACGCAGTTCACAGCGCGCACTTGCCAAGACGCGAAGAATCACGGGAGAAATCACAAATGGGTCGGCTGTCCGCGTCGGAAAACCTTTCCGGCGAACGGCGATCCAGGAGTCAAAAAATGAACCAAGCGCGCACACGCTTCCTGACCTGCATCGCGGCATTCCTGTCGCTCGCGAGCCTTTCCGCCCACGCGGAGTCGCTCGTCACGAGCTTCCCCGTCGGGGCCAACCCCGAGGCGATCACAGTCGACGTCCTCACCGACAAGACCTATGTGATCAACACGGGCGGCGACTCGATCAGCGTCACGAGCGGCACCACCACTTCCACGATCACGGTCGGCAACGGCCCCACGGCGCTCGCGGTCAGCCCGACTTCGCAATGGGTCTTCGTCGCCAACGGGCTGGGCAACTCGGTCACCGTGGTCGATACCCTGTCCGGCTCCAAGACCACCCTCCCGGTCGGGGACACGCCGTCCGCCATCGCGGTCAACCCGGTCACCAACAAGTTCTACGTCGCCAACAAGGGCGGCAATTCGGTTTCGGTCATCGACGGCGCGACGCTGGCCGTCACGACTATCCCGGTTGGCAATGCCCCGGTCGCCATCGCCGTCAACCCGGCCAACAACAAGATCTACGTTGCCTGCTACAACTCGGACGTCGTCACCATCATCGACGGGGCAACCGGCAGCACGTCCACCGTCGCCACCGGCAGCAGCCCGGCCGCCCTGACCGTCGATCCGGTGATGAACCGCGTCTACGTCGCCAACAAGATCGGCGACAACGTCACCGTCATCAACGGCGACAACGGGTCGTTCACGACGAACCTCGCGGTTGGCAACGGCCCGGCCGCCATCGCGGTCAACCCGGCGACCAACCTCGTCTATGTCGCCAATTCGGTCTCGGACACCGTGACCGTCTTCAATGGCAGCACACGCGCCATCGTGGCGACCTTGGCCGTCGGAAGCCAGCCGAGCTCGATCGGCATCAACATGACGACCAATCGCATCTACGTGGCCAACAAGGTCGGCGACAGCGTGAGCATCATCAATGGCGTGACCAACACGGTTGCCCAGACCATCGGCGTGGGCAACCAGCCCGTCGGAATGGTCGTGAATCCGGTGACAAACCGCATTTACGTCCTCAACAAGATTGCCGAGACCGTATCCGTTCTGGATGGCGCCTCCAACGCCGTGACCAACGTCGGCGTCGGCCTGACGCCGAGCGCGTTTGCCGGAACGACCGCGGTCGATGCCGCCTGGAGCGTCGGCAAAGCCTTCGTCGCGAACCAGTTCGCGAACAACATCTCCATCGTCGATGGCGCCGCCGGCACGGCCTCCGCCGTTGCGGCCGGCTCCTCGCCGATCGCCGTGGCGGTGAACCAGGCGACCAATACCGCCTTTGTCGCGAACCGCGACTCGGACTCCGTCACGGTCGTCAATGCTTCCGGCGCCGTGCAGGGTACGGTCACCGTGGGAACGCAGCCCGTTGCGGTCGCGGTCGATTCCGCGCGCAACCGCGCGTTTGTCGCCAACCAGGGCAGCGGCAACCTGAGCGTCATCGATGGCGCCACGCTGGCCGTCACGACGATCCCGGTGGGCGCACAGCCGGTCGCCGTTGCCGTGAATGCAAATACGGGCAACATCTACGTGGCGCTGCAAAGCGGCGGCGGGCTGCTTGCCGTGGTGGACGGCGCCACCAATGTGGTGACGACGACAGCCGTCGGCACGAACCCGACGGCCATCGCAATCAATCGCGATACCAATCGCATCTACGTCGCCAATGCCGGCAGCGCGGGGATCTCGATCGTCAACGGCGCCTCTCCCGCTTCTGCGGGCTTCGTGGCCACCGGCGGCACGCCGACCGCGATCGCCGTCAACCGCGTCACCAACAAGATCTACGTCGCGAACCAGGGCGGCAACTCCGTCACGGTCATCGACGGCGTCACGCTCGGAACGAATACCCTTGCCGGGTTCTCCGCTCCCGTTGCGATCTCCGTGGATTCCGCCCGCAACAAGATCTATGTCGCCAACCGGGACAACGGCAAGACGACGGTGATCGACGGGCTTACCAATTCCGCAGCCCTCGTCACCGTGGGCGACAGCCCGTCGGCAGTCGCGGCGGACCCCGTCTCGGGCAAGGCCTTCGTCGCCAACCGCGGCAGCTCGACGGTTTCCATCATCACGCCCGCCTACGAACAACCAAGCGCGGTCGGCCTTTCGATCGGCGGCCTTGCGGCAAACCAAACTTCCAGCCTCTCGCCGACCTTGCAGATTACCCCGTCCGGCCCGGCCGGAAGCGCGGCGCTGGTCCACAACGCCTTCTTCCGCAAGAACGACGTCCGCGGCACCTGGACTGAAGCCCCGACCGCCGGCAGCGGCTACGACGCCATCGTCACCGTACCGGGATTCGGGACCCACGTCGTGCTGGCCCATGTCGTCGGCGGATTCGAGGGCAATTCGCACGCGTCGGTGAGCGGCTTCTCGCCCCTGGTCTCCAAGGTGGCGGCATACGCCTTCACGGTCGTCGCCGACTCCACGCCGGACGGCTTCTCCTTCACCGCGCAATCGAGCGTCGCGACTTCGACGCAGGTGACCTCCAACAGCGTCACGATCGGGGGCATCAATTCGGCCAGCGCGATATCGGTCACCGGCGGCGAGTATTCGATCGGCTGCGGCGCGGTGTTCACCTCGGCCGCCGGCACGATCGCCTCCGGCCAGTCGGTCTGCGTGCGCCACACCTCGGCCGCCGCGCAGAATGCGTCGGTATCGACGACGCTCACTGTTGGCGGCGTGTCCGGGACTTTCACATCGACTACCGCCTCGTTGTTCATGCTCTCGGTCTCCCGTGCCGGCGCCGGCGCAGGCACGGTAACGTCTTCGCCATCGGGCATTTCCTGCGGCGCCACCTGCGCCAGCGACTTTGCCTCCGGCACCGTGGTCAACTTGAGCGTGCTCGCGGACGCGGGTTCCGTATTCAACGGTTGGTCCGGCGCGTGCTCGGGCACGGGCGCCTGCAGCGTCACGATGAGTGCCGCCACCGCCGTTACGGCAACATTCGGCCCGGCCCCGGTCCCGACTCATGTCCTTTCGGTCGCCGTCACCAATGGTGCCGCGGGTTCGGTCACAGGCTCCGGCATCGACTGCCCCGGCGTTTGCAGCGGCACGTTCGACCAGGGCACCGTCGTCGCCCTCACCGCGACCCCGGTTGCCGGCGGCGCGACGTTCCTGGGATGGACGGGCGCTTGCTCCGGTACGGCTGCTTGCAGCGTGACGATGGATGCCGCCAAGTCGGTCGGCGCCGCTTTCGCCTCCGCTCCTCCGCCAACATTCGTTCTTTCGGTCACGGTCACCAATGGCGCCGCGGGCTCGGTCACCGGCACGGGCATCGCCTGCCCGGGCGATTGCACCGAGACGCTCGACCAGGGCACCGTCGTCGCCCTGACCGCGACCCCGGTTGCCGGTGGCGCGACGTTCGTGGGCTGGACGGGTGATTGCTCGGGTACGGCAGCTTGCAGCGTCACGATGGATGCCGCCAGGTCCGTCGGCGCCGCGTTCGCCTCCGCTCCTCCGCCGACATTCGTTCTCTCGGTCACGGTCACCAATGGCGCGCCCGGCTCGGTCACCGGCACGGGCATCGACTGCCCGGGCGATTGCACCGAGACGCTCGACCAGGGCACCGTCGTCGCCCTCACCGCGACCCCGGTTGCCGGCGGCGCGACCTTCGTGGGCTGGACGGGTGATTGCTCCGGCACCGGCGCTTGCAGCGTCACGATGGATGCCGCCAGGTCCGTCGGTGCCGAGTTCGCCTCCGCTCCCGCGCCGACCTACGTCCTCACCGTCACGGTCCCCGCCGGCGCGCCCGGCTCGGTCACCGGCACGGGCATCGACTGCCCGGGCGATTGCACCGAGACGCTCGACGAGAACACCTCCGTGTCGCTTACGGCCACCCCGAGCGCCGGCGCCGTCTTCCTGGGCTGGTCGGGTGCCTGCAACGGCTCCGGCGCCTGCACCGTCAACATGAACGCCGCCAAGTCGGTCACGGCCTTCTTCGGCTACACGCTCACCGTCGACAAGACGGGATCGGGCGACGGCTCCGTATCTTCCGAGCCTTCGGGCATCAGCTGCGGCGCGACCTGCTCCGCGGGCTACTCCGCCGGCACCCTGGTGACGCTCACCGCAACGGCGGACACCCGCTCGATATTCGCGGGCTGGTCGGGTGCCTGCTCCGGCATGGGCGCTTGCACCGTCACCCTCGATGCAGCCAAGACCGTCGGCGCCGCCTTCACCAATGCCATGAGCGTCGTGACCTCCGCCTCCGACTTCGACGGCGACGGCATCTCCGACGTGCTCTGGCGCAATACGGTCACCGGCGCCGTGTACATCTGGTTCATGAAGCGAATCGACGGTTCACGCTCGCACCTTATCATGACCGTTCCTACTCGAATGGGAGATCGCGGGCACGGGCGACATCAACGGCGACAACAAGGCCGACATCCTCTGGAGAAATACGTCGACCGGAGAGGTCTACCGTCATGGCTGATGAACGGCAGCATCGCCCACGTCCCGTGTACCTCGGCCACGATCCCGCTGAACTGGAAGATCATCGCCATCGATGACTTCGACGGCGATTCCAACGCGGACATCCTCTGGCGCGAAACCACCACGGGCGAAGTCTATGTCTGGTTCATGCGACGGGACGTCCGTCTGCTCAGCACGCAGCCTGGGCGTCATTCCGCTCGATTGGGACATCGTCGGCACGGCCGACACGAACTTCGATGGCCGGGCCGACATCGCGTGGAGAAACAACGACACCGGCGAAGTCTACCGTCTGGCAGATGGACGGAACGAGCCACACCGACCAGTCGCTCGGCTTTGTCGGGGCGAACTGGAAGATCATCGGCATGAGCGACCTCGACGGCGACCTCCAGGCCGACATCGTCTGGCGCGACACCGTCTCCGGGAGATCATCATCTGGTACATGAACGCGGCACCGTTAGCGCAATGGCAGTCGCTCGGGATCGTGCCTCCACCGAATGGGAGATCAAGGGACTGGGCAACTACGACTCCGACCGGGGCCGACATTCTCTGGCGGCATTGCCGAGCGGCACCGTGTACCTGTGGAAATCCACGGGCGCGGTACCTACGTCGGCGAGTTCATGACCTCGGTATCGGCGGACTGGAATATCATCGGTCCGTGAAGGTACGAACTCGAGCGGCCGGGAAATCACATGAGACGCCATTAAGCGCGGTAGTAGCTGACTCCCCGCGCATCCGTCGCTGGCCCTCGTGGAAATGGGGGCTAGTCTAGGCAAGCGAACGCAAGTTTGGGCGTTCGTGCACATCCATGGAGCGAAAATCGGCGCGGACTGCAACATCTGCGATCACGTGTTCATCGAAGATGATGCAGGTCGGCGATCGAGTGACGATCAAGTCGGGCGTGCAACTGTGGAATGGAACACGGATTGCCGACGACGTCTTCATCGGCCCGAACGCGACGTTTACAAATGACGGCTTCCCGCGAAGCAAGCAGTATCCCGACAAATTCCCCGAAACCACGGTAAAAAGCGGCGCGAGCATAGGCGCCAACGCCACGATTCTTCCGGGCGTGACCATCGGCGAATTTGCAATGATCGGAGCAGGCGCGGTCGTAATAGAAGACGTGCCTGCGAAAGCTGTTAGTTGGTCGGCAACCCGGGCCGAATCGTCCGTTTCGTAGATGACCAAGATCACCGTTGATTCGTGCCGGGTCATCGACCTGCCGAAAATCTCCGATCCCCGGGGAAATCTTACCTTCATCGAAGGTGGCGGCCATATCCCGTTCGAGATCAAGCGAACGTTCTATGTATACGATGTACCCACGGCGGAAGACGTGAGCATGCCCACAAGAGCCTCGAGCAATTCCTGGTCTGCCTGTCGGGTGGCCTGGAGGTCATTCTCGACGATGGAAACAGGACTCGAACAGTGGAGCTCAATCGACCTGGAAGGGACTGTATGTCCCGCCGCTGATTTGGGCGCGCGAAGGAAACTTCGACACGGGAACGGTTTACCTGGTCCTAGCTTCGCAAAAGTACACTCCAACGGACTACCTTCGCGACTATGATGAGTTCCTCGAGGTGAGAAAGGCGGCGGAGGCATGAGTGGGTCCTTGTTGCCCAGCCGCTGACGGCCACTCCAAAGATGAACAAATCGCAAAAGGAAGACCCGCTTTCGACTGACAACGTCAATTCCTTACCCCAGGTCAGCTTCCTGGACCTGAATTCGGCCTACCTCGAACTCAAGCAAGAACTCGACGAAGCCTATTCGAAGGTAATGAACTCCGGTCGGTTTGTGCTTGGCAGCGAATTGGCTGCCTTCGAAGAGGAATACGCGACTTTCTGCGGTGCAAGGCAATGCGTCGGCGTTGCATCCGGCCTGGACGCGCTCGTGCTAATCCTGCGAGCTTTGGACATTGGTCCAGGCAATGAAGTGCTTGTGCCGTCCAACACATACATCGCAACCTGGCTTGCCGTCTCGCAGGTCGGCGCAGTTCCCGTGCCGGTCGAACCAGATCCGACTACTTTCAACCTGGATCCAGACCGCATCGAGAGCGAGATAACACCGCGAACCAAGGCCATTTTGCCCGTAGATCTGTACGGTCAGCCGGCTGACCTCGGGCCGATAACGGCGATCGCGAATCGGCATCACCTTTGCCGTGGTTGAGGACGCCGCCCAAGCACACGGCGCGAGATACCACGGGCGTCGAATCGGCAGTATTTCCCATGCGACAGCATTTTCGTTCTATCCGGGGAAAAACCTTGGTGCGTTCGGCGACGGCGGCGCTGTTACCACCAATGACACGGGCTTGGCAGCGCGCATACGGGTACTCCGAAACTATGGCTCTGCGCAAAAGTACGTTAACGTCGAGAAGGGCCTGAATTCACGACTTGATGAACTTCAGGCCGCCTTCCTCAGGGTCAAGCTACGATACCTTGATCAATGGAATGAGCGCCGCTGCAACGTCGGGCGCAGCGATACCTTCCCGAAATCGGGAATCCGGGAGTTCGGTTGCCTGCAACAGTTGGCGGGCTCGACCATGGCACCTTTTTGTCATTCGTGCAAAGGCGCGCGACCGGGTCCAGAAAGAGTTGAAATTGAAGGGTATCGAGACGCTGGTGCATTACCCGATACCGCCGCATTGCCAGCAAGCCTATCTGGAACAGTCAAGCCTTTCGGGACACTTGCCAATTTCGGAATCATTGCACCGCGAGGTCTTAAGCCTGCCCATCGGCCCCCACCTCGATCCAAATGACGTCTCCAAGGTAATTGAGGCGGTAAATAGCCTCTCGGAAGGGTAGTCCCCCAATGGGGCTGATCCGCGTCTCGGCACTTGCTGCAGCAGTCGCAGTGTTCCGGGCTGCCTGCGGGATCGCCATCACGAAAATGATCGCCGTCTATGGCGGTGCACCGGGGATGGCGCTATTGGGCCAATATCAAAGCATCTTTGCGATCTGTTCCGGGCTGTCCAACGCTGGCACAAGCTCGGGAATTGCGCAGCAGGTGGCGCGTTCGTCCACGCTACAGCTGAACGCCCTTGCAGGCGTTCTTCGGCTTGCTTTCACGCTATCGTTGGTCGCCTCACTTCTCGTAGGGGCGGTATTGGTCATGGGCGCCTCGGCGTTCTCGTACTGGCTCGCAGGCTCGAGCGAACTCACCGCGCCTTTGCTTCTGACCGGATGCCTTGCACCTCTGATCGGGATCTTTTCGACACTGACGGCGGCCCTCAATGGCTTGAAGCTCGTACGACAGTTCTACACGCTCCAGGCTTTCTCCATGATGGTTTATGTTGGGGTAGCCGCCGCCCTGCTGCCTTCAATGGGAATCTCGGGAGCCATGCTGGCACTCGCTGCGTCGCAGGCCTTTGCCCTCGCGATCGCAGTGTCCATAACGAAGGAGACGCCACTCTCGCCGAGGCTTTGGCTCCGGGAGGCAACGGCCTGGCATCGACTTCCGGAGTTGCTGCGATTTTCGGTCACGATGCTGGCAACTCTTGCCTTCATTCCACTTGGCCATATCCTGATTCGAGACGCGATATCAACGAAGGTTTCCCTCGATTCTGCAGGTGTCTGGCAAGGGCTTCAGCGTGTTTCCGAGGTCTATCTCTCATTCCTGACCTCGGCACTTTCCGTCTACTTCCTGCCGACTGTTGCAGTCCAGACTTCACGCCAAGCGCTTGTCGCTGAAGTTCGTCGCGCCATTCGCGTTATGGTGCCCTCGCGGCCGCAGTGGCTGCATGCGTCCTCATTTCGCGCGACCTCATCATCAGTCTCGTTTTCACCGAAGCTT
>CAWKGC010000006.1:0-30973 GCA_963849005.1 uncultured beta proteobacterium | reverse complement strand
GAGCACACGCCGATCTGGGTCATGCGCCAGGCCGGACGCTACCTCCCCGAGTACAACGCCACCCGCAAGCGTGCCGGCAGCTTCCTCGGGCTTGCCAAGAATCCCGACTACGCCTGCGAGGTGACGATGCAGCCGCTCGAGCGATTCCCGCTCGACGCCGCGATCCTGTTTTCAGACATCCTCACCGTGCCCGATGCGATGGGCCTGGGCCTGTATTTCGCGGAGGGCGAAGGGCCGAAGTTCGAGCGGCCGGTGCGCACGGAGGAAGACATCGCGAGGCTCGCCGTCCCCGACGTTGGCGCGAGCCTGCGCTACGTGACCGATGCGGTGAGCCTGATCGCGAAGACGCTCGCCGGGCGCGTGCCGCTGATCGGCTTTTCCGGCAGCCCGTTCACGCTCGCCTGCTACATGGTCGAGGGCGGCGGCAGCGATGACTTCCGCCGCGTGAAAACGATGATGTACGCACGGCCCGATCTCATGCATCGGCTCCTGTCGGTCAACGCAAAGGCGGTCGCGTCCTACCTGAATGCGCAGATCGAGGCCGGCGCGCAGGCCGTGATGATCTTCGATACCTGGGGAGGCGCGCTGTCCGGCGCGGCCTACGCGGAGTTCTCGCTCGCCTATTCCCGGGAGGTGCTCGCCTCCCTCGTCCGCGAACACGACGGGCGCATCGTTCCCAGGATCCTCTTCACCAAGGGCGGCGGCCAATGGCTTGAAGCGATGGCCGAGACCGGCGCCGACGCGCTCGGCCTCGATTGGCAGACGGATATCGCCCAGGCGCGCGCACGGGTCGGCGGTCGCGTGGCGCTGCAAGGCAACCTGGACCCGATGGTCCTGTTCGGCCCCCCGGAGGTGATCGCAAGCGAAGCGAAGCGCGTCCTCGACGGCTATGGAAAAGGCCCGGGCCATGTCTTCAACCTCGGTCATGGCATTTCCCAGTTCACGCCCCCGGACCATGTCGCCGCGCTGGTGGAGGCAGTGCACCGGCATTCGCGCGCCAGCCAAAAGCCCTGAGGCGTGTCAAGCGGAAAATTTCCGCAAAGTGATTGCTTATTCACACAAAAGCGGTTCTCGCGCCTACGCGCGGCTCTTCTCCCGCCGCCTCAGGAGGTTTGCGCAAGTACCTGATAAGAGGGCGCAAAAAGCTTGCTGCGTCGCCACACAGCCACCAGACTATCCACAGGGCCGCTTCGAGATCGTCGCCTCAAAGCGACTGTGCACAGACTTATCCACAGCCCGCGGCCGTGCCTCGAGAAGCACTTCGCCAGAGTGAAAAAGGGCACCCGATGCCGCGTTTCCCCAGTGCCTGAGGCAGCGTGAGCGCACCCCGGATCGCACAGGTTGTGCTCGACGTTCCGCTCGGGCAACACTTCGACTTCCGGTTCGGGGAAGCGGCCGAGCCAGTGCCGGGCTCGCTGGTGGTCGTGCCCTTTGGCCGGGGCAAGCGCGTCGGGCTGGTCATCGCGCTGGCCGAGGACAGCCCTGTTCCGCCCGCGAAACTGCGCGCCATCTTCCGCGTGATCGACGACATCGCCCCGCTCGAACCGGCGCAGATGCAGTTGCTCGCTTTCTGCGCCGCGTACTACCAGGCCCCGCTGGGGGAGGTTGCCTTTGCCAGCCTGCCGCCGCCGTTGAAACGCGTTACGCGCCGAGCCATCAAGCCGAAGGCGGTGGCCGCCCCTCGCCCGATCCCGCCCATGGGCCGCCGCCACGACCTGCACGCGGAACAACTGGAAGCGCTAAACAATGTGGTCGCCACTTTCGGCAGGTTTGCCGTCACCCTGCTGCACGGCGTCACAGGCAGCGGCAAGACCGAGGTTTACCTGCGGCTCATCGAGGAGGCCCTGGCGCGCGGCCGGCAGGCGCTGATGCTGGTGCCGGAAATCGGGCTCACGCCGCAGCTGGAGTCGCGCGTGCGCGAGCGTTTCCCCGGCGTGCCGCTGGCGCTGGCGCACAGCCACCTTGCCGACGGCGAGCGCCTCATGGCATGGCTGGCCGGGCGCGAGGGGCGCGCACGAATCGTGCTGGGAACGCGGCTCGCCGTGCTGGCACCCCTGCCGGAACTGGGGCTGGTCATCGTCGATGAAGAGAACGACCCTTCCTACAAGCAGCAGGAAGGCATGCGCTACAGCGCGCGCGACATCGCGGTCCTGCGCGCCGAGCGCGCCGGTGTGCCGATCGTGCTGGGCACCGCCACGCCATCGCTGGAGTCGCTCGCCAACGCGCGACGCGGGCGCTATGCGCTCGCGCGGCTCGACCGGCGCGCCGTCGCCGAGTCCGGGCTGCCTGCCGTGCGCATGATCGACACCCGCAACGCCGGGCCCGAGCATGGCCTGAGCGAGCCGCTGCTGGCTGCGCTCGCCGCGCGCCTCGAGCGGCATGAGCAGTCGCTGCTGTTCGTGAACCGGCGCGGCTACTCGCCGGTGCTCTATTGCCGCTCATGCGCATGGCACTCGACCTGCGCGCGCTGCAGCGCGAACCTCGTCCTGCACCTGAAGCGGGGCGAGTTGCGCTGCCACCATTGCGGGCACCGGGAAGACGTGCCCTCGCACTGCCCCGGTTGCGGCAGCGCCGACCTCGCGCCCGTCGGGCACGGCACGCAGCGTCTCGAGGAAGCGCTCGTGGCCGCGCTTCCCGGCGCGCGCGTCGTGCGCGTCGATCGCGACAGCATGCGGCGCAAGGGCGCGCTCGAAGACGTGATGGCGAAGGTCGATGCCGGCGAAATCGACATCCTGGTCGGCACGCAGATGCTGGCCAAGGGCCACGACTATCCGCGCCTGACGCTGGTCGGCGTGGTGAATTCGGACAGCTCGCTGTTCAGCGCCGATTTCCGCGCCGCCGAGCGGCTCTTCAGCCAGCTGGTGCAGGTGGCGGGGCGCTCGGGGCGGGGTGCGACGCGCGGCGAGGTCCTGATCCAGACCGACTTCCCCGACCATCCCCTCTATCACGCGGTGGCCGCGCACGATTTCGACGCCTTCGCGGCGACGCTGCTCCAGGAACGCGAGCAGGCGCACTTCCCGCCGTACGCGCACATCGCGCTGCTGCGAGCCGAGTCGCTGGTCGAAGGCGAGGCGATGCGCTTCCTGCGCGCCGCGGCGTCGAGCGCGGGCAGCATCGGCGGGGAGGTGGAGGTGTTCGACCCGGTGCCCGCCGCGCTGGCACGGCGCGCCGGCCACGAACGCGCGCAGCTGATGGTGCGCGCATCGAGGCGCCCGGCGCTGCAGCGCCTGCTGGCGGCCTGGCGGCCGCAACTCGAAGCCCTTGCCCGGCGCAGCGTCCGATGGGTGCTCGACGTCGACCCGCTCGACGTCTAGGCTGAAGCCCGCGCCTCGCGCTTGGGGAACAGGAAAGACAGCGGCTCGCGCCTGAGCCGCCTGAACACTGCGGCATTGAGCGCAGCCTGCGTCGGCCTGTCGATGCCACGCGCGCGCAGCGCCACCCATAGCGCGAGCGCAAAGCTCACGCCCAGGTTGAGCGCACCGATGACCGCGATGCCCGCCACCGCCAGCCAGAATGCCGCGGTAAGGAGCGTTCCCCAGCCCAGCACGGCGACTGCCGCGAAGAGTTGCCCGGTCGAGAGCGTCACGTGGCGCACCTCGAGCGGCACGCCGAAGAAATGCAGCACCACGGGCAGCATCCCGAGCAGCAATCCCAGGCCAAGGTTGCCGGCAATGCCCGCGATATTGTCCTCGAGGAACCGGGCGAAGCGCTGCGCGCCGCTGGGACCGAAAACGTATGCAAGGCGTCGATGCGAAGCGAAAGCGGGGCCGAGGCGACGGTAGGCGAACCAGTTGTCCGCCCAGCTTGCCATCAGGCTGGACATCCAGAGCAGCACGCCGGTGAATATCGCGAACAACCACGACCAGCCGGCGATCGACAGCGAGGCCATGGTCGCCGCCGCTTTTTCCGGCGACACCGAGAAGCCTCCCATCCACACGAGCAAGAGGCCGACTGCGAGCGCCGTCGGCGCCACGGCGGCGAGGTTGCCGAAGATCGCCGCGACCTGCGAGCGCACCAGGTCGGCGATCTCGTCCACCAGCGCCTCGATCCTGCCGCCCTCGCCGAGGCCGCGCATCCTCGACGCGAGCGCGGACGCGGTCATCGCCGGCTGCTTGGTGGCCAGCGTGAAGCCGCAAAGCTGGATCGCGATGAAGCTGAACGCGTAGTTGAAAGAAGCGAACAGGCCTTCGAAGAATGGCGCGACGGGCATCGAGCCGATGGCGAACTTGAAATAGACGGTGAACGCGGTGAGGAAGCCGCCGCCGCCGGCGCTGCGCAGCATCGAGGCATACTCGACGCGGTCATGCGTGATGTAGTGCTCGCCGGTCTCGGCATTGCGCTCGACCACCTTGCGCGCAGCGAGGCGGAAATTCTCCTGGAACAGCGCGCGAATGCTGCGCCGATCGTGGATGTCGCGCACCAGGTTGCCGAGGAACCACGGCAGGAGCGTCGGCGCCCGATCGGGGTGCGCGATCAGCGTCGCGAGCTCCGAAAGGCGCTGAAGCTGCGCACCGACGCGCTCGAGCTGGTAGACGATGGAGATGCTCACGCCGAATTCGTCCAGGTGAGTGTAGGCGCGGTCGGTCGCGATCAAGCATTCGGCAATGCACGTGCGCAGGCGGTCCTCGGCAAGCGCTGGATCTGCGCCCGCATCAATGGCGTCGAGAAAATCGTCCGCGTCCCCCGGCAAGTCGAGGAAGGGCAACCGCTCGGCCCGCTCCTGCACGATGCGCTTGCTCACCCCAGAGTGCATCCCGGCTGCGCACACCTGCGTGGCCAGTTGCATCATCGCCGAACGCATTCCTGCCTGGATCTGCGTCGCGTAATCGCGGTCGGCGTCGGTCGCATCGTAGGCCACGAGCTCAAATACCTGCCGGAAGACCTCCTCTCCGAGCGCCTCTAGCTTGCCCGCGTCGCTCCGGTCGGGAAGCAGGTAGAGCAGCAGACCGCCCAGTTCGCCGGAGCGCGGTGCTTCCGGCAGCACGCGCGCGAGCAACCTTTCGCCCAACTCGCCGAAGAAACCGAAGTGGTTCGGCAGGCCCGCCTCGGCGAGCAGTTCCGTGCCCTCGCTTTCAGCCATGATTGCCCGCAGCGTCGCGGCAGACTTGCGCTTCCACTCGGGATTGCGCTCGAGCACGTTGAACAGGTGCTGCACACGCTTCGCATGCACGCCGGCGCGGTCCTCGCCCTCGGCACTGCGATCGACGAGCACCCAGCGCATGAGGTCGGCGAGCCACTGGAGCCGCTGCGCCGCGCTCGCGCCGGGATCGGCGCCCGAGAGCAGCGCGTCTAGGCCGACGTGGGGGTCGGCGGACTCGCGCCAGCGCGAAATCCACCGTTTCAGGCGGGAAATCATGGGAAGGTGAAGGGGACAGAGGGTCGGACAGCTATAATAATCGGTTATCGCAGCAAGTCCTGTCAGCCCTGTCCGACAATGAGCCAGCTAAAGCTTGAGATCGCGGAGATCGTCGCCGCCGCCGCCGGCAAGGCGCTGGGCGAAGCCGTCACGGTCGCCGAGATCGAGATCGAGCGCCCGAAAAATGCCGATCACGGCGACTTCGCGACCAGCATCGCGCTGAAGAGGGCCAAGGGCGCGGGGCGCAAGCCCCGCGAGGTGGCCGAGGCGATTGCCGCCGCGCTCGGCAGCAATGCCAAGATCGCGCGAGTCGACGTTGCCGGGCCCGGTTTCATCAACCTCACGCTGTCGAAGGCCACTCGCTTTGCCGCTGTCGGGGAAATCTTCGCCTTGCGTGACGGCTATGGACGCGGCGCATCCGGCGCCGGCAAGCAGATCATGGTGGAGTTCGTCTCCGCCAACCCGACCGGGCCGCTGCACGTCGGGCATGGGCGACAGGCCGCGCTGGGCGACGCCATCTCGACGCTGCACGAGTGGCAGGGCTGGAAGGTGCTGCGCGAGTTCTACTACAACGATGCGGGCAACCAGATCGCCAACCTCGCGCTATCGGTGCAGGCCCGCATCCGGGAGGCCGCCGGCGTGCCGTTCGAGATGCCGAAGGACGGCTATCTCGGCGATTACATCGGGGAAATCGCGCGCGATTACATCGGCGCGCATTCCGGCGACGCAGCGGGCGATGCACTCGACGCGATCAGAGAGTTCGCCGTGGCCTACCTGCGCGGCGAGCAGGACTCGGACCTGCGCGCGCTGGGCGTGAAGTTCGATTCCTACTACCTCGAGTCCTCCCTCTACACCGAAGGCAAGGTCGATGAAACCGTGGCCTTGCTCAAGGCCGGCGGCCGCACCTACGACGCGGAAGGCGCGCTGTGGCTGAAGACCACGGATTTCGGCGACGACAAGGACCGCGTCATGCGCAAGGGCGACGGCACCTACACCTACTTCGTGCCCGACGTTGCCTACCACCTCGGCAAGTTCCGCCGGGGATTCACGCATGCGGTCAACGTGCAGGGCTCGGACCACCACAGCACGGTCACGCGCGTACGCGCGGGGCTGCAAGCACTCGCGATGGACATCCCGGCGGGCTATCCCGACTACGTGCTGCACCAGATGGTGACGGTGACCAAGGGCGGCGAAGAGGTGAAGATCTCCAAGCGCGCCGGCTCCTACGTCACGGTCCGCGACCTCGTCGACGAGGCCGGGCGGGACGCCGTGCGCTACTTCTTCATCATGCGCAAGGTCGACTCCCACCTCATCTTCGACATCGACCTCGCCAAGAGCCGATCCGACGAGAACCCGGTGTACTACGTGCAGTATGCGCATGCGCGCATCTGCAGCGTGCTGCGCGAGTGGGGCGGCGATCCGGCCTCGCTCGCGGGCACCGAGTTGTCGCCACTGGTCTCGAACCACGAGATCGCGCTGGTGCAGCTGCTCGCGGAGTTTCCCGCCCTGCTCGAGCGCGCCGCGCGCGAGTTCTCGCCGCACCTCGTCACCTTCTTCCTGGGCGACGTGGCGGCGAAACTGCACAGCTATTACAATGCCGAGCGCTTTCTCGTCGAGGACGAAAAACTGAAGAAAGCCAGGCTGGCGCTGATCGTTGCCGCGAAACAGGTGATCGCCAACGGTCTTTCCGTGCTGGGCGTCAGTGCTCCGGAGAAGATGTAGACCATGCCGAAAGACTTCAAGAACGCGCCGTCTCCCCGTGCCGAGCCGAAAGGGCTGGCGCATCCGATGCTGATCGGCATCCTGATCGGGCTGCTGCTGGGCATCATCATCGCCCTCGGCGTCGCGCTCTGGCTGAACCGGTTGTCGAACCCGTTCATCGACAAGCCCAAGCCGCTCGAGCCATTGCAACGCATGACGCCCAAGAGCGAGCCAGCGACGAACAAGCCCGGGGATTCCGCCACGCCCCAGCCCGCCGGCAAACCGGGCGAGCGGCCGCGATTCGAGTTCTACCAGATCCTGCCGGGCGAGAAGGAAGCCGCCCCCGCCAAGGCGCCCGCTGCTCCCGGCGCGCCCGCGGGCGCGCCTGCCAAGGACGCCAAGCCGGCTGCCGCCCCCGCCGCCGCCCCTTCCGCCAAGGGGGCGCCCGGCTCTTCGCCCTCCTCGCCCAAGGCCGCCTCCGGGGAGACGTATTTCCTGCAGGCGGGCGCCTACGCAACCGAGGCCGATGCGGACAACATGAAGGCGCGGATCGCCTTCGTCGGGCTGGAGGCGCAGGTGAAGCCGGTCAACGTCGCCGACAAGGGGACGTTGTACCGGGTACGCCTCGGCCCCTACCAGAGCCTCGAGGACGCGAACCGAATCAAGGCCGCGCTGTCACAGAACGGCGTCGCTGCAGCGATCATCAAGTCCAGCGACGCCAACTAGAACCGGAGACCGCCACATGTTTCGCAAGATCATTGCCTTAGTTGCCGCAGCCCTTTGCTTCGCCACAGGCGCCGCCCTGGCCCAATTGCAGGCGGGCAAGGACTATTCCCGCCTCGATCCCCCGCAACCCACCGACTCCGCCGACAAGGTCGAGGTGGTCGAGTTCTTCTGGTACGGCTGCGGCCATTGCTACAAGCTCGAACCTGCCCTGGCCAATTGGACGAAGACGCTGCCCAAGGACGTGACGTTCAAGCGCATCCCGGCCATTCCCAACGACGCCTGGGGCCAGACCGCGGTCATCTACTACACGCTGGAAGCCATGGGCCTCCTGGACAAGTACCACCAGAAGGTCTTCGACGCGATGCACCAGGACAACGTCATCCTGTCGAACCGCAAGGTGCGCGACGAATGGCTCGCCAGGCAGGGCATCGATGTCGCGGAGTTCAACAAGGTCGAGAAGTCGTTCAGCGTGCAGGCGAAGATGAGCCGCGCGAAGCAGCTCACCGCCGCCTACAAGGTCTCGGGCGTTCCGAGCATCATCGTGAACGGCAAGTACATGACGTCGAACGAGCTCGCCGGCGGCCCCGAGCGCGTGGTGCAGGTGACCGATGGCCTGGTCGCCATGTCGCGCCGGGAGATGGCCGCCGCCGCCCCAGCTGCCGCAAAGCCGGTCGCCTCGAAGTAACATCTCGCCGCCGCCCCCGATGCGCGTCTTCCTGACCGGCGCATCGAGCGGCATCGGCGAAGCCCTCGCCCGGCACTACGCCTCGCTCGGCGCGACGCTCGGCCTCACGGCGCGGCGCGCCGACCTGCTTTCCGCGCTCGCAGGCTCGCTTGGGGAAAAGGTCTCCACCTACACGGTCGACGTGCGCGATCGCGAGGCGATGCGGCTCGCCGCGGAAGACTTCATCGCCCGGCACGGCGTGCCCGACCTCGTGATCGGCAATGCCGGCATCGCTCACGGCACGCTCACCGCCGAGGGCGCCGATGCGGAGGTCTTCAAGGACATCCTCGAGACCAACGTGGTCGGCCTCGTGCACGCGTTTTCGCCTTTCGTCGAGGCAATGCGCGCGAGGCGCAGCGGTTCACTCGTAGGGATCGCGAGCGTCGCCGGGTTTCGCGGTCTTCCCGGGTCTGGCGCCTACAGCGCCTCGAAAGCCGCGGCCATCACCTACCTGGAGAGCCTGCGCGTGGAGTTGCATGGCACGGGCGTCCGGGTCACGACCGTGTGCCCCGGCTACATCGCCACGCCGATGACCGGGTCGAATCCGTACCGGATGCCGTTCCTCATCTCCGCACAGGACTTCGCTCGCCGTTTCGCGCGCGCCGTGGACGCACGGAAAAGTTTCGCGGTCATCCCGTGGCAGATGGCCATCGTCGGGCGCGTGATGAAGCTCTTGCCCAACTCGCTCTATGACCGCCTGTTCGCGCGTGCGCCGCGCAAGCCGAGAAAATCGGGGTCAGAGACGTAATACTTCTGGATTGCGGGTCAAGCCCGGAATGACGCAGAAAGTATTACGTCTCTGACCCCGATTTTCGGTGGATGTTGTCGATCCACTGGACCGATTCGGGCTTCTCCACCACCGGGATGTCGAGGTTCACCACCACCGGCTCCTGCCCGCTGCGAAGCAGCACGCACTCCAGCGCCTCGCTTTCGCTCGCATTGATTTCCTGGTGCGGCACGAAGGGCGGCACCCAGATGAAGTCTCCGGGGCCGGCCTCGGCGACGAACTCGAGTTTCTCGCCCCAGCGCATGCGCGCCTTGCCTCTCACCACGTAGATCACGCTCTCCACCGGGCCATGGTGGTGCGCGCCGGTCTTCGCGTTGGGATGGATGGTGACCGTGCCCGCCCAGATCTTCTCGGCGCCGACCCTCGCGTGCGAGATCGCCGCCGCGCGGTTCATGCCCGGCGTCTGCGCGGTATTGGGATCGAGGTCGGTGCCCTTGATGACGCGCACGCCGTCGTGCTTCCAGTCGTGGTTCCCGCTCATTGCGTCCTCCCTCAGAGTTGCTCGGTCTCGCTTTGCGCCGGCCGCCAGACCAGCAGGCGGCGCTCCGCAATCGTCACGATCACGTCAAGCGCGAGCGCGAACACGGTCAGCACGACCATGCCCGCAAACACGGTATTGATGTCGAACGCGCCCTCGGCCTGCTGGATCAAGTAGCCCACGCCCTTGGCCGAGCCGAGGTACTCGCCCACCACCGCGCCGACAAAGGCCATCCCGACCGACGTGTGCAAGCTGGAAAACACCCACGAGGTCGCCGAAGGCAGGTACACGTAGCGCAACAATTGCGACTTGCTGGCGCCCAGCATTCGCGTCGAGTTGAGCACCACAGGGCTGACTTCCTTCACGCCCTGGTAGACGTTGAAGAAGACGATGAAGAACACCAGCGTCACGCCGAGCGCGACCTTGGACCAGATGCCCAGACCGAACCAGACCATGAAGATCGGCGCGAGCACGACGCGCGGCATCGCGTTGGCCGCCTTGATGTAGGGATCGAGTACCGCGGAGGCGAGCGGCGCGAGCCCCAGCCACAGGCCGAGCACGAGCCCGAGCACCGTGCCGATCACGAAAGCGAGCACGGTCTCCTGCAGCGTGACCCAGAGGTGCGGGTAGATGGCCCCGTCGGTGAACCAGGCCCAGATCACCATGAGCACCTTCACCGGCTCGCCGAAGAAGAAGGCCGCGCGATGCTCGTTGTCGAACATGATCGGCGGCAGGAAGCCGGGCTTGGTGAGCGCGTACCAGGCCGAAAACAGGCCGGCGAGCAGCAGCACCTGCCAGATCCAGAGCTTTCGCCTCATCGCTCAGCCCACCATCCTGTTCTTCGTCTGCGCGTAGCCCTTCAGCACTTCTTCCTTCATCGCATGCCAGATGCGGTCGTGCAGTTCGATGAAGCGCGGCGTGAGGCGGATCTCGGAGACGTCGCGCGGTCGCGGCAGGTCGATCGCGAATTCCCCGATCGGATGCGTCGCCGGCCCTGCGGAGAGCACCACCACGCGGTCCGACAGCGAGATCGCCTCCTCGAGGTCGTGGGTGATGAAGATGACGCTCTTGCGGTTGGCGTTCCACAGTTCCAGCAGTTCGTTTTCCATCATCTGGCGCGTCTGGATGTCGAGCGCCGAGAACGGCTCGTCCATGAGCATGATCCGGGGTTCCAGGACCAGCATCTGCGCGAGCGAGACGCGCTTCCTCATGCCGCCTGACAACTGGTGCGGATAGCGTTCGCCGAAGCCGTCGAGGCCGACCCGCTCCAGCCACTGCTCGCCCAGGCGCTTCGCGCCGGCGGGATCGTCGCCGCGGAACTGCAATCCGGCGATGACGTTGTCCAGGGCATTGCGCCACGGCATCAGCGCCTCGGACTGGAACATGTAGCCGGCCTGCGCGTTCAGGCCGACGAGCGGCTTGCCGAAGATCTTCACCGTCCCCGATGACTGCTGGAGCAGGCCCGCGGCGACATTGAGCAGCGTCGACTTCCCGCACCCCGTGGGACCCACCACCGACACGAACTCGCCGTCGGCGATCGTGAGCGTCGTGTCCTTCACCGCCGTGTACGACTTCGCCGCAGCGGACTTCGCGGCGAAGGTGACGGTGATGTTGTCGAGTTGGACGGCGGGTGTCATCGTTTTCGTCGTTCCGGGCTCGACCCGGAATCCGGCCATCTCGTTAAGAACGCTGGATCCCGGCCTTCGCCGGGATGACGAGCATCTTGGACTGGATCCCGGTTTTCGCCGGGATGATGAGCCTTTCGGCTCATCACTTGTACTTCGCCGCCGCCTTCTTCGCGAAGGAATTGTCGAACGTCTGGTTCAGGTCCATCTTGCCGGCGGCGATCACCGACGGCTCGAACTGGACGAGCACCTTGTACACGTTCTGCGCCGCCTTCATCGACATCTGGCCGTCCTCGGAATAGCCGATCATGTTCTTCAGCAGCGCCGCCTTGTACAGCGACGGGTTGCCGGCCTGGAACTCCGCGGGCATCACGTCCACAATCTCCTGCGGCGTGGCCTTGGCGATCCAGCGGTTGGCGCGCACGATCGCGTTGACCACCGCCTGCACCGTGTTCGGGTTCTTCTTGATGAACTCATCGGTGATGTAGATCACGCTGGCGTGGTAATCGCCGCCGTAGATCTCCTGCATGCCCTTCTCGGTGCGCGAATCGGCGACCGCGACGAACTTGCCGGTGGCTTCCAGCTGGCTGATCACCGGGTCGAGGTTCGAGATCGCATCGATCTCGCCCCTGTCCATCGCCGCGAACGCGCCGGAACCGGTGCCCACGCCGACGATCGAAACATCCGAAGGCTTCAGCCCCCCCTTGGCGAGAATGTTGTTCACGAACATGTTGGTCGAGGAACCGGGGGCCGTCACGCCGATCTTGAGGCCCTTCAAGTCCGCGGGCCCCTTGTACTTCGCGGCCTTTTCCTTCGGCATCAGCAGCACGATCGAGCTGTACTTCGCCTGCAGCACCACCGCCTTGATCGGCTGCTTCTTCGCGACCATGTTGATGGTGTGCTCATAGGCCCCGGAGACCATGTCGGCAGACCCCCCCACCAGCGCCTGCAGCGCCTTGGCGCCACCTGCGAAGTCGGGGATCTCGACCTCGAGCCCCTCGTCCTTGAAGTAGCCTTTGCGTTCGGCCACGGTCAGCGGCAGGTAATAGAACAGGCTCTTGCCGCCCACCGCGATGGTGATCTTCTTCTTTTCCGGCGCCTGCGCGAAGGCGGCGAGGGAGCCGAAAGCCAGCGCAAACGCAGTGAACAGGGAAACGATTTTCTTCAACATTCCATCCTCCGATATTTTCTGCTTGCCCGGAACCGCTTCGAGGCGGCGACGAGGGACGCCCGGGCGAAAGAATCCCTTCGCGCCCGGTAGTGTGAGTCCGGATCTTACTGCGTGTCCAACGGACTACGGCCGGAAGGCAAGCGAGGTCAGTCCGGCAGTGCTGGCGGCGCATGCAGCTCGGAGGACTTGCCGGCCTTCATGACCTGCCCCGGCACGTCATGTCCGACGATCGCGGGGATGCGGCGCGCCGCGCCAATCAGCTTGTCGAGGTCGACGCCGGTGTTGTAGCCCATCTGCTCGAGCATGTGCACCATGTCCTCGGTGCAGATGTTGCCCGTGGCGCCGGGCGCGAACGGGCAGCCGCCCAGGCCGCCGATCGAGCCGTCGAAGGAACGAACGCCCGCGCGAATGCCGGCCAGCACGTTGGCAAGCCCCATGCCGCGCGTGTTGTGGAAGTGCAGCGTGTAGTAATCGTCGCGCTTTCCCGGATGCGCCTCCAGGACTTTCCGGGTCAGCGTCTCGACCTGCAATGGATCGGCCATGCCGGTGGTATCGGCGAGCGAGATGCCGTCGAAGCCGAGCGCGTGGAACTTCGCCACGAAATCCATCACGCGCGACTCCGGCACTTTGCCCTCGAAGGGACACCCGAAGGTCGTGGAAAGGCTCACCGTGACGGTCATGCCGGCTTCGCGGCAGACCTTGATCAGCGTCGGAAACTCGGCGAACGACTGCTCGTGCGTACGGTTGATGTTGGCGCGGTTGTGGGTCGCGGATGCCGATATCACCACATTGACCTCGTCGGGGCGCCGCGGCGCGCTTGCCGCGTTCTGCGCCCCGCGGATGTTGGGCACCAGCGCGACATAATGCACGCCGGGCAGGCGATCGATGCCCGCCAGCACCTCGTTTGCGTCGCGCATGTTGGGCACCAGCTTGGGCGAAACGAAGGACGCGACCTCGATCTTGCACAGGCCCGTGCGCGAGAGCTGGTTGACCAGGCCGATCTTGACGTCCGTCGGGACGAAATCGTGCTCGATCTGGAAACCGTCGCGGACCGCGACATCATTGATGTAGAGGCGCATGGGATGTGATCTTACTGAAGGAAAACCGGGCCAGACGCGCATTTCCGCGCGGAAATAGCGCCCTGACCCGGCTATCGGGCAAATGCCGTCCGGCCCGGCTTTTCAGTCGGTGGTCTTCGTCCAGGTCTTGTCGGGGTTGAATTCGGTCATCGCCTTGGCCGTCGCGGCCGTGTTCACTCCGAGGTCTTTCTGGTAGACGTCGCCGTAGTGGTTGACGATGAAGGTCTTGACGCCGGAAGAAGCGTAGTCGGCGGGCCAGGCAACCAGCGCAAAGCCGGCGACCATGCGGCCGTTGATCACGTAGCTGAACTTGCCGCCGGGCGCCGCCGGGCCCTGGCCGGTGAGGATCTTGAAATAGTAGCCGTGGTACGGGTCACCCAGCTCGCGCTTGGAGCCGTCGGCCACCAGCGGGCCGAACGGGCTCGCCTCTTCACCCTTCGACGGATCGGAAGTCCAGTAAAGCCCGTCCCGCTTGCCTTCGCTGCTGATGATGCGGCGGGCGAAGCTGCGTACGTTGGAGCCGTCACGCGGCTTGGCGGCGAACTGCCTCTGCGCACCCGGGTAGGCGCGCATCACCTCGATCGCATTGAGTTCGCCCTCGCCAACGCGGCGGTTGATGATCTCGTCGGCGCCCTTGTCGGTGTCGAAGCGCCAGCCGCTTCCGTCCTTCACCAGGGGGATCGGCATCGGCCAGCCGTTGCCGCCGATCACGAGCGTAATGCTGCCGTCGGCATTCTTCTGCTGCAGCAGGTATTCCTCGAACGCCTTGACTGCCTTCTGCCGGTACTCCGTGGACGCCGCCTTGTCGGTAGTGACGATGAGGTCCTTGTTGCGCTCGCCGAAGATCTCGACCAGGGCCTTGTCGTCGTTGGCCTTGAGTGCAGCGACCAGCGCCTTCACGGCTTCATCGGGGGTGGCGAATGCGCGGCCGTCGGGTGTCGCGGCAAACGCCGCAGTAGCCGCAAGCAGCAGCGCGGCAAGGAAGGAAGCAATGCGTGTGTTCATGCAGGTTCTCGTGTTTTTCATTTTGTTCTCCTAGCGCCGACCGCCGCCGCCGCCGCGAGCGCCGCCGCCGCCACCACGCGCGCCGCCGCCACCCGAGGGCCGGCTTGCCGAAGACATGCTGGAAGCGCCGCGGGAGGAGGCCTGGTTCGTCCTGGCGCCCGAGGAGCCGGCGCCGCTGAACGCGCTGCCGCCGCCGCTCGAGGCGGAACGGTTCTGCATGGTGCTGGCGCTGCCGGACTGGCGCGAGCCGCCATAATTCGACGCCGAAGGCGAAGCCCGCGACGATGCCGCACCCGTGCTGGCCGGCCGCGCCGAGGCACCACCGCCACCTGCGCGCGCGTCACCGGGACGCGAACCGACGTGGCCCTGCCGTGCCTGCGCACCCGCCTTGGTCTGCGTCGGCGCGCGATCATTGCGCCAGTTCTGGCCGCCGCCTTGTGAGGGTCGGTTGCCGGCGTTGACGTTGTTTCGGTTGCCCGTATTGATGTTGGTGTTGCGGTTGACGTTGATGTTGTTCTCGATGTGGCCATTGTTCCAGCCCATGCCCCAGGCCCCGCCGATCGCCGCGCCCCAGATCAGGCCCGTGGCAAATGCGGCGCCTGGCGCGTACGGATAGTAGTAGGACGGGTAGGGAGTCGGGTAGTAGCCCCATGCGTAAGGCGTCGGGGAATAGACGATCACCTGCGAAGGTTGGTACTGCGGCACGTAGATCACTTCCGGGTTGGCCGGCTTGATCACGATGGTTTCCTTCTCGACAACGACCACCTGCTTGTCGTTGCTCTTCAAGTTGCCCGCACCCTCGGCCTTGCGGCGGAAAGACTGGACCGCGTTCATGACGCCGGCCTCGTCGGTATCGACCGCCTCACCGAGCGCTTCGGTCCAGTCGAGGTCGTCGTTCATCATCTTCACCACGTCGGGGTAATTCAGCAGCTTCAGCACCGAGTCGGGAAGCGAAGGGTCGGGTTGGGCCTTGGGGTCCTTCTTGAGCTTCTCGAGGAAGCGTTGCGCCTTCACCAGGTCCAGCGGATAGGTTGCCGAGGGCAGGGTGATGGCCAGGAGGTCATCGGGGTAAAGCGCGATCGGGCCGACGAGTTTCTCAAGCTGCTCCTGCGTATATGCGGGAGCGGCGTCAGGCATTGCCTGCGAGAAAGCAGGCATCGCGCCGAGGCAGGCCAGCGCAAAGCAAATCGCGGCCGCGCCCAATTGGCGAAGGCTGAAGTTTTTCATGATCCGGAAGCTCCGATGCAAGAACGATGCAAGAAGGGGTGGGGCAACTGCTCATTTTACCTGCATACCCGCAATTCGGGTCGGAGACGAAATATCCCGCTGCCGGGGCATGGCGATGAAACATTTCGGCTTTGAACCGAATTACCGGTTGATGATGCCGGCCTCGCGCAGGCTGGCCAGCTCCGCGGGAGCGTAGCCCGCGGCGCGCAGCACTTCTTCGGTGTGCTCGCCCAGCTTCGGGCCGATCCAGCGCGTGGCGCCCGGCGTGGCCGACATCTTCGGCACGATCCCGGGCAGCAGCACTTCCCCGTCGCCCAGCTTGTGCCTTTCCACCATGCCGCGCGCCTGGTACTGCATGTCGGCGACGATATCGGCCACCGAGTAGATCTTGCCCGAAGGCACGTCGGCCTTGTCCAGCACCTCCAGAACGCTGGCAAGATCGTGGCGTCCCGTCCATTCGCCGATCGCGGCATCCAGTTCCGCCGTGCGCGCCGTGCGCCCGGCATTGTCAGCAAGCCCCGGATCCTCGCCAAGGTCGGCTCTGCCGATCGCGGCCATCATGCGCTTGAAGATCGAATCGCCATTGGCGCCGATGACGACGTACTTCCCGTCGCCGCACAGGTAGGTATTGGAGGGCACGATGCCCGGCAGGCTCGCGCCGCTGCGCTCGCGGATCGCGCCGGTCATGCCGAACTCCGGCAGCACCGACTCCATCATCGAGAACACGGCCTCGTAAAGCGCCACGTCGACCTCCTGCCCGACGCCGGTCTTCTCGCGATGCACCACCGCCATGAGCGCCCCGATCACGCCATAGAGCGCGGCGAGCGAATCGCCGATGGAAATGCCGACGCGGCACGGCGCGCGGTCCGGGTAGCCGGTGGTGTAGCGCATGCCGCCCATCGACTCGCCGATGGCGCCGAAGCCGACGCGGTCCCGGTAGGGCCCGGTCTGGCCGAAGCCGGAGAGCCGCACCATGATGAGCCTCGGGTTACCCTTGGCAAGTTGCGCGTGCGCAAGTCCCCACTTCTCGAGCGTCGCCGGGGCGGAAATTCTCGACCACGATGTCGGCGGTCGCGGCCAGCCTGCGCACGACGGCCTGCCCTTCGGGCTTGCGCATGTCGACCACGATCGACTTCTTGTTGCGCGCCTGCGCGTACCACCACAGCGAATTGCCCTCGTGGAGCACGCGCCACTTGCGGATCGGGTCGCCGACGCCGGGCGGCTCGACCTTGATCACCTCCGCCCCGAATTCCGCGAGGATGCGCGCACAGAACGGGCCGGCGATGAGCTGGCCGAGTTCGAGGACCTTGAGGCCTGCCAGGGGACCGGGAGTCTTCATGCTGCAATTGTCGCACTTCGCGGCGCAGGAGAAAGCGAAGGGCCGGCCACTCGACACGCCCTATCGCAAGGCGCAAGCTGCCCAAGCGCACGGCGATGGTGCACTCCAGCTCATCTCCGACAGCTTGCGCCACGAGCAGCAGGCAGGTGGCGCGGTCGTTGCTATAGCCCTTTGCCCGATCAATACAGGAGACAACGTGATGACCACCCCCCGCAGGAAATTCCTCAAGGCCGGACTGGGCGCAGGCGCCGCCGCTGGAGCGCTCGGCTTGCCGATGATCGCCAAGGCACAGTCGCCCGCATTCCAGTGGAAGATGACCAGCGCCTATCCGAAGGGCGCGCCCTTCTACATGGACGGGCCGGGAAGCGCCACCGACCTCGCCAAGCGCATCGAGGCGATGTCCAACGGGCGGCTCAAGATTTCCGTATACGGGGCGGGCGAGCTGATCCCCGCGCTGGAAGGCTTCGACGCCGTGCGCGCCGGCACGGTCGAGATGAACCACGCCAACAGCTACTTCTGGACCGGAAAGACCTTCGCCGCGCAGTACTTCACTGCCGTGCCTTTCGGGCTGAATTTCCAGGGCATCAACGGCTGGCTGTACGACGGCGGCGGCATCGCGCTCTGGAACGAGGTATACGCGCCATTCGGCATGGTCGCGCTTCCGTGCGGCAATACCGGAGTGCAGATGACCGGCTGGTTCAAGAAGGAGATCAAGTCGGTCGCCGACTTCAAGGGGCTCAAGATGCGCATCCCGGGCCTGGCGGGGAAGGTGTACGCAACCCTCGGCGTGGACGTGAAGCTGCTCCCCGGCGGCGAGATCTTCCCGGCGCTGGAGCGTGGCGTGATCGACGCCGCGGAGTTCGTCGGCCCCTACCAGGACCGGCGCCTCGGATTGCAGAAGGCCGCGAAGTACCTTTACACCACCGGCTGGCACGAGTGCGCGACGGTTTCGGAACTGCTCATCAACAAGGCCGCTTGGGAGAAGCTGCCCAAGGACCTGCAGGCGATCGTCGAGAACGCCTGCGCCGCCTGCAACGTCATCGGCGAGGCATGGTGCCAGCGCACCAATGCCGAGGCAATGGAGGACCTGATCAAGAACCAGGGCGTGATCGCCCGACCGCTTCCCGATGACGTGGTGAAGGCGCTGCGCGAGGCCACCAACAAGGTGCTCGCCGAAGCGGTGGCCAAGGACCCGGTCACCAGGAAGGTCCACGACTCCTACATGGCGTACCTCGCCAAGTACGCAAGCTGGGCCGCGTACAGCGAGAAGGTCTATCACGAGAAGATCCTTGTCTAGCAGGGAGCAGCCCGGCTGGATCCTCGCCATCGATCGCCTCGTGAAGGCGATCGGAGAGGCCACCTCGTGGATTGCGCTCGCCATCGTCGCGGTGATGGCGACCAACGTGGTGCTGCGCTACCTCTTCAGCGTCGGCTCGGTGTGGTCGCAGGAGCTGGAGTGGCACCTGCTCACGCCGCTGATCATGTTCGGCATCAGTTATGCGCTGCTGCACGGGGAGCACGTGCGGGTGGACGTGCTCTACGGCAACTTCAGCGAGAAGAACAAGGCGCTGGTGGATTTCATCTCGGCTCTGCTGTGCATCGCCATCTCGGCGATCTTCATCTGGCTTTCGCTCAAGTACGTGCAGCAGTCCTTGGTGATCGGCGAGAAATCGAACGACCCGGGGGGGCTCACGCACCGCTGGATCCTGAAATCACTGATCCCGGCGGGCTTCGCCCTGCTGGTGCTGCAAAGCGCGGCGGTGGCGGCGAAGAACCTCGAAAGAATGCGCAGGGCGGGGGGATGATCGGCACCGAGGTCCTGTGCATCCTGATGCTGGTGGCGTTCTTCTGCTTGCTGATGGCGGGCGTGCCGGTGGCACTGACCCTCGCCACCACCGGCTTCGTGTTCGGCTTCGTCGGCTTTGGCCCAGGGCTCTTCAACCTGCTGCCCGCGCGGATCTACGGCGTGGTCGCCAACTACCAGTGGCTGGCGATCCCGCTGTTCGTCTTCATGGGCGTAATGCTGGAGAAGTCGCGACTGGCGGATGATTTGCTGGACGTAGTGGGGCATCTCGCGGGGGGGCTTCGGGGCGGCATGGCGCTGGGCATCATCGCGGTCGGAGTGCTGATGGGCGCCACCACCGGCATCGTCGGCGCGACGGTCGTCACGCTGGGGCTCCTGACCCTTCCCACGCTGCTGAAGCGCGGCTACGACCCGGGCCTCGCGTGCGGCGCCATCTGCGCCTCCGGCACGCTGGGGCAGATCATCCCCCCTTCGCTGATCCTGATCCTGCTGGCCGACATCCTGCAGCTCTCCGTCGGGACGCTTTTCGCTGCCGCCGTGATGCCCGGGATGCTGCTCGCCGCGATCTACTGCACGTACATCGTGATCGTCGGCATGGCATGGCCGGAAAAGGTGCCGCCCATCCCGCGCGCCGAGCGCGACAAGGTCTCGCGACGCCAGTTGTGGGTACGCTTCGTGAAAGTGGTCGTGCCGCCTGTGCTGCTGGTGATGTCGGTGCTGGGCTCGATCATCGCCGGCGTGGCCGCGCCCACCGAGGCCGCGTCGATGGGCGCGCTGGGCTCCATATTGGTGACGGCGTTCGCCGGGAGAATGTCCTGGCGCATATTGCGGGAAACGGTGCAGACCACCACCAGGATCACCGCGATGATGATGTTCATCCTCATCACCGCGCAGGTGTTCGCGCTGGCCTTCCGCGGGCTTCGGGGCGAGGACCTGATATTCAGGATGTTCGAGTGGCTGCCCGGCGGCGTGAACTCCGACATCTGGTTCCTGATGCTCCTGATCTTCGTTCTCGGCTTCTTCATCGAGTGGATCGAGATCAGCTACATCGCGGTGCCTCTTTTCCTGCCGGTGTTCGTGAGCCAGGGCGTGGACCTCGTCTGGCTGGCGATGCTGATATGCGTGAATCTCCAGACCTCGTTCCTCACACCGCCTTTCGGATGGGCGCTGTTTTTCCTGAAAGGCGTGGCGCCGCCGGAGGTCACGACGCGGCAAATCTACATCGGCGTGATTCCCTTCATCGTGATGCAGGCCTTTACCGTGCTGCTGGTGTTCCTGTTCCCCCAGATTGCGCTGTGGCTGCCGAAAGCGATCGGCTGGTAGCTCCGGTCAACGAACCGGGCTGCCCGGCCGTTGCCTTATCGGGTAGGCTTGCCCGATGAAAGTACCGACCATGCGTTTCGCCTGCGTTGCTGTTGTCTTGTCGATGCTCGGCGCCGGCTGCGCCAGCTTCTCGTCCGACAAGCCGGAGCCTCAGAAGGAAGCAGCCGCGCCGCAGCCCGTCGCCACGCCCGCGGCGGTGGCCCCCGGAGCGCCGGCCAGCGCCGCTGCAGCGCCGCAAGCCGGAGGCGTGGCCACGCCGCCAGCTGCGAGCGCCCCCATGCCGGTTCCTGCCCCGCGGGCGCCCGCCGCGCCGACTCCGGTTGCCAAGGCGCCCGCCGCACCTGCGCCTGTCGCACGCGCGCCAACACCCGCGCCGCCACCTGTTGCCTCGCCTGCACCTCCAGCGCTGGACCTGGACGCTCTCAAGGAACAACTCAAGGAGACCAAGGCCATCGGGGTCTTCACCAAGATCACCTTGAAGAACCAGGTCGACGACCTGCTGGACCAGTTTCGCGACTACTACCGGGGCAGGGCCAAGGTCACCATGGCGGAGCTGCGCCGCGCCTACGACCTGCTGATGATGAAGGTCTTGTCGCTGCTGCAGGACGCCGACCAGAAACTCGCGTCGGCTATCGTTTCCTCGCGCGAGACGATCTGGGGCATGCTCTCCGACCCGAAGAAATTCGCCACCCTCCAAAGCTGAAGCCGGGAGAATCCATGAACAAATGCAATTCGGTGTTGGCCCGATCGCTCTTCGTGGCGGCGTACTTCGCCACGCCCTCGTTCGCCGCTGACGACGAGGCGCTCAAGAAGGACATGATGGCGGTCATCTCGCTCCAGGGGATGGCATGCGGCGAGGTTGTCGCCGTGAAGGTGCTGGCCGAGAACAATCACGCCGTCACGTGCAAGGACGGGAACAAGTACCGCGTTTACGTGAATGCCGCGGGGAGGGTGGTGGTCGAGAAGCAGAAGTAGGCGTCCCCGCCCGGCCCGGGATCCCGGCTACTTCCCCACCTCGGCCAGCACCTTGCCGACATCGAGCGTCCGGGCCTTGGCCTCGATCTCGCCCGAATAGCGGGACTGCAGCCCCTTCGCCTCGCCGAGCATGCCCGAGAATGCCTCCTTCAACGCGGGTCCCGAGAGCGTGCGTCCGCCGGCGTAGTAGCGCTTCGCGATGTGGCCGAGCGCGTAGGTGCTGGCAAACGAGAAGCCCGAACTCACGGCCTGCCGCCCGAGGCCGCCGAGGAAGCGCCCGATGAGCTTGCGGCCGATCTGCTCGACATATTGCGAGGTGAGCCCCACGCCGAGCGTGGCGATGAAGTCCTTGATGTGGCCGCGGTCGAGCTCGAAGCCGTGCGACTTGCCGACGCGATAGACCATCTTCATCTGCAGCGGGATGATCGCCATCGTGGCGAGCGACTCGGGCAGCAACTCGAGCGCGCCATTGAGGATCGCGTAATTGAGGATCATCTTGTCCAGCTCCGCCCCGGTCATGGCGGAGGCGAACTGCGGCTCTGCGGCGGTGGGCTTGTCCAGCGGCGCTGCCGCGACGGATTCCGCCTTGTCCGAGAATGCAGCCGCCTGCTGTTCGTCAAGCCCCAGCTTGGCGCGCAGCCCCGCGAGGAATGCCTTCTCCGCGTCGTTCTGCACACCATCGGCGTCCGCGACGCATACGGCGAATTCGTAGGCAAGCTGGCGCAACTCCCTTGTCGCGAGCTGCGCCACTGCATCGTCGAGCGTCACGCGCCTGGTGAGCACGTCCTGGTGAAGGGCGGCGAAGTTGATTTCCGCTCCCGCGAGCGTTTCCGCCATGCGCTTCACTTCCGCTCGCTCGCTATCGGACTTGGCGCCGTCGGCAAAGGCCGCCAAAAGGGCAATGGCAAGGAGGGGCCTGGCTTCGGCAGGGGTCATTTTGTGCTCCTCATCGGGTTGGACGTGTCCTTGCTTCGATTGAGAAATGACGCACAAGTTCGCGTGAATCGTGGCTGCCCGGACCCGGCCGCGTCAACCAAGGATGGCCGACACCTCTTCCGGACCGAAGCGGTACTCCTGGTTGCAGATCTCGTCATTCACCACGACTTCGCCTTGCTCTGCGATCGTTGCATCGACTTCCTCGCGTCCGAGGCTCTTCAGCATGGCGATCACCTTCTCCTTGCTGCGCACGCAACCGTCCTTCACCTCCCTGGGTTCGTAGAGGCGGATGTCCTCGCCGGGGAAGAGCAATGGGACAAGGCCGGATTCCGCGCCAAGCCCGGAATGGCGCCAGGATGAGGCGTTCCGGAAGCCCGCGGCGGCCTGCAGCTGCACGCGAGCCCAACCATCGGGATCGCGCCCGTCTGCCCCGGGCAGCTTTTGCAGGATCAGCGCGGTGACCCGCTCGGCGGACGAGTGTATCCACAGGTGCGTGGGCACTTGCTCGCTGCGGTCAAGGTATTGCTCGAACACTTCGGACACCGTGATTCCCTCGACCGGCACGATGCTCTGGTACATCTGCCCGGTGACGGAATTCTCGATCGTCAGTGCCAACCGCGATTCGCCGATCAACCCGGGAAGCGACGCGTGGCCCGGGTCGGCGCTGTCGTCCATGCGGATCATCCCGCGCAGCGCGAGTTCATCGGTGCAGTCCGCCACCAGCATCCTGATCGGCCCGGGACCGGAGACTTGCAGCAGCGCGCGGCCCGGATGCTTGAGTCCCGCGCCCACCATCACGCTTACCGCGGCAAACTCGCCCAGCAACGTGCGCACGGCGGGCGCGTAGTCGCGGCGCATGGCGATGGCCTGCCAGACATCCGTGAGGCACACCACCTGGCCGCGAATGTCGAGGTTTTCCAGCAGGAAGCGGCGGGTGAGGGAAGGGAAACTCATTCAGGTCGGTCACAGCCGCGTGCGTTTCCGCGGATCGGGAACGCCCATTATCGCCGATGGAACGCGCCCTCGCCGGGCGTTCGCCGGCGGTCTCCTGCATGGCCGGCCAGTGCCTCGGCGAGATGTTCCGGGCACTGACCGACGATCGATGAGGCGCGCGCGCTTCCAGCCCGTGGCTACCGCATATGGCGCTTCGAAAAGGCGCAATCTGCCTATTGTCGCGGGCGCCGCAATGGGGCTAGGCTCACGAAATCGAGGGAGGATCCCATGAGCAAGCCGCTTAACCTGCTTTGCGTGCACGGCGTCGGCCACCAGGAGATCGATCCGGATTTCCAGGCGTCCTGGGCCAAGGCCATCACCTTCGCCGTCCAGTCCTGCGATCCGGGCGCGCAGCCCGGGATCGACTTCCTCGAGTACGACGAACTGTTCGATCACGCGCCGCTCAACCCGGTGACCTACGGGATCGCGTTCGCAAAGCTGCTCGCCAGCACGATCGTTCACGGCATCGGCGACGCGCTGCCGCGCGCGCGCGGATTCGGCGATGCTCCCGAGGCCATCAAGTGGTCCGCCGGCATGGTGGCACAGTGGTCGACCGAGAAGGCGTTGCGCGAGCGTACGCGCGCGGCCGTCCTTGCGAAGATGGAATCGAAATCCTACGATGCCGTCCTGGCGCACAGCCTCGGCTCGCTCATCTGCTACGACACCTTCGTGCGCAATCCCGACGCGATCCGCGACAAGGTCTTTGTCAGCCTGGGCTCCCAGATCGGCAACCCGGCGGTGCGCGACGTGTTCGCCGGCCGGATCCAGGCGCTCTCCGGGCGCAAGTGGTACCACCTTTTCAACCCGGACGACCACGTGCTGACGTGTCCCATCGAGCTTCCCGCGGACAACTTCCAGCAGGTCACTGCGCAGTTCGACATCCCGAACGACCTGCTCAACCACAACGCGACGTGGTATCTCGGGCACGCCAACTCCATCGCCACCGCCTGGCGCGACCTCGCCGGGGGGCCGCAACCGCGCTCGTTCGCCAATGTGGCGCGCGGCTTCACGAAGGCCACCGCGAAGCCGAACCGCCGCGCGCTGCTGGTGGGCATCAACGACTATCCCGACCCGGCGGACAGGCTCGAGGGCTGCGTGAACGACGTCTTCATGATGAGCTCGGTATTGCAGGAAAGCGGCTTCGACCCGGAGGAAATCCGCGCCGTGCTGGACGAACGCGCGACGACGGCGGGCATCATGGACCGCCTGCACTGGCTGCTCGACGGCGTGCGTCCCGGCGACCAGCGGGTGCTGTTCTATTCCGGGCACGGCGCGCAGATTCCCGGCTACGGCGCCAAGGACGAGCCCGACCATGTCGACGAGTGCCTCGTGCCCCACGACTTCGATTGGTCGCCCGCGCACGCCATCCTCGACAACCAGTTCTGCGAACTCTATTCGCAGCTTCCGTATGACAGCCATTTCGTGGCGGTTTTCGACTGCTGCCACTCGGGCGGCATCACGCGCGACGGGGGGCCGCGCATTCGCGGGCTCACGCCACCGGACGACATACGGCACCGTGCGCTGCGTTGGGAAGCAGGAGAGCAGATGTGGGTGGCGCGCGACTTTCCGGCCTTGAACCGCAGCCTCGCCGAGCGGAGGGACGGCCACAGCTACCTTGGCGACAACGGCGCGACGCACCGGTTGGGCCGCGCCGCCGCGCTGCGCACCCTGCCCAATGCGGAGTACGACGCGACGCGCAAGGCACTAGGTCACTACGGGCCCTATTTGCCGATCCTGCTCGAGGCCTGCCAGGAACAGGAGTTTTCCTACGAGTACCGGCATGGCGCGACGTCTTACGGTGCCTACACGTTCTCCATGGCGCAGGTGCTTCGCGCCAGCCGCGCGGCCGGCGTGAATCCTTCCTTCGCCGACCTCAATGCGCAGGTGACGAAGAAACTGCATCGCCTCAAGTACAACCAGACGCCGACGCTGGTCGGGGCGAAATCCCGTGTCGCCCAGCAGTTGCCATGGAGCGCTGCGGCCAGTCCTGCGAAATTGAAGGTGGCCGCCCGGTCGCGACGCAAGTAGTCCGTTGCGTGCTTCCGGCGCCGGTTCGACGGCTACCGCGAGCGCACCAGCGGCGGTGCGCCGAAGAACTCGCGCATCATGAAGTCCTCGAGTCCCGAGCTGTCCTCGGGGCGCGCGGACAGCGTGACCACGCGGCCCAGGCGCTGCGAATCCCAGTTGAAGTCGCCGGTGTAGTGCGAGCGGATCAGCACGATCATGCGGCGCACGGTCGCGAGCTGGATGTCGCCTTGCGGCGGCGCCTCGACCTCGATCACTTCGCGCCATTTCTTCTTCGCGTCGGCCTTCCAGCCGTTGAATGCGAAGGTGGAACTGCGGTGCCCCATGGTGAGGATCTGGAAGATACCGCCCGTGCCCTCGAAGCCGGGGTTGATCGTCTGCAGGTTGCGGTTGAGCGCGGCGGTGGCCGACTCGGACGGCGAGCGCTCGCGGTAGCGTTCACGGGACTCGGCGTTTTCGCGCGCCATCGCGGCCTCCGCAGCCTGCCGTCGTTCGCGCGCGGCGTTGACCGACGCCATCATGTCCGCCGGCGGCGTGGGCCTGGGTTCGGGCTGCGCCGCGGGGGGCGCGGGAACGGGCGGCGGCCCGGGCATCGTGACCGTGCGCTTGGTGCGCGGCGTGGGCGTGGGTACAGGCGACGGCTCGGGCGGCGTGATGGGCAACACTTCCGCCTGCGCCTGCTTGGGCGGGGCGATGCGCACGGTAAGCGGGGTTTCAGCGGCTTCGCCCGGCGCGTTGAAATTCAGGTCCGGCTGCTTCATCGGAATGAACAACACGCCGATGTGCAGGAGAATCGACACCGTCGCCGCGATCGTGATGCCGCGGCGGGCGCGAATCCTCAGGTCGATGAAAATGGGGTCAGAGTACATTTGGCAATTGATTCACTCTGGCCCGGTTTTCGGCGAAATTGCCCTGCACCCCGAAACAGGGCACTTATTCGACAGTGACGGACTTGGCGAGGTTCCGTGGCTTGTCGACGTCGGTGCCGCGCTTCAGCGCCGTGTGGTAGGCAAGAAGCTGCACCGGGACCATATGCACGATCGGCGAAAGCACGCCGGCATGGCGCGGGGTGCGGATCACGTGCACCCCTTCACTCTCCGAGAAATGGCTGTCCAGGTCGGCGAATACGAAAAGTTCGCCGCCGCGCGCGCGGACCTCCTGCATGTTCGACTTCACCTTCTCCAGCAGCGCGTCGTTGGGCGCGATCACCACCACCGGCATGTTGGCGTCCACCAGTGCGAGCGGCCCGTGCTTGAGCTCGCCCGCCGGGTAGGCCTCGGCGTGGATGTAGGAAATCTCCTTCAACTTGAGCGCGCCTTCGAGCGCCACCGGGAAATGCAGTCCGCGGCCGAGGAAGAGCGCGTGGTCCCTCGGCGCGAACATGTCCGCCCAGGCCTGGATTTGCGGCTCGAGGTTGAGCGCGTGCTGGATGCTGCCGGGGACGAAGCGCAGCTGGTCGATGGCGTCGTGCTCGGCGGAGCCCGTGAGCAGCTTCTTCGCCTTCGCGATCGAGAGCGTCAGCGTGAAGAGCGCCACCAGTTGCGTGGTGAGCGCCTTGGTCGATGCGACGCCGATCTCGGCGCCCGCGCGAGTGTAGAAGACGAAACGCGATGCGCGCGGGATGGCGCTTTCCCGCACGTTGCAGATCGACAGCGTGTTGGCGTGGCCGAGGTCCCTGGCGCGCTTCAGGGCTTCCATCGTGTCGAGCGTTTCACCAGACTGCGAGATGGTGACGACCAGCTGCTTCGGGTTCGCAATCGAGTCGCGGTAGCGGTACTCGTGGCCGAGCTCGACGTTGCACGGGATGCGCGCAATCGACTCGATCCAGTAGCGCGCGACCAGCCCGGCGTAGTAGCTGGATCCGGAAGCGAGGATCAGCACGCCATCGGCCTCGCGGAATGCATCCTCGGCACCTTCGCCAAACAGCGCAACGTCGATGCCGCCGTCGATCACCGCCTCCAGCGTGTCGGACACCGCGCGCGGCTGCTCGTGGATCTCCTTCTGCATGTAGTGCCGGTAGGGGCCGAGCTCGACCGCGTCCGCCGACAGCTCGGAAAGGTAGGTCTCCCGGATCACCTTCCGGCCGCCGCGGTCGACGATCTCCACGCCGCTGCGGCGGATCGCCGCGACATCGCCTTCCTCGAGGTAGACCACGCGGCGCGTCTCCGAGATGATCGCGGAAACGTCGGAGGCGATGAAGTTCTCCCCCTCGCCCAGGCCGATCACCAGCGGGCAACCCATGCGCGCGCAGGTCATCGTTTCCGGCGACGAAAGCGCGACCACGCCGATGGCATAGGCGCCGTGCAGGTCGGCAGCGGCGCGCCTGGTGGCGTCGAAGAGGTCCTTCGACGCCTTGTAGTAGTAGTGAACGAGGTGCGCGATCACCTCGGTGTCGGTCTGCGAACCGAAGGCATAGCCAAGCGACTTGAGCCTCGCGCGCTGCTGCTCGTGGTTCTCGATGATGCCGTTGTGCACCACCGCGATCTCACGGCCGGAGACGTGCGGATGGGCGTTTGGCTCGGTCACGCCGCCGTGCGTGGCCCAGCGCGTGTGGGCGATGCCGAGGATGCCGGCCAGGCCTTCGGCGATCACCGCGTTCTCCATCTCCGCCACGCGCCCGACGCGGCGAACGCGGCGGATGCCGCCGTTCACCACCGCGATGCCGGCCGAGTCATAGCCGCGGTACTCGAGGCGCTTCAGGCCCTCGGTGAGCAGGGGCACGACGTTACGGTTGGCGATGGCGCCGACGATTCCGCACATAAGGCCGCCATTGTCTCACGGAGCCCCGCTGTTTCGCGGGGTGCGGCGGGCGGGCCGGGGTGGCCCCGGCAGCCGGAATTGCCTGCAAAGAAGGGCTCCCCCCGGTCGACCCGGGAGGAGCGAAGGACAGGGCACGATCGCTTTCCGGAAATCGCACCGTGTGGGCAGGCTAGTGAGGAGGACCGTACCTGCTTGCGAAACAGGATGCCGCAACGCGCGCGCCGGCCGCGCCGGAAGATTGCGCCGGGAAAACGCGCAAAATTGCGCATTTCGGCTCTTGCCACCCGCCCGGGCCGCGGCGTATGTTAATGCTCCATGACCCCGGTGCTACACTCACTGCAACCCCAGACGAGGCAACACCCTCGCACCATGTCCAACGACGCCCCGAGCACGGGCCAGCTTTCCGGCATCAGCGACGCCTTCTGCCGCGAACTCGCTTCGCTTGGCCGTGTGCGCAGCTACCCCAAGAACACCGTCGTCATCACCGAGGGCGATTCCAGCGACTCGATCTTCGTGATCCTCACGGGGAAGATCAAGGTGTACGTCTCGGATGCCGAAGGGCGCGAGATGATCCTCGACACCCACACCACAAACGAATATGTCGGAGAAATGGCGTTCGACGGCAAGCCGCGGTCGGCCTCGGTGATGACGCTTGAGCCGACCGCGTTTTCGGTCGTGTCCCGCGAAGGGCTGCTGGACGCGATCAAGAAAAGCCCGGACTTCGCCCTGCAGCTGATCGCCAAGCTGATCGACCGTGCCCGGCTCGCCACCGACAACGTCAAGCACCTTGCCTTGCTGGACGTCTATGGCCGCGTCGCCAGGCTGCTCCTCAACATGGCCGAGGAAAAGGACGGCAAGCTGGTCATCCCGGAAAAACTCACCCAGCAGGACATCGCCGAGCGGGTCGGGGCGTCGCGCGACATGGTGAGCCGCATCGTCCGCGACCTTACCGCCGGCGGCTACATCACCGTGGACCACAAGCAGATCACCATCAACAAGAAGCCCCCGGCGCGCTGGTAGTACGCAATATTGCGCACCCGGAGCGCGCAATGCGCCCCGGCGAAAGATCCCCCGCCTCCCCCAAGCTGTCTCCGTGCGGCGCATTCCTGCGCCCCGGAACCTGAGGAGGTGCGCGATGTTCGAGTCCCAACGCCCCGTTCACCGGCAGATCGAGGATGTCGATCCGGGCTGGCTCAAGGCCGAAGTCACCGCAATGGCGCGCAGCGCGCTGATCGCAGTCGGGCTGTCGCTCACGATCGGGCTCTCGGCAAGCGAATACCTGAATCGCGCGAAGTCGCAGGACACCACGAAGATCGTGGTCGCGCCCGAGCAGCCCGCTCGAGCGGCTACTTCTTGCCCGGACGCGCCCAGCCGCTGCGAAAAACCTGCTTCTTCTCGGTAAGCGCAAGCCCCCCCGGCGGCACATCCTTGGTGATCGTGGCGCCGGCGGCAATCGTCGCGCCCTTGCCCACCGTCACCGGCGCGACCAGCTGCACGTCGGAGCCGATATGCACGTCGTCCTCGATGACTGTGCGGTGCTTCGCCGCGCCGTCGTAGTTGCAGGTGATGGTGCCCGCCCCGATGTTCACGTCGCGGCCGACGCTCGCGTCGCCGACATAGGCCAGGTGGTTGGCCTTGCTTGCTTCGCCGAAGCTGCTCGCCTTCACCTCGACGAAATTGCCGATGTGCACGCCGTCCGCAAGGACAGTCCCGGGCCGCAGACGCGCATAGGGCCCGATGCGGGCGTTTGCCCCGACAGTGGCGCCATCGACCATGGTGAACGGCAGGATGGCAGTGCCGGCGCCGATGGTCGCATCCTTGATGATGCAATTGGCGCCCACCGTGACATTGTCGCCCAGCAAGACCGCGCCTTCGAAAATGCAGTTCGCGTCGATTGCCACTTCACGTCCGCAGGCGAGTTTGCCGCGGATGTCGATGCGCGCAGGATCGGCGAGGGTGACGCCCGCGTCGAGCAGCTCTCTGGCCTGGTTCATCTGGTGCCTCCGTTCGAGTGCGGCGAGATCGGCCTTGCTGTTCACGCCCCGGCATTCGTGTTCGAGCCGTGGCGCGCGGGTAGCGATCGTCACGCCGTCGGCCACCGCCATCGCGATGATGTCCGTCAGGTAATACTCGCCTTGCGTGTTCCGGTTGTCCAGCCGCGCGAGCCATTGCGCCAGCCGCGAGACGGGGGCGGCGAGTATTCCGGTGTTGGTCTCGCCGATCGCGCGCTCGGCCGGCGTCGCGTCGCGCTCTTCCACGATACCGGTGACTTCGCCTTGCGGGTTGCGCACGATGCGGCCATAGCCGGCCGGCTCTTCCATCTCCTGCGTGAGCAGCGCCACCGTGCCTTCGCCCGAGACGGAGAGCAGGCCGGCAAGCGTCTCGCGCGAAATCAGCGGTACGTCGCCATAAAGCACCAGTGCGATGCCGGAAGGGGGAAGGTGCGGCAGGGCCTGCAGGACCGCGTGCCCCGTACCGAGCTGCTCGCGCTGCTCCGCCCAATGCAGCGCCACGCCCGGAAAGGCCGCGCGAACGGCCTCGGCGCCATGGCCGACGACGACGACGATGCGCGATGCTTCGAGTTGCCGGGCGGTGGCAAGGACGTGGGCGAGCATGGGGCGGCCCGCGATCGGGTGCATGACCTTGGGCAGCGCCGAATGCATGCGCTTGCCCTGCCCGGCGGCAAGAACCACTACGCTAAGGGCCGGGGATGTCACGAAAGATCGGGGGGATGCAACGGGGGAAAGAAAACGGGCGGGCTGAAATCCCCGCCCTGAATGTTGTTGCGCCTCTCAAAGCTGCAAGGAGTTTCCTGACTTGCACTGCGGCTTGACCGGGAGAACTCGCGCCCTTGCGGACGGCATCCGACCCGATCCAACCTGCCCACAGTCTATCATAGGATCAGGGCGGCCTCGGCCGCCCTGATCGTTGTTTGCGGC
>CAWKGC010000005.1:0-29443 GCA_963849005.1 uncultured beta proteobacterium | reverse complement strand
CCGAGAAGGTGCTGGCCGCGATGCGCGCGCATCCGCTTGGGCGGGATGCGGCACTGATCGGCCACGTGGTCGAAGACGTGCACCACTTCGTGCAGATGGAAACCGGCTTCGGCGGCCGGCGAATGGTGGACTGGCTGGCCGGAGAGCAACTTCCGAGGATATGCTGAGGCGGTGAAAGTCCTCTTCCTCACCCACGCCTTCAATGCGCTGGCGCAGCGCCTACAGGTTGAATTGGCGGCGGCGGGCCATGAGGTGGCGATCGAATTCGACGTGAACGACGAAGTGACGCGGGAGGCCGTGGCGCTCGCCAGGCCGGATGTCATCGTCGCGCCCTTCCTCAAGCGTGCCATCCCCGAGGACATCTGGTCCGCCACCCCGTGCCTGATCGTGCATCCCGGGCCGCCGGGCGACCGCGGGCCATCGTCGCTCGACTGGGCCATCCAGGAAGGCGAAAAAGAGTGGGGCGTAACCGTGCTGCAGGCCGTCGCGGAAATGGATGCGGGCCCGGTATGGGCACATGCGAAGTTCCCGATGCGGCTTGCGCCCAAGAGCAGCCTGTATCGCCGCGAGGTGACCGAGGCCGCGGTGGCCTGCGTGCTCGAGGCTTTGGACAAGTGGCGAAGGGCGAACGGCCGCAACCGGTTTTGGAGTTGGGCGAGGCAGCGCGTGGCAAGCTTCGCCCCCTGATGAAACAAGCGTCTCGCGCGATCGACTGGGAGAAGGACGACACGCAAACGGTGCTGCGCAAGATCCACGCAGCGGACGGCTTTCCCGGAGTGCGCATGCAACTCATCTGGACGGACGTGCATCTCTTCGGCGCGCACGAGGAGGCAACGATCAAGGGCGGCCCGCCTGGCGAGGTCATCGCGCAACGCGATGGCGCGATCCTCATCGCCACGGTGGACGGCGCGGTTTGGGTGACGCACCTGAAGCGCGTGCCCCGCGGCGAGGAACCGGAACTCAAGCTTCCGGCCGTGCAAGTGCTGGGCGACCTGGTGGCGAACGTGCCGGAGGCGCCGATCGAGATCGACGCGCCCGTTGCCGGTCCCACATGGCGCGAGATCCGCTACGAGCAGCACAATGATGTGGGCGTCCTGCACTTCGCCTTCCACAATGGCGCCATGTCCCCCGCGCAGTGCCTGCGGTTGCTGGAAGCGATCCGCTTCGCGAAGTCGCGCCCGTCGAAGGTGCTGCTTCTGGCGGGCGGTCCCGACTTCTGGTCCAACGGCATCCATCTGAATGCGATCGAGGCGACGGGCCGCGCGGCGGACGCGTCGTGGGAGAACATCAACGCGATCGACGACGTGGCGCGAGAGATCGTGACGACCACCGACCGGCTGACCGTGTCCGCGCTTTGCGGCAACGCCGGCGCGGGCGGGGTGTTCCTTGCGCTGGCCGCGGACCGCGTCTGGATGCGCAACGGCGTCATCCTCAATCCGCACTACAAGGGCATGGGCAACCTGTACGGCTCGGAGTACTGGACCTACCTGCTGCCGCGGCGCGTTGGCGAGACGAAGGCGGAACAGATCACTTCACGGCGCCTGCCGATGGGGGCGAAGGAAGCGACCGAGTCCGGGCTGGCGGACGCGCACTTCGCGCACACGCCGGAAGCTTTCCTGCGGGCATCCATCCTGCGTGCCCAGGCCATCGCCAAGGATGCCGCCTGGCCCGCGATGCTCGCTGCCAAGCTTGCGCAGCGGGAAAAGGACGAGGCCGCGAAACCGCTGGAGCGCTACCGGGAAGAGGAACTCGCGCACATGAAGCTCAACTTCTACGGCTTCGATGCGAGCTACCACGTCGCGAGGTACCACTTCGTCTACAAGCTGCCCAAGGCGCGGACGCCCGGGTATCTCGCCCCGCACCGGAATGTCGTTGCCAACTCGAAGGCAGGAGAGTCGCGTTCCGCTGCTTGAGGGCATTCCCTGTTCTTTGCGATCGAGCGAGCTGACGATTGAAACTGCCCCTCATGTGTCTACCGAATCGGGTCAAGAACCGAGTTTCTGATAGTGGTGGAGAATGAAGAAGACATCGGGGGCGGCGCACGCGCCGCACCCGCAACGCTCTCACTTGACCTGAACCATCTCGCCTTCAAGTAGCCACTGCCGCTCAGCGGGGCCTACGGCATTTATGCGCAGCGTGCCAGCGCCTTGCAGCCCCTTCAGCTTTCCGCTCGCGCCGACCACTTGCCACGTGCCGTTCAGTAGATTTGTCGGCTTGCCGTCAGGCCCGGAAACGGTGGTCGCGTGGAACTGCTCCTTGAGGTATGCGACATCCCCATCCGGCATGGTGAAAACCAGGTACCCACGTGAGTCTGTGCCCAGGCCTGGGGTCACCTCGTGCATGCCCCATTCTGTCGCAGTCGCCCCGACGAGCGGCCCTTGGCCGGTTGCCTTGCCTTCACGCCGCACCATGGCCACGTAACGCTTGCTGCCGTCAACGAAATCCAGTCGCAATTTCTCCTTCTCGGACAAGACGGCCTCGATCTTGATCGGGTCTGCCTGGGCCGACGGGGACACAGACAAGAAAGCTGTGGCGGCAATCACTGCCAGAGCTGCTGCGCGACAATTCCGTTTCATGGCGACGCCGGCGACGGACAACGCGCAGCCGAGAAGGCTGGATGCAAATGCAGGGGTGTTCATGAGAATCTCCTTGTTGGTGGAAATGACGGTGCTGGGGTTGGTTCGAAAGGGACTAGCGCAACACGACCGCTCGCGCCTCGAGCCGGTCGAGCTCGGCGACGTGCACGGGGGACTTCAATGAACTGGCGACCGCGCGGAACATCGGCACCGGATCCTGGCGGTTTGTCTCGCTGAATTTCACGATGACCACGCGCGCCTTCGGATTCACGTAGAGGTACTGGCCGTTGTGGCCGTAGGCGTAGAAGTCGCCTTCGCCGCCCCCGGGAGTCCACCAGAGGTGCTGGTGGGTGTATCCGTCGGGCGTGCGGATGCCGGGCAGCACCGTGCGGGCGGCCCATTGCGCGGGAAGGACTTGCGTTCCGTTGACGCGACCGCCTTCGAGGTAGAGCCGGCCGAAGCGCGCGAAGTCGCGGGCGCGGGCGCTGATGCAGCAGAAGCTCTTCTCGACGCCGCCTTCGTGGTCGAGGGCCCAGAGCGCTTCCGATTCCATCCCGAGCGGCGTCCAGAGTTTCTCGGCGAGATACGCGGAGACCGTCATGCCGGTGGCGGCTTCCAGCACGAAGCCGAGCATCTGCACGTCGGCTTCGCTGTAGCGCCAGCGGTTGGCCGCGCGGCTTTCCGGTTGCGAGCGCCCCACGACCTCATGCAGGTCGTCGCCGTAGTAGTACTGCGCGCGCCCGGGGAGGATGCTGGGCGCGTCGCCCATGCCCGAGGTCATCGTGAGCAGTGCCTGCAGCGTGACCGTGCCATATGGCGTGCCCGCGAACTCCGGGCGGTAGTCGGCGACGGTGGCCTCCAGGCTGATGCGACCTTCGGCGTGAGCGATGCCGATGAGCGTTGCCACGATCGACTTTGCGATCGAGAACGAGTTGAGCAGGGAATGCTGGTCGAAGCCACGCGAGTAGCGCTCGTACACGATGCGGTCGTCGCGCATGACGATGAAGGCAGCGGTGCGGGTGTCGTCCAGGTATTCGTCGAGGGGTTGGATCGCGCCGGTTTCGTCGGGTACTTTCATGTCGGTGATGAAGCGCGGAACGCTTGGCAGCGTGCGCAGGAACGAGGTCTCGCGGGCGGGCTCGATAGCGCGGTTGGCGAAGATGCGGTGGTCGTCGAGGTCGGCGCTGTTGTGGACGACGGTTTTCACGAAAGTGCAGCCCTGGACGAATCCGATGGCCGCGACCGCTGCGATATGCTTTGTGAGGTTCATGGCGCCCTCCGTGGTTGGCTTGGAGCCATGAAAGGGGAGAGCGAAAAGGAAAAACCGAAGGAATGGCTAGCGTTTCCCTAACAAAAGATTGCGTAGATAATACAAGTGGTTAAGCGCCATTCCGAAAGCGAGGCGAACTTGTCCAGCACCAGCGCCGGCAACGAAAACAGCCCCCGCAGTGAATGGCAGGTGGGGGATTGGCGCGTGCATCCGCGACAGAACGAGCTCCTTCGCAAGGGGGAGACGGCGCGGCTGGAGCCGAAGGCCATGCAGGTGCTTGTCCACCTGGCGGAGCGGGCAGGAGAGGTGGTGGGTCGCGAAGAGTTGCTTTCGGCCGTATGGCCCGGGGTGGTCGTCGGCGACGACACGCTGACCCAGGCGATCATCAAGCTGCGCAAGGCGCTCGGCGACGACGCGCATCGGCCGAAATTCATCGAAACCATTTCCAAGAGCGGCTACCGGCTGATCGCGCCGGTGGAAAGGGTCGGAAAGGCGCTACCGGCTGCGCAGCCGCGCAAGTCGTTCCTGCGTCGCAACCGCGTCGCGATCGCCGTGGCGGGCGGCGTGGTCGCAATCGCCATCGGTTCGCTGCTGGTCTTCCCCGAGATCGCCAGGACGGTGGGCATGCCTTGGCCGATCGTGGTGGATCAGACGCCCGCCCGATTCCCGATCTCGCTCCCGATCGTTGCCGTCCTTCCGCTCGCCAATCTCAGCGGCGATCCGAAGCGCGACTACTTCACTGACGGCCTCACCGAGGACATCATTGGCGCGCTCGGGCGATTTTCCGGGCTGCGCGTCATTTCGCGCAACTCCGTCGAACCGTTCAAGACTCGTCCGGCTACGCCGAAAGCGGTACGCGACGAACTGGGCGTGCGCTACGTGGTGACCGGCAGCGTGCGTGAAGCCGACGGCCGGCTGCGAGTCGCGGTGGAGCTGAGCGACGCGGAGAAGGGAACCGTGCTGTGGTCCGATCGCCTCGAGGGCGAAGGCAAAGCCGTCTTCGATATCCAGGACCGGATCGTGAAAAACATCGTCGGAACCCTCGCCGTGCAGGTCACGGGCCGGGAAACCGAACGCGCAGCCTCGAAGCCCCCGGAAGACCTCGAGGCCTACGATCTCGTGCTACGCGCGCGAGCGTTGCTCGAGAACTCCGATCGCGTCGGGAACCGCCGAGCACGGGAATTGCTCGCCAAGGCCCTGGAGAAGGAGCCGAACTACGCGGAAGCCCATGTCGTGCTGGCCAACGCGGAATTCAACCGGTCGGTCTTCGGATGGACGGAGAATCCTCCGGAGGCCATGAATCGGGCGATCCAGCTCGCGCAGCGTGCCGTGGTGATCGGCGATCAGGGCGCGCAGTCGCGCGCCCATGGGACGCTGGGACGCATCTTCGTCACGGTCGGCCGGCTCGAAGAAGCGCTCGCCGAAGCGGACCGCGCGATCGAGCTCAATTCGAGCGATGCCGCGGCGCTCGATGCCCGCGCCATGACGCTGCTATGGCTCGGTCGCATCGACGAAGCCATCGCAGCCTTCGAGCTCGCCTTGCGCTTCGATCCCGGCGTGAAGGACGTCGGGAGCGGCTTCCATTTCGGCATCGCCTACTACATGGCGGGGCGCCATCGCGAGGCCCTCGCTATCGTGGACCGCACCCTCCAGCGGCATCCGGATGCGGCCTTTGTCCACGCGATCCGCGCGGCCATCCTGGCCGAGCTCGGCAATGAGACGGAGGCGCGCCATGCCGTGGCGGAGGTTCGCCGGTTGGACCCGTTCTTCCGCACAGATCAGTTCGGGAGCCGCTTCGCGCAGCCCGAAAACCAGGCGCGCATGCAGGAGGGCCTGCGTAAGGCGGGGTTGTGAGTTACCGGGAAGCGCGCCAATTCTCACGCGCGCGGGTCAGCACCGTGGGATCCTTCTCGGCCATCTCCAGTCCCTTTTGCGAGCGAAAGACATAGAGCTTCCCGTCGACGATCTTCCAGGCCGTCGGGTCCGCTTCATAGGTATTGCCCATGGAAAGCGCTGCCGCGCACAGCCCGGCGAATTGCGGTGCGTACCGATCCGGGTCGGTGGCGAAGGTGTCGCGGTTCTTGGCACTCGAGAAGTGGTAGCGAACGCCGTCGTAATCCTGCCGGTATTCCGAAGACCCCTTGACCGGTCTTTGCTCGGTGAAATAGGCGACCGGGTCGTAACCCTTCAGCACCACTCGGGGTTCCGGGCTGCCCGTTCCTTGTGCGGAAGCCGCGCCCGGCAAGACGAGCATGCACAGGGCGAGAACGATCGTTGCTCTGTAAATGGGACTCTCCCGAATTCGACGTGCGGACACGGGCATCCTACACCTGTGGTAGGTTCCGGTTGTTTGAACAACTATTGCGTATCTATAGGTGGGCTTCGGTCGAATTGCGAAACGTGCAGGGTTGTCCACGGCTGCAGGCGTTGCAACGTCGCGTTCCAACGGAACGTGAGGCATCGTGGGCCGCGCCTCGCGCAGCAAAGCGGTCGGTGGCCGGCCGCTCGACTCAAATGACATCCCTCCTGCCCTGGCTTCCGCGGAATCGTCACTTCGCTTCCTGGTGTTCGCACTACCGTTCTTCAGGCCTTTGGGCGTTTCGTCGACGCTGCAGCGAAAGGGTCTGGTCATCTTCATCGAAAGAGTCAACCCACCGTGACCTCACCCACCGCCCTTGTGACAATCAAAGTCGCGCATACCGTCGTGTGGGTGTTCTTCGTCGCCTGCATCCTCGCGATCCCGGTTGCCTCCTGGCTGGGTGAACACCGTGCCGCGGCCTGGTTTGCCGCCATCGTCTTCATCGACGTCGCGATACTGCTTCTCAACGGATGGCGCTGCCCGCTCACCTCGATGGCCGCCCGCTACACCGAGGACCGGCGCGACAATTTCGACATCTACCTTCCCGAGTGGCTGGCCAGGCACAACAAGCTGATCTTCGGCACGCTCTACGCTGCCGGGATGGCTTACGCGCTGGCGCGGTGGCTGGCCACCTGATTGCGGAGGCTTCCCTGCACATCACCGGAAAATGCCACTGCGGCAACATCGCCTTCGATCTCGACTGGGAAGGTGACGCGCCAGAGATCCCGGCGCGGGCCTGCGGCTGCTCCTTCTGCGTGAAGCACGGAGGCGTGTGGACCTCGAACCCGGAAGCGAAGCTGGCGGTCACGGTTTGCGACGCCGCGCTCGTGTCGAAGTACGAGTTCGGCACGAAGACCGCCACATTCCATGTCTGCTCGCGCTGCGGCATCGTCCCGCTGGCCACATGCGAGATCGAGGGCCGGCTCTACGCCGTCGTCAACGTGAACACCTTCGGGAACGTCGATCCTTCGTCGCTGCGCCGTTCTCCGGCCAATTTCGAAGGCGAGGAAACCGGGGACCGCCTTGCGCGCCGAAAGCGCAACTGGATCGGCGATGTCCGCATGCGATGATGCGGTCGGCCGAACTGCCCGCCCATTCTCGTAAACTGACAGCCATGGACAAGACGCCTCACCTCGCAGACGCGCATCCTCCGCGCGAGATCGCCGCAATGGTCGAGCGGCTGGGCGTGGCGAAAGCGCAGATGGATACCGTCACGCTCGTCGTGCTGGCCGTGCTCGCAGGCGCGTTCATTTCGCTGGGCGCGCTGCTTTTCACGGTCATCATCACCGGGTCCGGCCTGGGCTTCGGCGTGACGCGCCTGCTGGGTGGCCTGGGTTTCTCGCTCGGGCTGGTGCTGGTCGTGGTTGCCGGCGCCGAGCTTTTCACGGGCAACAATCTCCTGGCGATGGCCTGGGCGAGCCGCCTGATCGGCACCCGGGATGTCTTGCGGAACTGGTTCCTCGCCTATCTCGGGAACGTGGCGGGTTGTCTCGGGACGGTCCTGTTCATCCTGTGGGCGGACACCGGCAGCATGGGCGCCGGCGCCGTCGGCGAAACGGCAGTCCAGATCGCCCGCGCGAAGGCCGGCCTTTCCCTTGGCGAGGCCTTTGCGCGCGGCGTGCTGTGCAATGCCCTCGTGTGCCTGGCAGTCTGGCTCGCGATGGGCGGGCGCAGCGTGACCGACAAGATCCTCGCGATCGTGTTTCCCATCACCGCTTTCGTGGCCCTCGGGTTCGAGCATTCGATCGCCAACTGGTTCTTCCTGCCCTACGGCCTGGCACTCGACCAGCAAGGCGCGGTGTCGGTCGCGGGCAGCGCCAGGAACCTCGCCGCGGTCACGGCGGGCAACATCGTCGGCGGGACGCTGCTGGTCGCGGGGGTTTACTGGGTCGCCTACTTGCGCGGCGGGCCCAATGACAAGGGCCCGCCTACATGAATGCCATTGAAGGTCATCCCGAGCTGATCGAAACCGGCCTCTCTTACCCCGTTCAATCATTGGAGCGATCGCCCATGAAAGTGACGTTGCAACGCTGGATATCCACGCCGCTCCTCGCGGCATTGATCGCGATGGCCGCGGGTCCGGCAGGTGCCGCCGAGATAAAGGTGATGGTGGCCAACGCCCTCAAGGAACCCTTCCTGGCGCTTGCAGCCGCCTTCGAAAAGGAAAGCGGCCACAAGGTAACCCCGATCTGGGGCGGCACCGAAGGTCTTGCCCGGAAAGTCGGCGACGGTGAGGTGGCCGATGTCCTCATCATTGCCGCTCCCAATATCGAGAAGCTGATCCGTGAAGGCAAGCTGGCTGCTGGCAGCCGTGCGGATTTCGCGAAGTCCGGCGTCGGGATTGCCGTGCGTGCCGGCCTTCCGAAGCCCGATGTTTCTTCCGTCGAGGCGGTCAGGAAAGCAGTGCTCGATGCCAGGTCGATCGCCTATTCTTCGGGGCCAAGCGGCCGCTATCTCGAGGAGCTGTTCGGCAAGATGGGCATCACTGGCGAGATCAAGGGCAAGGTGAAGCAACCGCCGTCGGGGACGCAGATCGCGGAACTGCTGGCACGGGGCGACGCGGACCTGGGCTTCCAGCAAATCAGCGAGCTGCTGCACGCAAGCGGCGTTGCCTACGTCGGGCCATTGCCGCCGGAAATCCAGAGCATCACGGTCTATTCCGCAGCCCTGCTCGCCGCCGCACCCCAGCCCGAAGCGGCAAGGGCGCTGGTGAAGTTCCTCACCGCACCTGCAGCGGGCCCGATCCTGATGAAGGTCGGTCTGGAACCTGGCTGATCCCCCATTTCGATTGCCGCATTGCGTTTCTTGGACTCGACCGACGATCCCTTCGACCTCGCCCGCTTCACCACCGCGCAGGAGCCCGTCTATGACCGCGTCCTCGCGGAACTGAAAGGCGGCAGGAAGCGCACGCACTGGATGTGGTTCGTGTTCCCGCAGATCGACGGCCTTGGACAAAGCGCCACCTCGAAGCGCTACGCCGTCAAGGGCAGGGCGGAAGCACGGGCCTACCTCGATGACCCCGTACTCCGGGCGCGGCTGCGCGAATGCGCCGAAGCCGTGCTTGCCATCGAGGGCCGCTCCGCCAACGGGATCTTCGGCTCTCCCGACGACATGAAGCTCAAGTCGTCGATGACGCTCTTTGCAATGGTCGGGGACGATGTTTTCGAGCGCGTGCTTGAAAGATTCTTCCAGGGCAAGCCGGATGCGGCGACGCTGCGCCTGCTGGACGAGTCGGGGGAGTCCGCATGACTGCCGCGATGCTGCGAATCCGGCCATTGCGCCCGGAAGACCAGGCGCAAATCTGGGAATGGCTGCACATCGCGCTGTGGGACCCGCCGCCCGCACCGTTGCGGCCCAGGGAAATCCTGCAGGACCCGCGCGTGCGCATCTATGCAGAATCGTGGGGACGCGAAGGCGACGTCGGTGTCGTCGGCGAGCTGCCCGGAGAATCGTCAGCCATCGGCGCCTGCTGGATGCGGCTGCTCAGTGAAGGTAAGGGCCTCGCTTATGTCGACGAGACCACGCCGCAGCTCGGCATCGCGCTGCTTCCGGAATTTCAGCACCAGGGGTACGGCCGGCAGTTGATGTTCGCGGCGCTCGAAGCCGCGCGGCAATACGGCTACCGGCAAGTCTCGCTGACGGTGCATCCGCTGAACCCGGCGATCGCGATGTACGAGCGCTGCGGATTCGTGAAGCGGGAGCTGCGAAACACCTATCACCTCATGGTCGCGGCCTTGTGACCTGCTCTGCGCGAACCTCGCGACCGGCAGCCAAAAGGCCGGTTCCGCTGATCGCGATGCCGGGCCGCGAGCGGCCCGGCGCGCAGTTTTCCTGCTGTCCTTTACTTGCGGACCTGCCGCGCGAGCTTACTTCCCCGGCGGCTTGTACTTGACGGACATCTTCGCTGCCGCGTCGACTTCCGCGCCGGTGAGCAACACCACGGTCCTGGTGGCGGCCAAGCCGGACTGGCTGACGGCAAGCGCCATCGCCGCGGCGGTCTTGTTGTCGGGAAGATCGCAGATCACGAAGGCATCGACGCCGCCGAAAGCAAAGTAAAAACACTCGAGCTTGCCGCCGAGGCCCTTGACGGCCTTGTCCACCGCGGCCTTGCGGGCGCTGCCGCCCTTGCTCGCGATCGCCTTGGCGCCTTCGGCCGTGTAGTGCGCTTCGAAAAGATACTTGGGCATGGCTTGTTTCCTCATTTGGTTGGGTGCACGCCTCCGCGCATCGACGGGGCGCGTCTGTCGATTCTGCCCGGAATGCGCGGCAAGCGATACAGCGCCGGCGGCCCGCTAGACGACAAGGGAAAGTCTCCAAACGCCTACTTCACGGTGTCGCCCTCGAGCGCGACGCGGAATTCCTCGAGCTTGGCGTGGTAGTCGGCCGCCTCGCCGAAAGCCAGGAAGCGCTCGTAGCGCGCGTTGGAACCGAGGATGCGCCGCGCATGCTTGATCGGGCAGAAGTACTGCTCGGTCCTCGCCGCGATCTCGCTCGTATAGGCGAGGAGGCCCGTCGCGTAGGCGCAATAGGTGCAGTGGAAGCGCTCGAACCAGTTCAGGTAATCGAGGTGCTGGCGATCGATGATGATGTAGTCGATCCGCTTGACCCGCGCGATCCTGTACACCGGGAAGCACAACGCCTGGTAAAGCGTGATGCACAGGTCGAGCAGGACGATCGGCACCGCGAGCCCATAAATGAACGGTCCGGTGAGGAAGTTCTGCGGGCGATCCACGACGATCCAGCGCATCACGCTTCTCCTCAGCTTGCGATGCGAATCCCGGATCGCGCCCTCGAACTCGACGCGCTTGCCCTTGATCTGGTAGAAAAGGTGCGTCTCCTGTTCGCGAAGCGCGGTGCGCAACTCGTCTTCGAGCGCAGTGATGCTGGAAAGCAGTTCGCTGATCCTGGTGGCCACGGGAGTCCTTTCAGTCGGCCCTCCAAGCATGGCACACTCGGAACCTGTTCCCGTGTCCCATTCCGCAGGAATCGAAGCGTGCCCATTCCCCCCGGCATCCCGGAACACCTTGAAATCCCTGCCGCGTGGATCGGGGCGGAAATGTCCCGCGTACCCGGGCACTGGCGGTGGACGCTGTCGGCAGCTGAAGTGGCTGAACTGGAGGGCGCGGCAAGGCGATACCTCGCCGAGGTCGGCGACCTCGACCGGCTGCGGCCCATGAACTTTCCCTTGCCCTCCCTGGAAGCGAAACTCGCGGCGTTGCGTGAGACGCTGATCCACGGCATCGGCTTCGAAGTGATGCGGGGAATTCCGGTCGACCGTCTGGGCGAGGAGGTGGTGTCGGCGATGTTCGTCGGCATTGGCGCGCACCTCGGCCGCGCGCGTTCGCAAAATGCCGCAGGCCACCTCCTGGGCCACGTCCGCGACACCGGCGCGGACAGCCGCGATCCCAATACCCGCATCTACCAGACGCGCGAGCGCCAGACCTTCCATACCGACTCCGCGGACGTCGTCGGCCTGCTCTGCCTGAACGAAGCGCGCGAGGGCGGCGATTCCCTCCTGGTCAGCGCGGTGACGATCTGCAACGTGCTAAGACGCGACCGGCCCGACCTGCTCGCCTTGCTGTTCGAGGACATCGCCACGGACCGGCGCGGGGAGGTGCCGGCAGGCGGGAAGCCGTACTTCACGATCCCGGTCTTCAACTGGCACGCGGGGTTCCTGACGGTCATCTACCAGCGCCAGTACATCGATTCCGCGCAGCGCTTTGCCGATGCGCCGAGGCTGACCGCAAGGCACGTCGAGGCACTCGATCGCTTCGACGCGCTGGCGAACGACCCGCAGCTCCATATCAGCATGCGGCTGGAGCCGGGCGACATGCAGTTCGTGTACAACCACAGCCTGCTGCACGATCGCACCGGGTTCGTCGACTGGCCGGAGCCTGGCCGCAAGAGGCACATGCTGAGGCTGTGGCTTTCCGTGCCGGGCGACAGGCCGTTGCCCGCCTGCTTTGCGCAACGCTACGGCACGATCGAGATCGGGAATCGCGGCGGTGTCAATGTCGCCGGCGCCTGAAAGGAAGGCCAGGGCCGGCGCGAACTGAATGCCGCGCGGGCCGCCGGTCTATTCCCCGAGCCCGAGGTCCACCATCATCTCGTTGGCCAACGCTTCCAGCCCGTGCTTCAGCTCGTTGTTCGACAGCGTCTCCGGCACGGCGAGCAGCGCCTTGACCTTGAACAGCGGACCGCCGGACATGGCCGCATCGGCCACTTCCGTAAGCAGCTCGTCGATGCTGACGCCGCGATCGGCGAGGGCCTGCGAAAGGTCGCGGACGATGCCCGGCCGGTCGTGGCCGACCAGCTCCAGCCGCACCTTGCGCGTTGCGGCATGCTTGGCCGCAGTCGGACTCCGTGCGATCACGATGCGCAGGTCCGAGGATTCCAGCGCCTTGAGCGCCGCCGCAAGCTGCTCGGCCTTCGCCTCAGCCACCTCGAAATGGACCATGCCGGCAAACTGCCCGGCGAGGTTGGCCATGCGGCTGCCGGCCCAGTTGGCGTCGTACCGGCGCGCCACGTCGGAGAGCAGGTTGACGATGCCGGGGCGGTCGGGGCCGATCGCCGTGATCACGAGCGAGGTTGTCATTGTCTTGGCTCCATTGGGGCTTTGCGCGAGGATACCGCTTTCAGGGCTTCGATCTGCGCGTCCTTTTCCAGCCAGATCGCCTGCAGCCAGTCCTGGAACGCCATGCGGAACGCGGAGTCGCGGGAATAGTCGCCGGCGCGAAATTCCGGCGGGATGGCGACGCGCCTCGCGCGCACAACGACCTGCTTCAGGTCGCCGCGCAGGAAATGCCAGAACGTGGGCGCGCCTTCCGGATACACGATCGTGACGTCGAGCAGGGAATCGAACTTGTCTCCCAGCGCGCCGAGCGCCAGCGCCAGCGCCCCGGCCTTGGGCTTGAGCAGGTGCCGGTAGGGCGACTGCTGCGCCTTGTGTTTCCACGTACGGAAGCGCGTGCCTTCCGCGAAGTTCATCACGCTGGTGGGTACCAGTGCGAACTTCTCGCAGGCCCGCCGCGTCGTCTCGATGTCCTCGAAGCGCTTCTCGGGGTGCTTCTTCAGGTACGGCATGCGAATGGCGGCGCATGAAAGGGAAGTCCAGCGCCCACCACGCCAGCCCGATCACCGGCACGTAGATCAGCTGCTGCTTCAGGAAAAACTTCAGCAGCGGGATGCGGCGGTTAAGCAGGTGCTGCAGCACGAGGATGTCCACCCACGACTGGTGGTTGCAGTTGACCATGTACCAGCCGCGGTACGCGAGGTCGTCGATGCCCTCGACATCCCACTCGGTGCGTTGCGTGAGCCGCATCCACGCGCTGTTGCCGGCGATCCACTGCGTCGCGATCCAGTTGAGGATCCGGTCGATCGTGGCGCGAACCGCCTGGAACGGCAGCACCAGCTTCACGAGGGCGACCAGGAACAGGAGCGAGCACCAGAACAGCGTGTTCAGCGCGAGCAGCGTCGCCGCGATCACGCCGCGCAGGAAGGAGGGAAGGAACGTGAGCATGTGTTTGTCCAGTGGCGATGCTACGGCTTGCGCTGCGCAATCGTGTTGATTTCCGGCAAGGCCGCGGAGGTTGCAGGTATCCCCGGGAAACGCGCCGAACAGGGCAACTTTCGTTGACCCACCCGTGCGCCCGGAACAGAATACCGCACCATCGGGCGATTTCGCCGGCATGACCAACCAGGAGTCTCCCTTGACCACCACGCTCGCGCTCGTCATCCGCTGTCCAGGACGAACATGCCGGCACTGAGGCCTCGAGGCGCAAAACACGGCCCGTCCAGGTCGATGAAAGCTGCCGTCACTGGAGCGCGCTCCGAACTGGGCAAGCTCCTTGCCGGCGCCGCGGGCAGCATCCACATCAACGTGTCCGGGCAGCAGGCGAACACCCTGTTGCACGACGGCCATGCCTGGAAGGACTTCGCGCGCACGGCGCTGGCCGGGACGCGTCGGGCGACGCGCGCGGCGCAAGAGGATGGCGCGACCATGCTTGTCCACGCGAGCTTCGCCTTCGTGCATGCGATCGAGAGCGGGGCAAGCGTGGAGGAGCCGCTGCTGTCTGCGGTCGAAGCCATCCTCGAATGCGAGGCGCTGGCCCTGTCCGGCCCGGTGCCTGCCTGCGTCGTGCGCCTCGGTTACCTTTACGGCCCCGAAAGCGCCGACTTGCGCGCCTATCGAACCGCCTTTCGCCTTGGCCGGCCGTACTGGTCCGGCTCCTCGAAGGCGCTGCAATACCACCTCCACCAGTTCGATGCCGCATCGGCCCTGCTTGCCGCAGGCAGGCCGCGCAATGCGGGAAAGATCCTCTACGCCACCGACGGTGTCCCGGTGTCGTTCATGGAACTGATGGATGCGTTCGCGCGTCGGGTCGGCCGCGCGCACCCCCTGCACCTGCCCCGGATCGCGAAACCGCTGGCCCGCGTGATCATCCGCGAGGAGCACATGCAGCAAACGGCGCTCGCGATGCCGCCCCAGGCGCCGAAGCCGGGCGTGCCGGGATGGAAGGCGAAGTTTACGGACTACCGCGCGGGACTCGGCCAATCCATCGAAGCCTGGGGCGACTGAGTCCTGTCCCGATCCGCGCGTCCATCGCGCGTGGCTCAAACTGGGCGCGTTTGCCCGTGTGGACGAATGCAAAGGGAGCATGAAGTGACAGAACTTGAAAGCCTGCGCGAGCAGTTGAGGACCTTCGCCGCCGAACGCGACTGGGACCAGTTCCACTCGCCCAAGAACCTCGCGATGGCGTTGTCCGCCGAGGCGGGCGAACTGCTCGAGGTGTTCCAGTGGCTCACCGACGAGCAGAGCAAGCGGCTCTCGCCCGAGGCGCTCGCGGCCGCGGATGAAGAGGTCGCCGACGTCCTCCTTTACCTCATCCGCCTGAGCGACAAGCTGGGCATCGATCCGATCGCGGCGGCCCATCGCAAGCTCGTCGCGAACGCCGAAAAGTACCCGGCGGACAAGGCCCGCGGGAACGCCAGGAAATATTCCGAACTCTAGTGGCCGAGCCCCCGGTCCTGCACTGGAACGAAGGCGGCGAGGCGCATTCGGCGCGCTGGCGCTCCGAAAGCGGCGCTCCTCCGCCCAAGCGCGTGGTCATCGCGGACGACCGCATGACGGCCGACGACGCCTACGGGCTTGCGTGCCAGGGCACGGCGCTCTTGTGGCGGGGCGATTTCCAGAACGCGCGGCAGATGCTGAGCGCGTTGGCCAGCCGCGCGGACCGCGAGCCGCGCAAGGCGAAGAAGCCGCCGGCATCGCCCGTGGACGCGTTCAACCTCCATCGCCAGGCGCAATCGCAGCGCGCGCGCACGCTCGGCATGTTGCTGATCCCTCTCGACGAGGACCACGGCATTGCGCTGCGGCGCGCGCCCGACCTGCGGCAAGCCTGCGCCGAGGCATGGGGGCCGGGGGAGGGGACTTCCGTTGCTTCGCTGCGGGAATTGCTGGGCCTCGTCGGCGCGCATGAGTGGCGCGTGAAGGGCATCGAGATCCCGGCGACGGGCGGGCGCATCCATCCGCACTACGGGGTGTTTGCACCGATCCGCCGCGAGTACGTCGATCTCGTCGCCAATGCGCCGCTGCCGGCATTGGCGTCAACGAACAGCGTGGCCTTCGACATCGGCACCGGCACCGGCGTGCTGGCGGCGGTGCTCGCGCAGCGCGGCATCGAGCGTGTCGTAGCGACGGACATGGACCCGCGCGCGCTGGCATGCGCCCGCGAAAACCTCGAACGCCTCGGCTTGGCGAAGCGCGTTGAACTCGTGAAGGCAGATCTCTTTCCCGAAGGACGCGCCGCGCTCGTGGTGTGCAACCCGCCCTGGGTACCCGCGCGGCCGAGTTCGCCGATCGAGCGCGGCATCTTCGACCCCGAGAGCGCCATGTTGCGCGGCTTCCTTGCCGCGCTGCCCGCGCACCTGGAGCCGGGCGGCGAGGGCTGGCTGGTCCTGTCGGACCTCGCCGAGCACCTGGGCCTGCGGACCCGGGAGGAACTGCTCGCCGCCATTGAGGCTGCGAGACTCAAGGTCGTGGACCGGATCGACGCGAGGCCGAAGCATCCCAAGGCATCCGATGAAACCGACGCGCTGCACGCCGCACGCGCGGCCGAAATCACGTCGCTCTGGCGGCTTGCCCCTCGCTGAGGATCCGCGACTGCCCGATTGGGCCGGCACTATTGGTGCAAGCGTTGCGTCCGCCGCCAGGCCGCCGGGGGCTGGCCGACCAGGCGCTTGAAGGCGCGGGCAAACGCAGCCTCGGAATCGTAGCCGACCTCCTGCGCTATCGTCGCAACCGTCGCGTCGCCCTCGCGCAACAGGCCCGCGCCAAGCTGCATGCGCCAGTTCGCGAGGTATTGCATCGGCGGCTGTCCGGCCAGCTTGACGAAGCGCTCGTGCAGGGCGGAGCGCGACAGGCCGACCTGCCGGCCCAGCTCATCGATCGTCCAGGGATCGGCCGGCCGCTCGTGCAGCAGGCCGATCGCCCTGCCGACATGGCGGTCGCGTAGCGCCGCGAGCCACCCCGACGCATCCTCGGGCAGCGACTCGAGGTAACGGCGCGCGGCATCGACGAACACCATTTCGCTCAGGCGCTCCAGCACCGCGGCGCTCCCCGCCCGCATCCCCTGCGATTCGGAAACCGCCTGGTGCATCATCGGCGCGATCCACGCGCCCAGCCCGCCGGCGCGCTGGTGCAGCAGGCGCGGCAGCGCCTCGATCAGCGGGTTGAACGGGCGCAGGTCGCAGCCGATGAAGCCGCAGACGACGACCGTGCTCGCCTCCTCGGGCGGCATGGTGGCCCCGGGCTGCAGCACGGCGCCGTAATAGGCGACGGGGATGGGCTTCGGAATGCCGCGCGTCGCGTTCGTGAATTCGCCATTGTCGCGCTCCGCGTGCATTCCCGGCGCGCTCGACAGCACGTGCTCGTCGCCTCGCGGAAACATGACGATGTCGCCAGTGGACAGGCGCGCCGGCGGCACGCCATCCGCCGCCGCCCAGCTCTCTCCCTTCACGATCAGGTGGTAGGCCAGCACGTGCTCGGCGCCCGGCACGACGGCATCTGCGATCGCGTGCGTCGCAGGCGAGGCGGCAACCCAATCGTCGCGACAACTCACGTAATAGAAGACCGCACCGCGCAGGCGCACGCTGCGAAGCACATCGGAAAGCGGGTCGTGGTTCATGGCAAGCGCTCCGGCGGAGTCTCCGTCAAGTTCGGCGGACGGACGATCAATCGCGGCGATAAATCCGGACAAGCGAGCAAATATGCGCGACGCCCGGTGAATCGTCAATGCCCGCGAATCCAGAGAATGGCGTCGCTGCAACAAGGCCGCTGCGACACGGAAAGCGGCGTCGACGCGGCAAGCCAACCTTCAACCCACATGCAGAGGAACCACGACATGTCCCAACCCATCAACAGCGAGCGCTATGCAAGCGTGATCAACAACTCCCGTCGCGTGCGCTGGGAGATCGAGCGCGACGTCATACGCGGCCGCCGCTTCGACTTCACCAGGAGCTTCCTTCCCACGAGCCTTTCGCTGGTAAACGAGATCGCCTTCATGACTCCGGCCGACAAGCGCCTGCTGAGCCAGGTGCAGGGCCGCACCTATGCGTATGTATTCGGCCTGGTCGAGCGCTTCATCGCCGCCAAGGTGCTGGACATCGGCCGCGATCACGCCTTCGGCGACCAGGTCGCCTTCGAAGCGATGGTGCGCATGACCGATGAGGAGCTGAAGCACCAGGAACTGTTTCGCCGCCTCGAGGCCATGATCGGCGCCGGGATGCCTGCCGGATACGTGATGACCGCCGAACCCAACGCGGTCGCCCAGGCGGTGCTCGGGGCGAGCACATGGGCCGTTCTTGCTCTCACGCTCGACATCGAACTGTTCACCCAGGCGCACTACCGCGCCAGCATCGAGCCCGACGGCAACCTCTCGGAACTCTGGAAGGACGTGTTCCTGTTCCACTGGAGGGAAGAATCGCAGCACGCGATTCTCGACGAGCTGGAGCTGCTGCGCGAGGACGCGAAACTCGACAAGGCGCAGAGGGATGCCGCGGTGAACGACCTGATCCACCTGGTTGGTGCCGTCGACGGCATCCTGCAGGCGCAGGCCGCCGCCGACTCGCGCTATTTCGCTTCGATCGCGAGCACCCGGTTCAGCGACGCCGAGCGCGAGCAGATCCACGCCAAGGTGCTGAAGGCCTATCGCTGGCAGTACCTCGTCTCGGGCGTCATGGAACCGCGCTTCCAGAAGGTGCTGTTCTCGCTCCTCGACGCATCGCAGGCCGCGCGCGTCCAGGAGGCGCTCGCGCCACTCGCCTATGCGACGCCCGAGCATCCCGAGCTGCCGCTGCCGATGGTGGCCTGAGGCTGCCATGTCCCAAATCCTGTCGCTTGAATGCACAAAGGAGAAACACATGAATTCCGCAGTTGAGACTCTCGCACCAGTTCCCGATTTCGCCCTGGTCAAGCAACGCCAGCAGGCCACCTGGGCCAGCGGCGACTTCGCCGTCGTCGGCACCACCCTGCAGATCGTCGGCGAGTCGCTCGCCGAAGCGGTCGATGTCCGCGCCGGCGAGCGCGTTCTCGACGTCGCCGCCGGCAACGGCAACGCGACGCTCGCCGCGGCGCGGCGCTTTGCCACCGTCACCTCCACCGACTATGTCCCGGCGCTGCTCGAGAAGGGCCGGGCGCGCGCTATTGCAGAAGGGCTGTCGGTGGATTTCCAGGTGGCGGATGCCGAGGCGCTGCCCTTCGAGGACGGCAGCTTCGACGTCGTGCTCTCGACCTTCGGCGCTATCTTCACCCCGGACCACAACGTCGCCGCAGGTGAGATGTTGCGCGTGCTGCGCGGTGGCGGCCGCATCGGCCTCGCCAACTGGACGCCGGAGGGCTTCATCGGCCGGCTCTTCAAGGTGATCGGCGGCTACGTGCCGCCGCCGGCCGGGCTCAAGTCGCCCGCGCTGTGGGGCACCGAGCCGCACCTCGTCGAATTGTTCGGCAAGAAAGCGACGAAGATCCGCTGCGAGCGGCGCTGCTTCAACTTCCGCTACCGGTCGGCTGCGCACTGGGTGCAGGTGTTCCGCGATTTCTACGGCCCGACGCACAAGGCCTTTGCCGCCATCGACGCGCCGGCGCAATTGGCGATGGAACGCGACATCACGGCGCTGCTCGAGCAGATGAATACCGCCGGGTCCTCGTCGATGGTCGTGCCGGGCGAGTACCTCGAAATCGTCATCACCAAGCGCTGATGGAGGCGACGATGGACAGCGAACTCAAGGCGATTGCGATCGGCGCACTGGTACTGACGGGGGCGGCATGCGCGAACAACGCGCAAATGCAGGTTCCCGCAAGGCTCCAGCCGGGTGCGGACGAAGTGCTGGCGATGGTCGTTCCGGCAAGGGGCGTGCAGATCTACGAATGCCGCGCGAAGCAGGGTGCGGCCGCGGGCCGCGAATGGGCATTCGTCGCGCCCGAGGCCGAGCTCTTCGACCTGCGCGGCAATCCGGTCGGCCGGCACGGCGCGGGCCCGTACTGGCAGGCGGCCGATGGCAGCAAGGTCCTGGGCACGGTAAAGGAGCGCGCCGATGCCCCGGTCGCCGGCGCAATCCCCTGGCTGCTGCTTGCCGCGAGGCCGACCGGCCCGGAAGGGTCCTTCAGCAAGGTAAGCAGCATCCAGCGCGTGAACACCGTCGGAGGCGTGGCGCCCTCGGCGGAGTGCACGGGCGATGCACCGCTGCGCGTCTCATACACGGCCGACTATTACTTTTTCACCCAACGTTGAGGAGCCAGGCATGACCACTACCCGAGGAACAATCGTGCGCACTGAACCCGCGTCCCGTGGAACCCGATTCGCCCTGGCGGCATTGGCACTTGCAGCCTGTGTGATCGACGCGAAGGCCGACGTGATCACCGACTGGAACGCCAAGGCGGGGGAACTCGTTGTCGAAAGCAAGCTCGGCACGCCTCCCGCCGTCCGGGCGATGGCCATCGTCCAGACTGCGGTGCATGAGGCGGTGAATGCCATCACCGGGCGCTACCCATCGAATGGCATTCAACTGGAGCCAGCGCAAGGTGCGTCTGTCGAGGCGGCGGTTGCCGCCGCAAATCGCGCAACGCTCGTGAAGCTGATACCGGCGCAGCAAGCGTCCATCGACTCGGCCTACCAGGCGGCGATGGCGTCGATTGGCGATGGCGCTTCCAAGTCAGCCGGAATCGCCGTCGGGGAGAAGGCTGCTGCCGCGGTCCTCGCATCGCGCGCCGACGACAGCGCCACTGTGCCGGAGAAATACCGGCCGCATGCCGCAGCCGGCCACTACGTCCCGACAGCAATGCCGGCCGTGCCCCAGTGGCCGCAGCGCAAGCCGTGGCTGATGGCGAGTGCATCGCAGTTCCGTCCCGGCCCGCCTCCGGCGCTGGCGAGCGGGTTATGGGCGCGCGACTACAACGAGGTCAAGGCGCTCGGGGGCAGGAACAGCGCCCAGCGCAATGCCGGGCAGACCGAGATCGCCCGCTTCTGGGAGTATTCGCTGCCACCGATCTATCACGGGGTCGTGCGTTCCGTTGCCCTCATGCCGGGCCGCGAACCGGCGCAGAACGCGCGCTTGTTCGCCGCCGTGGCGCAGGCCATGGACGACGCCATGATCGCGGTCTTCGACGCCAAGTACCACTACAACTTCTGGCGGCCGTCGACCGCGATTCGCAACGCGGACATCGACGGCAACGACGCGACCGGACCCGAGGCGGGCTGGACTCCTTTCATCGAGACGCCGATGCACCCGGAGTATCCGAGCGCGCACAGCATTCTCGCGGCCTCGGTTGCCACGGTGCTTCGGGCCGAAGTCGGCGACGGCGCGATGCCGGTACTCGCGACCAGCAGCCCGACCGCCAAGGGAGCGGTACGGCGGTGGACGACGATCGACGACTTCGTGCAGGAGGTATCGGACGCGCGCATCTACGAAGGCGTTCATTTCCGCACGTCGACCGAGGCCGGCGCCGCCATGGGCAGGCAGGTCGGGGAACTGGCGGTGGCGAGGCAGCTGCGCGCGCCACAGTGAACGGCCTGCAGGTGAAACTGGCCCGTGACGTGCTGGCGAAATTCTAGTGGCACGAGCCAGGCGCGAACGGAAGAGGGCAATTTCACCGAGAGGTCCGGCAGGGTGTTCACTGTCACCGGGGAAGAGGCGCTGATGTAGACTGTCCGGGGCATGCGTGGCGCAAATTTCGCAGGGCAACGATGTGACAACTCGAAGGACTTTCATCAAGGCGCTTGCGGCAATTGCCCCGGCCGTTGCCATGTGCCCGGGCCGGGCTGCCGGCGCCGATGCGTCGCGGCCGGCGCTCGTGATCGGCAACAACGCCTATCGCCGCTCGCCGCTGCTCAATCCGGCCAACGATGCCCGGGCCATGACCGCGTTGCTGGAATTGGCGGGATTCACCGTCGATTCGCAGATCGATGCCAACCACGACGACATGATGACGGCGATCGAGCGCTTCGGCACAACGATCCGCATGCCCGGGACGAAGCAGGTTGTCTTCTATTACGCCGGGCACGCGGTGCAGCTCGACTGGCGCAATTACCTGCTGCCGGTGGACGCCGACGTGACTTCGGCGGAGCAGATCAAGCAGCGCTGCGTGGACCTGAACCAATTGATCGGCACCCTTTCAGGAGCAGGGGAAAAGACCTTCATCATCATGCTCGACGCCTGCCGCAACAATCCGTTCGGCTCGAGGTATGTTCCGGAGCAGAAGGGCCTCTCCCAGTTCGACGCGCCTGCCGGCAGCCTGATCGCCTATGCCACCGCGCCCGGCAAGGTGGCCTCCGATGGAGCGGGAAAGAACGGCCTGTACACCGAGCACCTCCTCAAGGAGCTTGCGGTCCGTGACGCGCGTATCGAGGATGCCCTGAAGCGCGTGCGCCTGAATGTGCGCCTTGCCTCAGGGAGCGCGCAGATCCCCTGGGAAACCACATCGCTGGAAAGCGACGTCTTCCTTTTTCCGGACCGGCGGAAGAAACTTTCCGAAAGCGAACTGGAACGGCAGGTCGCGGAGGACCTTGCCGCATGGAACCGGGTCAAGTCATCGAAGAAGGCGGAGGACTGGGTAAGCTACCTGCGCGAGTTCCCCAACGGGCGTTTCGCGGAAATTGCGCAACTTCGGCTTGACCGGCTGATAGCGGAAAGCAAGGTCGCCTCTCCTGCGGTCCCCGCATCCGCTCCCGAGGCGGCGGCCGCGCCGTTCGCCCTGGTCCTCCCAAATGCCCAATCGGGAGGCAGTTTCCTGCCGAAGGCCCTCTCGTCGTCCGAAAACCCGTACTCGGCGGGCCGCTTTCCGCTGGGCCGCGTGTTTTCGGTCGGGGACGGGGCAAGGTATCGGGTGACGGACATCCTGAGCGGGATAGAAGAGCGCAAGACCGGCTTTCGCGTAACGCGCGTAGATGCGGATCGCGACATCGTCGAACTGAACGAGGGCAGGACAGTACTCGACTCGATGGGTAACTTCATGCGCAACCCGAACCTGGCCTTGGAGACTCCCCGGCAGTTCACGCCGGCGGAATTGTTCGTCGGCAAGAAGTGGATCACGGCATTCGCGGGCGACGGCAATGGCGGCCGCCGGACGTTCCAGTACGACTTTCGTATTGCCTTGCGCGAAATGGTCGAGGTTCCCGCCGGCAAGTTCCTCGCGTTCTTGGCAGAAGGAGAAGGCTGGATACGGGCGTGGAACGCGAATTACTGGGCGCAGGAGCGGATCTGGATCGTGCCGGGACTCAACTTCCCGGTGAAACATGAAAGCATCGCGCGGCAGACGAATTCGGGCGGTCTCTACTACCGGGCGGAACGCCACGAGTTGCTTTCCTTGCGCCAGAGAGTCCTCGGCCTTCCTGAATGAAAATGCCCCCGGCGCGCCAACGCCGGGGGCAGCGCAATCCGCAGCGGCTTCGGGTCAGCGAACCTTTCCCGCCTTCCACGCGTTCAGCAGCGTTTCGTAGGCGATCGTTTCGCCCTTCGGCTTTTCGTTCGCCAGCTTCTTCCAGGGTGCGCCCTTGTCGCTCAGCCACTTGCCCGGGTCGCTCTTGGGATTGAGCTTCGGCGCGCAATGCGCCATTCCCGCGCGCTCGAGGCGCGCCATCACCTGGTCCATCTCCTCTGCCAGCGTGTCCATCGCCGCCTGCGGCGTCTTCTCGCCGGTAACGGCCACGGCGACGTTCTTCCACCACAGCTGGGCCAGCTTCGGGTAGTCGGGCACGTTGTTTCCGGTGGGCGTCCAGGCCACGCGCGCAGGGCTGCGGTAGAACTCGATGAGCCCCCCGTACTTGGCGGCGTTCTTCGTGAAGTATTCGTGGCGGATGTCGCTGTCGCGGATGAAGGTGAGGCCGACGACCGACTTCTTTGCCGACACCGTCTTCGAGGTGATGAACTGCCCGTACAGCCAGGCGGCGGCGAGCTTGTTGGCGTCGTGGCTCTTGAAGAAGGTCCACGAACCCACGTCCTGGTAGCCGTTCTGCATGCCCTGTTTCCAGTACGGGCCGTTGGGCCCCGGCGCCATGCGCCACTTGGGCGTGCCGTCGGCGTTCACCACCGGCAGCCCGGCCTTGATCATGTCGGCCGTGAAGGCGGTGTACCAGAAGATCTGCTGCGCGATCTGGCCTTGCGCAGGCACCGGGCCCGCTTCGCCGAAGGTCATGCCGGTGGCCTCCTTGGGCGCGTACTTCTTCATCCAGTCGACGTATTTGGTCAGCGCGTAAACGGCGGCCGGCGAATTGGTGGCGCCACCGCGCGAGACCGAAGCGCCAACCGGCGTGCACTTGTCGGCGCCGACGCGAATGCCCCACTCATCGACCGGCATGCCGTTCGGGATGCCGATGTCGGCCGTGCCCGCCATCGACAGCCACGCGTCGGTGAAGCGCCAGCCCAGCGAGGGGTCTTTCTTGCCGTAGTCCATATGGCCGTAGATCGGCTTGCCGTCGACCGTCTTCACATCGTTGGTGAAGAACTCGGCGATATCTTCGTAGGCGCTCCAGTTGAGCGGCACGCCCAGCTCGTAGCCGTACTTGGCCTTGAACTTGTCCTTCAGGTCCTGGCGCGCGAAGAGATCGGCGCGGAACCAGTACAGGTTGGCGAATTGCTGGTCGGGCAGCTGGTAGAGCTGGCCGTCGGGCGCCGTGGTGAAGCTGGTCCCGATGAAGTCCTTCAGGTCCAGGCCCGGGTTCGTGTACTCCTTGCCCGCGCCCTTCATGTACTCGGTAAGCGACAGGATCTTGCCGTAGCGGTAGTGCGTGCCGATCAGGTCGGAATCCGAGATCCAGCCGTCGTAGATCGATTTGCCCGACTGCATCGAGGTCTGCAGCTTCTCGACCACGTCGCCTTCCTGGATGAGGTCGTGCTTCACCTTGATGCCGGTGATTTCCTCGAAGGCCTTGGCGAGCGTCTTCGATTCGTATTCGTGCGTCGTGATGGTCTCGGAAACGACCGAGATCTCCTTCACGCCCTTGGCCTGCAGCTTCTTCGCCGCCTCGATGAACCATTTCATCTCGGCCGCCTGCTGCTCCTTGGTCAGGGTCGAGGGCTGGAACTCGGCATCGATCCACTTCTTCGCTTCGGCCTCGCCGGCCAATGCGCACTGGCTGAACGCCAGGGCGACCGCGGCAAATGCCGCGGCATTCAGGCGCAAACTCATCTTTGTCTCCTCCTAGTGCTTCCCGTTGACTGCACGGACACGCCGGCCGGGAAGATTGGCCGGGCGCCTTGTTTGCACACGCTAGCCCTTGCGCATCACCAACGCAAGCAGCAGCATCGAGGCCGCGAAGCTGACCCAGATCGACGGCTCCTGTTCGAGGCCGAACCAGCCGATCATCTTCTCGCTTACCGCCAGGAAGGCCAGGTTCACGTAGGCTGCGAGCAAGAGCCCGATGAACAGCCGGTCGCCGCGCGTCGTTGCCATCGGCAGCCAGCCCTTGCGCTCCACGGTCGGCGACTTGAGTTCCCACACCGTCATGCCTGCCAGCATCAGCACGATGCAGCCGAAGAACACAGCCGTGGGCAGGGTCCATGCCATCCATTCGAACATCTCGGGCTCCTTTCCGCCCGCGGCTAGACGCGGCCCATCGCGAACCCCTTGGCGATGTAGTGGCGCACGAACCAGATCACGATGGCACCCGGCACGATGGTCAGTACGCCGGCCGCGGCGAGCACGCCCCAGTCCATGCCCGAGGCCGAGACCGTGCGCGTCATCACCGCGACGATCGGCTTGGCGTTCACGCTGGTGAGCGTGCGCGCCATCAGCAGTTCGACCCAGCTGAACATGAAGCAGAAGAACGCCGCCACGCCGATACCGGACTTGATCAACGGGATGAAGATCGTGACAAAGAAGCGCGGAAACGAATAGCCGTCGATGTACGCGGTCTCGTCGATCTCGCGCGGGATGCCGCTCATGAAGCCTTCCAGGATCCATACCGCCAGCGGCACGTTGAACACCAGGTGCGCGAGCGCCACCGCGATGTGCGTGTCCATGAGCCCCAGCGTCGTGTACAGCTGGAAGAACGGCAGCAGGAACACGGCCGGCGGCGTCATGCGGTTGGTCAGCAGCCAGAAGAACACATGCTTGTCGCCGAGGAAGCGGTAGCGCGAGAACGCATAGGCCGCGGGCAGCGCCACGGCGAGCGAGATCACGGTGTTGATGGCCACGTAGATCATCGAGTTGATGTAGCCCGAGTACCACGACACGTCGGTGAAGATGGTCCGGTAGTGGTCGGTGGTGAAATGCCGCGGCCACAGGCTGAAGGTGGAGAGAATCTCCTCGTTGGTCTTGAACGACATGTTGATCATCCAGTACACCGGCAGGATGGCGAACACGAGGTAGAGGGTGAGCAGGACGGCCCCCGCCCCGGAGCGCCTGTCATCCATGAGTGGCCTCCTTGTCGGCGGTGCCCACGCGCTGCATCCAGTTGAAGAGGATGAAGCACAGCAGCAGGATGATGAGGAAATAGATCAGCGAAAACGCCGCCGCCGGCCCGAGATCGAACTGCCCGACGGCCTTCTGCGTCAGGTACTGCGAAAGGAAAGTCGTCGCGTTGCCGGGCCCGCCGCCGGTGAGGACGAAGGGCTCGGTATAGATCATGAAGCTGTCCATGAAACGCAGCAGCACCGCGATCATCAGCACGCCGCGCAGCTTCGGCAGCTGGATGTAGCGGAACACCGCGAACTTGCTGGCGCCGTCGATGCTCGCAGCCTGGTAGTAGGCGTCGGGGATGGCGCGCAGGCCCGCGAAGCACAGGAGTGCCACCAGCGGCGTCCAGTGCCAGACGTCCATCAGCAGCACTGTCAGCCAGGCGTGGGTGGCATTGCCCGTGTAGCTGTAGTCGAAGCCCAGGCCGGCGAGCGCGGCGCCCATCAGGCCGATATCGGTGCGCCCGTAGATCTGCCAGATCGTGCCGACCACGTTCCAGGGGATCAGGAGCGAGATCGCGACCAGCACCAGCACCGCGGACGATTTCCAGCCCTTGGCCGGCATGGCGAGCGCAAGCGCGATGCCCAGCGGGATCTCCACTGCCAGCACGGCGAGCGAAAACAGGATTTGGCGCCTGAGGGCGCCCTGCAGGTCGTCGTCGCGCATCACCGACTTGAACCATTCGGTGCCGACGAACACGCGCCGCTCGGGCGAAATGATGTCCTGCACCGAGTAGTTCACCACCGTCATCAGCGGCAGGATGGCCGAGAACGCCACGCACAGCACCACCGGCAGGATCAGGAACCAGGCCTTCTGGTTGACCGGCTTCACGCCGTTTCCCCGTCGACCAGCACTTCATTGCGGTAGTAGCAGGTGTGCTTGCCGACCACGTTCAGCCAGATGGCGTCCCCGGCCCCGGGAATTTCCTGCTCCGGGCCGAGGCGGGCGCGGACCACCGATTCGCCCGCGCCGTCGCGGATCAGCGCCGTCACGAGCCAATAGGTGCCGATGTCCTGTGCCTGTGTCACGGTGGCAGGCAGCGCGCCGTGCGCGCCCGGCATGGCGAGCGTCACGTATTCGGGGCGCACGCCAAGCGTCGTCCCGTCGGGCCCCGGCAGGAAGTTCATGCCCGGCGAGCCGATGAAGTGGCCGACGAAGGTATGCTGCGGGCGCTCGAACAGGTCGGAGGCAGTCCCCGTCTGCACCGCCCGGCCGCGTGTCATCACCACCACCTGGTCGGCGAAGGTGAGGGCCTCGACCTGGTCGTGGGTGACGTAGATCAACGTGAGCTTGAGCTCGTGGTGGATCTGCTTCAGCTTGCGTCGCAGTTTCCACTTGAGGTGCGGATCGATCACCGTGAGCGGCTCGTCGAACAGCACCGCCGATACGTCTTCGCGCACCAGGCCGCGGCCCAGCGAGATCTTCTGCTTCGCGTCGGCCGCGAGGCCCGCGGCGCGCGAGTTCAGCTGCCCGCTCAATTCCAGCATCTCGGCGATCCTGCCGACGCGCTGCGCGATCCTGTCCGCCGGCACGCCGCGGTTGCGCAAGGGGAAGGCGAGGTTTTCAGCCACCGTCATCGTGTCGTAGATGACCGGAAACTGGAACACCTGGGCGATGTTGCGTTGTTGCGGCGTGCGTCCCGTGACTTCGGTGCCATCGAATTTCACGCTGCCCTGCGACGGCTTCACGAGCCCCGAGACAATGTTGAGCAGCGTGGTCTTGCCGCAGCCCGACGGGCCCAGCAGCGCATAAGCGCCGCCGTCCTCGAAGACCATTTGCAGGGGCAGCAGCGCGTAGTCCTCGTCGCTGCGTGGATTCGGCAGGTAGGAATGCGCCAGATCGAGTTCGATGCGGGCCATTTCAGTGCTGCCTGCGGTGGAGGGCAGCGGGCGCGACGAGCAGGTCGCCGGCCGAATCGAACACGTAGGCCTGCGCAGGGTCGAGGTACAGCGTGACCGCGTCGCCAAGCGAGAACACGTGCACGCCGGTGAGTTGGGCGACGAGTTCGCCGACCTGCGTTTGCACGTGCACCAGGGTATCGGAGCCGGAGACCTCCGCCAGTTCGACCTCGCCTTGCAAGGCGAAGTCGCCATCGCGCGCGCGCACCCGCATGGCTCCGGCACGAACCCCCAGGGTAAGCACCTCGGACCGGTTCGCGGGCAGCGCCAGCGGCAAGACCTTTCCCCCCTGCAGCCGTACGCCGTTGGCGACGGCGCTGCCCGCCATCAGGTTCATCGGCGGGTCGCTGAAAGCGCGCGCAACGCGAAGCGAGCGGGGACGGTGGAACACTTCCGCGGTCGGCCCGTACTGCAGCAATTCGCCCGCGTCCAGGACCGCGGTGTAGCCGCCGAGCAGCAGCGCCTCGGTCGGTTCGGTAGTCGCATAGACGACCGTCGATTGGCCGCTGGCGAACAACTGCGAGAGCTCCTCGCGCAGTTCCTCGCGCAGCTTGTAGTCCAGGTTCACCAGCGGCTCGTCGAGCAGCATCAGCGGCGCGCCCTTGGCCAGCGCGCGCGCCAGTGCGACGCGCTGTTGCTGTCCGCCCGACAGTTCGGCGGGCAAGCGGCCCAGGAATGGCTCGATGTGCAGCCTGGCGGCGAGTTCGTTGACGCGCGCGTCGATGTCGCGTTTCGAAAGGGCGTCCCTGCGCAGCTTGAGCGGCGAGGCGATGTTGTCGGCCACCGTCATCGACGGGTAGTTGATGAACTGCTGGTAGACCATGGCCACATTGCGATCGCGAACGGGCTTGCCGGTGACATCCTCGCCGTCAGCCAGGACACGGCCCCTTGCCGGCGCGTCGAGCCCGGCCATCACGCGCATCAATGTGGTCTTGCCGGCCTGTGTCGCGCCCAGCAGGACGGTCACCGCGCGCGGCACCAGTGCCAGGTCCAGCGGGTACAGGTGGACCTGCGCGCCCACCCGCTGTTCGATGCCTTCGAGCACCATTTCCATGCGGTTTCCGTGTTCTTCGAAGCGCCGGACAGGGATTCAGGCGACGCGAAGCGGAGTATTGCGGGTACGGTCGTACGGGTCAACTGTCACCATGATCGCATTCAGGGCCGGCTGTCACTTGATCCGATCGCCCGCATGGCGAGTGCGCGCCGCGCGGCCAACATGGGAATGGATGCCACGATCGCCCCGCCCACCACGCCACCAGCGCCCGGCAGGATACAGCGCGGCAATGGGGTCAGAGTCGCAATTACGTCTCTGACCCCAAATTGCGTCTCTGACCCCGGTTTACGCTGGATTCCGGGTCTGGCCCGGAATGACGAAATGTCGTGAGCGGCTTA
>CAWKGC010000004.1:0-20460 GCA_963849005.1 uncultured beta proteobacterium | reverse complement strand
CGGCGAATGCAGATGGCGTTCCAGGAGAGCCTCCAGAAGCATCCCCGCGTGCCGCCCGGCGCGCCCGATGACTGGGTGCCGGCTCGACCGAAGGCGTAGCAGGCCGCCTGAACGAGTAGCAACCGCTTCGCCCCCCGGGACGCAATGGCGCGGGTGCCGCCGTGCGGAGGCGAAGACCTAGCGCGAAAGGGCGATTCTCCGAAACGCCTGCTCGAAAACCTCCGGCGGCTGGGCGCCTTCGATCACGTACGCATCGTTCACGACCACATGCGGCACGCCGCCCACGCCGCGTTGCTGCCAGTAACGTTCCCGCTCGCGTACTTCGGCGGCAAACTCGTCGCTTTCCGCAATCGCCTTCGCGCGCGCCGCATCCAGCCCGACCGCGCCGGCAAGTTCCACGAGCACATCCGCCGCGCCCGGATTGCGGCCCTCGGCGTGATAGGCGCGAAGCAGCGCGCGCTCGAGGTCCAGGCCGCGCCCCTCGAGCCCGGCCCAGTGCAGCACCCGGTGTGCGTTGAAGGTGTTCCACACGTGCATGGCGCGGCCCGAAGGCGAAACCAACGGCCGCCCCGCGCTCGCGGATCCGCGCCTGCGCCTCGGCCACCTGCTCCGGCGTGCGGCCGTACTTGCGCGCGAGGTACGGCACGACTTCCGCCCCCTCGGGGCCCATGTCCGGATTGAGTTCGAAGGGCTCGACGCGCACTGCCGCTTCCACCTCGCCGCCGAGGCGCGCGAGAGCCTGGTCGAGCGAGGCAAGCCCGATCGCGCACCACGGGCAGGCCACATCGGAGATGAAGGCTATGTCGAGACGGTGTCGTTCCATGGGGTGAAGGGTAACGCGAAAGCGCGGTCATTGCCGCCGTAGTCGTTCGAGCATCGCCTCGAGGTTTGCGGGCGCCTCGCACCCGCATGGAAGTTCGTTTCCGAATGTCCGCCCCCGCGGCGCGTAATAAGTCGCTTGTAGCGGGCGGCCACTTTGCCGCAATATGGCCGCTCGATTCCCGCCCGTTCGCGGCGGGATTTCCAGGTCGTTCCGGGAGGCGCCATGGAAGAAACTTCGAAGGGCAAGGCACGTGGTCCGGTGTACAAGGCCGGCGAACAGTTCGAGTGCATCAAGGAGCCGAAGTACGACCCCTGGACCCTCGACTCCGAGCTTCGACAGGTCCTGACCCTGATCGAACTCCAGGACCTCCACGAGCTCCACCTTCGCATCGGCGCGTCGGATAAGCCCGGCGAGGTGATGTACCTTCCCGTGATCATCCAGCTCAAGAGGCCAAGCGACGACCCGGAGAGCAAAAACGACGAGGCGGCACTCGTCAGGCGCTTCAGTGTGCCGTCTGCCTATTTCGACGAGCGCGCGAGGAACCGCAGGTTCAACCAGGTGACCGGGCTGATCAGGTTTGATGCCAAGCCGGATCGGCAGTGGAAATCGCTCGAGGCCGAGTTGCAGGAACTGCAGAAGTACGCGGAGCGCGTCAGCCTGGCAGTGCCGATCGCTCCCAGCGGCGAAGTTGCGGTCGGCGACATCGGCATGCCCGCTGGCCGCAAGTTCAACGGCAAGGACATCGATGGGCACGGCGTCGTGATCGGCATCATCGACGACGGATGCGCCCTGGCCCACTGGAATTTCCTCGAGCCGTACGCCGCCGGCAGCCCACCAAAGTCGCGCATCAAGTACCTTTGGGACCAGGCCGGGACGGGCAACCAGGCGGCCGGCTGGACCCCCATACCAAAATATTACGGGATGGAGATTGACCAAGCCGCCATCAACGCCGTGCTGGCCAGCACGCCCGGTCCACGCGGCGATGTTCTCGACGAGGACAAGGTCTACGACAAGCTTGGCTACAAGATCACGGACCTTGCCTCGCACGGCACGCATGTGATGGATATCGCGGCGGGCAACGGGAAGGCGATGATGGGCAGCGAAGGGGTGGCCCCTGCCGCCGACATCATTTTCGTGCAGTTGGCGCAGGTTGCCATCGAGGCGGGCAAGGATTCCTTGATGAAGGGCATTCTCGATGGCGTGCAGTACATCTTCGATCGCGCAACGGCGATGGGCCAACCCGCAGTGGTGAACATCAGCTACGGCACCTACGGGGGCCCGCACGACGGCACCGGGCTGGCTGAAGTCCTGATCGATAATCTGCTTCTCGGCGACGATCGCGCGGTTGTCGTCGCTGCAGGCAACGGCTTCGAGGCCGACTGCCACGCGGAAGGCGTGGTCCATGCAAAGAGGAAGAAGAAGCTGCGCTGGATCGTCCGCCCCGAAGACCCGTCCCCTAACGATCTCGAGATCTGGTACTCGAAAAATGACAAGCTCGACCTTTACTTTACTTCGCCGGACGGACAAATCGCCTTGGGCCCGATATCGTCAAAGACGGTCATGCCGATCCTGCGCGGCGATGGCAAGGTCATCGGCAAAATCGATCACGGGCCGGACGCAGGAAACGGCGATTTCAAGATTGCAATCAAGCTGCGCGCGACGACGGCGGATGCCGAAAACGCAACCCTGGCGCCCGCGCCTTCCGGCGAGTGGTTGATTGAACTCGACAATCCCGCCCCGGGAAAGGTCGCGTTCCATGCGTGGATCGAACGCGATGACGCCGGCCGTTCCAGGAACGCGCGGAAGCGGCAGTCGCATTTCCACGGCCACGATTCGTACCCGGGATGTACCCTCTTCGGCCTGGCCACCGGGCACAGGGTCATCAGTGTCGGCGCCTACAACACCGCGACCGGCGAGGTCTGCCGTTACTCGGCCGCCGGTCCGACGCGTGACAATCGCGGAATGAAACCGGACGTATGCGCGCCGGCGGAAGAAGACGTCGCCGGCCGCGGCGTGCTCTCGGCCTCGTCGCGAAAATCGACACCTACGCGCATGGCGGGAACCAGTGCGTCCGCGCCCCACGTCACGGGTCTGGTAGCCCTGATGCTCCAGTACAACAAGGACATCAAGAATCCGCCGCTTTCTGCCGACAAGATCGCCAAGGCGATTCGCGATGGCGCTGCGAAATCTTCTGCCGCGCCGTTGCTGCAAAATCGCCACCAGCTGGCGGACGCCAAGCGGCCTCTCAAGCAAGGCGCGGTGTGGAATGACGTGGTGGGCGCCGGGAAGATCGACGTGCTTGAGACCCTCAAGCTGATCTGAGGATCACTTCCACTCTGTCCGTGCCTGCGTCCAGAGCCAGTTGACCGCTGCGTTCGTCGGGTTCGCTGCCGCCGGGTCTACGGCGTTCCCCGCCGCATCCGTCGCTCCCGCCCTGAAGACGAAGTAGTCCGCGAGTTGGGCGCCAAGTGCCTTTCCGGCCGTTGTGTCCTCCGGGAAATGCAGGCCTGCGATGACGCGGTTCTCCGAAATCCTGTCCGCCAGGCGGTCGAGCTGGGTTGCCGCGTCGGTTCCGGCCGTGATGCCGGCCAGCTTTTTCAGGACGCCGATGATGAAATAGGATTGCATGGCATGGCCCATCGGATACGAGCCATGCCCGGGCGTCAGGATCATCGGTTGCACAAGCGCGGAGCGGTCGGCCGGCCGCCGGGTGCGGAAGAAATTCTTGAACTGCATCGACACCGCGGTCGACATCCTGAATACCGTCGCGATCATCTCGTAGGTGAACTTGTGCCGCCCCGGTTGCAGGTTGAGCACCATGGCATAGAACGAATACGGCACGGTCACCTGCGTAAGGATCTCGTTGATCCGGTCCGAGCGCAGCGCCGCCTTGTCGATCACCTTCTGCAATTCCGCAGCCAGGTTGCCGGCGCTCGCTTCATAGGCCGGCGCCTTCATGATGTGCGTATGCGGGGCTGCCGAAGTGGCGGTCTTGGGCCAGTCGCGGAATGTCAGCGTTGCATCGACCGGGGCCCCCCCGGCCCCCACCGCCGGGTTGCCGTTGAAGTCCAGTTTCGAGAGCAGCTCGAAGGAATACATGCTTGCGCGAACATCGCGCGACCAGCGCCCGAGCGGGTTTGCCGGCAAGGGCGTGAGAGTCAAGTTGGGGGCGCCAGTCCCGGTGATGCCGCGAGTGAGTTCCCCGTACGTGCTCCAGAGCGCCTGCGTAAGAAGCGGGCTCGTGCGGTTGCCCGCGTAGGACGAGACGCCCGATACCGAAGCGGCATCCGCGGCATCGGCCGCATCGGCGGCATCCGCAGCATCGGCCGCGTCAGCGGCGTCGGCAGCATCGCTCTGGAACTTGCCAAGATTGGTTTCCATGATCGCCTCCGTGATCGGATGGATGGGAAACTACGGTGCGCCGGCAGCGCCTCCCGAACGGCCTCCCTTGCCGGCGAGGGGAAATACTAGCGCGGAAGTCCGGCCAACGCGAGGCCTTCGCAGAACTGCTCGACCTGGACCCGCCCGGGGTACCGCTCGCGGAAACTGGTCAGTGTCATTTCCGGTTCCAGCGCGAGCAACTGCCCGACCACGCCTTTCGCTTCCTCGACCCGTCCTGACAAAGCAAGGGAGGCGGCAAGTATCCGGTAGGTGGCGCTGTACATCCGGTTCTCGCGCAGCGAGCGCTGGCACCAATCGACCGCCTCCTCGAAGCGGCCGTCCGCCATGTGCGCCACCGCGGAAATCGCCGTGAACGAGTACATGTGCGGATCGAAAGGAGAAAGCTCGATCGCCTTCTGCGAGCGCCGGACAGCCTCGGCGCCCTTTCCCAGCCAGGCGTACGCAGACGTGCTCCACCCCCAGGCAGAAACGGCGCTGGGGTTGATGGTGAGCGCGCGGTCGAACATGGAGATGGCCTTCTCCAGGTCGTGGTTGAGGTAGCCCGACACCAGCCCGTAGACGGAGATCGCCCACGGATTGGTCGCGTCCAGTTGCATGGCGGTCTCGATGCGGCGGTTTGCCTCGAGGGTGTCGAGCTTCAGGTCGGGCGACATGCCCTGGCCGACGCGCAGGACATGCCAGCGCGCGAGCCAGGCGTAGGGCGTGACGTACGAAGGGTCCGATGCGATGGCCGCCTCGAGCATTTCGCGTGCCTGCGCCATGTCCTCCGGGGAGGTGCGGTGCAGGTGGTCGATGGCCCGCAGGGTGCGTTCGTACGCCGTCAGGTTTTCGGGGCGCTGCGAGCGCGCCCGGATCAGCTCGAGCTGCTTCACGTAGGGCACGACCCGTTTCGCGATGTCGTGCGACAACTGGTCCTGCAACTCGAAAATGTCCGTGAGCGAGCCCTCGAAGCGGTCGGACCAGATCACGCTTGCCGCCTCCGCCTCGGTGAGTTCGGCGGTGAGCCTCAGCCGCGTGCCCGAGGTGTGGATGCTTCCCGACAGGACATAGCGGACGCCGAGCATGTCGGCCACGCTGCGCGGTTCGTACAGCCGGTCGCGCAGCGGCGTGGTGGAAAGCCGCGAGATGACGAAGAGGTCGGTCAGGCGCGACAGGTCGCCGATCACGTCTTCGGCGATGAGGTCGCCGAGGAAATCGTGCGCCGGATCGCGCGAGAGGTTGCGAAACGGCAGCACCGCTATCGACGGGCGGTCGCCGGCGTGCTTCCTGCGTTCCACGGCCCGGCCCTGCGTCGGCGTGGACGGCCAGGCGCGGAATGCGCGCACGGGCTTTTCCATCCCTTTCACCCGCCGCTCGCCAAGGTCCTCGATCGTCACGCCGAGGCCGTCGGTCAACTGGTCGCGTACGGCGGCGGAGATGATGATCTCCCGGGGGCCTGCCAGCGCCATCAGGCGCGCGGCGAGGTTGACGCCGTCGCCGTACAGGTCGATGTCGTCGGCCATGACGTCGGCAAGGTGCACGCCGATGCGAAGCTGGATGCGCTGGTCCTCGGTGCGATTGATATTGGCAGCCTCGATGCGCGACTGCATCGCCAGCGCGCATTCGACCGCGTCGACCGTGCTTTCGAACTCCACCAGCATGCCGTCACCCAGCGCCTTGACCATCCGGCCGCGGCGGCGGGGGAGTTCTTCCTGGACGATGCCGGCCATGAAATCGCGCCAGCGCTGCACCGTGCCCTCGGCGTCCTGCGAGATCAGGCGCACGGATTCCACCACGTCGACGAACAATACCGCTCGCAATCGACGCGTCAGGACCGGGGTCGGTAAGGAAAGCTGGACCAAGTATCTTCCCTCTTCTCGCGCGTCCGGGCGCAGGAGGGTCTCACTTGCCGCTTGGATTGCCGGCTATGGGAGACTCGGTTGGCACTGCGAATGGCTGGCGGCGTTCATGCGCCTGGATTGCGCGCCGAAGCTGCCGGCCGATCGAAAACCGGCCGATGAATCCTCAGGCGGCCTTCTTCTTGTCCTTCTTCGCCTTCCTCTTTGTGCGGTCGGTCCAGTCGGTGTTCGGCGGCTTGCCCTTGCTCGGTAGCTTCTTGCCCATGTTCTTGCCTCCTCAGGCCTTGATTGGGTGCAACGGATATCCAGCGGGCATTTTACGCGCTATGGCGCGCCGGTGTCCTTGCGCTGCTTGCAACGAGTGCGCCGGCCGCCAGCCACAGCACGGCAGGCGCCCACGCCAGCAGCGGCTTGAAGTCGGGTTGCTGCGGCAATTGCGCCATGACGATGGCGATGCGCGTGAAGGTCGCCACGGCGAGCAGGGACCACAGCGCCCCGGTGACGAAGCCCTCGCGGCCGGTGCGGCCCATGGCGAGCGCGGCGGAAAGCGCGCTCATCATTACGCAGCCCCACGCCGCGCCGGCGACGAATTGCGCCGCCACCAGGAACCGGAGCGTGCCGGCTTGCGCGACGGCGACGGCCGCAACCGCACCGATCAGGGCGCCCGCCGCCATCATGAATGGCCCGCCATGGCGCTTGGTGAGGAGAGACGCCGGCAGGATCAACAGGTTGAACCCGATCCAGAACACCGGCATCAATTGCTCCAGCTCCGCGGGCTTGGCGAAGCGCAGGTAATTGGGCGCGGAGTTCACCGCGAAGTGCAACTGGAAGCCGAGGCCGAGAAGCACGACAGCGGCAAGGAACGCGACCGGCACGCCGCTCGCTGGCGCAGGGGTTGTCTCCACGGGCACCTTCGCCGGTTGGCGCTGCTCACCGGAAGCGATCGCGAGCGTGGTGGCAACCAGGGTCAGCGAGCAGATCGCAAACGGCAATCGCGCGTCAATGTCACGCAGCGCCACGGTGAGAAAAGGCGCGATGGCGCCCGCGACGCCTAGCCCGAAGAGGAACAATCCCGCTGCCCATGGCTGTTGTGGTGCGGGTGTGTAGCGGCCCAGCAGCACCAGCGGCGGCGCGCGCAGCGCCGACGACGTTGCCGACCAGACGATCGTCAGCGCAATGAGCAGCCACGGCGATCCGGTCATTGCCGCGAAAGGCAGCAACAGGAACGCCGCGCAGGACACCGCGGTGACCAGCGCCATCCATTTGCCGAGCCGCCCCATGGCCTTCGCGATCCTGTCGGCGGCCATGCCGAGCCGCCAGTCCATCACCGCGAAGATCGCCTGGTCGAGGAGCAGCAGCCACGGCACGATGTTTTTCGCCAGCCCCACCTCGGCGGCGAGCTTCGGCAGGAAGATCACGTACACCGTCCACGTCAGCGCCAGCAGGAACTGCAGCGCGGAAAACGTGATCGCCCGGCCCATCGGAGCTCAGCTGCGCTTGAAGCGGAACACGCCAAGGCTGCCGAAGAGGTTCGGCATCACGGTCACGATCGAACCCTCGTGCAGCACCTGCTCGTCGAGGATCTTCGCGCCGACTTTCGCGCACAGGTCCTCGAAGTCCTTCACCGTGCACAAGTGGATGTTGGGCGTGTCGTACCACTGGTAGGGCAGCTTCTCCGACACGGGCATGCGCCCGCGCAGGATGTCGATGCGGTGGCGCCAGTAGCCGAAGTTGGGGAAGGTGACGATGCCTTCGCGGCCGACGCGCAGCATCTCCTTCAGGATCAGGTCGGAGCGGCGCATCGCCTGCAGCGTCTGCGACAGGATCACGAAGTCGAAGGCGTCGTCCTCGAAGCCCGAGAGCCCCGTCTCGAGGTCGAGCTGGATCACGTTGACGCCGTTCCTCACGCTCGCGAGCACGCCGCCGTCGTCGATCTCGATGCCGTAGCCCGTGACGCCGTGCGTCGCGGCAAGGCCCGCCATCAGCGTGCCGTCGCCGCAGCCGAGGTCGAGCACCCGCGAGCCCGCCGGGATCCAGCTCGCGATCAGCTCGTAGTCGAAACGGGCGTTCATCGCTTGCCCTCGTAGCCCTGCATCTCGCCCAGCACGGTGGCGGCAGCGGCCTGCACATAGGGGACCTTGCGGCGAGGTGCGCCGACTTCGTCGCCGACATTGTCGAAATAGGCCGCCATCAGCGCGTGGTAGTGCGGATCGTCCAGCAGGAAGGCGTCATGGCCGTTGGGCGCGTCGATCTCGGCGTAGGTGACGCGCTTGTCGGTATCGACCAGCGCCTTGACCATCTCGCGCGAGCGCTGCGGCGGGAACCGCCAGTCGCTCTTGAAGGAGGCGAGGAAGACGCCGGCCTTGATGTTGGCGAGCGCCGCGGAGAGCTTGCCGCCGTGGTCGCGCGCCGGGTCGAAATAATCGAGCGCCTTGGTCATGATCAGGTAGGTGTTCGCGTCGAAGAATGCAGCGAACTTGTCGCCCTGGTAGCGCAGGTACGACTCGATCTCGAATTCCACCTCGTAGTTGAAGCCGTACTCGGAGTGCTTCAGCACGCGGCCGAACTTCTCCATCAGCAGGTCTTCACTGAGATAGGTGATGTGGCCGAGCATGCGCGCGAGCCGAAGCCCGCGGGCGGGAATCGCGTTCTGCGCGTAGAAGTTGCCGCCGTGGAAGTCGGGGTCGGAGACGATCGCCTGGCGCGCGACGTCGTTGAAGGCGATGTTCTGCGCCGAGAGCTTGGCCGCCCCCGCCACGCACACCGCGTGCGCGATGCGGTCCGGATAGCTCATCGCCCACTGCAGCGCCTGCATGCCGCCCAGCGACCCGCCGAGGACGGCAGCCAATCGCTTGATCCCGAGGCGGTCCATGAGGCGCGCCTGCGACGACACCCAGTCCTCCACCGTCACCAGCGGAAATCCCGCGCCGTACGGTTGCCCCGTGGCGCGGTTCACCGAGGCGGGCCCCGTGGAGCCGTAGCAGCCGCCGAGATTGTTCACGCCGATGACGAAGAAGCGGTCGGTGTCGAGCGGTTTGCCGGGGCCGATCAGGTTGTCCCACCAGCCGACCTTGTCGGGCTCGTTCTCGTAGAAACCCGCGACGTGATGGCTTCCCGAGAGCGCATGGCAGACCAGCACCGCATTGCTGCGGTCGGCGTTCAGCGTGCCGCAGGTCTCGTACACCAGCTCGTAGGACGAAAGCGTGGTGCCCGCCTTGAGTATCAGCGGTTCGAGGAAGCCGGCGCGTTGTTCCTTGACTGCGCCGACCGAGCGGTTGTCCGTGGTTGTCATGTGCGAAAAGCAAAAAACCCGACCGGCTTTGGAGAGCGGGGTCGGGTTTGCTTCGGACCATCCACTCGCTTTAGCCGTATTTGTTTAAGCGCCCGCAAGCTGAGTCAAATCGGCGCGATGGGTGAATTCTAACTCCATTCCCTTTCAAAGGCCAATTGACCGCCGATGAAACCTGGGGCAAACCCAAAAAGGCGAATTAACCGCCGATGAACGCCGATGAACGCCGATAAAACCTCTTGCGCAAGTGGCTTCGGCCGCGATCACGATTCCTTGAACCAGGAACAACCAGGTTTTGCATTTATCGGCGTTCATCGGCGTTCATCGGCGGTTCCAATGCTTTTGCTGGATTCTGGGTCAAGCCCGGAATGACGCAGCAAGGGGATGACGCAGCAAGGGAATGACGCAGCAAGGGAATGACGCAGCAAGGGGATGACGCAGCAAGGAAATCAGCGGCGCTTGCGCGGAGCCTTCTTCGCGGGCTTCGATTTCGGCGGTCTCGCGGGCTTCTTCTTCGCGCCGCCCGCGTACTCGGAAAGCCGCGCGACGACCACCTCGCGCAACTCGACCGGGATGCCCCCGGCGGTTTCGGCGAAGCGCTTCATGACCAGCTCGGCGGGGAACACGCCGTCGGCCACGAGCAGCGCCGACATCGCGCGCCCGGGCTTGTCCTCGGGAATGTCCACGCCGTCGTGCGCGAACCCGATCGAGGGCGACCAGCGCAGGCTGCGTTCGTTGGCGCGGCGGTCGTAGCACAGCTGGAAGGCGCTCACGCCGCCGCCCGCGGCCTGCCAGACGTAGAGGTCGAAATAATCGTCCTGGAACCAGCGCCGCTTGATGCCTTCGGCTTCCTTCCGGGGAGGCAGGATCTCGTGCATGGCAAGGCTCACGAATTGAGTTTGTCGAGGTAGAGCAGGACCTTCTCGGGCTCGTCGGAACGCATGATGCGCGCCACTACCGGGGCGATGTCGGGCAGGCTCGTGGTCAGCACGCGCTGCTTCACTTCGAGGATGTGCGCGGGGTGCATCGAGAACTGGCGCAGCCCCAGGCCCAGCAGCAGTCGCGTGAGCTCGACTTCGCCGGCCATCTCGCCGCACACCGCGACGGGCTTCTCGTGCGCGTGCGCCGTGCGGATCACGCTCGCGATGAGCGAGAGCACGGCCGGGTGCAGCGGGTTGTAGAGGTGCGCGACCGCGTCGTCGGTGCGGTCGATGGCGAGCGTGTACTGGATGAGGTCGTTGGTGCCGATCGAGATGAAGTCGAGCTTGCGGATGAACATCGGCAGCGCGATCGCGGCCGCCGGCACCTCGATCATGCCGCCCATCGGCACGTACTCGTCGAACTTGATCTTTTCGTCGCGCAACTGCTCCTTGGCCTGCTTCACCGCGGCGAGCGCCTGGTTCAGCTCGTCGAAGGAGGAGAGCATCGGGATGAGGATCATCGCCTTGCCGTGGCGCGACGCCCGCAGGATCGCGCGCAACTGGGTGTTGAACACCTGCGGCTCGGCGAGGCAGTAGCGGATCGCGCGCAGGCCGAGCGCCGGGTTGGTGGCGACGTACTCCTGGCCGTCCATGTTCTTGTCGCCGCCCACGTCGAGCGTGCGGATGGTGACGGGCAGCCCCTTCAGCCCTTCGATCACCTCGCGATACGCCTCGTACTGCTCGTCCTCGCCGGGCAGGGCGCGGCGGTTCATGAACAGGAATTCGCTGCGGAAAAGCCCGATGCCCGCGGCCCCGCTCGCCCTCACCTGGTCCAGGTCGGAGGGCAGCTCGACGTTGGCGTGCAGCTGCACCGTGGTGCCGTCGAGCGTGGCGGCGGGCGCGTTCTTCAGCCGCTTGAGCTTCTCGCGCTCGATCTTGAGCTGGTTCTGCTTCAGGCGGTATTCGGCCAGGACCTGCTTGTCGGGATTGACGATCAGCACGCCCTGCGTGCCGTCGATGACGACCAGTTCGTCCTCGTGGATCACGGTGCGCGAGTGGTGCATCGCGACGATCGCAGGGAGGTTCAGGCTCCGCGCGACGATCGCCGTGTGCGAGGTGGCGCCTCCCAGGTCGGTGATGAAGCCGGCGAAGGGGTACTCGCGGAACAGGATCATGTCCGCGGGCGAGAGGTCGCGCGCGACCAGGATCGTGCTGTCGTCGCGCAGCGGCTTCACCGGGAGCTTGCGCTGCGTGCCGGCCAGCGCCTCGAGCAGGCGCTCGGCGACCTGGCGCACATCGTTGGCACGCTCGCGCAGGTACTCGTCCTCGATGTCCTCGAACTGCGCGAGCAGCTCGTCCAGCTGGGTCTTCAGCGCCCATTCCGCGTTGCATTTCTGCTCGCGGATGATCGCGCGCGGCGCCTCGGCGAAGCTGGAGTCCTCGAGCAGCATGCGGTGCACGTTCACGAAGGCGGCGAGTTCCGAGGCCGCGCTGTGCTTGACGCTGTCGGCCAGCTCGCCGAGCTCGTCCTTCACGTGCTTCACCGCGCGGTCGTAGCGGCGCAGTTCCTTCGCGACGTCGGCGCCGCCCACGTCGTAGTGGTCGACCTCGGTCGCCATGCCGGAGAAAAGGTGCGCATGCCCGATGGCAATGCCGCCGGACACGCCGATGCCGTGCATGGTGAAGGAGACGTTGGCGCTCATTCCCCTTCCCCGAACTTGTCGTTGATGAGCGCGACGATCGCCGCCATGGCGGCCTCCTCGTCGCCGCCGTCGGTCTCGATGTCCACCGTTCCGCCCTTGGCCGCGGCGAGCATCATCACGCCCATGATGCTCTTGGCGTTGACGCGGCGCCCATTGCGGGAAAGGAAGACGCCGCACTGGAACTTCGAGGCGGCCTGGGTGAGCTTGGCGGACGCGCGGGCGTGGAGGCCGAGCTTGTTGGAGATGGTCACGGTCTGCTTCTGCATCGCTCGTCAGGCCCTGGCCGGCATGCGCATCACGCCTTCGGTGCCCCCAGAGAGCGCTTTCTGGAGCACGGTCTCGAGCGCTTCGCCGCGATAGGTGAGCGCGCGGATCAGCATCGGCAGGTTGACGCCCGAGATGCCCTCCACCTTGCCGGGGACGAGCAGGCGGTTGGCGATGTTGGCCGGCGTGGCGCCGAAGATATCGGTGAACACCAGCACGCCCTGGCCCTGGTCAAGGAAGCGGATCAGGTCCTCGGCCACCGGCAGGATCTCGTCGGGGTCGTCGTGCACGGTGACGCCGAGCTGGCGCACGTAAAGGGGACGCTTGCCGAGCACGTGGCTCGCGCAGTGGATCAGGCTTTCGCCGAACGCGCCGTGGGAAACGATGAGGATGCCGACCATGGGCAAATTCTAGCCCACCTGACTGCAGGGCGCGCTTTCGCGGGCTCAGGCGGGCTGCGCGTCGCCCTGTTTTTTCGCGGCCGCGGCGGCGGGACGCTCGGCTGGCGCCAGCCTTGTCGCGGGGAAAACCACGGAGAAGGTGCTGCCGCTGCCGGGCTCGCTCTCGATCTCGAGCTTCGCCTGGTGGCGATGCACAACGTGCTTGACGATCGCCAGCCCCAGCCCCGTGCCGCCGGTGGCGCGCGAGCGGCTGCGGTCGACGCGGTAGAAGCGTTCGGTCAGCCGCGGGATGTGCTCGGGCGCGATGCCTTCGCCGTTGTCCTTCACGCGGAACGCCGGCTGGCCATCGACTACTTCCCAGCAGATGTGCACGTCGCCTCCTGCCGGCGTGTAGCGGATTGCGTTCGAGACCAGGTTGGAGAAGGCGCCGCGCAGTTCCTCGCGGCTGCCGAACAGGTGCGCATCGGCGACCGTGGACGACAGCCGGTGCTCGCCGTGGTTCAGGTGCTCGGCATCGACCAGCAGCGACTGCACCAGCGCGGGGACGTCGATCCGGTCCTCACGCAGCGGGTTGCGGGTGTCCTCCAGGCGCGAAAGCATGAGCAGGTCTTCCACGAGGCGCTGCATGCGGTCGGCCTGCTCCTGCATCAGTTCGAGCGAGCGGGCCACCAGCTTCGGCTCCGAGGCGGGATTGTCGATCAGCGTCTCGACGAAGCCCTTCATCACGGTGAGCGGCGTGCGCAGCTCGTGCGAGACGTTGGCGATGAAGTCGCGGCGCATGGTCTCGATCCTCTCCCAGCGCGTGATGTCGCGCGAAAGCAGGAGCTTCTGCTTGTCGCCGTAGGGCACCAGCTGGATCGAGAGCACGCGCTCGGGCTCGCTCGAGACCTTGAGGGTCAGCGGCTCGCCGTAGTTCTGCGCGGCGATGTACTCGACGAAGCTGGGCTGGCGCAGCAGGTTGGTGATCGATTGCCGGCGGTCGTGCTTGAGGGTGATGCCGAAATGCGCCTCCGACATGGGATTAGCCACTCGATGTGGTCGTCCTCGTCGAGCACGGTGACGCCGTCGGGCATCGCCTCGCCGGCCTCGCGGAAGCGCAGCAGCGCATTCGTGAGCCCCTGTTGCTGCTGCTTCTCGCGCTTGACCATGCGGTAGAGCTTGGAGAACACGTCCTCCCAGGTGCCGGAGGCTTCCGGGACGTGCTCGAGGTCGGGGTGCGCAAGCCAGCGCATGAGCGCGGACTGGTAGCGGAACTGGGTGGCCAGCAGCAACAGCACGATCGCGCCGAACAACGCGAAGCCGGCGGCGGCGTTCCATGCGAACCCCGCCAGCAAGGACGGAAATCCTGCCAACAGGACGATCTGGATGACGCGGCCGAGCCAGTCACGCACGTTGGCGTTCCGGGGAGGGAGGGGGTGGTGAAATTATCTCACGCCCGGGAGGGGCGGGCTGCGCCCTCAGGCGCGCGAGAAGCGGTAGCCGCTGCCCCGGATGGTCTGGATGAAGGTCTGGTGGCCGCTCTTGGTGAGCGCCGCGCGCAGCCGGCGGATGTGCACGTCCACCGTGCGCTCCTCGATGAACACATGGTCGCCCCAGACGTGGTCGAGCAGTTGCGTGCGCGAATAGACCCTTTCGGCGTGGGTGAGGAAGAAATGCAGCAGGCGGAATTCGGTCGGGCCCATCTGCAGGTCCTTGCCCTTGCCGGTGATGCGGTGCGACGCCGGGTCGAGCTTCAGGCCGTGGTACTCGATCACGTCATCCGTGATCTCGGGGGCGCGGCGGCGCAGAACCGCCTTGATGCGCGCCTGCAGTTCGCGCACCGAGAAGGGCTTGGTGATGTAGTCGTCGGCGCCGGTCTCCAGGCCGCGCAGCTTGTCTTCCTCTTCGCCGCGGGCAGTGAGCATGATGATGGGCACCTTGCGCGTGCGGGATTCGCCGCGCAGGCGCCGGGCGAACTCGATGCCGCTTACGCCGGGCAGCATCCAGTCGAGCAGGATGAGATCGGGCAGCTCGACCTGGATCATCTCCATCGCCTGCTCGGCGCTGCCGGCGCGCGAAGCCCTCTGGCCGGACTGCTCCAGGTTGATGGCGATCAGTTCCTGGATCGCGCTTTCGTCTTCGACGACGAGGATGTTGGCCTGCATGGCAGCGGGTATCGATTTCCCCTGGAAACCGCGATGTTACGGGGGCGGTGTGACAGATACGTTACAGGCAAAACGCCTGCCTCGCCCGGTCATCGCACCGCCCGGGGTCAACCGCTGTCTTTCTCCACGGACGCGACGCCCTCCTGCTTCCCGGCCGTCTTGCCATGCTGCTCGCGCTTGCGTTTGCGCAGCTGGGTGTCCTGGAAGTCCTGCGCGAGCATGTACAGGATGCCGGTCGACCAGGCGACGGTAAGCAGGCCCGCCATGCCGAGCAGCGGTTCGAGCAATTGCCAGTGCCTCGGCAGGTAGCCGGCCTGGAGCGTCGCGTAATTCAGCAGGGCGTTGTAGAACCCGGTGCTGTGGCCGGGCTGAGCGCCCACCAGGACGAAGAACACCGTCCACATCATCACCTCGACGATGTTGACCATGACGATCATGACGCTGGCAAGGATCACGATCCCGAGGCCGCCCAGGAAGGACTCCACGGGCGCAAAGCGCTCCTTCAGCGAATCGGCGATTCCCAGGATCGCGAACATGCCGGTGCCGTGGATCGCCATGGTGAGCGCCACCAGCAGGCCGCCCCACAATATCTCGTGCAACTTGATCTCATAGAGTTCCATCACGGCTCCTGCCCGAACCCGCCCCGCCCAGGTTGCCTCAGGCCAGGTCCGGCATGTGCACCAGGAATTCCGGCATGTCCGGAAGCCCTTCGATGAACGTGCCCTTGCTCTTGCCCTTGAGGGAGAAACGCCGCACCCGTTGGTCGAACCTTTCCGCGACGTAGAGGTCGCCGTCCGGGCCGATCGCGAAGCCGGAAGGCGCCTTGAGTTTCGCGTCGATGACCGTGCGCGCCTTGAGCTTTCCGCGCGGAGGCTTCTTCGGGATGTCGTAGGCGAGGATGCTGCCGGTGCCGGCCGCGCCGATGTAGATCGTCTCGTCGTGCAGGATGAGGTGCACGGGCTTCGCGAGCTTCTTCCCCTTGATCCGCGCCACGAGTTGCCCTGTCTTCACGTCGAAGATCTTGACGGCGTTTCCCGCCTCGTCGGCTACGTAGAGATGCCCCCGGTTCACGATGATTCCGCGCACCGAATGGCGGGGCTTGCCGTGCACGTCGAGCACCACCTCGAGGCCCTGCGGGGACGGCACGTCCCGCGGCGGGGGGTCGCCTGCTTCAGGGAGCCCGCCCTGGCTGGAGGCAACGATCGTGCCGGGGAGGAAGTTTCCGTCGGGGAAATTCTTGCGCAGGTGCGGGGCCACCGGCGCCGGCTTGCGCGTCTTCGGCAGGATGGCGACGACGGTGTTGCTGTCCTGGCACGAGGCATAGAGGCGGCCGTCGTCGCCGAGCTCCACGTCGAAGGGGTGGACCATCGCCGCGATATCCTTCGTTGTCACCAGCACTTCGGCGAAGTGGAAGGTGTCGCCATGGCGGCGGTAGCGGGCGACATGGCTGTCCTTGCGCCAGGCATTGGCGATGTAGAGGTCGTCTCCCACCCGCGCGAAGCCGCGCGCAATGTGCAGCGGGTGCGCCTTGGGCGACGGGTCGAGGAGCAGCGGATGCTTCTTGCGGGGCGTCCCGTCGTCCTCGAAGACGCCGATGTTCTCGACGCCCGCCTTGCCTTCACCTCGATAGCTGATCCACCACACGATTTGGTCCCTTCACGGATGGGCAGTTGAACGACACGAAGCCAAATTATAGCGGGTCTGCGCGACAGGGCCGGGCGCCCCCGGGCCGTTCCTGCCCGTCGTCACGCCGCAAATTCGAGCAAGGCGGAGCCGATCGTATAGCTGGACCCGAAGCCGACCAGCAGCGCGAACTCGCCCGGCCGCGCACGGCCGCCGCGGACCAGCTGGTCGAGCAGCAGGGGAATGCTCGCGCTCGACGTGTTGCCGGTGTCGGCGAACGATGCGCACAGCCGCGACGGGTCGATGCCGGTCTTTTCGCAGGCGGGGATGAGGATGCGCGTCAGGTTGGCCTGGTGCGGTATCAGCCAGTCGATGCGCGCGCCCGCGGCCTGGTAGCGCCGGATCTCGTCGATGAGGATGCGTGTCGCGCCGACTGCGACCGGCGGGCCCGCCATGTACCAGCGGCCCGGCTCCGGCACGTCGAGATTGAGGTTGCCCGCCTGCAGGCCGCCGCCCTTGATCAGCCCGATCGTATCGGCATCGATCATCGAGCTCGCGCGCATCGAGCGGATCGTGGCAACGAACGGGCCCTCGCCGCCGAGCAGCACGCCTGCCGCGGCGTCCCCGAAAAGCGTGCTGGTGCCGAAGCGCAGCGGATCGTAGGGAATGCAGCGCGAAGAGAATTCGATAGCGAGGCAGGCGACGCGGCGAAAGCCCATTGCCTGGAGCGTGCTCGCGCCGATCGCGACCCCGTACATGAATCCCGTGCAGGCATTGCTGCCGATGTCGAGGACGAACGGCGCGCCCAGGTCCGCGTGCCGGGCGCGTGCCGCGGCGACGATCTGTTGCGACAGGCCCGGGAATCCGTGGGTGCTCGACGACGAGACGATCAGCGCGTCGAGGCCAGACCATGCGTCGCCGGCCATCAGGCGCTCGAGAAGCTCGAGGCCGACCGTGACCGGGGATTCGCCCGGGTCGAAGAAGCGCCTCGCCCTGAGCCCGGTCTTCTTCTCGATCAGCTCGGAGCGCTCACGGACCTTGGCGACGATGGCCTCGGCGGCCTCGTCGTCAAGCTCGACATCGGCGACCAGGCGCTCGCCGATCTCGCGATTGGAGACCACCGCGTCGGGCAGCGTGCTGGCGGTTCGGACGATCAATACGGGTTGGTTCACGATTGCTCCTCGGAGCGGGAAGTCCGCCGGCAATGGCGGCAGGGTGGCTCCAACGCGGGCTTCTTGAATGATACTTGAGCGGGGCTGGCAGCCAAGAATTGCCTTTTCTTTGCTTATCCCTGGACCTACTATCTGCGCTTCGAGTTTCCCGGCCGGGCGCAAGCGATGAAAGTACTGATCCTGGGCAGTGGCGTCATCGGCACGACCGCGGCGTACTACCTCGCCCGCGCAGGGCACGAGGTCACCGTCGTCGACCGGCAGCCGGGCCCGGCACTGGAAACGAGCTACGCGAACGCCGGCGAAGTCTCTCCCGGCTACTCGGCGCCATGGGCGGGCCCGGGCGTCCCGGTGAAAGCGATCAAGTGGATGCTGATGCACCACAGCCCGCTGGTGATATGGCCGATGCTCGACGTGGCAATGTGGCGCTGGGGCGCGATGATGCTGCGCAACTGTACCGAGGCGCGCTATCGCATCAACAAGGGCCGCATGGTCCGGCTTGCCGAATACAGCCGCGACTGCATGGTCGAATTGCGCGCCGAAACCGGCATCGCGTACGACGAGCGGGCGCAGGGCACGCTGCAGCTGTTCCGCACGCAGAAGCAGCTGGACGGCATCGGCAAGGACGTCGATATCCTCAAGGAGTACAAGGTCGCCTTCGAGGTGCTCGACCGCGACGGCTACTGCAAGTACGAGCCGGCGCTGGCGCTGGTGAAGGAGAAGTTCGTCGGGGCCTTGCGCCTGCCCGGCGACGAGACCGGCGACTGCTTCAAGTTCACGCAGGAGCTGGCCGCGATGGCCGGGAAGATCGGCGCCGAGTTCCGCTTCGACACAACGATCGAGGCAATTTCATTTTCCGGGGGCTCGGTCACGGGAGTTCGCACCAGCGCCGGCACGCTCACCGCCGACTGCTACCTCGTGGCGCTCGGCAGTTACTCCCCGCAACTCGTCAGGCCCCTGGGAATCGATCTGCCCGTCTACCCGGTCAAGGGCTACTCGATCACGGTGCCGATCACGGACGCGAGCTTTGCGCCGGAATCGACGATCATGGACGAGACGCACAAGGTTGCCGTGACCCGCCTCGGCGACCGCATCCGCGTGGGCGGCACGGCCGAGCTTTCCGGCTTCAGCCTCAAGCTGCGCGAGGCGCGCCGAGCGACGCTGGATCACGTCGTGACCGACCTGTTTCCGCGAGGTGGAGACGTCGGGCGGGCCGAGTTCTGGTGCGGCTTGCGGCCCATGACGCCAGACGGAACCCCGATCGTCGGCGGCACGCACTTTTCCAACCTCTACCTCTCGACCGGGCACGGCACGCTGGGCTGGACGATGGCCGCGGGCACCGGCCGCGTCATGGCCGACCTGGTCTCGGGCCGCGCTCCGGAAATCAGCCTGGCCGGGCTGACCGTTGACCGTTACCGGCCGGGCAACTTCAACTGACGATTCGCCGACAAGAAACTGGAGACACGCATGTCGTTGCGCCGGCTCTCTCTTGCAATTGCGTTGTCGGGCGCGATTGCGCTGGCCGCTTACTGGTTTGCCTTTCGCGAGCCGATTCCGGATGCGCGTCTGGCCTGTCACTACGGCGCATATGACCTTGACGATGGTCGCATTCTCGCCATTTCGCCATCAAGCGGCTCGCAGTCGTTGCGTTTCGTGTTCATGGACGGCGATACCGGACGCCTGCTTCCCGAAAAGGACTCCACAGAGCCGGTGCCTCGGCGATTTTCCGCCGGGCCTGGCTGGATGGGTGAAACGCCGATTCGCGCAAGAGTGACTTTCGGCGCCTGCGACGCCAATACTCTATCCATTGCGCTGGATTCGAAGCCGGCGGTTGCCGGCAAGAAGCGGACCTTCGACGTAAAGGACGTGCAATTCGAGAGCCACGGACTGAAACTCGCCGGACGACTCGTCATGCCGAAAGCTGACGGCAAGATTCCGGTTGCCGTGCTGATCCACGGCTCCGAGCGCGACTCCGGGAAATTGTTCAACCGGCTGCAATATTTGTTGCCGGCGAATCGCATCGGCGTATTCGTTTTCGACAAGCGTGGCACGGGCCAGTCAGAGGGGCGATACACGCAGGACTTTCAGTTGCTGTCCGACGACGCCGCCGCCGCAATGAACAAAGCGCGTGAATTGGCCGGAACACAAGCGAGCGAAGTCGGGTTCCAGGGCGGCAGCCAGGCGGGCTGGATCATTCCGTTGGCCGCAGGCAAGGCCAATGCGGATTTCGCCGTGGTGGGCTATGGCCTGGCTGAAAGTCCGCTCGGCGAAGATCGTGAAGAGGTGTTCGAAGGCTTGCGCACCGCCGGCTTCGGCGAGGACGAGATCGCCAAGGCGCGCGAGATCACCGACGCCACCGGGCGCGTGATGGCGTCTCGCTTCACCCGTGGCTTTGACGAACTCGATAGAGTGCGCGCCAAGTATCGCGACGAACCGTGGTACCCGACAATCAAAGGTGAGTTCAGCGGAATGTTTCTGCGCGCCCCCAATTGGGCAATTCGCATCTTCGGCCCCTGGTTCGATGTCGGCACATCGTGGACTCACGATCCGGCGCCGGCGCTGCACGCATATCAAGCGCCACAGTTATGGACTCTCGCCGGCCGCGACGCATCAGCGCCATCGCACAATACGCTTCGCATCCTGCGCGACCTGCAATCCACGCATCCAAAATTGGATGTCGTGCTGTTTCCCACGGCGGATCACGGTATTACCGAGTTCGAGCTGAAGGACGGCGAGCGAATCGATATTCGCTTCTCCGATGGATACTTTCCGCTGCTGGTCGATTGGATATTGCGCAAGGACCCGCGCGTGACCGTCAACGGCCCGATCGTTTACCGCGGACGCGCGCGGGAATGAAGGGGCAGTAGAAACAACCCCCTTCCGG
>CAWKGC010000003.1:0-101282 GCA_963849005.1 uncultured beta proteobacterium | reverse complement strand
GGTAGTACCTCGGCCTCGAAGTCCGCCGTCGACCCAAATCGGACATTCGGAAGCTAGAATCAAGCAGGCAGGTAGAAGGAGAGGGTCAAGTGGATCCGGTATCGAAGATCATTGTTCCGTTCTTCGCGCTGATTTTTTTCGGCTACGCCGCGGCGCGAAGGAACTGGGTACCTCCCGCAGCAGTGCCCGCGTTCAACGGATTTCTACTGTACTTCGCGGTTCCAGCACTGTTGTTTCGGTTCGCATCGACCGCGGCGTTCGCCGAGATAATGAATGGGCGGTTCTTTATCGCGTACACGGTCGGTAGCCTCGTCACGCTTTTTCTGGTGGTCGCTTTCGCCCGCGGTGTGATGGGGGCGACGCTTCGCGATGCGTCGTTCTACGGGCTCGCGGCGAGCGCAACCAACATCGGCTACCTAGCCATTCCGCTTCTCGTCGCGCTGCTCGGTGCGTCGGCTGCTTCTCCGGCAATGTTGGCGACGGTTTGCGAAATGACGATTGTCGCGTCGGTGGCGGTAGCACTCTCCCAGCTCGACGGCGCGCATTCCTCGGGTTGGCGCCAAGCGGTACGTGACGGGGTTGCGCGCGCCGCAGTAAACCCCTTTGTTATCAGCATCGTGGTGGGCGCAGCGTTTTCGGCTCTACGCTGGCAGCTGCCCACGCCGATTAACGAGATCATAAACCTTTTGGCCAACGCGGCAGGGCCTTGCGCGCTATTCGCGATCGGCGTAACACTCTACCGGCCGGGTGCGACGCAGGGTCTTCCACTTATCGCGCTGCCGGTAGTCGGGAAGTTGCTCCTTCATCCATTCGTCGTGTGGCTGGCACTCTTGGCTTTCGGAGTTGACCGCTTCACGATAACGGCGGGCGTTTTGACGGCGGCGCTTCCGACTGCGGGTTGGGTATTCATCTACGCGCAGCGCTATGAATCGGATGTCGCACGCATTTCTACGGCGATTGTCGCCAGCACCGCATTCTCTGCAGCAACATTTTCCGCATTAGTGTGGTACTTGGGCCTCGGCATGGGGACGAAGTAACTCAATGTCCGCTTGTGGCCGATTGCAGACGGGCGAAGTCGACCCTAAGCGACCATTGCCCGCCTTGCTCGATGTGGGCGGCCTGAGCCGGGCGGGGAGAACAGCAGCGCAACAGCCAGCGGCCCGTCTTCACGGCTCATGCGTTGTGGCTCGGCCGCTGCCAGTTGTCCTGTTTCACTTCATGTGACCTGCGGCTCGTTGTCGCAGTGCCGTGCCACCTCCGCCTTCACGCCTTCACGCCTTCAGGTCGGCGTTCGCGCTCATCGACCGGAGCCGCCGCGCGAAGGCGTAACGGGCCATCAACCGCCGGTCCAGGAGGATCCGGGCGACGCAATCCACGATGATCATCACGACGCCCGCGAGGGGCAGGACGATGATGAGCCCCAGCACGCCGGCAACGGCGCCGCCGATGAACAGCAGCAGCACCGACACCAGCGGATGCATCTGCAGGCTGCGGCCGATGGTGAGCGGCACGAACACGAAGTCGTCGAGGAGGCGGACCAGAAGGAAGAGCGCGATGGCCGCATAGACGGTGCCCGGGCTCGCGGCCCCGTCCGCCACGGTGACCAGGACCACGATGATGCAGCCGATGATGGAACCGACGATGGGAATCCATCCCAGCACTGCCGCCAGCAGCGCGAGGCCCAGGGCGCTGGGGATGCCCAGCACGGCCAGGCCGATGCCCAGGCACGCCGTGTCGATGAGGGTGAGGTACAGCAGGCCCTGGAAGTAGGACCGCGCCATCGTGTCGACCTGGTCCACCAGGTGGAGCGTGCGCTCGAAGAACGCGTTCGGCACGACGCGGATGAGCCGGTTGACGAAGCGGCGCCCGTCCCTGAGGAAGAAGAATGCGAGGAACGGCGCCAGCAGCAGCGAAGGCACCCACGCGGCCGCGCCGATGAGCGCGCCGGTCACGTGTTCCTGGACGAACCGTTGTCCCAGCTCCGAGGCCTTGCGGGGAAACTCGTTCTGCAGGTCCCACTGCGCCATGAAGCCGAACCGGGCCTCCAGCTCGCCCAGCACGCGGCCGATCGAGGCCCTTGCCGCTTTCGACGTAGTTCCAGAATGCGACTTCCCCGCTCGCGCTGTTGGCGACGATCCACGCCGAGAAGGGGACCATCACGAGCACGGCGGCAACCGAGAACAGGCCCGACACGGCGGCCGCGGCCGACTCGTGCGACATGCCCGCCCGGGACAGGTAACGCACGGCCGGGAAGAGGATGTAGTACAGCACGATGGCGAGCAGGAACGGCACGACGAGCCAGAGCGCGTGCTGGAGGGAAACCAGCAGCAGCGTCGTGAGGCCGAACGTGGCCAGCCAGGTGAGCGGGCCCGCGGAGCCCACGTCCGATGGCACTGCCTCGCCGTTGCCGGGGCTCACAGCGGCAGTTCCGAGATTACCCCGGTCTGCTCGCGCAATTGCCGCGCCAGCTGGCGGGCGATCTGCAGCGTGATCTTCAGCGCGATCGCCTTGTGGGACTCGGCGAGGCCGTCGAAATCACGCCGGGAGAGCGTCTGCAGCACGCAATCCTGCGCGGCGCGCGCCTGCGCCGACCGCGGGTAGCCACCGAGGATGGCGAGCTCGCCGAATGCGCGCCCCGGGCCGATCTCGGCGATCTTCCCGGTCTCGGGCTCGCCCTGCCGGCAGATCAGCACCTTGCCGGAGATCACGACGTAGAGCGCCTGCGAGTCCTCGCCCTGGTCGAAGATGACCTCGCCCTGCTCGTAGCGGCGCTCGTGCAGCAGGCCGGCGACCACGCGATGCTCCTTCGCATCGAGGGCCGAAAACAGCGGGACGTGCGCCAGGCCCTGCGGGCCGCGCGAGTCCTTCCTTTGCCGGGTCAAGGAAAGCATGGGGGGCGGTTGGCGGTCAGTTGTCGCGCAGGGAACGGATCCCCGGAGGCAAGCGGATCGGGATCCTGATGCTCATGCCGCGATGATGTAAGCATGCGGGGCGCTCGTCAATGTCGCGATGCCGGCACGCAGGCGATGGCCAACGCCGCCGGACAACGATTCCTGCAGGCAAGGCGCTGCGGCGTATTCGAGACGCGCCCGTTCTTCGATCCGCTATCATCGTCAGTTGCGCATCCGGTGACGGGTGCGCCCGGTGCGCGGCGCGCAGGAGGACAGGGTGAATCAAGGGGACGGGCAGGCAACGGGTGCCGGCGGGCTGACGGCCTGCAAGGAGTGCGACCTGTTGCACCGCATCGCGCCGCTCGCGCCCGGGGGCAAGGCGCTGTGCACTCGTTGCGCGGCGCCACTGTATCGCAACGTGCCCGACAGTCTCGACCGTGCTTCCGCGCTCTACCTTGCCGCGTTGATGCTTTGGGTGATGGCGAACGCATTTCCGTTCGTTTCCCTCAAGCTGAGCGGGCGTGTCGAAGACAACGTGATGCTCTCCGGCCCGCTTGCGCTGGCGCGCGAGGGGATGCCCGAGCTGGGCCTCCTGGTGTTCCTGACCAGCATCCTGTTTCCGCTGCTGACCATCGCCGGTTCGCTCTACGTGCTGCTGCCCCTGCGCTTCGGCTGGCGCTTCCCCGGCGCCGCGCCGGCCTACCGCATGGTCCGGCTGCTGAACCCCTGGAGCCTCGTCGGCGTGTTCATGCTGGGCTTGCTGGTATCGCTCGTGAAGCTGCTGGACCTCGCCGACGTGGTGCCGGGCACCGGGCTGTATGCCTTTGTCGGCTTGCTGCTCGCGACCGCCGCAGCGAACGCGAACATGGACCACGGCGCGATCTGGCCGCGCGTCGGTCCGCTGCCTGCAGGACAAGGCCCGGCGCCGGCGGCTACGGCAGCCGCGCTCGGCCTGACGGGCTGCCACACCTGCGAACTGCTGGTGCCGGCCGCGCCGCCGGGCGGCCGCGCGCACTGTCCGCGCTGCGGCAGCCCGGTCCACGGCCTGCGCCGGCCCGACAGCATCGCGCGCACCTGGGCGCTGCTCGGTTCCGCGGCGCTGATGCTGATCCCGGCCAACCTGTATCCGGTGATGACGGTGATCCGGTTCGGCCAGGGCGAGCCGAACACCATCCTGGGCGGCGTGATGCACCTGATCGATTCCGGCATGTGGCCGCTGGCGATGCTGGTGTTCTTCGCCAGCTTCGTGGTGCCGCTGAGCAAGATCGCGGTGCTGGTCCTGCTGCTGGTGACGGTGCACAGGGGATCTGCCTGGCGCCGGCGCGACCGCACCCTGCTTTACCGCGTCACCGAGGTGGTGGGCGCATGGTCGATGATCGACATCTTTCTCGTCGGCATCCTGGTCGCGCTGGTGAACCTCGGCGCGCTGGCGACCGTGCGCCCGGGCGTCGGCGCGATCTTCTTCGGCGGCGCGGTGGTGCTCACCATGCTCGCGGCCATGAGCTTCGATCCGCGCCTCATCTGGGACCGCGCGGAGCGCCCGCGATGAGCGAAGCGCACGACACCCGGGACACCGCGCCGCCCGAGCCGGTGCTGCGCCGGCGCTCGGGGCCGTCGCTGGTCTGGCTGATCCCGCTGCTCACCGCGCTGATCGGCGGCTGGCTGATCTACAAGACGTTTTCGGAGAAGGGCCCCGCGCTCACCATCAGCTTCATGCACGCCGAGGGCATCGAGGTCGGCAAGACGCGCATCAAGTACAAGAACCTCGACATCGGCGTGGTGGAAGGGCTGCGCTTCAGCGACGATTTCGCGCGCGTGGTGGTGCTGGCGCGGCTCAACAAGGAGGCGGCGCCCTTCCTGAAGCGCGACACGCGCTTCTGGGTGGTCAAGCCGAGCCTCGGGGTGCGCGGCGTTTCCGGCCTGAGCACCCTGATCTCGGGCGCCTTCATCGAGATCGAGCCCGGCCAGGGCGCGACGGAGACGAATTTCATCGGCCTCGAGGTGCCGCCGGTGGTCGCCGCGAACGAGGCCGGGCGCAGGATCGAGCTGGTGACCACGCGGCTCGGCTCGATCGACCGGGGTTCGCCGCTCTACTACCAGGGGATCCTCGCCGGCGAGGTGCTGGGCTACGAGATGGCCAACGACTACCGCAGCGTGCTGGTGCACGCCTTCGTGAAGGAGCCCTTCGACCGGCTGCTGCGCTCGAGCACGCGCTTCTGGCACGCCAGCGGCGTCGAAGTGGCGCTCGGCGCCGACGGCCTGCGCGTGCAGACCGAGTCCCTGCAGGCAATGCTGTTCGGCGGCATCGCCTTCGACACGCCCGATGCGCAGGACGGCGCGAGCGAGAACACCGATGGGCTGGTGTTCACGCTGTTCGACGACCGGCGCTCGATCCAGGACCTCGCCTATACGAGCAAGGCCAGGTTCGTGCTCCATTTCGACGAATCGGTGCGCGGCCTGGCGGTCGGGGCGCCGGTGGAGTTCAAGGGCATCAAGATCGGCGCGGTAACCGGCATCCGGCTCGAATACGACCCGAAGAGCGGGACGTTCCTCATCCCGGTGGTGATCGAGATCGAGCCCGAGCGCGTCCTCGAGCGCGCTCCGGCGCGCGGCGAGGGCCTGCGGGCGGCGCCGCAGGCGACCTTCCAGGCGCTCGTCAAGCGCGGCCTGCGTGCGCGCCTGCAGACCGGCAACCTTCTCACCGGGCAATTGTTCGTCGAGCTCGACATGCATCCGAAGTCGAAGATCCGGCTGGCGCAGGCCCCCGGGCCGTATCCCGAGCTGCCGACCATCCCGGGAAGCTTCGGGCAGATGACGGTATCGGTCGAGAACATCCTCGCCAAGCTCGACCGCATCGATCTCGAGGCCATCGGCGCGGATCTGCAAGGCACGCTCGCCGGCACCAACAAGCTGGCCAACCAGCCGGAATTGCAGCGCTCGATCGCCGATCTTTCGGCCTCGCTCGCCAGCCTGCGCAGCATCCTGCACAAGGTGGACCAGCACGCCGAGCCGATCGCCGCCAACCTGGACAAGGCGCTCGTTTCGGCGCGCGAGACGCTGGCGCTGCTCGACGGCGTGCTCGCACCCGACTCGCCGTTGCACGAACGCAGTTTGCGTCTCGCCGAGGAGCTGGGCGAGGCCGCGCGCTCGATCCGCGCGCTGGTGGACATGTTGCAGCGCGATCCGCAATCCGTGATGTTCGGCAGGAAGGCCCCGCCGGAGAGGACCAAGTGATGCACAAGTTCGCCATTGCCGCCTTTGCGCTCGCGCTTGCCGCGGCGCTCGCGACGGGTTGCTCCTCCGTGGCGCCGGTGCATTTCTATGTCGTCACGCCGCTCGCGGGCCCGGCGCCGGCCGCCCGGGCGCCCGGCCCCGGCGTCGTGGTCGCCGCCGTGCGCCTGCCCGAGTACCTGGAACGCCCGCAGCTGGTCACGCGCAGCGGCGACAACCGGCTGCAGCTGGAGGAGTTCGACCAGTGGGGCGGGAACCTGGCCAAGGACCTGACGCGCGTGATGGCCGAGAACCTTTCCCTGTTGCTCGGCAGCGACGCGGTGGTCGCGGCGCCGAACACGCTGCGCATGCGGCCGGATTACCGCGTCGAAGTCGAGGTGCTGCGGTTCGAGCGCGCCGGCGATGCGCGGGTGCACCTGACGGCCAAGTGGTGGCTTCAGCGCGGCGCGGACGGGTCGCCCCTCGCCGGCACCACGACCGCGCTGGTGAGCGAGCCGCTGCCCGGGGCGGCGAGCGCCGAGCTCACGGTCGCGGCGATGAGCGGCGTCTACGGCGAACTTTCGCGCGTCATCGCGCAGGCGGTCTCGCGCCAGGAGAAGGCGGCGCGATGAGCGGAGCGATCGCGGCACTGGCTGCGCTGGCGGTACTTGCCGCAGTTCCGGCTGCGGCGCTCGCTGCGCCGGACGGCTCCGAGGTCATGGACCGGCGTGCGCTCGCACCGTCCGCAGGCCTGCTGCATTTACCAGGAGCTGACCATGATCCTGTCGGATCCCGCGGGCGAAAGCGGGGTGCGCAGGATCCGCTGGTTCGAGCGCCACGAGCCGGACGGCAGCAGCCGGTTGCTGCTGGTGTTCGTCTCGCCGGCCGACGTGCGCGGCGCCGCCGTGCTGGTGACGCGCGACTCGGCCGGCGCTACGCGGGGCGAGATCTACCTGCCGGCGCTCGGCAGGCCGCTCGACCTGGTCGCCAGGACGGCGGGCGCGATGCCGCTGGTCGGCAGCGACTTCAAGCTCGCCGACCTGTTCAGGGGGGCGCCGCGCGATTTCACCTACGCGCGCGAAGCCGACGCGGAGATCGACCGCAGCATGCACTACGTCATACGCGCGACGCCGGTCAAGGGTGCGGAGCAGCGCACCGGGGGAGGTTCGCGCCGCCACTACGTGCGCAAGGGCGACCATTTTCTCGTGCGCACGGATTTTCATGACGTGCGGGGCGTGCTGGCGCGCCGCCAGAGCTTCCGCGACCCCAGGCAGGTCGAGCCCGGCGTCTGGCAGGCCGACATGATCCTGATGGAAGACTTCGGCGAGCGGCATCGCACGCTGCTCAAGGTCGAGCGCCGCGTGTTCTCGCCCGATTACGCTCCGGCCGAAATCTTTTCCCGGCAGTGGCTGGTCGAAGGGCGCCACCTGCTCATCGGCGGCGACGCGCCGTTCGGGCCCTAGGAAGGAGCGCGCGACATGCTGCGGAAACTGCTCCTGGCCGGCGTCGAGCGCCCCTACGCCCTGGTCCTGTGCCTGCTGGCGCTCACCGTGCTGGCGGCATTGGGCGTGCCCAAAGTGCGGATCGACACCGGCTTCGACCGGTTGATCCTGGAGAAAAGCGCCGACCGGCAGACCTACCAGCGGTTGACGCGCGAGTTCGGCTCGGACAACCGGACGATCGTCTACGTGCGCGACGCCGCGCTGTGGACGCCCGAGAAGCTGGCGGTCGCTCGAGCGCCTGCATCGCACGCTCGGGGCGCTGCCCGTGGTGGAGCGCATCGACGACCTCTACACGCAGCGCAGCCTGCGCAGCATCGACGGCAGCGTGGCCGCCGGCCCGCTGCTCTCCGGCGTGCCGGCGGACGCCGAGGCGGCCGCGAGCGTCCGCCGCAATGCGCTCGCCGATCCGCTGGCGCTGCGCAACCTGATCTCGGCCGACGGCGACGCGGTAGCGCTGACGGTCTCGCTGCGCGAGCGCGCCGACGCGCAGGCGGACCGCGCCGCCTACCACGCCATCGAACAGGCGCTTGCGCCGGCGCGCGGCACGTTCGCCGAAGTGTTCCAGGTCGGGCCGCCGCGCATCAGCGCCGAACTCGAGCGCAGCCTGATGCACGACCTGAAGGTGCTGCTGCCGGCGTCCGCGGCGCTGCTGGTCCTTGCCGTGCTCGCGATCTACCGCAGCCTGTTTGCGGCACTGGTGCCACTGGCGACCGCCGGGCTCAGCCTGCTGTGGACGCTGGGAATGCTCGGTCATGCCGGCATTCCGCTCAGCATCCTGAGCGCGATGCTGCCCTCGCTGGTGGTGGCGATCGCGCGCGATCGGAAGCCTGCACCTGATGGAAGGCTACTTCAAGGGGCTCGCCGCTTCGGCAGAGGGCGGGCGCGCGGCTGCCACCCGGTTCATGGCGGCGCATCTCGGCGCGCCGGCAATCCTCACGGTGGCCACCGCCGCGATCGGCTTCGCGAGCAACGCCTTCATCGGCATCGCGCTGATCCGGGACTTCGCGGCGGCCGCCACGTTCGCGATCCTGGCCAATGGCGCCGTCACGCTTCTGCTGGTGCCGATGCTGCTCTCGCTCGCCGGGCCGCGGCGCATGCGGCGCGCGCAAGGCGCCGACGAGAAAGTTCCGGTGGCCGGCATCGCATTGCAGGCGCTCGGCCTGATGCGCCGGCGCCTGGTCCTCTACGTGCTCGCCCTCGCGGCGGCGCTGGTCGTGGTGTTCATCTACCAGGTGGCGCGGCTCTACGTGGCGAACGATCCGCTGGCCTGGTTTCGCGCCGATCGCGAGCTGGTGCTTGACGCCAATCGCATCCAGGCGCGACCTGGCCGGGGTGAAGGTGTTCTACATCACGCTCGAGTCCAACAACGAGCGCGCATTCCAGGACCCGCCGAACCTGCAGAAGCTCGTGGACATCCAGGCCTTCGTCGCCAAGCAGGGCATCTTCGACCGCAGCCTGTCGCTCGCGGACGAACTCTCGCTCGTGAACCGCGAGCTGAACGACGGCCGTCCCGAGGCCTATCGCGTGCCGGCGACGCGCAAGCTGGTGGCGCAAAGCCTGCTGTTCTTCCAGCGGCGGGACCTCGAACCCTACGTCAGCCAGGATTTCCGGCGCGCGAACATCGTGGTGCGCCACGACGTCAAGGACTCGACCACGCTGAACCACCACGTCGAGGAACTGCGCCAGGTGGTGCGCCACATCGCGGGGCCCGACATGGCCAGCGTGGTGACGGGGGAGAACCTGATGATCAATGCCGCGGCCGATCGCCTGCTCAGGGGCCAGGTCGAGGCGATCTCCATCCTGGTGGCGGCGATCTTCCTGGTGATGTCGCTGATGTTCACCTCGTTCAAGGGCGGGCTGATCGCGCTGGTGCCGAGCGTCGTGTCGATCGCGCTGGTGCTCGTCGTGATGGCGCTGCTCGACATCCCGCTGAACGCCGGCACCGCGATGGTGCCGGCCATCGCCATCGGCATCGCGATCGACGGCACCATCCGCCTGCTCCTGCGCTACAACGCGTTGTGCCGCAGGACCTCGAACAACGACGAGGCGATCCTCGAGACCGTAAGGGAGGAGGCCAGGCCGGTGGTCGCGACCAGCCTCGCGCTGGCGCTCGGCTTCGGCGTGCTGCTGCTGTCGGACTTCACCATCGTGGCGCAGTTCGGCGCGCTCGCGGCCTGCACCATGCTGCTTTCGATGTTCACCAACCTCGTGGTCACGCCGATGGTGATGTCGCGCATCCGGCTGGTCGGCCTGTACGAGATCCTCGCCATGCCGGTGCAGCGCGAGGTGCTCGACCACAGCCCGCTGTTCCAGGGCATGACGTCATACCAGGTACGCAAGGCGATCCTGATCTCGGAGTTGAACGAGGTCGCCGCGGGAACGCGGCTCATCGAGCAGGGCACGATGGGCGGCAGCATGTACCTGGTGGTGAGCGGCGAGCTCGAGGTGGTGCGCCGCGATGGCGGAAGGGAGCGCAGGCTGGCGCTGCTCAAGCCCGGGGACGTGCTCGGCGAGATCGGGTTCATCCGCGCCACGCGCCGCACCGCCGACGTGCGCGCGCTGGGCCGGTTTCGGTCCTGCGCTTCGACCGCGACAAGCTCGCGAACGACCTGCGCTTTTTCCCCGGGATCGTCGCCAAGCTCAACTTCAACATCAGCTGCATCCTTGGCCAGCGGCTTGCGGAACGGGTCGAAGTCCGACGCGGCCGAGTAGCCGTTCGGCAAACCCCGGGGCCGCCGTCATCTCCGGCACTACCGTTTCAAGGCGTGGGCGTGCCGGCGCACGAGCGCAATGAAGTTTGCAGCCACCGGATTGCGATTGCCTGCCGGATAAGCGAGTGTGATCGGCGCGTGCAGGCCACCCGCATCGTCGAGCCGGCAATACACCACGCCGTCCTTGCGAAAGCCGCGCATCGACGCCGGCACGACAGACACGCCGATGCCCGCGGCGACCAGGTTGATGTTGGTCAGCATGTGGTCGACCTCGGCCGCGATCTGAGGCGTGAAGCCCGCCTCGTCGCAGGCCCGCAGCAAGTCCGCGTACATGCCGGGCGCGCCGGGCCGGCGTACCAGGATGAACGGTTCGCTTGCAAGCTGCCGCAGGGATATTCGCGGTGCGGCCCGACCGCGCCCGGCCTTGATCAACGCGTGATCGCGCGGCAGGACCAGCAGCATTTCCTCCTCGAGCAACCGCTCGAAAACGACCTCGGGCGGGTTCGCCACGGGAAGCCGCAGCAGAGCAGCATGCATTTCGCCGCGGGCCGTCAGGTCGGTCAATTCGGCGGCGTTGCATTCGCGCAAGTCCAGCGCGACCCTTGGATAGGCCCGGTGGTAGGCGCGGATGACGTCCGAACTGAAGCGGTGCGCCGCAACCGAGGTCGTGAATCCGATGCACATGCTGCCCTCCATGCCCTCCGCCGATCGCACCACGTGCTCACTGACGCGATCGACGCTCGCCAGAATCGAGCGCGCCGGGTCGAGCAGCGCATGACCGCCCACGGTCAATTCGACGCCGCGGGCATGCCGCGTGAACAAGGCGGTGCCCAATTCTGCTTCGAGCGCCTTGATCTGCGCGGAAAGCGGCGGCTGCTGGATTCCCAGCCGCGCGGCGGCACGGGTGATGTGGCGCTCTTCGGCGACGGCCACGAAGTAACGCAGGTGCCGTAATTCCATGGCTTGCCTCACGATCCACGATGCACGGGATGTCCACGGGGCGGCGCGCCCGACGCGGAGCGGATCCACGGCATGTCATACGCAAAAGGTATCATATCGCCTCATTGGAGATATTTGACGTATTCATGGTCGGAGACTAACGTGACCGCCAACGACGGCAACCCGAATGGATGGAGGACACAAATGAAACGACTCGCTGCAATCTTCTTTGCCGCATTCGCCTGGGCGCCGCTCGCGAATGCGGACCCGGTGTGGGTGCTGTTCGTGGGCAACAGCTACACGTTCGGGCGCATTTCGCCGGCACAGGAATACAACGCGGCCAATGTGGACGACCTTACCGCGGCGTTCAACGCCCTCCAACCGGCCGGGACGAACAGCTTTCCGGTCGGGTCCGGGATACCCCCCAACCCATGCGTCACTCCCGGCACAGGTTGCTTCGAGCCGCATCCCTGGGGCGGCGTCCCGGGCATTTTCAAGAAGATGACCGATCAGGCAGGGCTCGATTACGACGTCGCGCATTCGACGCGCAACGCCGCCTCGTTGCGCGGGCAATTCCTCCAGACCTCGAACTCCCCTCCCTGGAAGCTCCGGGAGAACGTTGCGCTGCAGAAGTGGGACGTCGTGATCCTGCAGGAGCAAAGCGACGCGGCGCTTCCCCCGGGCAAAGGCAAGAACGCCGACCTGGCGACATTCAATGCTTACGCGGACCAGTTCGAGCGCTTCATCCATACCGGCGACGTTACTGGTCCCGACGGCTATTACACGGAGACTGAGCTGTTCGGAAGCCTGGCGGCATGCACCGCGACCGGCTTGTCGGCGACCAGCTGCAACCTTCGGCGCGTCATTCCCGCCAACCCGAATGCAAGCGCTGCCACCAAGGTGTATCTCCAACAGACCTGGGCGCGACCCGACATGGTCGAAGCGCACAAGTGCACCAAGGCCGACGTGACGACGACGAATGGCGCGCCGATCGTCGATTCAACGTGCGGAGGTACCAACCCCAACGGCAACCCGGCGACCGGGCAAAACTTCCTTTATTACACGAGCAAGCCGACCACCGAGGCCAACCTCGCGGACATGACGGCGGACCTGCACAATTCGTTCTACGGCAAAGCCGCGACCAACCCCAACTTTGCGGGCGTCGCACCCGTTGGCGACGCCTTTCAGCGCGCCGTGAACGAGGGATTTGCAAAGGGCAGCGGCTTCTACAATGCTGGCGGAACCTACGACGAGCCGGCGGCGCCGCCGATCAACCTTTGGTGGATCGATCGCACGCACGCGAGCAAGTATGGCTCCTACCTGAGCGCGCTGGTTCTCTTCCAGACGATCACCGGCCGCAATCCGTTGAGCCTCGGGGCGGGTGAACAAGCGGCCGCCGATCTGGGAATCGCGTCGGACGTCGCCGTGCGGCTGCAGCAAATCGCGCAGGCGACCGTCGGCCCTGACCTGTCGGCCCCGACCACCAGCGCGGCGGCGAACCCGCCGGCCAACGCCAACGGCTGGAACAATGCCGACGTGACGGTGTCACTTGCCGCGACCGACGAGGTCAACGGCTCGGGCGTCAAGCAGATCGCGTTTGCCACGACCGGCGCGCAGGTCGGCGCCGGGAGCGTCAACGCTGACGGCGCTTCGCTCACCATCAGCGTCGAGGGCACGACGACGGTCACCTACTATGCGACCGACAATGCCGGCAATGTCGAAACGGCAAAGACCCTTGTCGTGCAGCTCGACAAGTCGCCGCCGTCGCTCTCGGGAATGCCCGCCGACGGGTGCAATGTCTGGCCCCCCAACAACAAGCTCGTGACTGTCGCGACCGTTTCGGCACAGGAAGGCTTGTCCGGCCTGTCGTCCTTCAATACCGAGGTTGCAAGCAGTGAACCAGCGGCTCCGGGACAGTCCGACACGATGACGGCCGGCAGTGGCCTCGATCCACGGACCATTTCCGTTCGGGCAGAACGCCTTGGCAACGGGCCGGGACGCACCTACACGCTGTCGGCAAGCGCAACCGATCGCGCAGGCAACGTCACAACGGCCGTCGCGACGTGTGTCGTTCCGCACGACAAGGGCAAATGAATGAACGAGGCAGCAAGGCACGGATGAAGTGACCTCGTAGCCTCGAAACGGGTTTTCCGCCGGCTGCCGGCGTCGCGAATGCCGGCGCCGCGGCGCCCGGGTCCTGGTCCCCGGGTTCGTCATGTATTCGCGCACTTGGCGTGCGAGTGTGTGATAACGACGGAGCCACCGCAGTGGGTCGCTCGCCACGCCTGCGACCGCGAGCCATGGCTGCTCCAACCTGACTCCGGCCTTTCCCGCCGTGAATGTCCTGACGACGGAAATGCCATTCGTCCATCCGAAGAATGATGGAAAACCGGTCATCGCTGCGGCTAGACTGCTGTCATCGAAACCCGCCAGGAGAATCCCCGTGCCGAGACTCGGCTTCATCGCCCTTGCCGCGATGACGTTTGCTGCCATACCCGCCGCCGATGCGCTCGCACAGGCGCCCGCCTGGCCGAACAAGCCGCTCAAGTGGGTCGTGCCCCAGCCGGCCGGCGGGTCCAACGACGCCATGGGTCGCGCCGTGGCCGAGCCGCTCGGCAAGCAACTGGGCCAGGTGATCGTCGTCGACAACCGTCCGGGCGCCTCAGGGGCCGTCGGCATGGAGGTGGTGGCCTCCTCGCCCGCGGACGGATACACCTTCGTCGTCGCCTCGGACACGGTGGCGCTGCAGCCCGTGCTGCGCCAGGGCCTCAAGTGGAACGTGGAGCGCGACTTCGTGCCCGTGACGATGTTCGGCGCGCAGCCCATCGTCGTCGCGACGCCCGCCGACTCGCCCTTCAAGACCGTGAAGGACGTGATCGCCGCCGCGAAGGCGAGCCCCGGCAAGATCGGCTACGCCACGTCGGGGCAGGGCTCGCTGCAGCACCTGGCGGGCGAACTTCTTGCGCAGATGACGGGCGTGGACCTGCTGCACATCCCTTACAAGGGCGGCGGCCAGGCGATCACGGATCTCGTCGGCGGGCAGGTTCCCGTGGCCGTCCTCGGGCTCGCGGCCGTGCTGCCCCACGCGCGGTCGGGCCGCGTGCGCATCCTCGCCGTCACCACGAAGGCCCGTTCCCCCGCGGTGCCCGACGTGCCCACGCTCGACGAGACGGTGGCCCCCGGATACGACGTGCGCCAGTGGGCCGGCCTCATGGCGCCGGCCGCCACGCCGCCGGCGGTCCTCGCGCGCATGCAGAAGGAGATCGCGGCTTCGCTCGCCACGCCCGCCGCTTCGCGAACGCATCGACAAGCTGGGCTTCGAGGTCTCGGGCCTGTCCGGGCCGGAATTCGCGGCCTACCTCGCCCGCGAGCGCGCGCGGTGGAGCAAGGTCATCGCGGAACGCAAGCTGCAGCTCGACTGACCGGTACCGGAAGACCGCCATGGCCAAGCCCGTCAACATCGTCCTCATCCTCGCCGACAACCTGGGCTGGGGGGAGCTCGGCTGCTACGGCGGCGGGGCGCTCCGCGGCGCGCCCACGCCGCGCATCGACGCGCTGGCGGCGGAGGGCCTTCGCTTCCTCAACTTCAACGTCGAAAGCGATTGCGTGCCCACGCGCTCGGCGCTGATGACCGGACGGCACCCGATCCGCACGGGCGCGCTGCAGTCGGTGCCGGCGGGACTGCCGCAGGGCATCATCCCTGGGAGATCACGCTCGCGCAGGCGCTCTCCGCCACCGGCTACGCCACGGCCATCTACGGCAAGTGGCACCTGGGCGACCGCGCCGGGCGCTTCCCGCACGACCGCGGCTTCGACGAGTGGTACGGCATCCCGCGCACCACCAACGAGAGCATGTTCACGGAGTCCATCGGGTTCGATCCGGCCGTGGTGCGACATTCCGTACGTCGGAGGCCGGGGATCGCGGCGAGCCCGTGCGCAGCGTGGCGCCCTACGACCTCGAGATGCGCCGGCGCATCGACGGCGACCTCACGCGCATGGCGTGCGACTTCATCGCGAAGCAGGCAAGGCGGGCAAGCCCTTCTTCGTCTACCTGCCGCTCACGCAACTGCACTACCCGACGCTTCCCCATCGCGATTTCGCCGGCCATACGGGCGCGGGCGACTTCGCCGACTCGATGGTCGAGATGGACCACCGCGTGGGCGAGGTGATCGACACGGTGGCGAAGGCCGGCCTCGAGGAGGACACGCTCTTCATCTTCGCCAGCGACAACGGCCCCGAGTTCCGCCGGCCGTGGCGCGGCACCGCGGGCCCGTGGAGCGGCACGTACCACACGGCGATGGAAGGCGCGCTGCGCGTGCCGCTCATCGTGCGCTGGCCGGGCCGCGTGGCGCCGGGCGTCACCAACGAGATCGTGCACGTCACGGACCTCTTCACGACGCTGCTGCACGAACGCGGGCGCGAAGGTGCCCGACGACCGGCCGATCGACGGCGTCGACCTCACGCCGATTCCTGCTGGGCAAGACCGAAAGTCCCCGCGCGAGGGCTTCGTGTACTACATCAAGGAGCAGCTGCGCGCGATCAAGTGGCGCGACTGGAAGATGCACCTGCTGTGGGAGACGGAGCCCAACACGGGCGTCAACGCATCTCGAGGTGCCGTACCTCTTCAACGTCGTGCAGGACCCGAAGGAGGAGACCGACGTGAACAGCACGCAGGGCTGGGTGCGCGGCCCGATGCGCAAGATGCAGATGGCCTTCCAGCAGAGCCTGGAGAAGCATCCGCGGGTGCCGCCGGGCGCGCCGGATGACTGGGTGCCGGCCAAGCCGAATCGGTAGCCTCGGGGGGAACAGCGGGCCGTTGCCGCCTTCCGAGGTGCGCGTGCAGCTGAGCGTGGCACCGACCATCGAGGTTCGCGCGAGGAGCGCAAACGTGCATGTGGCATACTTCCCGCGGCGCTGAATTCTCTCATTGGGGAGGGTGACATCATCATGTCCATCAGCTATGACGACATCGGAACAGACCTTCGCCGAATCGTGATCTCCGGCCGTCTCGACCTGCCGGGCACCGACTCGGTCGCCGCGCAACTCGAGGAGCTGGCTGCAGCACCGAAAAAGGGCGTGGTCGTCGACCTGTCCTCCCTCAGGTTTCTCGCCTCGATCGGCATACGCGCACTGATCACCAGCGCCAAGGCGGTCCAGCAGCGCGGGGGAAAGATGGTGCTGGTCGTGAGCGAGAGCTCGACCGTCATGATGAGCCTCAATGCAACCGGGGTGGACCAGATCATTCCGGTCTTCAAGAGCGCCTCCGAGGCCGAAAGGGCGGCTGTCGCCTGACCGGTGGGGACCGAGCTGCCGGTGTCGCCGAGGTTTGACGAACTCACGATCGGCGCCAGTGGCGCTGAGGTGCGGCGCGCGTCGGAATGGCTCGCCACGGCCTGCCGGCAGCGCGACGTGCCGCAGGCCCAGGCCGAGCGACTCCTGCTTTGCCTGAACGAAGTGCTGGCGAACGTCATCACCCATGGCGGCAGCACGGCGCTGTCGGCGCCGATCCGGCTGCTGCTGGAGGTTGGGCCCGATGCGGACTGCAGCATGGCGAGCGTGACGGTGTCGGATGCCGGCATGGCGTTCAATCCCCTCACCGTCGCGAAGAGAACGCTGCCGAAGACGCTCGACGAAGCCTCGCCGGGCGGGCTGGGGCTGGTGATGCTCCGACGCTGTTCCGACTGGCTTCGCTACCGCCATGAAGATGGACACAACCATCTGACGTTCGGCGCACGATGGAACCCGTAATGACGAAGCCCGCGACCAGGAACTTCCGGCGCGGATCCGATCGCCGGATCGCGAATCGCACGGTCGCGGAGGAACGTCGGCGCGGCGCCCGGCGACGGCCGGCGCTGGACTGGATCCCGCTGTTCCGGGACGCCGACCCGCGCGAGCTCGACGAAGCCCTCGCCGATTGCGAGGTGTTGCTGCTGCCCGCGGGCATGCCGCTTCTCCGGCTGGGCGAGGCCAATCGCGATGTCTTCATCCTCCTGTCGGGCCGGCTGGTTGCCCAGCTGGGGGAAGACGCGAGCCCGGACTCCGCCATCGCGATATCTCCCGGCGAATGCATCGGCGAGCTTTCGGCCATCGATGGCAAGCCCATCTCGGCGCTGGTACTTGCGGTTTCGGATGCGCGCGTTCTCCGGCTCGACCCCGACTTGTTCTGGAACCGCCTGATGCCGCTTCGCGGCCTGGCCAGGAACCTGATGTCCACGCTGACCGAGCGCATGCGCGGCGCAAGCAAGAAGGCTCTCGCCTTGCAGCGCGAACGGCTTGAACTCAATCACCTCAGGAAGGAGCTGGAAGTCGCGCGCCAGCTCCAGGCAAGCATGCTCCCGCTGCAGCGGCCGTTGTTTCCGTGGCGCTCCGACATCGAGGTGTGCGGTTTCATGGAGCCCGCTTCGAAGGTCGGAGGCGATCTGTTCGACGCGTTCTTCGTCGACAGCCGCACGCTGTTCGTCTGCATCGGTGATGTTTCCGGCCACGGCATCGCGGCCGCACTGTTCATGGTCCGGGTGATCGGGCTGCTGCGAGTCCTGGCCATGGAGACGACGCAGCCGGAAAAGATCCTCGAGACACTCAACGATCGCCTGTGCATCGGCAATGACACGAACCTCTTCGTGACCCTGCTCTGCGGTTTTCTCGATGTGCAAACCGGCCGGTTCGTCTACTCGAACGGGGGCCACTGCGTGCCGATGGTGTGCACGGACCGCGAGGCCGCGATGCTGCCGGTGCCGAAGGGAATGCTGGTCGGCGCGGCGAGCGGCGGGCACTACTCCAGCATGGCGTACGACCTCGCGGTCGGGGAGACGCTGTTTTGCTACTCCGACGGCGTGACGGAAGCGGAAGACCCTGCCGGCAGGCAGCTAACCGAGGAAGGCTGTCTCGAATTGCTGCGCCGTGGCGCGGCGAGCGCGCTGCCCACTCTCCTGGATTCCCTTTACGAAAGGGTTGTCAGCCACACAGGCTCGAAGTTGTTGGCGGACGACTGCACGATGCTTGCCGTGCGCCGGCTGGCGGCGGAGCGCTGATCGGCGAATGACACATGACGCCTGGGACCAGGCGGACCCGCGCCGTCGGACCTCGCCCCGATGGGAGGATGGGGCCTGGCCCTGGCTCGCTAAGTGGCTGGGCTTGGCGGCAGCTGCGTTGCCTGTGACCACACCGCCACCCACTCACCGGCGCGCAGCTCGTACGTATCGGTGTGCCAGCATTCGACGACTTTTCCGGATGGGAACGTCAGCCTTGCCTGGTACCTTACGACGGCCATTTCTTCGGCGACACGAACCTCCATGGGGCCGTGCTCCCAGTTCGCGTAGAAAGGCTCGGCTGCGATGAGCGAGAGGTAGCTTCCCATTGTGAAAACCCGCCCGGCGGGCGTGATGAGTTCGTACTCCGGCGCGTGCAGCTTGCGGATCGCTGCCAGATCACGCGCAACAATGACCCGGGTGCGTTCAACCTCCAAGGCGCGGAAGTAGTCCGCATCGGGTGCTGGTGCGTTGCTCATGAGGCCGGGAGGGCGGCTGGAGGCGGTTGTGAGGCATGACGACGTAGTTGAGTGGCCGCGCAACGACCGCGCTGCCGCGTGGGGCGCGGCCCACGATTTCCCGCGGGCCTCCCGAACGCGTAGCTAGCCCGCATCCCCGAGGCGCTTCCAGGTGAGGGTGCGGGCAACAGGCGTTCCATCAGCCGCAGTCGTTTCGAGCCGGATCACGAGCATGTCTTCCTGGATACTCATGGTTCGCGCCAGGACCATGCCGACATTGGCCTGTGAAAGCGCGCCGATGAGCTGCTGCGTTACCGTGCTTTTCTCGTCGCCGGCATACTGGGTGACGTTTGTGACGAGAACGGTCTGCATGCCCGAGCCCCTGCGGCCGGACGTTTGCGCTAACCGGCCCGCGCTTTGCCCAGAAGCAGCACCTTGACGTCACCATTGGCCTGAAAGCTCGTGATGAGGAGATAGGCAGCGACAAATGGCGCGCCGCCGACCAATGCAAACGCGCCAAGAACGAGGCCAACCGGAGTGAACTGGTTTCTCCATGCAAGCCAAAGCCCGGAAAGGAGCAGGAAGCAACTGAAGTCCAGGTTGAATTGGCCCGCCCAGTTCATTGCGGCGATGTCTCCGAAGAAAACAGGGAAGAAGCCCCAGCCGTTCGCCGCGATGACCAATCCGGTGTAGGCAAGGACGACGCCGATGATCGAGATCAATAGAATGCGAAATGCGAACATGGATCGGCCTCGCAGGGTGGGTTGAGCCCCAGTGATTGCTTGGGCTTCAGCAGCGACGAATGCGGCAATCCCCGTTCGATGGCCTGCGCGACCGAGGAGGTCGCGCCGAGGAATTCACCGTCCGCGGCGTACAGGTGCCTTGATCGCGCTTTCAAGGCCATCTGGCTGAATCCTTCTCGCCAAATGGCCCGCGGGCAATTCCTCAGGCGGCCTTCTTCTTGTCCTTCTTCGCCTTCCTCTTGGTGCGGTCGGTCCAGTCGGTGTTCGGCGGCTTGCCCTTGCTTGGTAGTTTCTTGCCCATGGCGATTCTCCGTTGTGCTTCGAATGTTTCGGATGTCCTGGGGCAATTTTACGCTATCGCCGTCCGGGCCCTGCGCGAGCTCCAGGCGACCAGCGATCCGGCGGCGAGCCACAGCGCGGCCGGCGCCCACGCCAGCAAAGGCTTGAAGTCGGGCTGTTGCGGCAATTGCGCGATGACGATGGCGATGCGCGTGAACGTCGCCACCGCGAGCAGGGACCACAGCGCCCCGGTGACGAAGCCCTCGCGCCCGGTGCGGCCGATGGCGAGCGCGGCGGAAAGCGCGCTCATCATCACGCAGCCCCACGCGGCGCCGGCGACGAATTGCGCCGCCACCAGGAAGCGGAGCGTGCCGGCCTGCGCGACGGCGACGGCCGCAACCGCGCCCACAAGCGCGCCTGTCGCCATCATGAACGGCCCGCCATGGCGCTTGGTGAGGAGCGAGGCCGGCAGGATCAGGAGATTGAAGCCGATCCAGAACGCCGGCATCAGCCTTTCCAGTTCTTCGGGCTTGGCGAAGCGCAGGTAGTTGGGCGCGGAGTTCACCGCGAAGTGCAACTGGAAACCGAGGCCGAGCAGCACGATCGCGGCGAGGAAAGCCACCGGCACGCCGCTCGCTGGCGCCGGGGTCTTTTCCGCGGGCGCCCTGGCAATTTGGCGTTGCTCCCCGGACGCGATGGCGAGCGTGGTGGCAACCAGGGTCAGCGAGCAGATCGCGAACGGCAATCGCGCGTCGATGTCGCGCAGCGCTGCGGTGAGAAAGGGCGCGATGGCGCCCGCGACGCCGAGCCCGAAGAGGAACAATCCTGCTGCCCACGGTTGCTCGGGCGCGGCGGTGTAGCGGCCGAGCAGCACCAGCGGTGGCGCGCGCAATGCCGATGAGGTTGCCGACCAGACAATCGTCAGCGCAATGAGGAGCCACGGGGATCCGGTCATCGCCGCGAACGGCAGCAGCAGGAATGCCGCGCAGGACACCGCCGTCACCAGCGCCATCCACTTGCCGAGCCGTCCCATGGCCTTCGCGATCCTGTCGGCGGCCATGCCGAGCCGCCAGTCCATCACCGCGAAGATCGCCTGGTCGAGGAGCAGCAGCCACGGCACGATGTCCTTCGCCAGCCCCACCTCGGCGGCGAGCTTCGGCAGGAAGATCACGTACACCGTCCACGTCAGCGCCAGCAGGAACTGCAGCGCGGGAAAGGTGATCGCCGGGCCCATCGAACCGCTAGCTGCGCTTGAAGCGGAACACGCCGAGGCTGCCGAAGAGGTTCGGCATCACGGTGACGATGCTGCCCTCGTGCAGCACCTGCTCGTCGAGGATCTTCGCGCCCACTTTCGCGCACAGGTCCTCGAAGTCCTTCACCGTGCACAGGTGGATGTTGGGCGTGTCGTACCACTGGTAGGGCAGCTTTTCGGAAACCGGCATGCGCCCGCGCAGGATGTCGAGGCGGTGGCGCCAGTAGCCGAAGTTGGGGAAGGTGACGATGCCTTCGCGGCCGACGCGCAGCATCTCCTTGAGGATCAGGTCGGAGCGGCGCATCGCCTGCAGCGTCTGCGAGAGGATCACGAAGTCGAAGGCGTCGTCCTCGAAGCCCGAGAGCCCCGTCTCGAGGTCGAGCTGGATCACGTTGACGCCGTTCTTCACGCTCGCGAGCACGCCGCCGTCGTCGATCTCGATGCCGTAACCGGTGACGCCGTGCGTGGCGGCCAGCCCCGCGAGCAGCGTGCCGTCGCCGCAGCCCAGGTCCAGCACGCGCGCGCCCTGCGGGATCCAGCTTGCGATCAGCTCGTAGTCGAAGCGGGCGTTCATCGCTTGCCCTCGTAGCCCTGCATCTCGCCGAGCACCGTGGCGGAAGCGGATTGCACGTAGGGGATCTTGCGGCGCGGCGCGTCGACTTCGTCGCCGACGTTGTCGAAATACGCCGCCATCAGCGCGTGGTAGTGCGGGTCGTCCAGCAGGAAGGCGTCGTGGCCGTTGGGCGCGTCGATCTCTGCGTAGGTGACGCGCTTGTCGGTATCGACCAGCGCCTTCACCATCTCGCGCGAGCGCTGCGGCGGGAACCGCCAGTCGCTCTTGAAGGAGGCGAGGAAGACGCCCGCCTTGATGTTGGCGAGCGCCGCCGAGAGCTTGCCGCCATGGTCGCGCGCCGGGTCGAAGTAATCGAGCGCCTTGGTCATGATCAGGTAGGTGTTCGCGTCGAAGAACGCCGCGAACTTGTCGCCCTGGTAGCGCAGGTACGACTCAATCTCGAATTCCACTTCGTAGTTGAAGCCGTACTCGCTGTGCTTCAGGACGCGGCCGAACTTCTCCATCAGCAGGTCCTCGCTGAGATAGGTGATGTGGCCGAGCATGCGCGCGAGCCTGAGCCCCCGCGCCGGGATCGCGTTCTGCGCGTAGAAGTTGCCGCCGTGGAAATCGGGGTCGGAAACGATCGCCTGGCGCGCGACGTCGTTGAAAGCGATGTTCTGCGCCGAGAGCTTGGCCGCTCCCGCCACGCACACCGCGTGCGCGATCCGCTCCGGATAGCTCATCGCCCACTGCAGCGCCTGCATGCCGCCGAGAGAGCCGCCGAGCACCGCGGCCAGCCGCTGGATGCCGAGGCGGTCCATCAGGCGTGCCTGCGACGACACCCAGTCCTCGACCGTCACCAGCGGGAACCCCGCGCCATATGGCTGCCCGGTGGCGCGGTTGGTCGAGGCCGGCCCGGTCGAGCCGTAGCAGCCGCCGAGGTTGTTCACGCCGATGACGAAGAAGCGGTCGGTGTCGAGCGGCTTGCCGGGGCCGATCAGGTTGTCCCACCAGCCGATCTTGTCGGGCTCGCCCTCGTAATATCCGGCGACGTGATGGCTGCCCGACAGCGCATGGCAGACCAGCACCGCGTTGCTGCGCCCGGCGTTGAGCGTGCCATAGGTCTCGTACACCAGCTCGTAGGACGAAAGCGTGGTGCCCGCCTTGAGGATCAGCGGTTCGAGGAAGCCGGCGCGTTGTTCCCTGACGGCGCCGACCGAGCGGTTGTCTGTCGTTGTCATTTCCGAAAAGCAAAAAACCCGACCGGCTTTGGTGAGCGGGGTCGGGTTTGCTTCGGACCATCCACTCGCTTTAGCCGTATTTGTTTAAGCGCCCGCAAGCTGAGTCAAATCGGCGCGATGCCTGAATTCTAACTCCATTCCCTTTCAAAGGCGAATTGACCGCCGACGGAGCCTGCGGGAAACCCGAAAGCGAATTAACCGCCGATGAACGCCGATGAACGCCGATAAAACCCCTTGTGTGGGTGGCTACGGTTGCCAGCACGAAACCTTGGTCCAAGTGCAGTCCAGTCTTGTCTTGATCGGCGTTCATCGGCGTTCATCGGCGGTTCCAATGCTTTTCCAAACTGCGGCCTTCGCGCGAAAGGCCGGCAGCAAGGAAATCAGCGGCGCTTGCGCGGTGCCTTCGTTGCAGGCGTGGCCTTCGGCGGTTTCGCGGTCTTCTTCCTTGCGCCGCCGGCGAATTCCGCGAGCCTTGCGGCGACCTCCTCGCGAAGTTGCGCCGGGAGGCTCTTCGCGGACTCGGTGAAGCGCTTGATGACCATTTCGGCGGGGAACACGCCATCGACCACGAGCAGCGCGGACATCGCGCGCCCCGGCTTGTCCTCGGGGATGTCGACGCCGTCGTGCGCGAACCCCGTCGCGGGGGACCAGCGCAGGCTCCGTTCGTTGGCGCGGCGGTCGTAACAGAGTTGGAAGGCGCTTACCCCGCCCCCCTTGGCCTGCCAGATGTAGAGGTCGAAATAATCGTCCTGGAACCAGCGGCGGCTGACGCCTTCGGCTTCCTTCCGGGGAGGCAGGATCTCGTGCATCGCGAGGCTCAGGCGTTGAGCTTCTCGAGGTAGAGCAGGACCTTCTCGGGCTCGTCGGAGCGCATGATGCGCGCGACCACCGGGGCGATGTCGGGCAGGCTCGTGGTCAGCACGCGCTGCTTCACTTCGAGGATGTGCGCGGGGTGCATCGAGAACTGGCGCAGCCCCAGGCCCAGCAGCAGCCGCGTCAGCTCGACTTCGCCGGCCATTTCGCCGCACACCGCCACCGGCTTCTCGTGCGCGTGCGCGGTGCGGATCACGCTGGCGATCAGCGAAAGCACGGCCGGGTGAAGCGGGTTGTAGAGGTGGGCCACGGCATCGTCGGCGCGGTCGATGGCGAGCGTGTACTGGATGAGGTCGTTGGTGCCGATCGATATGAAGTCGAGCTTGCGGATGAACATCGGCAGCGCGATCGCCGCCGCCGGCACCTCGATCATGCCGCCCATCGGTACGTACTCGTCGAACTTGATCTTCTCGTCGCGCAGTTGCTGCTTCGCCTCCTTCACCGCCGCGAGCGCCTGGTTCAGCTCGTCGAAGGAGGAGAGCATCGGGATCAGGATCATCGCCTTGCCGTGGCGCGACGCCCGCAGGATCGCGCGCAGCTGGGTGTTGAACACCTGCGGCTCGGCGAGGCAGTAGCGGATCGCGCGCAGGCCCAGCGCGGGGTTGATGGCGATGTACTCCTGCCCGTCGATGTTCTTGTCGCCGCCGACGTCGAGCGTGCGGATGGTGACGGGCAGCCCCTTCAGGCCCTCGATCACGTCGCGGTAGGCCTCGTACTGCTCGTCCTCGCCCGGCAGGTCGCGGCGGTTCATGAACAGGAACTCGCTGCGGAACAGCCCCACGCCCGTTGGCCCCGCTCGCCTTCACCTGGTCGATGTCGGAGGGCAGCTCGATGTTGGCATGCAGCTGGATGGCGGTGCCGTCGAGCGTGGCGGCGGGCGCGTTCTTCAGCCGCTTGAGCTTCTCCCGCTCGATCTTGATCTGGTTCTGCTTCAGCCGGTACTCGGCCAGCACGTGCTTGTCGGGATTGACGATCAGCACGCCCTGCGTGCCGTCGATGATGACCAGCTCGTCCTCGTGGATCACGGTGCGCGAGTGGTGCATCGCGACGATCGCCGGGATGTTCAGGCTCCTCGCGACGATCGCCGTGTGCGAGGTGGCGCCGCCCAGGTCGGTGACGAAGCCGGCGAACGGGTGCTCGCGGAACAGGATCATGTCCGCGGGCGAGAGGTCGCGCGCGACCAGGATCATGCTTTCGTCGCGCAGCGGCTTCACCGGGATCTTGCGCTGCGTGCCGGCCATCGCCTTGAGCACGCGCTCGACGACCTGGCGCACGTCGTCTGGCGCGCTCGCGCAGGTACTCGTCCTCGACGTCCTCGAACTGCGCGACCAGCTCGTCCATCTGCGTCTTCAGCGCCCATTCCGCGTTGCACTTCTGCTCGCGGATGATGGCGCGCGGCGCGTCGGCGAAGCTCGAGTCCTCGAGCAGCATGCGGTGGACGTTGACGAAGGCGGCGAGTTCCGAGGCCGCGCTGTGCTTCACGCTGTCGGCGAGGTGTCCCAACTCGTCCTTCACCTGTTTCACCGCGCGGTCGTAGCGGCGCAGTTCCCTGGCGACGTCGGCGCCGCCGACGTCGTAGTGGTCCACCTCGGTCGCCATGCTGGAGAAGAGGTGGACGTGGCCGATGGCGATGCCGCCCGACACGCCGATGCCGTGCATGGTGAACGAGACGTTGCTGCTCATTCGCCTTCGCCGAACTTGTCGTTTATCAGCGCGACCAGCGTCGTCATCGCCGCTTCCTCGTCCGCGCCGTCGGTCTCGATGTCCACGGTGGCGCCCTTGGCGGCGGCGAGCATCATCACGCCCATGATGCTCTTGGCGTTCACGCGCCGGCCGTTGCGGGAAAGGAAGACGCCGCACTGGAACTTCGAGGCGGCCTGGGTGAGCTTGGCGGATGCGCGGGCGTGCAGGCCGAGCTTGTTGGAGATGGCCACGGTCTGCTTTTGCATGGTCGGTCAGGCCTTCGCCGGCATGCGCATCACGCCTTCGGTTCCGCCGGAGAGCGCTTTCTGGATCACTGTCTCGAGCGGTTCAGTGCGGTAGGTGAGCGCGCGGATCAGCATCGGCAGGTTCACTCCCGAGATGCCCTCCACCTTGCCGGGTACCAGCAGGCGGTTGGCGATGTTGGCCGGCGTGGCGCCGAAGATATCGGTGAACACCAGCACGCCCTTGCCCTGGTCGAGGAAGCGGATCAGGTCCTCGGCCACCGGCAGGATCTCGTCGGGGTCGTCGTGCACGGTGACGCCGAGCTGGCGGACGTAAAGGGGGCGCTTGCCGAGCACGTGGCTGGCGCAGTGGATCAGGCTTTCGCCGAATGCGCCGTGGGAAACAATGAGGATGCCGACCATGGGCAAATTCTAGCCCACCTGCGTGCCGGACGCGCTTTCGCGGGCTCAGGCGGCCTGCGCGTCGGCTGCCTGTTTCGCGCCTGTCCCGGGGGATCGCTCCGCGGCGGCGAGCCGTATCGCGGGGAAGACCACCGAGAAGGTGCTGCCGCTGCCGGGCTCGCTCTCGATCTCGAGCCTCGCCTGGTGGCGCTGCACCACGTGCTTGACGATCGCGAGCCCGAGCCCCGTGCCGCCGGTGGCGCGCGAGCGGCTGCGGTCGACGCGGTAGAAGCGCTCGGTCAGGCGGGGAATGTGCTCGGGCTCGATGCCTTCGCCGTTGTCCTTCACGCGGAACGCCGGCTGGCCATCGGCCACTTCCCACCGGATGCGCACCTCGCCGCCGGCGGGCGTGTAGCGGACGGCATTCGAGACCAGGTTGGAGAACGCGCCGCGCAGTTCCTCCCGGTTCCCGGGCAGCCACGGGCGTCAGCCACCGTCGACTTCGAGGCGGTGCTGGCCGCGGCTCAGGCGCTCGGCATCCACCGAGCAGCGACTGCACCAGCGCCGGGACGTCGACCGGTCCTCGCGCAACGGGTTGCTGGGTATCCTCCAGCCGCGAAAGCATGAGCAGGTCCTCGACGAGGCGCTGCATGCGCTCCGGCCTGTTCCTCATCAGTCGAGCGAGCGCGCCGGCAGCTTCGGCTCCGCGGCGGGGTTGTCGATCAGCGTTTCGAGAAGCCCTTCATCACGGTGAGCGGCGTGCGCAGCTCGTGCGAGACGTTGGCGATGAAGTCGCGGCGCATGGTCTCGATGCGTTCCCAGCGCGTGATGTCGCGCGAGAGCAGCAGCTTTTGCTTTCGCCGTAGGGCACGAGCTGGATCGACGAGCACGCGTCGGGCTCGCCGATACCTTCAGGGTCAGCGGCTCGCTGTAGTTCTGCGCGGCGAGGTACTCGACGAAGCTGGGCTGGCGCAACAGGTTGGTGATCGCCTGCCGGCGGTCGTGCTTGAGGGTCGATGCCGAAGTGCCGCTCCGACATCGGGTTCAGCCACTCGATGTGGTCGTCCTCGTCGAGCACGGTGACGCCGTCGGGCATTGCCTCGCCGGCCTCGCGGAAGCGCAGGAGCGCGTCGGTCAGTGCCTGCTGCTGCTGCTTGTCGCGCTTGACCATGCGGTAGAGCTTGGAGAACACGTCCTCCCAGGCCCCGGTGGCGTTCGGGACATGCTCGAGGTCGGGGTGCGCCAGCCAGCGCATAAGCGCGGCCTGGTAACGGAACTGGGTGGTGAGGAGCAGCAGCAGGACCGCGGAGAACAACCCGAAGCCGGCGGCGGCGTTCCATGCGAACCCGGCCAGCAGGGAAGGAAGACCCGCGAGCAGCAGGATCTGGATGACGCGGCCGAGCCAGTCACGCACGTGGGCGTTCCGGGGAAGGGGGGTGTGCAGAAATTATCTCACGCCCGGAGCGGGCGGGCCGCGCCTCAGGCGCGCGAGAAACGGTAGCCGCTGCCGCGGATCGTCTGGATGAAGGTCTGGTGACCGCTCTTGGTGAGCGCCGCGCGCAGCCGGCGGATGTGCACGTCCACCGTGCGTTCCTCGATGAACACGTGGTCGCCCCAGACGTGGTCGAGCAGTTGCGTGCGCGAATAGACGCGCTCGGCGTGGCTGAGGAAGAAATGCAGCAACCGGAATTCCGTCGGCCCCATCTGCAGGTCCTTGCCCTTGCCGGTGATGCGGTGCGAGGCCGGGTCGAGCTTCAGGCCGTGGTACTCGATCACGTCGTCGGTGATCTCGGGCGCGCGGCGGCGCAGCACCGCCTTGATGCGCGCCTGCAGCTCGCGCACCGAGAAGGGTTTCGTGATGTAGTCGTCGGCGCCGGTCTCCAGCCCGCGCAGCTTGTCTTCCTCTTCGCCGCGCGCGGTGAGCATGATGATGGGCACCTTGCGCGTGCGCGACTCGCCGCGCAGCTTGCGCGCGAACTCGATGCCGCTTACGCCGGGCAACATCCAGTCGAGCAGGATCAGGTCCGGCAGCTCGAGCTGGATCATCTCCATCGCCTGCTCGGCGCTGCCGGCGCGGGACGCCCGCTGGCCGGACTGCTCCAGGTTGATGGCGATCAGTTCCTGGATCGCGCTTTCATCTTCGACGACGAGGATGTTGGCCTGCATGGCTGGTACCGATTTCCAGTGGAGTCCGTGATGTTACGACAGCGGTGTGACGGATACGTTACAGGCAATTTCGGCGCGTCGTGGGAATGACTGCAGCCCCTCGCTCGCGTCCGGCACCTGCCACGCGCCCTCGATGATTGCGGGCCCGGCGAGCCTGGGCGACAATCGCTGCGGTCCTCGCCCCGAGGCACGGCAACCCTGGCCTCCTTGGGTGGCAAGCTCGATTTCCGGTTCGACGCTTCGTGAGCGACTCCTCCAAAGCCGTCTTCCTCAGCTACGCCTCGCAGGACGCGGAGGCCGCGCGGCGCATCTGCGACGTGCTGCGCGCGGCTGGCATCGAGGTGTGGTTCGACCAGAGCGAACTGCGCGGCGGCGACGCCTGGGACGCATCGATCCGCCGGCAGATCAAGGAATGCGCGCTGTTCGTGCCGGTCATCTCGGCCAACACGGAGAGCCGGACGGAGGGCTACTTCCGGCTGGAATGGCGGCTCGCCGAGCAACGTTCGCACCTCATGGCAAAGGGCCGGCCGTTCCTCGTGCCCGTCGTGATCGACGCAACGTCCGACGCGCAGGTGCACGTGCCGGATGCCTTCCTCGAGGTGCAGTGGTCGCGGCTTCCCGAGGGCCGTTGCGATGAGAAGTTCGCCGACCGCATGCGGCAACTGCTCTCCGGCGAGGCCACCCGGTCGCGGGGCGCCGGGCCGGCGGCACAGGCTGCCGCCGGCCCGGCTGGCTGGAGAAAGCTTCCGCGGTGGCTCATCTGGGTCGTCGTGGCGGTCGTGTTCGTGGCGCTGAAAAATTCCGGCATTTGGTCCACGCGGCAAGCCGCACCTTCCCCTGCGCGCGCGGCGGCCGCTCCCGCCGCCGAACTGGTGTCCAAGGCCCGGGCACTCCTCGACGACGACCCGCTGATGACGCGCAGGAACGTCGAGCTTGCCGAGCAGCTCAGCCTCGACGCCATCGCCAAGGACCAGGCCAGCGCCGAGGCATTCGCGGTGGCCGCCTGGGCCAACTTCCGTTTCCTCAATGAGAACTATGACGACACTTCCAAACGGCGGGCGGACCTGAGGAGCTACGCGGAAAAGGCCCGGCTCCTCGACCCGGATTCGATCCATGCCGAGTTGGCGATGTCTGGCGTGCTGGTCGCGACGAGGAACCGGGACGAGGCGATCAAGCGGCTCACGATCCTGGCCGACCGCGCGCCGGGCAACCTCACCGTACTGCGCACGCTCGCGCAACTTCTCGCCTGGGGTCCTCTCGACAGAAGGAGTGCCGAAAAGGATGTCCGCGAGGGCGTCCTGGCGCGCTTGCGCAGCCTGTCGCCGCTCGGCCGCAGCTACGCGGATTCCTATGTGGCCAGCCGGCATTGGGGCAGTGGCGAATATCTCGAATCCGGCCGCCTGCTCGACGGCGTCTTCGCGTCCGGCCTTCCCGTTCGGCTCAGCTACCTGAATCGCCTGCTCTTGCTCACGTATGGCTGGGGAGACCTCGCCGCCGCGCGGGACTTCGTTGCGACGATCCCCTCGAAGCTGTTGCTCGAAGATGTGTTCATCACGCACGTGAGCACCCTCTGGCTTTGGTCCGGTGACTACGAGCAAGCGCTGCAGACGCTGAACCGGACCCAACGGGAAGTGCTGCATGAAGCCCGGATCGAGGTTCCAACGGCCTTGCTGCGCGGCAACGTCCACGCTGCCGCCGGGCGTCCGGGCTCGGCTGCCATCCAGTGGCGCGAGGCCTTGAAGACCGTCGAACGCCTGCTCCAGGAAAAGCCCGACAGCCTGCGCCTGCACGAGGCAAAGGAACTGCTCCTCGCGAGATTGGGGGATCGAAAGGCCGCCGCCGCCCAGCACGCGCTGGTTCTCGAGATGAGAAAGGAGGTCGCCGGCTCCATCGAGTGGGCCTTGGGCTTCGACTACCACGCGCTGATCGGCGACATCGACGGCGCCATCGTGCGGCTGGACCGGCTGATCGCGCGGGATTACGGCCGCTGGCCCAGTGCCTACAACGCCCTGCGCTTCGATCCGTCGTACCGGACCTTGCGCAATGACTCTCGCGTGAAGGCCATCCTGGAACGGGGGGCGCGATGGCTTGCCGAGATGAAGGCGGGCTCGCGCTTGCCGAACTCGCCCTTTGTGGAATGACTTGCGGCAGGACACCGGGTTCGCCCGCGTGTTCCGCCCATCCGTCCTACCCCGGGCGAGGCCCTTTGCCGGGCAACCCGCCGAATTCGAGCAAGGCCGAGCCGATCGTATAGCTGGACCCGAAACCGATCAGCAGCGCGAACTCGCCCGGTTTCACGCGATCACCGCGGACCAGCTGGTCGAGCAGCAAGGGAATGCTCGCGCTCGACGTGTTGCCGGTGTCGGCGAACGATGCGCACAGCCGCGACGGGTCGATGCCGGTCTTTTCGCAGGCGGGGATGAGGATGCGCGTCAGGTTGGCCTGGTGCGGGATCAGCCAGTCGATGCGCGCGCCCGCGGCCTGGTAACGCCGGATCTCGTCTATGAGGATGCGCGTTGCGCCGACGGCGACCGGCGGGCCCGCCATGTACCAGCGGCCCGGCTCCGGCACGTCGAGCTTGAGGTTCCCGGCCTGCATGCCGCCCCCCTTGATCAGCCCGATCGTATCGGCATCGATCATCGAGCTCGCGCGCATCGTGCGGATCGCGGCGACGAACGGGCCGTCGCCGCCGAGCAGCAAGCCTGCAGCCGCGTCGCCGAAAAGCGTGCTCGTGCCGAAGCGCAGCGGATCGTAGGGAATGCAGCGCGACGAGAATTCGATCGCGAGACAGGCGACGCGGCGAAAGCCCATTGCCTGGAGCGTGCTCGCGCCGATCGCCACCCCGTACATGAAGCCGGTGCAGGCATTGCTGCCGATGTCGAGGACGAATGGCGCACCCAGGTCCGCGTGCCGGGCGCGTGCCGCGGCGACGATCTGCTGCGACAGGCCCGGAAATCCGTGGGTGCTCGACGACGAGACGACCAGCGCGTCGAGTCCGGACCATGCGTCGCCGGCCATCAGGCGCTCCAGCAGCTCGAGGCCGACCGTGACCGGGGATTCGTCCGGGTCGAAGAAGCGCCTCGCCCGGAGCCCTGTCTTCCTCTCGATCAACTCGGAGCGCTCGCGGACCTTGGCGACGATGGCCTGGGCGGCTTCGTCGTCAAGTTCGACATCGGCGACCAGGCGCTCGCCGATCTCGCGATTGGAGACCACCGCGTCGGGCAGCGTGCTGGCGGTTCGGACGATCAATACGGGTTCGGTCACACTTGCTCCTCGGAGCGGGAAGTCCACCGGCAATGACGGCAGGGTGGCTTCAACGCGGGCTTCGTGAATGATACTTGAGCATGGCCATCGGCCAGGAATGACCTTTTCTTTGCTCAATCCGGGACCTACTATCTGCGCTTCGAGTTCCTTGGCCGGGCGCAAGGCATGAAGGTATTGATCCTGGGCAGTGGCGTCATCGGCACGACCGCGGCGTACTACCTCGCCCGCGCCGGCCACGAGGTCACCGTCGTCGACCGGCAACCGGGCCCGGCACTGGAAACCAGCTACGCGAACGCCGGCGAAGTCTCTCCCGGCTATTCGGCGCCATGGGCGGGCCCGGGCGTGCCGGTGAAAGCGATCAAGTGGATGCTGATGCACCACAGCCCGCTGGTGATCTGGCCCATGCTCGACGTGGCGATGTGGCGCTGGGGCGCGATGATGCTGCGCAACTGCACCGAGGCGCGCTATCGCATCAACAAGGGCCGCATGGTCCGGCTTGCCGAATACAGCCGCGACTGCATGGTCGCGTTGCGCGCCGAAACCGGCATCGCGTACGACGAGCGGGCGCAGGGCACGCTGCAGCTGTTCCGCACGCAGAAGCAGCTGGACGGCATCGGCAAGGACGTCGATATCCTCAAGGAATACAAGGTCGCCTTCGAGGTGCTCGACCGCGACGGCTATCTGCAATACGAACCGGCGCTGGCGCTGGTGAAGGAGAAGTTCGTCGGCGCCTTGCGCCTGCCCGGCGACGAAACCGGCGACTGCTTCAAGTTCACGCAGCGCCTGGCCGCGATGGCCGGGAAGATCGGCGCCGACGTTCCGCTTCGACACGGCGATCGAGCAATCTCGTTTTCCGGGGGCCGGTCACCGGGGTTCGCACCAGCGCCGGCACGCTCACCGCTGACTGCTACCTCGTCGCGCTGGGCAGTTACTCCCCGCAACTCGTCCGCCCTTGGGAATCGACCTCCCCGTCTACCCGGTCAAGGGCTACTCGATCACGGTGCCGATCACGGACGCGCGCTTCGCGCCGGAATCGACGATCATGGACGAAACCCACAAGGTTGCCGTGACCCGCCTTGGCGACCGCATCCGCGTCGGCGGCACGGCCGAGCTTTCCGGCTTCAGCCTCAAGCTGCGCGAGGCGCGCCGCGCAACGCTGGACCACGTCGTGACCGACCTGTTTCCGCGAGGTGGCGACGTCGGCCGGGCCGAGTTCTGGTGCGGCCTGCGGCCGATGACGCCGGACGGAACCCCGATCGTCGGCGGCACGCACTTTCCAACCTCTACCTCTCGACCGGGCACGGCACGCTGGGCTGGACCATGGCCGCGGGCACCGGCCGCGTCATGGCCGACCTGATCTCCGGCCGCACTCCTGAAATCAGCCTGGCCGGACTGACCGTTGACCGTTACCGGCCGGGCAACTTCAATTCCGGGCGCTACTGCTGCTTGCCGCCCTTGATGTTGCCGACGACACCGCCGGCGACGGCACCCACGGCCGCACCGGTCCAGCCGCTGCCCCCGGCGATTGCCGCGATTCCCGCGCCCGCCGCGGCACCGATCGCGGCGCCACTCATCGTTCCCTGCTGCTGCGCGGTCATGTTCGTGCATCCCATCACGCCCGCCGCGGCCGCGAAGGCCGCAATCACCAAGACTCGTTTCATTTTCGTTCTCCGCTATTTGTTTTTCAGAAGTCCCGGCACGACCAATTCGAACCAGATTATCTCGATGACCGGTCGCTGCAATTGATCGGGATGACCGGCGTACCACTTGTTGAGGCTTTCCCGCACGCTGTCGAGGGTCTGGCCCTTGAGTCCCCTTGCCATTCGCGGAACGATGCTCACGGAGTCGGACGGCGGATTGGCCGCGTGATAGGCCGTCTCGACCTGGGCGATGTTGGCCATGCCGACGAGGTACGCTTTCTTCAGTTCGTCCGACGATTTGGTCCAGTGCTCGCCGGTAACCATCGGGATTTCTTGCGCGCGGGCGTTGCCCGACAGCGCCACCAACACCAAGCATGCCGCGATCATCGCGGTGCGCAACTGAAATTTCATCGACATCAGATTCTCCTCAAGGACCGAAAATTTCATTCTACCAGCGACATTGCCCGAGTATGACGACCGCGCCGCCAGATCGGGGATAATGGCGGTTCCGCGCCGGAAACTGGATTCCCCCATTGGACAAGAACTCTCCCCGCCCCACCGAGATCAAGCTGCACCAGAAGTCGCGCCTGCTCGAGATCGCCTTCGACGACGGCAAGACGTACTCGCTCACGCACGAGTACCTGCGCGTGTTCTCGCCGTCGGCGGAAGTACGCGGCCACGGCCCCGGTCAGGAAGTGCTGCAGGTCGGCAAGAAGGGCGTGGACATCATCGCGGTGGACCCGGTGGGCAACTACGGCGTGAAGCTCGGTTTCTCCGACGGCCACGACACCGGCATCTACGCCTGGGACTACCTCTACGACCTGGGCGTGAAGGAAGAGTCGAACTGGAAGACGTACATGGCGCGCATGGAAAAGGCCGGCGCCTCGCGGGAGAAGGCGTGATGCCCGAGACGACGCATTTCGGCTACCAGCAGGTGCCCGAGGGCGAGAAGGCGAAGAAGGTCGAGGACGTCTTCAGCTCGGTCGCCACGCGTTACGACCTGATGAACGACGTGATGTCGTTGGGGCTTCACCGCTTGTGGAAGCGCTTCGCGATCGACATGGCGGGCCTGAAGGAAGGCATGCAGGTACTCGATGTCGCATCCGGCTCGGGCGACCTCGCGCTCGCGATGGCGCGCAAGGTCGGCGACAAGGGCCGCGTCTGGATGACCGACATCAACGGCGCGATGCTCGGCGTCGGCCGCGACAAGCTGGTCGATGCCGGCATCCAGCCGCCGCTCGCGCAGTGCGACGGCGAGAAGCTCCCGTTCGCCTCCGACACCTTCGACTGCGTGACGGTCGCCTTCGGGCTGCGCAACATGACGCACAAGGACCGCGCGCTCGCCGAGATGGCGCGAGTCACGAAACCCGGCGGCCGCGTGCTGGTGCTGGAGTTCTCGAAAGTGTGGAAGCCGCTCGAGCGTCCCTACGACGCGTATTCGTTCCACGTCATCCCGCGGCTGGGCAAGATGTTCGCGGGCGACGAGGAAAGCTACCGCTACCTCGCCGAATCGATCCGCATGCACCCGGACCAGGAAACGCTGAAGAAGATGATGCAGGACGCGGGGCTCGCAAAAGTGGAGTACTTCAACCTCGCTGCCGGTGTCGTCGCCCTGCATCGCGGTTTCAAAGTCTGATTCGTCGTTCCGGAAACTCAATTCGTCGTTCCGGGCTTGACCCGGAACCCAGTCAATTCGTCGTTCCGGGCTTGACCCGGAACCCAGTCAATTCGTCATTCCGGGCTTGACCCGGAACCCAGTCAAAAATGACACCAAGCCCCGCTGCCTCCGCCATCAACCACATCCTCGCCGCGACGCCGCTCGCCAAGGAGCGGCTGGCGAAGTTCGCCGGCAAGACGGCCGAGTTCAAGGTCGGCCCGGTCACGGTCGCGCTCACCGTGCAGACCACGGGAGAGGTGACGCGCGCCGTGCCGCAAGCCCAGCGCGACCTAGAGGTGAAGATGTCGCCCTTCGTGCTGCCGCGCCTCGCGGCCAGGGACGAGGCGGCGATGCGCGAAGTCGAGATGAAGGGCGACACCGAGCTTGCGCAGGAGATCGCCTACCTCGCGAAGAACCTGCGCTGGGATGTCGAAGAGGACTTGAGCCGCGTGGTCGGCGACATCGCCGCGCATCGCCTGGTCGGCGGCGCGAAGGCCGCCGCGGAATACGGCCGCGACACCGCGGACCGACTCGCCGCGAGCGCCGCCGAGTACTGGACCGAGGAAGACCCGCTGATCGCCTCGCGCGTGAAGGTCGGGCAGTTCGGCGAGGAAGTCGACGCGCTGCGCGACGCGATCGAGCGGCTGGAAAAGCGCATCGACCGCCTGGGCGCTCCCGGCAGCAAATGACAAGTGCGTGAGGCCGCGCTGAGCCGCGGGCTGGCGTTCGTCGCGCTGTCGGCGGCGAGTTTCGGCGCGATGGCGATCTTCGCGCGTGCTGCCTTTGCAGGTGGGACAAACGTGACCGGCATCCTGGTCGCGCGCTTCGCCATCGCCGGCCTCGTGCTCACGGTGCTGATGATGGCGATGCGACGGCCCTGGCCGCGCGGCCGCCCGCTCGCGGTGGCCATCGGCATGGGAGGAGTGGGCTACGTCGGGCAGGCGATGTGTTTCTTCGCCGCGCTGCAGTACGCCTCCGCCGGGCTGGTCGCGCTGCTCCTGTACGTCTATCCGACGATCGTCTGCCTGCTCTCGGCGCTCTTCTTCGGCGAGAAGCTCACCGGGAAGAAGCTTGCGTTGCTGGCGGTGGGATTCGCCGGGCTCGCCCTCATGCTCGGCGGCGGCACGGGGACCCCGACAGGAATCGCGCTGGGCCTGGCGGCGGCGGCGTTCTACTCGGTGTACATCGTCGTCGGCGCGCACGAACTGGCGGGAACCGATGCGCTCGCGAGCACCACGGTGGTCTGCCTCGCGGCGTTCGCGATGGTGTGCGCGATCGGCGTGGTCGAAACGCCGCGCTTTCCGCAGGTCGCGTGGGGCTGGGCCGCGCTCGCGGCGATCGCGCTGGTGTCCACCGTGGTCGCGATCCTCGCGTTCTTCGCGGGACTCAAGCGCGTCGGCCCGAGCCTCGCCTCCGTCGTCTCGACGCTGGAGCCGGTGGTCACCGTCGCGCTCGCGTGGCTGGTGCTCGGCGAATCACTCACGACAGCGCAGTTCGCAGGCGGCGCGCTGGTGCTCGTGGCCGCGGTGCTGCTCGCGGTGAAAGCGCCGGCACGAACGCGATGATGGAAAACGAAGGGCGGCCCGAAGGCCGCCCTCGCATCGCAGTTGCCGCAGGTTACTTGGCGAACGTCAGGTACAGCGGATCGAAATGGACCGCATGGCGCACCTGCGCATTGTCGAACGCGGCGAAGCCGAACGCGTACTTCGAAGCCCAGGTCGCTGAACTGGACATCGAGCTTGCTGCCGGTGACGAGCTTCCGGCTCATGACCGAGGTCAGCACGCCGTTGTTCCACTTGGTGACGACCTTGATGTCCGCCCGGTCGTCCTTCAACGGGAAGATGAAGTACGAAGCCACCTCGTCGCCCGCCTTGAATTTCGAGTCGTCGAACGCGACCTCGTTGCCCTTGACGATGTAGTAGGTGCCGCCGGCATTGGCGGGTTTCGCGTCCTTGTTCATGAACGCGGGCTTGCCGTCGACCACCTCGAGGTTGGCGTATTCAGGCCCGCCCGGGTCGCTCTTGCGGCCGGCGTTGGGGTTGGCCTTGGCGTCGTAGCGGGTGTGGTCCGTGTACTGGTCGTCGACGTTGCCGAGCGGGGCGGTGCGCCTGCCCTTCATGTGCCACATGTCGGCGATCTCGCCCGCGCTCTGGGTGTACTTGTTGCCGTAGGGCTTGTCTTCGCCCAAGTGGCACATGGCGGCACAACCCTGTTGGTCGAAGCCCTTCACCGAGTTGTTGATGGGCCACAGGAAGGCCCACTTGTCCTCGTAGTAGACGTTGTCGTCGCCGCCCTTGTTGGCCGGGTCGGAAAGCTTCTTCCACGTGCCGTCGGCCTGCTTCTTGAACGGGCCGCGCTGGACCGAATTTGTCGGATCGGCGTACTGGATCAGCATGTAGAGCATGTCGCCGGAATACACCGCCTTCAGGGTGGCGGTGGTGCTCCCCTTGCCGCCGAAGTTGGCGCCGCCGACGAGATCGACGGACACCGGCTTCGCAGCCGCCCAGGCGGCATCGCTTGCGCCTCCTGCCAGGTTCGGCGCGGTGGCTACCTTGGCGGCGACGAGCGTGTTCGGCGCAGTTGCTTCCGGCGAGGATGCGCAGCCAAGGGCGGCGAGTGTCGCGAGCGTGAGTACGGAGGCGGAAAGTCGGAGTTTCATTGTGATGTTCCTTTTCTCTGATGAGTCCGGGGGATGGTGCCGGTCGATTGAATGCCGTGCCTTTGATCGTCCTCTCATGTGCTGCAGGGCCATTTGTTCCATATCAATTGACCTGTCGAACGCTCCCGCTTGTCGGCGCCTCGCGCCTGTTGCTGCCAGGCGACTGCGCGGGGGTGCGCAGCCGCGCTGGTATATGCTTTGCCCCGATCGTTCCGATTCAAGACCTCCCGGGAGAACCCCATGAACCGCCCGCTGCTCTTCGTCATTGCACTGTTGCTGGCCTGGTCCCCGGCGGTCTTCGGCGCCGAGGGGCTCATCGCGATCAAGAGCCCCTACACGGCCAGGGAGACCATGAACCGGTTCGAAGAGAACGCGAAGCAACGCGGGCTCAATGTCTTTGCGCGCATCGACCACGCCGCCGGCGCCGCGAAGATCGGCAAGACCCTCCGGCCTACCGAGGTGCTCCTCTTCGGCAATCCGCAGGGCGGCACGCCCTTCATGGAATGCGCGCAGTCCGTGGGCATCGACCTCCCGCTCAAGGCGCTGGCCTGGGAGGATGCGCAGGGCCAGGTGTGGCTCGGCTACAACGACCCCGCGTTCCTTGCGCAGCGCCACGGCGTGCCGCAGTGCCCGTCGGTGGCCGGCCTGGGAATGGCGCTTTCCGCGCTTGTCGAAGCGACCGTCGCCCGCTGATTCATTCCCCCTCTTCACCCTCGACTCTCCCGGAGCTTCCGATGCAACTCAATGCCCTGCTTCCCCGTCAGGCCGTGCCTGCGCTGGACGTTCCCCTCGTTGCCGGCGGGCGCTTCGTGCTCGGGGCGACGCCCGGCGAGCGATTCGACCTGTTGGTTTTCTATCGCGGGCTGCATTGCCCGATCTGCGCGAAGTACCTGCTGGAACTCGAGCGCCTCGCCCCCGAGTTCGCTGCACGGGGCGTGCAGGTCGTGGCGATCAGCAGCGACACGGAAGAGCGCGGCAAGCTGATGGCGGAGAAATCCGGCGCGAAGGCGGTCAAGTTCGCCTACGGGCTGGGCCTCCGCAATGCACGGCAATGGGGCCTGTACCTCAGCACCTCGCGCGGCAAGACGTCCATCGGGATCGAAGAGCCTGCGCTGTTCAGCGAACCCGGCGTCTTCCTCGTCAGGCCGGACGGCACGCTCTACTACGGCGCCGTGCAGACCATGCCTTTCGCGCGGCCGCAGTTCCAGGACCTGCTGGGCGCAATCGATTTCGCGATCGCGAAAGACTATCCGGCACGCGGCGAGTACACCGGCGAGGCCTAGGCTGCGGCAGCGGGGGAAAAGGGTAGCGTCCCCTTTTCCCGTAGAATCCGGCAAGTTCCCCGCCCATGCGCTACCTCGCCCAACTCTTCGCCAACAACCGCGCCTGGTCGGAGCGCATCCGCCGCGCCGACCCGGAGTTCTTCGCCAGGCTCTCCAACCAGCAGAGTCCGCGCTTCCTGTGGATCGGCTGCTCGGACAGCCGCGTGCCCGCGAACGATATCGTCGGGCTCGCCCCGGGCGAGCTGTTCGTGCACCGCAATATCGCCAACGTGATCGTGCACAGCGACCTGAACTGCCTTTCGGTGATGCAGTTCGCCGTCGACGTGCTCAAGGTCGAGCACATCGTCGTCTGCGGCCACTACGGCTGCAGCGGGGTGGCCGCCGCGATGCAGAACCGGCGCGTGGGACTCGCGGACAACTGGCTGCGCCACGTCCAGGACGTTCATGTGAAGCACGAAGCGATCGTGGCGGCGTTGCCCGAACTGGCGCGGCGCGTGGACCGGATGTGCGAACTGAACGTGATCGAGCAGGTCGTCAACGTCTGCCAGACCACGATCGTGCAGGACGCGTGGGACCGCGGCCAGACGCTTGCCGTGCACGGCTGGGTCTACGGGCTGAAGGACGGGCTGCTTCGCGACCTGGGCACCACGGTCACGAAGGTGGAAGAAGCGTCCGGCGCCTATCGCGAGGCGCTTGCTTCGCTTTAGGACGCTCGCCTGGCTGGTGCCGAGCGAGGGCCTCACGACGCCGCAATTCATCGGTGGCACCCTGGTACTCGTAGCGGCTGCCTTGCTCGCGACGAAACCTGCCTCATGAATCACCGGCCGCCCAGATAGGCAGTCAACGTCACCACCGGGATTCCTTCGAACGCCTTGAGCGCGAGCAGCGCCTTGTCTCCGGTCACGATCGCTTGCGCGCCGCCTGCCAGGGCACATTCGAGAATCCGATTGTCCGGGTCATCCTTCAAAATGTTGAGCCTGCGTTTCGGGGACACGACTGTCGCGAGTCCGGAGATGAAGACCGCAACGTGAGCCAGCTCCTCCCTGTCACGCGCGAACTTGCGGCCGAGCACTTCCAGAAGTTCATCGAGAATGGCCTTGGAAAAGACCAGCTGATCGGTCCCGTCGATGATGCGCCGCAATGCGGCATCGCCCTGACCACCTGGAAATGCCAGGGCGGAAATCAGGATGTTCGTATCGAAGACAACTTTCATGCGCGTCCTGCGCGGGGGCGGAACCGCTTCCGTCAATCGCGCAGGTACCGCGCAAGATCCTTTTCGGTGAGGATCCCGTTGTCGCGTGCCTTCCTGCTCCAGTAGGCCTGCATGCCCCGAAGTTCCTGCAGGCGCCGCTCGATGCCGGCCTGGCGGAGCGCATCCTGTATGACGCCGCTCAACGACTTGCCCTCCGCCTGCGCCAACGCCTCGGCCTGCCGCGCGAGGTCCGCCGGCAGGGAAATGGTTTTCTTCACGGCGTAGCTCATGGGTGCGTGCCCTCCGAAAGTATGACTAAATCATACTCGCCCGGCGGATGCGCTGCAACGCCGTCGTCGATCCGCTTTCGGCAATGGTCGGCGCGTTGGTGTTGACTCGACTCTGCTGGAACGGCAGGGTCAAGGCAATCCATTAAGAAGAGAACGCCCACGATCAAGGCATTCCGGCAACCAGTTCTCTGGATGAATGGCGGGTGAAGGGTTCATTGTCGACCCGCTTCCAGGTGGGCGATGCCAAGAACGGCTGCAACCTCCCGCAGTCGCTTGTCTCGCGTCCACAGCATCGCTCGTCCGATCGACACCGCCGCCAGCAGGTGTGCATCGACATAGCCGATGCCACGCCCCATCAGCTTGTGCCTTTCGATGTAGTAGAGCACCTCGTCGTCCGTGGCCGATGCCAGCTGCGGCAGGGCCTGGAGCAATTCGATGATGCGGGTGCGCGATTTCAGGTTCCCACAGGCAAGTTCCCCCGTGACGAACGCGTGGGCGGCGACCTGGCCCGACTCCAATGCCTTGACGACCAGCGCATCGCCTCGGCGAAGATGGTCCACCCAGACGGAGGTATCCAGGAGGATCATTTCCCCTTGGCAGGCGCGCGGCGCCGTGCCGGCAACTTGAGCGCGCCCTCGGTGCCGCCAAGGCGCGCCAGCCTGTTGGCGCTCTCTCGCTGGATCAACGCGGACAGCGCCTCGCGCAACAGGGCTGAACGCTCTTGCAGGCCGCTCAGTCGCTGGGCGCTCTCGAGCAGCGAATCATCGAGTGTGACGGTCGTGCGCATGATCGGTCCTCGAAGAAGAATGGCTGCATCAATGATAGCATCATTTGGTGACGCCAGATGACTCCTTCAGGCAGCCCGCGAGGCCACCATCACCGGCACCGCGCCGCGGTCCTGCACTTCCGGAAGCCCGAGGATGCCCATCTCGCGTTTCGCATAGCCCTTGTCGTCCAGCATGCCTTAGAACGCTTGACTTGCAATTTTTGCAAGTGACTATTCGACATTTCTTTCCTTGAATTGGTGTTGACTCGACCCTGCTGGAACGGCAGAGTCAAGGCAATCCAACAGGAAGAAGACGCCCATGCTCCGCAAGACGCTTGCCACGCTATGGCTGCTTGTCGCTTGCGCGGGCCCGGCTGCGGCCGCCTCGGTCTGGTTCGCCGACAACGCGAACCTCTATCGCGTCGATCCTGCCTCCAACAAGGTCAACAAGACGCTCGCCAATGCGGGCGTCGTCGCGATTGCTTCCGGTTCTGGCGATACCTGGGCTATTGTCGGCACGCAACTCAAGCGCTACGACGCAAGCGGCACGCTCGGGCTCACGGTAAGCCTGGCCACGGTCGGCGTGGTGCAGCCGCAGCTCCTGCAGGTCGATCCCTACGACAAGAGCGTCTGGCTGTCCGGCGCCGCAGGGCTGGTGCATCTGGATCGCGCCGGGCAGCTCATCGCCACAAGGACGCTCTCGACGCCGGCCGGCGCGATGGCGCTCCATGCCGACCAGGGCATTTGGGCGATGGTCGGCAAGGCGCTCACCAGGGTCTCGCCTGCCGGCGCCGTTGTCGCCTCGCGTGACTTGACCGGCATTGTCGCGACCAATCCCGCCTTGCTCGCCATCGATTCGATCCTGGGCTATGCCTGGATCGGCGACGGAGCGTCGCTCGTCAGAGTCGATCTTGGCGCGCTGGCAGCGCCGCCGTCGGTCTTTGCAACGGGCGCTGCCATCGACCGGATCGGCGTTCATCCGAAGACCGGCCAGGCATGGGTGGTGCAGGGCACGACGCTGAAGATCTTTGCCGCCACGGGCGCGTTGCAGGCCACCATCGGCCTGGGCGCGTCCGGCCTGCAATCGGTCCGCTCGATTGCCTACGACGAGACCAATCGCGCGTTCTGGCTGGGCGACCAGGCGGGCCTGTTCCGATTCAGCGAGGCAGGTGCATTTGTCGCGAAGGTCGACAAGGCCGTCCCCGTGCAGGCGCTCGCGGGCGAGGCGTTCTCGATCCTGCCGACGCTGAGCATCCTGAAGCCGGTCGACGGTTCGATCACCAGCAACACCAGGCCGCCCATCGTCCTGGGGCTGGATGCGAAATGCGCGGCCGGCCCCTGCGCGCTGCCGCCGAACTACCCGGACGGCTACCGGGTCAATGCCACGCTCGACAGCCTGGCCATCGGCGGCCTGTTCCAGTTCGACCCGGCCACGGGCAGAACAACCTATACGCCAAACTCGCCGCTGCCCGCCGGGACGCATGCGCTTGCTGCGATGGTCACCGACGAGTTCGGCCACAGCACCGCCGTGGTGAACTCGGCGTTCCGTGTCGAGGCGGTCAACCCGGCTGCACCGGGGCAATGCGCGACCACGCCGACCGTCGTTCCGAATGCCTCGTTCGTGCCCTTCGCCGCGCTGGAACGCCTTGAGATCCGCGGCGGGCGTCCGGCAGGGGCGGATTGGGAATGGGGGCTGGGAACAAACACGCAGCAGTCCGGCAAGTTCGTGAACGAGAACCTCGACTGGGTCTCGGGCCGCGCCTACCAATGGACGCTCTCGTATGACGGCGCGGGAAGCGGCCGCATGACGGTGATCGACGGCAACACGACGCTGTTCTCGCGCGCCTTCACCGGCTCGCTCACGGAGGGACTGCGCGCGGGGAACGCCATCAATTTCTATGTGAAGGCGACTGCCGACTCCGGTGCCGCCACCGTTGCCCTCTCCGTGAACGAGGTCAATGGCGCACCGGTTGCCGCATCGTTGGCCACCGCAGGGTCGGGCGTCTTCAGCGACGCGGCACTTACGCTCGCGATCCCGCTTTCGAGCCATGGTTTCACGGCCGGCGGCACGGTCACGCTCAACTTCCCGGGCGCGTCGCCCCCGCAGGGTTCGCGGCTCAATGCGATCGTGACCGCGGGGAACGTACTCTGCGCCGCCCCGAATCAACCCCCGGCCGTTGCCATTGTCAGTCCGGCTGCCAGTTCACGTTTTGATTCACCCGCGTCGGTCGCAATTGAGGCAAACGCCAGTGACCCGGATGGGACGATATCCAAGGTGGAATTCTTTGCCAACAGCCTGCTGGTTGGGACCTCCAACAGCGCGCCGTTTTCGGCGGCATGGAGTGCGACGACGGGCAGCTACCTGTTGACGGCCAAGGCGACAGACGACCGCAACGCTTCAGCGGTTTCCGCGCCAGTCAGCGTTTCGGTCACCGAACCTTTGACCGATTCCCAGATTCGAATCGTTCTTCCCTCGGCTGGGGCAACGCCCATTGTCGGCGACTCGGTCAGGATCGAGGCTGAAGTGGTGGCCGGAACCCGACCCATTGCCTATGTTGAACTTTCCTGGTTTCAGAGGGCAGGCAGCAATTTTGGCGACCCAGTCTATGGCCAGTACTACACGATAGCCTCTGCCCCATACCGCGTGGAATCGGTGATCAATCGCTCGGGAGAAGTGTTCATCAATGCCGAAGTGATCTACGCCGACCCGCCTCGTCCGGGAGTGCTTTCTTACACGGCAGCAGAGTCGGTGAGAATCAACGTGCGCGAAAACAAGGAGCCACGGGTGGGGATTACCAGCCCGCATACGTTTTCGAAGTGGGTCACGCCGGCGACCATCCCGATTCATGTCGAGGCTCTCGATCTGGACGGCTCGCTGACGAAGGTCGAGCTCTTTGCAAATGGTGTGAAGCTTGCGGAGACATCGGGGGCGCCTTTGGACTTCACATGGGCGTCCCCGCCGGTGGGACACAACATCATCTACGCGCAGGCAACGGACAACAAGGGGCTCCTCGGTCGGTCGCAGTCCATCGTTGCGATTGTGGCTGCCGGCTCCGGAGCCGCTCCGCCGTCGCTCACTGTCACGTCACCGGTAGATGGCACGCAATTCGGCGCGGCGGGCTTCATTTCCGTGACAGCGGATACAGTTGATCCTCTGGGGCTTATCAAGTCCGTACACTTCTACGTTTCTGCAGACTTGAAGGCAGTTGCCGGCGCGCCGCCATTCACGCGATCCGTTTTTCTGTTCAATAGTCCGGGCACGTACGGCATCTGGGCAATGGGCCTTGACGCGAATGGGCAGCCACTCGTCAGTTCGAATGTGGTGCGGGCGATTGTCGGCGCTCCAAATGCCGGCCCTGTCAGGTTCCTGGACACGAGTTTGACGGGAAGCATCGTCGCCAACGAGGGAGATTCAACTCGAATCAAGTTCCTGTTGAACGAGTTTGGCGGGCCCAATGGCTACGTTGGCTATCCACTCCTGCTCACGCCTTACAATCAGGAGGGCCGCTCGGCAACCTGGGTGACCGAGACCCCGGGCGCCCCAGGGGGGTACTACGCGGTAAGGATCCCCTACCTCCAGCCCGGGCTGCAAACCTGGGCGGTCGAGGCGAGAGATGCAAACCACTATGCGGTCTGGTCGAGCGCATTCACGATCAACGTCAATGCGCGGCCGCGGGTGTCGATCGACAGCCCTCAGCTGAACCAGCTGTTTTCGCTTCCTGCCGCGGTCGAGATTGCCGTTTCTGCCAGCGATCCGGACGGCAGCATTGCCAAGATGGAATTGTTCATCAACGAACAGCTCGTTTCCACTTTCATGGCCCCGCCCTATCGATACAGTCTGGCCGCTCCGCCGGTTGGCGGTTATGACGTCAGGGCTGTTGCCACGGACGACAAGGGCGCGACTGGTGAAGCCGGGCCGCTTCACTTCGAGATCGTATCGACCAATAACCCACCCAGTTGCGCCATCACGTCTCCCGAAGACGGCGCTGCCATTCTTGCCGGCGACTCGGTCGAGATTTTGGCCGCGGCCGAGGACAGCGACGGCGCGGTGGTCAAGGTGGAGTTCTATTCCGATACCACCTTGCTCGGGCAGAGCACCCAGGCACCGTACAGGTTTACGTGGCCGAGCGCCACGCCGGGCGCCCATGCGCTTACGGTCAAGGCGACGGACAACCTGGGTGGGGTGACGACTTCCGCGCCCGTCGGAATCACGGCGTACGTGGGCAACCTCCCGCCGCGAATCAAGCTTGTCTATGATCCACCTGTCGGCGGCTACGTTTTTGGCGAGGTCACTGACCTCGGAATCTACGTCAATGCCCAGGATGCTGATGGGACGGTCGTGAAACTCGAATTATTCGAGGACACGACCCTATTGAGTTCCCTGACCCTCAACTCATCCTACATAAACTGGGACTTCAATGCCGGCAGTCCCTCGATCGGTGTACACAACTACACGGTTCGCGCGACCGACAACGCGGGCGCCACTGCGACCGTGACCTTGAAAGTGACTATCAATCCGAGCCCATCGGTGAGCCTTGTCTTGCCGCGACCGAATGCGTTCTTCATTGCTCCGGCATCCATCGAGATCCTGGCCACGGCGACGCAGCAGAACGGAACGATCAGTAACGTGAATTTTTACGACGGCAATACTCTGATCGACGTTGACAGGTACCCGCCGTACGGCCTGCGCTGGACTGGCGTCGCGGCGGGCATTCATACGATCACCGCGACGGTAGTGAGCAGCACCGGCTACGCCACATCCGCGCCGGTCACGATCGTGGTCGGCACTGCCACCCAGCCGACGCTGAGTCGGCCATGGCAGCCGTACTTTGTCGCGCCTGCCGACATTCGCATTGCGGTGCAGGCTGGCGGTGTTTCCGGCGCAACTTCGGTGGAATTCTTCAACGGAACAAACAAGGTCGGCGAGTCGTCGACGCCGCCGTTTACAATGCTCTGGCGGGATGTCGGTGTGGGAAGCTACTTGCTTACCGCGAGGATCGCAACGGCAAGTGGCGAGACTCTGGTCACTCCGGCAAGGGCGGTTACGGTACTTGCCCAACCGAACCTCACAATTGATACCGGGATTGATGGCGGGACGGTGCTCGATCGCGCCGTGACCATATCGGGCACCGTACAGGCCCCGGCGAACTCCGCGATCGTGGTCAATGGCGTGACGGCATCGATCGATTCGACGGATCGTTGGTACGCGCAGAACGTGCCATTGGTGCCGGGGTCGAATCCGATCAACGTGACTCTCGCGATGCAGGAAGTGGCGCCGGTCAAACGGACCATTTCGGTGACCAGAGCAGGCTCCACTCCCTTTACGGCTCGCTTCGATGGTTATGAGGGTATCGTTCCGTTCACGCCCAAACTGACAATCTCTCGACTGGATCCGCAAGAGTTACAGCGTATTGAAGTGGATATCGGCGACGATGGCTCGGTGGAAGGAACCACGAATTCGTTGGTCAACGAGCAGGCCGAATTCGATTTGACGATTCCGGATCCCGGAGCCGTGCCCGTTCGCGTACGCGTCTACGACCCATCTGGAACGGTTGTTTTCAACAGCCTGTTGCGGCTAAACGCAAAAGCCTACGCCGATGGTGAGGCGCCGATCGCAGAGGTCTACTCGACAATGCTGGACCGCCTTGGCGTCGGGAAGATCACGGCGGCCGAATACGCCGTTTCGGGTGACATGCGCTTCAAGTATCGGGACGTATTTGCGAACCTCGCGGCCACACTGCCGGGAGTCGTGAGCAACCTGGGGGAGCCGGAAGTCTCTGCAATCGGCAGCGACATCGCGGAGATCCTGGTGACGCGCACCGTGCTCGGCGTCAAGAGAGTCTTTCCGGTGCACCTGATACGGGGTGATGATGGCGTCTGGAGAATCGAGGGGATGTGATGAAAGGGACCTCAATGAGCTCAAACTGGCGCTTTCGATCACTGCCTTTTGCAATCGCGCTAAGTGTCATTGCCGGTTGTGCACCCCCATGGGCGGCATGGGAGGTTTCGGAGCCCGACATGGCCAGGTTCGATCGCGCCACCGTTTACGACCTGACTTTGGCTCGCAAACCAACCGGCGGATACAACATCAATTCGCCAGAGCGAAAGCCCCTTGCCGATGTGCCAGTGATTGTGCTTTTCAAGAGGCACCTGTCTGGCTTGGGACCGTCGATAACCTGCGCTGGAGCCTACTACACGGTGTCCGATTCCAACGGCAACTTTCGATTCCCGGGTTGGCCGCGCCAAGAGTCATATTACGTCGACGTTAGAGCCTACAAGCCAATGTACTTCGATGCGAATCCGGTGAGCGACGAGTTCGGCAATGTGTACCAATCGAAGTACAGTACCTTCGAAAAGGAAACGCGAATTGAGTACCTCCGGGGACTTCTCTCTGGGTCGAACTGCTCCGGAACAGGCGGGCGAGAGGCTGGTCGCCAAACAGCAAGATTCCAAAGCAACGTGATCGAGGAAATGCGCGGTCTAGCCACGTCAGAGAAGGAGAAGACTTTCGTAGAGTCAGTGGCTGAGAGGACTGGCAGGGACCTCAAATGATCCGGAGACGCCCCTCGCTGTCCAGGAAAGGGTTCTCTTCCTTGGCGTTTTGCTTCCCAATGACACTGATGCCGGCAAGCGTCAGTGCATATGAGGTTGCCACGCATGCTCAAATGACGTTCAAGGCATTTGAGCAATCGCTTCTTTGGATGGATGGCAGAGCAGGGATCAACAAGATTGGCTTGCCATATTCGGGATACGCGTTATCACTCGGGCGACAATATTTCGACATTTTGGGAACGAGAATTGAAGTGCGGATTCCAGACAATCCGGCATTTCCGCCGGTCGATTACGAACAGAAGAAGTTGCGCGACGCACTCGATCCACTATTCACCGATGAATTTCGTGCAAACGCCATCGGCACGTGGCTTTCGCGAGGTGCGATTCGCGAGGACGACAACATCATTCAGGCCAGAGAGATTCCGCAGGACGATCCCTACCTGGAGAACAATCTCACTTTGGACAATCGGCCGCTGCATCATTTCTTCGATCCGCAGAACGACCGCTCCCTGGACATACTGGGCGCGGGGATCACACCGTTCCTTGTTCAGAAGTCGCCGAACTGGGCCATCGGAACCACGGGTTTTCCCGACAACCAGAACGTCCCAAATGCCAACCGGAGGAACCATTTCACCGTTTTTGATGCGCGGGAGGCCATGTTCCGGGCGCTCACGCTGAAGGCAAAGGGGCCAACGGGTGTGGCTAACATTCCCGAGGGGGTGAGCAGTTCAGACTCCGCGCGCGAGGAGTTGAGGAAGACCTATTGGGCAACGACCTTCAAGGCCCTGGGGCATGTTGTGCACCACATCCAGGATATGGCGCAACCACAGCACACCAGAAATGATCCGCATGCAGGGAAAACCTATGCCGAGGGCGATGGCGGAGCGCTGGGGCACGCGAGCTTCTTTGAAAACTACATCGATGCACGAGCAAAGGCTGAAACCTTTGATACAGACCGGCCCGGACTGAAGAAGGTACGTGTCCCCGTTCTCAACTACCCCGCCTCCTTGCCTGCATTTTCGTTCAACCGCTACGGTGACTTCTGGTCAACCGCGAAGCGCGCGGGCATCGCAAGCGGGCTTGGCGTTGCAGACTACTCCAGCCGCAGCTTTTACAGCGCGGGAACCAACATCGGCATGACCCGGGGCCAGTCGTTTCCTTCGCCTACTCAAAACGTTGGCCAGTTGCGCAGTGTAGACGTTTCCGGGTTGACGGATCTCCTCGGTGAACCGATCGATGGTGCGTTGCGATTTGTCGTCGGTTCGGTTGCTGATTCGGCTGGTGGCTCGACCGCGGTCGAAGTGAAGTTGTCTTCTGAAGGCCTCTTCGACCAGTTCCTTACCGCTGTCGACAAGCCGGCTGCCTACAACCTGAATCACTACAACTACAACGCCCAGGCCGACTTGCTTGTTCCCCGGGCCGTAAGCTACTCGGCCGGGCTGCTCAACTATTTCTTTCGCGGCAAGATGCAGATCGAGCTGCCCGCGGAGAGGGTCTATGCCGCGCTCGATCATTCGGTCGAAACAGTTGCCGGAACGCAGGGGTTTCGCAAGCTGGTGCTGAATGTCAGGAATGCAACGCCGGCGGTCGTCGAGAGCGGAACAGGACTTTCCTTTCCGCAGGAGATGTCGGGAGGGCGATTGTTCGCGATAGTGAAGCATCGGCAGAACCGCTGCTACAGCCAGGACCTCTCCAAGGAGTTCGACCCGCCTCCGCCCGCCGACCCATTCCAGCCCCTGCCCTGCCGGGGTGAGTTCGAGCGAGTCTCGGTTTCCGCCAAGGTTCGCGATGCAAGCGGCAATGACATTACTGCATTGGATAACGTCAACATCCCGTCAGGATCGAGCCAGCGCTTTTCCTTCGAATTCGATCCACCGATCCCAGTCGATTCCACGGACATCGACTTGCAGGTGGTATACCGCGGCAGACTCGGAGAGGAGACGGATGCCGTGGCCGTGGAAACGAAACAGATTCCCGGAGTCACTTTCTTCGCCTTGCACAATGCTTCGGATTACGTCATGTGCGTGAATGGCGTCGTCGGATACAAGGATGTTGACGGTGGAATTACCGGAGACGGTTTAGCCCTCGTAAATGGAGCCGCGTATCAGGCTGCGCAGTTTGCGACAGCAGTGGCAACAAACGTACAACTCCTCGCGGAAGGCAGTGCGACGCCAATTGCAACGATGCCGCAGGCCCCGCAGGAAACAACCCCACAGGCCCTGCAGGGAAGGAAGTTCGTCAGGATTGCTTTCCTGACGGATACGGGACAGAAGTTCTCCTATGTTGCGGGCAATGGTTTCCCGAACGGCACACCTTTAGGCGTGAATCAGCCGAAGAACCGGACGACATACGAAGACAACGGATCGTCGACCTACCAACATGACACGGTTGGCCGCTTTCGGCAGTCGTATGCGCACAACCAGCGATTCCTGTACCGGAGCGAGGGTGCACCGTGCACCGGAACTCTTGGCGGGAGGTTGCCGACCAACGAGCCTACGGACCCCAGATACGCGGCCACGATCGTGCCGATCGACATAGCGACAAGTCTGAAGGCTTATCCCTAGCGCCGACGAAGGACAGCCTCCCGCCCGCGGCAGCCGCATTTCAGCCGCAGGTCCCCGTCCACCCGCAAGCGGTGCAGAAATCGCAGCCGTCCTTGCGGATCACCGTCATGTTGCCGCACTCCTTGCAGCGCGCGCCCGCCATCACCGGCACTGCGCCGCGGTCCTGCACCTCCGGCAGCGCGAGGATACCCATCTCGCGTTTCGGGTAGCCCTTGTCGTCGAGCACGCCGAGCATCGCGTAGCGGTGGATCAGCAATCGCGCAAGGTAGGCGACCGTCGAGGGCCACGTCTGCTGGCGGTGCTGGCCGGGAACGAAGGCCATGAAATCGCCGAGCGGTTCGGGGTAATCGGTGAGCTTGCGCAGCTTCATGCCGATCCACGCCGGGTCGAGCACGCGCATGTCCAGAGACAGGATGCGCGCCAGCCCATCCAATGCCTTCGGGTAGTGGCCCGAGAGCCAGATCGAGTACGGTCGCGTGATGCCGTCCGGGAGGTGAATCTCCTTCAGGCCCATGACGAATTCTTCGCCTGTTCCAGGGTTCGCGACGTCGACCGTCCACGACATCGTGCCGTCGGCGCCGGTGCGCGGCTCGTCCAAAGCGAACACTGCATCGAGCACCGGCGTCGGGCCGCTGCCATCGAACGCGCCGAGTTGCTCGCAGCGGTAGCGGATCACCTGCGCCACCGCGGAGACGATGCCCGGCATGATCTTCTGCTCGCCGTTGGGCGGGAACGCCATCGGGAACGATTCGTCCTCGACGGTCCTGGCCAGCGTGTCGAGCTTCAGCTTCAGCCACGCGCGGTCGTTGGCGCGCATGTCCATCGAGAGCGTCTTGGCCACGGCGCCGATGCCGCGCGGCTGCTCCGCGCCGTTGATCCAGACCTCGAACGGGAAATGCTTGCTGCCGGCCTCGGGGCCGCTGTCAGTGTGGCCGACGAAGAGCGCGAAGCGGTCGTTCGGCGTCTCGATCATGTAGGTCCAGGCGAAGTTGCCCTCCGGCAGGTCGGGGCGTCCCGGCCAGCGCAGGCTGGAGAGCACCGGCGCGGGGAGCGAGGCGATCGATACGCGCCGGTTCGCGTCTTCCTTCTTCGCTTCCGCCGGCTTGCGCCTTTCCTCCGGCGCGACCGACAGCACGGAGCCGAGCACGGAATTCGGCCGGTAGGTCGCGAGCCCCTTCAGCCCCGCGCGCCACGCGCCGAGGTAGAGGTCCTCGAATTCGCCGTACGGGTAGTCCTCCGGGACATTGACCGTCTTCGAGATCGACGTATCGATGAAGGGCGCGACCGCCGCGACCATGTCCTTGTGCGCCTGCGCGGAAATTTCCAGCGCGGTGACGAAGTGCGCGGGCAGCGGCGTCGCCTCGCCCTTCAGGTGGCGGAAGAGGCGCCAGGCGCGGTCCTCGACGGCGTAGGTCTTGTGCGTGCCGTCGGCCATGCGCTTCTTGCGCGAATAGCTCCACGAGAACGGCGGCTCGATGCCGTTGGAGGCGTTGTCGGCGAAGGCGAGCGAGATCGTGCCGGTGGGCGCGATCGACAGCAGGTGCGAATTGCGGATGCCGTGGCGGCGGATCTTGTCCTTGATCTCGGCGGGCAGGCGGGAGGCGAAGTTGCCGCCGGACAGATAGAGGTCGGCATTGAACATCGGGAAGGCGCCGCGCTCGCGCGCGAGTTCCACCGAGGTGAGATAGGCGCGGTCGCGCATCGCCTCCGAGATCTTCGCGGCGAAGGCGCGCGCTTCCGCGGTGTCGTAGCGCAGCCCCAGCATCATCAGCGCGTCGCCCAGGCCGGTGAATCCCAGGCCGATGCGTCGCTTGGCCGCGGCTTCCGCCTTCTGCGCGGCCAATGGCCACGGCGTGACATCGAGCACGTTGTCGAGCATGCGGACCGCGACTTCCACCACCTTGCCGAATGCGGCGAAGTCGAACGCGGCGTCCTTCTCGAAGGGCGCCGGGACGAAGTGGGTGAGGTCGATCGAGCCGAGGCAGCAGCAGCCGTAGGCGGGAAGCGGCTGTTCGCCGCATGGATTACTTGCCTCGATCGTCTCGCAGTAATGGAGGTTGTTGTCGCGATTGATGCGGTCGAGGAACAGGATGCCCGGCTCGGCATGGTCGTAGGTCGAGCGCATCACCTGGTCCCACAGCTCGCGGGCAGGCAGCTTGCGGTACACCCACAGGCCGTCGTCCCGCTGGTAGGCGCCCGCGGCGCGCACATCGGCGGCGGGCTCGGCCTGGTGCACGAGTTCCACGTCGCCATTCGCCTCGACCGCGCGCATGAACGCATCGGTGACGCCGATCGAGACGTTGAAGTTCGTGAGGTCGCCCTTGTCCTTGGCGTGGATGAAGCCCTCGATGTCCGGGTGGTCGCAACGCATGACGCCCATCTGCGCGCCGCGCCGCGAGCCGGCGGATTCCACGGTCTCGCAGGAACGGTCGAAGACGCGCATGTACGACACCGGGCCGCTCGCGCGCGAATCCGTGCCCTTCACGCGCGCGCCCTGCGGACGGATCGACGAGAAGTCGTAGCCGACGCCGCCGCCGCGGCGCATGGTCTCGGCAGCCTCGGCGAGCGCGGCGTAGATGCCGGGCTTGCCGTCCACCGTTTCGGTGATGGAGTCGCCCACCGGCTGCACGAAGCAATTGATCAGCGTGGCGTTGAGCGCGGTGCCGGCGGCCGAGCAGATGCGCCCGGCGGGAATGAACCCCGCTTCCTGGGCTTCGAGGAAGCGCTTCTCCCAAAGCTGGCGCTTGTCCTCGGGCTCGGCGGCGGCAAGCGCGCGCGCAACCCGGCGGCGGACATCCGCCACATTTTGTTCTCCATCCTTGGCATACTTTTCCAGCAGGACCTCGCGCGAAATCTCCTGTTCCGGCAAGGTGGCGAGCGTGGGCGTAACTGACGTGCTGCGGGGCATGAAGCGATCCTCTTGTAATGGTTCGGGCAACATCGCATTGTGGGGCAGGCGGCACGTTTTTGCTTGACCCCTGTCAAATTGGATGGTGCGCCCGGATGCCTCCTTTCGGAAAGACCCCTCGCCGCATGTAATCCGCAACATGCAACTCCGACAGATCGAGGCCGTCCGGCAAGGACGAACATGAAACGAGGAAGCGAACGATGAACAAGGAAATTGCGACCCTGGCAGGCGGATGCTTCTGGTGCGTCGAGGCGGTCTTCGACCAGTTGAAGGGCGTGGAGTCCGTCGAGTCGGGCTACATGGGCGGCAAGACCGCCAATCCGACCTATCGCGACATTTGCACCGGCGATACCGGCCACGCGGAAGTCGTGCAAATCACTTTTGATGCGGATCAAGTGGGCTTCCTCGACATCCTCAAGGTGTTCTTCACCGTGCACGACCCGACCACGCTCAACCGGCAGGGCAACGATGTCGGCACGCAATACCGCTCGGCCATTTTCTACCACTCGCCGAAGCAGAAGGCCGAGGCCGAGGCGATGATCGCGGAAATCACGGCGAAGAAGATCTGGCCCAATCCGATCGTCACCGAAGTCACGCCCGCATCGGCCTTCACCATGGCCGAGGCCGAGCACCAGGAATATTTCGAGCGGGTGGGTGCGTCCAATCCTTATTGCAGCTTCGTGGTCGAGCCCAAGGTCGCCAAGTTCCGCAAGACCTTCTTCGACCAGCTGAAGAAAGGGTAACCGCCGGAGATTTCCTGCGAGACCCCAAAGGCGATGGAACCGCCGATGGACGCCGATGGACGCCGATGACCCCGACGAAACAGTTCGGCTTGGGTTCTTGCGATCACTCGGCGATGTCACCAAGTGCACGGCCAAGACACATTGCACCGCTTATCGGCGTCCATCGGCGTCCATCGGCGGTTCCAATCTTGCGCTTGCCCTTGAGGCACACCCGGCGCTAAGGGAACACCCGAGCGGTTAGAATCGCGGTTCCATGCGATTCTTCCGCTTCCTGCGCATCGTTTACACGGTCGGCCGCTACGGCCTCGACGAGTTCCTCGCCGGGGGCGGCAAGGCGTGGCTGCGCATTCCCTTTCGCGTGCTGTTCTTCTGGCGCGACATTTCGGCGCCGCGTGGCGAAAGGCTGCGGCTGGCGCTCGAGTCCCTGGGCCCCGTGTTCGTCAAGTTCGGGCAGCTGCTCTCGGTGCGCCCCGACCTCATTCCCGTCGACATCACCGAGGAACTGTCGAAGCTGCAGGACAGCGTGCCGCCCTTTCCGTCCGAAGAAGTCGTCGCGACGCTGGACCGCACTTATGGCAAGTCCTATACCGAGGTGTTCGCGAGCTTCGACCTGAAGCCGGTGGCGAGCGCCTCGGTCGCGCAGGTGCATTTCGCGGTGCTGCCCGACGGGCGCGAAGTCGCGGTGAAGATCCTCAGGCCCGGGATTGCCAAGACCATCGGCAAGGACGTGTCGCTCCTCTACGTGCTCGCCGGGATGATCGAGCGGCTCTTCGCCGACGGCAAGCGGCTGCGCCCGGCGCGAAGTGGTCGAGGAATTCGACAAGACCATCCACGACGAGCTCGACCTCGTGCGCGAGGCGGCGAGCATGAGCACGGTGCGCCGCAACTTCGCCGGCAGCGCCATCCTCTACGTTCCCGAGGTGCACTGGGACTGGTGCACGCGAGAGGCGATGGTCATGGAAAGGATCGACGCGATCCCGGTGAACGACCTGGCCTCGATCAAGGCCCACGGCATCGACGTGGCGCAACTGGCGAAGAACGGCGTCGAGGTCTTCTTCACGCAGGTGTTCCGCGACGGCTTCTTCCACGCCGACATGCACCCGGGCAATATCTTCGTCGCGCGCGACGGCCGTTACTGCGGCATCGACTACGGCATCATGGGTTCGCTCAACGATGCCGACAAGAACTACCTCGCGCTGAATTTCATGGCGTTCTTCAACCGCGACTACCATGCGGTGGCGCTCGCGCACGTCGATGCGGGCTGGGTGCCGCGCGATACGCGCGTGGACGAGTTCGAGGGCGCGATCCGCTCGGTGTGCGAGCCGATCTTCGACCGGCCGCTGAAGGACATCTACTTCGGCAAGCTGCTGGTGCGGCTGTTCGAGGTGTCGCGGCGCTTCCGCATGGAGATCCAGCCGCAGCTCGTCCTGCTGCAAAAGACGCTGCTGCAGGTCGAGGGCCTCGGCCGCCAGCTCGACCCCAACCTCGACCTGCGCCGCGCGGCGCAGCCGATCCTCGAGCGCTGGATGAACGAGCAGGTCGGCCCGCGCGGCTTCTTCCGGCAGATGCGCGCCGAGGGGCCGCGGTGGGCGAAGATCCTGCCGCAGTTGCCGCGGCTGGTGCACCGGCTGCTCAACGACGAGGCGCCGCAGCGCCTGGAGTCCGCGATCCTCAAGCTCGAGTTGGCGCAGCGGCGGCAGACGCGCGTGCTGGTCGCGATCGCGGTCGGCTTCGCCATCCTTGTCCTGCTCGCGATCGTGGGCGCGGTTCGCTAGCCGCCCTCAACGCCGTCGCAAGCGGATTCCGGCAACCCGATCGCGCAAACCCCATGGCGGACCCCATCGAATTGTTCCGGAAGCGACTGGCAGCCGTGCTGCTGGGCTGCCTGCTGGCCGCGGGCGCGGCCGCGCAAACAACCGTCGAGGTCATCGCGCTCAAGTACCGGCAGGCCGAGGAGGTCATCCCGGTCATCCAGCCGCTGCTCGGCCGGGACGCCAGCGTCAGCAATTTCCAGAACCAGCTCGTCATTCGCGCCACTGCCGTCGAGCTGGCGCAGGTGAAGGCGGTGCTGGCGAGCATCGACACGCCGCCCCGGCGGCTGCGCATTACCGTGAGCCAGGATGCCGATGTCACCCGCGATCGCCGCGAGGCAGAGATCTCCGGCAGCATCGGCGGCGACCAGGCGCGGGTCACCGTGCCCGGCAGCGGCTCGCGCGAGGGCGGCAACCTGGTGCTGCGCGATGGCGACGACCTGCTGCGCGCGCGCGCAGCGGACTCGCGGCAGTCCGGCAGCGAACGCACGGCGCAGACCGTGAATGTCCTTGAAGGCGCCAGCGCGTTCATTCGCGTTGGCGAATCGCGCCCGGTGCGCAACCGGCAGGTCGAGCGTGCCGTCGTCAACGGCCAGCCAGTCAATCGCGTCGTCGAAACCACCGAGTTCCGCGACGCCACCACCGGCTTCAACGTGCGGCCGCGGCTCCAGGGCGACCGCGTCACGCTCGAAATCGAGCCGCAGCGCGAGAGCTTCGACACGCAGCGCCGCGGCACCGTGAACGTGCAGCGCGTCGCGACCACGGTGTCGGGCCGGCTCGGCGAATGGATCGATCTCGGCGGGATCGGCGAGGAGCGCAGTGACACTGCCAGCGGCATCCTCGACATGCGCAGCACGCGCTCCAGCGATCGGCGCGGCGTGCGGGTCAAGGTCGAAGCGCTGCCTTGACCGCGGGCTGGCGCCCTGTCCGGCAGCACCCTTGCGTTCGACCGCGCAGACTTGCTAACCTGCATGGCAGCGGGGGATGCAGGCTCCCCCCAGACGATCCCCGTCCAAGCTCTGCTTTCACCGGCGCCCGCATCGGCGCAGGAGGAGAGCCATGGACAAGCAAGCGACTGCATCTTCATCGCGCCCTGCCGGCGCACCCTCAACGTTCATCCTCACGCGCGGCGACATTGCCGCCTTCATGACGGTGGGCGACTACCTCGATAGCGCGCGCGAAGCGTTCCTCGCGCTGGGCAGCGGCCGCGCGCAATCGCCCATGCCGCTTGTACCTGGAGGCGGAAGGCGGCGGAATCCATGCCAAAGGCGCGCTGCTGCGCACTTCCGACGGCGCCGCCTATGCCGCGGTCAAGGTGAACGCGAACTTCCCGGGCAACCCGAAGAACTCGGGCCTGCCGACCATCCAGGGCGCGATCGTGCTGTCCGATGCGCGCAGCGGCTGCCTGCTCGCGATCCTCGATTCGATCGAGGTCACGCTGCGGCGCACCGCTGCGGCGAGCGCGCTGGCCGCGCGCCACCTTGCGCGGCCGGACTCGGCGGTGCTCACGATCTGCGGCTGCGGCGGGCAGGCGCGTCCGCAGCTTGCCGCATACGCCGGCGCTTTTGCGCTGCGTCGGGTGTTCGCCTGGGACGCCGATCCTGCGGCAGCGCGCCGCTTCTGCGAAGAGGTGTCGCAGCCAGGCGGGTTCTCGGTCGAGCCGGCCGGGGCGTTGGGGGAGGCAGCCGCCGCGAGCGACATGATCGTGACCTGCACGACCGCCCGCTCGCCCTTCCTCGGCGTGGAACACGTACGCCCCGGGACTTTCATTGCCGCAATCGGTGCCGACAGCGCGGAGAAGTGCGAACTCCAGCCGCACCTGCTCGCCCGCGCCACAGTGGTTGTCGATGGGCTCGAGCAGTGCGCGCAGATCGGCGACCTGCACCATGCCATCGCAGCCGGTGCGATGACTGCCGCCGACGTGCACGCCACGCTTGCGGAAGTCGTTGCGGGAAGCAAGCCGGGACGCCGCGACGCCGCCGAGATCACCGTGTTCGATTCCACCGGCATGGCGGTGCTCGATGTCGCCGCCGCGATCCGCATCTACGAGCTTGCGCGCGGCCGTGGCGCCGGCCTCGCCTGCCGCTTCGGCGAATGACTGTGCTTCTCGACGATCAGCGAAAGGCCGTGGCAGGCGCTATCTCGTATCCGTGTTGCGCGGCCGCCTGGCAGAGCGCATGCCAGGCATCGCGCGCCGGGCTCCGCGCGACCATCACGGTGAACGCCGGCGCCTCGTCGCGCTTCACGATCAATGCGTTCATGTGCCACAAGACGCTCTGCGCGCACGTGCCGGCCGGGAACGCCCGCGGATGAAAGTCGAGCGGGCAGCCCGTCGCGAGCACGATTGCGGCGACGGGACCGGAGACCGTCCATGCCACGCGGCTTGCGGTGAGATCGAACAGCGCGCCGCCCCCGGCATTGATTGCATCGCGTTTAACCGCGAAGTCATCGAGTGGCGATGCGCCACCGGCGACCAGCAGCCATGACGTGGGGCCGATCCACAGTGCGGTAATCGTGTCGCCCGTGAATGACGAGTTGGGGGCCCGCGGCAGCGTGACGCCGAACCCGCGTTGAACCGCATCGACGAAACCGGGGCGCGCGAGGTCGCCTTGCACGTTCCAGGCGGCGGCGATCGAGGTTTCCATGATCGTCACGCCGGTTGCCTCGGCGCCGTAGTGGCCCGGGGCCGTCGATCCGATCGCGTTTGCGTCGTGTTCAGCCACGCAGCCGCTCCCCGCCCGTGTCGATGAAGCAGGGCGGCCCGACCCTGACGCGCGTTTTCGCCCCGGCAAGCGGCGACACGGCCCATAACGATTCCCCATGCCGCGCGCGGCCGTTGGCGATGAGCGCCAGCGCGATCCATGCTTCGAGATTCGGGCTCCAGCACCACGATGTCACGTGGCCGAGCATCGGGTTCGGCAAGGCGTGGCCGGGATCGGCGACGATCTTCGCGGCGCGCGGCATCGTCGCGCCTTCGAGCGCCGTCAACCCGACCAGTTGCCAGCGGCCCGGCGCGGTAAGCGCCGGGCGCGAGAGCAGGGGCTTGCCGACGCACCACTTGGCCGCGCTGACGAGCTTGCCCATGCCGAGGTCATCCGCCGTCGTGCGCCCGTCGGCCTCGGGCCCGATGACGACATGGCCCTTCTCGATGCGCAGCGTGGCCATCGCCTCGGTGCCGTAGGGCATGATGCCGAACGCTTCGCCCGCGGCCAGCACCGCCTCCCACAGCGCGAGGCCGCGGTCCGCCGGAACGTGGATTTCGTAGGCGAGCTCGCCCGAGTAGCTCATCCGGAAAAGGCGCGCCGGAATCGGCCCGCCTGCGCCGCGCACGTGGCATTCGCCGACCGCGAGGAAGGGAAATGCCGCGTTCGAAACATCGATGTCCGCGATGCCCGCCAGCACGTCGCGCGATTTCGGCCCGGCCAGCGCCACCGCCGCCCACTGCTCGGTGACAGACGTGACGAAGACGTCGAGCTCCGGCCAATCGACCTGCAACAGCGACTCGAGGTGCTGCATGACTTTCACCGCATTGACGGTCGTCGTCGTCATGAGCCAGTGCGTGGGCGACAGCCGCGAGGTCGTGCCGTCGTCGAGCACCATGCCGTCGTCGCGCAGCATCACGCCGTAGCGGCAGCGCCCGGCGGCAAGCGTGTCCCAGCGGTTGATGTAGACACGGTTCAGGAACTCGGCGACGTCGCGGCCCTGCAACTCGATCTTGCCGAGCGTGGAGACGTCGACGACGCCGACGTTGGCGCGGACATTGCGCGCTTCGCGATTGGCGGCATCGTCCGGCGTCTCGCTGCCCCGCGGGTAGGAATGCGGACGCTTCCAGAGGCCGGTGTTGACCAGCCGCGCGCCCTCGGCGACATGCCAGCCGTGCATCGGCGAAAGGCGCGTGGGTTCGGCGTGCGCGCCGGTGGCGATTCCCGGGAATGCCCCCAGGGTCACCGGCGTGTAGGGCGGGCGGAACGTCGTCGTCCCGACCTGCGCGATCGGCAGGCCAAGCCGTTCTGCCAGCAGCGCGAGGCCGACGATGTTGCTGGTCTTGCCCTGGTCGGTGCCCATGCCGAGCGTCGTGTAGCGCTTCAGGTGCTCGACCGACGTGTAGCCTTCGCGCGCGGCGAGCGCGATGTCGTTGGCGGTGACGTCGTTCTGCAGGTCCACGAAGCGCTTTGCGGTGCGTGAGCGCGCGGGCACGGACCACAACGGCGCGAGCGGGCCGGCGTCGAGAAGGTCGGCCCGCGGGCGCCGCGAGCCGCGAATCGCCGAAGCCCGAGAGACCCGCGGCATGCAGTCCCGCGGCGTGGCCTTCCTCGAGCGCAGCCGCAAGGCCGAAGCGCCCGTTCGCCGCGCCCGCGGCTGCGATCGGCAGCGGGGACGACTCCGGAACGAAGGCCGCAAGCGCCTCGTCGTAACGCAACCGGCCGCGCGCATGGGAAAAGAGGTGGACCGCGGGACTCCATCCGCCCGACACGCAGGCGAGGTCGCAGTCGAGCCATTTTCCGGCGCTGCCATCGAGCGGCGTGACCGCGACGGCGTTCACGCGAAGCCTGCCGCGCGCGTCGGACAGGACCGAGCCCGCCATGATTGGCAGGCCCGCGTCCCGCGCCTGCTGCGGCAGCGCGCCATCGAGGCTCGCTTGCGGCCGCGCATCGACGATCGCGCCGATCTCGACGGCGGCGCCGTGAAGCGCGAGCGCGGTTGCATAGGCGCTGTCGTTGTTGGTGAACACGACGGCGCGCGAACCGGGGCGGACTCCGTAGCGGTCGACATAAGTACGCGCGGCGCCGGCGAGCATCGTGCCGGGCAGGTCGTTGTTCGCATAGGCGACGTGGCGCTCGTGCGCGCCGCTCGCGAGCACGACGGCCTTCGCGCGGACTTTCCAGAGCCGCTGCCGGGGCGCGTGCGCGGGCGGTTGGGCGAGATGATCGGTCACGCGCTCGATGAGCCCGACGAGGTTGCCGTCGTAATGGCCGAACGCGGTCGTGCGCGTAAGCAGGGTCACGTCGGCGCGCGCGGCGAGCCCGCGCAAGGTGGTGTCGATCCATTCCGCGGTGCCGAGGCCGTCGATCGTCGCGCCGTCGCCGAGCAGGCTGCCGCCGGGGCGCGGCCCTTCGTCGCAGAGCAGCACGCGTGCGCCGGAGTCCGCCGCCGCGCGCGCGGCGGCAAGTCCCGCGGGTCCGGCGCCGATCACCAGCACGTCGCAATGCGCATAGCGATGCTCGTAGTCGTCGGGATCCGGCTCGCGTCGCCGCGCGGCCCATGCCGGCCGCATGGCGGATCAGGTGCTCGTAGCGCAGCCACCAGCGCGGCGTCGGCGGCCACATGAACGTCTTGTAGTAGAAGCCCGCCGGGATCAGCCGGGACAGGGCGTCGTTGATCGCGCCGACGTCGAAACGCAGCGACGGCCAGCAGTTCTGGCTTGCCGCGGCGAGGCCCTCGAGCAACTCGACGGTCGTTGCGCGCGCGTTCGGCTCCGTGCGCGCGCCGCGGGCAAGCTGCACCAGCGCATTGGGTTCGTCGCTGCCGGCGCCGAAGATGCCGCGCGGCCGGTGGTACTTGAAGCTGCGGCCGACGAGGTGCACGCCGTTGGCGAGCAGGGCGGAGGCGAGCGTGTCGCCGGCGAAGCCCTGGTGGCGCTCGCCGTCGAACTCGAAGTCCAGCGGCTGCGCGCGATCGATGATGCCGCCCTTCGGCAAGCGGAACGGTTGCCTCATGGCGCGGCTTCCGGCAGCGGCTCGTCGAGGCGCGCGCTGGCAAGGATGTCGTGCGTGCGCGTGTCGCGCAGCACGCGGAACCAGCGGCGGCAGCCGGCGCCGTGCAACCACAGCTCCGCGTGCGGCCCGCGTGGATTGTCGCGCAGGTAAACATACTCGAGCCACGCTTCGACCGGCGCGTCGAAGGCCGGGCGCTTCACCGAGCGCGTCGCCGCCGTAGGTGAACTCGACCTGGCTGCGCGGCCCGCACCAGGGGCAGGGGATCAGCATCATGGCGCGTTCATCTCAATGCGCCCATGCGTAGGGGCCGGCGCCCTTTTCGTCGATCGTCCGCCCTTCGGCGAAGCGCTCGAGCGTGAAGGGCGCGTTGAGCGGATGCGGCTCGTCGCGCGCGATCGTGTGGGCGTGCAGGAAGCCCGATGCGGGCGTGGCCTTGAAGCCGCCGTAGCACCAGCCGCCGGTCATGTAGAGCCCGCGCACGGGCAGCTTGCCGATGATCGGGCTGCCGTCCATCGTCATGTCCATGATGCCGCCCCACGTGCGCATCATCTTCAGCCGGCCGAAGCTCGGGAAGAGCGCGAGGCAAGCGGTGACGACGTGCTCGATGGCGGGAAGGTTGCCGCGCTGCGCGTAGGAATTGTAGAAGTCGAGGTCGCCGCCCATCACGAGTTCGCCCTTGTCGGACTGGCTGATGTAGAAGTGCACCGCGCCCGAGGTGACGACGGTGTCGAGCAGCGGCTTCAGCGGCTCGGAGACCATCGCCTGCAGGACATGCGACTCGATCGGCAGGCGCAGCCCCGCCATCGCCGCGACCTGGCCCGAGTGCCCCGCCACCGCGATGCCGATCTTGCCCGTGGCGATGAATCCCTGCGTCGTGTCCACGCCCGTGACGGCGCCGTTCTCGATGCGGATGCCGGTCGCCTCGCACTGCTGGATGATGTCGACGCCGCGCGCGTCCGCGGCGCGAGCGTAGCCCCATGCGACGGCATCGTGCCGGACGGTGCCGCCGCGCCGCTGCAGCAGGCCGCCGTGGACCGGGAATCGCGCCCCGGGCGAGCAGTCGAGGATGGGAATGCGGCGCGCGATCTCGTCGGCCGGAGAGGAATTCCGCGTCGATGCCGTTCAGGCGCATCGCGTTGCCGCGGCGCATCGCCGCGTCGATTTCCGCCGGCGAATGCACGAGGTTCAGCACGCCGCGCGCGCTGTACATCACGTTGAAGTTGAGTTCGCGGGAGAGCCCCTCCCAGAGCTTCAGGGACAGTTCGTAGAAATGCGCGTTGGCGTCGAGATGGTAGTTCGAGCGGACGATGGTGGTGTTGCGGCCGGTGTTGCCGCCGCCCAGCCAGCCCTTTTCCAGCACGGCGACGTTGGTGAGGCCATGCTCCTTCGCGAGGTAGTAGGCGGTCGCGAGCCCGTGCCCGCCGCCGCCGATGACGACGACGTCGTAGCGGGGCTTCGGCCGCGGGCTGCGCCACGCGAGCGGCCAGTTCTCGTGGTGCGAGAGCGCATTGCGGGCCAGCGAGAAGATCGAATACTTCACGGTCAGGCCGGTTCCGCGCGCGCCGCGCTACAGGATCTGGGAAAGGAACGCGCGGGTGCGCTCCTTGACGGCGCTGTCGAACAGTTGCGCCGGCGGGCCGGACTCGACGATCACGCCGCCATCGGTGAAGTGCACCTCGTCCGCGAGCTCGCGCGCGAAGCGCATCTCGTGGGTGACCAGGATGCAGGTCATTCCCTCCTGCGCCAGCGCGCGGATGGTGTTGAGGACCTCCTTGACGGTCTCCGGGTCGAGCGCCGCGGTCACCTCGTCGAAGAGCATCACCTCGGGGCGCATGGCGAGCGAGCGGGCGATCGCCACGCGCTGCTGCTGGCCGCCGGAGAGCTCGCCGGGATAGGTGTCCTGCTTGGCGGAAAGCCCGACCTTCGCGAGCAGCGCCACGGCGCGCTCGCGCACCTCGGCGCGGTCCTCCTTGAGCACGTGGATCGGCGCCATCATCACGTTCTCCAGCGCCGTCTTGTGCGGGAACAGGTTGTACTGCTGGAAGACCATCGACACTTCCTTGCGCAGCGCGATCCTCTCTTCGTCGGTCCTGAGCTCGTGCACCTTGAAATCGGCCACGCGGATGCTGCCCTGGTTGATCGGCACCAGCCCGTTGATGCAGCGAAGCAGCGTCGACTTGCCGGAGCCCGAAGGCCCGATGATGCACACCACGCCGCCCTTCGGGCACTGTGAGCGATACGCCCTTGAGCACCTCGACGGCGCCGAACGACTTGTGCACGTCGTGGATCTCGACGATGGGCCGGGCGCCGGCCGCGGCCTGCTCAGTGCTTGACGGCATATTTCGCTTCCAGGCGGACGGTCCAGCGCGCGATCGGATAGCAGTAGAGGAAGAACCAGAACAGCACGTTGCTGTAGAACGCCAGCAGCAGGCCGGGCCGATTCTCGGCGCCCAGCGCGCGCTGCGTCAAGGTCATCATCTCGTTCACGCCGACGATCGAGGCGAGCACCGTCGCCATGGTGAGGATCGCGTAGAGGTTCATCCAGGGCGGCAGCATGCGCTTGATGCATTGCGGCAGGATGATCATCCACAGGGCCTGGCGGCGCGTGAAGGCGAGCGACGCGGCCGACTCCCACTGCGTGGTCGGGATCGACTGCACGGCGCCGCGCACGATCTCCGACACGTTCGCCATGACCGGCAGCGACAGGCCGAGCGTCGCCTTGATCCAGTCCGGGATCGGGATGGTCACGCCGAACACGGTGACCTGGAAGGGCAGCAGGAACATGCAGTAGAACAGCAGCACCAGCCAGGGCGCGTTGCGGAAGAAGTGCGTCGTGAACCACGCGCCCTTGCGCACCGGCGAGGAGCAGCGAGATCTGCGCGAAGCCGAGCAGCATTCCCGCCAGCGTTCCCGCCGCCATCGCGACCGCGCTGATCGCGAGGTTGAAGAGGAAGCCCTTGAGGAGCAGCGGCAGCCACTTCCAGACGGTGGCCAGCGCCGAAGGGTCGCCCGCTTTCGCCTGCGCGTCGGCCACGGCGCAGCCGACCAGGAACAGCGCCAGCACCATCGCGCCGTGCACGGGCTTGAGCCGCAGCGAAAAGGAGCCCGCGTCGCGCTCGATGGCGGCGGCGCGCGCAAGGCGCGCGGCCGCGGGCAGGAGCACCGGCAGGTCGGTTGCTCCCGGCAGCAGCATCGCCCGGCGCGCGCGGCTCATATGCCGAACCCCGGCACGCTTGATCGCGCGCTCCCAGCGGTGCATGGCCCAGACGAGGCAGCCCACCAGCCCGATGTAGCACACCAGCAGCACGTTCATCATCACCGGCACGTTGAGCTCGTCGGACCAGATCTGGCTGGACACGTAGAGCATCTCGGGCACCGCGATCGCGTAGGCGAGCGTGGTCGTCTTGACCAGGTTCACGAGGTTGTTGTTGAGCGCGGGCAGGCAGATGCGGAACGCCAGCGGCAGGACGATGAGGGCGTAGATGCGCAAGCGGCTGAAGCCGAGCGATTCCGCCGCCTCGACCGTCGTCCGGGGCACCGCCTCGATGCCGGAGCGGAAGATCTCGACGTTGAAGGCGCCGGCGAAGAACGACAGCGACAGGATCGCCCAGCGTCACGTTGCTGATCATGGGATCGTGGCGCCGGAGGCGTCGACGCTCTTCAGCAGGCTGCCGACGCCGAAATAGAAGAAATACAGCTGGACCAGCGGCGGGGTGTTGCGGAAGAACTGGATGTACCAGTAGACGACCTTGCGCGTGACGCGCAGCCGCGAGCCCTGCAGCCAGGCGCCGGCGACGCCGATGACGACAGGCTCAGCACGATGCATGCCGCCGACAGCCGGACGGTCGTCAGGAACCCGTTGGCGAAGCGGCCGCGATCGAACGGATCGTAGAAGATCGTGAGGTTGATGCCGGTCGCGCCGTGCAACCAGCGAAACCATTCCCAGAATGACTCCATCGGCCGCCCCTGTCAGCCGGCGGAAGCCGCCACGCGAGGCGGCCGGCCTTCGCCGCCCTGTTCGCGTGGCCGCTCCTGCCGCGGCCGTTACTTCTGCTTGGCCCGCATTTCCTCGGCGAACTTGGTGGGCTTGATCTCCCACTTCTTCTCGAGCTGCTGGATGAAGCCGGTCTTGTGCCAGTCGGCGACGGTCTTCGACATGAAGTCGGCGAACGCCTTCTCGCCCTGCTTGACCGCGAGGCCCCATGGCACCACGAGGATGGAGTCGAGCGGCAATTCGTAGGCGCTCCAGTCGGGCTTCAGGATTTCGCCCACGAGCGCGGTGTCGTCATAGGCGAAGGCGATGCAGTTGCCGTTCTTGAGCGCGGCATAGGCCTCCGCCGTCCCCGGGAAAGCCACGCCCTCGACGCCGTACTTCTCCTGCAGCTCCTTGTTGTAGAACGCGCCCTGGATCAGGCAGACCTTCTTGCCGCGCAGCATGTCCCAGCTCGTCAGGCGCTGCGTCTTCAGCGCCATCACGTTCAGGCCGGACGCGTAGTAGCTGGGGTCGATGATGTCGACGATCTTGCGCCGCTCCGGCGTGTCGCTCATCGTCGCGATCATCAGGTCGATCTTGCCCTGCTGCAGGAACTGGATGCGGTTGGATGCGACCACCGGCACGCAGCTCGAGCTTGACGCCGAGGCGCTTCGCGACGTCGGCGGCGAGGTCGGCTTCCAGCCCGACGATCTTGCCCGAGGAGTCGAGGAAGCCGAACGGCCGGTAGTCCGCCTTGGTGCCCACCGTGAGCACGCCTTTTTTCTTGATGTCGTCCAGGACATCCGCGCTCGCCACGGTGGCGCCGAACGCGCCGAGCAGCAGTCCGGACGCCACGATCGAAAAGTATCTCTTGAACATGCTCTTGTCCTCGCTTTTTGTAAGGGATTGGCGCGGTGAAGCGCCGCCTACAATGCCCCGTAAGCCTGCGGGCGTCAACGCCCGCGGGCACTCAGGCCGCCTGCTGTCCTGGCATCTTCGCCGCCGGCGACCGCCGCGAGAGCGTGTCCCGCGCCTCGGCCAGCGCCTGGTCGAAAATGGTCATGGCAAGGTCGATGTCCTCGGTCGTCACCGTCAGCGGCGGCGCGATGCGCCACACCGAGCCGCGTTCGGGACGGCGGCGGATGTTCATGCTCAGCCCCAGTTCCAGGCAGCGCTGCGTGGTGAGCGCACCCGAGCTCGTGGTGCGGCTCGCGCGTCTCGCGGTCCTTGACGAGCTCGATTCCCCTGCAGCAGGCCCATGCCGCGCACGTCGCCGATCTCCTCGTGGCGGCCCTGCAGCTCGCCGAGCCGGCGGCGAGATAGGCCCCCATGTCGCGGCTGCGCTCGAGCAGCTTTTCCTGCTCGATGGTCTCGAGCACGGCCAGGCCCACGCTCGAGGGCAGCGGGTCGGACACGTGCGAGGTGTAGAACGAGAAGCCGCGCTGGTGGCACTTTTCCTCGATCTCGTCGCTGGTGATGACGCCGGCGAGCGGCAGGCCGCCGCCCAGCGTCTTGGAGACGGTCAGGATGTCCGGCGTCACGCCGAGGTGCGCGGCGGCGAACCAGTGGCCGAGGCGGCCGAACGCGGTCTGCGCCTCGTCGAAGATCAGCAGCATGCCGCGCTTGCGCGCTTCCGCCTTCAGCGCGTCGAAGTAGCCCTCCGGCGGCACGATGACGCCGCCCGCGCTGATCACCGGCTCGGCGATGATCGCCGCCGGCGCGCCGGCCGACTGCATGTCGAACATCTCGAAGCCGATCTTCATGCAGGTGCGGTCGCACTTGTCGCGGCAGTGCCGGACCGGGCAGCGATAGGCGTTGGGCTCCGGGATCGCGAAGGTGCCCGGCATGCCCGGCCCGTAGCCCTTGCGGTCGCTCGCGAACGAGACCGAGCCGGCATTGCCGGTGACGCCGTGCCACGACCCGCCGAGGCCGATCACCTCGAAGCCGCCGGTGTAGAGCTTGGCCATCTTGATCGCCGCCTCGTTGCTTTCGCTGCCCGTGCTCAGGCATGAGCGACTTGCGCAGCGGCTTGGGCGCGATGCGGGCGAGCGCCTCGGCGAGCTGCGACGACGCTGCGCGGGATCATCCCCGAGAACAGGTGCAGCGCGGTGTCGCAGCTCTTCCTGATCGCGGCGACGATGTTGGGATGGTTGTGGCCGACGGTCGCGCACATCTGTCCCGAAGTGAAGTCGAGGACCTTCTTCCCGGTGGCGTCCCAGACGTAGCAGCCCTGCGCCTTTTCGACGATCGCCGGATAGACGTCGCCCCCGTAGCGGATCAGGTTCTGCCGAAAGTTCGCCGCCTCGTCCTTTTGCGCGCCCATGCCTGGCCTCCTCCTGTTGCGGGAACCTTACCCGAAATGCGCGCCGGGATCACGCCGCGCTAGCGCTTCAACGCCAGCGTCAGCCCGTCGCCCACCGGCAGCATCGACAGTTCGACCCGCGAATCGGTGTGCAGGAAGGCATTCAGCTCGCGGATCGCGCGCGTGTCGGCGTCGTTGACCTCGGGGTCGGCGACGCTGCCCGACCAGAGCGTGTTGTCGATCGCCACCAGCCCGCCCTGCGCGGACCAGCGACAGGCAGCGCTCGTAATAGGCGCGGTAATTGGACTTGTCCGCGTCGATGAAGGCGAAGTCGTATTTCCCCGCCTCGCCGCCCGCCAGCAGCTTGTCGAGCGTGTCGGTGGCAGGCGCGAGATGCAGGGTGATCTTCCCGGCGACGCCGCCTTTTTCCCAGAAGCGCCTCGCGATCGCCGACCATTCCTCGTTCACGTCGCAAGCGACGATGCGGCCGTCGGCGGGCAGTGCCTGCGCCACGCTGAGCGAACTGTAGCCAGTGAAGACGCCGACTTCGATGCACCGCCGGGCGCCGATCAGTTTCACCAGCAACGCCATGAACTGCCCCTGCTCGGGCGAGATCTGCATGCGCGCCATCGGCAGCGTGGCGGTGATTTCGCGCAACTCGCGCAGCAGCGGCGTGTCGCGGACGGAGTTGGCGAGGAGGTATCGGTAGACGGGCTCGGGGAGACCGAACGATTTCGTGGACATGCTTCTTGCCTTTCGCCGGGCGGCATTGGTGCGCCCCGAGCCGGAAGGCGCGCGTCGAGCTTTGCACAGTTCGCGGATTTCGGGAAGTTTCGCCTCCGGCACGCCGAGGCGTTGATCGCCATCAAATGGCAGTTCCGGGCGGCGTTCATCCTTGAAATATCGAAAGACGACCATGCGAGCCCCGACGCATAGCGACTCCGGTTTCCGCCCGGCTTTGGCGGCGCTTGCCGCAGCGTGCCTGCTGTGCGGCTGCGTCGAACTGCTGCCCAAGGCCGAGACCGAGGTCACCAGCCCCTGGAAAAGCTTCGACGAGGCCAAGGCGGCGATCGAGCGCATCGAGCCGTACCGGACCACCGCGGCGGACTTGCGCGTGCAGGGCATCGATCCTTTCCTGAGCGCAAACGTCAAGCTGCTCACGTTTTCCGACATCGTCCTGCGCTTTCCCATCACCGGCTCGATCGGGCAGGACAAGCTCGATCCCGGCCTGCGCGAATGCCTCACCTCCGGCAAGGGCTGCCGCGGCTATTCCATTTCGGTGCTCGACACCAAGCACGACCGCATCGGCAACTTCTGGCTCGATTCGCTGAACTTCGTGCGCGTGGTCGAGACGACCGGATGGAGCTTCAACGCGCTCATCCTGCTGGTCGACGACCGGGTCGTGTTCACGCTCTATGGCGGGCAGCCGATCGTCCACGAAACCGAGACGAACAAGCAACCGCTGGGCCCGCTGCAGGGCTGGGGCGACCTGGTGCCCGGCCTGATCCGCTGAGCGCTGCGGCCTAGCGCCGGTCGTCGAGGTGCAGCAGCACCGGCTGGTGGTCGGAGGCCTGCGTGCCGGTGTCGACCTCGACGGCGCGCACCTGCCTGGCGAGGTCCTCGCTCACATAGATGAAATCGCAGCAGTACGGCTCGTCGCGCCAGGTGCGGTCGTGCACGCAGAAGGTCGGCGGATGCGGCTTGCGCGGATTTGCCAGCTGCCACGCGTCGCGATAGGCGGGGCCGTCGCTGGCGAGCGGCGCCATGAGGGCATCGTGCGCGGGATCCTCGGGCGGGAAATTGAAGTCCGCGGTGAGGATGGCAGAGGCCGTCTGCGGCGTCGCGTCGAAGGGGCCGCCTTCGTTCGTGGCGGGGCCGGGCCGCAGGGCGCGTGCGCACGCCTCGTCATGCAACGCGTGCAGGCGGCCTGCCTGCGCGTTGCGCTGCCTCGCGGAGTAGTACTCCAGGTGCGTCGTGGTGACCCGCACCGGCCCCATGGGCAGGCCGAGGGTCGCTTCGATCGCCACGCGCGGCATCGAGCTCACGGCCGGGTCCGCCGGCCACGGAAGCAGGTGCCGGCGCACCGAGAGCACCGGCAGCCGCGTGAGGATCATGTTGCCGAAGCGCTTGCGGCGGCCCTCGCCCTGCACATCGACGCCGATTCCCTCGATCGCGGTGAAGCCGGGCAGCAGTGCCGCAAGCGAGGCGAACTGGTTCATGTCGGTGTTGCCCTTGAGCGCCGGATAGTTGTCGGCGACCTCCTGCAGGCACAGCACGTCGAAGTCGGCCATCGCCCTGGCGGCCTCGACGATGCGCGGCAGGTCCACGCGGCCATCGACGCCGAGGCCCCACTGCATGTTGAAGGTGACGAGTTTCATGTGTCGGACAATTGGGGTCAGAGACGCAATTTGGGGTCAGAGACGTAATACTTCTGGATTCCGGGTCGAACCCGGAATGACGAAGAAAGTATTGCGTCCCCGACCCCGATTACCGCAATCATCTTACCGAAATTTCCGGCCACACTTGCCCTGCCGCTTCCCTGCCGCGCTCTCGAGTCGCTGCCCCAAGCATGACGAGGGTCTTCGCCGGCTCGCGGCGATACGGAAGAGCCCGACGAAAGGCGGGGACAGGCGCTTCTACGTTTCGCCGAATCCGTTGCTGATGAGACGGGTCACCGCCCTCATCGCCTCGGCTTCGTCGGGCCCTTCGGTCCGGATCGTCACTGCGGTGCCCATGCTCGCGGCAAGCAGGAGGACGGCGATGAAGTGGCGTGCATCGGCGCGCCGCCCGTTGGCGACGAGCACCACTTGCGACGCGAATTTGGAAGACAGCGCGACGAGCTTGGCCACGGCGCGCGCGTGCATTCCCAGTCGGTTGGTGATGACAATTTCACGCTTTTGCATGCTGAGCCTCCTTGCGATGGATGATTGAAGCGTGCGTCCGGATCGATCATGGACGCACGGCGGCGCCTGCAAAATTGTTGCAACCGAGTTCCCTGTCGGGATCAACCGACAAGGGATCGCTTCTCTGCCGCGTGCTTGATCTGCGGAAACGACAAAGCGCGGGCAGGAATCCTCATGACCGCGAAGCAAGGCCGCCAGTTCAATATTTCTGTCGGGGGCGCGGCGATCACGCAATTGGGGTCAGAGACGCAATACTCGTCGTCATTCCGGCGTACTGGAATCCGGCGCGAGTATTACGTCTCTGACCCCAAATTGCGTATCTGACCCCAGTTACCGATTATTTTATCCCCGCGCGCATGAAGCGACTGCACGAACTGGCGCTGGAAGAGGAGGAAGCCGATCAGCAGCGGCGCGGAGGTCATGAGCGTCGCCGCTGTGATGATCGACCAGTCGATGCCCTGGTCGCCGGAAGAGAACACCTGCAGGCCGACCGTCACCGGGCGCGAGGTCACCGAGTTGGTGACGATCAGCGGCCAGAGGAAGTTGTTCCAGTGGTGGCTCACCGACACCAGCCCGAACGCGAGGTAGGTGGGCCGGGCGAGCGGCACGTAGACCTTGACAAGCACCTGCAGCGGGCTGGCTCCCTCCACGCGCGCCGCCTCGTCGAGCTCGCGCGGCACCGACTTGAAGGTCTGGCGCAGCAGGAAGATGCCGAAAGCGGACGCCATGTAAGGCAGCCCGATCGCGGGTATCGAGTCGAGGATGCCGAGCCTTGCCATGGTGGTGTAGTTCTCGACGATCAGCACGTCGGGCATGATCATCAGCTGCACCAGCACCAGCAGGAACGCGGCTTCCTTGCCCCAGAACTCGAAGCGCGCGAATGCATAGGCGGCGAGCGTGCACAGCACCAGCTGCGCGGCGAGCACCATCGTCACCAGCGCGAAGCTGTTGAAGAAGTAGCGCGCGAACGGCGCGGCGTCCCAGGCCTTGGCGAAATTCTCCAGCGTGAGCGGCGCGGTGAGCACGAAGCGCGCCGAGAACTCGGAAGGATGGAAGGCCGTCCAGACCGCATAGGCGAGCGGCAGGATCCACAGCACGCCGAGCAGCCACGCGGCGGCGGTCTCGATCGCGGCCTCGGCGCGCGTGGGGGAGAAGGCCGCGCTCATTGGTAGTGGATGCGCTTGTCGAGGAACACGAACTGCCCGACCGCGACCAGTGCCAGGATCGCGAGCAGCACCATGGAGAGCGCCGCGGCATAGGCGCTGTCCCAGAAATTGAACCCGACCTGGTAGATGTGGAAGAGCAGCAGCGATGTCGCGTTGTTCGGCCCGCCCTTGGTCATGACGACGATGTGGTCCACCAGCCGGAATGAATTGATCACCGCGTTCACCAGCACGAAGAGCGTGGTCGGCATGAGCAGCGGGAAGACGATGCGGCGGAAATAGTAGCCGCGCGAAGCGCCCTCGAGCGCCGCGGCCTCGCCGAGCGAAGGAGAAATCTGCTGAAGCGCCGCGAGGTAGAAGATCATGAAGAACCCGGCCTCCTTCCAGATCGCGACGATCATCACGCAGATGAGCGCGGTGCTTTCGCTGCCCAGCCAGTTGTGGCTGGCGATGCCGAAGAGCGAGGTGAGCTTCTCCAGCAGCCCGTATTGCGGCGTGTAGAAGAACATCCAGATGTTGGCCACCGCGATCATCGGCAGCACGGTCGGCGTGAAGAACGCCATCCTCAGCCACGTCCGGCCGCGCATCTTGCCGTTCACCCACAGCGCCATGACGAGGGCGAGCGCGATCGAGACCGGGATGGTGCCGAGCGCGAACCACAGGTTGTTCACCATCGAGCGCCAGAACACCTCGTCGGCGACCATCACGCGGTAGTTGTCCAGCCCGACGAAGGGCGCAGCGCGGCCGCCCTTCGGCGTGGCGAAGAAGCTGTGCCAGAGCGTGGCCGCGACCGGGAAATGCGTGAACAGCGCGAGCAGCGCCGCGGCCGGCAGCAGGAGCAGCCAGCCGGTGACGTGGGCGCTGCCGCGCTTCAAGGCAGGACTACCTGGCGGATTTCAGGATGCGGGTTGCTTCCGCCTGCGCGTCCTTCATCGCCTGCTCGGGCGTCTTCGCCCCGGTGAGCGCCGCCTGCAGGCCGTCGTTGAGCGCCTTGGTGACGCGCTGGTTGTCGTGCGTGGAAAGTTCCGCGACCGAGTACTGCAGTTGGTCGCGCGCCACCGCCGCCACCGGGAAGCCCTTCACGTATTCCTTCATCCGCGCCGTTTCCCAGGCATCCGGGCGCACCGCGACGTAGCCGGTGTCCATGCCCCACTGCGCGGCGCGTTCCGGCGTGGTCATCCACTTGGCGAACTTCACGGCGGCCGCCTGCTGTTCCTTCGTGGCCTTCTTGAAGACGTAGAAGTTGCCGCCGCCCGTGGGCGAGCCGCGCCGTTTCGCAGCCGGCAGCATCGCCACGCCGAAGTCGAACTTGGCGTTGTTCTTCACGTTGGTGAGGTTGCCGGTGGTGGTCCAGATCATCGCGGCCTTCTTCTCGAAGAAGTCCTTGGGCGTGGTGCCCCACTCGATCACGCCGGTGTTCATGACTTTGTGCTTGCGGCCGAGATCGACCCAGTAGGCGAGCGCCTCGATCACTTCCGGCTTGTCGAAATAGGTCTCGGTGCCGGCGGCGTTCATCAGCTCCACGCCGTTGGGCGTGGTGAAGCCCTGGAAGAGCCAGTACGGGAAGCCCGATGAAGGAACCTGCACGCCCCATTGCGTGGCGTTGCCGGAAGCGTCGCGCCTGGTGAGCTTCTGCGCGTACTCGACCATTTCCTTCCAGTTCGCAGGCGCCTTGTTCGGATCCAGCCCCGCTTCCTTGAAGAGCTCCTTGTTCCAGTAGAGCACGATGGTCGAGCGCTGGAACGGGATGCCCCAGGTCTTGCCGCCCGTCTGGCTGTTGGCCATGAACGCCGGGAAGAAGCTCTTTATCCACGCCTTGTCGTCGGCCGAGGTGGCGAGGTCGTCGAAGGGCACGATCGCGTCCTCGTCGATCAGCGTGAACATGTCGGTGGAGAGCAGGATCGCGGTGGTGGGCGGCGTGCCGCTCTTGTGCGCGGTGAGCGACTTGACGATGGTCTCCTGGTAGGTGCCGGCGTAGATCGGCTTCACCTTGATGCCGGGGTTCTCCTTCTCGAAGTCCGCCGACATCTGGTCGATGGTCTTGGTGATCGGGCCGCCGACCGCGACCGGGTAGTAGAACGTTATTTCGGTCTGCGCCAGCGCGCCCATTGCCGCGAGCGCAAATCCTGCCGCGAGCGAGCGCAATGCGTTGCCGATCGTGAATGCCTTCATGTCTCCTCCTTCAGTGGTGGCCGGCTGGGGCGGTGAGCCGCGCGCCGGTCTGGTGGTCGAAAGCGTGCTGTGAACCTGCTTGCCAGTCGAGATGCAGTTCCTCTCCCGGCTTTACGTTGGCGTGGCGCGGCACCCTCACCAGCAAGGGCTGGTCGAGAGCGCGCGCGGCGATGAGGCTGTCCGAGCCGAGGTATTCGACCGTCTCCACCTTCGCGGCGAGGCCGCCGGAGGCGATGATCTCGATGTCCTCGGGCCGGATCCCTATTGCGGCATTATCGTCGCGCACCCAGCCGCTGCCATTGCGCGCAATCCTGAGGAGGTTCATCGGCGGCGTGCCGATGAAGCTCGCGGTGAACGCGGTGGCGGGGCGGGCATAGAGGTCCTCGGGCGTGCCGTTCTGCTCGATGCGCCCGTCCTTCAGCAGCACCACCTGGTCGGCCATGGTCATGGCTTCCGTCTGGTCGTGCGTCACGTAGACCATGGTGATGCCCAGGCGCTGCTGCAGCGCGCGGATCTCGCGGCGCATCTCGCCGCGCAGTTGCGCGTCGAGGTTGGAAAGCGGTTCGTCCATCAGGCACACCGGCGCCTCGGCGATGATCGCGCGGCCAAGCGCCACGCGCTGCTGCTGGCCGCCGGAGAGCTGGCCGGGCTTGCGCTCGAGCAGCGCGGAAAGCCCGAGCAGGTCGGCCACGCGCTTGAGTCGTTTCGCCCGGTCGGCGGCGGCGACCTTGCGCACCTTGAGGCCGAACTGGATGTTCTCGGCGACCGAGAGGTGCGGAAACAGCGCATAGGACTGGAACACCATCGACAGCCCGCGCTCGGCCGGCGGCAGCGCCGTCACGTCGCGGCCGTTGATGCGGATCGTCCCCGAAGTCGGCGCATCGAGGCCGGCGATGAGCCTGAGCGTGGTCGACTTGCCGCAGCCGGAAGGGCCGAGCAGCACGACGAACGCGCCCTGCTCGGCGGTGAAGCTGATCGCGTCGAGCGCGCGCGCCTCGCCCCAATGCTTGGCGACCCCCTCGAGTTCTATGGCGGACACGATTGTTCCCTGCAGGATTGTTCTGATGCGGCGCTGTCGGAGTCTGCCTGATGAATGTGACTGTCGCAATTGCGCTGAAGCGGGGTCAGGAAACGGGGTCAGGTTACATTTCGGGTCGCGCCGCACTGCGGCGCCTCTCCGCCCGAAATGTAACCTGACCCCGTTTCCGCCCCCGCTCCCCCGATTTGCTACACTTTTGCGCGAACCCCCTTCCAGCGCGCCGCCATGACCCTGCTCGTCTTTTTCGTCCTGCTGTACCTGGCCGTCACGATCGCGATCGGCCTGTATGCGGCGCGCTTCGTTTCCAACGCCAAGGACTACCTCGTCGCGGGGCGCGGGCTGCCGCTCTACATGAACGTCGCCACGGTGTTCGCGACCTGGTTCGGCGCCGAGACGGTGCTGTCGGTCTCGGCGACCTTCGTGAAGGACGGCCTCGGCGGCCTTCCGGCGGACCCCTTCGGCGCGACCTTCTGCCTGATCTTCGTCGCGCTCTTCTTCGCCCGCGCCTTCTACCGCATGGACCTGCTCACCATCGGCGACTTCTACAAGAAGCGCTACGGCAAGGGGGTCGAAGTGCTCACCAGCCTCGCGGTGACGATTTCCTACCTGGGATGGACCTCGGCGCAGCTCACCGCGCTGGGCATCGTCTTCAACTCGCTTTCGCAGGGCGCGATCACGCTGAACGAGGGCATCATGCTCGGCGCGGTCATCGTGCTGGTGTACACGACCTTCGGCGGCATGTGGTCGGTCGCGCTCACCGACCTGTTCCAGTCGGTGGTGATCGTGATCGGGCTCTTCTACGTCGCCTTCCTGCTCTCGGGCATGGCCGGCGGTTTCGCCAATGTCGTCGACCATGCGGCGGCGGCCAACAAGTTCGACGTCTGGCCGACCGGCGGCAACAAGGAATGGTGGCTGTTCGTGGCGGGGTGGGCGACGATCGCGTTCGGCTCGATCCCCCAGCAGGACGTGTTCCAGCGCGTCACCAGCGCCAAGGACGAGAAGACCGCGATGCGCGGCACGATGATCGGCGGGCTCGCCTATTTCGCCTTCGCCTTCGTGCCGATGTTCCTCGCCTACTCGGCGCTGCTCATCAATCCCGAGATGGTCAACGGCCTGCTCAAGCAGGAGGGCCGCGAGGTGCAGCTGATCCTGCCCAACCTGATCCTGCAGAGCACGCCGCTGTTCGCGCAGGTGATGTTCTTCGGCGCGCTGCTCTCGGCGATCCTCTCCACGGCCTCGGGCGCGCTGCTGGCGCCCACCGCGCTGTTCACCGAGAACGTGGTGAAGCCGCTGTTCGGCCAGATGGGCGACAAGCGCTTCCTCGTCCTGTTGCGGGTGACGCTGGTGATCTTCACCGCCGGCGTGCTGCTGTTCGCCCTGAACAACACCAGCACGATGTACGAGATGATCCAGAGCGCCTACAAGGTGACGCTCGCCGGCGCCTTCATCCCGCTGGTGTGCGGAATCTACTGGAGGCGTGCCACGACGCAGGGCGCGCTGCTCTCGGTGGTGGTCGGACTTGGCGCCTGGGCGGTCTGCGAGCAGGCGTTCGCCGATTCGATGGTGCCGCCGCAGCTGGTCGGACTGGCTGCCTCGGCCATCGCCATGGTCATCGGCTCGCTGTTCCCGCAGCTCATCCGCAACCACGAGCACGGCCTGCACGCGAAGGCCTGAGCGAGAAACGGCGAGAAACGGGGTCAGAGTACATTTCGCGACGCAACGGACCGCGGGGCGATCCGGCGCGAAATGTACTCTGACCCCGTTTCTTCCGGCCCCGTTTCTTCCGTTCGCCCCTCCAAATCCGCATTTCGTCGCTTTCCGCTTTCGGCGGCCGCGCGGCCTCTTTAGCCTTGGCTCACTTCAAGTGCAGCAAAGGAGACCGCGATGAAAACCTTCGAATCGATGGAAGCAACCAGTTCCGTGACCCTGGCCGCCGTCGTGACCGCCTTGCTGGTCGCCTGGTTCGCCAACGCCGTGGATGACTCGGCTGCCCGTGGCCAGGCCATCGCCAAGGCCCGCAGCCCGGCCGCCGCAACGGTCGCGGGCGATGGCGAGACGCTGGTGATCACCGCGGGACGCTTGCCCCCCTCCCGCGCGGGCGTGGCTCTTCCGGATTCCGCCAGGGCGGCGAGGCAGCCGTCGTCCTGAGACCGCCGCCCGGCATTGCCCGGGTTTCGATTGCAGTGCTCCCGCAACTTGCCCGGCCGAAAGCCGGGCTTTTTTTTGCCGCTGCGGGGCGGTCATGCGGCATTCACGGCCCTGTCACCTGCTGCCGCCAGACTCTGCCGGCGCAAGGCGCCACGCCTGCGGCGCATTTCGCGCCGCCCGATCCGCGTTTCGTCGCAATCCGGTGGCAGGGCCGGGGCGAGGGCCTCAATCTGTCGACCAATGCAGCGCGCGACAAACTCATGCCGAAAAGGGAACGACCATGGAACTCATGACCATCATTGCTGAACATGCGCTTGCCGTTTCGGTCCTGGCGGGGCTTGCCTTGCCGGTTCTCGCCGCGCGGCTTATCCTCGCCTTCGAAAGGCGCAAGCCAAGGCTCTTCCTCGCTTCTCCCGCTGTCGCAGCGGCGCGCGAGCCGGTACCGGCGCACAACTTGCGGTTGCGCAGGCTCCCGGCGCTTGCCGCGCAGTATTCTGCGGCGCCGAGAATGCGGCCTGCGAAGTCCCGGGTGGCACCGGGGCTTGCTTCGCGCTGGAAGGGCGCGCACCGCCTTGCCATCAGCGCCTAGCCATTGCGGGGTCCATTGAACGCTTTCATGCGCTACTTCGCGGGACTCACCCCCAGGCGGGTTGCCTGGGCGACCGGCATTGCGCTCGTGGTCGCAGCGCTGTCGCTGTTGTTTACCGACAATACCTACCTGGACCTCGTGGTCAGCGCGCTTTGCATGGCCTACACGATCACGCTGCTCTACACGGTGTTCGAGAACATGCATACGGTCCACGTGCGCCGCGAGTTCCTCCAGGGCCTCGCTGTCGTGCTTGGCTCGATGCTGGGCGTGGTGCTGATCGGCATCGTCAAGGGCCGCGACCTCGTCCACATGTTCACCGAGAGGCTCTCGGGCGTGATCTTCACGATGAGCATCGGCATCGGCTTCGGCGCGATCGTGGTGGCGACGGCCTTGCTGCGCGAGCGCCAGGCGCGCGAGAGCGCCCGACTGCATGAGGCCGAGGCCGCGACGCAGCGGCTGGAGAAGAACGTCCTTCATGCCCGGTTGCAGCTGATGCAGGCGCAGGTCGAGCCGCATTTCCTCTTCAACACGCTGGCCAATGTCCAGCACCTCGTCGAGACCGACGCGCCCGCGGCATCGAGGATGCTCGAGAGCCTGATCCAGTACCTGCGCGCGGCGATGCCGCAGATGCGCAAGGACTCGACCGACCTCGGCCGCGAGGTCGACATGGCGCGGGCCTTCCTGGAGATCCACGCGATACGCATGGGCTCGCGCCTGGAGTTTGCGATCGACGTGCCCGAGCCGCTGCGCCGCCGAGACTTCCCGCCGATGATGCTGATCTCGCTGGTGGAAAACGCGATCAAGCACGGCGCCGACCCGGGTTGCGAGTGCTGCACCATCAATCTGCGCGCGATCGAGGAGGGCGGGCGGCTGCGCGTCTCGGTTTCCGACACGGGCGCGGGCATCCAGCCGAAGTCCGGCTCGGGCGTGGGGCTGACCAACATCCGCGAACGCCTGAAGGCGCTTTACGGCAGCACGGCCCGGCTCACGTTCCAGGAAAACCAGCCTTGCGGCGTGACAGCGGCAATCGAGATCGACGAGGCGAAGGAATCGGGGCCGGAGCCTGCTCCGGCCGGTTTCGCGACGCGATCGGGCGCGGTGGGAAATGTACTCTGACCCCGTTTCCTTGCGGGTGGCGTGAAGGTCCTGCGCGCCATCATTGCGGACGATGAGCCGCTGCTTCGCGCGCAGTTGCGCGCGAAGCTGGCCAGGCTCTGGCCGGAGCTGTCGGTGGTGGCGGAGATGCCCGACGGGCGCGCCACCGAGGAGTTGCTGGCCGCGCACCAGCCGGACCTCTTCTTCCTCGACATCCACATGCCCGGCGTGAACGGCCTCGAAACGGCGCGGACGATCGCCGGCCGCGCGCACGTGGTTTTCGTCACCGCGTTCGACGAGTACGCGGTGGAGGCCTTCGAGCGGGGCGCCATCGACTACGTGCTGAAGCCCTTCAACGAGCAGCGCCTTGCCGTCACGGTGGAGCGGCTGAAGGAACGCCTGAAGGAGGCGCCGGCCGGCATCGAGGCTCTGGTGGAAAGCCTCGTCGGGCGCCTCGCGCCCGCGGGCAACGGCCACCTCAAGTGGATAAAGGCGGCGGTCGGCAACAACGTGCGCCTGATCCCGGTGGAGACGATCGCCTATTTCCAGTCCGACGACAAATACACGCGGGTCGTGACCTGCGAGGGCGAGGCGCTGATCAGGAAGCCGATCAAGGAACTCCTCGAGGAGCTCGACCCGGAGCGCTTCTGGCAGGTCCACCGCGCCACCATCGTCAATGTCGATGCGATTGCCGGCGTGCGCCGCGGGGCCAGGGACCAGGGCGAGCTTGCCCTCAAGGACCGGCCCGAGACGCTGGTCGTCTCGCGCGCCTTTACGCACCTTTTCAAGCAGATGTGATCGCCCGGCGGGGGGCGCATCCCGTCCTTCCGGCCGTCCCTTCGCCCCCCGTTTTCTGCATTTCGCCGCTTTCCCTTTGAGGCGGCCGGGGTTAGTCCCTACTCTCCCCCTATTGGGCCGCGCTTGCGGCCGCCGGAATCGAAGAGGGAAGACCGTGAACACCGCCGCCGCCATGAACCGACCGGGAACGCTCGCGTGCCCCGCCCTGCCCGGTGCTACCATGCGCCGCTCTCCGGAAAGACCATGAAAGCCATTACCGACCTGCTGCACCGCACCCCCTGGTGGGCGCTGATCGTCGCCGGAATCGTCGGCCTCGCGATGCTGGGCGCCTTCTCCACCCCGGTGCGCGTCATCAAGCTGGAAAAGAGCGGCGACACGCCGGAGCAGTCGCGCGCCATCAAGAAGGAAATCGACACCGCCCTGGCAGAAAACGCGATCGATGCCGCCTCCGGCTTCATCAGCGGCTGGCGCGGCCACACGACGGACCCCGCGCGCCGCCAGGAACTCGACAACGCGCTCGAAGCCCTCAACGACGCGCGCGAGGAATTGCGCACGGCCAGCAAGGAAATCGCCGAGACCAAGCGCGAGGCGCTGCGCTCGGCGCGCGACTCCGCCAAGGAGGCCGTGCAGGCGGTGATCGACGCCCAGCGCGAACTCAAGGAAGCGGGCATCGACTCGCCGGAGCTGAAGAAATCGCTCGAGGACTCGGTCAAGGCCGCCAAGGACGCCGAAGGGGCGGCGAAGAAGGCGCTCGCCGAGGCATCCGGCGAAAAGGACGTCAACATCAACATCGACATCGGCAAGGGCAGCAAGCCGCTCCTGTCGCTCAACATCGAAACGAACGAAAAGGGCGACAAGCCTTCGATCAAGATCGAGGCCGGCTCCAAGGGCGCGGACAAGGCCGGGGCATTGCCGCCTGCGAAGGCGCCGGTAGCGCCGCCGTCCGCAAAGGTGCCGGGCGCGGCCACCCCGCCTGCGTCGCCCAGCCCGCCTGCGTCGCCGAGCAAGCCCGCCGCGGCCAGCCCGCCCGCCCCGCCCAGCCCGCCTGCCGTGCCCGAAGCGCCGCACGCGGAGGTGCTGCCGCCCTTGCCGCCGGAAGTGAAGGACCGCATCCGCGATACCGTCTCGGGCGACATCTGGCGGCTCGGCCTCGGCGTCGGCCTCATCCTGATCTTCATCCCGCTCTTCATCATGGCGGTCATCGCCAAGGTGTTCATCGACCGTTCGCGCGCATCCTTGCGCATCGCCGAGGCGAAGAAGCGCGAGGCGGACTACCACCGCATGGGCCAGCAGGTGACCGAGGCCAAGCTGCAGGCGTTGCAGGCGCAGGTCGAGCCGCACTTCCTCTACAACACGCTCGCCAGCGTGCAGGCGCTCACCGAGATCGACCCGGTGAAGGCCAACGAGATGACCGGCCACCTGATCCAGTACCTGCGCAACGCGCTGCCGAAGATGCGCGAGTCGGTGTCCACCGTCGGCCAGGAAGTCGAGCTGGTGCGCGCCTACCTGAACATCCTGCAGATGCGCATGGGCAAGCGGCTCGCCTTCGAGATCGACGTGCCGGAGGATCTCATGGCGCAGCCGTTCCCGCCGCTGATGCTGCCTTCGCTCGTGGAGAACGCGATCAAGCATGGCCTCGAGCCGCAGCGCGAGGGCGGCCTCGTGCGGATCACCGCGCGCAATGTCGACGGCAGGTTGCAGGTGGCCTGCGCCGACACGGGCAAGGGCTTCGGCGAATCGATCGGCGACGGCGTCGGCCTCACCAATACCCGCGAGCGCCTTTTCGCGCTTTACGGCGGCGCGGGCCGCCTCACGCTCGAGGCGAACCAGCCGCATGGCGTGGTGGCGACGATCGAAGTACCGATGAATGGCGCCGGCCGCGTCGGCGTGAACCAGGACGGCACCATGACGGCGGAGTCTTCCACCGCGGCCGTGAAGGAAATGCCGCAGGGCGCGGGCAGGAAGACGCTCGCCGCGATCGGCAAGGTCGAGCGCGCCTGGAGGAAGACGCTGTCGTTCGCCTTTGTCGCCATGGTCATCCTTGCCGGTGTGTTTGCCGGCCTCGGCGTGTTCGGCTCGTGGACGGGGCTCCTGCCGATGCACCTCGGCGCCGCGGAAATCGGCGGCCCGGGCGGGGCGCTGGTCGGCACGGCCGGCTTCGTCGTGGTGTTCTTCGTGCTGGTGCTGGTGGCGCTGCTGCTGGTTGCGATCGCCTACGGGCTCGGGGTATTGTTCGCTGCACTGGCGATCTTCATTCCGATCGTGGTCCTGGTCGGCATTTCGCCAGTCCTCGCGCCGTTCATCCTGATCGGGCTGTTCATCTGGTGGATGGTGCGCAGGAACAAGAACAAGGCCGCCCGGGAGCCGGTGGCCGCGCAACCGACTCCGCCAACCGCGCCCTGAGATGACCCGACCGACCGCCGTACTCGCCGAAGACGAACCGATCCTGCTCGGGCAGTTGAAAGCCAAGTTGGCGAAGCTCTGGCCCGAGCTCGAGATCGTCGCGACCGCCGGGGACGGCGAGGCGGCGCTCGAGGCGATCGACGAACACAAGCCCGATTTTGTCTTCCTCGACATCCAGATGCCGGAAAAGACCGGCGTCGAGGTGGCGCGCCAGTTGGGCGGCAGGAGCCATGTCGTGTTCGTGACGGCCTACGACCAGTACGCGATCCAGGCCTTCGAAACCGGCGCCGTCGACTACGTGCTGAAGCCGGTGACCGAGGAGCGGCTCGCCACCACCATCGAGCGCCTGAAGCAGAAGCTCGCCACGCCGCCGCCGAACCTCGATGCGATCATCGGCCAGCTCGCGCAGAAGCTTCAGGGCGGCGAGGGCGCGCAGAAACTCAAGTGGATCAAGGCGACCATGGGCCAGAACCTGCGCCTGATCCCGGTGGCCGAAGTGCTGTTCTTCCAGTCGGACGAAAAATACACGCGCGTGGTCACCGCCGACAGCGAGGCGCTGATCAAGACCCCGATCCGCGAGCTGATCGATGGCACCGATCCCGAGGAGTTCTGGCAGATCCATCGCTCGACGCTGGTGAACGTGAAGGCGATTGCCGGCGTCACCCGCGATTTCCGCGGCCAGGCGCACGTGAAGATCCGGGGCAAGGACGAGTCGCTGGTCGTGAGCCGGATCTACTCCCACCTCTTCAAGCAGATGTGAGGGAAATTGGGGTCAGAGACGTAATGCGGCCGTATTACGTCTCTGACCCCAATTTGGCGCTTCATGCCGTTTTCCCGACGCTTTGTCCGATCGCCCCGCGCCGCCGGGCGCGTTCGGCTACGCTTGCCGCCATGAAGATCAAGCAATGGCTGCTGGACCTCGAGGAACGCGCCGACGAGTGGGCACGCAAGCGCATGAGCCCCGAGGAATTCGCCGAGGCGAAGGCCTTCGACCCGGTTTTCAAGCGCAATTTCCTGCCCGGCATCGGCATCTACTTCGCAGTTACCGGTTCGCTCGCGCTGCTGTTGTGGGCGGTGAAACCCCAGTTCGGCTTCCTCGAGTCGTTCATCACGGCGCAACTGCTGGGCTTCGGCCTTGTGGTGACCTTCCTGGGCGCCTGGTTCGGGTACCGGCGCTACGCCAAGCGGGGGTACTGGCAGTCGACGCTGCTGATCGGCGCGTTGGCCGCCGCCGGGGCCGTGACCGGCTACCTGGGGGCATCCGCGGGAAAGGGGATGTTGCAGGCGGCGATGTCCCCGGACTACTGGGCCAAGCCGCTGGCGGTCGGCCTGCTGATCGGGACGGTCTTCGCCGCCGCCGTGATGCTGATCGCCTGGATGCGCAACCGGGAAGCGCAGCAGCTCGCCGCCCGCCTGCAGGCCGAGGCGGAAAGCGAGCGCCTCGCCCGCCAGACGGTGCAGGCGGAACTGAAGCTCCTGCAAGCGCAGATCGAGCCGCACTTCCTCTTCAACACGCTCGCCAACCTGCGCTACCTCGTGACGAGCGGCTCGAAGGACGCGCTGCCGATGCTGGACCACCTCATCCATTACCTGCGCAGCGCGCTTCCCGACCTGCGCAGCGAAGGCTCGACGCTCGGTCGCGAGGCGCAGCTCGCCGAGGCCTACCTGTCGATCATGAAGTTGCGCATGGGCGGCGATTTCGCGTTCTCGATCGAAGTGCCGGAAGCCCTCGCCGGCGTGGCGTTTCCCTCGCTGATGGCAATGACGCTGGTCGAGAACGCGGTGAAGCACGGCATCCAGCCGACCGGTGCCGGCGGGCGCATCGCGTTGCGCGCCGAAACGGCCGACGGCAGGCTGCGAGTGGCGGTGGAAGACAGCGGCCGCGGGCTCGCCGAGCCCATCGGCCAGGGCGTCGGGCTGGCCAACATCCGCGAGCGTCTCAAGGCGCTTTATGGCGATGCCGCGCGCCTGGACCTTCGCGCGACCGAGCCGCACGGCACCGTGGCCAGCATCGAGATTCCTTTCGGCTTGCCGCAGGATCGGCCGGCATGAGCGCCATCGCCGCGATCATCGCCGACGACGAGCCGCTCCTGCGCGCGCAATTGCGCGACGTGCTCGCCGAGGTCTGGCCCGAGCTCGAGATCGTCGGCGAGGCGTCCAACGGCGCGGAGGCCGTGCACCTCGCGCGCGAGAAGTCCCCGCAGGTGGTCTTCCTCGACATCGAGATGCCGGGCATGAACGGGCTGGAGGCGGCGCGCGCGCTGAAGGGCCTCGCCCACGTCGTCTTCGTCACCGCCTACAACCAGTACGCGGTGGAGGCCTTCGACCGGGGCGCGCTCGACTACGTGCTGAAGCCGGCCACGCCCGGGCGCCTGGGCGAGACGGTCGCGCGCCTGAAGGAGCGCGTGTCGGGCCCGCCGGCCGTCGCTGAACGGCGTGCTCGCGGAACTGGCGAAGCTGGTCGCGCCCGCCGCCGCGACCGAGCGCCTGAAATGGATCCAGGCCTCGGTGGGTGCGAACATCCGGCTGATCAATGTCGACGACGTGCTCTACTTCCAGTCCGACGCGAAGTACACGCGCATCGTCACGGCCGAGGGCGAGGCGCTGGTGCGCCGGGCGCTGAAGGATCTCCTCGCGGAGCTCGACCCGGAGTTCTTCTGGCAGGTGCACCGCGCGACCATCGTCAACATCCGCGCGATCGCCGCGGTGACGATCGACGCGTTCGGCCACAAGGAGATCGCGCTGCGCAACCACAAGGACCGGCTGGAGGTGAGCCGCACCTTCGCGCACCTGTTCAAGGCCTCGTGAGAAAATGGGGCCCGGTCCCCCATTCCCGAGGTATTCGTGATCTACCAACTTGGCGAGCGCAAGCCTGAACTGAAGGGCGGCAACTTCGTCGCGCCCAATGCCGCGGTGATCGGCTCGGTGCTGATGGAGAAGGGCGCGAGCGTGTGGTGGAACTGCACGCTGCGCGGGGACAACGACCTCATCACGCTCGGCGAGAACGTCAACGTGCAGGACGGCTCGACGATCCACACCGATTTCGGCATCCCCGTCGTCCTGCACGACAACGTGAGCATCGGCCACATGGTCATGCTGCACGGCTGCACCATCCACGAGAATTCCCTGGTCGGCATCGGCGCGATCATCCTCAACCGCGCCGTCATCGGCAAGAACAGCCTCATCGGCGCCGGATCGCTCATCCCCGAGGGCAAGACGATCCCCGAGGGCGTGCTGGTGCTTGGCGTGCCGGGCAAGGTGGTGCGCGAGCTGACCGACGAGGAGATCGCCAACAACACCTGGATCGCCGACCATTACGTCGAGCGCTCGGGCGCCTATCTCAAGGGCCTGAAGCCGCTCGGCTGAGGCTCTCCAGGCCGCGCGGCCACGCCGCGGCGCGAACCCCATGGCGCACACGCCTCCCACTCCCGAAGCCCGCCGTCCCGGCGCGCTGGTCGTCTATGCGATGCTCATCGCGTACGCGAGCCTCTATCCTTTCGCCTTGCGCGCCCCGGCTCCGGAATGGGTGGCGCAGATTGCCTCGACCCGCTACACCTCGCTTTTCGATGTTGTTCTCAATGTGGTCGCCTATGTGCCGCTGGGGCTTCTGGCGGCGCGGTACTTTGCCCGCGATCGCGATGTCCGCCGCGGCATCGCGCTCTCCGTCTGCGCCGGCATTGCGCTCAGCGTGGCGATGGAGCTGCTGCAGGTCTTCATTCCCGGCCGCGTGACCTCCCTGCCAGACCTGGTCGCCAATTCGGCCGGCGCGCTGGCCGGCGCAATGCTCAATGCGGGCTCGGTGCGCATCTTCGTGCTGCAGCGAGCTGAAGCGCTGCGCGAGCGCATCGTGATCCCCGGCGCTTACGGCGACATGGGGCTGGTCCTGCTGGCGCTGTGGCTGTTCGCGCAACTGAACCCGGCCTTGCCGTTCTTCGAGGCGGGCTCGATCGCCGAACGCGTCGCCGCGCAGACGGGCATCAGCATCGCCGATCCGGGCGCGCTGTGGCTGGAGGGCGTCGGTGTCGCGATCAGCGTCGCCGGGTTCGGCCTGTTCCTTTCGGTGCTGCTGCGCGAACCGCGCGGCTCGCTCAGGCTCCTGCTGCTCATGCTCACGGTGGCGCTGTGGCTCAAGTTCGCGATGGCCTCGCTCATGCTGAAGGCGCACCTTACCGCGGAATGGGTGAGCCAGGCGCGCACGCTCGGGCTGCTTGCCGGCCTGGCGTTCTTCGTCCCGCTGCGAAGGCTGGGCGCTGCGGCACGCACGTGGCTTGCGATGGCGATGGTGCTGGCAGGCGCCGTGCTGGTGAAGCTCTCCGGCAACTACAGCCCGCTCGACGACGTGCTCAAGCTCTTCAACTGGCCCTACGGGCAGCTCGCGAGCTTCGCGAGCCTTACCGCCTGGCTGCACGAGGCGTGGCCGCTCGCCGCGGTGGCGCTGCTCGCGGGCCTGTTCCTGAAGCGCGCCGGCGAGCCGGTAGAATGAGCGCTGCCTTTTTCCGGAACCGCGATCGCGCATGAGCTACTACCGGCGACACATCTTCTTCTGCACCAACCAGCGCGAGGCGCCGGAGGCCTGCTGCTCCAACCACGACGCGCAGGGCATGCGCGACTACTGCAAGAAGCGCGTGAAGTCGCTCGGGCTCTCGGGCGAGGGCAAGGTGCGCGTGAACAATGCCGGCTGCCTGGACCGCTGCGAGGAAGGGCCGGTCGTCGTGGTCTACCCCGACGCGGTCTGGTACACCTATGTCGACGAGAAGGACATCGACGAGATCATCGACGAGCACCTCGTTGGCGGGCGCGTCGTCGAACGCCTGAAGATCTGAGCATGGCGGGACCGTCGACGGTCAGGAAGCGGGTGGTGGCGGGCGCCACCGGCAACATCGAGGCGGTATTCACCGACCCCGTCCAGCCGCGCATCGTCGCGGTGATCGCGCATCCGCACCCGCTGTTTGGCGGGACCATGGACAACAAGGTCGTCACGACGGTCGCGCGCGCTTTCCACGAACTCGGCGCGCTCACCTGGCGCTTCAACTTCCGCGGCGTGGGCGGCACCGCGGGAACGCATGACGAGGGCCGGGGCGAAACGGAGGACATGCTTGCGGTGATCGCGCAGGCGCGGGCCGAAGCGCCGGAGCTGCCGTTGCTGCTGGCGGGATTCTCCTTCGGCGGCGCGGTGGCGCTCCGGGCGAGCGGCGCAGTCGAGTTCGAGCAGCTCGTGCTGATGGCGCCGGGCTTTCGCCGCTTCACCCGGGAGGGAATGGGCGAGCCGCCCGATCCGCAGGATGCGGGACTGGGCGCGCCAGGGCGGCACACGCAGGCCAATACCTACATCGTGCACGGCGACCGGGACGAGACGGTGCCGCTGGCCGACTCTCTCGCGTGGGCGGAGGCGCGGGAGATCCCGGTGGTCGTGATCCCCGGGGCGGACCACTTCTTCCACCGCAAGCTGCACGTCATCCGCGGCGTGGTGTCGCGGATGACGGACCTTTGAGCCTCAGTACTTGACGCTGCAGCCGTAAGGCGCAGAGGTCGGCGTCGATACCGGCTTGCCGTCCTTCAGCTCGCCGAGCGCGCTGACCACATAGTTCTTCGCAGTCTTGATCTCTTCCGGGTTGGTGCCGCGCTTGTCGTCGATCGCGCCGTTGTAGAGAAGCTTGCCGTCCCTGTCGATCACGTACATGTGCGGCGTGGTCTTGCGCGCCGTACGCGCGGCCCATCGAGCCGTCCGCGTCGACGAGGTAGGCCGCGGGCGCGGCGTTGTTCGCCTTCATGTAGCCGGAGAGCTTTTCGTTGCTCATGTAGTCCTGGTGCGAGGGATTGGTGGAGTTCACCGCCAGCCACACCACGTCCTGCCCGTACTTCTTCTGCAGCGCCGGCAGGTTGCCGCTCTTCGTGTAGTGCTTCTCGACGAACGGGCAGTTCGGGTTGTTCCACTCGAGGACCACCACCTTGCCCTTGTAGTCGGCCAGGCTCACGGTCTTGCCGGAGAGATCCTTCTCGGAAAAGGCGGGAGCGGGCTGTCCAACCACGGCGTTGGCGAGCGCGGAGGCGGGCAGGGCGGCAATGGCGGCAAGGGCAAGAAGCTGTTTCATCGGCATGTCTCCATCAACGGGTGACAGGGTTGGCGACAGCCACCGAGGCCTTCGGCAGCCGGTTCAATTCATCGAGGACGATCGAGGAGGTGAGCACCTCGGGGAGCAGTTTCGGCGCGGCGTTCTTGTCCGCGCTGTAGAGGACGTACACGGGCACGGCGTTGCGGCCGAACTCGGCGAGCGCCTCGGTGATCTTCGGGTCCATGTTGGTCCAGTCGGCCTTCAGCGGCGTGACGCCCAGCTCCGCGAAGCGCTTCACGACGGCGGCATCGTTGAGCGCCAGGCGCTTGTTCACCTGGCAGGTGATGCACCACGCGGCGGTGAAGTCGACGAACACCGGCGCGCCCTTCGCGCGCAGTTCCGCGACCTCTCTCGCGCGACCACGGCTGCCACGGCAGTTCGCCGGCCCTGGGCGCGGCGACCGCGCCGGGCGGCGCGAGGTGCGTTGGCCACGCGACCGCGAGCCCGGCCACCGCGAGCAGGGCGGGCGCGGCCTGGCGCCAGATGGCGTTCCGCTGTGTGCCCAGCGGCCGTAGATCCACGCGGCGATGCCGATCAGCAGGAGTCCCGCGAACAGCGCCAGCACCGCGTCGTTGCCCGCCTGCGCGCCCAGCACCCAGGCGAGCCAGATCACGGTGGCGAGCAGCGGGAAGGCCATCGCCTGCTTGAAGGTCTCCATCCACTTGCCGGGCTTCGGCAGCAAGGCGAGCGCCTGCGGGAAATACGAGAGCAGCACGACGGGGAGCGCCATGCCGATGGCGAGCGCGGTGAACACGAGCACCGAAGCCCACGCAGGCTGCGCGAGCGTGAAGCCGACCGCGGCGCCCATGAAGGGCGCGGTGCATGGCGTGGCGACGAGGCAGGCGAGCACCCCGGAGGAGAAGGCATCGAAGCGCATGTTGCGCACCGACACATTGCCCGCGAGCGACTGCACGCGCAGGCCCATCTCGAACACGCCGAGGAGGTTCAACGCAAGCACGAAGAACAGCGCCGCGAGGCAGGCGACGAACGCAGGCGATTGCAGCTGGAAGCCCCAGCCGAGCTGCGCGCCTCCTGCTCGGAGCGCCAGCATCACGCCCGCAAGCACCCAGAACGACACCAGAACGCCTGCGGCAAAGAGCAGGCCCTGCATGCGGCGCAGCCTGCGCTCGCCATGCGCGTGCTCGATGAAGCCCATCACCTTGATGCCGAGCACCGGGAACACGCATGGCATCAGGTTGAGGATCGCGCCGCCGACCAGCGCGAACACGAGCGCGAGAAGCAGGCTGCCCCCCAGTTCCGCATCTGCGTTCGCTTTCGCCGGTGGAAGCGCGCCGCCGACCTTGGCCGATACCTGCACGGCCTTGCGCGCAGCAAGCCCGGGCCAGTCGCGGTCGGCGACCAGCACGCCGGCGATCGCGCCGATGTCCTGCGGTACCGGCTCCATCAACTTCACCGCGAGCCGGTAGCCTTCGCCGTCGCGCGTGAGCAACTGTGGCGCCGCCGCCTCGACGAGGTTCTCGCGCTCGGGGAAGAACGTGAGCGAGGAGGCGTGCGCCTTGGTTCCCGCGGGAGGCTGGATGCGGATCGTGAGGTCGCGGCCGTTGAGGCCGGCGTCGGCGGACCAGTTGCCAAGCGGGGCGGGAAGCGCCTCGCGAGCTTGCCTGAACGCGCCGGCCCAGCGCGGGTCGGGCTGGCCGTTGTCGGCGCCTGCCGTGAGAACGAGCTCGAGCTCGGCGCTTTCCGGGATGCAGACATCCTTGCACACCAGCCATTCGGCGCGCGCCTTGAGCGGCACCTTGTCGCCCGGCCGCAGCGTTGCCGGCGTGGCGATTTCCACGAGATGCAGCACTTCGCCGCTGTAGCCGTAATTCATGAGCGGGCCCAGCGGCAGCTTGCCCGGGTGGGGCCACTGGATCTCGCCCGCGCCCACGCTTTCCGGCAGCGTCCACTTGATCCGGGTCGGCAGGCCCGAGTCGCCGGGGTTCTTCCAGTAGGTGTGCCAGTGGTCGGCGATCTTCAGCCGCAACGCCACCGTCGCCGTGCGTCCCGGCTCGAATGCGGTGCGCTCGGCGATGAGCTCCGCCTCGACGTGCGGGGTCCGCACCGGCGCGGCAAGCGCGACGGCGCAGAGGAACTGCGCGGCGAGGATCGTGGGTAGGCGTCTGAACATCACGTAAAATGCGCGGGCGACCTGAAGTAGAGCCGCTTCCCGCTTCGAAGTTCCTGTCTTTCGAGACCAGCGAAGACCCCAATGCCCTGGATCAAGTCCCTGCACATCGTCTTCATGGTCGCCTGGTTTGCCGGGGCTATTTTACCTCCCCCGCCTTTTCGTCTATCACGCGCAGGCCGATGACGCGATTTCCATCGAGCGTTTCAAGGTGATGGAGCGCCGCCTTTACCGGGGCATCATGACGCCTTCGATGGTCGCCACGCTCGGCTTCGGCCTGTGGCTCTGGCTGGGCTACGGCATCACCGGCGGCTGGATGCACGCGAAGCTCGCCTGCGTGGCCGGGCTCGTTCTCCACCACTTCTGGCTGGGCAAGCTCATTCGCGACATCGCCGCGGACCGCAACCGGCACAGCCATGTGTTCTACCGCTGGATCAACGAAATTCCCGCGCTGCCCTTGCTTGTGGCGATCGTGGCGTTGGTCGTGGTGAAGCCGTTTTGAGCAAGACGCTCACCCTGAAGAAGAAGCCGGCTCCCGCGCCTGCGCCCGAGGCGGTGAAGAAGGCCGCGCCGCGTCCGGCGAAGAAGCCGGCCCCGCAGCCGAAGAAGCCGCCCGCGCCGGTCGTGCCCAAGTCCGACATCGAGGCGTTCTATGCGCCCTGCCCGAGGGGGCTCGCCGGCGTGCTCGCCGACGAGCTGCGCGAGATGGGCGCGGCCCGGGTCGAGCCGCAGGAGGCGGGCGTGGCCTTCGAAGGCAAGATGGCGCTTGCCTATCGCGCCAACCTGGAAAGCCGCATCGCCAGCCGGATACTCTGGCGCGTCGCGCAGTTCGACTATCGCAACGAGATGGACATCTTCGAAGGCGCGAAGAAGCTCGCGTGGCACCGCTACTTCGGCATCTCGCAGACCTTCAAGGTCGAGACCAATGCACACCGCGCGCCGGTGAAGAGCCTCGACTTCGTCACGCTCAAGGTGAAGGACGCGATCGCCGACACCTTCCGCGCGGCGATCGGCAAGCGCCCGAACGTGGAGACGCGCGAGCCCGACCATCGCATCCACGTCTTCCTCGACCCGAAAAAATGCGCGCTTTATGTCGATACCAGCGGCGAGTCGCTGTTCAAGCGCGGCAGGCGCGACCATGTCGGCGAGGCGCCGCTGAAGAAGAACCTCGCCGCGGGGATCCTGCGGCTCGCGGGCTGGAAGCCGGGCATGGCGCTTCTCGATCCCATGTGCGGCTCGGGCACATTTCTCGTCGAAGCAGCCGAGATCGCGCAGGGCATCGCCGCGGGACATGCGCGCAAGTTCGCCTTCGAGAAGCTGAACGGCTTCGACCAGCTGGCGTGGTCGCGCATGAAGGACGAGGCGCGCCTGAAGGAGCGCCCGGCGTCGTTCCTGCCGATCTTCGGTTCCGAGCTTTACGGCCGGACGCTCGATCTCGCGCGCGAGAACCTCATCGATGCCGGGATGGAAAGCGCGGTGCAACTCAAGCAGGCCAACCTGCTCGACCTCTCCGCGCCGGCCGCGAACGGCATCATCGTCACCAACCCCCCCTACGGCGTCAGGCTCGGCGAGAAGGAACAGCTCGCGGCGTTCTACCCGAAGCTGGGCGACCTGCTCAAGCGCAAGTTCGCCGGCTGGGACGCGCACATCTTCTCGGGCGACCCGGAGATCGCGAACCTGATCGGGCTGAAGGCGACGAAGCGTACCGTGCTCTTCAACGGCGCGATCGAGTGCCGGCTCTACGAGTACCGGATGGTCGCGGGGGCGAACCGCGAATAGCGGGTCGTCATTCCGGGCCTGACCGTTCATTCGTCATTCCGGGCTTGACCGTTCATTCGTCATTCCGGGCTTGACCCGGAATCCAGCGAATCCGGTAAACAGGCGGTGGCAGGGCGGTTCCCTTCGACCCGGCGCAAATGATGTTGGCGACCGCGCCGACGGCCTCGTGATCGGCCCTCGCAGCACCGCGGCGCGCATGACGCGCCTCTCGACGGGAACCGCCCCGCCCGCCCTCGCGTCGAGATGGCGGGCGTCCTGAGCGCAGCACCGCGCAAGCTTCGTGGAGCCGTCCTTTCGAGAGCGCTTCGCGCCAATGCTCGCAAGGGACACCGACCCACGCCGCCCGCCTGCGCGTAAGGAGACGGCGCTTCGCCGGGGATCGCTACTTCCGGAATGCCGCTATGGCGGGGATCGGATAGTCGGGGCGCTGGATCCCCGCTTTCGCGGGGATGACGTTGTTTCGGCTCCGCCTCTACGCGTCACTTGACGATCTCGAGGTGCTCGAGGCCCGAGCCCATGTCGCGGTTCTTCGCGTTCTTGCTCTCGAGCTTGATCTTCAGCCTGAGGTCGTTCACCGAGTCGGCGTTCCGGAGCGCGTCCTCGTAGGTGATCATGTCTTCCTCGAACAGGTCGAAGAGCGCCTGGTCGTAGGTCTGCATGCCGAGCTCGCGCGAGCGCGTCATCAGTTCCTTCATCTCGTGGACCTCGCCCTTGAAGATCAGGTCCGACATGAGCGGCGAGTTGAGCATGATCTCGATCGCGGCGACGCGTCCCTTGGTGCCCTTCTTCGGGATCAGGCGCTGCGAGATGACGGCCTTCAGGTTGAGCGACAGGTCCATCAGCAGCTGCTGGCGCCTTTCCTCGGGGAAGAAGTTGATGATCCGGTCGAGCGCCTGGTTGGTCGAGTTGGCGTGCAGGGTCGACATGCACAGGTGGCCGGTCTCGGCGAAGGCGATGGCGTAGTCCATCGTGTCCTTGTCGCGGATCTCGCCGATCAGGATCACGTCGGGGGCCTGGCGCAGCGTGTTCTTCAGCGCAGCGCCCCAGTTGTCGGTGTCCACCCCGACCTCGCGCTGCGTGACGATGCAGTGGTTGTGCTCGTGGACGTACTCGACCGGGTCCTCGATCGTGATGATGTGGCCGTAGCTGTTCTCGTTGCGGTGGCCGACCATGGCCGCGAGCGAGGTCGACTTGCCCGATCCGGTCCCGCCGACGAAGATCACCAGCCCGCGCTTGGTCATCGCCACGTCCTTCAGCACGTGCGGCAATCCCAGGTCCTCGAATTTCGGGATGGTGGTGGTGATGGTGCGCAGCACGATGCCGGTGCGGCCCTGCTGCACGAAGGTGTTGACGCGGAAGCGGCCGATGCCCGCCGGGCTGATCGCGAAGTTGCATTCGTTGGTCGCCTCGAACTCGGCCGCCTGCTTGTCGGTCATGATCGAGCGCGCGAGTTCCTGCGTGTGCATCGGCGAAAGGCTCTGGTCGGTGACCGGCGTCACCTTGCCGTCGACCTTCATCGCAGGCGGGAATCCCGCCGTGATGAAGAGGTCGGAGGCGCGGCGAGCGAGCATCGCGCGGAGCAGCTCGTGCATGAATTTCAGTGACTGTTCGCGTTCCATGAGGTGCTCCTAGTAGTCTGGTGCTCGAGTGCGGAGAGCCTCCAGGGCGCGGCACGGAGGCCGCGCCCGTTCGCAGGCGAGAAACGATGCGCAGGCATCGTTTCTCGTCCCGCTCACCCACCGATAAACATGTCCTTGTTCATTGCCTTGCCGCGCGCCTCGGGGATGCTGACCAGGTTCCTCTTCACCAGTTCTGCGAGGTTCTGGTCGAGCGTCTGCATGCCGATCGACTGCCCGGTCTGGATGGCCGAGTACATCTGCGCGACCTTGGCCTCGCGGATCAGGTTGCGGATCGCGGGCGTGCCGATCATGATCTCGTGCGCGGCGACGCGCGAGGTGCCGTCCTTGGTCTTGCACAGCGTCTGAGAGATCACGGCGCGCAGCGATTCCGAAACATCGCGCGGATCATTTCCTTCTCCGCGGCCGGGAACACGTCGATGATCCGGTCCACGGTCTTGGCCGCGGACGAAGTGTGCAGCGTGCCGAACACGAGGTGGCCGGTCTCCGCGGCCGTCATGGCAAGCCGGATCGTCTCGAGGTCGCGCATCTCGCCCACCAGGATGATGTCCGGGTCCTCGCGCAGCGCGCTCCTGAGCGCGTTGGCGAACGACAGCGTGTGCGGGCCGACCTCGCGCTGGTTGATCAGGCACTTCTTGGCCTCGTGCACGAACTCGATCGGGTCCTCCACCGTGAGGATGTGGCCGTAATCGTTTTCGTTCACGTCGTTGACCATTGCCGCGAGGGTGGTCGATTTCCCCGAGCCCGTGGGCCCGGTGACCAGCACCAGCCCGCGCGGGTACTTGGTGATCTCGGCGAAGATCTTCGGCGCGTTCAGCTCCTCGAGGGTGAGCACCTTCGAGGGAATGGTGCGGAACACCGCGGCCGCGCCGCGGTTCTGGTTGAAGGCGTTGACGCGGAAGCGCGCGAGGTTCGGGATCTCGAAGGAGAAGTCGCATTCGAGCGTCTCCTCGTATACCTTCCTCTGCGTGTCGTTCATGATGTCGTACACCATGCCGTGCACGTCCTTGTGCTCGAGCGCGGGCACGTTGATGCGCCGCACGTCGCCGTGCACGCGGATCATCGGCGGCAGCCCCGACGACAGGTGCAGGTCGGAGGCCTTGTTCTTGACTGAAAACGCCAGCAGTTCCGCGATGTCCATCTTGTCTTTCCGGAGTTGGGGTCCCAGGGCCGGCGACCAGGCGTGGCGCGCGGACGTCTGAGGTAGAATGCCCCTCGAACCTCCGGCCGATTATGTCCCCAATCGCAGCCCGCCTGCAAGCCGTGAAACGGCGCATTTCCGAAGCATTACAAGGCGATACGCGCCCGGTGGTGCTCGTGGCCGTGAGCAAGTTGCAGTCCGCCGGAGGCGATCCGCGAGGCCTTTGCCGCCGGCCAGCGCGCTTTCGGCGAGAACTATCTCCAGGAAGCGCTCGCCAAGCAGGCGGTGCTTTCCGACCTTCCCATAGAGTGGCATTACATCGGCGCCATGCAAAGCAACAAGGCGCGAGCGATCGCGGAAAACTTCGACTGGGTGCACGGCATCGATCGCGTGAAGATCGCCGACGCCCTGTCCCGCGGCCGTCCCGCGGGCCGCGCGCCGCTCGATGCCTGCCTGCAGGTGAACATCAGCCAGGAAGCGACCAAGGGCGGCGTGCCGCCAGCCGAGGCTGGCGGCCCTGGCCGAAGCGGTCGCCCCGCTCGCGGGGCTGCGCCTGCGCGGACTGATGGGCATGGCGAGCCCGGGCGACGACACCGCGAAACAGCGCAGCGAGTTCGCAGTGCTGCGCGATGCACTCGCGATGCTGCGCGCGCGCGGCCATCATGAGTGGACACGCTTTCCATGGGAATGACCCACGACCTCGAGGCGGCGATCGCCGAGGGCGCGACCATGGTGCGCGTGGGCACGGCGATCTTCGGCGAGCGGCCGGCCAGGGCGCCCGCGTGAAGACCGGCTTCGTCGGCGGCGGCAACATGGCCATCGCGATCATCGGCGGGCTCCTCGCGCGGGGCCACGCCGCAGGGGACATCGTGGTGGCCGAGCGCGAACCGGGCCAGCGCGAAAGGCTGGAGACCCGTTTCGGCATCCGCACCGAGGCATCGCCCGGCGCTCTATTCGCCTCGGCGGACGTGATCGTGCTCGCGGTCAAGCCGCAACAGATGCGCGAAGCAGTGGCTCCGCCTGTTGCCGCTGCTCGGCAGGCAGCTCGTCGTCAGCATTGCCGCCGGCATCCGGCTCGCCGACCTGTCGCGATGGCTGGGCGGCTACGCCATGCTGGTGCGCGCGATGCCCAATACGCCTGCGCTGGTGCATGCCGGGATCACCGGCCTGCACGCGGCCGCCGGCATTTCCGCCGCGCAACGGGAAGCGGCGACGGCACTGCTTGTCGGCCGTCGGCGACGTCGTCTGGTTCGAAGACGAGGCGATGCTCGACGCAGTGACGGCCGTATCGGGCAGCGGGCCGGCGTATGTCTTCTATTTCATCGAAGCGCTCGAGCAGGCGGCGCGCGAACTCGGCCTCACTCCGGCACAGGCACGCCAGCTCGCCGGGCAGACTTTTGCCGGAAGCGTGAAGCTGGCCATGGCGGGCGATGAACCGTTCGCCGTGCTGCGCGAGCGCGTGACGTCCAGGGGCGGCACCACCGAGCGCGCTCTCGGCGCCATGCAGGCGGCGGCCGTCAAGGAGCGCATCGTCGAGGCGGTGAAGGCCGCGTGCGAGCGTTCGCGCGAGCTTGGCGACACGCTCGGGAAGTGACCCATGATCCAGCAGGCCATCGCCTTCGTCCTCGAGACGGTCTTCAACCTGTTCATCCTGGTCGCGCTGGTGCGCTTCTGGATGCAGGTCTTCCGTGTCCCGGCGCGCAATCCCATGACGCAGTTCACCATCGCGGTGACCGACTTCGCGGTACGGCCGTTGCGCCGCATCGTCCCGGGACTGTTCGGGCTCGACCTTGCCTCTCTCGTCGTCGCCTGGATGGCGGAGTTCCTGCTGCAGGCGCTGCTCCTGATGCTGGCGAGCGCCGACCTTCCCGCGAACCCGGCGATCTACTCCGTGCTCCTGTTCGTCGCGCTGGTGAAGCTGGTCCGGCTGACCGTGTATATCGTGATGGGCGCCGTGCTGTTGCAGGCGTTGCTGTCGTGGGTGAACCCGCACCACCCGGTGGCGCCGTTCTTCGACGCGATCACCAGGCCGTTCCTGAAGCCCTTCCAGCGCGCCATTCCGCCGATCGGGGGCGTCGACGTGACCCCCGTGGTGGTGCTGATCCTTTGCCAGCTGGTGCTGATGCTGCCGGTCGGCTGGCTGGAATTGCAGGGCGTCCGGCTCGTCGCGCGCTTCGCCCTGTAGGGCAACCGGTCGCCGCAGATCGCCTGTTTCGCCCGGCGCGATTGCAGAATCTTCCGCCTTTGCCCTGCCTGTTTTGCCCAAGGTGGTACCCGTCGCATTCCGCTCGCTAATCGCATGGAGGCGCACTAACCTGTGTCCAAGCGCGAACCACTTGCGCCTGACGGCAGGAATCCCCCTTGCCGCGAACCGTGGCCACGCGAAAGGAATCCATCATGAAAACCCCGTTCTTCAAGCTCGCGCTTGCGACCTTCGTCGTCGCCGTCGCATCCGCAGCCACCATGCCCGGCGCGCTGGCGCAGGACGCGGCCGCTTCCAAGACCAGCCAGCAGGTCGCCATCGAGAAGGCGGCCGCGCAGGGCCCGACGGCAGTGCGTCGCTATATCCACCGCACGCGCATGATCTATGCGCTGACGTGGGCCGACTTCTACCCGGCCGAGTAGTGAAGCAGGATTGCGCAGGGCGCCAGAAGCGCCTTGCGCGTCCAGCCGAGCCCGCCATGCCCCGCCATCGCCCCCCTTGCCTTCCCGCGTCGATCGCAGCGCTGCTGCGGCGAGTGCTGCGCGCGACCGTTCCGGACGGCGCGGCCCCGTCCCGCGGTGCCGGGCGCAGGCCCGTTACCGTGATCGGCCAGCTCCCCGGGGCAAAACGCCTGCACGCCGCCAACGACCCCGAAGCGGGCTGAGACCGGCCCTGTCCCGGGGCTGGACCGGCAGGGCCGGGCAAAAGTGTGACAAATCGCACACTTTTGCGTCCGATCCTCCACGTCGGCAATCGCGTGTATTGCGGCGAATTGCCCGACCGATCTCCGTAATCTGGCCTCATGCACTCCAGTGAGCGTGCGGGGCAAAACCGGCAGGGGCCTGCCGGAGGCCAACAGGAAATCGAAACGGAGCAAAAAAATGGAACTCAACCTCTTCTTCGCCATCGTCGCCCCCATCGCCATGATCGCCGGCATCAACTGGGCGCTCCAGCGCGGCGAGTACCGCCGCCCGCCCTTCGTGATGCCGGCCGACTCGGCCCGCGCCTGGGTTGCCGTCGAGAAGCGCAACCTGAACGTCGAGGCCGCGAACGACGATAACGCCCGCCTCGCTGCCTGACGGGCGCAGGGAAGTGCCGGTTTTTCACGCTTCATCCCGCTTCTTCGCCACTTCGTCCCATCCCGGTGGCAGGGGCAGGCGGGCTTGCCTAAAGTGCCTCCCATAGCAAGACGCAAACAAGCAACCCGACCCAATTCAAGGAGACGATCATGGAACTGCTGACCCAAGCCAACCTGCTTATCGCCATCGCCGGCCCGATCGTGCTGATCGTCGCCATCAATGCCCTGCTGCAGCGCGGCAACGAACGCCGCCCGCTCTTCGAAAAGCCGGCGTCGCGCATCCCGGCCCCGGCCCCGGTCACGGCCGAGCCCGCCGTTGCCAGCTTCGAGGCGGCCAACGACGCCCAGCACGAGCGCGCTGCCTAGGCAGCCAATCCTTGCGGCGCGGGCGCAGGCCCGCCGCCCGATCGTCCCCCAGGGCGCGCCCGTCGCGTCCATTTTCAGGGCCCGGCCTTCCCGCCGGGCCTTTTCTTTGCCGATTCCTGCCGGAACCGCGGCCGCGACTGTGACCCGGCTCACTAGCATTTCCCGGGAAATTTCAGTAAGTTAGGGGCAAGAGTTCCGGGAATTTCATGGAAACCCCAGAAAACAGATCGCATCTGGAAGGCGAAGTCCAAAGCTACAACCGGTGGCGCGAGCAACTCACGCGCTCGGTGAACGCCTACCACGACTGGCTGGAGTCGAACGGCAAGCTCGACGTCCAGCAATCGATCCGCTTCTACGACCTGCTCGAGAACCTGAACAAGGGGCGCCTGCTGCTCGCCTTCCTCGCCGAGTTCTCGCGAGGCAAGTCGGAGCTGATCAACGCGCTGTTCTTCTCCAGCTTCAAGGAGCGCCTGCTGCCCTCCGACGTCGGCCGCACGACGATGTGCCCGACCGAGATCTTCCACGACCCCAACGAGGAGCCGTACCTCAAGCTGCTCTCGGTCGAGACGCGCTATCGCGACGAGTCGATCTCGCAGCTGAAGAACATGCCGGTCGAGTGGAGCAAGATCCGGCTCAACATCAATTCGTCGAAGGACATGCGCGAGGCCCTGAAGGCGCTCGCCGACACCAAGAAGGTCTATTCGCTCGAAGCGCGCATGCTGGGGCTCTCGCCGATGATGGACGAGAGCGGCAACATGCCCTCCGAGGAGGAACTCGTGGAAGTGCCGGCGTGGCGCTACGCGATGATCAATTACCCGCATCCGCTGCTCTCCAACGGGCTCGCCATCCTCGACACGCCGGGCCTGAACGCGCTCGGCATGGAGCCGGAGCTGACCGTGAGCACGATCCCCAGCGCCCACGCCATCGTGTTCCTGCTTTCCATCGACACCGGCGTGACCAAGAGCGACATGGAGATCTGGGAACGCTACGTGCGGCCGGGACTGCCGCGCAAGATCGCGGTGCTGAACAAGATCGACCTGATGTGGGACGAACTGAAGACCCCGGTCGAGATCGAGAAGGGCATGCGGCGCATGATCGCGACCACGTCGCAGGCGCTGAACCTGCCGCCCGAGCAGATCTTCGCGCTTTCGGCGCAGAAGGCGCTGCTCGCCAAGATCCGCGGCGACGTGGGCCTGGTGAAGAAGAGCGGCATCGAGTCGCTCGAGCACTACCTCGGCGAGCAGATCGTGCCCGCCAAGCGCCAGATCCTCGCCAGCGCGGTCCAGGGCGAGATCGGCGCGATGATGGTGTCGTCGCGGGCGAGCCTCGAGGCCAAGATCGCCACCAACAAGCTTTCCGTGGACGAGCTGAACGGCATGGTCGGCAAGAGCCGCGACGTGGTGCAGCGGCTGTGGGCCAAGATCGCCTCGGAGAAGAACGCCTACAACGCGGCGCTTGCCGAGTACAAGGTGCAGTTCGGCATGTTCACCACCAAGCGCCGCGCGCTGCTGGACATGTTCAACCAGACCAAGATGGACGTGCTCATCTCCCGCAGCGCGCAGGCGATCAACGATTCATGGACCACCCCCGGCCTGTGGCGGGGCATGCGCGAGCTGGTCAAGCTGATGAGCGAGGACTTCGACAAGATCTTCGCCTCCAGCGAGGACATCAAGGCGCTGATGCAGGGCGCCTACAACACTTTCACCGAGAAGTTCGGGTTCCCGCGGATGGTGATCCCGACCCTCGACCTCGACGCGCACCGCGTGAAGCTGAAGCTCCTGATGCACGACACCGAGGTGTTCTGCAAGGACCCGTTGAACGTGATGACGGAGAAGAGCTTCCTCATCAGGCGTTTCTACCGCTCGCTGGTGGCGCAGGCGCGCACGCTTTATTCGGACGCGAAGGCGCAGTCGGAGCGCTGGATCCAGTCGGTGACGGTGCCCATCGAGACGCAGATCAAGGACCACAAGGCGCAGTTGCAGCAGCGCCTCGACAACCTTGCCAAGATCAACGACCGCTCGAGCACCATCAACGAGCAGCTCGCGGGCCTGCAGCGCATCGAGGCCGACCTCGAGGGCCAGTTCGGCATGATCGATTCGCTGATCAGGCAGGTTTCGCAGGAGCCGAAGATCTCGCCGGCCGACACTGCGCCGAAGAAGGAGGAGCCGACCGGCCCGCTGATGAGCGACGACATGTTCCAGACGCTCAAGTGGGACACATGCGCCGCCGCCGACGCCGGTGGCACGCACCGAGGCGACGATCTCCTTCGGCATACGGCCGGACCCGGCGAAGGCCCACGAACCCGTGCCGCCTGCCGTGGAGGCCAGCCGGCCGAGCAGACCCAGCCTTTCCCGCCATCGAGGCCGCGTCGGCCGAACGCACGCAGGTTTTCCCTGCCGTCGAGGCCGCGCCCGTTGCCGATGCCGAGGCGGCCAAAGCGGCCGAGGAAGCGGCCACCCAGCGCACCGAGGCCTTCGAGACGTCGATCTGGCGGCTGCAGGAAGCGCGCCGCATCCTGCAGCGCCAGCCGCAGGACCCCTGAGCGAAGAAACGGGGTCAGAGTACATTTCCATGAGCTCAGGCTCGCACAGCGACCCGGTCGGAAATGCAATCCGGCCCCTTTTTTCATTCCTACACCAGGATCACGTCGTATTGCTCCTGGGTGTAGGCGGTCTCCACCTGCATCGAGATCGGCTTGCCGATGAAGTCCCCCAGCATGGTGAGCCCGGCGGACTCCTCGTCCAGGAACATGTCGATCACTTTCTGCGAGGCGAGGATGCGGTACTCCTTGGCGCCGAACTGCCGCTCCGCCCGCAGGATCTCGCGCAGTATCTCGTAGGCAATCGTCTGCCCGGTCTTCAGCGCCCCGCGCCCGGCGCAGGTCGGGCAGGCCTCGCAAAGCACGTGCGCCAGCGACTCGCGCGTGCGCTTGCGGGTCATCTCCACCAGCCCCAGCTGCGTGAAGCCGTTGACGGTGATGCGCGTGCGGTCGCGAGAGAGCGCCTTGCGGAACTCCGCAAGAACGGCGTCGCGG
>CAWKGC010000002.1:0-10020 GCA_963849005.1 uncultured beta proteobacterium | reverse complement strand
CGCGAGCAACGAGTCCACTTCATCGTTTTCGATCTGCAGGTGCGCGTTCATGTCCTTGGTCTCCCCGCCCCGCCTTCAGATACGTGCGGGGAACGGTGCCGGTTTTCGTCAAGGATATATTTTCACGTCGGTCAACGCTAAACTCTGTGTGTATTGGCACACGGCACGCCCGGCAACCGACGGGCGGTCGTCCCTCCCCGGACGGCAGGAAATCCATGAGCCTTCTTCCCACGGTCGCCTTCATCGGCCTTGGCGCGATGGGCGGCGCGATGGCGCAACGCCTCATCGCGGCCGGCCATCCGTTGCGTATTTACGCCCGTCGGCCCGAGGCCATGGGCGCGCTGGTCGCCCTTGGCGCCGTGGGCACGCCGACCCCGGCGCAGTGCGCGCGGGGAGCCGAATTCATCCTTCCAGCGTCACCAGCAGCGAGGACGTGCAGCAGGTCCTGTTCGGTCCCGGGGGCGCGATCGAAGGCGCGGCGCGAGGGGCCGTCGTGATCGACATGAGCACGATCTCGGCCGATGCCACGCGGCTCATGGCCTCCGCGCTCGCGGCGCGGGGCGTGGAGATGCTCGACTGCCCCGTCACCGGCGGGCCGAAGACGGCGCAAGCCGGCGGGCTGTCGATCTTCATCGGCGGCAAGGAAGAAGTGCTGGCGCGGGCGCGGCCCTTGCTGGCGCAACTCGGCAAGAACCTTTTCCACATGGGCGACAACGGCGCCGGGCAGGTCACCAAGTCCTGCAACCAGGTGGTACAGGTCGTGTGCATCCAGGGGGTTGCCGAGGCGATGATGCTGGCCCGGGCCAACGGCGTCGATCCCGCCAGGGTGGTCGATGCGCTGATGCCGGGCATCGCCGGGTCGAAGGTGCTGGACGTGTACGGCCGCAACATGGCCGCGCGCAACTTCACCACGGACATCGAGGCGCGGCTGCACCACAAGGACTTCGGCCTCGTCGTCGAAATCGCCGAGCACCAGGGCGTGCCGATGCCCGCCACCGCGCTGGTGCTGGCGCAACTCGAAAAATTGATGGAGCAGGGCTGGGGAAAGAACGACACCAGCATCCTGCTGCGCGTCCTCGAGGAAGAACGAAAGGCCCACGTGCAATGAACCTCCATTCCCTCCTTCTGAAGCGCGATGCCGAGAAACGCCCGGTGCGCGTCGTGCTTATTGGCGCCGGCAAGTTCGGCTCGATGTACCTGTCGCAGGCCAGGCGCACGCCCGGCATCCATGTGCTCGCGATCGCCGACCTGGCGCCCGAGCGCGCCAAGGCCTCGCTGCGCCGCACGGGATGGACGGACGCGCAGTTTTCCGCGGCGTCGTTCGATGCCGCGCTGAAGACCGGCGCGACGTTCATCACCGAAGACACGGCGGCCGCGATCGCCCATCCCGCGACCGAAGTGGTGATCGATGCCACCGGCAGCCCGGCGGCCGGCGTGCGCAACGTGCTCGCCTGCTGCGAGCACGGCAAGCACATCGTCATGGTGAACGTGGAGGCCGACGCGCTCGCGGGCCCCTTGCTCGCGCGCAAGGCCGCGGCGGCGGGCATCGTCTATTCGCTTGCCTATGGCGACCAGCCGGCGCTGATCTGCGAGCAGGTCGATTGGGCGCGCACCGCGGGCTTTACCGTGATCGCCGCGGGCAAGGGCACCAAGTTCCTGCCCGCGTACCACGCTTCGACGCCGGAGACGGTGTGGGGCCACTACGGGTTTTCGCCGGAGATGGTGGCCAAGGGCGACTTCAACGCACAGATGTTCAATTCCTTCCTCGACGGCACCAAGAGCGGGCTGGAGATGGCGGCGGTGGCGAATGCGACGGGGCTCACTCCCGCGCCGGGCGGGCTGGAGTTTCCGCCCTGCGGCGTCGACGACCTGCCGCGCGTGCTGCGGCCGCAATCGGTCGGCGGGCACCTGCACCATGCCGGGCAGGTCGAGGTCATTTCCTCGATAGAGCGCGACGGCCGCCCGGTGTTCCGCGACCTGCGCTGGGGCGTGTACGTCACCTTTGCGGCGGAGCATGAATACGTGCGGCGCTGCTTCAGCGAGTACGGCATCGTCACCGATTCCACCGGCGAGTACGCGTCGATGTACAAGCCTTCGCACCTGATCGGGCTGGAGCTCGGCATCAGCGTGGCAAGCGTGGCGCTGCGCAGGGAACCGACGGGCTGCGCGACCGGATTTCGCGGCGATGCCGTGGCGACCGCCAAGCGCGCGCTGAGATCGGGCGAGATGCTCGACGGCGAGGGCGGCTCTACCGTCTGGGGCAAGCTCATGCCGGCCGCGGATTCGCTCGAGGCCGGGGCGCTGCCGATCGGGCTCGCGCACAAGGTGAAGCTCCTGCGCGATGTGCCGGCGGGAGCGACGGTGACATGGAACGACGTCGCGGCCGATGAAAGCGCCGAGGCCGTGCGCATTCGCCGCGAAATGGAGCGCGACTTCGCCTAGAATCAGGAACTTGAAATGGGGTCAGAGTACATTTACGCGCGAAAAAAAACCGGGGTCAGACCCCAGGCGTGAGAACCGGGGTCTGACCCCAAGCGCGGAAATGTACTCTGACCCCGTTTTCGACAAAATGTAACCTGACCCCGTTTCCCTGAGGACATACATGAAACGAGCATTGCGAGTTGCCGGCACTATCGGATGGACGTTGGTCGCGCTGCAGGCCATCGCGCAGGTGACGGTGGGCGAGCCGTGGGCGCGAAGCACGGTGAAGGAGCAGAAGGCGACGGGGATGTTCATGACGCTCACCTCGAAGGAGGACGCGAAGCTCGTCGGCGCGTCTTCGCCGGCGGCGAAGATCGTCGAGGTGCATGAGATGACGATGGACAACAACGTGATGAAGATGCGCGAGGTAAAGGCGGTCGCGCTGCCCGCGGGCAAGGCCGTGCAGTTCAAGCCCGGTGGCTACCATGTGATGCTGATCGATCTCGCCAAGCCGCTCGAGCCCGGGCAGAAGGTACCGGTCGCGCTCACGATCGAAGGCAAGGACGGCAAGCGCACGACCGTCGAGGCCGCGGCCGAGGTCCGTTCGGCCGCCGACATGCAGCACAAGCACTGAATGAAGAAGACCACCCGCATCGTGCAGGGCGGCCGCCGCGCGCGGTCGAAGCCGGGCACCGTCAACCTGCCGGTGACGCGCGCCTCCACCGTGCTGTTCCAGGACCTCGCCGACCTCGAGGCCGTGCAGGCGCGCTTCAACGCCGACGAAGTCGTGCCCACCTACGGCATCGTCAACATGCCGTTGCGTGCCGCGCTCGAGGAGCTGATGTGCGAGCTCGAAGGCGGCCACCGCGCAGTGACCCTGCCCTCGGGGCTGGCCGCCGTCACCGTGGCCATCCTCTCCTGCGTGAAGGCGGGCGACCACCTGCTGATGGTCGATTCCGTTTACGGCCCGGCGCGCTCAGTTTGCGAGCGCACGCTGAAGCGCTTCGGCGTCGAGACGACGTACTACGACCCGCTCATCGGCGCAGGCATCGCCGCGCTGATGCGGCCCAATACGACGCTTGTGTATGTCGAGAGCCCGGGCTCGCACACCTTCGAGGTGCAGGACATCCCGGCCATCGCGAAAGCGGCGCACGAGCGCGGCGCGTGGGTGATCTGCGACAACGCCTGGGCCACGGGACTTTTTTTCCCCGCGATCGAGCACGGCTGCGACCTCGTCGTGCAGCCGGTGACCAAGTATCCCGGCGGCCACTCGGACGTGCTGGTGGGCGCAATCGTCGCCAACGAGCGCGCGTGGCCGATGCTGCGCGCGACCTCGTACGACCTCGGGCAGACGACCTCCCCCGACGACATTTTCCTGGCGATCCGCGGCATGCGCACGCTGGAAGTGCGCCTCGCGCGCCACCAGCAAAGCGCGCTCACCGTCGCACGCTGGCTGGCGACGCAATCGCAGGTGAAGCGCGTGCTCTACCCGGCGCTGGAATCCGATCCCGGCCACGCGCTCTGGAAGCGCGACTTCAAGGGCGCCACGGGACTCTTCGCGATCGAGCTGGTGCCGGGCGAGAAGAAGCAGGTCGCGGCCTTCGTCGACGGCCTGCAACTCTTCGGGCTGGGCTACAGCTGGGGCGGCTTCGAAAGCCTCGTGGTGCCGGCGAACCTTCGCCACGGGCGCGCGGTGCGGCCGTGGACCGGCGGGCCGCTCATCCGCCTGAGCATCGGCCTGGAAGATCCCGCCGACCAGATCGCCGACCTCGAAGCGGGACTCGCGCGCTACTCGGCCTCAGCGTGACGATGGAAGCGGCGCTGCAGCAAGCGCTCGCGGCATCCATCATGGAGGCGACGCGCGCAGACTTCGCGATCTCTTCCATCGCGCCGGTCGCCGGAGGCTGCATCCACACCGCGCTTTGCCTCTCCGGTGAGGACGCCGGCGGCAAGCGCAAGTACTTCGCCAAGCTCTGCGAGATCGAGCGCGCGCCGATGCTCGACGCAGAAGCGGACGGACTTGGCGCCATCGCGAAGGTAGGCGCCCTGCGCGTGCCGCATGTCGTCGCGCGCGGCAAGCACGAAGAAGAAGAGCGCGCGTGGCTGGTGCTCGAGTGGCTGGAACTCGCGCCGCTGGAAGCCGTCAGCGGCGCGCGTCTTGGCGAGGCGCTCGCCGCCCAGCACCGCGTGCCGCAGAAGACAGTTCGGCTGGGCGAAGGACAACTACATCGGCGCGAGCCCGCAGGTGAACGGCTGGTCGGACGACTGGCTCGCGTTCTGGCGCGAGAAGCGGCTGCACGCGCAGCTGCGTTTCGCCGCGCACAACCGCCTGCCCTCGCGGATGATCGGCCGCGGCGAGCGACTGATGACGGACTGCGACGAGTTCTTCAGGAGCCGCCGCGTCCAGCCGTCGCTCCTGCACGGCGACCTGTGGGCGGGCAACGCCGCGGCATGCGAAGGCGGCGCGACGGTTTTCGACCCGGCGGTGTACTGCGGAGACCACGAGGCCGACCTTGCGATGACGGAACTCTTCGGCGGATTCCCGAAGGATTTCCACGCCGCCTACCGCGCAGTTTGGCCGAAGGAAGACGACTACACGGTGCGCCGCGATTTCTACAACCTCTACCACGTGCTCAACCACGCCAACCTTTTCGCCGGCCACTACGTCAAGCAAGCGGAACAGGCGATAGAGCGCCTGCTGGCGGAACTCGGCTAGCCAGGAGGCGCAGGGCGAGTTCGCCGCCCGCGCCAAGGCCGCCTTGGCGCGCGATCCCCGCGGCCCGTCAATGCAAGCTTACGCGCCGGCGCTCTCCCTCGTGGCCCGGATGATGCGACTTGCGCACCTCGAGGTCGCGGAGCAGCACTTCGACCTGATCGGGCGCGATGGGTTGCGACAGGAGGAATCCCTGGCCGAGGTTGCAGCCGAGGTCCAGCAGTTGGTCTACTTGCACCGAGGTCTCGACGCCCTCGGCGACCACCGACTTGCCCAGGGCGGCGCCGAGCGACACGATGGCGCGGACGATCTCCGTTTCCTTGGAGTTCTCCCGCAGCTTTTGCACGAACGACTGGTCGATCTTCAGGTTGTCGAAGGGGAGGGTGGAGAGGTGGCTCAAGGAGGATTGGCCCGTTCCGAAGTCATCGATGCTGATGCGCACGCCGAGCCATCGCAGCTCGGCCAGGGTCTCCAGGGCGCCGTCCACCGTGTTCATCAGGATGTTCTCCGTCAACTCCAGCGCCAGGTTCTGGGGGCGCAACCCCGAGTGGGCCAGGGCGTCCCTCACGCGACCGACCAGGTCGCGGTCCGCGAGGTCCGCGCGGGAAATGTTGACGTGCATGATGAAGTCGGAAAACGCGGGGCTCATCTGCTGCCATGACTTGAGGCGCTCGCAGGCGCTTGCGAGCATGAGGGCGCTGATCGGCCGTATCAGGCCGGCTTCCTCGGCCAGCGGGATGAACACGTCCGGCTTCACCATTCCCCTCTGCGGGTGGTTCCACCGGGCCAGGGCCTCGAAGCCGAACAGCCTGCCGGTGGCGAGGTTGAAGAGGGGCTGGTAGAAGGCCGAGACCTCGCCCTCGTCGAGCCCGCGCCGAAGCTCCCGTTCCAGCAGCACGCGGTCCGACACCTGGGCGCGATAGCCGGCGTGGAACAGGACATGGCGCGCCTTTCCGGAATTCTTCGCCTGGTACATCGCGATGTCCGCGTCGCGCAGCACCTCCCCCGGGGTTTCGTACCCGAACCTGCTGAACGTGATCCCGATGCTGACCGAAACGGAGACGTCGCTGCCGCCGATATTGAGCGGCGTGCGCATCACCTGCTGGAGCCGCTCGGCCACGTCGATGGCCGTCGCTTCGTCGTCGATGTCCCCGCAGAGGATCGCGAACTCGTCGCCCCCGAGGCGGGCCACGACGTCGGCCGGGCGAACGCTTTCGCGGATGCGGCGCGTGACGTGGACCAGGAACTCGTCCCCGGCGCTGTGCCCCATGCTGTCGTTGATGAGCTTGAAGTTGTCGAAATCGAGGAACATCACCGCGAAATGATGGCGCGAGTACCGCCGCGCGCGCTCGATTGCGTTCCCCAGGGTCTCGTGGAAGTGATTGCGGTTGGGAAGGCCGGTCAGGCTGTCGCTGAAGGCGATATGCTGGAGCCGGGTCTCGGCGCGCCGGCGCGCGCTGATGTCCTGGACCTGCAGGATGAGGGACTGCGCGGCGGAACCAGGCTCGGAGAACACGCTGCAGTGCAGCGCCACCCAGACGGCGTGACCCTCCCGGTGGCTGCATCGCAGCTCCGAGGTGAAGGACTCGACCTCGCGCTCCTCGAGGCTGGCGACCTGCACGTTCAGGGCGTCGATGTCCTCGGGACAGACGAACTTCCTGAAGTCCCCGCCGACCAGTTCGGACTCGTCCCTGCCGAGCAGCAGCCTCAGGGCGTCGTTGGTCTGGAGCACGCGGCCATCGAAGGACACCAGCGCCATCCCGATCGAGGCGTGGGTGAACGCGCTGTGAAAGCGCCGCTCGCTCTCCTGGAGTTCGCGCATGTGCCGGACCGATTGGGCGGCCTCGCGTTCCGCCGCCTCGAGGCGGGCGTGGCGAAACGCCTCTTCCGCCTCCTGCCGGTTGAAGTAGTAATGCATGGTCGTGAGGAACAGCGCGATGATCGGCGTGGAAACGACCAGCACCGAGGGGCCGAACTGCATCGTCGTCAGGTAGAGCAGCCCCGCGATCGACGCACCGGCCGCGTAGGAGAGGCCGACCCAGCCCACTTCGCCAAGCATCGCGAACGGCCGCCAGGGCAGGTCCTGCTTGAGGCAGACCACCGTCATCGTGAGCAGCGCGCTCAAGGAAAAGTACACCACGGACATCAGCACGAGCGCGCCCAGCAGCAGGCCCGCTCCCCCGGTCCCGGAATCGCGCAGCGGCACGACGGCCGTGAAGAGCATTGCGCATCCATACATCGAGATGGCCGCCATCGCCGGGCTGGCGATCCGGCTCGTCCAGCGTTTCGAGGTCATGCCCGAAGCCACCGCCGCTTCCCCGGCGGCGGCGAGCGAGGCTGCGGCGGGACCGAGCAGCAGCAGCATCAGGAAGACGAAGACGTCGCCCGCCGCGATCGAGAACTTCATGTTCGGGATGCGCACCGGGAACATGCCGGCGATCGTGGCGACGACGATACCGGCGACCGTCTGCACGATCTGCGCGGCCGGCAGGAGGGCGACCTGGTAGGCCGAGTACGCCAACGTCGCCATCCCGAGGGCGACGACCGAGTACCAGTAAGCGCTGGCCTTGCGGTTGTAGTCGGGCATCAGGGCCGCGTGCAGGCGCCGCAGCCCCCTGGTGTCGCCCGGCTCAGTGGCCCCGGCAGTTTCGCGGCTGTCCACGGCGGTCATTCGCCCAGGAGCGGGCCATCTTCCGGATCGAGGACGCCCGTCTGCCCGGACTCGCTGAGCACGAAGCCTTCGCTCAGCACGAAGCCTTCGCTCAGCACGAAGCCCTCGCTCAGCACGAACCCTTCGTTGAGCACCAGCCCCTCGCTCAGCACGAACCCTTCGCTGAGCACGAACCCTTCGCTCAGCACGAAGCCCTGCGTCAGCGTCATGCCTCCCCCGTTCACCAGCCAGCCCGAGTACATCGCGGTGGGAGTGAAGGTGCCGGTCCTCGCCCGGCCCGAACTGGTGCCTCCCAGGGCGGTGCCGTCGACCACGCCCGCGGTGATGAAGGTCTGGTTGGGCGCCTTCGCTTCAACGATCGCTTTCGGGAACGTGTTCGCAGCGACCCCCGTGCGCGCCGGCCAGTAGGACACCGTGCGGCGAAGGGCCGTGCCGCGCGCCCACGTAAGTTTCGGGTCGTAGATCGGCTGGAACGCCGTGAAGAGCGCGGGGCCGCTCAGGATCCTGTCGCCCCCGGCGAACACGATGCGCGACCAGTTGAAGGTCTCGCCGTTGAGCGTGGAGACCTGCGTCGGCATCGCCACGCCGCTCGCGAGAAGCGGTGCGCCCGGCGTGAGGTTGCCCGCGGAAACGGCGCCGGCCACGTCGGTGCGCAGCGCCTTGGCCAGGCGGACCGCACCCTCGACGTTCAGGAGTCCCGCGCCCTGCTGGAGCAGGTTCGCGTTGGCGATCGGCTGCGCCGTGTACTGGAGGATGGCCTTGATGAGCGGCGGGGTGAGGCCGGGGTTGGCCTGCAGCATCAGCGCTACCGTCCCCGCCACCGCCGGGGACGAAATCGACGTGCCGCTGAGGTTGAAGAGTTGCTTCCTGGAATCCTGCTTGGTGTAGCCGTAGGCCGCGGACAGCGTGGAGTAGGTCTTTGCGAGGTAATTCCAGGCCCTGTTCGAACCCCCCTTGTCAGAGGCGACGGCACCGACGATCTTGTTGCCCGGCGCGACGAGGTCCGGCTTCAGGAGGTTGTCGACCTGGCGGGTGCCCATCGCATCCGTGTAATCGCCGCGCGTTGGCCCGCGCGAGCTGAAGTGGTTGACGTCGTCGTCGGAGCGCACGACGTTGCCCTTGGTGTTCGCCGAGCCCACCGTGATCACGGAAGGGTCGTTCCCCGGCGACGCGATCGAGCCGTATTGCTCGGTGCCGTAGGGGTTGCGGCCGAAGTTGCCGGCCGCGACCACTACCGTGATGCCCGCAGCCGTCGCGCTGCGCACGGCGCGTGCGAGCGGATCGGTGAGAAAGGTCTCGGTCGAATCCGCCGCAAGGCTCAGGTTCATCACGCGGATGTTGTATTCCCTGGCATGGTAGATGACCCAGTCGATGCCGGCCAGCACGTCCGAGACCTGCCCGAAACCGCGGTCGTCGAGGACCTTCACGTCATAGAGGTTGGCATTCGGGGCGATGCCGGTGGAATCGGTGGCCTGGTAGAAGCCGCGCCCGGCCGCGACGCTCGCGACATGCGTGCCATGTCCGTACTCGTCCGCACGGTCTGCCCGGTAGGCATTGAGTTTCGACTCGTAGGTCGCCATCGTGGCGCTGCCGGGGTACAGCGACGCCGACCCGTCCACGCCCGCGGTCCAGTCCTTCACGCCGAGGGCGGCGGCGTCCCCGACCTTCTGGAAGTCGACCGCCTTGAGGACGCGAGAGGTCGCCCCGTCGGGGCCGGCCATGTTGAGGTGGCTCCAGCCGATGCCGGAGTCCACGATCGCGATGCCGATGCCGGACCCGTCGAGGCCCGCGTAGGACCCGTCCGAGCGGTAGGTCCGCACGCCGTTGGCGATGGAACCGGACGCGTACTCGAGCGTGCTCGCGCTGCGGGCCGTCAAGCGGTTGGGGGAGATGCTCTGCACGTCGGCCCGGGCCGCGATGTTGGCCACCTGGCCGGCCGGCAGCATGACTGACAGCGCGGCCACCGACACGTAGCGGAAGTACACCGAACCCCCGGCCGACAGGACCGCTTGGCGCAACTCGACCAGGTCGGGATCGGCGCTACCGCTCACGACCAACGCCTTCACATGGAGCGTGCCGTCGACCTTCCTGGCCCAGCTCAATTTGGGGTCTTTCGCCGCCGCGATCACCGCCTGGAGATCGGGCGCAATCTTGCTCTGCGGGGTTTGCGAGTAGGCGGGCGCGCTGCCCGATGCCGCGAAGACGATCGATCCGA
>CAWKGC010000001.1:0-48486 GCA_963849005.1 uncultured beta proteobacterium | reverse complement strand
GCCGCGCTTGCCGACGCGCAGCTGGCCCAGTTCATCTTCATGACCGGCTTTTCCACGGCCAGGGAGGTCACCCAGGTGGCCGGGCGCGGCGTCGGCATGGACGTGGTGAAGAACGAGATCACCTCGCTGGGCGGCCGCGTCGAGATCGGCTCTGCGGCGGGCAAGGGCACGACGTTCACCATCACCTTGCCGCTGACGCTCGCGGTGACGCAGGCCGTGATGCTGCGCGCCGGGCATTCCACTTTCGCCGTGCCCTCGGTGATGATCGAGCAGGTGCAGGAATACAAGTCGAACGCCTTCGCCGCGGTGATGGCCGCAGGCGAGGTCGAGTGGAACAAGAACAGCTATCCCCTGCGCTCGCTCCTGCCGCTGCTGGGCGAGATCGACACGCCGACGCCTGCGCGCCAGATCCCGGTACTGCTCCTGAAGAGCGGCGTGCAGCGCGCAGCGGTGCGCGTCGACCAGATCATCGGCAACCGCGAAGTCGTGGTGAAGACCATCGGCCCGCAGCTCGCGCGGCTGGCGGGGATCGCCGGCGCCACGGTGCTCGGCAGCGGACAGGTGGTCCTGATCCTCAACCCGGTGCAGCTGGTGCACCGTGACTCGCAGGTGCGCGGCCTATAGTGCCGTGCCCGCAGGTGGCGGAAGAGGCGGCGCTCGCGGTGGAGCAGAAGTCCGGCGCGCCGCTGGTGATGGTGGTCGACGATTCGTTGACCGTGCGCAAGATCACCAGCCGTATGCTGACCCGAGAAAGATTCGAGGTTGCCACGGCGAAGGATGGCGTCGACGGCTTACCAGCAATTGCAGGACATTGAGCCCGATATTCATCCTTCTGGACATCGAGATGCCGCGCATGGACGGCTTCGAGTTTGCGCGGGAATGTGCGAGACTCGATCCCAAAGAGACCAAGGGCATCCCGATCATCATGATCACCTCGCGCACGGCGGACAAGCACCGCAACCACGCCCTGGAACTGGGAGTGAACGAGTATCATGGGCAAGCCGTACCAGGAGAACAGTTGCTCGCGCTGATCAAGCGCTACACCGAGCTTTCGGCCTTCGCCTGAGCCGCAGGCGGCGCCCGCCGCCTCAGTAGAACCACGCCAGCACGACGATCCCCAGCGCGATGCGGTACCAGGCGAAGGCATTGAAATTGTGGTTGGAGATGTAGCGCAGTAGGGAGCCCTTGATGGCAAGCATCGCGAAGATGAAGGAGGACACGAAACCGACCGCGAAGACCGGGACGTCACTGGCGAAGGAGAGGATGTCGCGGGCCTTGTAGAAAAGGTCCAGCACGGTGGCGGCCGTCATGGTGGGAATGGCGAGGAAGAAGGATAGCTCAGTGGCGGCCTTGCGCGACAGACCGAAAACCATGCCGCCGATGATGGTCGCGCCGGCCCGCAAGACCCCGGGGAACATGGCGACCGCCCTGGGCGAAGCCGACCTTCAGGGCCTCCCGCCAGGTGATCTCGTCCACCGACTCGAAGCGCACCGGCCAGTAAACACGCGGCCGCGCTTCCACCCAGAGGATCACCAGCCCCCCGACGATCAGGGCGCCGGCGACCGTAAAGCGGGTTGAAGGTGTCCTTGATGATCGAGTGGAGCAGGAATCCGAGCACTGCGGCCGGCAGGAAGGCGACCAGGATGTTGAGGGCGAAGCGCTGCTGCCAGAGGCCCCGGCCGCCACATCCCCCGGACTACGTCCAGGATGCGCGCCCGGTAGAGCCAGCAGACTGCGAGGATGGCGGCGAACTGGATCACGATCTCGAAAACCTTACTCTGCGCATTAGTGTAATATCGAAGCAGGTCCCCGACGATATCATATGTCCGGTTCAGGGGATCGGGAGAAACTCGGTCAGTCCCTCGACGATGCCATGCAGGAGAGAGACCAGCAGCGGGGACGTTTCCATCGGCCGCTAGTCTAGCATCGGGCGCTCGCCCGGAAACTCAGCCCGGCCGGGCAAGCTTCAGCACCAGCCGCCCATCGCGCACCTCGACCGATTGCGGCTCGTAGCGCAACCCGTAGCGGGTGAAATCGCCCGGCTTGAAGGTGTGGATCGGGATCTCGCCAGCCATCCTGATCGCGGGAGAAAGCAGCTTGCCTTCCGCGGCCGACAGCCCTTCGAAGCGCTCGATGCGCACGTCGCCGAGATACAGGCCGAGCGTTTGCGGGTCGTAGCGCGGCACGCCCGAAAAGGTGGTCCGCGTGGCGAAAGGCCGGTCGATGAAGACGGCGAGCTTCTGGGCTCTCAACCGAGATATCGACGGCGAACGTCATCGTGGCCTGTCGATGCGCCGATGCTTATCTCCGGCCTGCGCCAACTCGAATGCGGCCAGCCCTCCGGCCGCCTCGCGCGTGACGGGAAGCGCCGCGCCAGCTGGGCGTTGAGCTCGCCCGCGCCCATCGAGATCTCGTCGGGGAGCAGCGAGGCGCCCGTGCAGGCGCAAAGGAGCAGCGCGGCGGCCGGCGCCGCGAGCTTGCGAGCAATTCCGCGCGCGCGCATCCGCCGGCTATTGGCGATGGTAGATCTCCGCGCCCTTCTTCACGAACTCCACCGCCTTCTCCTCCATGCCCTTCTTCAGCGCGTCCTGCTCGAGACGCCCCTGCTTCGCGGCGAAGTCGCGCACGTCCTGCGTGATCTTCATCGAGCAGAAGTGCGGCCCGCACATCGAGCAGAAGTGCGCCACCTTCGCGCCCTCCTGCGGCAGCGTCTCGTCGTGGAACTCCTTGCGCGGTGTCCGGGTCGAGGCCGAGGTTGAACTGGTCCTCCCAGCGGAACTCGAAGCGCGCCTTGGACAGCGCGTTGTCGCGGATCTGCGCGCCCGGGATGGCCCTTGGCGAGGTCGGCGGCGTGCGCGGCGATCTTGTAGGCGATGATGCCGTCCTTGACGTCGTTCTTGTCCGGCAGGCCGAGGTGCTCCTTGGGCGTGACGTAGCAGAGCATCGCCGTGCCGTACCAGCCGATCTGCGCCGCGCCGATGGCGCAGGTGATGTGGTCGTAGCCGGGCGCGATGTCGGTGGTGAGCGGCCCCAGCGTGTAGAACGGCGCCTCGTGGCAGTGCTCCAGCTGCAGGTCCATGTTCTCCTTGATGAGCTGCATCGGCACGTGGCCGGGGCCCTCGATCATCACCTGCACGTCGTGCTTCCAGGCGACCTGCGTGAGCTCGCCCAGCGTCCTCAGCTCGCGCGAACTGCGCCTCGTCGTTGGCGTCGTAGATGGAGCCGGGCCGCAGGCCGTCGCCGAGCGAGAAGCTGACGTCGTAGGCCTTCATGATCTCGCAGATGTCCTCGAAGTGCGTGTAGAGGAAGCTCTCCTTGTGGTGCGCGAGGCACCACTTGGCCATGATCGAGCCGCCGCGCGAGACGATGCCGGTCATGCGCTTCGCGGTCATCGGCATGTAGCGCAGCAGCACGCCGGCGTGGATGGTGAAGTAGTCCACGCCCTGCTCGGCCTGCTCGATGAGCGTGTCGCGGAAGATCTCCCAGGTCAGCTCCTCGGCCTTGCCGTCCACCTTCTCGAGCGCCTGGTAGATCGGCACGGTGCCGATCGGCACCGGCGAATTGCGGATGATCCACTCGCGCGTCTCGTGGATGTTCTTGCCGGTGGACAGATCCATCACCGTGTCGCCGCCCCAGCGGATCGCCCAGGTCATCTTCTCCACTTCCTCGTCGATGCGAGGAGCACAGCGCCGAGTTGCCGATGTTGGCGTTGATCTTCACCAGGAAATTGCGGCCGATGATCATCGGCTCGGATTCCGGGTGGTTGATGTTGGCCGGGATGATGGCGCGGCCGCGCGCCACTTCGTCGCGCACGAACTCCGGCGTGATCTCGCCCGGGATCGCCGCGCCGAAGGACTCGCCCCGGTGCTGCCGCATGAGCAGTTCCAGCATGCTTCTCGCCGGTCGTGCCGGTGGCCTTGCAGGCTTTCGACGTACTCGCTCGCGGCGCAGGTTCTCGCGGATGGCGATGAACTCCATCTCCGGCGTGACGATGCCCTTGCGCGCGTAGTGCATCTGCGAGACGTTCGCGCCGGCCTTCGCGCGGCGGGGTTCGCGCTTCAGGTTGAAGCGCATTTCGGCGAGCTTCGGGTCGGCCAGGCGCTCGCGGCCGTAGCGCGAGCGTCGGGCCGGCAAGCGTCTCGGTGTCGTCGCGCTCCTCGATCCACTGCTCGCGCAGCGGCGGCAAGCCCGAGCGGATGTCGATCTTCGCCGCCGGGTCGGTGTAGGGCCCGGAGCAGTCGTAGACGAAGACCGGCGGATTCTTCTCGCCGCCGAACATGCTCGGCGTGTCGGACTGCGTGATCTCGCGCATCGGCACGCGGATGTCGGGGCGCGAGCCCGTCGACGTAGACCTTGCGCGAATTCGGCAGCGGCTTGACCGCGGCGTCGTCGACGTGGGCGGTGGCGGCGAGAAATTTGGGATTGGCGTTCATTGGGCGCTCCAGGGAAGTTGCGGAAGGGCGAGAGGCCGATAGGACGGTTGGCTATCTGCTTCGCTTCCTACGCCGGCATGACCCGGGTCAGGTTCGAGGGTGTCTCTCACCGGACCGGCAAGCCGCGGGAACCCCTGCGATGCGCACACATTACTTCGAACGCCCCGTTCCCGCAAACCGCGCCAATCAATTACCACTTGACGATAATTATACGTGTGTACAGTTATCGGCACGGAGATCGCCGCCATGGCCCGCCCCTCACGCAATACCGACCAACCGCTGATCAACGCCGCCTGGGAATTGCTGCCGGCTATGGGAACCCGGGCTGTCGATCCGCCAGGTTTGCGATCATGCCGGGGTAAACCTCGGCATGTTCCACTATCATTTCAAGTCCCGCGACGCGTTCCTGCGCACGGTGCTGCAACAGATGTACGACGGCATGTTCGCGCCCCTGGAACTGGAGGTCAACCGCGCCGCGGCGCCCTGGCAGCCTGCGCGCCGCGATGCGCGTCATTGGCGCGCTTCGCCCGCGACCATCGCGCGCTTCTTGGTGCGCGATAATCGGCGACGCGCTTGCCGGCGAGTCGGTCGCCATCGCGTTCCTGCAAAACAACCTGCCGCGGCACTTCGGCCTCATCGTCACTTCTCGCCGCGGGGCAGCGGCCGGGGCGATCCGGCGCATGGCGCCGATGCAGGCCATGGCCTTCTGCTCGGCGCGCATGGGCGCGCCGATCCTGCTGGGCGGCGCCGTTGCCGGCAGCGGGATGCTGCCCGGGCCGCTGGCGGCGCAATCCGACAACGATCCTGCGCGATGCCGCGATCGCGTGCGCATCGAGATGGCGCTGGCCGGGCTCGCGCCACCGCCGGCAGGCACGACAACAATCAAGGAGTACGCAAATGAAAACCCGATGGATCCGCTGCTTCCTGCCGCTGACTGCGCTCGTCCTGGCCGGCTGCAGCCCAGCTGCCGTCGACCCTGCCGGGTATGCCGAGGGCGAATATGTCCGCCTCGCGTGCCCTTTGCCGGCACGCCTGAAGCTCAACGTCAAGCGCGGCGCCAGGTGACGGCAAGGCGCCGCTCTTCGCCCTGGAGAGCGAGAACGAGGCGGCCGCGCGGCGCGAAGCCGGAAGACCGGCTCAAGCGCGCCGAGGCCCAGATGAACAATATGCGCACAGGCAGCCGCCCGACGGAATCGAGGCCGTGCGCGCGCAACTCGCCCAGGCGGAAGCCGCGCGCAGAACTGTCCGCCGCGGAGTTGACGCGAGCCAGCAGGATCTCGTCGCAAAGATCTTCGTGAGCAAGCAGGCTCGACGAAGCGCGCGCGGCCCGCGACCGGGACGCGCGGGTCGCGGAGCTGAAGGCGCAGCTCACGACCGCCCAGCTCGCCGGCGCGCCCGGACGAGATGCGCGCCGCCGAGTTGAAGTCGCAGCGGCCAAGGCAGTCCTGGCGCAGGCCGACTGGAAGCTCGCGCAGAAGACCGCGATCTGCGACCGTCGGCGGGCGTCGTCACGACACGCTCTACGTCGCCGGCGAATGGGTGCAGGCGGGCACGCCGGTGGTCACGCTGCTGCCGCCGGAGAACATCAAGGTGCGCTTTTTCGTCCCGGAGCCAGGCTTGGCGCGATGAAGGTCGGCCAGGCCGTGCAGCTGCTCTGCGACGGCTGCGCCGCGCCGCTCGCGCGCAACGGTCAGCTTCATCGCCCCGCAGGCCGAATACACCCCGCCGGTGATCTACAGCAAGGACAGCCGCGCCAAGCTGGTCTTCCTGGTCGAGGCGCGTCCTCGCCCGCGGACGCGACCAAGCTGCAGCCCGGCCAGCCCGTGGACGTGACGCTCAGGTGATCGCCGCGCGCCTCGTCATCGACGTCGAGGGCCTGACCAAGCGCTTCGGCGGCAAGGTCGTGGTGGACCACTTCGCCATGCAGGTGCGCCGGGCCAGATCTACGGATTCCTCGGCCCCAACGGCAGCGGCAAGACCACCACCATCCGCATGCTCTGCGGCCTGCTCACGCCCGACGGCGGGCGCGGCACCTGCCTGGGCTTCGACATCCTCACCGCGAGTCCGCGCTGATCAAGCGGCAGGTCGGCTACATGACGCAGCGCTTCAGCCTCTACGAGGACCTCTCGATCGCGGAGAACCTCGACTTCATCGCCCGGGTCTACGGCGTCGCGGAGCGCGCGCGCAGCGCGTGGACGAGGCACTCGAGCGCCTCGGCCTCACCGCGCGAAGAGAGCAGCTCGCCGGCACGCTCTCGGGCGGCTGGAAGCAGCGCCTGGCGCTCGCCGCCTGCCTGATGCACGAGCCCAAGCTCCTGCTGCTGGACGAGCCCACCGCCGGCGTCGATCCCAGCGCGCGGCGCGAATTCTGGGACGAGCATCCACGACCTGGCCGCCGAGGGGATGACGGTGCTCGTCACCACCCACTACATGGACGAGGCCGAGCGCTGCCACGCGCTCGCCTACATCGCCTACGGCAAGCTGCTCGCCCACGGCACCGCGGCGCAGGTGGTGCGCGAGGCCGGGCTCTCCACCTGGGCCGTCGAGGGCCCGGGCCTCGCTCGCGCTGGCGCGCGAGCTGCGCGCGCCTGCCCGGCGTCGACATGGTGGTGCCGTTCGGCACCGCCCTGCACGTCAGCGGCCCCGACGCCGGCGCGCTCGGCCAGCCATGCGCCGCGGATGCGAGCGCGCGCCGGGCTCGCAGTCCAGCGCGCCGTCGACCCGGCCTCGAGGACGTCTTCATCCACCTGATGGCAACGGCGCCGACCAGCGGCCGACTCCCGGGCGGCGGCGTGAGCCGTCGATTTCTCCTGGCAGCGCTTCATCGCGGTGCTCGTCAAGGAATTCGTGCAGATGCGCCGCGACCGCCTGACCTTCGCGATGATGGTCGGCGTGCCGATGATGCAGCTCGTGCTCTTCGGCTTCGCCATCAACACCGATCCGAAGGGCCTGCCGACGGCGGTGGTCGAGCGCCGACCAGAGCGCCGTTCTCGCGCTCCCTCGTGCGCGGCGCTGGAGAACAGCGGCTACTTCCGCGTCGTCGCGCAGCCCGCGACCGAGGCCGAGGCGGAAGCGCATGCTCGCCAAGCGGCGACGTGCAGTTCGTGCTCGCATTTCCCGCAGGACTTCTCGCGCGCGCTGCAGCGCGGCGAGCGGCCGGCGATCCTGGTCGAGGCCGACGCCGACCGACCCGGCCGCCACGGGCAACGCGCTGCGGCGCTGCTGCAGCATCGTGCGCCAGGCGCGCTTCGACCGCGACCTCGCCGGCGCCGCTCGCCGGCCTGCAGGGCCGCGCCGCGCGCCGTTCGAGCTGCGCGTGCACCGCCGCTACAACCCCGAGGGCATCACCGCAGTACAACATCGTCCCGGGCCTCATGGGCGTGGTGCTCACCATGACGATGGTCATGATGACCTCGCTCGCGATGACCCGCGAGCGCGAGCGCGGCACCATGGAGAACCTGCTCGCCACGCCGGTGCGGCCGTTCGAGGTGATGGCTGGGCAAGATCGTGCCCTACATCCTGGTCGGCTACGTGCAGGTGGTGGTGATCCTGGCCGCCGCGAAGCTCCTCTTCGAGGTGCCGATGGTCGGCAGCCTCGTGCTGCTTTCGGCGGTGCTGGTCCTCTTCATCGCCGCCAACCTCGCCGTCGGCTTCACCTTCTCCACGCTCGCCCGCAACCAGATGCAGGCGATGCAGATGACGTTCTTCTTCTTCCTGCCGTCGATGCTGCTTTCCGGGCTTCATGTTCCCGTTCCGCGGCATGCCGGGATGGGCGCAGGCCATCGGCGAGGTGCTGCCGCTGACCCATTTCCTGCGCATCGTGCGCGGCATCCTGCTGAAGGGCAACGGCTGGGCCGAGATCGCCCCCGAACGTCTGGCCGCTCGCGGCTGTTCCTCCTGGTCGTCGGCGGCGATCGCCCTGTTGCGCTACCGCGAGACGCTCGACTGAGACGCCCTCCCGGCGCGAGCCGATGTTTCGCTTTGATACAATTCGTCCTTTTCCCGCGCCGCCCGCGCCGGATGCCATGAACTTCGAGCAAGCCCGCTTCAACATGGTCGAGCAGCAGATCCGCCCCTGGGAGGTGCTCGACCCGCAGGTGCTTGACCTGCTCTTCGAGGTGAAGCGCGAGCTCTTCGTGCCCTCCGCCCCACCGCGGCCCTCGCCTTTGCCGACATGGAGATCCCGATCGGCCACGGCGAGTCGATGATGCAGCCCAAGGTGGAGGCGCGGATCCTGCAGGAACTCGCGGTGCGCCCGCGAGGAGACCGGTCTACGAGGTGGGCACCGGCTCCGGCTATCTCACCGCACTGCTCGCGCGGCGCGCAAGGCAGGTGACGAGCGCCGAGATCCACGACGGACTGCACCGCTTCGCGCCGCGGCAAACCTGGCGCGGCGCCGGCGTCGCCAATGTGACGCTGCTGAGGGCGACAGCGCGCGCGCGCCGCTTTCCGAGGCGGCTTTCGACGTCATCGTGCTCACGGGCTCCACGCCGGTGCTGCCGGAGGCCTTCCTCGACCGGCTGAACCCGGGCGGGCGGCTGTTCGCGGTGGTCGGCGACTCGCCGGTGATGAAGGCGATCGTCGCCACGCAGGGGTGCCGGTGGGGCGTCCCGCGCACGGAAGTCTTCGAGACCGTGCTTGAAGCCCCTGGTCAATGCGCAGGCGCCGGCGCGCTTTCGATTCTGATGCGACATCTCGGGCGCAGAGGAGCTCAAGTCCTGGCTCGCCAGCCGCGGCAACGTGGCGCTGCTGGATGTGCGCGAGCCCTGGGAGTTCGACGATGTGCCGCATCGAGGGTTCGCGGCTGATCCCGCTTTCGCAGTTGCCCGCGCGGCTCGGCGAGCTGGACCCGGAGCGCGCCACCGTGGTGATCTGCCATCATGGAGTGCGCAGCCTCGGGCCGCCACCTACCTCGAGCATTGCGGATTTGGTGACGTGGTGAACCTGACCGGCGGGATAGACGCATGGGCGCGCACCGTGGACCAGGCCATGGCGGTGTACTGAAAAGGGCGCAGGCAGCGGGAAGCCGGAATCCGCCCCGGTCCGCTCGCGCCGTCAAACCCCAATCGAACCAATGAACCGAAAGACCCCACCGATGAATCCCAAACGCCTTGTCCTCCTCCTGGCCGCATCGGGCCTCGCCTTCACGGCTCAAGGCGCCGATCTGCTGGGCGTCTACCGCGATGCCCTGTGAGCGACCCGGTCTACCAGTCGCCGCGCGCCAGTACCAGGCCGGGCTCGAGAAGATGCCGCAGGCGCGCGCCGGCTACCTGCCTTCCATCTCCGCTTCCGCCGCGGCCTTCCGCAACTGGCTCGACCGCCGCAACGACCTCGACGACGTCAATTACAACAACGAGGCCTACTCGGTGAGCCTGTCGCAGCCGCTCTTCCGCTGGCAGAACTGGATCGCCATCTCGCAGGCCGAGCAGCTGCAGCTGCAGACCGAGGCCACCTTCGCCATCGCCAAGCAGGACCTGATCCTGCGCGTCTCGCAGGCCTATTTCGACGTCCTGCTGGCGCAGGACAACGTCGCGCTCTCGGAGGCGCAGAAAACCGGCATCTCCGAGCAACTCGCGCAGGCCAAGCGCAACTTCGAGGTGGGCACGTCGACCATCGTCGACACGCTCGAGGCCCAGGCCCGCTTCGACCAGGCCGTGGCGAAGGAAATCCTGGACAAGAACGATCTGGAGGTGAAGAAGCGCAGGCGCTGCAGCAGCTTGTCGGCAAGCCCGCCGATGCGCTTACGCCGCTGAAAGACCCCCTTCCGCTCGTCGCACCCAAGCCCACCAACATCGAGGAGTGGGTGGGTGTCGCCGAGTGACTCCAGCTTCTCCGTCGCCATCTCGCGCGCCGGCGTCGAGATCGCGAAGAAGGAAGTCGAGCGCGCCCGGGCCGGCCACTACCCGACGGTCGACCTGACGGCAAGTATTCCTACAACAGGAACCCCAGCCTCACGCCGGGCATCGGCACGCTTGCGCAGAACACGGGCACGGTCGGCGTGCGTGCTGTCGGTGCCGCTCTTTGCCGGCGGCGGCACGCAGTCGCGCGTGCGCGAGGCGCTCGCCAACCGCGACCGGGCCGAGCAGGACCTCGAGAGCGACGCAGCGCACCGTGGCCCTGTCGGTGCGCCAGTTCTACCTCAACGTGACGAACGGCATCGCGCAGGTGAAGGCGCTCGAACAGGCGCTTGCCTCCACGCCAGAGCCAGCTCGACTCCACGATCCTCGGGCGCGACGTGGGCGTGCGCACGCAGCGTCGACGTGCTCAACGCCCAGCAGCAGGTCTTCCAGACGCGCCGCGACCTGCAGCAGGCCCGCTACGACTACCTCATGAACACGCTGCGGCTCAAGGCCGCGACGCGGCACGCTCGACCGAAGCCGATCTGGAGCAGGTCAACCGCGCGCTGGGTCGCGGCTAGCGGCGACGCGCGCGGCGCGAGCCAGGCGTTCGCCAGGCGCTCGAGCGCGCCGCGGTTCGACTGCGCGGGAAAGCGCAGCCCGCCTGCCCATGCTTCCGCGCGCGCGTGCGGGGTCGCCCGAGCAGGCCATCGCCATCGCCATCGCCTCGTGCCGCGTCACGCGCGCGCAGCGCCGGCGCCGTCGGCCAGCGCCGCCTCCGCCGCATTCTCGAAATTGAACGTGTGCGGCCCGAAGAGCACGGGCCGGCCCACGGCGCACGCCTCGATCAGGTTCTGCCCGCCGTAGGGCAGGAGGCTGCCGCCGACCAGCACGACGTCGGCGGCCGCGTAGTAGGCCAGCATTTCGCCCATCGAGTCGCCGAGCGATAGCGCGCCGTCGCCGGCGACGGGCCCGCCGAGGCTGCGGCGCGGCGACGGGCACGCCGCGCGATGCCGAGCAGCGCCGCCACCTCGTCGAAGCGCTGCGGGTGGCGCGGCACGATCACCACCAGGATGTCCGTCGGAGCCGCGCGCGCCGCGATGGCATCGAGCAAGCAGCTCCTCCTCGCCCTCGCGCGTGCTGCCGCCGACCCAGACGCGGCGCTCCGGCCCGAAGCAGGGCGCGCAGTTCGCGATCGCCGCGCCGCGGTGTCGCCGGGGACCTCGAGGTCGAACTTGATGTTGCCCGTGACCGCCACGTCGCGGGCGCCCGAGCGCCTCGAGGCGCGCGGCGTCCGCCGGCGTCTGCGCGGCCACGCCCGCCAGGTCCGCGCAGCGCCTCGCGGGCGAGCGCGGCGACGCGCGCGTAGCCGCCGCCGAGCGCTCCGACAGGCGCGCATTCACCAGGAACACGCGGAACGCCCGCGGGCCGGCACGCGGCGAGCAGGTTGGGCCAGATCTCGGTTTCCAGCAGGACGCCGAAGCGCGGGCGGCGCGGGCGAGGAAGCGCGCGCACCGCGAAGCCCGTAGTCCCAGGGCAGCCAGGCTTGCGTCACGCGCGTCGCCGAAGATCTCGCGGCCGGTCGCGCGGCCGGTCGGCGTCATGTGGGTGAGCAGGATCGATGCGCCGGGTGAGTCGCGCGCAGCGCGGCCACGAGAGGCGCCGCCGCGCGCGTCTCGCCCACGGACACGGCATGGACCCAGATGCACCGGCGCCGCGCCGGCGCGCAGCGGTGCGCACCGAAGCGCTCGCCGAGGTGGGCGAGATAGCCGGGCTGCCGGCGGCAGCGCCATGCCAGGCGCGCGCAGGACGAAGGGCAGGGCAGCCAGAGCAGCGCGCTGTAGCGAGGCGCGCACATCACGCGGCCGCGATCCGGCCAAGCAGGACGCGCGCGACGTCGGCCGCGGACGGGCGGCGTCCCGGGCCGCCGAGGTTCACGGCGCGATCCCGCGCCGCCGGGCAGCCCGGTGAGCCCGGGCTGCGTGGCCACGTAGATGCCGACCGTGGGACGGCCGAGCGCCACCGCGAGATGCGTGAGCCCGGTGTCGACGCCGACCACCGCGCTGCGCGTCGCGCGAGCAGGGCGGCGGCCTCGGGCAGGCCCATGTCGCGGCGCGGCGACGGCGCTCGGGCGAGGCAGCGGCGAGGCGCGCGGCTGCGCGCGCTCCGCGGCGCGACCCGCCGGGAAGACGATCGCGAGCCCTCGCGGGCGAGCCGTCGGCGAGCGCGATCCAGTGCGGCCGTCGGGCCAGCGCTTGTCGGCGCGGCTGGTGGCGTGCAGCGCACGACGTAACCGGCGCCGGCGCGCACCAGGCGGGCGGCTGTCGGGCGCGCGCGAGGCCGTAGTCCGGACCGCCCGCCGGGCCGATAGCCGAACACGGCGCCGACGAGACGCCGGTTGCGCTCGACGGCGTGGCAGGTCGCGCGCGAACGCGAAGTCCTGGTCGTAGAAGCGCGCGGCGGCGCTCTCGCGGATGCTCGCGCGGTCGTAGCCGAACAGCCGGCCGCGCGCGCGAGCCGGCGCCACGGCGACGCTCTTGAGCAGCCCCTGGGTGTCGACGATCCAGTCGTATCGGCTTGCCGCGCGAGGCGCGCGCGCGCAGCCGGCGAGCGCGCCCCAGCGCCGGGGCGAGAGCAGGTTCGCGCGCAGGCGGCGCAGGCTCACGGGAATCACGCGCGTCGACCGCGGGATGCATGCGCGACGAGCGGCGCGAAGGCCTCCTCGACCGCCCAGTCGATCGCGACTCCCGGGCGTGCGCGCGCGAGGTCCGTCACCGCGGGCAGATGGTGGATCACGTCGCCCAGCGAGGAGAGCTTCACGAACAGGACGCGCGGCGCGGGCATGGCGCATTCTAAATCGCCGCCCGGCGCCGGGTCGAAGGCGGGCCGGCGACAAGGTAAAATGGCCGCCTTCGCCGCACTTTCGGGCCTGCATCCGCCGTGGCATCCGCCCCGCCGAAGCTCCCGCTCTCCGTCGCCGTGATCGCGCTCGACGCCGCGGCGCAGACTCGGGGCCCTGCTCGCGAGCGTCGCTTTCGCCGACGAGGTGCTGGTGGTCGACTCCGGCAGCCGCGACGGCACCGTGGCGCTCGCCGAGCGCCACGGCGCGCGCGTGATCGCGCAAGGAATGGCTGGGTTTCGGCCGGCAGAAGCAGTTCGCGGTGTCGGCCGCGCGCAACGACTGGGTGCTCTGCCTGGACGCCGACGAGCGCGTCACGCCCGCGCTCGCCGCGAGCCTCGCGCGCGGCGCTCGCCGCGCCCGCTACAAGGCGTTCCGCATGGCGCGCCGCAACCGCTTCCTCGGCCGCTGGCTCGCGCACGGCGAGGGCTACCCGGACTGGTCGCTGCGCCTCTTCCACCGGGCGCACGCCGAGCTGGTCCAACGACGACGTGCACGAGGCCGTGCTCACCACCGCCGAAGTCGGGCGCCTCGAGGGCGACCTGCTGCACGATTCGGCCGAGGACGTGGCCACCTACCTCGCCAAGCAGAACCGCTACACCTCGCTGCACGCCGAGGCGCTCTACCGGCAGGGCGTGCGCGCGGGCTATGCCGCGGCTGTTCGTGACCCGCTGGTGCGCTTCCTCAAGTTCTACTTCCTGCGCCTGGGTTTCCTCGACGGCGGCCCGGGTTTCGCCCACGTCGCGATCGGCTGCAGCAACACCTTCCACAAGTACCTCAAGCTGATCGAGCTGGGCAGAAGGCCGGAAAATGACGATCCTCGTCACCGGCGGCGCCGGCTTCATCGGCTCCAACTTCGTGCTCGACTGGCTCGCGGCGGGCGGCGAGCCGGTCGTGAACCTCGACAAGCTCACCTACGCGGGCAACCTCGCGAACCTCGCGCTCGCTCGCGGGCGACGCCGCGCCACCGCTTCGTGCAGGGCGACATCGGCGACCGCGCGCTGGTCGACGCGCCTGCTCGCGCGAGCACCGGCCGCGCGCGATCGTGCACTTCGCCGCCGAGAGCCACGTCGACCGCTCGATCCACGGCCCGGGCGATTCATCCAGACCAACGTGGTCGGCACCTTCACGCTGCTCGAGGCCGCGCGCGCGTACTGGGGCGCGCTCGACGGCGCCGAGCGCGAGGCGGCCTTCCGCTTCCTGCACGTCTCGACCGACGAGGTCTACGGCTCGCTCGGGCCGGACGACCCGGCCTTCAGCGAGACGACACGCCCTACGCGCCCAACAGCCCTACTCGGCCTCCAAGGCGGCGTCCGACCACCTGGTGCGCGCCTACCACCACACCTACGGCCTGCCGGTGCTCACCACCAACTGCTCGAACAACTACGGGCCCTACCAGTTCCCGGAGAAGCTCATCCCGCTGATGATCCTTAACGCGCTCGAGGGCAAGCCGCTGCCGGTCTACGGCGACGGCCAGCAGTGCGCGACTGGCTCTACGTGGACGACCACTGCGCGGCGATCCGCGCGCGTGCTCGAGCACGGGCGCCCGGGCGAGACCTACAACGTCGGCGGCAATCGACGAGCGCGCAACCTCGAGGTGGTGCACGCGCTCTGCGACGCTGCTGGACGCGGCTGCGCCCGCGCGCCGGGCGGCTACCGCGGGCCTCATCGACGTTCGTGACGGACCGTCCCGGGCCACGACCGCCGCTACGCGATCGACGCCGCGCAAGATCCGCGGCGAGCTCGGCTGGACGCCCGCGGAGACCTTCGACAGCGGGCTCGCGCAGACCGTGCGCTGGTACCTCGACAACGCGGACTGGGTGGCGCACGTGAGGAGCGGCGCCTACCGCAACTGGATCGAGAAGAACTACGCGGCAAGAGAGCGCAGCATGAAGCGAAGGGCATCATCCTCGCCGGCGGCTCCGGCACGCGGCTCTATCCGGTCACGCGGTGGTCTCCAAGCAGCTGCTGCCGATCTACGACAAGCCGATGGTCTACTACCCGCTGTCCACGCTGATGCTGGCGGGCATCCGCGACATCCTGGTCATCTCCACGCCCGCAGGACACGCCGCGCTTCGAGCGACTGCTGGGCGACGGCGCGCGTGGGGGCTGTCACTGTCCTACGCGGTGCAGCCGAAGCCCGACGGGCTCGCGCAGGCCTTCATCATCGGCCGCGATTTCGTCGGCGACGAGCCGTCCTGCCTGGTGCTCGGCGACAACATCTTCTACGGCCACGACCTCGCGACGCAGCTGGAGCGCGCCGCGCGCCAGAAGAGCGGGCGCCACGGTCTTCGCCTATCCGGTGCAGCGACCCGGAGCGCTACGGCGTGGTCGAGTTCGACGCGACGGGCCGCGCGTCAGCATCGAGGAAAAGCCCGCGGCGCCGAAGTCGCGCTACGCCGTGACCGGCCTCTACTTCTACGACAACCGGGTGCTGCGACATCGCCGCGTCGCTCAAGCCCTCGGCGCGCGGCGAGCTCGAGATCACCGACGTGAACCGGCGCTACCTCGAGCTGGCGACGCTCGAGGTCGAGGTGATGGGCCGCGGCACGGCCTGGCTGGACACCGGCACGCACGAGATCGCTGCTGGAGGCCTCGCACTTCATCGAGACGCATCGAGCACCGCCAGGGACTGAAGGTCGCCTGCCCCGAGGAGATCGCCTACCGCATGGGCTACATCGACGCCGCGGCGCTCGAGCGCCTCGCCGCGCCGATGGGCAAGAACGCGCTACGGCCAGTACCTGCTCGACGTGCTGCGCGACCGGGTGTTCTAGCCGATGAGCGCGATCCCCACCGCGATCCCCGACGTGCTGCTGCTCGAGCCGAAGGTGTTCGGCGACGCGCGCGGCTTCTTCTTCGAGAGCTACAACCGGCGCGAGTTTCGCGAGGCGACCGGCATCGACGCCGAATTCGTGCAGGACAACCATTCGCGCATCGCGCGAAGAACGTGCTGCGCGGCCTGCACTACCAGATCGCGCAGCCGCAGGGCAAGCTGGTGCGCGTGGTCGCGGGCGAGGTCTTCGACGTGGCGGTGGACATGCGCCGCTCGCTCGCCCACCTTCGGCCAATGGGTCGGCGGTGACGCTCTCGGCCGAGAACAAGCGCATGCTCTGGGTGCCGGTCGGGTTCGCCCACGGCTTTCTCGTGCTGTCCGAGCGATCGCGGAGTTCCTCTACAAGACCACCGACTACTACGCTCCGGAGCACGAGCGCAGCCTGCTCTGGAACGATCGCGCGCTCGCGATCGCGTGGCCGCTCGCCGGGCGCAGCCGCTGGTCAAGCCGAAGGACGCTGCCGGCGCGCCGCTCGCCGAGGCCGACTGTTTCGACTGAACCCGGGCTGCGCATCCTGCTCGTCGGCATCCGGCGGACAGCTCGGCGCGACGCTGAAGCGCGGCCCTCGCGCCCCTGGGAGACTTGGCCGTCCTTCGACCATGCCGCGCTCGACCTCGCGGATGCCGAGGCGCTGGCGCGCGTTTGCCGCGATGTCGCGCCCGAAGTGATCGTCAATGCCGCCGCCTACACCGCGGTCGACAAGGCCGAGAGCGAGCCCGCGCTCGCCCATGCCGTGAACGCGCGCGCCCCGGGAATCCTCGCAGGCGAGGCGCGCAGGCTGGGCGCATTGCTGGTGCACTACTCCACCGACTACGTGTTCGACGGCGCCAAGCGCACGCCCTATGTCGAGACCGACCCCGTCGCGCCGCTCGGCGTGTACGGCGCGAGCAAGCTCGCAGGCGAGCAGGCGATCGCGGCAAGCGGCTGCGCGCACCTGGTCCTGCGCACCGGCTGGGTCTACGCGCCCCACGGCAGCAATTTTCTCGTGACGATGCTCCGGCTCGCCGAGACGAAGCGAAGAACTGCGGGTGGTGGATGACCAGCGCGGCGCGCCGACCTCATGCGCGCTGCTTGCCCGCGAGACCGCGCGATTGCTGGCGCTGCCGAAGGCGCGCTCGGCCCGCGGGCTCTATCACCTGAGCGCCGGCGGCGATGTCTCGTGGTGCGGTTTTGCCCGGGCGATCTTCGAGCGCCGCGCGCGCGCCGGACGTGCCGTGCCGCGAGTCACAGGCATTTCCACCAGCGAGTACCCGACGGCGGCGCGCCGCCCCGCGTACTCGGTGCTCGACAACGCAAAGCTTGCAGCCGATTTCGGCTGGCGTCAGCCGCCCTGGGAGGAGGGGCTCGACGAGGCGCTTGGCGCGCCCTGAACTTCGTCGCCCTCGGGCAGGGGCGACAGGCGAAAGCACACTCTGCCATCGACGTTGCTCGCGAGCGCCAGCAACCAGCCGGCCTGCCGCGCCTGCCGGTAGGCCTGGAACAGCCCGATGCCGAGGCTCGCGCCGCGCTCTTTCGGGACCGGCGCGATGAACAGGTCGCGCTCGATGGACTCTGCAATGGCGGTCCCGGAATCGCAGATCTCGACCTCGGGCCCGAGTTCGCCGGAGGAAAGCGCGAGGGATATGGCGATCTGCGGCTCGCGCGACTTCTTGTTGCGCGCGTTCTGCAGGCAATTCTCGATGACGCTGTCGAAGAGCGTGGCGGGCACGACGCTGCCCGCGGGCACATTCGCCGACAGCGCAATGGCGGTGCCGGCGTGGCGCCGTTCCACTCCCGCCCACCACTCCGATGCGGGCATGCCGATGCCGCTGGCCGCAAGCTCCGGCGAACGCAGCTTGTCGAGCGTGGACTGCAACCGCTTGGAAAGTTCGGGCAATTGGCGCCGGAGCAGCCTGGGGTAGCCGTCCTCCTGCGCGGCGGGCGGCGGCGCCGCGCTGGTCAACGCATAGATCGATTGCAGCAGGTTCTTGATGTCGTGCGTGAGGCGGGCGCCCGTCTCGTGCACGGCCTGCAGGTAGGCATGCTGCTTCAGGGCCTGCTCGCGGCGCTTGCCTTCGTGGAATTCCGCGATCACCTGCGCGAGCAGCCGCACATGCAGGAACAGCGCCGGCGAAAGTTCGATGCCGGTGTAGAAGGTGAGATCGAGTTCATGGAACGACACCTTGGTCGGGAAGCCGTCGAACGAGCCGAACTCGCCGTCGCCGTCCGGAGAGTTCCACCTGCCGCCGCGCATCCACGGGAAAGTCGTGACTTCCTCCAGCGCCCGCTCGACGAAACGGCGCGCATCGGGCTCGATCTCGGCAAGCTCGGCGACGCGGCGCATCCACAGCTCGAAGGGCATGCCCACCGAAAGCAGGTACCGCGAGAAGTACGTGCGCAGCCCGCCGAAGCCCCCGCGCGGGCTCCACAGCACCGCGAGCACGAAGAGGGCGATGCCGAAGCCGAGCACCGTCAGGATCACCGAGGCGAAATACTGGTTGTCGGTATAGCGCATCAGCGCCACGGAGCCCAGCACCAGCACCACCACCAGCTGGAACACCAGCAGCGCGTAGAAGAAGTCGAACACCTGCACGCTGTCGTTCTCCTCCCGGTGCAACGGCAGGAAGGCCAGCAGCGCAAGCACCATCGGCAGGAACAGGGTCACGCCCTTGCCGAGCGCCTCGGGAATCTTTTCCCCGAGCACCACCACGGGCACCGTCCAGGCAAGCTGTATCGCGATCAGGTAGAAGAATGCGACCAGGTAGAAGCGGCTGCGCCGCGACGGCTCCACGGTGAACACCTTCCCGCCGATGATCCCCAACAGCATCGACAGCCAGGTGGCGAGCATCCAGCCTTTCAGGAACCACAGGATCATCCCCGTGATGAAAACCAGCAGCAGCACCGAGAACACCTCGAGCTCCTTGTCCGCTGCAAAGAAGGGCTGCCACATCAGGAACAGGCCGAAGTGCACCATCAACCAGAGGCGCTGGAAAATGTCCTCCTTGTCGGCCACAAGCGCGGCATGCAGCGCGAGCAGCATGGCGATGATCACCCAGCGCCGGCCGGCGACGAACAGCGCGGCGAGGCGTTCGCGACGCGGCCCGGCGACAGAGGAGGGGGAGGCGTTCAAGGCAAGGCGAGAATAATCGTTCGCGTCTGCCGCTTGGCTAGCGGGTGTCGGAATTCCGGACACCAGGTGTCGCGAGAGTCGACGAAAACGGCATCTGTCGGAACCCAGGATCTCTGGCGATTTTGCTGTTTTCTTCATATAATCAATATAATGCATTGACTGGCACGGTGAATGCTCTTGTTCTGGTGCGTCCCGCCATCCAGCGGGGCTACCGAAAAGGAGCAAGACCATGAAACGCAAGGTTCTCGACCGTTACGACGCTGCCGCCCTGACCATGGCCGGGGCACTCCTGATGGGGCTGGCCATGCGTCTCAACGACATTGCCCGCGTTGCCGGGCTCGGTTTCTAGGCGCGGCAATCCGTTCGCGCACACTCGCTGGGGAAATGAAATGAAAACACGCCAATCCGGATTCACACTCGTCGAAATCGCGATCGTGCTGGTCATCATCGGGCTGCTGCTGGGCGGCATCCTGAAGGGCCAGGAACTGATCAACAGCGCCAAGGTGAAGAACCTGGCCAACGATTTCCGCATCATCCCGACCTACATCTACGGCTACCAGGACAAGTACAAGTCGATCCCGGGCGACGACGCCTCGTGGCCTCGACCCACCTTTCGGCCACCACGCCGGTCGGCGTCCTGGCGACCACGCCTGCCGGCAAGCAGGGCAATGGCGTGATCGACGGCAACTGGAACTCGTCGACCGTGACCGACGAGTCGTACCTGTTCTGGCAGCACGTGCGGCTTGCCAACCTCGCCAGCGGGCTCGACCACGCCGGGTGCGGTCCGACTACATCCCGAAGAATGCGCTGGCGGCGACGTCGGCATCAGCAGCGCGGCGACCGCGCAACTGCAGATCTCCGGGATGAGCGGCAGCTACCAGATCTGCTCCAAGGGCATCCTGGGCAAGTTCGCCATCCAGCTCGACACGCAGATGGACGACGGCCAGACGAACCAGGGATCGATCCGCGCAGTGGCCGACGGTGCAGCGCTCGGCTCCGCGGGCGTGGCCACCGGCTCGATCGACCCTGCAGCGTCATATACGGTTTGCATCGTGTTCTGATCCCCGGCGGCATCGGGATGGAAAGGCCCGCCTCGCGCGGGCCTTTTTCTTTGCGATGCCGCTCAACCCTGCAGCAGGCGGATCTCGGCGGCGGCCAGCGCTTCCTGCGTGCCGATGACGACGACGATGTCGTTTTCCTTCAGGCGTGTGCTTTCCTCGGGCCCCATCTCGCGCACGCCCTGGCGGCGAATCGCCGAGATCTCGACGCCGAGCGCCGGCAGGTTCAGGCTTGCCACGGTCTTGCCCACGCAGGCGGCCGAAGGCCCGATCACGACGGAGTGGAGCCTGGGCTGCGTGTCCTCGGGGCCATGCTCCTCGTCGGTCGCGCCGGGGAAGAATCCGCGCATGTAGTGGTAGCGTTCCTGCCGGACATCGCGCAGCCGGCGCAGCACGCGGTTGAGCGGCACGCCGAGCTGCAGCATCGTCTGCGTGGCCAGCATCAGCGATCCCTCGACCACCTCGGCGACGATTTCGGCGGCGCCGGCCTCGCGCAGCCGGCCGACATCGGTGTCGTCCCAGGTGCGAACGATCACCGGCAGTTCCGGCCGCAGCTCGCGCAGGTGCGCGAGGATGCGCGAGCGACTTGGGCGTATCGGCGAAACTCACCACCACTGCGGTGGCGCGCGCGAGGCCGGCCGCAATGATCACCTCGCGCCGGGAAGCGTCCCCGTACACCACTGAATCGCCCGCGGCCGCGGCCTGCCGGACGCGCTCGGGGTCGGAGTCGAGCGCGACCACGGGGATATTCTCGCGCTCGAGAAAATGGGCCAGCGCCTGCCCGCTGCGGCCGTAACCGCAGATGATGACGTGGCCCTTGGTCGACATGGTCTTCACCGCGAGGTCGTGCAGCGCAATGGCGCGCGGCGGTCCATTCGCTCTCGACGAAATGAAGGACGATGCGCTCCATCTTCGACAGCATACCGGCGTGGCAAGCATCGACAGCAGCACCGCGGCGAGCACCACCTGCAGCGCCTGCGGGTCGAGCGCGCCGAACTTCCCGGCGAGCGCGAGCATCACGAAGCCGAACTCGCCGGCAGGGGCCAGCGCGAGCGCGCAGCGCAAGGCGTCCGGCTTGCCGATTCGAAAAGCTGTCCCAGGACGTAGAGCAGCAGGAACTTCATCGCCATCATCACGGCGATGATCAGCAGCACCAGCAGCCCATGCCGCAGGATCACCAGCGGATCGAGCAGCATGCCGATGGTGACGAAGAACAGGCCCAGCAGCACGTCGCGGAACGGCTTGATGTAGTCCTCGACCTGGTAGCGGTACTCGGTCTCCGAGATCAGCATTCCGGCAAGGAAGGCGCCCAGCGCGAGCGACAGCCCGGCGATCTCGGTGAGCCACGCGAGCCCGAGCGTGACGAGCAGCACGGCGAGCACGAACAGTTCGGACGATTTCTGCTTCGCCACCAGGTGAAACAGCGGGCGCATCACGCGCTGGCCGAGGGTGAGAACGATGGCAAGCACGATCACGCGCCTTCAACAGGGCGAGCCCGACCGCGCCCGCGATCCTGTCCGGCCCGAGAGCCAGCGCCGGGATCAGGACCAGGATCGGGATGACCGCCAGGTCCTGGAACAGCAGCACGCCCATGATCTGCCGGCCGTGTCGCGATTGAGCTGGCCCGCTCCGCAAGCATCTTGCTGACGATCGCCGTGGAGGACATCGCCAGCGACGCCGCCCAGCACCAGATCGGCTCTGCCAAGTGAGGCCCGCGGCCAGCGCAAGGCCCGCGCCGATCGCCATCGTGATGGCGACCTGCAGGCCGCCCAAGCCCGAACACCACCCTTCGCATCGAGACCAGCTGCGGCAGGCTGAACTCGAGGCCCGACCGAGAACATCAGGAACACCACGCCGAATTCGCGCCAGGTAGCGCTTGTCCTCGGTGTCCGGGACCAGCGCCAGCGCATTGGGGCCGATCAGCGTGCCGACGAGCAGGTAGCCGAGGATCGGCCGGCAGCGAGAGTTGCGGAACATCACCACCACCGCGACCGCCGCGGCGAGGAGGATGAGGGTCAGCCGAGTCCGTCTTGCATGGGTCTTCAACTGTGCCCGCGAGGGCGAAGGTCGGGAAAAAGGGCCTTGGGGGATTTATACTTGGCTCATGGCAAATCTGCTACCTCCCCGCGATGCCGATGACCCCGGCGCGCGCGTCCTCGGGCTCGCGCCGCGAGGTCCTTGAAATCGAGGCCGATGCGGTAAGGCGCCTCGCTTCCCGCCTCGGCGAGGATTTCCTGCAGGCGCACCGGCTGTCCTGGCCACCCGCGGCCGCGTCGTCGTCACCGGCATGGGCAAGTCCGGCCACATCGGCAACAAGATCGCCTCGACGCTGGCTTCCACCGGCACGCCGGCGTTCTTCATGCACCCCGGCGAGGCGAGCCATGGGGACCTGGGCATGATCACCGCCGACGATGTGGTGGTCGCGCTTTCCAACTCCGGCGAGACCGAGGAGATCCTGCGCATCCTCGCCCCGCTCAAGCGCCGCGGCACGAAGATCATCGCGATCACCGGCAAGCCCGCCTCGACGCTCGCCGCAAAGGCCGACGTGCATCTCGACGCGGCGGTGGAGCGCGAGGCCTGCCCGCTCGAACTGGCCCCGACCGCGAGCACCACTGCCGCCCTTGCGCTCGGCGATGCGCTCGCGATGGCGCTGCTGGAGGCGCGCGGCTTCAGCCTCCGACGACTTCGCCATGCACCATCCCGGCGGCGTGCTCGGCGGAAGCTGCTGGTGCACGTGCGCGACATCATGCGCACCGGCGCGCGCCTGCCTTTCGTGGGCATCGGCGCGTCGCTGTCGCGAGGCCATCCTGGAAATGTCGGCAAGGGCATCGGAATGACCGCCATGGTCGACGCTCGGGAAGCTTGCCGGGATCTTCACCGACGGCGACCTGCGGCGCACGCTCGAGAAGCACGACAACATCAAGCCGCTGGTGATATCCGACGTCATGACGCGAAATCCGCGCACCATCGCGCCGGACCGGCTCGCCGTGGAGGCCGCGCAGATGATGCAGGCGCACAAGGTCAACGGGCGCCTGCTGGTAGTCGATGCGAAGGGCGACCTCGTGGGCGCGATCACCTTCAACGACCTGCTGGCCGCAGGCGTGATCTAGCCCCGGCCATGCAAGACGTCCTGCAACGCGCGAGCGCGGTCCGCCTCCTGGTCCTTGACGTCGATGGGGTGCTCACCGACGGGCGGCTGCATTTCGGCGCCGACGGCGAAATTCAAGAGCTTCCACTCGCTCGATGGCCACGGCGTGAAGATGCTCGCCGAGAGCGGCGTGGTGGTCGCGATATCTTCCGGCCGGCGCTCGAAGGCAGTGGAGCGCCGCGCGGCCGACCTCGGCATCGGGGTAGTCGTGCAAGGCGCGCAGGACAAGCGCGCGGAACTTGAGGCAATGCAGGCACGCCTCGGCCTCACCGCATCGCAATGCGCGTTCATGGGCGACGACCTGCCCGACCTGCCGGCGATGACGCGATGCGCGCCTGCCGCGGCCGTTCCCGGGGCGCCCGACGCGGTCAAGGCCCGTCGCATTACGTCACGCAGCGTGGCGGCGGCGACGGCGCGGTGCGCGAACTTGCGAGTTGATCATGCGGGCGCAGGGCACGCTCGAGGCCGCGCTCGCGCGCTACTTGGCATGATCGCGACCGCAAGCCGCCCCACTACCTGGCTGCCTTTCGGCGTGCTGGCGGTGATCGTCGCGATGACCTGGTGGTTGAACCAGCTGGTGCAGGCGCCGCCCAATGCAGGCAACGCCAAGGAGCGCCACGATCCCGACATGGTGGTCGACCGGTTCTCCGCGATCAAGCACGGCGTGGACGGCGCGGTCCTGCACACCCTGAATGCGGGGAGGATGGTACATTACCCCGACGACGATTCCGCGCTGCTCGAGAAGCCCAGGTTCGAGGCCTTCGAGCCGGGCCAGCCCAAGCTGACGGCGACCTCCGACCGGGGCCGGCTTCTCGACAAGGGAAGCGAGGTCTGGCTCGAAGGCAACGTGGTGCTCGATCGCGCGGCCGCCGGGCGCGTCGAGGCGCTGACGATGCGTACCAGCCGCCTGCAGGTCCTTCCCGAGGAAAAGATCGCCCGCACCTCCGACGAGGTCGTCATCGATAGCCATTCCGGCCGCATCGTCGCCAGCGGTTTCGAGCTCAACAACGAGGCGAAGACAATTCACATGAAAAAGGTCAGGGCGGTGTACCAGCCGCCTCCCCGCTGATGCGAACGCTGCCACTCCTGCTTTTCGCCGTAGCGATCGCCGGCGGCGCCCGGGCGGAGCTCGCCGACCGCGACAAGCCGATCAACATCAACGCCGACGAGCTCACCGCGAACAACGAGATCCAGGAGAGCGTGTTCAAGGGCAACGTCGTGCTCACGCAGGGGACGCTGCGCATCGCCGCCGACCGCGTCGTGATCAAGGAGGACAAGGAGGGATACCGCTATGCGGTCGCCTACGGCGCGCCGGTCGCGTTCCGGCAGAAGCGCGACAAGGTCGACGACTATATCGAAGGCTGGGCGGAACGCGCCGAGTACGACAACAAGAGCGAGGTACTCAAGCTCTTCAACAAGGCGCGCATCAAGAGCACCCAGGGCGACCTCAACGGCGACTTCATCAGCTACGACACGGCGCGCGAGCTCTTCCAGGTGACCGGCGCCGCGCCCGGCGCGACCAATCCCTTGCCCGGCCGCGTGAAGATGACGATCGAGCCGCGCAAGAAGGCGCCCGCCGCGAAGGACGGCAAGCCGAAACCCCCTGCCGAGACGAAGGTCCCGGACCCGCCGCTCACGCTCAGGCCGGAGTCCGGGCTCCCCGGGACAAGCCAGGAATGACCCCCGACGCGCGCGAAGCCGCCACCGGGCCGCCGCAGCGATTGCAGCTGGTCAGGCCCGCCGCGGGCGCCATGCTGCGTGCCCAGGGCCTGCAAAAACGCTACCGCAAGCGCACCGTCGTGCACGACGTCTCGCTCGAGGTCGAAAGCGGCGAGGTGGTGGGCCTTCTCGGGCCCAACGGCGCGGGCAAGACCACCTGCTTCTACATGATCCTGGGCCTCGTGCCGATCGACCGGGGCAGCGTCACGCTCGACGGCAAGGATGTCACGCACCTGCCGATCTACCGCCGCTCGCGGCTGGGGCTGTCCTACCTGCCGCAGGAAGCGTCGATCTTCAGGAAGCTCACCGTTTCGCAGAACATACAGGCCGTGCTCGAGTTGCAGGGCCATCCGGACGACGAGATCGAGGAGCGGCTTGCGACGCTGCTCGACGAACTGCACATCGGCCACCTTCGCAACAACCCGGCGCTTTCGCTCTCCGGCGGCGAGCGCCGCCGCGTGGAGATCGCCCGGGCGCTTGCCACCAACCCGCGCTTCATCCTCCTTGACGAGCCCTTCGCGGGGGTCGACCCGATCGCGGTCATCGACATCCAGCAGATCATCCGCTTCCTGAAGGAGCGCGGCATCGGCGTGCTGATCACGGACCACAACGTGAGGGAGACGCTGGGCATCTGCGACCACGCGTACATCATCAACCAGGGGACGGTCCTCGCCTTCGGCAAGCCGGAGGAAATCATCTACAATGAGACTGTCCGCAAGGTATATCTCGGGGAAAATTTCAGGCTGTAGAGTCCGCCCCGCCCCGGGGCATCCGACATGAAGCAAAGCCTCCAGCTCAAGCTCTCGCAGCATCTCACGCTGACGCCTCAGTTGCAGCAATCGATCCGGTTGCTCCAGCTGTCGACGGTGGAACTCAATCAGGAATTGGAGCGCTACCTGAGCGAGAACCCCCTGCTCGAGCGCACCGAGCTGTCGGGCGAATCCGGCGAGGCCGCCCCGCCCGTCCCGCAAACCGGGTCCGAGCCCGCCGAGGGGCCGTCGACCGCCGAGAGCACCTCGAACGACGAGGCCCAGTCATTCGCGGGACGATTCCTACGCGTCGGCGCCGCGCCGCGACTCCGACGACCGGGACGACTTCACGCAGATCGCCGAGAACGAGCCTAGCCTGCAGGAACACCTGATGTCGCAATTGCGGCTCACCGGCATCAACGAGCGCGACCGCCAGGTGGTCACGCTGCTCATCGCGCATCTCGACGAGGAGGGGTACCTCAAGCAGGACCTGGACGAGCTGCACGCCGCGGTCTCCGCCGAGATACCGCTCGACCGCGACGAGCTCTCGATCGCGCTTCGCCACCTGCAGAACCTCGAGCCCACCGGGGTGGGAGCGCGCGACGTCTGCGAGTGCCTGGCGCTCCAGTTGCGCGCCATGCCTGCCGACACGCCTTACCGCGAGGAGGCGTTGAAGCTGGTCACGCTGCACCTCAACGTGCTTGCAAGCCGCGATTTCCCGCGCCTGAAGCGCCTGCTCGGCGTGACCGACGAGGGGCTGAAGGAACTGCGGGACCTGGTGCTCTCGCTCGACCCCAAGCCCGGGCGCGCCTTCGGGCAGGGGGACACGCGCTACGTGGTCCCCGACGTGCTGGTGCGCAAGGTCAACTCGCGCTGGGTGGCCACGCTCAACCGCGAGGCGATGCCGCGCCTGCGCATCAACAAGATGTACGCCGACATCCTGCAGGGCAGCCGCGACAGCAGCGCGAAGCACCTGGCCGGGCAGCTGCAGGAGGCGCGCTGGCTGATCAAGAACGTGCAGCAGCGCTTCGACACGATCCTGCGCGTGACGCAGGCGATCGTGGACCGGCAGAAGCACTTCTTCGAGCATGGCGAGGTGGCGATGCGCCCGCTGGTGCTGCGCGAGATCGCCGAGGCCGTGGGGCTGCACGAATCCACCATCTCGCGCGTGACCACGCAGAAGTACATGCTCACCGCGCGCGGCATCTTCGAATTGAAGTATTTTTTCGGCAGCCACGTATCGACCGATGCCGGGGGCGCATGCTCCTCGACCGCGATCCGGGCGCTGATAAAGCAGTTGGTGGCCGCGGAGGACGGCAAGAAGCCGCTCTCCGACCACCGCATATCCGACCTGCTCGCACAGCAGGGAATACAGGTTGCGCGGCGCACCGTGGCCAAGTACCGCGAGGCGATGCAAATCCAGCCCGCCAACCTCCGCAAGTCCATGTGAACAGAAAGGACCCTGCATGAACCTCCACCTGACCGGACATCACCTCGACCTCACTCCCGCGATCCGGGAGTACGTGGTCAGCAAGATGGGCAGGATCAACAGGCATTTCGACCACGTCATCGATGTCAACGTGATCCTCACGGTGGAGAAACTCTCGAAGAAGGTCGAGGCGAACGTGCACCTGTCGGGCAAGGACATCTTCTGCGAATGCACGGACGAAGACATGTACGCCGCGATCGACCTGCTGGCCGACAAGCTCGACCGCCAGATCATCAAGCACAAGGAAAAGAACGTGCACTCCAGCCATGCGCCCGGCATCAAGCGCATCAACGCCGACCAGTAGGCGGGCCGGGACGACCATGAACCAGATTTCCGCCCTGCTCCCGATCGAGCACATCCTCGTCGGCCTCGACGTGGGCAGCAAGAAGAGGCTCTTCGAACAGGTCGGCCTGCTGTTCGAGAATTCGCGGCAGATCGCGCGCGCCAAGGTCTTCGACAGCCTGTTCGACAGGGAGAAGCTCGGCTCCACGGGGCTCGGCCACGGCGTGGCCATCCCGCACGGGCGCATCAAGGGCCTGAAGGAGACGCTCTGCGCCTTCGCGAGGACGCAGTCGGGCATCCCCTTCGAGTCGCCCGACGGCGAGCCCGTGCGCCTCGTTTTCGCGATGCTGGTGCCCGAGCACGCCACGGAGCAGCACCTGCAGATCCTCTCTGAGCTCGCGCAGATGTTCAGCGACGAGCAGCTGCGCAGCGCGCTGCTCGCGGCCGAAGACCTGCAAAGCGTGCACCGCCTGCTCACCGAATGGTCGCCGTATGCCGCGTCTCAACGTTCAGCGGCTGTTTGACGAGCGTCGCGAGCGGCTCGGCCTGGCCTGGGCAGCGGGGCTCGCCGGCGCGGGCGACGAGATCACCGGCGAGGCCCTCACCAGGCCCGGCGTCGGCCTCATCGGCCACCTGAACCTGATCCATCCGCTGCTGGTACAGGTGATGGGCGCAAGCGAGCTCGAATACCTCGCGGCCCTCGAGCCGGCCGCGCGCGAGCAGACCGTGGCGGGCATCTTCGGCGCCGCGACGGTGTGCGCCCTGGTGTGCGACGGCGCGAGCGTCCCCGATTACCTCGAGCACGCCGCGACCCGCTTCGCCACGCCGCTGCTCTCCTCCACCATGCCCAGCCAGCAGGTGATCAACGTCCTTCGCCCGTACCTGCAAAGCGAGCTGGGCGCGGTGACCACGATGCATGGCGTGTTCCTCGACGTGCTCGAGATCGGCGTGATGATCACCGGCGACCCGTCGATCGGCAAGAGCGAGCTCGCGCTCGAGCTGATCTCGCGCGGCCACGGGCTGGTCGCGGACGACGCGGTCGAGCTGCAGCAGATCGGCCCGGAGACGGTGACCGGCCGCTGCCCGCCGATGCTGCGCGACTTCCTCGAGGTGCGCGGGCTCGGCATCCTCAACATCCGCTCGATATTCGGCGAGACCGCGGTGCGCCCGAGGAAGACGCTCAGGCTCATCGTCGACCTCGAAAGCCCCGTGGACGGCAAGTACGAGGCGCGCGACCGCCTCGCGCCGCGCTCGGGCACGCAGAACGTGCTCGGCGTGCCGATCCCCACCGTCACCCTCGTGGTGGCGCCGGGACGCAACCTCGCGGTGCTGGTCGAAGCGGCGGTGCGCAACCACATCCTTCTCACGCGCGGCATCGATTCGACGCGCGAGCTCGTGGCGCGCCAGGCGGAAGCGCTGCGCGCCGATGCGGGCCACGACCGGGGCAAGGACGGCGACTGATGCAGCTCACGCTCATCAGCGGGCTTTCGGGCTCGGGCAAGAGCGTGGCGCTGAAAGTGCTGGAGGACGCCGGCTTCTTTTGCGTCGACAACCTGCCCGCCAACATGATCCCGGAGATGGTGCGTTTCCTCGAGTCGCGCCCGGAACCGCGCGCGGCGATCAGCGTCGACGTGCGCAGCGCCGGCACGGTGGAGGCGCTGCCGCGCATCATCGCCGCCGAGAAGGCGCGCGGCACCGACCTGCAGCTGCTCTACCTCGACTCGCACAACGAGAGCCTGGTGAAGCGCTTCTCGGAGACGCGCCGCCTGCACCCGCTGATGCGCGCCGGGCGCACGCTCCCGGAGTGCATCGAGGAAGAGCGCCGGCAGCTCACGGGGGTGGCAGAGCTTGGCCACCACATCGACACCAGCGAGCTCACCCCCAACATGCTCAGGAGCTGGATCAAGGACCTGATCGTGCAGGAGCGCGCGCGGCTCACGCTCGTGCTGGAATCCTTCGGCTTCAAGCAGGGCGTCCCGCTGGAGGCCGACTTCCTCTTCGACGTGCGCTTCCTGCCCAACCCGTTCTACGACCAGGCGCTGAAGGCCTTGAGCGGCAAGGATCCCGAAGTGATCGATTTCCTCGAGCGCGAGACCGAGGCCGGGCTTTACATCGAGGAAGTGCTGCGCTTCCTGCAGCGCTGGCTGCCCAAGTTCGCGCTCGACCATCGCACCTCGATCACGGTGGCGGTGGGGTGCACCGGCGGGCAGCACCGCTCGGTGTACGTGGTCGACCAGCTCGCCGCGCGCCTCGCGGTCGAGTACCAGGTCCTGCCGCGCCACCGCGACCTCGCGCTGCGGCTCGGAAACGGGGGCTGATGTGGCGCTTTTCGGCATGCTGGGAAAGGGCGCCAGGCGCATCGAGCGGCTGCCGATCTTTCCGCTGGGGACGGTGCTTTTTCCCGGCGCGCTGCTGCCGCTCAAGATCTTCGAGCAACGCTACATGGACATGGCCAAGGGCTGCCTGAAGGAGGGGCTGTCCTTCGGCATCTGCCTGATCAGGGAGGGCAGCGAGGTCGGCTCGCCGGCGGTGCCCGAACAGGTCGGCACGCTGGCGAAGATCGTCGACTGGGACATGGAGCAGCTCGGCGTGCTCAAGGTGCGGGTCGAGGGCGGCGAGCGCTTCCGCTTGAACTCCACCGATGTGCAGCCCAATGGGCTCATCATCGGCGAGGTCGAGCGATTCACGGAGTCGCCGGGAACGTCCGGGGACCTCGAGGCCTGCGCTGCGTTCCTGAAGAAAGTCGTGGCCGCTGTCGGCGCCGGCCAGTTCGCGGAGCCCCTGCGCTTCGACGAGGTGAGCTGGGTCGGCTTCCGGCTGGCGGAGATCCTGCCGCTTCGGCCCGACGTGAAGCAGCGCCTGCTCGAGCTTACCGACGGGCCGGGGCGCCTGAAAGTGCTCTACCGCTTCCTCGAGGAACAGCGGCTGCTAGCCTAGGGTCGCGAGCAGCTTCTTCACCGGCGCGGGCAGCGCCGCTCCCCTTGCCTCATCCAGCGCGAGCCACATCCGCGCGCCTTCGCTTGCCGTTGCGCTGCGGCGCCCGACGTCCACCCGCCACGGAGCGATCTCCAGCCGGAAATGCGTGAAGCCGTGCGTGAAGCGCGGCAGCGCCTCGACGCGCGCAGGCGCGACCCCGAGGGCCGATGCGCACCACGCTTCGACATCGGTTCCCTCGGGCGCTTCCGGCAGGCTCCACAGCCCGCCCCAGATGCCCTTCGCCGGCCGCTTGTCGAGGAGCACCTCGCCCTTCGAGACCACCACCATCATCATCGTGCCGCGCACCGGAATGGGCTTTGCCTCCTTGCGCTGGGGAAGCTCCGCAATGCGCCCGTCCCGCAGCGCCACACAGCTCCTGCGGACCGGGCAAAGCGGGCACTGCGGCCGGGTGCGCGTGCAAACCGTTGCGCCGAGATCCATCATCCCTTGCGTGTAAACCTCGATGTCGCGCGCGGGCGATAGCGATTCCGCCAGCGCCCACAGCCCGTTTTCAACGGCCTTCTCGCTAGCCACGCCCGCGATGCCGTGATGGCGCGCGAGCACGCGCTTCACGTTGCCGTCGAGGATCGCGCGCCTTTCGCCCGAGGAAAAGGCGGCGATCGCCGAGGCGGTGGAGCGCCCGATGCCGGGCAGCTCGACCAGTTCTTCGTAGCGCCCTGGAAACACCTCGCGGGCCGTTGCGCACGACGGCCCTCGCGGCAGCGAGCATGTTGCGCGCGCGGGCGTAATAGCCCAGCCCGCTCCAATGCCGCATCACCTCGTCGTCCTCCGCTTCGGCCAGCGTGCGGGCGTCGGGAAAGCGCGCCATGAAGCGCTCGAAATAGGGGATCACTGCGGCCACCTGCGTTTGCTGCAGCATGATCTCGGAGACCCAGATGCGGTAGGCGTCGCGCGTGCCTTGCCACGGCAGGTCGTTGCGGCCGTGCTTCAACTGCCAGGAGACGATGCGGGAAGAAAAGGAGGACATGCCGGGAGCCTGGAGCGGGTGAAGGGAATCGAACCCTCGTCGTAAGCTTGGGAAGCTTCTGCTCTGCCATTGAGCTACACCCGCGGACAGGGAGGGATTTTACGCGAAGCGCCCGGCCCCGTCTTTCAGCCGTTCGCGCCCGGCGGATGCCATTCGTCGCAACCGCCGCCCCGCCGGCCTCCCGCGCCGTTAGCCTGCCGTATCGAAACCAATCCCGAAGGCTTTCCGAAATGGACCAGAACCTCGACCCCCGCTACCAGGAAGCACGCTGCCATGTGAGGAGGCTGCGCGGCCTCTACTCCCACGCCGCGATCTATGCCGCCGTCATCGGCTCTCTCCTGCTGGTCAACCTCATGACCGACCCCGGGAGGCTCTGGGTCCAGTGGGCGGCCTTCGGCTGGGGCATCGGGTTGGCGGCGCACGGGATGTCGGTGTTCGCCGTTCGCGGGATCTTCGGCAAGGACTGGGAAGCGCGAAAGATCCGCGAGTACCTCGAGCGCTCCTCGCGCTAGCTGGTTGGACGCGACGGGAATGGGAAAGCTAACATGGCCCCGGACATGAAGATCAGGACGGCGCTGAGCGAGCGCGAAGAACGCGAAATCAAGGACCGGGTGATGGGGGCCCATCCGCTCGAGCTATTCCCGTACTTCCGGCGGTTTCCGCGCAGCGTCCCGCGCGACCTTGCCTACACATTCATCTGGAACGGCTTGTTCGCGCTTTTCTTCGCGGCGATCGCGACCGTGATCAATGGCAGGATGCCGAGCCTCAAGTGGCTCGGCTACAACCTCGTCTTCGCCAACTTTGTCGGCTACACGCTCCACCTGGTCTTCCACTTCACCCACAAGACCATCGAGCCCTGGATCCACAGCAAGGGTGTGGTCGTGGCCGCCGCGTTCTACACGGGCGTGAGCACGCTCGGGGTCGTGATCGGCTTAACCCTCGCGCAGCTGGCGCTCGGTATCAACATCGTGCCGACGCTGACCAGCCCGGGCTGGCTCGCCAGCGTCGCGGCGATCAGCCTGGTGATCTCGGTGGTGCTCACGATCATCTTCTTCTTCCGCGAGCGCAGCGCGCTTGCCGAGGCCACGCTCGAGCGCGAGCGCCTGCGCATTGCCAACATCGAGCGCGAGGCGATGTTCGCCAACCTCAAGGCCCTGCAGGCGCAGATCGAGCCGCACTTCCTGTTCAACACGCTCGCCAACGTGGTCGGGCTGGTGGATGCCGACCCGGCGACCGCCAAGCGCATGCTTGAAAGCTTCATCCGCTTCCTGCGCGCTTCCCTCGCCGCCACCCGCGAAGAGCGCACCACGCTGGGCGATGACTTCGCCCTGGTGGCGAGTTTCCTCGAGGTGATCCAGGTGCGCATGGGCGAACGGCTCGCAGTGAGGCTGGAGATTCCCGAGGCGCTGCGTTCTTTCGAGTTGCCGCCACTGCTCCTGCAGCCGATCGTCGAGAACGCGGTGCTGCACGGCCTGGAGCCCAAGGTCGAGGGCGGCGCCATCACGCTCACCGCCTTCGAGCGCGATGGCCGCGTCGTGGTCGAGGTGGCCGATACCGGCGTGGGCTTTCGCGAAGCCACCAGCGGCGGCATCGGGCTCGCCAACGTCCGGGAGCGCTTGAAGCTCCAGTACGGCAATGACGCGAAGCTGGCAATCCGCGACAATCCTCCCATGGGCACGTTGGTCAGCATCGAATTGCCGCGAGTGAAGCCATGAACGGGGCGCCGCGCGCGCTGATCGCCGACGACGAGCCGGCATTGGCCGAGTACCTGCGCGCACGGCTCGCGGTACTTTGGCCGGAGCTGGCGCTGCTGCCGCTCGCGAAGAACGGCATCGAGGCGCTTTCCGCGATCCGTGACGAGGAGCCCGAGATCGCCTTCCTCGACATCCGCATGCCCGGGCTCACCGGGCTGGAACTTGCCGCGCGCATCGACACGCCGACGCACGTGGTGTTCGTCACTGCCTACGACCAGTTCGCGGTCGAGGCCTTCGACCGCGACGCGGTGGACTACATCCTCAAGCCCGTCTCCGACGACCGCCTTGCCCGCGCGATCGAGCGCCTGAAGGCCAAGCTCGCGGCGAAGGAAAGGCCCGAGGGGCTGGACGAGGCGCTGCGCAAGCTGGCGATAGTGCTGCCGGGCGCGGGCGCAGGCTACCTGCGCTGGGTGCGCGCGCTCCGGGGCGAGGAAGTCGAGCAGATCGCAGTCGAAGACGTGCTGTACTTCCAGGCGCAGGACAAGTACACGTGCGTCATCACGGAGGGCGGGGAATCGCTGATCCGCCTGTCGCTTGCGGAGCTGGCGCAGCAACTGGACCCCGGCAACTACTGGCAGATCCACCGCTCGACCATCGTCAACGTGAGCTGCGTCGCCTCCACGCGCCGCGACATGGGCGGAAGGACTTTCGTGAAGCTGAAGGGCCTGAAGGCGGAGCTTCCCGTGTCGCGGGCCTATTCGCACCTGTTCAAGCAGATGTAAGGCGCGATAGGGGCGAGGGCGGGGCGGTTCCCTTCGACCCGGCGCCACGACGGTGTTCACGACCGCGCCGACGCCCTCGTCAGATCGGGCGTCCTTATGCAGTACCGCCGAGCTTGGCGTGAGCGTCGCGCCTCTCGAAGGGAACCGCCCCGCCCCCGCCTCGCGCGTAAGGCGACATGCCTTCGGCACACAGCCCCGACACGAGCCGCGCCCGATGCCATCCCTTTCGAGAGGCGCTTGGTTCCCGCCAAACTTTGCGTTGCTGCATAAGGGACGCCCGATTCACGAGGGCGTCAACTCGGTCATCGACACCTCGATGGCGCCGGGTCGAAAGGGATGGCATCGGGCGGGGATCGGATAGTCGGGGCGCCCGCGCTGTCGGGGATCGGATAGTCGGGGCGCTGGATTCCCGCCCCCCGATTCAAGCTTTCGGGGGCAAGCTTCGCGGGAATGACGATATCCGCGGCCAAGTCCGGGACAGCGACTTGGGGTTAAAATCGCCCCATGAGCCTGACCCTGCGGATCAACGGCGATGTGAAGCATTTCCCGCCGCCCCTCACCATCCAGAAGCTGGTCGCCGAACTCGGTTTCGAGGGCAAGCGCGTGGCCGTAGAGCGCAATGGCGAGATCATCCCGCGAAGCCGTTATCCCGAAGTCCAGCTTGCCGATGGCGATGCGCTGGAGGTCGTGGTGGCCGTGGGCGGGGGCTGAACGTGAACGGCCCGCTGGTCATCGCCGGCAAGCCCTATGCTTCGCGCCTGCTGGTGGGCACCGGCAAGTACAAGGACTTCGCCCAGACGCGCGAAGCGATCGACGCCAGCGGCGCGCAGATCGTAACGGTGGCGATCCGCCGCGTGAACATCGGCCAGAACGCGGGCGAGCCGAGCCTGCTCGACGTGCTGCCACCGGCGCAGTTCACGATCCTTCCCAACACCGCGGGCTGCCACAACGCGCAGGACGCGGTGCGCACCCTGCGCCTCGCGCGCGAACTGCTCGACGGCCACGCGCTGGTGAAGCTGGAAGTGCTCGCCGACCAGGAGACGCTGTTCCCCAACATGCCCGAAACGCTGGCCGCGGCGAAGACGCTGGTGTCCGAGGGCTTCGATGTCATGGTCTATTGCAGCGATGATCCCATCATGGCGAAGCAGCTCGAGGAGATCGGCTGTGTGGCGGTGATGCCGCTCGCCTCGCTCATCGGCTCCGGCATGGGCATCCTCAACCCCTGGAACCTGCAGATCATCATCGACCGGGCGAAGGTGCCCGTGCTGGTCGATGCCGGCATCGGCACGGCGTCGGACGCGGCGATTGCGATGGAGCTGGGCTGCGACGGCGTGCTGATGAACACCGCCATCGCCAAGGCGAAGGACCCGGTGCGCATGGCGCGCGCGATGAAGCTGGGCGTGGAGGCCGGGCGCGAGGCCTGGCTCGCCGGGCGCATGGAGAAAAAGCCCTACCAGGCGAGCCCGAGCTCGCCGACCGAAGGCCTGATCCGGAAGACCGGGTCCTGACCCGCATCCCCAACCAACGAGAGAGAAGAACATGACCAACGTCTTGCGAGTCGCCGCCCTTGTCCTGCTCACAATGCTCACGGGCATCGGCCCGGCCCACGCGCTCGATTATCCGACCAAGGCCGTCAAGTGGGTCGTACCCTATCCGCCGGGCGGAACCACAGACGTGCTTGCCCGCATCGTCGCGCAGTGGCTTTCGGAAAAGATGGGCCAGCAATTCATCATCGAGAACAAGCCCGGCGCGGGCAACAACATCGGCGTCGAGTTCGTCGTGAACTCGCCGCCCGACGGCTATACCATCCTGCTGGTGAATCCCGCCAACGGCATCAACGCGACGCTCTACAAGAACCTCAACTACAACTTCATCCGCGACATCGCGCCGGTGGCGGGCCTCGTCCGGACGCCCAACGTGATGGAGGTGACCAACTCGCTGCCGGTGAAGAACGTGGCGGAGTTCATCGCCTACTGCAAGGCGAACCCGGGGAAGATCAACATGGCCTCCTCCGGCAGCGGCACCTCGGTGCACCTTTCCGGCGAGCTGTTCAAGTCGATGACCGGATGCGAGATGCTGCATGTCCCGTACAAGGGCGCCGGCCCCGCGCTTGCCGACCTGATCGGCGGCCAGGTCCATGTGCTGTTCGACAACCTGCCGTCCTCGATCGGCCACATCAAGGGCGGCAAGATCCGCGCGCTTGCCGTGACTTCGGCGCAGCCCGAGCCTTCGCTGCCCGGCGTGCCGACGGTGGCCGAAACCGTTCCGGGCTACGAGGCCACGGCGTGGTTCGGAATCGGCGTCCCGAAAGGCACGCCGAGGGAAGTCATCGACAAGCTGAATGCCGAGGTGAACCGCGCGCTCGCCGACCCGAAGATGCGAGAGCGCCTGGCCGAACTGGGCGGCAGGCCGATTGCCGGCACGCCGGAGGACTTCGGCAAGGTGATTGCGGCCGAGACGTCGAAGTGGGAGAAGGTCGTTAACTCCTCGGGCGCCAAGGTGGAGTAAGCCCGGGCAGTTTCCAACGGCCACCTTACGCAGCCCCATGCGCCCGGTTCGCCGGGCGCTTTCAGCCATCGCCGGGTTTGACCTGCATCAACGGGCAAGCATCGCATGCCGGTAGCCTGAGCGCTTGGAGGATTGCGGGCGGGGACTGCCATGTACGATCGACCGGTAAGCAGTGTCATGGTGACGGAGAAGCTTGTTATCGCCGCGCCGGCAACGACCGTCCGCGAGGCCGCGGGGATGATGGCGAGCCACAACGTGGGCGCTGTCCTGGTCGTGGAGGAAGAAAAGCTGGTGGGCATCTTCACCGAGCGCGATGCCGTGTTCCGCGTTGTCGCGCCGGGGCGGGATGTGAAGACCACGCCGATCGCCGAAGTGATGACGAAGTCGCCGCAGACGGTCGGGCCCGAAAGGTCGTTCGGTTTTGCGCTGCTCATGATGCAGGAGAACAGCTTCCGCCATGTGCCGGTCGTGGTGGACGGCAAGCCGGTCGGGATAGTCTCTTCCCGCAGCGCGCTGGATCCCGACATGGAGGAATTCGTCGCCGAGGCCGAAAGGCGCAAGAACATCCGCTAGCCCGCACCCGATATTCCAGAAAAAACGCCCGGATTTCCGGGCGTTTTCACGTCAACGAAGCAGGCGAATCAGAACCGCCACTGCACGCCTACGGAGACCAGGTCCGCATCGGCCTCGCCGAACGGGTTGGCATTGAATGCGGAGTAGCGTTCCACCTCGGCACGCACGCCGAAGGAGCGGTTGAAGTCGTAGCGCAGGCCAAGGCCATAGCGCATCTTGGTGCCGGTCACCCCGGGGCGCTCGAATCCGCCCAGCGGCGCAAGGGTCGGCTGCGCATCGGCGCGGAAGGCGCCCAGCCGACCGTAGAACGAGAATTTGTTCCAGAACGGGATGGAGCCGATCGTGTCCACCCCGAAACCCTTGGTGCGGAAGGCGCTGGAGAGGTTGCCCGGGCCGGTGAAGGGCGACTGGCCGTTGCGGCCGTAGTCCACGTATTCGCTCTCGACCGCGAAATAAGGCGAGTACTTGTACCCGAGCTTGAATTTGAACCCACCAGTTGTATCCGGCGAAGGAGCAAGGCCGGCGAAGAAGGGGTTTTCGAAGGACGTATAGAGGCTTCCACCCGGCACAGGCAGGCTGGCGCGGGGCGGTTTGAGCATGCCGAGATAGTCGCTCTGCGCCATCGCGAGCGGCGAAGACGCCAACGCGGCCAGAAAAACGGCTTTTTTGAGGGTGCCCATGGTTGATTTCATAGTGTTCGCACGTCCCCGCCAAGTCAACAACGGCGCGGGTTTCCGGGGTGCCGGCCCCTATAATTGAGGCATGAACGCAACACTTCGGCCCATTCGCAGCTTCGTTTTGAGGCAGGGGCGCTTTTCCCCCGCCCAGCAGCGGGCCTACGAGGCGCTCATGCCTAGCCTCGGGGTGCCCTACCAGCCGGCACCCCTGAACTTGGAGGCCACCTTCGGGCGAAATGTTCCTACGGTGCTCGAGATCGGCTTCGGCATGGGCGAGACCACGGCCCGCATCGCTGCCGAGAACCCGGGGCGGAACTTCCTCGGCATCGAGGTCCATTCCCCCGGCGTGGGCGCGCTGCTGCGGCGCCTGGAAGAGCAGGGCCTCACGAACGTGCGCGTGATCCAGCACGACGCGGTGGAGGTGGTGCGCGACATGATCCCGCCGGCGAGCCTCACCGGGATCCACGTCTTCTTCCCCGACCCGTGGCCGAAGAAGCGCCACCACAAGCGGCGCCTGCTGAAGAAGGAATTCGTCGAGTTGCTGGCAAGCCGCCTGGTGCCCGGGGGCTACCTGCACGCCGCCACCGACTGGGAGGAATACGCCGAGCACATCCTCGCGGTATTCTCGGGCGTAGAAAGTTTGCGGAACACCGCCACGACCTATGCCGAGCGGCCCGCCTGGCGCCCGCAGACCAAGTTCGAGACCCGCGGCCTGAAGCTCGGCCACGGCGTGCGCGACCTGGTCTTCATCCGCACCTGAAACCGAAGGAACGACATGACACCCGAGCGCCGCCGACTCCTGCAAGCCGCCGCTGCCGCATCCCTTGCCGGCACCATCCCGAATTTCCTCTCGCGTGCACTGGCCGCGGGCAGCCTGCCTTCGATCCCCGGCGTGAACACGCTGGTGGGCACGGCCAAGGTGAACGGCAAGGACGCCAAGGTCGGCACCCCCGTGGCGATGGGCGACAAGGTCTCCACCGGCGCGGGCAGCTATGCGGTGATCGTGCTCTCGAAAGACGCCTTCCTCGTGCGTGCCGACAGCACGGTGGAATTCAATGAGGCCAACGGCGTGCTCGGGCAGATCAAGCTGACCGCCGGGAAGATGCTCTCGGTGTTCGCGCCGCGCCGGACTCCGCTGGAACTGAAGACGGCGAACGCGACCATCGGCATCCGCGGCACCGGCGCCTATGCGGAGATCCTGCCCGGGCGCGATTACTTCTGCCTTTGCTACGGCGAGGCGGCGATCGACGGCAAGGGCATGGCGTCGCCGAAGATGGTGAAGACCACGCACCACGAGTCGCCGCTCTATCTCGTCGAGGGCGCGGAGGCGATGAAGGTGGAGCCCGGGCCGTTCCTGAACCACACCGATGCCGAGCTGATCATGCTGGAGGCGCTGGTGGGGCGCGAGCCGCCTTTTGTTGCCGACGGGCAGTACCCGTCGAAGAAGTACAACTAGGGCGCGATCCCGAGCACCGGGCCCGTCATCGCACTCGCGTCACTCGCGAATGCTCGGCTATCGCCTCGGCAAGCAAGCGGGCCGCGCGCGCCTCGACATCGAGCACGGCAAGGCGCTGCCTGTCGCGCGAATCCCAGAACCCCAGGCTCGCCAGGTCGGCTGCGACGCGTTCATCCGATACGTGCTGCCAGCGTCTTGCCGTATAGCCAAGGAAAAGCCCCAATACCTGTTCGGCGGGTGATGCGTTCTCGCCGGAATGCCGCGAATCGAGGGCGCGCGTACGGCCAAGCGATTCGCCGAGGATCGGCCACCAATGGCGCAGGCGCAGGTGGGCCAGCTGTATTGCAATCGCCGCCAGGGCGTTGATGCTGCCCGGCTCGATGCGGCTGATGGTTGCGACGTTCCTGTTCATGTTGGCCTCATCGGTTTTCAGACAGGGCCATCGTAGTTGCCTCTTGCCGGGGACCGGCGCGAGAATCCGCTGCCAGATTTTTCGCCAATTCGCTTGACGCGAATTCGCTCGCGTGATTGCGCTCCGCCTTTCCGGCCTTTCGGATTCAAGTCGGGCGGGCTTTCAGAAAAACCGGCGGCATGCAAGCGGGAATCCCGGGATTTCTTTCCTCGATTCTTGAATGCCCTGCCCGGGCCCGGTGAATAAAGTGGTCCCCATCGCTGCACCGACACGCCGGCCGTCCGGCGCGACGTGCGATCCGGCGCAGCGATCCAAAAGGAGGCCACCATGCGCGAACTCAGCTATTCGGAAGTCCAGGAAATTTCCGGCGGCGTCCCGCCCGCCTCGTCGCTCGACGATGCCACGTACCGCATGCCTGCCGAGCAGCTTCTCGACCCGGTCGACTATGAACACATGGTTGCGCAGGGCGCCACCGGCAGCAGGCCCGCTTGACCGGCCTAGCCCCATTGCAACAAGCCCGGGCGCCGGCACGGTTGGGACCGACGCCGCGGGCCACCAAGCCCAACCACCATCAGCAAAGGAGATCGACATGAAAGAGATCGACAGGGACGACGTGCCCGACGTCTCGGGCGGAGTAAAGGACGGATGCATCCCGCAGCCCATCATCATCCTGCCCATGCCGGGCATCGGCGACCCGTTCCCGGATCCGTTCGGCGGATTGCCACGGAAGAACCCGATTCCGATGCCCGTCATCAACGCTTGATCACGCCAACGAAAAAGGAGATAAGCATGGATACCAATGATGTCAAGGAAGTGAAGGACGTGAAGGATGTCGTTCGAACGCACCAGACGGATCCGGCGCCGGTTGAAGCTCTTGCAGAAGCGCAGGTTTCGGAGGTGGCAGGAGGGGCAGGGGAATGCAGCACTGTCGTACAGATTGGCTACGGTGGGACTTTCGTTACGTCAAACTACCCCATACCTCGGGAGCGCGCTCAGAGGAACCTACGATGGTGTCGTGGAAGGAACCTCGCATATCATCGAAACGGTTGCAAAATCGATCAAGCCGCTGTGAAACTGGATCCGGCCAGCAACTTATGCTGCTGGCCGGTTGCCCGGAAACATCGGTGATTTTGCGGCGTAAAGTAACTGTGACCACCCAGCCTGGAGGAATGATGAAAAACGCTCCAAGTACGCGATGCAGGAGAGTCCTTCCCGCCATCCCTGAAAGACGTTCGCGCCATTTCAGATTATTGTGTTGATGTCGATCTGTACTGATCGCGGCAAATCTCATCTCGCACGTCGTTCTCGTGGATCGCGTTCCCTCCGACCTGATAGGGCCCGCTAAGGCTACGCTTTTCGTGCTGATGCAATTCGCCTTCGTTGCCGTGATGGTCTTCGCCTTGCCGCAGTTCAGGGCCGCCTTGCCCGCCTTGTTTTCACGCCCGAAACCGCATCTGGAGTGGAGATTCCTCTCCCTTGCGCTTCTCGTAGCTCTTACCTGGGCTTTCGGCTTGCATGCGATTCTCGTGGTCTATGCAAGCATTGTTGCTTCGCCGAGCCTCGCGTATGGCTTGTGGGCCTATGCGCCGAGTCTTCAATAGACGTTTCCGCGACTATCGATTTTCCTCGACCTCTTGGCCGGGTGCGTCCTTGCACCAATCGTTGAGGAAATCCTCAATCGGGGCCTTGTAATGGGAGCGTTGAAGGAGCGGTACGGTTTGAAGTGGGCGATTGTCCTAAGCTCGATCTTCTTCGGCGTTCTTCACTTCAAGGGCGCCATCGTGACCGCTGGCCTGGGCGTGATTTACGCCTTGGTTGCCATCAGGTATCGCTCACTTTTCGCGAGCATCCTGTTGCATGCCATGTACAACTCAATCGTGACCGTACCTGCATTGCAGAGACTATTTCTCGTGAAGGACCCGGCTACCGCAGGAATTCTTTCGAGTTGGGCCGTTGAAGTGGTTTTGGCAATTATCTGCTTGCCTTTGATTGTGCTCTTTGTCCGCCGGCTCTGAATCGCGCGAAAGTCGAGCCGAACATGATGCGTATCCGCGAAGAAGTGGCGGAGAACCGAGCCAACACCTGGCTGGGCGAAATCGCGCTGGTCCGACCGCTCTCCTTCAGCCTGCTCACGCTCGTGTTCGCGGGCTTCTGCGTGGTGGCCGGCGCGTTCCTCGTGCTTCAGGACTACACGAAGAAGACCCGTGTCGCGGGCACGGTCCTGCCGGCAGTCGGGATCGTGAAGATCGTCACGCCTCTGGCCGGAATGATGGTGCGGGACGTCTATGTGGCCGAAGGCGCGAAGGTGGGCGCCGGCGAAGCCCTGATGACGCTCACGGCCGAGCGGTCCGGCGCGAAGGGGGGCGTGGAGAGCGCCATCAATCGGCTCTCCGGCGAGCGACGCGAGTCGCTCGCGCGCGAGGCCGAACGGCAGCACGCGCTCGCACTCCTCGCGAAAGGCGCGCAGGAAAGCCGGCTCGCCAGCCTGCGAACGGAACGCTCCTTGCTCCATGACGAGATCGAGGCGCATCGCCGGCGCATCGACCTGACACGCAGCCGCGCCGGCCGCTTCGAGCAGCTCGAAAAAAAGGGCTTCATTTCGCCGATGCAAAGGGAGCAGCAGCAAGAGGAGCTGCTCGATGCCGAGTCGCGCATTGCCGGCCTGCTGCGCCAGCAAGTCGCCGCCGACCGGGAGATCGCCAGCGTCGAAAGCGACCTGCGGTCGGCGGACCTGAGGGTTCGTTCGCAGATCGACGCGCTGCAAAGGGAATCGAACTCGATCGCGCAGGGTGAGGTCGAAAACGATGCGCACCGCGAGCTGCTGATCCGGGCGCCGCACGATGGCGTCGTCGCCACTCTTCTTGCCGAGCGCGGCCAGCCGGCGGTGCCCGGTGCGATGCTTGCGACCCTCTCGCCGGCAGGGGCCGCGATGGAAGTCCACCTCTTCGCGCCTTCGCGATCGATCGGCTTTGTCCGGCCGGGCCAGGAGGTGCAGCTTCGCTACCAGGCCTACCCTTACCAGAAGTTCGGCATCCATCGGGGCACCGTGGTGGCTGTGTCGAAAAGCGCGGTCGCTCCGTCGGAGATCGCGCAACCGGTCAGCGAGCCTTCGCGCGAACCCGTCTACCGCATCCGCGTCGCGCTCGAGCGCCAGCAGGTGCTCGCGTACGGCGAGCCGCAGCCACTGCACGCCGGAATGGCGGTCGAGGCCGACGTCATCGTCGATCGCCGCCGCCTGATCGAATGGGTATTCGAGCCGCTCTACAGCCTTGCGGGGAGAAAGGCGTGAACGTCCTCGCCGGCTTGAATCTCGGCTTTCACGAGAAGCTCCCGCTGCTCCTGCAGACGGAGGCCGCGGAGTGCGGGCTGGCCAGCCTGGGCATGGTCGCCAATTTCCACGGCCACCGCATCGACCTCGCCAGCCTGCGGCGCAGGTTCACCGTCTCTCTCAAGGGCGCGACGCTTGCCTACCTGATGCAGGTCGCGGGGCAGCTGAACCTCGCGCCGCGCGCGTTGCGCCTCGAGCTCGACGACGTGCCGAAGCTGGACACGCCCTGCGTGCTGCATTGGGACCTGAACCATTTCGTCGTCCTGAAGAGCGTCGAGCGTGGCGCGGCAACGATCTACGACCCGGCCTTCGGCATCCGGCGCATGCCGATGGCGGAAGTTTCGAAGCACTTCACCGGCATCGCGCTCGAGCTGACTCCCACCCCGGGTTTCGCGCCGCGGGACGAACGCCGGCAGATCCGCCTGAGCGACCTGATGGGGCGCGTCACCGGGCTGAAGCGGTCGCTGGTGCAGATCCTCGCGCTCGCGCTGGTACTGCAGGCCATTGCGATCGTCTCGCCCTTCTACATGCAGTGGGTGGTAGATGGCGCCGTGGTGTCGGCGGACCGCGAACTGCTCACGATACTGGGACTGGGATTCCTGTTGCTTGCGGCAGTGCAGGTTGCGGTGACGGCGTTGCGTTCCTGGGTGGTGCTCTACCTGGGCACGACGCTCAACCTGCAGTGGGTGGCCAACGTTTTCTCGCACCTGCTCAAGCTTCCCGTCAGCTACTTCGAGAAGCGCCACCTCGGCGACGTGGTGTCGCGATTCGGCTCGGTCTCGACGATCCAGAAGACGCTCACCACCAGCTTTGTCGAAGCGGTGATCGACGGCCTGATGGCGATCGCGACGCTGGCGATGATGTTGGCATACAGCGCATGGCTCACCGCAATCGCGGTCGCTGCAGTGGCGGCCTACGGAGCGCTCCGGTGGGCGGTGTACGCGCCGCTCAGGCGTTCGACCGAGGAGCACATCGTCCACTCGGCGCGGCAGCAGAGCCACTTCCTCGAGACCGTGCGCGGCATCCAGTCGATAAAGCTGTTCGGGCGGCAGGAGATCCGCCGTTCGAGGTGGCTGAACCTGGTCGTCGATACGATGAACCGGGAATTGTCCACGCAGAAGCTCGGCCTGGTGTTCCGGTCCGCGAACGGCCTGCTGTTCGGCGGCGAGAAAGTGGCCATCGTCTGGGTCGGCGCGACATTGGTGCTCGACAGCGCGTTCTCGATCGGAATGCTGTTCGCTTTCGTCGCCTACAAGGAGCAGTTCTCAGCGCGCGTGAGCGGGCTCATCGACAAGCTGATCGAACTGAAGATGCTGCAACTGCAGGCGGAGCGCCTTGCCGACATCGTGCTGACTCCGCCCGAGGAGGAAAGCGCCGCGGCCGCGCCTTCGACGATCGAGGCCTCGCTCGAGGTGAGCGACCTCTCCTTCCGCTATTCCGATACCGAGCCATTTGTCCTGCAGAACTGCGCGTTTCGCATCGAGCCCGGCGAATCGGTCGCGATCGTAGGCGCATCCGGCGGCGGCAAGACCACGCTCGTCAAGCTGATGCTGGGGCTGCTGCTTCCCACAGACGGGAAGATCCGCGTCGGCGGCATCGATGTGCAGCGCCTCGGCCTCGCCCAGTACCGCAGGCTGGTCGGCACGGTCATGCAGGACGACCACCTTTTTGCCGGATCGATCGGCGACAACATCAGCTTTTTCGACGCCAGCCCGAGCCATGACGAGATCGAGCATGCCGCGAGGCTCGCGTCGGTGCACGAAGAGATCACCGCGATGCCGATGGGCTACAACACGCTGATCGGCGACATGGGTGCCGCGCTTTCCGGGGGGCAGAAGCAGCGCATCCTGCTGGCCCGCGCCCTCTACAAGAAGCCTTCGATACTGTTCCTCGACGAGGCCACCAGCGCCCTCGACATCCACCGCGAGAAGGCGGTGAACGAGGCGATCAAGAAGCTTTCCCTCACGCGAATCATCATCGCCCACAGGCCCGAGACCATCGCCTCCGCGGGCCGGGTGATCGTGCTGCAGAGCGGGCGGGTGGTGCAGGACTTGCGCCGGGCTGCCGATATCGCGGGGAATCCTACTTCGCAGCCGCGAGTATCTTGAAGTCCTTCCCCTTCATCCGTTCCTGCAGCAAGTCCGCCAGCGCCCGCACGCGCGCGGGCAGCATCCGCCCCGTAGGCAGCACGGCATTGACCGGGATCGGCGCAGGCTCGAAGCGCTGCAGCACCACACGCAACTCCCCCGCCGCCACCGCCGCTTGCAACTGGTAGGACAAGGCGCGAACGATGCCCAGCCCGCCGCGCGCGGCGTCGATCACCGCCGCGCCATGCGTCGCGGAAAACGTCCCCTGCACGCGCACCTGCCGCGCCTTCCCCGCCTCGACGAACTCCCAGTAAGGCGTCGGCGACAGCCCGCTGAACTGCAGGCAGTTGTGGTCCGCGAGGTCCTTCGGCGCTTTCGGCGTGCCCTTGCGCTTCAGGTACGCGGGCGACGCGCACGCCACGCGCCGCACCTCGCCCAGCTTGCGCGCGACCAGCCCGGAGTCCGTGAGCTTGCCGATGCGCACCGCCAAGTCGATGCCTTCCTCGACGATGTTCACGTAACGGTCGGTGAGGATCAGGTTCACCGACACGCCGGGGTGGAGCGACAGGAATTCCGTCACCACCGGCGCCACGTGCATCTGCCCGAACAGGATCGGCGCGGTGAGGGTGATTGGGCCGGCCAGCGCGCCGCCGAGGTCCGAGATGCTGGCATTCGCTTCTTCCACCTCGGCAAGGATGCGGCGGCAGTGCTCGAGGTATTGCGCCCCTGCATCGGTGAGATGGATGCGCCGCGTCGTCCGGTGCAGCAATCGCACGCCGAGGTCCGCCTCGAGCTGCACCAGCGAGCGCGACACCGCGGGCAGCGACCGTCCCGAGGCGCGCGCCGCCGCGGACAGGCTGCCGCTGTCGGCGATGCGCACGAAGGTCTGCAGGGCGAGCAGGTCCACCATGGCGGCAGTCTACCAATAATCGGAAGAATCAATTAGCGCAAATGACTATTCTCTCGATCAACGGAAACCCCTACATTGCTTCCAGGCGCAGGGCAATCACCCCAGCGCCCCTACCAACCCAACCCCGAAAGGAACACACCATGTCCTCGTTCTCCTCCAAAGTTGCCGGCGCCACGCTGGCAGTTGCCTCGCTGTTTGCCGGCGCGGCCCACGCCGAACTCAAGGCCGGCGGCTCGTACAATCCCCTCTACGCCGGCCTGGGCGCCAAGGGCTACGATGTCGTCAACTACTTCACCGACGGCAAGCCCGCGCAAGGCACCGATTCGTACGTCGTCGAATACGCCGGCGTGAAATGGCAATTCGTCTCGAAGGAACACCGCGATACGTTCAAGGCCGACCCGGCCAAGTACGCTCCCCAGAACGGCGGCTTCTGCACCTGGGGCGTGGCCAACGGCAAGCTCTTCGACGTCGATCCGGTCAACGGCTGGAAGGTCGTCGGTGGCAAGCTCTACCTGAACTTCAACGCCGACATCCAGAAGGTGTTCGAAAAGGACCCCTCGGGCTTCATCTCGAAGGCCGACGCCAACTGGCCGAAGCTCTGATCGTCGCGCAGCAACGGAAGGCGGCCGCGGACCGCCTTTCCCCCATTTCCGGAGAACCCGCATGAGAGCCCGATTCGCCAACCTCGCCTTCACCCCCGCCGTGCAAGCGCTCCAGGAGCGCGGCGGCAGCCGGTCGCATTACGCGCGCCACGCCGAAACGGGCGAAGAGCGCGACCCGCTCGGAGAGAACGAGGCCGCATTCATCGCCGATCGCGACAGCTTCTACATGGCCACGGTGAGCGAGACCGGCTGGCCGTACGTGCAACATCGCGGCGGGCCGAAGGGCTTCCTCAAGGTGCTCGACGAACACCGCATCGCGTTCGCGGACTTCCGCGGCAACGTGCAGTACGTCTCGGTCGGCAACCTCAGCGGCAACGACAAGGTGGCGCTGATGCTGATGGACTACGCCAACAAGGTGCGCCTGAAGGTGCTGGGGCACGCGCGCATCGTGGAGGCCGCGGAAGACCCGCAGCTCATCGAGTCGCTGCGGGCGCCCGGCTATCGCGCGCGCATCGAACGCGCCGTCGTGATCGACGTCGAGGGCTTCGACTGGAACTGCCCGCAGCACATCACCGCTCGCTATTCGGAAGAGGAGCTGGCCCCGGTCATCGCGCCGCTGCAGGCGCGGATTCGCGAACTCGAGGCGCAGCTTGCGGGGGGCGGGTAGTACCTCGGCCTCGAAGTCCGCCGTCGACCCAAATCGGACATTCGGAAGCTAGAATCAAGCAGGCAGGTAGAAGGAGAGGGTCAAGTGGATCCGGTATCGAAGATCATTGTTCCGTTCTTCGCGCTGATTTTTTTCGGTTACGCCGCGGCGCGAAGGAACTGGGTACCTTCCGCAGCAGTGCCCGCGTTCAACGGATTTCTACTGTACTTCGCGGTTCCGGCACTGTTGTTTCGGTTCGCATCGACCGCGGCGTTCGCCGAGATAATGAATGGGCGGTTCTTTATCGCGTACACGGTCGGCAGCCTCGTCACGCTTTTTCTGGTGGTCGCTTTCGCCCGCGGTGCGATGGGGGCGACGCTTCGCGATGCGTCGTTCTACGGGCTCGCGGCGAGTGCAACCAACATCGGCTACCTAGGCATTCCGCTTCTCGTCGCGCTGCTCGGGGCGTCGGCTGCTTCTCCGGCGATGTTGGCAACGATTTGCGAAATGACGATTGTGGCGTCGGTGGCGGTTGCCCTCTCCCAGATCGACGGCACGCATTCGTCGGGTTGGCGCCAAGCGGTACGGGACGCGATTGCACGCGCCGCAGCAAACCCCTTTGTCATCAGTATCGTAGTGGGCGCAGCGTTTTCGGCTCTACGCTGGCAGCTGCCCACGCCGATCAACGAGATCATGAACCTTTTGGCCAACGCGGCAGGACCTTGCGCGCTGTTCGCGATCGGCGTAACACTCTACCGGCCGGGTGCGACGCAGGGCATTCCACTTGTCGCGCTGCCGGTAGTCGGGAAGTTGCTCCTTCATCCATTCGTCGTGTGGCTGGCACTCTTGGCTTTCGGAGTTGACCGCTTCACGATAACGGCGGGCGTTTTGACGGCGGCGCTTCCCACTGCGGGTTGGGTGTTCATCTTCGCGCAGCGCCATGAATCGGACGTCGCACGCATTTCTACGTCGATTGTCGCCAGCACCGCACTCTCTGCAGCAACATTTTCCGCATTCGTGTGGTACTTGGGCCTCGGCATGGGGACGAAGTAACTCAATGTCCGCTTGTGGCCGATTGCAGACGGGCGAAGTCGACCCTAAGCGACCATTGCCCGCCTTGCTCGATGTGGGCGGCCTGAGCCGGGCGGGGAGATCAGCCGCGCAACGGCCAGAGGCCCGTGTTTACGGCTCATGCGTTGTGGCTCAGCCGCTGCCAGTTTTCCTGTTTCACTTCATGTGACCTGCGGCTCGTTGTCGCAGTGCCGTGCCACCTCCGCCTTCACGCCTTCACG